>CAYXMM010000001.1:0-401350 GCA_964465945.1 uncultured Hyphomicrobiales bacterium
CCTCCCCGAAGGGGAGGACTTAAAGACAAATTCAGATACTCCCTCCCCTACGGGGAGGGTCGGGGTGGGGTTCTTGGAGACTTTTTCAAATACTCCCTCCCCTACGGGGAGGGTCAGGGTGGGGTTCTCTTCTCTCAAAACCTCACATCCAAAAAAATAAATATAAAGAAAACTAATTTATATCCACAATATTTAACTTGATATAAACTCTCTTTCTTCTTAAAACTTTCAATGATTAACTAATCATAATCGTCTCTACTTTGAAATAATAACAATCTGAATTATTTATCGTAATTTTGTAAATATAAAAATTCAAAACCTTTAAAATAGGAGAAATTATGACACCATTTAAAAATCAAGAAGTCTGGGAATTTAAAGACGCTGAGCAACTTGCTAAGCAAAAAGATGCTATCGAGAAAGTTAGAGCAAGTTTCGGAAAAGAATATCCTAACTATATTAATGGCAAAGAATCAATTACAGATAAAAAAACTAAATCTTATAATCCTTCAAATAAATCTGAATTAATCGGAACTTTCCAAAAAGCAGGTCAAGCAGAAGCTGAAGCAGCACACAAAGCCGCTCAAGAAGCTTTTAAAACTTGGAAAAATGTTCCAGCAGCTACTCGTGCTGAATACTTATTTAAAGCTGCACAAGCGGTTAGAGACAGAAGATATGAAATTAATGCTTGGATGATTTCTGAAGCAGGTAAAAACTATGTTGAAGCAGATGCTGATACTTGCGAAGCAATTGACTTTTTAGAGTTTTACGGCAGAGAAATGATTAGATACTCTCAAAAACAAGAGTTGACAAGAGTTGAAGGCGAAGATAACGATTATTTCTATATTCCACTTGGAGTTGGTGTTGTTGTTCCACCTTGGAACTTCCCATTTGCAATTTTAGTAGGTATGACTTCAGCTGCTATTGTTTCAGGAAACACCGTAGTTCTAAAACCATCTTCTGATACTCCAATGATGGGTTGGCTTTTTGCTGATATAATGAATAAACTTGGCTTACCTGCTGGTGTTTTAAATTTTCTTGTTGCATCTGGTGCTGAAACTGGCGATTACTTAGTAGATCACCCACAAACAAGATTTATTTCTTTCACTGGCTCTATGGAAGTAGGAATTAGAATTAACGAAAGAGCAGCGAAAGTAAATCCAGGTCAAATTTGGCTAAAACGAGTAATTGCCGAAATGGGTGGAAAAGATGCTATGATTATTGATTCGGAATTTAAAGATTTAGATTTTGCTGCTGACCAAGTTGTTAAAGCTGCATTTGGTTTCCAAGGTCAAAAATGTTCTGCTGGTTCAAGAGCAATCATCGACCAAGCAGTTTGGGATAAAGTAGTTCCATTAATAGTCGAAAAAACAAAAGCATTAAATGTTGGTGATGCAAAAGATAATTTCAGTGCGGGTCCTGTTATTAATGAAGGTGCTTTCAAAACAATTATGAACTATATTGAAATTGGTTCAAAAGAAGGTAAGTTACTTTATGGTGGTGCTGACGAAAACACTTCTGGTTGGTATATCAAGCCAACTGTTATTGAGACAGGCGAAAACGATACAATCGCGAAAGAAGAAATTTTCGGTCCAGTTTTATCGCTTATTAAATCAAAAGACTTTGAACATTCAATTGAAATTTTCAACTCTACAATCTATGGATTAACAGGTGGAATATTGACTGACAACGAAGAAAAACTAAAAAGAGCAAGACACGAACTTCATTGTGGCAACCTATATCTAAATAGAAAATGTACGGGTGCTTTAGTTGATGTTCATCCATTTGGTGGATTTAATATGTCAGGGACAGACTCTAAGGCAGGTTCGAGAGACTATTTACTTCTTTTTATGCAGGGTAAATCAGTAACAAGAAAAGTATAATTTATAAGCCACCAAATTGGTGGCTTTTTTTTTATGAATGTAGGTTTTAAAGAAATTGCTGATAATTAATTAATTTTGTATTTACTTTTCTTATGCAATTAATATAATGAGCCAAGAAATAATATTAGAAATTGAGAATTTACATAAGAGTTTTAATAAATATAAGGCGGTTGATGGGCTGAGTGTTAAGGTCCAACAGGGTGAAATTTATGGCTTTTTAGGTCCTAATGGTGCAGGAAAATCTACAACTATTAGGGTAATATTATCACTTTTGAAAGCAGACTCTGGTAAAGTTTATTTCTTTGGAAAAGAACTTACTCCTAAATCGAGACATTTATTTTCAAAAGTTGGTGCATTAGTTGAAAAGCCGGATTTTTATTTATACTTAACTGCATATAAAAATTTAGAATACTTTTCAGATTTATACGGAAGAAGTTTTGGTAAAACAAAATTATTAGAAACTCTTGAACTAGTTGGGCTGAAAGGTCGAGAGAATGATAAGGTTAAAACTTATTCGCTCGGAATGAAACAGCGACTTGGTTTAGCTCAAGCACTAATTCATAACCCAGACTTAATTATTCTTGATGAGCCAACAAATGGGCTAGACCCTCAGGGAATGCGGGAAGTAAGAAATTTATTAATTGACTTAGCAACCAATCAAGGCAAAACTATTTTTCTTAGTTCGCATATACTCAAAGAAGTTGAAAGTATGGCGAGTTCATTAGCAATAATAAATAAGGGCAAAACTATTGTGCAGGGTAAAGTCAATGACCTGCTAAAAGATGCCCAAACAACGATTTTTATTGAAACAAATGAGATTTCACCAAATTTTAAACTTGACAATACAAGTTTCTTTCAAGTCAAGAATATTACAGAAAATAAGATTGAAATCGAGGCAGTGAGAAAAGATATTCCACAAATAATTGACGTATTGAGAAATAAGAATATAGATATTTACTCAGTAAATAGCATAAATTCATTGGAAGAATATTTCATAAAGTTAACGGGAGAACATAGTGTTTCTTAGATTGTTAAAGCTCGAACTTTTTAAAATATTCAGTAAATGGCGAACATATATTGGCTTTATTGCAATAGGTGTTTTAGTCCCAATAATTCATATAGCAATGCTTGCTGAAGGCGATACATTAATTGACGCAAGTACGCGTGTTTTGAAAGAATCTTTTGATTTCAAAGGTGAGTTGGTGAATGGGTATATGGTTGCAAGAATAATAATGCAATTTTTATTTATTCAAGTTCCTCTTCTGATAACGCTTGTAGGTGGCGATATGCTTGCTGGTGAAGCGACATCTGGAACATATAGATTAGTTTTAGTTAGACCAATTTCACGTTTGCAATTAATCAGTGCAAAATATTTAGCTGGATCAATATATGTTTTTTTAATGGTACTTTGGTTATTTATATTGGGTTTAGGACTAGGGATATTGCTCTTTGGAACGGGCGATATGATAGTTGTCCGCTATATAATCAGTATTTTACCCGTTGAGGATGTATTTTGGAGATACCAATTAGCATTTCTATACTCAATTTTAAGTATGCAAGTTGTTTATACGATTTCTTTTTTCTTTTCGTCATTCGTAGAAAATTCGATAGGACCAATAATTACAACAATGGCGATTTTAATTGTTTTAAATATATTAAATTTAATTAATATTGGCTCTTTCAGTTTTTTACAAGGGTTACTATTTACGACTCACATGAATGCTTGGATCTTATTATTTGAGAAGACCATAGATTTTCCAACTTTAATAAATTCAACGCTCATTCTTGTTTTGCATATTGTAGTTCTGACAGGGGCTACTTTTATTTACTTCAATAAAAAGGACATAAAATCATGAAATTAAATATACTTTTCATACTAAGTTTTATATTAACATCAACACTTTGTTTGTCAGATGATGGTAATCAATTAGTGAAAGAAATATTAGAAGAGTATAAAAAAGTAAGGTCCTACGAAGCCGAAATTTCAGTAAATGTTGATATAGACTACCTTGACGCACCAGAGAAAAAAGGTAAAATTTACTATGAATATCCTAAAAATACGAAAATTGATATACCAGGATTTTCGATGTTACCCAAACAAGGAACTGGAAATTTTATTGGTGAAATTTTAAGTATGAAAAGCACAATAGTTTTAATTGGAAATCAAAAAATTGATAATGAACAACTTACTCATTTAAAGGTCATACCGAATGATTCAAAAGAAATTGTACTTGTTGATTTATATGTCGATAAACCAGAAAAATTAGTAAAAAAAGCAGAAATCACAACAAAAGACAATGGGACTTTCAATGTAACTCTAAAATATAAAGAATTTGGAGGATTCTCAATGCCTTCATTAGTCAATATTGAATTTAACGTTCCAACTTTCAAAATGCCGAAAGTACTCGCTGGACCAAATAACGAGAAAAAATTAAAGAAAATCCAGAATGACGGCGAAAACACAAAAGGTAAAGTTATAATAAAATACTGGAACTATTTGATTAATAAGTAGTTATAGATACTAATAAACCTCTTCTAAAAACAAGCCCAAGAAAATCACTTTTTTTGGGCTTTATAATTTCAGTTTTCAACTAATTTGGTCGATATAATAAATGATTAATGGATTAAAAAGTATAATATCTTAGGATTGAGATTATTATTTTTCATATTATTTTCGCTAACTTTATATTATAATGGAGTTAGTGCTACTTTTGTTACAACTCAAAATGGCGATTTCAACAATGTCAATACTTGGGTAGGGGGAGTTGTGCCTACTGCCACAGATGATGTTGAGATTTCGCACAATGTTTATATTAGCTTTGGTACAAATATCAATAGCGTTACAATCAAGAATGGCGGTGTTTTAAGAAGTAATTCTGGTGCTGTTAATTTAACAATATCTGGTAATTTATCCATAGAGGCAGGAGGGAATTACCAAGGCGTTTATTTGATAGTAAACTTTTTAAATCTAATTTTTAATGGGACATCAACTTACACCAATGCAGGCACATGCTCATTCAAAAATATAGCGGTTAATACTGGAAAGACGTTAACACTTAATTCTTCTATTGCAAGTGGGTTACTAAATATTTCTTCAATATCAATTAATGGTTCATTATATTGTGGAACAAACACAATAAGCTTAGACGGAGTAAGCTCATTCTCATTAAACTCTGGTGCGACGCTTCAAACTGCAAATCCGAATGGAGTTCAAGCAACTATTGATAATTCCTTATTAGGGATAACTACTTATGATAATAATGCAAGTTATATATTTTCAACTGGTTGTACCAATACTGGGTTTGGAAGTATTAACACTTTAAAACATATTGGATTAGATGCAGTTACAATTAACAACACAACAGATTTTACAATGAGTGGTGGATTTCAAAATATTTCACCAGGCAGTAGTTTTAATGCTAATGGATTATCAACAACTATTACAATGCAAGGGGTTAGTAGTAGTTCATCAAGTGGTTACAATGTCAAAGTTGATTATTTGCATATAACAGGCACCCACTCTTCGTTTAGTAATTTATTAATTTATAATACTTTAGAAATTGATGCCTCTGCGAGTCTTGTTGTTTCTGCAAGTAGGACCTTTTCTTTGCAAAACAATGCTAATATTATTTCAAGTGGAAGTTTGTCTGTAGCTAATTTTGAAGCAGTTGGAAATAATACAGGTGAAAGCACAATATCTGCTGGCGTTTTTGATAATTTGAATGGATATAAACATAACTCAGGAACATTTACTCTGAGCAGTACAAACTCAAATACAAACGGTTCCGCAACTTTTTCGAACTTAAACATTACTGCCAATTTTAACTCAACGAATGCAACTTCAATTGAAATAATTGATGATTTATTTTTGAATAGTACAGTAAATTCAAATCTGTCAACTTTCAATATGCAAGGTGGTAATATTTATGGTAGTGGAAGCCATTCGATAGGGGCAATTAATATATTTGGTAATACTTCATTAAATTCTGTTTCTTTAACAGCTAATAATAGTATGAATTTAAGTGCGGGAACATTTGATATTCAAGGTAATTCATTAATTTTTGATTTTAGTCCAACTAGAACATCTGGAAATATTGATGCGACTGATCCAAATTGTATTATTTATATTGGTGGATCTTCGAATATAAATGTTCCAGCAAATACTTTTGTTTCAAATTCAATTTCTAAATTATACTTATATACAAATGCAACTGTCAGCTTGAATAATAATTTAATTGTTTCTTCAATTTTAGATTTGAACAATGCAGGTTTAATTCTTGATATGCAGAACTATAATTTGTCAATTGGTGGGTCAATTACTACAAATATTGGTTCTATTGACTTAACTGATAATAGTTCTACATTAACTCTAAACACGTCAAGTAATATCACACTTCCAACTTTTGTTAGTAATGAATGTGGAAACTTATATCTAAGTAACAATAGTACTGGAACATTGGCAAATAATTTAAGAGTAAACGGAACATTAACCCTTAATAATGCAGGACTTTTATTTGATGTAACTAATAAATCTTTAACTATAGACAATCCAATTGTATCAAATGCTGGTGCGATTGATTTGACAGATAATAGTTCAACTTTAAATCTTGCTTTTACTGGAGCAACTGCTTTTTCAAGTGGAGCATTCTTAAATGGTGAAGTTGGTAACTTATCAATTTCTGGAAGCTCAACTATTACGCTTGGCAGCAATGCCGATATTGATGGCGATTTTACAATGAATAACGCAAACGCCTTATTTGATATTAGTACTTATCGACTACGCTTAGGTGGTGGAATTAACTATACTGCTGGGTCAATTGACGCAACAGATGCAAGTTCGACATTAAGCTTTGCTGGTTCAAGCCCTATTACTTTCAATACTGGTGTTTTTTCATCAACTGGTGATATTGGTTCGCTTGAATTACTTCAATCGAGTACTATCACACAAGTTGGTAACTTAGGTGTTCAGAGCAATTTGTATGTTAACAATGCAGGCTTATACTATGATTTACAAGCAAATGAGTTTGGCTTGTCTGGGGACATATCTTATACCAGTGGCACGCTTGATTTCACTGATGCCAGTTCAACATTTTTATTAAGCTCAAATTCACCATTTACTTTGAATAGTAACTACTTCAAAGACCAAAAACTTGGGGTATTGGATATACAGCGTGGCGGATTGGTAACACTTTTAAATGATTTAGAAGTGCAAGGAAAATTATATTTGAATAATACTTTGATGGATTTAGATATTGAAACAAATGATATTACATTAACTTTAGATAACGGTTGGATAATTCAAACCCCTGGTCCTACGAAATTTCAATCTCAGACGGGAGGAACACTTAAACTACAAAATAGTAGTCCTTTAAATTTAAACGGTGCAGATTTTGAAAATTACAAAGTTTATAATTTAATTTTGAATAATTCTACTACAACAACGCTTACAGATGATTTCGGTGTTGATAATACTTTAACAATGACCGCCGCATCACCAACATTCAGTCTTGAAGGAGTAATATTTGTTTTCCCAAACATTCTTAATTATACTGCAGGATTAATTGATGCAACCAATAATAGTTGCAGAATTGATTTATGGGGTGCGGGAAACTTAACACTACCTGATGTATTTAAAAACAGAGAAGTAGGATACTTAGACGTAGCAAAAAATGGAACTATAACTTTAGGTGCTTCATTAAATGTTGACAATGATTTATACTTTAATAGCGCAAGTTCAACTTTTGATTTAAATAGCAATACTCTCACTATAAATGACGATGTAGGATATACAGCAGGTTATTTTGACGCTCAAGATAATGGTTCTGCATTTGTGATTGCAAGTGGAGTAAATACATTATCTTATTCTGGTAATTGGTTTATAAATAATACGATAAATGAACTTTACGTAAATGAAGACATTGCTTTAACAGACAACTTAATAATTGAAGATGTTTTCAATATTGATAATGGTTCAGTCGACATTCAAGGGACTAATGTTGAAATTCAAGGAGATATAAATTTATATAATACAGGTGCCATTTCAACCGCAAATACTAACTCCTTGACTTTTTCTAACTTTTCGACAATGACAAACAATAGTACAGGAATCATCTCATTAAATGATTTATATGTTACTGGTACTCTTAACACCACAGCAAGCGCTACTATTGGAGGCAATTTTAATGTTTCAGGGGTGAGTAATTTCACATCTGGAACGACTACTTTTGATAATTCTACATCTAAAACAATTACAAACACGGGTACATTAGATTTCAATTACGTTAATATTGGTTCGGGTGCAGACATAAGAACAACATCAAACTTTGATTTGAAAAATGATTTTAGGATGGTCGACAATACATCTGTATTTGTTGCTTCCTCTCCTTCTGAAATAACTCTTGATTTGAATAACATGCAAATATTTTCAGAAACAAATTCTGATGGTGCAAGTTCTGGGTTAACATTTTACTCGCTTAGAATTGCAAACAGTGCAAATATTTACTTTAGAGGTGCTTATGATTTCTATATAAATGGAAATATGTTTTTTGATAGCGGAAGATTGTTTTTTGAAAATGGTTCTAACCTAATATTTACACGAAGTGGTGGTCTAACAAGTTTAGGTAATTTGACATGTGATAACTTAACATTTGAATCAACTGCATCTTTTGGTGATTTTAGAGCTGTTAGTCAAATATCAGGTACAATAACAAATGAAGCAGGAGCTGATAACACTCTTTATATTACTACTTTGAATGATGTAGATAATGTAATTATAAATACAGCTCCAAACAATGCTGATAATCTTAGATTTTATAATCTTAATTTAACAAATAGTATAACATCCTCTGCCCAAAGTTTTGATATTGGAAATTCTTTAAATGTTGACGCTTCTTCAACTTTAACACAATCATCAGGAACTTTTAGAATTAGTGGAGGTTCTATTACCAATAATGGTAGATTAAATTTAAATGATTTTGAAGTATATAATTCACCTATTACTTCTTCAGGATTTACTATAGAAGGTGATTATTTCTTACAAAATGCTGGTTATTCTTTCACAGCATCTGCAGGCAGTATAACATTCACAAAACCGAATTTAACATTAAATAATAGTGGAACAACACAATTTTTCAGTTTAGTATTCGATGATGCTGTAACTAATGGAACAACTGATGATGATTTCACTATTGCTGGTGGCTTGACTTTAGGGGCAACTTCTTATTTCACAGCTTCTTCTCCTTCGGAAATAACTTTATCAGGAAGCAATACAATTACTTGCCCTTCTCATGCGACTGGTGCACAGGGCTTATTCTTGAATGATTTGAACGTAACAGGAAACTACACAACTAACTCACCTGGTAGTGAAATTATTATTGCTCAAATCAATGGTAACTTGAATGTAAGTGGTGATATAGTTTTTTCAAATTTTGCTGGGACAAGATTTACTGGTTCAAGTAAAACAATTACAAACACAGGCAATTTAGAATTTGATTATTTTTGGCTACCTGTTGGTTCTTATGAAACAATATCAGATTTTGAAATTAATAGAAGAATGGCGATTGGAAACGGAACAAGTTTTCAAGCAAATGCAGGTACAATCTATTTAAGCGGAGCGAGTTGTTCAATTTCAAATAATGCAGGTAATGATATTTCTGACTTCCAATTTAACAATTTGGAAGCAACTAATTCAGATGCTTATGGTTCAGGCAGTTTCTCAATTTTAGGCGATATAACGGTTAATAATAGTTCATCTTTTACTCATTCAACTGGTGAAATTAGATTTATAGATGGTGGAACTCATACAATTTATAACGACGAACAGCTTATTTTCAATGATTTATCAATAGAAAACGCAAACACTGTGCAAACTTCATCAGATTTTACTGTTAAAAGTGATATATTTGATTTATTAGGGGCAACGTCATCATTCACAGCACTTGCCGGAGAAGTTACATTTAAAGTCAATTCATCATCTGCAACTATAACAAGTGGTGGTGGACTGGGTTCAGTTGTTTTCAATGATTTACATATTGATGATTCTAAATCATTATATATTCAAGATAATCTTGATATAATAATAAATGGAAATTTCACAGCCGATGCATCTGCTAATTTATATACAGCAGGTACTACTAATTTCTACTTCCAAGGTAGCACTCAACAAACTATATCAGTAGAGAATGGGGCAGAAATTAATTTCCAAAACTTAACTTTAGATAACTCAACTGGATTAAATTTAGATAATTCTATTGCAGTCGATGAGTTAAATGTTTATAAAGATTTAAGATTAAGTGACGGCGACTTAAACTTAAATGGAGGCAATATCTTAACATTGCAAGAACCTCTTGCTTTTCTTTATGAAACAGAAGGTATTGTTAAAAATTCAATTAATGACGATTCTCAACTTGGACACATATATTATGATTATACTTTTAATAGCACACTTAACACTCTCAATTTTGCTGGTTTAGGAATTGGCTTTAAGCAAGGTGCAGGAGCTAATCCGTTTGGTCAAACAATAATAAAAAGATACCACACTTCAGTTGAAGTGGCTGGAGGTAATTCAGTTCAAAGAATGTTCGGTATTACAACAGCAAATGACGGAATAGAAGCAAGACCAATTTTTAGTTATTATGAATCAGAACTGAACAATCAAGATGAAGCTAACTTAATACTTGCTTCCACAAGAACAATTGATGACTTTTGGGCAGCAATAACAACAAAAAATCAATATCAAATCAATCGACTTGAATCTCAAGATACTATCGACCAATTTACTGACTTTAATACTTTATGGACTGCCGTAGTTCCGCTGACTGTTTCGCTCTCAGAACTTGAAGAAAGAGTCGACCAAAATGAATATCCAAATAGTCGATTAATCGCTGGTTCGAAAGATAATTTAATTTTAGCGTTTCAGGTTTCTGCAACGGATTTCACTAATCTAACTGCAATTAAATTATTTGTACCAGATAATAAAAGACAATTTCAAAATTTTAAACTATACTCTTCAAATGATCAATTCTTTAATTCAAACAATGATAATGAATTATTAATATCTGTAACTTATGGTCAGGATTCAGTTGAGTTTAATGGTTTACCAAATATTGAAATTAATCCATCAAATAATGGCTACTTCTTTATAACTGCTGATGTTTCTGATAGTGTTACTATATTTGCTGATTCTGTTTTAGTTTATTTAAACCAAGCATGCTTTACAATTAGCAGAGGAATAATAAAACTTGAAACAATCGGAACAAAATATTACAATTTCCAACAAAGAATCGATGCTATATATAATCCAATTGGAATTAGTGAAAGTCCTTTGCTGCCAAATACTATCAATATACCAATTTTTGGATTTGAAATTCAACCATTAGGCAACGAAGCAGGACTTACGAGTTTTGATTTGAATTTCTCAAATTCACCTTTGTTGGCGTTATCAGGAAATTTAAAACTTTATCATTCAATCGACAATGATTACGCAACAAATGATGATAATTCACTTATTGACCTAAGCAACGAGCTTTCAATTTCATCTAACAAAACTTATACTTTTGAACTATTAGAAGAAGAAATTATTGAAAGCGTAGGTGAATACTACTTTATTGTTGTTGATTCAATTTCTAATAATGCGAATGATGGAACAAACGATTTAATTCTAAGTATTCCACAGCAATCTCTTCGTTCAAGTAGAGCAGCACCTGTTGCAACGGATACAATCTCAGGTTCTGCATACACTTTTGCTGACCTTGATGTTACAATCGTTTCATCTGACTACATTCCAGAAGGGAATATTTTTAAAGAAGGTCGAAATCAAAATCTATTTGGTTTTACTTTATCCGTTGATAATACTGCCAAGTTTGTTAAGTTAGTGTTGAACTACGAAGTTACAAATGGCTTATTACCAGTAAATCATCTAACAAACATCAAATTATGGCAGGACTTAAATAATAACAAAGTTGCTGACCAAGACGAAGATATTTCAGTTGGAAAAATAGATGGAAATTACTTTGTTTTCGAGCCATTTTCTAAAAATGTAGTTTTCGAAAACGCAAGGAACTTCTTTGTAACTGCTGATATTAGAAATTCCGCTCCAATTAATTCAACTATAAAATTCAATATCCCAAGTAACGATTATGTCTCATTTAATAGTCCTGCAAAAGTTGAAGCCGGTGGACCATATTTAGGCACAATAAGAACAATTTCGCAAGCCCCAACTCCAAATGCTCTTTCAATATCTAATATTTATCCAACATTTATTCAATCGGGTGACCATATTGATGTTACAATCAAAACTTTAGATATAAATGGAAATGAAACTATAGCAGACCAAAAGTATGATATAACTATTAATGTTGTCGGCGATGTTGCTAAATCAGGAAATTATACTGGCTCAATATTAAAAGGTCAATCTTATATAACTATCACAAACCTTGTTCTAACTAATGACGACGGAGCAACTCCGGTTTATTTAACCACAGATAATTCTGAATTAACTGAGGCGATTTCTTCAACATTTACACTTTATCCACTTTCTCCAGCAACAAATTCATCAGAATTAGCATTGTCAGACGGAAATCCTAACACAAGTTCAATTCAGATAGAATCTTGGACTAATGGCGATGGCGATGGTAGAATAATTGTTGCTCGTTTAGGTAGACCTCCTGCATCACCAGAAAATGAAATTATTTACTCTGCTGAAAATAATATAAATCAATCAATTATTAATAGTAACCAAACACAACCTGGTTCATTCGTTATTTATAATGGCACTGATAACTCAGTTCCTTTTAAATTGAACGATTTAATGTCAAACTCAACTTATTTCTTTAAAATATTTGAATATAAATTGTTTAATGGCAAGCCAATATATTTAAACAATGAAAATAATCCAACTTACTTCTATTCAACATCTGAAAGCAATGATGAAACTAACTCAAATTCTGATTCTTCAACTGCTACTATAATTTATGAAGATTTTATTGTTGATGGGCATCTTGCAAATGACAGCGAAATTGATTGGTATAAATTTACATCTACTAAAAAGAACATTTTAATTAATTCTTGCGGTGAATTTTTATATATTGATTTATATAAAATCAACCCAGCAAATAATAAATTACAATTAGTAAGAAGAACTCAAAATACCGGAACAAATTGCCAAGTAATTCTAATGAATAATAATTCTTCAGGAACATATTATATCAAAGTTCATAGATTAAATGGAGTTGAATCAGCAGATTATCAATTTAAAGTTCGTTCTTATAATAATGAATTATTCTCAAGAGCAACTTGTGAATGTCCATAATTTTATTTAACTATAACCACAATTTATTAATCATATTTTTTATATTATTAATGATGTTATTTTTTGTTTCGGTATATTTGTTGAGTTTATTTTGATAGATAGTATTTAGCTCTCTTAAATCGAACAAGTTTGAATTAAATTCGTCGATTTGTGTTTGGTTTATTCCGAGTTCAATCAGTTCATAAAGATTATCTTCTAAAAATCTAGAAACCTCATAAGCATAATCCACAAAACTATCTATGTTATAATTATAAAAATCATTATGAATTACTCCTTCATATCTTGAAACTTCTTCATCATAAAAAATTTTAATTTTACGCACATACTTTTGAGTAATATCAACCATTCTATTATGTACTTTTTCTAGTTGTTTTTTATGCTCTTTCATAGATAAGTCAAATTCATATTGACTTGGCAATAAATTATATTCATTCAGAAGAGATTCGCCTTTTTCAATAGTTTCGCTTTTTTGCCCATCGAGTAAATTTCTTAATAAACGTGATAACTCTAAATCACTATATTTTTCTAAACTCATAAAAATTATCTAAATTAATATAATTAAAACACAAACAAAACTAAAAAACAAATGTAATTATATCAAATATTTTAAATTAAAATATTAAATAAGCAATAGACATAAAACTAATAAAATTCGCATAAACTTAATATTTTCTTTGTTTTATTGAAATAACATTCTTAATTTTGTAATCTTTAAACGAAAAATTTCAAAATAAGAAATTCAAATTTTTATAAATTATAACTTGATTTTAAAATGGCAGAAATAAGCAAACTACGAAATATCGGTATCGCTGCCCACATCGACTCCGGTAAAACAACTCTAACAGAAAGAATTTTATTCTATACTGGTAGAATTCATAAAGTTGTTGAAACTCGCTCAAAAGATGGTGGTGGTCCTACAATGGACTCTATGGATCTTGAAAGAGAAAAAGGTATCACAATCCAATCAGCAGCAACTTATGCTACTT
The DNA here is from genome assembly GCA_964465945.1 of uncultured Hyphomicrobiales bacterium. Taxonomy (GTDB): domain Bacteria; phylum Bacteroidota; class Ignavibacteria; order Kapaibacteriales; family UBA2268; genus JAJRPT01. Next base: position 14,175 of record CAYXMM010000001.1, read on the forward strand.
GGGGAGACCACAATATCAATATCATCGACACTCCTGGTCACATCGACTTTACAGTTGAAGTTGAAAGAGCATTAAGAGTATTAGATGGTGCTGTTCTTGTACTTTGTGCTGTTGCAGGTGTACAATCTCAATCAATCACTGTTGACAGACAAATGAAAAGATATAAAGTTCCTCGTTTAGCTTTTATCAACAAATGTGATCGCTCTGGTGCTAATCCAGATAGAGTGGTTGCTCAATTAAAAGAAAAATTATCACTTAACGCAGTTATGGTAACAATGCCTATGGGCGTTGAAGACAAAATGCGTGGAGTTGTTGACTTATTAACTATGAAATCTGTTTATTTTGATGGTCCTCAGGGTGAAGATATCAGAATAGAAGAAATTCCTGCTGAGTTCCTTGATGAAGCAAAGAAAAAAAGAAATAAACTTGTTGAAGCGGTATCTGATTTTGATGATGCTATCGCTGAAAAATTCTTAATGGAAGAAGAAGTAAGCGCAGAAGAATTGAGACCAATAATTAGAAAAGCAACAATAGATTTAAAATTAGTTCCTGTTTTTGCAGGTACTGCTTTCAAATACAAAGGTGTTCAATTATTATTAGATGGTGTTACTGAGTATTTACCTTCACCATTAGATATGAAATATACTGCATTAGATGCTGATAATGATGAAGCTGAGTTCCCATTAGTTTGCGACCCAACTAAAATCCCTGTTTTACTTGCTTTCAAACTTGAAGACGGAAAATATGGTCAACTTACTTATATGAGAATTTACCAAGGTAAAGTTAAAAAGGGTGATTTCATATATAATTCATCTAATGATAAGAAATTCAAAGTTCCTCGTTTAGTTCGTATGCACGCAAATGAAATGATGGATATTGAAGAAGCAGAAGCTGGTGATATCATCGCTACTTTCGGTATTGATTGTTCTTCTGGGGACACTTTCACTGACGGGGCTAAAAAATTAACTATGGAAACAATGTTTGTTCCAACTCCGGTTATTGAGTTAACAGTTGCTCCAAAAGAAAAATCTGGCTTGGTTAATTTTTCTAAAGCATTAAATAGATTCCAAAAAGAAGACCCTACTTTAAGAGTTTCTCGTGATGAAGAAACAGGTGATACAATCATCAAAGGTATGGGTGAACTTCACCTTGAAATTTATGTTGAAAGAATCAAGAGAGAGTATAATACAGAGGTAGTTGTTGGTGAACCAAAAGTTGCCTATAGAGAAGCAATCAATAAAAAAATCGAATTTGATTATACTCACAAAAAACAAACTGGTGGTTCCGGTCAATTCGCACGTGTTGCAGGTTATATCGAGCCAATTCCGTTAGATACTGCTGTTAATTATGAATTTGTGAACAAAATCGTTGGTGGTTCTATTCCAAAAGAATATATTCCTGCCTGCGATAAAGGTTTCCAAGAGCAATTAACTCAAGGTGTTCTTATCGACCAACCAGTAGTTGGTGTTAAAGTTGAAATCAATGATGGTTCTACTCACGCAGTTGACTCTTCAGACTTAGCATTCCGTCTTGCTTCAAGACAAGCGATGAAAGAATCTATGGCAAAAGCAAGCCCTGTAATTCTCGAACCAATTATGAAGCTTGAAGTTTCTGCACCAGATGAGTTTCAAGGTGTTGTAATCGGTCAGTTAAATCAAAGAAGAGGGATTATTATCAACACAGCATCTGAAAATAACTATGTTGTTGTTGAATCTGAAGTTCCACTAAAAGAAATGTTTGGATATTCAACAGACTTACGTTCTTTGACTCAAGGTAAAGGCGAGTTCACAATGGAATTCTTAAAATACAGCCAAGTGCCAAGAAACGTTCAAGATGAAATCGTTAAAGCATACCAAGAAAGTAAAAAAGAAAAATAAATATTAATACATTTTTTTTAATTAAAACACTCCTTAAATACTAAGGAGTGTTTTTTTATACATAAATACAATAAAACTGATTTTAGATATTTGTATCACATTTTTTAACACAATTCTTAAAATATTCACTATACGTCATTTTTTATCTCCTTAGTCCTTAATTTTGTATTTTAAATTTACAAATTATGGCAAAGAAGAAAAAGAAAATAATTGAAGACGAAGATTATAATCTTTATTTTAAAATTACTACGTTTTATAAAGTATTGCATATAGCGTATGATGACACTTTTTATTTTATGCAAGAACATCGCCTATTCGGAGGCAAGCAAATCACTTACGAGCACACACATTCCGCTGTCTTCTGGGAAGAAGAATACACCCTGCCCGACCACATAGACAATAATGACTGGCTACAAGTTGTTGCCAATCGCACCACTATAAAGCATATTTATGTTGATAAAAAGGAGTTTGAGAAGTATGTTAGGTGGTTGTGGTGAGGGGGAGAAAAAGCCCCGGTTTTGGGGCTTAAAACTAAATTTGACTTGTATATTTATTACTTTCAAATAAAAGACTGTTTATATCACAATAAGTATGACCTTGAGTAAAAGCAGTTATAGTTCCATTTTTTGAAATTTTATCATTTTTTATCCCTTTACTTCTTTTAAGAGTTCTAATATCATCATGTTTTGAAAGAACTATAATTTTATAATATCCAATTCTTTTTTTTGTGTTTGAGTTTACATAATCATCAATTCTTTTTTGTAATTCTTTTAAATCACGATTTAAGCCTTTAAATTCACTATCATTTAAATTATAAATATTATCGGATGAAAAATTGAAGTCATCTATAAAACCTAATATCTCAGGAAAATATACTTGAATTTCTCCATTTAAATAAAAACCAAAATATTTTGATAATTTAAATTTTCTGTTTTGCTGACAAATATATAATCCTGTTTGTAAATATTCTGCAAAAGCATCTTTTGCCGCAACTACCGTAACTATATTATTTGGATCTTCTGATAAAACATCACTATTTTCTAAGAATATTTTTAATTCTCGTAACAAAAATCTTTCTCTTTCAGTTATTGAAAATTGATCAAGTAATAAAATCTCGATAATTTCTAAAATAGTATTAAAATTTGACCAAATAATTCGACTGTCATCTCCTCTAAATGGTTTAATTAAATCAGGTGTTAATAAAAGCAATTTTGAATAATCATTCGTTAAATAAGATAGATGGTTTTCTATTTGTCTTTCATCAACAGAATCTATTTTAATTTTAGTTTCAATAAAAAGTTCAAAATTAGAATAAATACGTGCATCAGGAATACTACTATTTTCACCTTTTTTAACTTGATTTTCAAATTTTACCAATTCAAAAGTATCTTCACCAATAATTTTTGCTAATATTGTGCTCAAAGTATTTGGATTTAAGCGTTCAAATACTGCAATTATTGTCGAGGTTACTCTATTTTCACCTTGTGAATAAGTAGAAAAAATTGAATCCATTTTTCAATCTCCTAAAAATTTAAAAAAATTGTTTTCTTAATTATATCAAACAAAACTTAAGAAGTTTTAATTTATATTAATTTTTCTTTTAGTACCTCTTTTATTTTAAAACATATCTAGAACTTCTTTATCTAAGTCTAGATGTACACCTCTAAAATTATTATTGTTATTCTTTTCCAAGTATTCATTTAATATTTCTAAACAATAATCTTTTAATTCTATATTTATATTTAATTGTTTTATAGTATTTCTTATTTTTAGAACTTCAACGAAATCTAACTCATCTATTCTTGAGATTGCTATCTTTAAATGTTCTTCACCAGAGTAATTAATCCAATTACCTTTTGAATCAATTATTGACCATGATTTTTCAATATCAAAATGTTCAATTAGTTTGTTATTTTTAGAATATACTACTAAATTATTGTGACAATAAAAGTTACCAGAAACATTATAATTAATTTCTCCTGAGGAAATTATCTGATTATTATAACAGTAAAAATTACCAGAAACAATATTTGGCGAACCTTTCAAACTAATTAGTTGATTGTTGTTACAATAAAAACTACCAATGACTTTTTCAAATTCGAAAGGAATTTCAGTTAATCCTTTATTTGATAAATCAACATCACCATTATATTCAATTTTATTGTTTTTATTTATAATAACATTCTCTGGATTTAAACCAAATGAAATAAGATTCTCTTTAGTAGGTTCAAGGAATCCTTTTTTAATTTTTTCATCAGCTTTATTATTAGTACTAATTAATTCATTAAAACGGTCTTCTATCAATACATCCATTAAATTTTGAATGAATTTTACATCAGCTTTACTTTTTGTTTTAAGTCTTTGTATATTTAAATCTAACCAATTTTTCTTTGCCTCTACTTTTCTATTTATAATTTCTTTATTTTCATACCAAAGTTTACTTTTAATTTGATGTTCAAATAAATCAAGACCTAATTTATAATTGAGTGGTTGTTTTGTTATAAAATTTTTAGCAAAATCAAAAGGTGAAACATTAAAATTTATTTTATCATTATATTTATCATATTCTTTAAAAATATCTAATGTAATTTTATTAGCAAATCCTTCTTCCATCCATTGATAAAACTCATCTATAACAACATATTTACTTTTATCCATATAAGCATGTGCAATTTCATGTATTAAGACTAAAGTAAATAATAAAATAAATTCTTCATCATCTTTTGAGTGATCTTTAATTGCTTCCATACAAAGATAAATTTCAGGATTCTCACTTTTACCCTTACTTACATATAATCCCAAAACTTCAAAAATAGGATTTAATGGTTCTTTTACATTCTCATCTAATATGTCATCAAGAACTAATTCTTTATAATTGTGTTGTAATTTAATAAAATTCAAATCATTTACTATATAAATTGGGATATTTCTTGATATCTTTTGTATAGATAATTTATCCTCCGAAAATCTTTCGTCGGAACATAAAACACTTTCAGAAAAAGTTATTTGTTCAGCATTTGGTTCATATTTCGAATTTAAATTTATAATGTTCATCTTTTCCTACCTTTTTAATTTTTAGTTACGCAATATAACTAAAAGTTTTAGTTAAAAATACAATTATTTTATTTTTGTGCTTGGGTCTTTTAAAACTTTGAATAACTCTGCTCTTACTTGATCTAAATCTACTTCGTTAATGTTCTTTTTCATTTTATTCTTAATAAAGTTCATGAACTCTTGTTTTTCTTTTTGTTTGTTTTGTATGTTCTTTCTCTGATTCAACCATATATGTGAGTGATAATCTTTTATTGATAATAAAATAATTCCAAAACTATATTTATAGTCTTGACATTCAATGAAATTATCTATAAACGAAACGCTATTATCAGACTTTGTATGAGTTAATTTTTTTATTTTTGTGTCATTTATATCTGAAATATCAATTTTTATTTTATCTTCATGAATTACTTCTCGGTAGTTTTCGGCATATCCGTTTTCGTTATCGACATCCCAGCCCAAGTGTTTCCAGAAAGGGTCGATGAAATCTCGTCTTGTTTGAGTTTCATTATAATCAGCTTTTTTGTAGAACTCTTTTTGTTCGTCAAATCTGTTTACTAAAGATTTAATTTTATCGAAGGCAATATTTTTAGCCGAATTAACTTGTTTTGCTTCTGTTGTCATTTTTTGAATCTTATTTAATTTTTATTTCAAGCATATTATGATTTTTATAATAGTTAAAGAAAGAATATATGCTTGAAGTTTTCAAAGTATTCTTCTACTTTGAAATGTTTTTTGTGTTTTTATTAATTACAAATATACAACTTTGAATTAATAAAGAAGAATTAAGAATTGAATGAAAAATTATTATATTATGTGAAAAGTAAATAAAGGCATTTTAAACAGATATATTTTTATACTTAATCTTGCAAATAAAAATTAGATAATTAATTAGAAGGGGAGTATCGAAATAATAGTAAATATAGTATGTCTGTGTTGGTTGCGGAGAGGGGGGGATTCGAACCCCCGGTAGCGTGGATACACTACGACGGTTTAGCAAACCGTTGCATTCAGCCTCTCTGCCACCTCTCCATCTTTTTGCTTTTCTGCAAAAATACAGACACAAATATAAGGATATTTTTTTGAAAAAAAATTATTTTTAATTTTTTTCAATTATTTTAAAACATTTTTTAGTTGTAATCGTTATAGTTAATATGACAACTAACGTAAATGACACGATACACAAATATGACTTGACTGAGTCTTTCGGATTCTTGATTACAAGGGCTCATTCGGCAATGAATAGGCGTCTTTTAAAGAATTTTAAGGATGCTAACCATCCTATTACTGGTGAACAATATATTGTTATGCACCATTTATGGGAGAAGGATGAAATTTGCCAAAGAGAGCTTTGTTGTTTGACTGGAAAAGATAAACCAGGGATTACCAGAATACTTGACAATCTTGAAAAGCTCAAGTTTGTAGAAAGAATTGACGACGGAAACGACAGACGAATGAAACTTATAAAATTGACAAGCGCCGGACGAGAATTAGAAGAAAAATCAAACGAATTAGCACTTAAAACTCTCATTGATTTTCTAGAAGACATTGATTGCAGTGAAGTAGAAACAACCAAGAAAGTACTTCGCACAATTATACAAAAATTCGATAACTTGGAATAAACAAACTTTTTTTAATATATTTTTAAGGATAAATTTATGATAAAAGCAATTTTATCTGTGGTAATACTTTCCACACTTACGGCATTTTCAACTTTCGCCGATGAATACAAAGTTGACCCAAAAGCATCAAATGTAAAATGGACTGCAGAAAAAGTAACAGGCGGTCATTGGGGACATATAGATATTAAATCAGGAAATTTAATTGTCGATAATGGCAAAATTACTGATGGGCAATTCACAACTGATATGTCTTCTATTGTAGTTAAAGATTTAGAACCAGGTGAATGGAACACTAAATTACTTAATCATTTAAAATCAGAAGATTTTTTTCACGTTGCTAAATATAAAGAATCTGATTTTGATATTAGAATTATAAAAGATTTAGGTAATGGTAAAATTAAAGTTACTGGCGATTTAACAATCAAAGGCATCAAAAAGCAAATTACTTTTGATACTGACTATAAAATTAATGGAAATAAAATTACTGCAAATGCTGTGATGGTAGTTGATAGAACTCGTTATGATATTAAATATGGCTCTGGTTCTTTCTTCGATTCTCTTGGAGACAAAACTATTTATGATGAATTTACATTAAATATAAATTTAGTGGCAAATAAAATATAATAAAATTGGGGCGTTAATTCGCCCCTTTTTTTATAAAAATATTCGCCGTATTTTAATTATTAATGATAGATAGACTAAGTTCTGATTTACATTTTGATTTATCATTCTGATGCTGTCTTCACATTCTAATATTGCTTGTCTTATATCTTTATTTTGAAATGCTTGGACGAATTTTTCTATACTATCTTCTTGGTCTTTATTGACAATTTTATCGCTATTTACTGATTTTTTTAGGCAGTCTTGTAACCAATAAGCAATAATTAAAATTGATTTAATAGTTGTACCTCTATCATTTAAACCAGTAATTTCATCAATTAATTCAATAGTTTTCTCACGATATACCTTTGCCCTTAATCCATTTCGTAATATTTCAATAGAATGTTCTCGAAGCTTTTGAATTTCTTCATCAGCAAATTCAATTGCCCTTGAAATAGAACCTTGCGCAAAAGGTAATATAAAATCTAAGTTCCCGAAATTAATATCGTTTTTTTGCAAATAATCTTTTATATGAGAATCTTTTAAAGGGTCTAAGCGAATTAATTGGCATCTCGATTTAATTGTTCCTAAGATAAATTCAGGTGAATGAGTAATTAAAATAAAAATTGTATTTTCGGCTGGCTCTTCGATAGATTTTAATAAGGCATTTGATGCTTCTTCGTTCATTAAATGAGCATCGAAAAGAATAATCACGCGTTTTCCAAAATTAACATTAGACATTTTAAGAATTTGTTTAATCTTTCTAACCTGCGAAACTCTTATTGCTAACGTTCCAGTAATATTCATTTTATAATAAGGGTCAGATGATTTTTTTTTCAATTCATCTTGAATTTCCTTAACTTGATCGTCTGTTAAACCAGAAAGCAAGTCGCCTTCATCTTTTGCACCTGTTTTAGGAGCAGGAATTGGGAAAACAGATATAATATTTTGATGTGATAATATATTTTCTTTATACTTAACATCAAATTCATTAGAAACTTTTGCAACTGAATTTAAGCCATTATCTTCAATTATTGGATTTGGACAATTTAGTAATTTAGCAAATTCAATAGCAAGTGCATCTTTGCCAATTCCCTCATTACCAACAAATAGGTAACTTGAAGCAATCCTATCATGAACAAAAGCATTCTGAAGAATTTGCTTTACTCTTTCTTGACCTATGACATCATTCCAAGCCATTCAAACTACTCCAGCAGTTTGCTTTTTGACATATCTTTCAGAATTGCAACTCAAACTTGGTGCTTTTCTGACTTTACTTACTGGCTCAACTCTATCATTTTCTTCTAAATACTTAATATATTTTAGCAAATTATCTTCTATTTCATTAAATTCTAAACTATCCATTAAAGCACGTCTAATTTCAGAAGCGCCAAAATATCCTTTTAAGTAACCCGAATAATGTTTTCTAAACTCTTTAATGGCGTGTTCTCCTTTAAAATCAATCGACATTTTCAAATGCTGGATACAAGTATTAACTCTTGTATAAATATCTGGTTCGCCTGGGTCAAATCCTTGTTCCATCATTACTTTAGCTCGTTGGAAAATAAATGGATAGCCAATACATCCGCGTCCAATCATAACAGCATCGCAACCAGTAGTTTGAAAAGCTCTTAGCACATCATCTGGTTCGACAACATCACCATTTAAAATTAATGGTATATTCAAAACTTCCTTTATTTTTGGAATCCACGCCCAATCTGCTTGACCGGTCATACCCATATCACGAGTCCGACAATGAACTGCAAGAGCTTTAGCGCCTGCTTGTTCAATTTTTTTTGCTACGCTTTCGATAACTATATTTTCTTTGTCCCAGCCAAGCCGAGTTTTAACTGTTACAGGAATTTTGACAGCATTTTGAACTTGGTAAGTAAGTTCAGCCATTTCATCTGGTTTTTTAAGAAAAGCTGCACCTGCCTCACGTTGCACTACTTTTTTCACCCAGCAGCCAAAGTTAATATCTAAGATATCAGCACCAGCGTCTTCAACTATTTTAGCTGATTCTACCATAGCTTCAATATCACCGCCGAAAATTTGGACTGCAACGGGTCTTTCCTCTTCTGCTACGATCATCTTTCGTTTAGAGGTTCTGGACTCTCTAATTATTCCCTCAGATGCAATAAACTCAGTATAAACAATATCAGCACCTAAGCGTTTACAAACAACTCTAAAAGGCAAGTCGCAGACATCTTCCATCGGAGCAAGAAAAATCCCATTCCCTATTTCAATATCACCAATTTTTGTAAATTTTTTATTTTCCATATTCAAAATTAAGAAAAATAGAAGAAAGTTCGATATAAACGAAAAAAGCCACGTTTCTACGTGGCTTTTCGTAAACAAATTATTATTAGATTATTTTATATAAACTAATTTTCTTGTTGCAATTCCATTTTCAGTTATCATTGTGATGTAATAAACACCAGAAGATAAGTTAAATTTATGAGCATTAACTTCAAATGAGTTAAATCCTTTCGGTAAATAACCATTTGCTAGTGTTGCGATTTCTAAACCAGTTGCATTGCTTAAAACAACTGTTACATTTTGTGCTGTTGCTAAATTAAATGTAACATTTGATAAACCTTGAGAAGGGTTAGGAGAAACATTTAATTCAAATTTAGTAGCATTATCAACAGACATTACAATTCCAGAAGATTTAACAGTGATTGAAGCAGAGTTAGATTGGTCAGAACCACAATCATTTGTTGCAACGCAGTAGTATAACCCAGAATCAGCTTCATCAACAGCAGTTAAAGTTAAACTTGAGCCACTACCGATTGACACAGTCGAAGAAGCCATATACCATGCATAAGTATTGTTAACACCACTTGCAGTAGCAACAAGAACTAAATCATCACCTTCATCAACTTCTTGGTCAGAAATAGTTGCACTAAACATTGGAGCTTCGTTACCAGTAACACTTACTTTTGTTGACATTTTGCTGATACCATCTGTTCCATAAGTAACCATACAATAAATATCACTTGTAACACCAGCAGTTGCAGTAAATTCATAAGTATTCATTGTAGCACTAGAAACCGCAGCACCTGCAGTATACCATTGGTACATTATATTTGCATTATTTCCACCATTAGTTGCAACAGCGCCAATTGTGAAAGTAGTAGTTTCACCTACGCAAGTAGTTACATCACCAGTTAAATCAGCTGTAATATCAACACCAGGTTTTGGAGTTATAGTTACAGTAGCAGAATTAACTGAACCGCAATAGCCAGTTAATTTACACCAGATATTAGCGTTGTAATATTTTTCAGCATTTCTTACAGTTAAATATGAAGATTGAGCACCTTCAAAATCAGCGTTATCAACAATCATACTTGTACCATTATACCATTGAACCATAGTTCTATAACTTGGAGGTAATTCACCATAAAGTGTACCTTCAACGTCCATATAAATAGTTTCACCAGTGTTTGCTTGAACGCTCATTGGTTGTCTTGTAATGTTTGGAGTATTAATTATTTGAACTGTAGTTTTTCTAGAAACTTGAGCGCCAAACATTGAAATATTTAAATTAATATCACTTAGACTCATATTCCAATCAATCATCATCTGTACATAATCTGCTGGGAAGAGGTTATCAATAAGAACTTGATTATCCCACACTAAGCACTCATATACTCCTGCTTGGCTATGTTGTAAAGGACCAAAGCCATAACCTGCTTGATTTGATTCAAATGGGCTTTCAACACCAGATGTTAATGGTTTACCATCTTTAAACCATTGAAAACTAAGTGTATTTGTTGTGTTTTCGTTCGCAGCAACTACACCTACAACTCTGTTAATTTCATTGTAACAGCCAATCATATCAGTTGGTTGATTCAAAAATGAAATTGTAGCAGATGTTTGAGACAACAATGACATGTTTGTTACAAAGCCAACAAACATTATTGCTAAAATAAGTTTTAAGTTTTTCATTAAAAAACTCCTAATAAATTAATAAAATTTTTATTCAATTTCGTTTATAAGTATCGACTAAAACACAAAATTATCAAATAATATTCATTTTCAAAACTTTTTATTAAAATATTTTTATTTTAACTATGAATATAGCTATAAATAATATAGATTTTAGTCTTTTTTTGTTAATTGTGTGTAAAAAAATACACACAAATTTTAACCACAATAAACAAGCCAAGATTAAATTTTGATAAAAGTGTAATACAAGAAAAGTTTTCAACATATTAAAATAAATTATTGATTTTGTTATTTTTCTAAAAATAATTCTTAAATTGCGTGTAGATTTTCTGACACTTTGAGAAAAGTGTTAATAAAAATTAGTCTCACTATTTCGAGTTGCATTTGCTAAGTGCATTAATTATAGGGGCGATAGCAGGTTTTATTTTGGCTCTTCCACCAGGACCAGTCGGAGTTTCTGCTATAAAATACGCTCTCTTTTCAGATTTAAAATTAGGTAATAAATTTGCACTTGCTAATTTATTAATGGATTTCGTGTATTGTTTAATTGCTATTTTCGCGACATCTGCAATAGCAAGCGAACTTTCTACTTTAACTAAAGATTTTCCTTTCCTTATCCTTGGTATTCAATTTTCTATTGTATTAGCTCTTATACTATATGGTGTTTTTAACTTAAAAAATTCTAAAACAAGTATTTTATCTGAAAAAGTAAGAACAAAAAAATTTAATTTTGTGAGTAAATTTGAAAATAAAGGTCCTTTTTTAATTGGAATCGCAATAGGGCTTACCAATGTTGCTAATCCTTCTTTCTTTGGGACTCTTACTTGGCTTTCAGTAAATATATTTGCACTGAATTTAATTGAAAATGTATTTACTCAAAAATCATTATTTGCTCTTGGCTTTGGTTTTGGCAATTATCTATGGTTATCTTTGCTTATGCGAATAGTATTCAAATTCAAGCATAGAATTTCAGAGCAAATGATGGTAAGAATACATCAATTTGCTGGTATTTCTTTTATTGGCTTTGGAACAATTCTTGGGGCAAGGTTGCTCTTCTTAACTAAATGGGGCGAAATTCTTAGATATATTTTTGCTTTCTAAACTTATAACTTTAATTTTTTAAAGATCCCTTCAGGTATTAATTTTATTATTGTCATTATAACTCTCCAATAACTTGGAGTATATAATATGTCCTTCTTATTCTTTATTGCATTATAAATATCTTTACCAACCTTTTCGGGTTTAGCAAAAAGAGGTGAATCTGGTAAATTTGTGGTCATCGGTGTCCTTACCATACCTGGTTTAATTGTAATAACACTTACTCCAAATTCAAACATACGGTTTCTTAATCCTTGCAAGTATGTAGAAACTCCTGCTTTTGCTGCTCCATATATGTAATTACTTTGCCTACCTCTTTCACCAGCAACTGAACTTATCACAGCAATAGTGCCTTCCTTTTGCTTCTCAAAATGAACCGACGTAATCGTGCAAAGAGATATAACACTAACGCAATTTACATTAAACTCTTTGATAGATAACTCTTGACTTCGTCTAATAGTTTCATTATCTGGTAGAGTTCCGTGAGCAATAATCAGAGTATCTAGACCACCTAATTCCTTGATTGTGAAATCAAACATATCTTTATGTTTATCATAATCTAAAGCATTAATGACATAAGTAAAATAGGAAACTTCTGGGTTTAGAGTTTGCAAATGGCTCTTTATAGTTTCTAATTTTGTTGCAGATTGTCCTGCAAGCATAATCTTTGTGTTAACTCCTTTAATATGCTTAACACATTCTTCTGCAAGTTTTGAGTAAGCACCGAAAACTAATATATTTTTCATTATTTTCTTTATATAATTTAAACTTTGTAAATTTTAATAATATTCTGAGGCATAACATCATCGGAACTTAAGCCAGCAACAAAAACAATATTATCACCCTTTTGAATATAAGGCAATTCACCCAAAATATCACTAATATTTTGATATATGTTTATTCTATTATCAATTTTAGGCACAGAAACTGTTTGAACACCCCAAGTGAAATTCAAGTATCTTTTTGTAGATAAAGAATCTGTTATCGCAATAATTGGAATACATGGTCTATATTTAGAAATATTTGTTGCCGTGTAGCCCGTGCCAGTAATAGAAACTATTGCAGATGCTCCTACCTGCCTTGCTAAAACGCAAGATGAATTAGCCAACGCATCTGACCAATCGTGTAACCGTTCTCTTGGAGTATCAGATTCAAAATCAATAGTGCAATATTTTGATTCAACAGAGTTAATAATCTTATACATATATTCAACTGAATCAATAGGATAGTCTCCGACAGAAGTTTCACCGCTCAACATTAATACATCTGCCCCGTCTAAAACAGCATTAGCTACATCTGATGCTTCTGCACGTGTAGGTCTTGGGTTTTTAATCATTGATTCGAGCATTTGAGTTGCAACAATCACTGGCTTGCCATAATAATTACACTTATCAATAATTTCTTTTTGAGTTAAAGGCACTAACTCAGCAGGCATTTCCAAGCCCAAATCACCTCTTGCAACCATTATAATATCAACTTCTTTCACAATACTTGTTAGATTGTTGACTGCTTCTTTCCTTTCAATCTTTGCTACTACAGGTAATTTCTTACCATAAATTTTCATTGCGCCTCTAAGTTCAACTATATCATTTGCGGTTCTCACAAAGGACATAGCAATCGCATCAACATCATTTTCTATTGCAAATTTTAAATCTTTCAAATCTTTATCAGTAATCGAAGGTGCTGAAGAAGAACAATCAGGAATAATAATTCCTTTTTTATCTTTTAAAATTCCACCTTTCTTTACTTTTGTATATATTTTATTTCCCTCAATTTTCGTTATGTCAAGAATAATATATCCATCATCTAATAAAATTTCCTTGCCACCCTTAGCATCAGCGATTAATCCTTCAAAATTTGTAGATACTATGCTGTTATTTCCTAATCCAATATCTTCGTTGGTAATGATAAATTCTTGTCCGTTTTTAAGCTCGCATTGCCCACCTTCAAACTTATCTATACGTATTTTTGGACCTTGTAAATCGCCAAGTATTGTGATTGTTTTACCCGTTATTTCTTCAGCTTGTCTAATATTTTTTATAATTTGAAGATGTGTATCGTAAGTGCTATGTGAAAAATTTATTCTCGCAATATTCATTCCCGCATTCACTATTTCTACAATTTTTTCAATGCTACTTGTTGCTGGTCCAAGTGTGCAGATAATTTTTGTTTTATTAGGCATCATCATAAACTTACCTTTAAAATTTTAAACCAAGAGTTAACGAAATAAACAAACCGCCAAAATTAGTAACAGGTGCCCCTTTTAAGCTTTCTAACTTTTCACTAGTATTTATAATATAATATCTCATCATTATTGAAGTACTTTGTTTAGGTAAAGGAGAAAAATCAAAACCCACCTCGATATATCCACCATATTTGAAATAATTATTGATATTATTGAAACTATCAAAAAATCCTACATAAAGCCCATCTGTAACCCTATTTTCTCTGTAAGGACGAGACATAACATAATTCAAAGTTAAAGCTCCACTTATGTATGGTTTTAAATTTCCTTCAAATGAGCTTTGAAATAAATAACGTTTGTATCCAGCACTTACTGGAAACATCATTAACCGATTTATCTTATTCGGAACTAAATACCTATTTTCATTCCAATCATAAAATTCTAACTCATCTGTGGCCCTTAACTCTGAAATCATCAAATTAAAAAAATATTCAGAGCTCTCATTAATCTTTCTCCCATAAGCTAAACCAAATCCAAATCCATTCACTGAAAAAGCAAAATCAAGTTGAAATCTATTTCTTAAATCGTTGTAAATATTGTTCGTATCAAGTAAAGGTCGTGGGGTTTTAAATATTATAGATGTATCACGTTCCCAACCTGGTTTGTCTGCCCCTGGTAATTGAGAGAATAAATTAGTTGTAAAAAGCAAAAATATAAGTATAAATATCTTATACATTTTTTAATTTTTTTTATTTAGTAAAAAGAAAATCGTAATTTTGTTTTTTAAATATTAACAATATTAAGAAATTTAATTATAATAGAACTTTAATTGTTAAATGCAATATAAACTTTTTTTTGAAACATTGACAAATATCTTCCCAATTGATTCAGCACTTGATGATGATAAAGTAGGATTACAAATAAATTTGCAAAAGGTTTCAATAAACAAATGTTTAATTGCGTATGAACTTAATGAATCTGTTGTCAAAGAAGCAATTAATTTACAAGTAGATTTAATCATTACTTTTCATCCGTTAATTTATCGTCCTTTACAGGAAATTGATGTAGATGAAAGAGTAGCAAAATTGACTTCTATGTTAATTAAAAATGATATTTCTTTATATTCTTTACATACTTGCTTTGATAATTACAAAGACGGAACTAATAAAATTATAGCCGATAAGTTTGGCTTAATTAATAGATATTGGATTATTCCCGATATGAAGTATAAAGAAAATGGTTTTGGAATTGTTGGATATTTAGAAAATGAATTAGAAATTAATGATTTTATCAAGTTATGCGAAGATGTTTTTCTTTCACCAATTAGAGTAAATTCGACTAGCAAGTCAAATTTTGTAAAAAAAATTGCAATTATTGGAGGAAGTGGCACAAGTTTTATAGCACAAGTTGAGAAATTAAACGTAGATGCATTTATAACTGCTGATGTTTCTTATCATAATTTTCATAGAGCCGAAGGAAAATATTTTCTTATCGACCCAGGTCATTTTGAAATGGAACAATTTGTAGCAAAGGGCATCTATGATATTTTAAATAAAAATATTTCGGGAGTAAGTTTTTCTTTATCAAAAGTTTATACGAATCCAGTTCGATATTCAAATCCGAAATATAATGATATGCAAGTAAAAAATTTAGTGAATTAATAGGTATATTTATGAAAACACAAATCAGACTTATTGCTGGGCTTTCTTTTATTGATGCTCGTCTTGATGAACTTAATGACGAGTTTGGAGACCTACCTGAGCAAATCGATGAGAAACAAATAGAATTAGATAAAGCGACAAGAAAACTTGCCGAATCTAAATCTATTCTTGAAGAAGTCAAAGAGTTCGTCTCCCAGGCAAAAGTTACACTTGTGAGATTAAAAGAAAAAGAAGAGGAACTTGCAAAAAAACAATTCAAAGTTAAGAATAACAAAGAATTCGATGCTATAACAGCAGAAGTTCAACATCTTAAAGATGAACATGAAAACTTATCTAAAAGCTTGAGAACAGAAGGCATTAAGCAAGAAAATCTTCTCAGAACTATTGAAGAACAAGAAAAAAATCTTGTTGAAACTCAAGAAGAATTTGATTCTTTGACAGCTGAGTTTGAAGAACTTAAAAAAGAGCAAGGCGATGAAGTGGAAGTGCTTGAAGCAAAAAGACAAAACATCGAAGGGCAACTTATCGGTGATTATCTAAAAGAATATAAAAGAATTAGAACTCATTATACTGATGCTGCAGTTCAAGTTGTTAAAGGTAGCTGTAAAGGATATAAAGTTCCTTCTCAAATTTTAGTTGAACTTAGAAACAACGAAGATAAGATATTCATTGACGAGAATAGTGGAAGAATTTTAATCCCAGAAGAAATTCACCTTGACGAAGATATAATCAACGAATTAGTCGCTTAAAATTAACAAAGAGGGGATTTTCCCCTTTTTTTTTCGTTCTTAAATTGAGGGAAAACAGGTGGTAGCCGTTAATAATCTCTGATTAGAAACGGAGGAAAGTCCGAACACCATAGAACAATACGCTTTGTAACGCAAAGGCAGTAAGCATAAGCGAACTGACGGAAAGTGCAACAGAAAATATACCGCTTCAATTTGGAGTAAGGGTGAAATGGTGAGGTAAGAGCTTACCGCATTTATGGCGACATAAATGGCAGTGCAAACCCCGTATGGTGCAAGACCAAGTAGAGACGATATGTAAGGGCTGTTCGTCCGATGCGTCTGGGTAGGTTGCTCGAGGGTAATGGCAACATTGCTCCCAGATAAATTATCACCTCCTTGCGAAAGCAAGAAGACAGAATTCGGCTTATCGTTTTCTCTCATTTTTTTATAATATAGTCGAACACATCTAAATTCTAAACTTCGCCTAAATGAACCAACTTAGTCATTCAGAGCGAAGCAAGGAATCCAGTTTTTAGTTTTAAAATCAAAAATTTATCTAGTGCATTTACGGAATTTACTTTATACTGGGTATTTCGTTGCGTTTAATATGACTGATGAATGTTTAAAATTACAATAAATTATTATTGAAGTGATTATTTAGTATTATAGAACTCATAATCTAAATAAAACATAAATTAAAAAATAATTTTTATATTTTGAAAAATATAGTTAATTTTGTGGCATTATTTTTTGAAAAACCAAAAATTTATAGGAAATTTAATGAACGAAGGCGTTATCGTCCAAATTATCGGACCAGTTGTAGACGTAGAGTTTCAAGAAGGGCAAATACCCGAAGTATTGAATGCTATACATATTCCATATAAATCGATTGAAACTAATGAAGATAGAATTTTAGTGTGCGAAGTTCAGCAACACTTAGGTGAAGATAGAGTTAGAACAGTTGCGATGGATTCAACTGACGGCTTGGTTAGAGGTATGCTTGCTTTAGATACTGGGAAACCTATTACAATCGCTGTTGGTCCTGAAATATTAGGCAGAATGTTTAATGTAACAGGCGATCCAATTGATGGAAAAGGTGCTTTAACTGCAAGATCTTCTTCTTCTATCCATAAATCTGCTCCTGCTTACGATACTTTAAATACTCAAGCTGAAATGTTTGAAACAGGTATTAAAGTTATTGACTTAATCCAACCATTTACAAGAGGTGGAAAAGTTGGTTTATTTGGTGGTGCTGGTGTAGGTAAGACAGTTGTTATTCAAGAGTTAATCAATAATATTGCTAAGCAACATGGTGGTTATTCTTGTTTCGCAGGTGTGGGAGAGCGTTCAAGAGAAGGAAATGACTTGTATCGTGAGATGGAAGAAGCCGGAGTATTAGAGAAAACTGCCTTAGTTTTTGGTCAAATGAATGAACCTCCAGGGGCACGTTCAAGAGTTGCTTTAACTGCTTTAACTGCTGCGGAATACTTTAGAGATGAAGAAGGAAGAGACGTTTTGTTATTCGTTGATAATATTTTTAGATTTACGCAAGCTGGTTCTGAATTATCAGCTCTTTTAGGTCGTATGCCATCTGCTGTAGGTTATCAACCTACTCTTGCTACCGAGATGGGTGCTTTACAAGAAAGAATTGCTTCTACAAACAAAGGTTCAATTACTTCAGTTCAAGCGGTATATGTGCCTGCGGACGATTTAACTGACCCTGCTCCTGCAAATACTTTCGCCCACTTAGACGCGAAAACGGTATTATCAAGAGATATTGCCAACTTAGGTCTTTACCCTGCGGTTGATCCATTAGAATCTTCATCAAGAATTATGGACCCAAATATTGTTGGTAAAGAACATTATGAAGTTTCACAAAGATGCGTTAGAACTCTTCAAACTTATAAAGAGCTTCAAGATATTATCAATATCTTAGGTATGGATGAGCTTTCTGACGAAGATAAACAAACTGTTTATCGTGCAAGAAAAATTCAAAGATTTTTCTCTCAACCATTTAGTGTTGCTGAGCAATTCACAGGATTTGAAGGAAAATACGTGAAAATTCAAGATACAATCGCTGGTTTCAAAGCAATTTTAAATGGCGAATGTGATCATATCCCTGAAAATATGTTTACTTACGTTGGTAAAATCGAAGAAGTATTTGAAAAATATAAAAATTCACAGAATTAATAATGGCTGATTTAAAAGTTGAAATAATAACCCCAGCTGAAATAGTTTACCAAGGTGAAGTAGAATCAGTTACTTTACCAGGTTCTAAAGCACCATTTCAAGTATTGAAAAATCACATTCCTATTGTATCAAGTTTAGATAATGGGAAAATAAAATTATCAACTGGAAAAGGTGAAAAATTATTTCAAAATTCAGAAGGTTTTGCTGAAATTAGTAATAATAAAGTTTCAATTTTAGTAGAATCTGCCAAAGAATTATAATAAAGTTCTATATGAGGGTTGATTAATAAAAAATTAACCCTTTTTGTATTAAAATTAATTACGGAATAATATGAACTTAAATAAAATAATCTATGAAGGCATTACATTTGATGATGTTCTTCTTGTGCCAAGATATTCCGAAATTATGCCTAAAGACGCATCTCTTTCAACTCGCTTAACAAATCAAATTACCTTAAACTTACCAATTCTTTCTGCAGCAATGGATACTGTTACTGAAGCTGAAATGGCTCGTGCTGTTGCAAGAGAAGGTGGTTTAGGTGTAATTCATAAAAATCTTTCAATCGAAGAGCAAACTGAGCAAGTTGATAGAGTGAAAAGGTCAGAGTATGGTATGATTCTGGACCCAATTACTTTAACAGCGGATAAGAAAATTGGCGATGCCTTAGACTATATGTCAACATATCAAATTTCGGGCATTCCTATTATTGATGAAAATAAAAAATTAATTGGGATAGTTACAAACAGAGATTTAAGGTTTAATCCAAGCCCAAGCGATCCAATAAGTGCTATTATGACAAGTGACAATATTGTTACAGCACCGGAAGGAACTACATTAGCAGAAGCCGAAAAACTCTTACAATATCATAGAATTGAAAAGCTCCCTGTTGTAGATAAGAACTTTGTTTTAAAAGGCTTAATTACTTTTAAAGATATTCAAAAGAGAAAGCAATTTCCAAATGCTTGTAAGGACCAGCATGGAAGATTACGGGTTGGAGCAGCGATTGGTATTGCAAAAGACACTTTAGAGCGAGTAGATTCTCTATTAAAAGCGGGAGTAGATTGCTTGTTTGTAGATACTGCTCACGGACACTCAAAAGGTGTATTAGATACTGTTAAACTTGTAAAATCTCACTACCCAAATGTTAATTTAATTGCTGGAAATATTGCAACCCCAGAAGCAGCAGAAGCACTTATTAAAGCAGGTGCTGATGGTTTAAAAGTTGGGATTGGACCTGGTTCAATTTGTACTACAAGAATAGTTGCTGGTGTTGGTGTTCCTCAGCTTTCTGCAATTATGGAAGTTTCCAAAATGGCATCTAAATATAATCTTCCTGTTATTGCGGATGGTGGAATTAAACAGACAGGTGATGTACCAAAAGCATTAGCGGCAGGTGCTGATTCTGTTATGGTTGGCGGTCTTTTAGCAGGGCATGCGGAAAGTCCTGGTGAAAAAATTATATATGAAGGACGTCCTTATAAAATTTATCGAGGAATGGGTTCATTAGGAGCAATGCAAAAAGGTTCTGCCGATAGATATTTCCAAGATGTTGAAGCAGAAATATCTAAATATGTTCCAGAAGGAATTGAAGGTAGAGTGCCTTATAAAGGCAGAGTTAATGAGACTTTATATCAACTTTCAGGTGGGTTGAGAGCAGCAATGGGTTACACTGGTTGTAAGACTATTGAAGAGTTAAAAACTAATGCTCAGTTTGTGAAAATATCAGGAGCTGGTTTGCGAGAATCCCACCCTCATGATGTTACAATCACACAAGAATCACCTAATTACTTTGTATAAAAAATTAAATTAAAGAGAATATGGATAAACTACATAGAGAACCCCCTACATCATATCCAAAGATTATTGATAAGAGATTGCAACAAATTCGTTTTGCATTAGATGATCTTAAATTAGATGGCTTGGTAGTTTCTTATTTACCAAATATTAGATACTTAACAAACTTTTCAGGAAGTTCTGCTTATCTATTTATTTTAAAAGAAGAATTGCACTTTATTACTGACGATAGATATGAGGCGCAAATCAAAGGTGAATTATACAATTTGCCTAATTTAAAAGTTCATATAACTCGTGAAGTTTGGAAATATATTTCCGAAGATAACGTGCTTGGTGCTAAAACAAAAACAATTGGTTTTGAGGCAGATAAAGTTTATTATGCTGATGCTGTCGAGATTAGAAATATGATTCGACCATTAAAATTCAAGCCAACACCTGGCGAAATTGAACCATTTACAATGCCAAAAGATCCTGAAGAAATTGAGAATATTTCAAAAGCTTGTAAAATGTGCGATGATGTATATCAATACATTAAAGGTGTTATAAAAGTTGGAATGTCAGAATGGGAAATAACAAATGAAATCGCATTTAAAGCGAGAGAATTTGGTTCAGAAGGTGTTCCATTCCATATCATTTGTACAAGTGGAACTAATACAGCAATGCCTCACTTAAACCCAACTAGTAGAAAAGTCAAAAAGAATGACTTAATATTAATGGAGTTTGGTTGTACTGTAAATGGATTTGCATCTACTTTATGTAGAACTATCGCAGTAGGTGGAGCAACAAAAGAACAAGAAACGATGTATCGAATGCTTGTTGAAGCACAAAATGCAACTTTCAAAAACTTACGTCAAGGAATAGTAGGAAAAGTATTAGAGCAATATGCTCGAAAAATAATCAACGAAGGTGGTTATGGTTCATACTTTAAAACTAACTTAGGGCATGGAGTGGGAATTACATATAACGAAAGACCAAATATAAACTCACGTTCAGAAGACATAGTTCCTGAAGGATGTATAATGGCAATAGAGCCAGCAGTATACATTCCAAATAAATTTGGAATGCGTATCAAAGATACAGCAAAAGTAAACAAAGAAGGTGTATCACAAATCACCTTCCCACCAGAAAATTTAGAAATAATATAAAGTTATTTTGAATTGTATAAAGGAAAAAGTCCTCGAATGAGGACTTTTTTTTGTTTATAAACCTGTAAAATGTTGTAAATAAGACAATAATTTTAATATATATTTAATTTTGTTTTTCTAAAATATGTAAATACTTTACTGTTGAGTCGGATTCATAGTAAAAAACCTTTTTTAAGTGTTAAATCATAATCGCTATCCACTTGTTCATAACTATAAAATTTAACTCTGTCCCTAACTCTACTAAAAGCGCTTTTATTCAATTCTTTCTCAAATTTTACCTTTCTATCCTCTTCTGCCACACAATAGAATCTTGTAGTAAAGTATTGCAATTCTGAGAATGTAACGAGAGCATCTCTAAAGTTAGTGCTATGTTCTACTTCAAAAACAGTATCTGGAAAATTTCTTTCATTAAACCAAATCACATCAAAAAATCTTACTGTTTCTGATAATATTTTTTCAAAAGTAAATTTCGGAACTTCGTTCATTGTAATAATGCTTCCTAACTTTTTCTCGTTAAAATAATGGCTTTTATCATTTGTATATGTATTTTCAATGTCTTTTTTATAATTCCCAATTTCAATTAATTTTCCTTGAATTTCGGAGTGTTTTGTTGTTTTAATATCGCTATTTCTCTGAAATTCTTCTTTTTCTGATTTTATTTTATCTAAGAATTCAGTTAAAGCGTAAACACCTAACCCAATTTTTGTAAATTTTGGATCTCGTTGAACTCTCTCTTGAATTGTGTTCTCTGGAGTTTTACCTTTTAATTTATTATTGTCTTTATACTTCCATATCTCCTTATAAATAAGCTTTAAAGGAGCTATGTAATTATTCTCCAGCATCACTTTTTCAATTGCATCTGAATATGTAAATTTTTCCATTCTACCACTTCACGCAGACATTCTTTGTTTCTGTAAAGAATTTTAGTGCTTCAAAGCCGCCTTCTCTGCCTACTCCTGAGCTTTTTACTCCACCAAATGGGGTTCTTAGGTCTCTGTGTAGCCAGCAGTTTACCCAAACTATGCCTGATTTCAGTTTATAGGCAACGCGGTTGGCGGTGTTTATATTTGTTGTCCATACTGTTGCGGCGAGACCATATTCGGTGCTATTTGCCATTTTAATAGCTTCGTCTTCCGTATCAAAAGGAGTAAGTGTTACTACTGGTCCAAATATTTCCTCTTGATTAGTGCGACAATTATAGGGTAAATCTTCAAACACCGTCGGTTCAATGAACCAGCCATCGTGGCAACGCCCTTCTATGTGAACTGCATTTCCTCCGGCAAGTAAAGTTCCACCTTCTTCTTTGGCAAGTTCTATATAAGACAAAACTTTTCCGAAATGATCTTGTGAAACCACTGCTCCGAGTTTTGAATCTGGGTCGAGAGGGTCGCCTACTTGTAAAGATTTTACTTTTTCTACAAAAGCGATTTTAAACTTATCGTAAATACTTCTCTCAATAAATATCCTTGACCCACAAAGGCAAATTTGCCCTTGATTATCAAAACTTGATAGCACGGATTTGCGAACTGCCAAGTCGAAATCGGCATCAGCAAAAATAATATTAGGGTTTTTTCCTCCAAGTTCTAAAGAAAGTTTCTTAAACATTGGCGCTGCTATTGAAGAAATAACTTTTCCTGTTGCTGTGCCGCCTGTGAAACTAATGGCTTTAATTTTTGGATGTCTGACTATTGCATCTCCAACTTTGTTACCATAACCATGAACTATATTTAGAACGCCTTTTGGTAAGCCGGCTTCAATTGCAAGTTCTGACAATAAATAGGCAGTATAAGGAGTGATTTCTGATGGTTTGGCTACAACTGTGTTACCTGCAGCAATAGCAGGTGCTATTTTCCAAGTGAATAAGTATAATGGTAAGTTCCAGGGTGAGATGCAACCAACAACCCCAATCGGTTGGCGCAAAGTATAATTAATTGTGTCATCACCAGGCATATTATGAGATTCAGAAGCAAATTGAGTAATTGCTTGAGCGAAGAATTTAAAATTTGCAGCTGCACGTGGAATATCTACTCGCATAGCAAGTTTTAATGGTTTGCCATTATCTTTACTTTCTGCTTCGGCTAATTTATGATGATTTTGTTCAATTAACCGAACTAATTTCATAATTATTTCAAATCGATAATCAAGTGTTGTGTTAGACCATGATTCAAAAGATTCTTCCGCCGCTTGGTAAGCCAATTCCACATCATTTGAATCTGAATCTGGAATTTGTGAATACACTTGCCCAGTTGCTGGTTCATAATTATCAAAATATTGATTGTTTTTAGGAGCAATCAACTCGCCATTTATGTAATTCTTTAATTGAAACATTTTATTCTAATTTATAATGATTGAGTCCTACCACCATCAACTGGTAAATTAATTCCATTAATGTATGCTGCTGCTGGGCTTGCCAAGAAGGCAACAGCATTTGCAACTTCGTCAGCAGTTCCAAATCGATGCATTGGAATATCTGAGTACATTGATTCCACTACTTCTTCTATTGATTTTCCAGAAGCACTTGCTTTCTTTTGAACTAATGATTTCAACCTTGCTGTTTCAGTATATCCGGGCAGAACATTATTAACTGTAACATTATATTGACCTAATTCACCTGCAAGAGTTTTAGCCCAATTTGCTACTGCGCCTCTAATTGTGTTTGAAACTCCAAGACCAATAATGGGTGCTTTAACAGAAGTTGAAATAATATTAATAATCCTACCGTACTGCTTTCTCTTCATTGCTGGAAATATTTTCTGCACAATAGAATGATTATTTAATAAGTGCATCTCAAATGCTTTTACAAATTCAAGAGTATTAGCAAAAATAGTTGCAGCGCCCGGAGGTCCGCCTGTATTATTAATTAATATTTCAATCTCAGGGGTTTTCTTTAACTGCTCATCAAGAGCGTTTATTACCTCTTGGTTATAAGCAAAATCAGCAACGAAGTAAGAATGGTATTGTCCTGATTTTGCAGGTAATTCTTTAAGTACTTCTTTTAATTTATCTTCATTTCTTGCTGCAAGAACAACGTTTGCTCCCATCTCGGCAAGCTTTATTGCTGTTGCTTGACCAATACCTTGAGTTGATCCACAAACAAGAGCATATTTGTTTTTTAAATTTAAGTTTATACTTGACATAATTAAATCAAAATGTTTGAAACGATTTATCTTATTCAAAATTATAAAATATTAACTAAATAAAAAAAAAGAGATTTGAAAATTTCACATCTCTCATTGAATTATTTAAAGTTATTTTAGTTATAATTTTTGAAGCATTTTCCTTGCTCTTGGTATATGTTCGCTTTTAGGATATTCAGCAATTAGCTGTTTAAAAGTTTCTCTTGCGTTATCGGTTTGTCCATTTCTAATTTGAGATTCTGCAATCATTACTTTTGCATCTTCTTTTTTATTAAACTCTGGACTTTCAAGAACTTTAATGAAATAATCAATTGCTTTTTGATATTGTTGCAATCCAAAATATGATTCACCTAAGTAATAATTTTGTGTGGATTTCTCTAATGCTGTTGTTAATCCAGATTCTATTTCTTTTAATTTAGATATTGCTTTTGAGTAATCCTTGTTTTTAAGATAGTTTTCTGTTAATTCAAAGCTAAGTTTATTCAAATCAGAAACATTGCCACTTGATTGGTTAGGGATTTCTTCTTTTGGGCTTTCTTTTACAATATCTTTTTTAGATGTTTCAGTTATTTTATTTTCTTTTTTTGGCTTAATATTTGTTTTTGTTGGAATAGGTTTTTCCTTTTTACCTTCATTTACTGCTTCGTCGGATTTCATAACAAATTTATCTTTTTTTCTATCTTCGACTTCATCATCTTCTGCACCTGTGGAGGCAATATTCTTTTTATTTACTAATTTTTTCAAGGCATCTTTAATCTCAGCTATATCAGACTTCATATTACTTACGTCTCTATTGATATTAGAAATTGAACCCTTTATTTCAGTTTGATTTTTACTTAAATTTTCAATTTGTTTGTTTAATGGTAAAAGTAAATTACTTATATCGGGAGTATCTGTTTTTATTTCTTTTGTCGTTGTTGAGCTTGCAATACTTTGTTTAGTTGCTTCTTCCATTAATTTGGCAAATTCCTCAGATTCTATGTCATCATCTACTTTCTTACGTTTATCTAATCTCTCTTCATCGTTAGTTAATGTTTCGTCTGAGCCATAAACTTTTTTTCCTCTAACTGACGACGGCATAACACATGAACTTAAAGAAAATAGTGTAATAATCGCCACAATACTTAAAGTGTTGCGTAATATTCTACTATGGGAATTATTATTCGATAAGATTTTCATTGTTTTCATAGTTTTTTAACCATTTTTTCAATAATTTTCGATTTTAAAAATATAAATTCAAAAAAAGTGCCAAATAACAAATTAAAGATATTAGTAATAAACTGGCAAGACATAAAAAATCCGAACGGTGGAGGTGCGGAGGTACATTTTCATGAGATATTTAAAAGAATAGCTGCGAAGGGTCATCAAGTGGATTTGTTTTGTTGCGGAGATAGTTCCTTAGCTGATTTGGAAGTTATTGATGATATAAATATTATTAGGAGAGGGAGTAGGAATACTTTTAATTTTATTGTTCCAAAGGTATATAAAGATGTGTTTTCAAAGAATAAATATGATATTATAATTGATGATATTAATAAAATTCCTTTTTATACACCCTTATATGTAAAAGAACCATTACTTGCTTTGAGCCATCATTTTTTTGGTGCGAGTATTTTCCGAGAAGCATCTATTCCTGCTGGGTTGTATGTCAATCTTGCTGAATTTATGATGAAATTCATTTACTATAACACTAAATTTGCCGTTGTATCGCAAAGCACTTTAGATGATTTTATAAAAAGAGGGTATGATAAAAGCAATTTTAAAATAATCACAAACGCAATTTCTCATAGTGAATATCCTATGAAAATAGGAAAAAAGAATGATGAATTTACAATTACTTACTTTGGAAGATTAAAAAAGTATAAATCTGTCGACCATTTATTAAGGGCATTTGCTATTGTAAAAAAACTCCATGATAATTGTAAATTGTCAATTATTGGACGAGGGGATTATCGTGGTGAATTGGAGAGGTTGGCAAAAGAATTAAAAATTGATGACAAAATTATTTTTCACGGCTTTGTTGATGATGTAACAAAAAATGAATTATTGTGTAATTCTCATATTGTCGTGAACACATCTTTAAAAGAAGGGTGGGGAATTACGAATATTGAAGCAAATGCTTGTGGTACACCTGTGCTTTCGGCTAATGTTCCTGGCTTACGTGATTCTGTTAGGAATGGTGTGTCTGGCTTACTCTATGAATATGGCAATATAGAAGAAATGGCGGTTAAATTGAAGTTTTTAATTGATAATAAATCAGAATTGTCAAAAATGGAAAATGGAGCGGTTGAGTGGGCTAAGCAATTTTCTTGGGATAAATCAGCTGAAGAAATGTTGAATTATATAAAAGAAGTTGTAAATTTGAATATTAGAAAATAAAAAAATATTTATTAAAAAATTATAAGGTTACTTATGAAGAATTACTTAAAATTAGTTTTGTTTGCTTTGTTAGCAATAACTTTCGTTTCTTGTCAAGAAGAAGATGACAAAGATAAAGATCCAGTGACAAACAAAGATTATTATCCTTTAGCAAATGGAACAAGTTGGGAATATGAAGTTAATGAAGTGACTGCCGATGGTAGTTTAAGTTTAATTAACTATGAAAAAGACGAAGTGCAAGGAACTGAAAGTTTAGATGGCAAAACAGTTACTGTTGTGGCTGTTTACCAAAAAGAACCCGGTGCTGACACTTGGGGCGACCCCCACGAAAATCTTAACAGCAAATATTATGCTGAAAATGGCAAAGTATACACTTCAATAAAATACATTGAAAATCTTTTAACTTTTGAAGATTTTAATTTATCATTTCCATTAAACACAGATTTAAAATTTGTAAAAATGATTGATTTTGCTGTTGATAGTTGGACAGTAATTGAAATGCCATATACTAATTTACCATTAAATTATTCTGGACAAGATTTAAAATTTACTGGTACAATTAAATTAATCGCGAAAAACTTATCAAGCGAGAATTATTCTAACTCAAATTTAAGTATAAATGAATCTGCAAATGTAGTTGAGTATTCGTTTCAACTTACTGGCGATGTAACAATGACACTCTCAGGAGCAACTTTGCCAGCAGGCACAATCACTGTAGCTTCAAAAAGGAAACATTGGTTAGTTAATAATGTTGGTTTAGTAAAAAGAGAAGATAGCGCAGTTTCAATTGAAGCAACTGGCTTATTAGCTCAATTCATAAATAATATTCCAGATATTCCAGGTAATAGATATGAAATTACTGCTTACACAAAAGCAACAACAAAATAATATAAATAGTTTAGAAAAAATATAGAAGCCGAGTTTACCTCGGCTTTTTTTTATTTCCACTCGGTTACTGAGCTTAGTCGAAGTATTAGAGGGCTGACAGCTTTTCGACGGAGTGTTCGCATCTAAAAATGCTTCGTAAAAGTATAACATCAATAGCAAAATGAGTTAATAGAAGATTATCAACTTCGGAGAAGTTGAGTATTAATAGAAAAAATACACAAACCAAACACAACCTTCAGAAGATTTCAAACCTTCCGAAGGTTTAATCAAGATACTCTCTTCCATTGAGGGAAGTGCCCGTCAGGGCGATGGGTGATATTTTGCTCGACATTCTAACGAATGTGAATATCTGACAAAATTGTAATAGTACAATCTTATATATCAGGGATACACTATACAGACAGGTGTTTTTTTACTTATCAAATTAATCCTAATCCAAGTGCAACGGATAGGAAAATTAAAGCAATCGCTACAAATACTTGTATGAATTTTAATGTTACTTTTTTGAGTAGTTTATTTCCAAAATACGAGCCAAACATTGCTGAAATTGCTGCTAAACCAACAAGCCCTATATTTGATTGAATATCTGAAATTAAGAAATTATTAGAATAAACTGACAATCTTGTTAAATCTATGAAAATTGAACATACAACCGCTGTCCCAATGTATGCTTCTTTTGTCAAACCAGCTTTTAATAGAAAAATACTACGGAATGCTCCTTGATTACCTGAAAGTCCTCCAAAAAAGCCACTTAAAATCCCACCAATCCAGATTTTATTTTTATTTATTTTAATTTTACTTAAAAATGGGAATAAATCTAATATGGCAAAGAAAAAGAGTATCACTGCGATTGTTAAGTTTATCGGATATATTTGCTTCTCACTTCCAAAAAATGAATAAGAATAAAATGCTTCTAATTTATTAAGGTGAACTAAAGTATAAGAACCAACAAAAGCAAATATTACCGAAGGAATGCCAAATTTAATTAATGCTTCTTTGCTTGCATTTTTTCCAACAAGAAAAAACTTAAATAAATTATTAAGCAAGTGAACTATTGCAGTCAATGCTATTGCAAGTTTTACTGGAAAAAAAAGCATAAAAGCAGGCGTGAGAATTGTGCCTAAACCGAAGCCAGAAAAGAAATTTAATATTGCAACTAAGAATGCGGTTGCTGAGATTAATATATATTCCATAATTTTATTTTTATTTAAAATCAAAAATATCAAAATATATTTTATTCTTAGTAGTTTTATCATTTTATAAATATGAATAGAAAAGATTTTATAAAATTAATGGCTTTAACGCCAATTGGAGCAATGTCTATGGACTTAAAAACATTTGGGAATTTGAGTTCTGAGTTTAGTAATTCTCCTCTTATGCCAATATTATTTCTCGGACATGGCTCACCAATGAACGCTATCGAGGAAAATGAGTTTACTAATTCCTTTAAGAATTTATCAAGCGAATTTCTGAAGCCGAATGCCGTTGTTTGTATTTCGGCACATTGGGAAACAAAAGGAACTTTTGTTACAGCGATGGAAAAACCAAAAACTATACACGATTTTGGTGGTTTCCCTAAAGAATTATATGAAATTGAATATCCCGCTACTGGTAACCCAATGCTTGCTAAAGACATTCAAAACTTAGTTCAAAAAACTCAAATTGAGTTAGACCATCAATGGGGACTTGACCACGGCACTTGGTCAGTTTTGAAGCACATTTATCCCGAAGCAGATGTTCCAGTCTTGCAGATGAGCATTGATTTCACACAATCACCAGCAAGTTTATATAATTTAGGAAAAGAACTTCAAGAGTTACGTAAAAAAGGAGTGCTTTTTATTGGTAGTGGGAATATAGTCCATAATTTGCGACGCGTTGCTTGGAACAAATTGAATGAAGATAATTTCGGCTTTGATTGGGCTTTTGAAGCGAATAATCAATTTAAAAACTTAATTTTATCTAATAATCATAAGCAATTACTTGACTTCACAAATCTTGGGACTGCTGCAAATCTTGCAATACCAACACCCGAACATTTTTTACCTTTACTTTACATCTTAGGAATGAAACAAAAAAATGACGAAATTTCAATCTTCAATGATAAAGCAGTAGGTGGCTCTTTGACAATGACTTCGTTCAAGTTTTATTGAAATTATATAATTGAATTTTATTCTAATTTTGAGGTGTTAAATTATGAAAATAAATAGTTTTAAATTAAGAATAGATGAGCCATTTAATTTAAGTGATTTAGATGAAATAAATGATTTTATTAGTAAAGTGAAAGTTACTAAATCAGTTTCACAATTTGTTCAAAAAGATATTCCTTATTGGTCGTTGGTTTTCTTTTATGAAGAAAAAAACGAAGCTTATACTAATGAGCCAAAAATTTTATATCCAAAGGATACACCTTTAAATGAGGAACAACAAAAAATATATAATGCGCTTTCAGATTGGCGAAATGAGGTAGCAAAATCATTAAAAGTACCACAATTTTATATTTGTCATAATTCTGAATTAGTAACTTTTAGTATTCTAAAGCCAAAAACAATAGAAGAGTTCCATAAAATAAAAGGATGGAGTGGAAAAAAATTAGAAAAATATGGAGAAGAAATTATTTCAATAATTAATTCTTTTTAAATAAATTTTATCATAATAATTAAGACTACTTCCGACAAAAATACTTAACCACCCAAAAATTTTTAAGAACATATCTTATTCTATAAAAATGTGGAAAACTTTTTTTGGAAATCTGTTTTTTTTTTTTTTAGTGTTGCATTAGAGATTTTTACAAAAAAAAATGTTCTTTAAAAAAATTGTTTTGTTTAGTAAATTTATTTTTCTTATAATTGTAACATTCTTTTTTTCTGAAAATTTATTTTGTCAGAGTATTTACGATTTTTATATTTCGCAATCTGCCATTAGAAATCAAAGGGAAGAGAAAGTTCTGGTTGAAATAGGGGTTAGACTAAATATAAATGAGCAATATCGATATAAGAAATTTGATTTTTTGCTCCAACATTTAGTTGATGTTGCCTATATCTACCAAAAGATAAATGAAAATAATGAGACTGTTATTCCAAGTCAAGTGGAATTAAAGGGTGATTTTATGGGTAAATACAAATTAGGTTTTTTAGTTGACCCATTTATTGCCAGTGCTTATGATACGCAACTCATTCCAAGCTTTACGAGTATAGGAAACAATTTGAAGATGACGGGGAAATTTAGAGACCCTGTTACTACTAATCAAAGTTTCGGTATTGCTTATATGGCAAAAGAAAGGCAAGATTATTTAATTGCAAGAGTTGGGCTAAGCGCAAGACAAATTCGAGCTGATAAGTTTACTCAATTAACTGATAATTATTCTACTCGGAATATAATTGAGAACTATAAAGAAGACTATGGGGTTCAATTTAAATTAGATGTCAATCTGAATTTTGATTCGACTTCAATTTTTCGCTCAAATTTAGAATTGTATTCCACTATAGCTAAGAAAACAGAATATACATTCAAGCTAAGCAATGAATTTAGGACAAATCTAATCAGTAATGTGTTTGCTATAATTATGAGGTTAGATTTCGCTTATGATGAGAGGCAAACGAAAAAACTTCAGTATAATCAAGTTTTTCGTATTGGGTTGAACTATAAGTTCAATATATTTAAGCCCTAAACTCGGAAATAAAGGCATTAAAAGAAAGTGTTATTCTGTTTTGAAAGGTAGTCCCGCCTGCAATGATGAACTAAATAATTACTGCTTTTGCGGGAATGCTTTTTTTCATTATTTTTAAATTAATTAATTGGAGAAATCTAAGATGAAAAAGATGGTTTTGTTTATTACTCTATTTGTATTTTCGTTGGCTGAAAGCTACTCTGTATCAATAAACTTTGGAGGAGGAGGAGGAAGTACATGTACAGCAAATAGTACATTGGGTGCAAGTTGTTCATGTAATCAAGCAAGTTGCCCTCCTGGTACCGCGTGTCAATGCTCTGGTGGCTTGTTTACAGCCGATTGTGGTTGTGTTTCTACAGGAGGTGGTGCTGGGTTTACAAAGCCAAGTTTAGGCTCACAAGTTTTGCAAGATGCTGATGCCTTAAAAAACTATTGTATTAGTTATGGTACTTCTAATATGACTTCATTATCTAACTTAATTGGTGATGTAATAAACACATATAATAATGGTTCGAATAGTGATTATTCTTATGCAGAGAACACATATAAAGATTTTTTTCTAGGTACTTTAACAAGTTCAGAAAAAAATGATATTAATGCTTGGGTACAAAGTCATGGTTACCCTGGTTTCTGAAAATAGAGGTTGGGTTTTCAAACCCAACCTATTTTATTATTTAAAAGGAGAGATTTTATGAAATATTTACTAAGTATCATATTGCTATTTTCTATTAATTGCTTATGTTCAAAAAATATAAATTTGAGTATAAAACTTGAAAATTTCAAACCAACAAAATCAATATTAATTGATGCTTCAAACCCATTAAAGGTTGACACAGTATTAGTAATTACTAATAGCGATTTAATTGATACTAAATTTGAAATTAAAACTCCGAATTTACTGGAGTTAAAATTTTATTATGATGAAAATTATACATCCTTTCAAAGTGTTTATTTTGAATTAGATTCGAGTAATAATAACTTCAGTTTAATGAAAGATGAAAAAACAAAGGCTTTGCAAATTGATAAAGTTAGCCCAAGTAATTATGTTTCAAGTATAAAAGAATTTTATAAAGAATCGTTAAACTCTATGATTAAATTTGGACAAAATCCTGATAAATTGAAAGAGAATATGTATAATATTACATTAGATTTTATAAAAAATCATCCTGACAAATCATTTGGTTATTTTGCGCTTTTTAATGGGTTTGAATTATTTAAAAATTTTAACAACAGTAATAAAGAATTATTAGCTAAGTATAACTCAGTTAATGATGATAATTTACATTACAGAAGATTAGTAGAAAAAGTAAATGAATTTAACATTCAAAGTAGTAAAGAAATTCCAAATTATTATTTAAATAACATTTCTGGAGAAAAAATATTAATCAATGAAAAATTTGAAATTAAGAAAAAAGTAATTTTTTGGGCAAGTTGGTGTAGTCCATGTTTAAGAGAATTAAATGCTTTAGTGGCAAATAATCCAAATTATGATGATTATATATTAATTTCTATAGATGCAAATAAACAAAAATGGTTAGATGCAATTAAAAAACATAAATTAGATAAATTTGAAAACTACATAGATCAAGCTGATTACAAAGATTCATTTAGAAGTTATTTTTCAGTAATAAGCGTCCCATTTCATTTAATTATAAAGAATAATAAGATTTTTGCTGAATAAAATTTAGTTAGAAAGTGAATATAAAATGTGGGAAAATGCTTGTGAAAATTAACATACACATAAGAATTGGGGTATATACCCCAATTCTTTTACTTTTTTTTCTTAACACTTTAAATCTTTTTTCTTTAGAAGATAAATATGAAGCAAAGATATTTGTAACCGATGACTATTGCTTGACTTGCAATTCTTTGATGTTAGAGTTTTTTCAAAGAGATTTAAAATTTAATAAAATTAGTTTCGAGTGGGTTATAACAAATTCTAATGTACAAAGATATGAATATTTAAAGAGTAATAATAAATTTAATACTTTAGAAAAATTGAAATTAGATACTTTAAACAAAATATCAAAAGATTATGCAATAACTAATTTCCCTTATATAATTTTATTGAAGAATGGCAATATATTATATCAAACAGATAGCTTTGTTTTTAATTCTTTAAAAGAAATTATTGACTATGATAAAAATACTGAAGTTATTAATTTGGATTCAACTTTGTTAGATGTTAAAGATTTAATTATAATGAATAATACTAAATACTTTTATGACGAAGTTAAACAATCAATTATAAAAAATGAAAATGGAATAAACACCAAAATTGATATAAATAGTTTTGTTAAAAATAATTTAAAATTAAAAGTTGATGGTGATATCTCAATCGAAAAATTATTTATTGTTGAAAATAAACCAGTTGCTTTAATAAAATTTAATATATCAAGTAAAAATTTTGATCTTCCATATTTTGAGTACTTAATTGATTTAGATACATTAAAATTAGAAGAATATAAATATGATAGTAGTTCATATATTGAAACTGATAATTTGAATTTAATTTGTAGTAGTTTAATTTTTCCGTGTTTTCATAAAGACTATTATGAAGATATAAATAAAGACTCTGTTGAAAATTTACCTTTGCTTGCAAGCATTTCTAAAGATAAGAATGCTAATTACTTTAGTACCCTAGGCGAAGTTCAAAAGATAATTAATAATAAATTTATTTATTTATACATACTAAACTCCTTTTCAATAAATAATTATCTTCTACTTTTTGAACCTTTCCATGGTTTATCAATTTACTCAAAATTTGATTGTGATAAAAATACATTTAATGAATTTAAAAAATTTAATTTTGATAATAGTGAAATTCAAAATATTTTTAATGGTATGAAAGTAAATGATCCATATAATCTCCAAGAAGATAATAACTCTGAATACTATTTTGAAGGTATAAAAGGAGTTAGAAAAAGTAATTTTGCGCTAGTTTTCAGAAGTAAAACAAAAAATAAATTTGGATTTATTGAATACATACTTTTTGAATATACAAACAATTTACACTTTTCACGTAAAAAAACATATTTAATTCAATATAATGACACTATTTTAAATACATTTTTAATTTCAAATTCTGATAACAAAGTTATTATTGGGATTAAAAGGCAAGATTCAAAATTTATAATATATGAACCCAAATTGTAATATTTTTATTATACTATTTTATTTTTTCTTTTTTTATACAAATCTTAATTCTAAGATATTTGAATTTGATTTATATAGTTCGAATGAAATAATAGATGCAAGTCATATTATTTTAGATTCAAATGAATTATTAATTTTGGATAATATTCAAAATAAAATATTTTCTATTAATATTAACAATAATATTACAAAACAATTAGATGTAGAAAAACGAATAAAAAATTATTTTAATAAGAATAGTATAAGTCAAAGTAGAATTTACTCTTTAAAAATAATTAATAATGTTCCATATTGCGCTTATATTTTTAATTATACTGAAAATGATATACTTACTTATAATTTTCTATTAGTAAACTTAGAAAACTTTGAAATCAAAATAATATCAAATAATAAAAATTATATTGTTTATGGTAAAGAGTTTGATTACTTATGCGATTCTACTTATATATTTCAAACATATACAAGTAATTA
This sequence comes from uncultured Hyphomicrobiales bacterium, assembly GCA_964465945.1. Lineage (GTDB taxonomy): Bacteria > Bacteroidota > Ignavibacteria > Kapaibacteriales > UBA2268 > JAJRPT01. Next base: position 49,778 of record CAYXMM010000001.1, read on the forward strand.
TCACCATAGTAAACATAGTGCTTTAAAGGATTCTGTAAGTTTTATTTCATTATTTTCAGATAATAATTTACATAAAATTTATTCAATTGGAGATTTAGAGAAGTATTCTACAATTAATTTAGCATACGCTTTTGACTTAAGTATAAATACTTTTAAGAATAATTTTATTTTAATGATGAAGGACTTAGATTTATTAACAATCACGAAATATAATTGTGTAGACAATTCTTATGAAATGAAAAATTTAGAACGTAATGAGTTTTTAAATCAATACTTCATTAAAAATAAAGTGAATGAACCATTTAAAGCTTATGACAAATATATATTTACAAACAAAGAAAAACTTAAGTTTTTGAATATATTCGTAGAACTTAATGACTTCTTTTTATTATTTTATACTAATAATGGAAATAAGTATTATTTTAATAAAGTTCAATATAATTCAGAAAATATTATTGAAAATCAAAGCGAATTTGAATTAATTTCGAAGTTAGAAAACCCTTTCAGAATAATTAAAATTGAAAATAATCTTAATGACAATTTAATTGGTATATTAGACCAAAATTATAAATTAGAAATACATAGTGATAAAATAAAATAATTAAGAATATAATAGATGTTACTTGATTCAAAAACAATTTGTAATTAATATCTACCGTTCTCAAGATTTTAAATTTGTAAAAACAATATATCTTAATGCTGATAACGAAATAGAATTGGTTAATTTATTAGATATTAATAAAAATAGCATAAATATTTTATCTAAACATAAAAAATATAGATGGAAAATTTCGAGAATTAAAATATAATTTAATCACTTCTTTATCTTCTTAAATAAATTTAAAATGTTTTTTAGGTCAATAGTGTTTATTGTTTTTGTGGTGATTAATAATATAATAAATGCTGGGACTGAGAGCAAATCTACGTAAAAGCCCATATCTATAAACTTCAAGACGAAATAAATTGATAATGTAATTACTATTAAATTAATTATTTTACTCCAATTATACTCTAACGGATAATATTTTTTTGATTTATAATATAGCATAACTGCTGAAATAAAATAAGCAATAGTTGTCAGCCAAGCCGATGCCATATATGAATATTTCGGAATTAAAATAATATTTCCAACAACGTTGAAAACCATCGCTATTCCTACCGCAAGTGGTAATTCTTTCGTGTTTTTTGTGATATTAATGCCAAGTGCGAAGTAATTAAATAAACCAAGAAAAAAGTACCCACCCAAGATTAACGGGATAATGTCAAGCCCTTCCCAGTAAATTGGGTTAATAAATTTACCACCATAAAAAGGGAGTTGAACTATATAAGGCATAAATAATGATATAACTAAAAAGATTATGCAACTCAAAAGAACAAAATAAGTTAGCACACGTGAGAAAAATTCTTTTGCATCGCTATCCTTAAACATATTCATATAGAGTGGCTTGAATGCGTAATCAAAAGTTGTAACGAACATCATCATCGGCAGAGCAAGTTTGTAGTTTGTCGAATAAACGGCTAATGTTTCAGGATTTCGCATAATTGGGAGAATGAAATGGTCGCCTGTTTTGAGTAGCAAAGTTGATAAAGCAGCCGGTACAGTCGGTAGTCCAAATTTTAGGAGTTGCTTTAGCAAAAGCCAGTCGATAGCGGGAACGAAGTATCTTTTTATAATATGCACAATAAACAGAATACCTAATCCGCTTGCTATAACTTGTGCTAAAAACACTGCTTCGCCAGTCATTTTCTGTCCTACAATTAAGAAAATATTAAGTGCGACTGCAATCAGAACCATTAGAAGTTTTAATGTGGCAAATTGTTTTGTTTTACGTTCCATACGTAGCAGAGCAAATGGAATAAGTGTAACAACATCAAAAAACAAGACTATAGCTGAATATTGTAGCATTATGACGAAGTTTGCTGAGCCATCGTGAAAACTCGGAGCAGTGAAATACATAATTGATGAAATTACAGCACCTATGCTTATTACAAATAGAAAGATTGTGCTGAATACTTTCTTGGAATCATTATCTCGATAAAATCGGAAGAAAGCGTTTTCCATTCCGAAAGAGTATAACACGTTAAAAAATGAAAGGATTGTATATACATAATACACGTTCCCCAAATCTTCTTGTAGTAAAACATTTGTGTAGAATGGGGTGAGAAAAAATGTAAGAAATCGTTGCAATATAGTGAAAGCACCATAAATTGCCGTATCAGCGAGGAGTATTTTAAGTTTGCTTGACAAATTAGAATTTAATATATAGTGCTAAATGTTCTGCTTCTTTAAGATGGACGAGAGCATTATCTTTCACCAGTGAATGAACTGCCTCTTTACATTGGTTTAAACTAAGTTTAAATTTATAAGCAAAGTGCCAAATATCAATTGGAGCAAGGGATATTTCAAGCGAAAGTAATTCTGTTGTAGTCATACGTTCCCTATTCTTTAGCTTTTCTTTTGATACGTCCATAAATACTTTAGATTCTTCATCGACCATGTGGTCGCTTGTAAAAAAATAATTATCAATAGTCCTCAAATCGCAAATTGGGAAACCTCTATCTTTATTTTCAACTAATATAGGTAAGAAATTAGTTGAAATAAAATATGGCTCCTCGCTTATATCATCGGACTTCCATAAGTCATTCCAAACTAATACATCAATCTCTTTAAGCCAATCGTGAAATTGAATTTCGTGAAGAGGCAACTTAAATAAAAATCTTTTATTTGTGATTTTATGGATATAATGAGCATCTTCGACTGATAACTTATGGTAGTCGTCTTCTTCGAAATGTAATAAATTCTCAGATTTAGTAGAGTTTTTAATTAATTTATCTAAATCTTTAGTTTTAAAAGCCATTATTTTGTAACCTTTCTTTTTCTATACTCTAAGAATGCACCTGATAATAGCGCTAACACCATTAATACGTTTGTAATTGTGGAAAGTGTCTTTCCAGTTTCAAAACTTGGCGAATCATAAATGAACTCAATCTTATGCTCACCTTTTGGAACAACAACGCTACGTATAGCAAAATCAGTTCTGTAAATTTTAGTCTCTTTGCCATCAATGAATGCCTTCCAACCTGGCTCATAATAAATTTCGCTAAGTATAAGTAAGTTATTGCCAGAACTTGTTGCTTTTAGCTCTATTTTTTCGTTTTCATATCTTGTTATTGATACTTTGTCTGTTTCTGCTGGGGCATCAATTTTTGTACTCGGAAGTTCAGCCATATAAGCAACTTCTTGCGGGTTGAAGTCATTATTTGGGTCTTGGTCGAAACGCAAAAGTGTAGTTTTTAAATCCTCTTTTTGAACAGATTTAGTAAAGTATGCTCTTGGTAAATATTCAGGATTTTGCATAACTAATGCACCAGATGGGCTTTGGAATTTAACCTCATAACCAGGATATTGCTGGCGGTCGATGACATATTTCACATTTAGCACTTTGTAAGCAAGAGGATTATATGTTAAATAACTTGTTTGTCCGTTTGCAGCAACATCAAGTAAATCTTGATATAATCTAAGTTTTGCAGAGTGATAACCATTCACGCTTTCAAGCATATAATAAGCTGTAACGTTAGCAGATTGGGAAACAAAATCCGCAACTCTGTATTTACTTTTATCTTGCTTAATTGCATCAACCCAGTCAGGAGTTGCAAAAATTGCTTCATTTGTTTTTTCTTTGTGGGGTCTATTTGGTCTATACCCAACGCTCCACAAATCAAAGATTAATAGAATAAAGGTTGAAGCGATTAAAATTTCTTTATTGATTTTTTCTTTAATAAATAGAAATATTAATCCAGCGAAAACTACTGAAATAATTCCAACTTGTAAGAAATCAGAAAATGCACTATCGAAAATGAAGGTTTTATATTCTTCTCTTATTCCACTAACCATTTCTTGTGGGATTTGTTGGAATATATAGGCATTAGTTCCTATAAATTTATCTACGTCAATCGCTCCTAAATATAATCCCTTGAATATAGTTCCAAAAAGCAAGGCAATTACAAAAACTGAAGCAAATGAACCTAATAAAATATAAAGTGTTTTTTTGTTTTCTTCAAATTTTCCACGCATTTTGAATATATCGCTTAATCCATAAGCCGCAAGAACAGGAAGAGCAAATTCGAGAAGTGCCAAAGACATACTCGGCGCTCTGAATTTATTAAAGTTTGGAACAAAGTTGTAGAAGAAGTCAAAAAGAAATGGTAGTGTTCGCCCGAAACTTAGGAATAAACTTATAAGTGAGATTACAATCAAGGCTTGAACAAAAACATCTTTTTTATTTCTAATTGCACCGAATATCCCTAATATCAAAATAAAAATACCCATATAAGGAGCAACATCTTCGAATGGTTTTTGTCCCCAATATGAGCGGAAACTACCGCCAATTTGATTAGAAATACTTCCGAGCGTAGTATTTGCATATTTAGGGTCTTTTGAATCGTAATCAAGCTCGCCGAAGCCGTAATAATTAGGCACAACGAATGTCATCATCTCCCCAGGTGAGAAAGACCAGTCAGTAGCATATTTATAAGGATTTCCCCCATCAACTGACTTAGCATTATGGTCGTTTTCATTTTGAATCATCGGTCCAGAGCCACGAGTTGAGTTAGGTGTATAATCCAGTGTTGCTAAATATCTATCCGAACTCATTGCAAAAGCAAGTCCACCCGCAATGACTAATAATCCAGTCGCAACAAGTGTGTTTTTTAATTCACTTTTTTGAATTGCTCTTGAAATAATTTCAAGTAATAAATAAACTCCTATCGCTAAGACGGAATAGAATATCATCTGAATATGAGCGCCTTCCATCATAATGTGAAGTGCATAAGTCAATAGTACAAAGTATAATAACGAAAATCTCTCACGTAGTTTCTCAACACTCAAAAATATATAAGGTAAGAAAGCAAATACTACGGGTTTAGTATTATGTCCAATCATAATCCAGACAATCACAGCCGTAGAGAACATCGCGGCAAAGCCAGCCATAAACGCTGAAAATCTATCTTTTCCTTTGCTTAAAACAAGAAAATAAACACCAATTCCATAAAGAATATAGTAGAAGCCCACACGTGCTACATCGCTTCCGAAAATCTGTCCAAAGAAGTCTGCAATTCCAAAAAGAATAAGGGCTGGAATATCCCAAACACGTTCACCAGTTAAGAGTAGCGCCTCGTAACCAGGCATACCAGAAAAAATATTGGGAATCCAGAGCGGAAAATCTCCTTTTTCGGCGGCTTTATCGAGGAAAGTTTTAAAACTTTGAGAAGCAATATTATCTGAAGCACCAAATCCACCACCGCTTATAGCACCCCAGAAAAAAACAATTATACTTATTGCTAATAATAGTATATACACCCAATGTGGAATATTCAAATTAAAACTTGATGCTTTTGATGCTTTTGTTGGCGATTTAATATTCTTCTTTGCCATTCTCTACCCGATTTTTCTTGTTTAAAAACTCTAAATTACGAAAAATCGGATAAAGTTTGATTTATTTATATTTTTCAAATATATCAATCCCTCCAGAATTTCAGTTTGACGTAAGAGGAATCTGTATAAGTTACTTTATTTATACCTTTAGACCCATTAACTTGCGTTGACGAATGTATACTTGTATAACCTTCGCTATAACCGATTTTCATAAATTCTTCAATAAAGTTTACATCATTATAAATTACTTCATAACTATTTCTATTTTTTTCTAATACTATACCACAATTTGACATTGAAGCTTCGTAACCGCCTTTGTAACCATCTACTTGGTATGTTGGTTGTTTCAGTTTAAATTCATTAAATGTACTATTTGAAAGATTTAATAATAATGGAAAATAATAGCCAGTTATGTGTCCATAAGGTCGAGCCGCACCATATTTAGCAGTTATTGAAAAACTATTCTGATATGACAAAGAATAACTATTATTAGAACCATAAGCAGGATGATAACTTGATGTGCTGGTATAATATTCAATAGTTGTATTTCCTAAAAATACTTCAACATTATTGAACCACTTCTCTTTAAAAAAAATGATATTATCAATCCTGCATATTGTGTCACTTTTTGATATTGCGACAAAATTACTCAATATTCGATAATCGTAATCAATTCCTGGCAGCTTTGTTGGTTCTGGCAAAATAATAAAACTATTGTTCCAATCTTTATATTGTGGCTCAACTTTTATACCATAAAAATAGCAATTAGTAGAATCATTTTTTAAAAAGTTATAGTTTATCGGAATATATAATGTATCATCTGATGTATATATTTCATTAGATTTAATTCTTAATTTGGGTAAATCCTGTTTATTCTCTATTTCTTCTGTTGAATCGCTAATAAAATAATGATACCAATTTTTCCCTTTCTCATAAAAAACTAATGTATCTTTAGAATGATAAGTTAAATCTGCATCTTTTATTCTATCAAATAAATATTCATCCGCTCCTCCACAATATACCTTAGTTGACGGAAACTGGATATCAGAAACAATTCTACAATTTGCAATATCAAATTCTGTCCCTGTGGAATTACAACCAACAATTAAAGAAACAAATTTCAAAGAATCAGTAGTATCTCTTGAGTTTTGGCTTGTAATTGTAACTTTAAAATTATTAATTATATCATTTTCATATATTGAATTTTCATTAATTTCGACAGGACTTTCATTATTTGACAATGTCATATTATACTTAAACTTTTTATCAAAATTATTAAAATCACATTTAGGTTCAATTTCTTCAGGAACTTTTTTGACTGGAACTATCTCTTCGTCTTCATCACAAGAAAATAATGATAAAATTAATATAAAATAAAGCAGATTTCTCATAATAATTTTCCTAATTGATTAAAGGATGTACAAATAAACACAACAAAGGATAAAAAAGTTACAATTTTATTATTTAATTAGGTTCAAGACTATTATAATTAATAAATAATACTTTTTGAAGAGGGAAAAATTGCTTGAATTTTTGTCAATTTCTCCTCTCTTTTCAAAAGTTTGTTTTTCCCTAATGGTAAAGTTACAATAATATTCAAATAAAAAAAATATTTCTCTTACTATACTTGATAATGTTCGTTTGCCTGCTTTTGTTGTAAAGTCTATCCGTTCTTTGTTTTTCATGGATATATCCTCTTTTTTTTTTGTTTTTGAAAAATTTGTTTATTTTTTTTTCTAATTTTCAAAATTTATTGGATATATCCTATTTTTATACATATAATCTTTTATGTTAAAAATCCAACGAATACGAAAAATCGGACAAAATATATTTATTTGAATTTAATATTTCTTAATCCCTCCAGAATTTCAGTATGACGTAAGAGGAATCGGTATAAGTAACTTTATTTATACCAGTATAACTTGAAATTTGTGTTGAAGATGGTCCATTCCTATATGATTCGCCGTAACCAATTTTTAAAAATTCGTTTAGAAAGTTTTTATCATTATAATATATTTCATAGCTATTCTTATTTCTTTCTAAAACTATACCACAATTTGACATAGAAGCCTCTCTTCCTCCTTGGTAGCCACCTTCTTGGTAGATTGGTTGTTTTAGTTTAAACTCATTAAAAGTATTATTAGAAAGATTTAGTAGTAAAGGAATATAATAACTGTAAGAAGGGCTAAAAGTAGGTCTAGCAGCATTATACTTAATAGCTAAAGAAAAACTACTCTGGTACGACAAAGAATAACTATTATTAGAACCATTTTGAGGGTGATTGCTTGAGGTTTTATGAATTATTTCAATAGTAGTGTTACCTAAAAATACGCTAACATTATTGAACCATTTACCTCTAAAAAAAATAATACTATCAATTCTACAAATAGTGTCGCTATTTGATATTGCCATAAAATTGCTTAATATTCTATAATCATAATCAATTCCTGGTGGCTTTGCTGGTTCTGGCAAAATAATATAACTACTATTCCAATCTTTGTATTTTGGTTCAACTTTCATTCCATAAAAATAGCAATCGGTAGAATCATTTTTTAAAAAGTTATAGTTAATCGGAATATATAAAGTATCATCTGCTGCATATATTTCATTAGATTTAATTCTTAATTTGGGTAAATCCTGTTTATTCTCTATTTCTTCTGTTGAATCGCTAATAAAATAATGATACCAATTTTTCCCTTTCTCATAAAAAACTAATGTATCTTTAGAATGATAAGTTAAATCTGCATCTTTTATTCTATCAAATAAATATTCATCCGCTCCTCCACAATATACCTTAGTTGACGGAAACTGGATATCAGAAACAATTCTACAATTTGCAATATCAAATTCTGTCCCTGTGGAATTACAACCAACAATTAAAGAAACAAATTTCAAAGAATCAGTAGTATCTCTTGAGTTTTGGCTTGTAATTGTAACTTTAAAATTATTAATTATATCATTTTCATATATTGAATTTTCATTAATTTCGACAGGACTTTCATTATTTGACAATGTCATATTATACTTAAACTTTTTATCAAAATTATTAAAATCACATTTAGGTTCAATTTCTTCAGGAACTTTTTTGACTGGAACTATCTCTTCGTCTTCATCACAAGAAAATAATGATAAAATTAATATAAAATAAAGCAGATTTCTCATAATAATTTTCCTAATTGATTAAAGGATTTACAAATAAACACATCAAAGAATAAAAAAGTTACAATTATATTAATTAAATTGTAAAATATTAAAAAAAAATGAATTATTAATAAATTTTAACTAAAAAAGTCAAGAATTTACATCATTTTTCGTAATTTTGGAAGATATATAATTAAAATAAACGGAAAAGGTTTTAATGTCGGACAAAATAAGAATAACAGTTGCAAAGGGTGATGGAATAGGTCCAGAAATAATGGACTCAACTTTAAAAATATTAAAAGCATCAGGCGCACCTATTGAGTTTGATCATATTGAAATTGGTGAAAAAGTTTATCTTTCTGGTGAAACATCAGGAATTAAAAAAGAAGATTGGGAAATTATTCGTAGAAATAAAGCATTTTTGAAAGCTCCTATTACAACTCCACAAGGAGGAGGATATAAGAGCATCAATGTTACAATCAGGAAAAGTTTTGGCTTATACTCAAATGTTAGACCTTGTAAGACTTTCAAGCCATATATAAAAGCAAATTGCGCTGATATGGATATGGTGATCATTCGTGAAAATGAAGAAGATTTATATGCAGGAATTGAATACCAACAATCAAGCGAAGTTGTTGAGTGCTTGAAAATTATTTCTCGTCCTGGTTCTGAAAAAATTATACGCTATGCCTTCGAATATGCAAAAGCATATAATAGAAAGAAAGTAACCTGTATGTCAAAAGATAATATTATGAAACATACTGATGGTTTGTTCCATAAAACATTTGACGAAGTAGCGAAAGAATACCCAGAAATTGAAACGGAACATAGAATTATTGATATTGGCTCGGCAGTTGTAGCAACAAACCCCGAAAAACTTGATGTTGTTGTTACTTTGAACCTGTATGGCGATATTATTTCCGACATTATGGCACAAGTTGCAGGTTCTGTTGGTGTATCTGGTTCGGCAAACATTGGCAATGGACGTGCAATGTTTGAAGCAATTCATGGCTCTGCTCCTGATATCGCAGGCAAAGATATAGCAAACCCTTGTGGCTTAATTCACGGCGCTATTCTAATGTTAGATTATCTTGGATTAAGTGCTTATGCACAGAAAGTTGAGGCGGCTGCATTAAAAACCATTGAAGATGGAATTCATACTGCTGATTTATTTCAAGATGGAGTAACAAAAAAAATAGTTGGTACAAAAGAATTTACAAAAGAAGTAATCTCAAGAATGGGAAAAACTCCTAATAATATCGTAATTCGAGATAGAAATGTGAAGCCAGTCGAAATTATTGTTCCTAAAACAAAAGTAAAAGAAAAAACATTGCAAGGTGTAGATTTATTTATTAATTGGGACGAAGACAATAGAAACCCTGACACTCTTGGAAACAAATTAAATATAATTTGCGAAAGTTCTCCATTAGCATTAAAAGTAATTGATAATAGAGGAGTAAAAGTATATCCAAACGGACAACCAGAAATCTTCAAATCAGATACTTGGCGATGTAGGTTTTTTCCTGTCAACAATTCAACAATTAGAAATAAGGATATAGTAAATTTAATGTCGCAAGTTGGAGATGCTGGTCTTGATATTGTAAAAACCGAGAACCTGTATAACTTTGATGGCGAACGAGGATATACCTTAGCACAAGGGGAATAACGACTAACGACTAATTAATTTTATTTTTTAAAAAATCTCAGAGTATAATCTGGGATTTTTTTTATTAATGCCGTCACTCTGAGCGACTTGTATTGAGCATCGTCGAAATAAGCAAAGAATCTTCCAAGATCCTCTCGGCTACTGAGCGTAGCCGAAGTATATGGCGATGGGTGAATTTTTGCTCGTCATGTTGAGCGAAGCGAAACATCCAGTCAAAAATATTCATCATTTACTTGTAAATGATTCAATTATAATACTTCGTAGAAGCATAACATCAATAGCAAAATGAATAAAAATAAAGAATTATTAACTTCGGAGAAGTTGAATATTAATAGAAAAATTAAATATAAAATATGTAACAACCCCTTATTAAAACAAAAATAAATTAAATTGAAAGTATAAATAATTAATTTATTATTCATTTTTTTAAGTTAAAAAATAGACTTAATTTTGAGAGAATTAAAAAGTTAAGGAAATATAAATGTCAAAAGTTAATGCGAATGATATTGTTGTTAATTTGGAATTGGCTAAGGAACTTGGGCTTACTGAAAATGAATATAAAATGATTTTAGATTATTTGGGTCGTGTACCGACTTATACTGAACTTGGCGTTTATTCAGTAATGTGGTCGGAACATTGCTCTTATAAAAACTCAATAAAACAATTAAAAACTTTACCTCGAAGTGGCTCTCGACTATTGGTTGAAGCTGGCGAAGAAAATGCGGGCTTAGTAGATATTGGTGGCGGATATGCTATTGCGTTTAAAATTGAATCACATAATCACCCGTCTGCAATAGAGCCATTCCAAGGTGCTGCGACTGGTGTTGGTGGTATTTTACGTGATATTTTCACAATGGGTGCAAGACCAATAGCCGCTTTGAACTCTCTTAGATTTGGTATGTTGACTGATAAAAGAACACAATTTTTGTTTAGAGGAGTAGTTAACGGGATTAGTCATTATGGAAATTGCTTCGGTGTGCCAACAGTTGGTGGCGAAGTTTATTTTGAGAAATGTTATCAAGACAACCCGCTTGTAAATGCTATGGCTGTTGGTATTGTTAAATCAGATAAGACTGCTACTGCTGCAGCGATAGGTGTTGGCAATCCTGTATTTATTATTGGGGCAAGTACAGGAAAAGATGGTATTCATGGAGCGTCTTTACTTGCTTCGCGTGAGTTTGATGAAAAAACTGAAGATATGAGACCATCTGTTCAAGTGGGCGACCCATTTGAAGAAAAGAAATTACTTGAAGCTACGATTGAACTTATTGAAGCAGGTGTAGTCGCTGGAATTCAAGATATGGGTGCGGCTGGTATTTCTTGTTCCACTTCTGAAATGTCTGCGAAAACTGGTAACGGAATGGATATTGATTTAGACAAAGTTCCTTTAAGAGAAGCTGATATGTCTGCCTATGAAATTATGCTTTCTGAGTCGCAAGAAAGAATGTTGGCTGTAATTCACAAAGGCAAAGAAGAAATTGCTAAGAAAATTGCAGATAAGTGGGACGTTCCTTTTACTCAAATCGGTATTGTAACTGATGACGGAACTATAAAACTTAAAAGGAAAGGTGAATTAGTCGCTGAATTAAATGCGGATACTCTTGTCCTAGGTGGGGGAGCGCCTGTTTATGAAAGAGAAAGCACAGAACCAACTTATTTTGTAAAAACTCGCGCTTTTGACCAATCTACAATAGTTGAAGCAGATACCCTTTCGGCTTTAAAAAAATTAATCTCTGCTCCAACAATCGCCTCAAAAAAATGGGTTTATGAGCAGTATGATTCACAAGTTGGTACAAATACAGTAACTATAAAAGGCGATGCCGCTGTTGTAAGAATTAAAGAGTTACCTGGCAAAGCTATCGCAGTAACTACCGATTGTAATTCAAGATATGTCTTCCTTGACCCTTATACAGGCGGAAAAGCAGCAGTCGCAGAAGCAGCAAGAAATGTTGTTTGTGTTGGTGCTGAGCCAGTTGCTATTACTAATTGTTTAAACTTTGGAAATCCTTATGACCCAGAAGTTTACTATCAATTTAAAGAAGCAATTAGAGGTATGGGTGATGCTTGTAAGGAATTTGGAACACCCGTTACTGGTGGGAATGTATCATTCCATAATGAAAGTAAGCAACATGCCGTGTATCCCACTCCTACTATAGGTATGCTTGGGTTAATTGATGATTTGAACAAGACTATGTCGGCTTGCTTTAAAAATGAAAATGATACTATTCTTTTAATTGGAAATAACAGGGAAGAACTTGGTGGTTCTGAATATTTGAAACAAGTGTATGACAAAGTTTTAGGTATGGCGCCTGAATTAAATTTAGTTGAAGAGCATAATTTACAAAAAGCTACACTTGAACTAATTCGCTCTGGTTTGATTAATTCGGCTCACGACACAGCCGAGGGTGGATTAGCAATTTGCTTAGCAGAATCTTCGATGAATAGTAATAATATTGGGGCAGAGGTAAATATAGCGAATACTGCTCATGCCTTATTTGGTGAAAGCCAATCAAGGATTGTTATTTCGTTTAATCCAAGCAATTTAGATAAAGTAAATGAAGTTTTATCTAAACATAATGTGAAATCATTTAATTTAGGTAAAACAAAAAAAGATACTTTCAAATTAAATAATGAACTAAGTATTTCTATTGATGAAATTAGAAGTATGTATGAAAATGCAATTCCTAATTTAATGAAATAATGAAATTTGAAGAAATAAAAAATCATCTGAGGGGTATTCCTCATACCCCTCCTGAAGATGGTGAAGTCCTCTATAATTTTATATTATCAAATAAACCAAAAAACATCCTTGAACTTGGATTCCAGCATGGTGTCTCGACAAATTATATAGCAGCAGCATTAGATGAATTAAAATCTGGCAAGATTACATCAATCGACAGAGAAATTTCACGCTCTGAAAATCCGAATATTATTGAGTTGAGTGAGCAAACTGGCTTAGGTAAATATATTAATCCAATTTTTGCAAGGTCATCATATATCTGGGAATTAAGGAAATTATTAAAATATAATTTACAAAACCCAAATGATAGAATCACTTTTGATTTTTGCTTTATTGACGGCGCACATAGCTTTGAAGTTGATGGATTTGCTTTTTACCTTGTTGATTTACTTTTAAATGAAAATGGAATTATCTTATTTGATGATATAGATTGGTCTTATGCCAAAAGTCCAACTTTAAAGAATGAAGATTTTGTTAAAAATATGTCAGATGAAGAACGCAATGCGGAACAAATTAGAGATGTTTTAGAATTGTTAGTTTCTATAAATCCAAATTATAAAATTTTAGAAATAAAGAATCGTTGGGCTTGGGTACAAAAGTCGAAAGATATAAGAGATAATGAAATCAATGATTTATACAAGAAACAAAGTAAAATATATCAAATTAAAAGTTTACTTAGGACTTTAATTAAATAGAAAAAAGCAGTAATAAATTTACTACTGCTTTTCTACTAAAAAAAATTGAGTCAGTTTTTAGTTCAAATCTGAAGCAACAAACGGCACTAACGCTAAATGGCGAGCATATTTAATTGCTCTTGCGATAGCTTTTTGTTGAGTTGCAGTAACGCCTGTAATTCTACGAGGTAGAATTTTACCTTGGCTATTAATAAATCTGCCTAAGAATTTAGTATCAAGGTGGTCAATCGCTTTTCTACCTTTGATAGGGTTTACTTTCTTTTTTACAACAGTTTTTTTACCTTTAGTATTAGTTCCTGTTTGCATTGGGAAAATATTAGACATTATCGCCTCCTTTTCTTAACATTTGAGCTTTCTCAAAACGTTTTTTAAATCTATCAACACGCCCTGCTGTATCTACTAAAGTTTGTTTACCAGTATAAAATGGGTGAGATTTTGAGTCAATCTCAAGAACCATATTATTTGATTTGTAGCAAGAACGAGTATGGAATATACTTCCATCAGTCATTTTTACTTCAATTACTTTATAAGCAGGATGAATACCTTTTTTCATAATATTATCTCTTATAATTCCATATTTGCTAATTCATTAACATCTTTAACTTTTACAAGTTTTTCTGCAGCTCTTAAAGTTCCTCTATTTTCGTCTTGGAACCATTTAATAACTTTAACAGTTACGAAATCGTCTGCTACTTTTTTTTTGGATTTATCACCAAATGTTTGCTGTTTTGCCATTTTTAAAAACCTTTATTTCAGCATTATTCTATAAGGAATTACAAAATTAAGAGTATTTCTTTAAATATCCAAATTATTTTTTTGAAAAAAGTTAATAAGTATTTTTATAAATAAATAGTCAAAGTATTTATTATTTATACCAGATGATTATCTAAACGAGTAAATAGAATTTGCATAATAAGTGTATTTACTTTTTCCAACGCTTTAACTTTGGTATTCCTTTTGTAAAGAATCCTGCAATAAATCCCGGAAAGCCAAATTCTTTCATCTTACCTTTTACAAACGCTTGCATTTCTTCAACTGCGATGCCTGGTTGTTTATACTCTCCATGTTCAAAGCAATAAGCGCAGTACATTTGACTAATTGAGCCGTCAGCATTAGTCCCACCACCATTTGGTGATTTCTTCAGAGGCATTCCGCAACTCTGGCAATTCTTATATATCTCGTTTTCCATATTTTTAAACTTTATTTAATGATTACTATCTTTATTTTGATTTATGATAAGCAAGTTTCAACCATTCCAGTACTTCTTCATCAATATCTTCAATACTTGAAAGATTAATTTTATGTGAGCACATTGAGTTTGGTTTTTCAATCATTAATTTACCTTTTGCTTCTTGACCTTTCAAATTAATTCCGATTTCAAAACGAGTTTTGGTTGCAGGGTTTAAGGTTGCAAACTGCTTTTTTGTTCTTAAACTGACATAAGTATTTTTCGGAGAAATTTCGATATCACTCCCAAAAAGTTTTATTGTAGAAATCAAGGAATCATAAAATGGTTTTAAATTTTCTTTACCTTTATATTGATTTTCAATTAAATCATTTTGATTTATTGCTGAACCAGAATCACTTTCATTTGTTTTATGCGCGACTAAATTAGCGAACCCGTGAGTAAATTGATGGTTTATTTTTAAATATTTGACAATTTCACTATGTTTTAAAAAATTTTGTTGTTTGACTAAATCAATCCAATATTCTAACGTTTGACCTGTGTTTTTATGCAAATACTCTATCATTGTTTGTGTAGCTTTATCCATTTTATTCCTTTTAAGGTTTTAATTTCCAAATTTTATCTGAAAATGGTAAATATTCTGGAAGTGCGGCAGAGCCGTACCAATTATATATTTCATAGTCAAGTAACTTATTCTTAATTGCAGGGTCAGTATCTAAAACTTCTTCTACTTCTTTAATTGATTTCATATTTTGAAGGATAAAGATACCTCTATAAGTGTTTGGGTTCTTCCCTAATGGTCCAGCTACTATCATAATCTTTTCGCTAACTAATTTATTGATATTTTCAAGGTGTCCTCTAAAACATTCACCAATAAATGTTTTATCAGCATTAGTGTTACTACCAGTTTTTAAAATAACTAAAAAATAACTTTTCATACCATAGTCATCAGAACCAAGTTCGTCTGCTAATATCTTGTTATATTTTGGATTTTGTGATGATGAATCTAAAACATTTGTCCTTGTCATCTTATAAGAATAACCAGATTGTTGTTTCTGACCTGAGACTTTAACAAAAATTTCATTCTCAGATAATTTATTATAAACAATTTGATTAGGGAAATCATGTTTGGAGTTTTCAAATATGAATGAATTATCTTTTTTACTCATTGTGAATTGAATTTCTTGACCTTCATTTTGAGTAAGGACATTAGCCGAATAAGTTGTTTTATTATTTAATGTTGAAATTTGGAGATATTCTAATATAGAAAAAGTCCCATCTTTAATTAGAGAGTATGAACAGCCCTTAAATGTATTATCGTTCAATTTATCCCAATGTTCATAATTATCACTACTATCTACTTTCCAAGTTCCAATTAAGAAGTCTAAATCACCTGAATATGATGTTTTAACAAAAAAATTTAACAAACAAAATAAAAGTATAATAGTTTTCATTTGCAACCTTGTAATAATTATATATATGAATGAATTATGATATTTGTAAACGAATTAAAAATTATAATATTTTCATGATAAACTCTAAAAACAGAAATAATAATAATAATTACTTAAGTGCTTTCTATATGAAGACTACTTTCTACCAATGCAAAGTCTTCTTCTTTATCTACTAAAACCATTAAAATGTCGTTTGCCTTTAACTCGGTTGCTCCAGTTGGGCGTATGAATACTCCATTTCTTCTTATCATAACTATAGATGCAGATTTTGGAAACTCCAAATCAACAATTCTTTTGTTAACGGAATAAAAATCTGGTAAAATCTCAAACTCATGAAGCAAAGATTTAGGTAGTTCTAAAACAAACTTCTCCGATTCTGAAAGAGGTTTAACATCGTCAGGGAGTGCTACTTTCAGCCATTTTGCCACAACACTTAGTGATGTACCTTGAATTATAATGGAAGTAACGGATATAAAAAATACTATATTAAATATTATATTTGCTTTTTCTATCCCAGCTAATAATGGGTATGTAGCAAAAACAATAGGCACAGCACCTCTTAACCCAACCCATGATATATAAAGTTTCCGTTTAAACTCTATTTTAAAGAACAATAAACTTAAAAATACGCTAACTGGTCTTGAGACTAAAATTAAAAATAAAGAAATTAGCAATCCTATACCAATATACGGCAATATTTGAGATGGAAACACCAATAATCCAAGAGTAAGGAAAAGGACTATTTGCATTAACCAAGCTAAACCATCATACATTCTAATAATTGTTTTCTTATGAATTAAATTTTGATTTCCAAGATAAACTGAGCAAATATATATGGCTAAGAATCCATTTCCTCCAATAAACTCTGTTCCTGAAAAGGTGATAAACATTAATGAAATCATTAAAATTGGATACAGACCTTCAAAATCTAAAAGTATTCTATTTATTATGAACTTACTAAATTTACCAAAAACAAAACCGGCAATTGCTCCAATTATCATTTGTTGAAAGAATACAGGAATAATTGACACTATGCTCTGGTCTTGATTAACAACAAGCGATAAAAATAAAATAGTAAGTACATAAGCCATTGGATCATTACTACCACTTTCTAATTCTAACGATGGACGAATATTATCTTTAAGAGAGAGACTTTTAGAACGTAAAATTGAAAATACAGCTGCTGCGTCAGTAGATGAAACTATTGAACCCAGCAATAAGCTCTCATAAATAGTAAAGTCAGTAACATACCAAACAAATAGCCCTAATGATATTGCTGTTAAAAACACACCTAAACTCGATAATATTAGTCCTTCCTTTAAAATTGGCTTTACTGAATTCCAATTGGTATCTAAACCACCAGAAAATAATATAAAGTTTAAAGACACAATTCCTATAAATTGTGCTATTTTAGGGTTATTAAAATAAATTCCTCCTATTCCGTCTGATCCAGCTAACATCCCTACTATTAAAAATAAGAGTAAAGTTGGCACTCCAAACTTATAAGAAGACTTTCCTACTAGAATGCTAATAAGCAAAAGGAATGAGCCAATTAATAATATATTTTCCGTGGTTATGTGCATTCAATACCTTTATTTTTATTTACAAATATATTTTAAATTTATTTTACAAAGATACCTATTTATAATCCTAAAATCCGCCTATATCTGATTTGATAGTAATATTTAAGCAATTTTATCTATTATATTTCAATTAATTTTCTCATTTCATCTATTATAAACTTCCAGTCTTGTTCTGATTTTATTGCATTTTCTTCTGAATAATTCGATTGTGAAGCAATCAATTCCGTTCCGTTGTCCGTTTGCTTAACTTCATAACATACCCATAAATAATTTTCAGGTAGATCTTCTTTTTGACTCCAACTACTTAGATAAGTGTATTCTAATCTTTTAAGTGGTAAAAATTTCAGAACAATTCCTTTATCTAAGTATTTTTTACCTTCCCATTCACCTTGAAAGTAAATCTCAGTTCCAACTTCCCAAGATGTAATAAGGTCAGTATCGAAAAAATACTGCTTAATTATCCCTGGGTTTGTAATTGCATCCCAGACCTTTTCAATTGGGGCATTTATAATTGTAGAGTAACGAGCGATGTGTTGAGTAATCATATATTTACTATTAACTTATAAAGTTTATTCTCTCATTATCTTTTCTAATGATTTTCCTTTAGCAAGTTCGTCAACTATTTTATCCATATAACGAATTTGTTGCATTAATTTATCTTCTATATCTTCAACTCTTACACCACAAATTAAACCTGTAATTTTTGATGAATTTGGATTAATATTTGCGTTATTAAAGAATTGTTTTAATGTGATTTTACTATCAATTATTTCTTTTAATTTTTTGCTATCGTAACCCGTAAGCCATTCAATCACTTTATTAAGTTCTTCAATAGTTCGACCTTTCTTTTCAATTTTCGTTACGTAAAGCGGATAAATTAAAGCAAATGTATAATTAAATACTCTATCATAATTCGTTGCTTTCATTCTTACTCTCAGTATTTTTATTTAATAAACCTTTAAAGCAGTTAGTAACTCTATCTTTATATTTTTGGTAATATTCTTTTCCAATAATTAAAATACTTAAATAGAAGAACACTTCACCAGCAACAATTAAAATTGTAATTGTTAAAGCAACTTTACTTCCACTTAATCCAAGCCAGGGAATAATTAAAATTATTCCCCAAGCTAAGAATGATAACAATATTAATATGTAACCAAGTGCTTTAATAGTTATAAATTTTAATAACCAATAGTAAAGCGCTCAAAGTGATGAT
This sequence comes from uncultured Hyphomicrobiales bacterium, assembly GCA_964465945.1. GTDB lineage: Bacteria > Bacteroidota > Ignavibacteria > Kapaibacteriales > UBA2268 > JAJRPT01. Next base: position 68,893 of record CAYXMM010000001.1, read on the forward strand.
TTTCTTGCTCTAATTCATCAATCATCGCCTTTGCATAATCACCAACAGAGATATTACTCTCTCCATTCGCATCTACTATTAAATCATCTTTGCCTAAACGATAATTATTTGTTTTTTCACCTGGGTTCAAATGACCCGCAGGCGAGAAGAAAACCCAATCAATTTCTTTCTCATTTTTTAAATTATTATAATAAAACTCAGCTAAAGACTTCACACCACCCATTATTGCATCAGGAAGGGCACCAGTATCTAAAACAGTAACGCCGGGCTTAACAAATAAAGTTGCTGCACCACCTGTGATTAATATTCTACCAATACCAGCCATCTTAGCAGCGCTTAATATTTTAGGATAAGCGACTAATTGTTCTTCATACATATTCGGATTTCGCCAACCAGGATTATAAGCACTAATTAAATTTTTAGTACCTTTTAAAATCTCAGTTAATTCACTTTCATTCATCACATCGGCTTGGATATTATTCAAATTAGGGTTATGTTCAATAGAGTTGCTTGCACCTCTCGAAATCGCATTTACTTTATATCCACGAGATAATGCTTCATTTTTAATTGCTGTGCCAACAAAGCCAGTAGCACCAAGAAGAGTTAATTCTTTCATTTTATGTCTTTACTTTTAGTTTAATTCATTTATAAATTGACGATAAAGTAATTGAATTATTTATGAAAAGGGTTGGTAGCTTTTGATTTGATGTTTGAATCAAAGTTTATAATTAATTGAGTGTCTTGTATTGAGTAGTCGAAATATATTGAAATGAATTAGTTCTTTAATATCCACCTAAACCTCAATCACAAAAAAAAGCCGAGTAAAACCCGGCTTTTCAAAAAAATTTAAAACACATAATTAATGTTTAATTTTCTGCTTAATTAAATTTAATGCAGAACCTGCCTTAAACCAGCTAATTTGATGCTCATTGTATGTATGATTACATTTAATTTCAAAAGTTTCGCCATTGCTATGAGTTACTTTTAATGTAATTTGTTTACCAGGTGCAAAGCTATCTAAATCCATAAAATCAAAAGTATCATCTTCTTGGATATTATCATAATCGCTTGGGGTAGTAAAAGTTAAAGCTAACATACCTTGTTTTTTAAGATTTGTTTCGTGAATACGAGCAAATGACTTCACAAGAATGGCTTTTACTCCAAGGAAACGTGGTTGCATAGCAGCATGTTCTCTTGATGACCCTTCACCATAATTTTCATCACCAACAACGATTGTAGGAATACCTTGAGCTTTATAAATTCTTTGAACATCAGGAACACCACCATAAGAGCCATCAAGTTGATTCTTAATTTTATTTGGCTCTTTATTGAACGCATTAATCGCACCAGTCAAAGTGTTATCCGAAATATTATCTAGATGACCTCTAAATCTTAGCCAAGGTCCGGCCATTGAAATATGGTCAGTAGTACATTTTCCGAATGCTTTAATTAATAATTTCATTCCAGTTATATTCTTGCCATCCCAAGGAGCAAAAGGAGCTAATAATTGCAACCGCTTAGAGTCCGGAGCAACAGAAACATTTATATTACTACCATCTTCTGCCGGTGCTTGATAGCCAGGATCTTTCACATCAAATCCTTTTTCTGGAAGTTCCATACCAGTTGGCTCATCTAACATAACCTCTTCGCCATCTTCGTTGATAAGTTTGCTTGTCATTGGATTGAAATCAAGAGTCCCAGCTATAGCAAACGCAGTTGTAATCTCAGGTGAAGCAACAAAAGCATGAGTTTGAGGGTTACCATCATTACGTTTTGCAAAATTTCTATTGAACGAAGTCATAATTGAATTACGACGATTTGGATCATTTGTATGTCGTGCCCATTGACCGATACAAGGTCCACAAGCATTAGCTAAAAGGGTTCCATTAATATCTTTAAAAACTTCTAACAATCCATCTCTTTCAATAGTATAACGAACCATTTCAGAGCCAGGAGTAACAGTAAATTCAGCTTTTGCTTTTAGTTTTTTCATTTTAGCTTGTCGAGCAATAGATGCTGCTCTTGTTATATCCTCATAAGATGAGTTAGTACAAGAGCCAATCAAGCCCACTTCTAAATCCATAGGCCAGTTCATTTCTTTTGCTTTTTTACTGAATTCACTAACAGGAGTGGCTAAATCAGGAGTAAATGGTCCATTAATGTGTGGCTCTAAAGTTGATAAATTAATCTCAATCACTTGGTCGAAATATTTCTCAGGATTAGCATAAACTTCAGGGTCAGCAGTTAAATGATGTTTTACTCCATTTGCTAAATCAGCAATATCACCACGTTTAGTTCCACGTAGATAACGTTCCATAGACTCATCATAAGCAAAAATCGATGTTGTTGCTCCAATTTCTGCACCCATATTACAAATTGTACCTTTACCAGTACAAGAAATAGAAGTAGCACCCTCACCGAAATATTCGACGATGGCACCAGTTCCACCTTTCACTGTTAAAATACCAGCAACTTTCAAAATAATATCCTTAGGAGAAGCCCAACCAGATAATTTACCGGTTAATTTAACGCCGATAAGTTTAGGAAATTTCAATTCCCAAGCCATTCCAGCCATAACATCAACTGCATCTGCACCACCAACACCAATCGCAATCATACCAAGACCACCAGCATTTGGAGTATGTGAATCAGTACCAATCATCATTCCACCAGGGAAAGCATAATTTTCTAACACAACTTGGTGAATAATACCAGCACCTGCTTTCCAGAAGCCAATTCCATATTTATCAGAAACAGATGACAAAAAGTCATAAACTTCTTTATTAGTTATATTAGCAGTGTTTAAGTCAGGTGTTGCGCCTTCTTTAGCTTGAATTAAATGGTCGCAGTGGACTGTTGAAGGGACTGCGACCTTGGATAGACCTGATTGCATAAACTGCAATAAAGCCATTTGAGCTGTTGCATCTTGCATTGCAACTCTATCTGGTGCAAAATCAACGTAATCTTTACCACGTTGAAATTCCTTTAAGTCATTTTTATCGAATAAATGAGAATATAAAATTTTCTCTGTCAAGGATAGGGGCTTATTAACAATTTGACGAACATTGTTCAGTCTATGTTCATAAGTCTCATAAACCTTTTTAATCATATTAACATCGAAAGCCATAGATTTTCTCCAAAAAGATTTTATGAATTGTAATTTTTATAATTACAAATATACGAATAATAAAAGCAAACTATTCTTTATAATTAAAATACTTTTATAACTTAAACTCATAAATAGAACTTATCTTCAATCTAACCCGCTTTTCCATTGGGGGAAGTGTCCGCAGGACGATGGGTGACTATAGAGGGCTTCCCAGTTCAGTCACCCTCAGTCTTCGACAGCTCCCTCAAAAGAGCATTTAAAGATCTCTGACTTTTTTAAAACAATAAAAACCCTTTCGAATATTCTTTTTACTATTTTCCGAATGATTTGCGTTTTTAAAATGAAATTTATAATTATAATTTAACTAAATCAAGATGTCGTTTTACTTTTCTTATCTTTTTATTGATGAGTTATTAATTCTATTCAATAAAAGAGTTAATCTTTTTAATTATTTCTTCTTTTGTTGGTATTCCGTTAGAGTAATATCTACAAGTTAATCCAATTTCTTTTGGTAATTCCATATTCTCAAAATCTTCCCCATTAATTACAATTGTAGGCGAACCTCTAAATTTTTTATCTTTTGCCATTTCAATTGTATTTATTTCAATTTTGTTAACTATAATTTTGTCTTCAAATAATGCTATAGCACTATCTAAGTTCTTTTCTAAATTTTTATAATGAGGGCAGCCCTCAAAATATTGAAACTCAATTTCTATTTTCATTTTATCTTCTCCTTTTACATTTGTATCAATATTAAACAAAGTATATACCACAATTATCACTATTATTACTTTCATATTTTTCTTATCTTAATTTATATTTTTAATTAACAAAACTTATATACGTAATCATTTATTTTTTATTGTTTTTAAATAGGAAGCTATTCCAAATTATCACTCCTCCCAAACCACCCCCAAAACCTTCTCGAATAGTCTTGAGGGCGTTTAGAATGTTATAAAAACCCTTTAGAATACTGCAAAAACTATTTCGTGAAGGCTTTACGCCTTTTCGAATGGTCTCTCCGCCTTTTCGAATGGCTCTTACGCCCTTTCGAATGCTCTTTACGTCCTTTCAAATGTTATCTCCTCCCTTTCGAAAGGTCTTTACGCCTTTCAAAATGCTCTTTACGTCTTTCTGAATGTCCTTTACGCCATCGATTTATGTATTCGAGAGAGTATTGATTTCATTTTTAAGGACATTGAGCGTAGTCGAAATGCCCGAAGTCATAAAAAGCACCCTCTACGTCATATTGAGCGAAGCGAAATATCTCCCCGACACTCTGCCCGTCATTCTGAGCGCAGCGAAGAATCCCCTAAAAACACCTACAACACTAAAAACAAGCACAAAAACACCATTTTATCAACATATTTTCAACAACTGCATAACAAATGGGTAATTATAAATAAATGTTTTTATTTTTGTTAAAATGAAAAAAAATAAAACGAGGATATTATGTATAAATTAATATTAGTAATAAGTATTTTTATGATTTTATCTTGCATTGATAATTCTGATGATGATAATCCTGAATTGGATAAAGTAAATGTAGAAAAATCAGATATATTAGGTGTGTGGCATTATAATTATGTAAAATATTTAAGTCCTCAAGACACAACTGAATATATATTAAGAGATACTATAGATTTTCAAGAAGATGGCAATGCAATTTGGTATGGTTTTTCAAATAAAGAAAAATATAGATTTGAACTTAATTTTTATGATAAATATGCTGACTGGAATTTTATAAAAGAGCAAAATTTTTTCTTTTTTGCTGGAAATTATCCTTTAGATAGAATTATAGGGGTACCATATTCATTTATGGGAACATATATTTCTGGAACTATTACTAAATTTGAAGATGACAAGATGATTGTTAAAACTGAAGATTATGATAAAGTAAAAGGATATTCTTTAAACGAATATCATTTGATAAAATTAAATAAAGATTCTACTTCTCATTAGATTTTAATAAAAATAAATGATAAGCAACTAATTTAGAATAATATTAGGAAGGTTTAATATCTAAATTAGTGCGGTGGTTTTGTCTGGGAGATACTTTGCTCCGCTCAGTATGACGGCGGAAGGGTTCAGATTGACGGGGAGGGCTATATAAAATAATTCAAAAACTTTTCTCAAATTTGTGTAAATCAAAAACTACAAAACGGAAATTTTATTTCTTAAAGCACTATGGCAAAAAAAGAAACATTAAATAATAATTTACATAAAGCAAAGAACGCTAAGAAAGATGAGTTTTATACTCAACTGGCTGATATTGAAAATGAATTGAAACATTATAAAGAACATTTTGAAGGAAAAACTGTTTATTGCAACTGCGATGACCCTCGTGTGAGTAATTTCTTCCATTATTTCTCTCATAATTTTGAAAATCTGGGACTGAAAAAGTTAATAACTACTTGCTATAAGAATCAAAATATGGATTTGTTTAGTCAGAACGATAGCGAAGAGGCAATTAGTTTGGTTTATACTGGAGATAAAAACGAAAATGGCGTTCCAGATCCCGAAGAGATTGGACTAAATTATTTAAAAGAAGATGGAGACTTCCGAAGCCCCGAAGCAATAGAATTATTAAAGCAAGCAGACATCGTTGTTACTAATCCACCTTTCTCTTTATTCAGAGAATACGTCGCACAACTTATTGAATATAATAAAAAGTTTATTATATTAGGAAATATTAATGCTATAACATATAAAGATTGTTTTGAATTAATAAAGAATAATAAAATGTGGTTAGGAAATAATACTGTTAGAATGTTCAAAAAGCCAGATGGTTCAATGTATGAAACTGCAAGAACCTATTGGTATACTAATTTAGAACATAGTAAAAGAAATGAAGAATTTGTTTTATTTAAAAAATACAAAGGAAATGAAAATCAATATCCTACTTATGATAATTATAATGCAATAGAAGTTTCACAAGCAATAAATATTCCAATGGATTTTGACGGTGTAATGGGAGTGCCTATTACTTTTCTTGATAAATATAATCCTAATCAATTTGAGATAATTGGTATTGATAGATATGTAGAAGACAATCCAAATTATGGTAGAAGATTTTCTATAAATGGTCGAGAGACTTATGCAAGAATTTTAATTAAGAATAAAAAACTAAAAAATTATATATTATGAAAATAGAACTAAAAGAAATTAGCGTAAGAGAACTAACTGAGGGCTATAAGGATAGTCAAGAAAGCGGAGTAGTTGGTTATGGTGGCAAATTAGATATTCGCCCACCCTTTCAAAGAGAATTTATATATAAAGAACAACAACGAAACGCCGTAATAGATACTGTGATGAAAGACTTTCCATTAAATGTAATGTATTGGGCTGTAAAAGACGACGGAAACTTTGAAATAATCGACGGACAACAAAGAACAATATCCTTATGCCAGTATATAGAGGGCGATTTTAGTGTAAAGGGCTTGTATTTTCATAATCAACAGAAAGATATTAAAGAAAGAATACTTGATTATAAACTTTTCATATATCAATGTAGCGGAACAGATAGCGAAAAACTTGAATGGTTTAAAACAATAAACATTGCAGGCGAAAAATTAACCGACCAAGAGTTACGAAATGCTGTTTATAGTGGCAGTTGGGTTACAGATGCGAAACGATATTTTAGTAAAACAGGTTGTGCTGCTTATGGATTGGCAAGTGATTACCTTACAGGCACACCAATTAGGCAAGATTACTTAGAAACAGCAATAAAATGGATTAGTAAAGGTGATATAGAGGGCTATATGGGTCAACATCAACACGACCCAAACGCAAGTGCATTATGGAGGTATTTTCAAGATGTTATTTCTTGGGTTCAAGCTACCTTTACAGTTAAGCGAGTGAAGTTTATGAAGGGAGTTGATTGGGGAACACTTTATAATGAATATAATAAGAATATTTATGATACAAATAAATTAGAAGAAGAAACCGCAAATTTAATTATGGATGATGATGTTCAGAATAAAAAGGGCATTTATCCTTATCTACTAACCCGCGATGAAAAATATTTAAACATAAGGGCTTTTACAGACGCACAAAAACAAAAAGCATACGAACGACAAAAAGGAATTTGCCCTAAGTGCAAGAAAGAATACCAACTTCATGAAATGGAAGGCGACCACATAATCCCTTGGAGCAAAGGCGGAAAAACTATAGACGACAATTTGCAAATGCTATGCAAAAAAGACAATGCCCGAAAGAGTAATAATTAGATTCAGGAAAGCGGAAGAAGTATTCGAAAAGGCGGAAGGAACATTCGAGAAGGTTTTTGGGGTTTTTAGTGCGGTGGTTTTGTCTGGGAGATACTCTGCCCGTCATTCTGTGCGCAGCGAAGAATCCCTCAGTCATTGAGCGTAGTCGAAATGCTTGCAGACGAAAACGACAAAAAATTTACACATTTCTTGCAGCTATTTATATTATTCAATAGATACACGATTAAAAAAGTAAGGAACGATCTATAAATTCCCTTTTCCCAATAATATCATATTAAAGTGCAAATTAAATTACGCAAATATTTTACTACCAATTTAGAATATTATAAAAATAAAAAAAAGCCCCTTTAAAAGGGACTTGAATTCAATTGGTCTCTATGAAATATAGGTTGAGTATATAATATAATAATTTTGTTATAGAAAATCTGAAAAATTCAAATATGAAGTATAAGAATTATTTTTACCATTTGTAAAATATGGATTATTTAATATTTTCTTGTTTCCTAGAACAAATACTTTGCAGTCTTTTACTATTAAAATATTATGCAATGATTTTTGAGAAAGAACATTCATTAAGTTAGTTGTAATATCCATTAAAACATAATCTGAATTTTTAAACTTAAAAAATTTTTGTTCTTTTTTTGAAAGTTTTTTAAAATCATCACTTTTAAGTTTAATATCTTCATTTAACCAAGCAAGAATTTTACAGTGTAGACTTTTGTCCGTAATTTGGTTAAGTGTCAAATAATTACAAATAATAATTTCATTTATAGGAAAAATAACACATATCATCCCTTTTTTTTCTTTATCTGAATACAATTCTTTATTTTTTAGATACTCTATATTGACTTTATTGTAAGTTAGTCTTGGTGCAAAATAAATACATTTTTTTTCATAATACGTTGAAGGACAAATGTATATGTTATTTTGTATTATTCTATTAATTGTATCATTACAAGGTCTTGAAATAATTTCTTTTTCATATGTTTTTACGGAATTATTGAACATTAAAAACTCCTTAAATTGAGTTGTGAGTAAATTACATTTATTTAAATATTGATTTATTAATTTAATTATATCAACCCAAGTTATTGATTTTACATCTTTAATTATTATTCTATTTAAGGTTATTGTTGATTTCAGAACTTTACAATTATTAACATCAGGGAAGTGTTTATTATCAACATAGTTAGCTAACTGAGTTTCAATATTGCCAATATTTTTACGATTTAATCCTTTTGCTTCAATAATAATTAAATATTCTTTATTTGAAGTAATTATTTTTAAAGTTATATCTCTTCTTAAAGAGTTATTCGCTGAAGATTTTTCTGCATATACTTCTTTTAAAATTATATTTTTCTTTTTAATTCCAAAAAATTTGTATATAAATAAATAAAAAAAATTATCATCATAATAAAGTAAAAATGATAATGACTTTGTAAGTTCAGGTTCTTTATCACCTATAATATTAAAAATAGTATCATTATGATTAACTGAGCTGGTAGTGTTATAAATTTTAAAAATTTTATTATTCATTAATCTTTCTGTATCATTTTTATACCTTTAAAATATTTTTTGATATTAATTGATTGTAAATTAAAAATAATTCTCATATAAATAAAATTTTTTCGAAACATTTAAAATATTTTTTCCGTTATATCGACAATACATTAGCACTCGATTATAAAGAGTGCTAACTAATGAAATATATGTTTAATTTTTAAAAATGGGAGATTGTAAAATGGCTTTAACCCCGTTACACGATAGAGTTCTAGTAGAACCAAAAGCACCAGAAGAAACTACTGCTGGCGGAATTATTATTCCTGACACTGCAAAAGAAAAACCACAAGAAGGCACTATTATCGCTGTTGGTGGTGGAAAAATTACTGAAGATGGTAAAGTTTTACCTCTAAATGTTAAAGTTGGTGATAAAGTGCTTTTCAGCAAATATGGTGGTACTGATATCGCTGTTGATGGCAAAGATATGCTTATTATGAGAGAATCTGACATCTACGCTATCTTAAACTAATTTCTAATTTTTATAAAAACAAATAAATAGGATTTTTAAAATGTCTGCAAAAATTATTACTTATGGCTCCGATGCTCGTGCATCTTTAAAAAAAGGTGTTGATAAATTAGCAAATGCTGTAAAAGTAACATTAGGACCTAAAGGTCGAAATGTAATTATTGATAAAAAATTTGGTGCACCTCTTGTAACTAAAGATGGTGTTACAGTTGCCAAAGAAATTGAATTAGAAGATTCAATCGAAAATTTAGGCGCTAATATGGTTAGAGAAGTTTCCTCTAAAACTTCTGATATCGCTGGTGATGGTACTACAACTGCAACAGTTTTAGCACAAGCAATTTATGCTGAAGGACTAAAAAACGTTACTGCTGGTGCTAATCCAATGGATTTGAAACGCGGTATCGACTTAGCAGTTGCAAAGGTAAGAGAAACTTTAGCAACAATTTCTAAACCAGTTGAAGATAGCAAAACTATTGCTCAAGTTGGAACTATTTCTGCAAATAACGATGATGAAATCGGTAGCTTAATTGCAGAAGCAATGGATAAAGTTGGGAAAGACGGAGTAATTACAGTTGAAGAAGCAAAAAGCACAGCAACTGAATTAGAAACAGTAGAAGGTATGCAGTTTGATAGAGGTTACTTATCTCCTTATTTCGTTACTGATGCTGAATCAATGGAAGCAGTATTAGACGACCCATATATCTTAATTCACGACAAAAAAATAGCATCAATTAAAGATATTCTACCCGTTTTAGAAAAAGTTTCTCAAGCAGGAAGACCTCTATTAATTATCTCTGAAGATTTAGAAGGTGAAGCTTTAGCAACTTTAGTAGTTAATAAATTACGCGGCACATTAAGAATAGCTGCTGTTAAAGCACCTGGCTTCGGCGATAGAAGAAAAGCAATGTTAGAAGATATTGCTGTTTTAACTGGTGGAACTGTTATTTCAGAAGAAAAAGGTTATAAACTTGATTCAGCAACATTAGCGAACTTAGGTACTGCTAAACGTGTAGTAATCGATAAAGATAACACAACTATTGTTGATGGTAGCGGAGCAAACGACGCGATCAAAGCAAGAGTAAATGAAATCAAAAATCAAATCGACAAAACTTCTTCTGATTATGACAAAGAAAAATTACAAGAAAGATTAGCAAAACTATCTGGTGGAGTTGCAGTTCTTAAAATTGGAGCAACAACAGAAGTTGAAATGAAAGAGAAAAAAGCAAGAGTTGAAGATGCGCTTCACGCTACAAGAGCAGCAGTTGAAGAAGGAATTGTGCCAGGTGGTGGAGTTGCGTATTTAAGAACTTTGGCATCATTAAACGACTTAAAAGGCGCAAATGACGACCAAAATGTTGGTATCGACATCATAAGAAGAGCAATCGAAGCTCCATTGAGACAAATCGTAACAAACGCAGGTGGCGAAGCATCGGTTGTAGCAAACGAAGTTAGAAATGGTAGCGGTGCTTATGGATACAACGCAAGAACTGACGAATACGGCGATATGTTTGCAATGGGCGTAATCGACCCAACTAAAGTAAGCCGTGTTGCCTTAGAAAATGCCGCATCTGTATCTGGATTATTGCTTACAACTGAGGCAACTATCGTAGAAAAAGAAGAAGAAAAAGCCCCAGCAATGCCTGATATGGGTGGAATGGGCGGTATGGGCGGAATGATGTAATTCCCTTCCTCTATCTTACTTATATTTTAAAAGAGAAGCCGAGCATAAGTTCGGCTTTTCTTTTTGCGTCTTATTATTGGTAAATTTGCATTTATTTTTAATTTATATATAAAATAATGTTTAGACATAGAGGTAAAAATAGAAACTTCAAGCATAATTTAGGTATTGCAACATTACTTTCATTTGTTGCGGGGCTAGTTAATGTCGTTGGATTTCTCGCAACTTCAAAATTGACATCAAATGTAACTGGTCATTTCACCTTTATAGTTGAAGACTTTCACAATTCTCATTATATTGAAGGACTTTTTTATTTAGTCTATGTCTTATTCTTTCTATTTGGAGCATTTTTTGCAAGCTTTATTATTGAACTTACTAATAAAATTAACGACAAACTTATATACATCGTACCAGTCTTAACAGAATTAACAATACTAACTACTATCGGACTACTTAATGACGAGTATATAATACAAAATCCAAATATCATTGTATGTGCATTATTATTTGCAATGGGATTACAAAACTCATTAGTTACATCAATATCAAAATCAGTAGTAAGAACAACTCATTTAACAGGATTATTCACTGATTTAGGAATAGAGTTATCCCAGCTATTTTTCTTCAAACTCAAAGAGCAAAGAGCTATTCTTACTCGTTCAATCAATTTACGCTTTAGCATAATAATTAGTTTTTTCATAGGTGGCATTGTTGGTGGATTTTTCTTTCTTGATTTTAAAATGAAAACACTACTCATTGCCAGTGTTTTACTTATACTTGGTTTAACACTTGATACAATATTAATAAAAATAAAATGGAAATTAAGAAAAGGTAAAATAATAAGTTAATATTTTTAGAACAAGAAGAAGAAAAGCCCCAGCTATGCAGATATGGGTGAAATGGGCGGTATGATGTAATCCCCCTCTATATTTATTAGACTTTACAAGGAAAGCCGAGCGTAAGTTCGGCTTTTGTTTTTACGCACCTAAGTTGTATGTTTAGCTGTAAATTTTTAATTTGCAATTAAATTTATTTTTTTAGTGAAAAGTTAATTGTAATTCTGAGATGCAAACAAAAGAAGAAGCCTTCGATAAAATTAAATCATTAGTTGAACGGTTTGACGAACAAAAAGAGTTCTACAAAAAAGCTGATTATAATGAAACTCAAACAAGACGAGATTTCATCGACCCTTTCTGGAAACACTTGGGCTGGGATGTCGATAACGAAAACGGATATGCCGAAAACTACCGAGAAGTAATTCATGAAGATAAAATAAAAATTGGTGGAGCTACCAAAGCACCCGACTACTCCTTTCGTTTAGTTGGAGGGAAACGACTCTTTTTCCTTGAAGCGAAAAAACCAAGTGTTTATGTAAAAGATGAAATTGCACCTGCTTATCAAATTCGCAGATATGGATGGAGCGCTAAAATGGCTATCAGCGTTATTATGGATTTTGAAGAATTTGCTATTTATGACTGCACGAACAAGCCCAAGCCAACCGATAAAGCAAGTAATGGTCGTATAAAATATTTAACCTATAATGATTATCTTACAGAATTTGACTTCATCTGGGATACTTTCAGCAAAGAGCGAGTCCTAAAAGGTAGTTTCGATAAATATATTCTTAACGATAAAAATAAAAAAGGCACTACAACCGTTGACCGTGAATTTTTGCAGTCTCTGGATAAATGGCGAGTTGATTTAGCTATTAATATAGCACTCCGTAACAAAGGGCTGGACGAAGAAGAAGTAAATTTTGTAGTTCAACATATAATTGACCGAATTATTTTCCTACGAATTGCCGAAGATAGAAGCGTCGAACCCTACGAGAACCTGAAAGACGCAATCAAAAGTGGGGAATACTATAAAAACCTTTTATCCCAGTTTACGATTGCAGACCAAAAGTATAATTCAGGACTATTTGATTTTACAAAAGATAAAATAAGCGACAAAATTATTATTGATAATAAAGTTATCAAAGAGATAATTTCTGAACTCTACTACCCCATCTGTCCCTATGAATTTTCAGTTTTAAGTGTTGAAATTTTAGGTAGCGCTTACGAGCAATTCTTAGGAAAACAAATCAAACTTTCTAAATGCGGACGTGCAAGTATCGAAGAAAAACCTGAAGTACGCAAAGCCGGTGGGGTATATTACACACCCCAATATATTGTTGATTATATAGTAAAAAACACTCTCGGAAAATTAATCGAAGCAAAAAAACCAGAAGAAGTAAGCAAAATAAAAATAGTCGACCCTGCCTGCGGAAGTGGAAGCTTCCTAATTGGTGCTTATGAATATTTACTTAATTGGCACAAAGATTTTTATACTCAAAACGGCAAAAAATCTAAAGGTAACAAAGATAATCCTTTAACACCAATGGGAGAACTTACAACTGCCGAAAAAAAACGCATCTTGCTTAATAATATTTATGGTGTGGATTTAGATAGCAATGCCGTCGAAGTAACAAAACTTTCGCTCCTACTAAAATGTATGGAGGGCGAAACAAAAGAAACCATCGAAGCCCAAACCAAACTATTCCATGAACGAGTCCTGCCAACACTCGACAACAACATTAAAAGTGGAAACTCTTTGATTGACTTGGACTATTACGATAATGAACTCGACTTCGGCGAAGAACGAAAGGTAAAACCATTTTCGTGGCAAAAAGCGTTTCCCGAAGTTTTTCAAAATGGTGGTTTCGATTGTGTGATTGGGAACCCGCCTTGGGTTGATTTAAAAGGACACCCTGCCGAACTCGTAAAGTATTATTTCAAAAAGTATTATTCAACGGAAAATAGGATAAATCTATATTCAATTTTCGTTGAAAAAAGTCTTAATATTTTAAGTGATAAAGGAATCTTTGGTTTCATCATTCCAAACTCTTTGCTATACCAAAGTTCGTATGAAAAAATGCGGCAAATTATATTAAAAGATTGGAATATAGATAATATTGTACGATTACCTGATAATGTGTTTTACAGAGTAAAAGCAGAAACAATTATTATCACAATAAATAAAACTTCAGAAGAAACTGATTGTTTAATTTATGACCGAAACGATACAATAAATCAGATTGACAAAGAAACAGCAATAGAAAGTAAAAGTATTCGTTCTAAAGATTGGATTAATAATGAATTTTCTGTATTTGACATTTTCAGCAATGACCAAGAAAAAAATCTCTTAAAGAAGATTGAAACCAACAAAACAGAACTTACGGAACGATGCGATTTTACTTTGGGCATTACACCTTATGATAAATACAAAGGACATACTCCTCAACAAATAACTGAAAGGGTGTTTCATTCTACTACGAAAAAAGATAATACATTTAAGCCATTGCTTGAAGGTGCAGACGTAAAACCATATTTTATTGAGTGGGGACAGAAAGAATATATAAGTTATGGCGATTGGTTAGGGGCACCAAGGCAGACAAGATTTTTTACCAATCCGAGACTTTTGGTCAGGCAAATAGTAAGCGGAAAACCACTTCGTATTTATGCAGGTTACACAGAAGAAGAACTATATAATGTACAATCCATTTTTAATATTGTAGCAAAAGAGAATGTTGAGATTAACTTGAAATATCTATTGGCAATCATCAATTCAAACTTAATGAATTTTTATCACGGACATAAGTATTTAGACCTTTCTAAAAACCTTTTTCAAAAAATTCTTATACAGAACTGTAAAAAACTCCCAATCAAAATGATAGACTTAAAGAACAAAAAAGAAGTTCAGCAACAAGCCGAAATAATCAAACTAGTAGATAACCTTTTACAATTAAATAAAGAAAAGCAAAGCATAACACTGCCCGAGAAAGCGGAGCAAATAAAAAACAGAATTGAACACATAGAAAACAAAATCAACCAAATAGTCTATGCACTATACGACCTAACAGACGAAGAAATCAAAATAGTGGAGGGGTGATGGATATATGAAACCAAAAGAAAGCAAAAAAAAAAGTATATTAGCTAAAAACCTTACTATCACTAATTATCTAATAGTTATTTTCAATTTTAATTTACTTAAGATTAATAATTTCCTCTCTTTTTTCATCTTCAATTAACCCAACAAAGACAAAACTACCGAGTAATTGTTTATATATTATTCAATACTATAAAATTATTTGAACGATAATAACGTTGATTTTTTAATATCTGTTTGTCTTTATCGCCTTTGCAATTCTTTCTCTTTTCCTTAATTTGCAATTAATTTTTTAGGTTTTTTATTTATGTATAAATTGTTTTTTACTATTTTAATTTTTTGCTTCTCTATGAACGCTAATGATGCTTTTAAGATTTTCGATAAAAATGGTAGCGAACAAGACTTTGAAGATATGCTTGAAAGTGCTTTGGAGAATGAAGTTATTCTTTTTGGCGAACAACACAATAACCCAATAGCACACTATTACCAAATTGAATTATTAAAAGCAATATATTCTAAAGATTCGATATTATCCGTTGGTGCAGAAATGTTTGAAAGCGACGACCAACTCGTAATAAACGAATTGTTTAGTAATAAATTAAGAATGAAAGATTTTAATAAAGAAGCAAAGGTATGGGATAATTTTGAAACAGATTATAAGATGATATTAGAGTTTGCTTTGAATAAAAATCTTTCTTTTGTCGCCACTAATATTCCACGAAGATACGCTTCTCTGCTATCGCGTGAGGGTGTAGAGTCAGTGATGAAATTATCTGATGAGGCGAAAAAATATATATGTCCACTACCTTTTGAGTATAATCCAGAATTACCTGCATATAAGCAAATGGAGAGTATGGGGGTTGGTCATAATATGCCATTTATTGCTCAATCTCAGGCGATAAAAGATGCAACAATGGCTTATTTTATTCACAAGAATTTTAATCATAGATTTTATCATCTAAATGGTGCTTATCACTCTAATAATTTTGAGGCAATTTATTGGTATCTGAAAAAGTTAAATCCCAATTATAAAATAATGACAATTAGCGTAGTAGAACAAGACGATGTGGAGGATTTACTTGATATAAATAAAGGTTTGGCTGATTTTATAATTGTTGTTGATTCTGATATGCCTAAATCTTATTAAACAAGGAAAATTAATTAATGAATAAAATTGGTGTTTTTGACTCTGGGTTAGGCGGACTAACCGTTTTGAAGCATTTATTAATAGACCACCCGAATGAAGATTTTATCTATTTAGGTGATAACGCAAGAGTACCCTATGGGAATAAATCCGAAGCAACAATACTGAAATATACGGAACAAGCAGTTGAGTTTTTAATTGCAAATGGAGTTAATGTTATTGTAATTGCATGTAATACGTCATCAGCAATCGCATTAGAATCGTTAAAATCTAAATACTCTAAAATAAAATTCATTGGAATGATTAAACCAGCCGCAAAGGCGGCTTCTCGGCTATCTAACTCGAAGTCAATCGGAGTAATAGGAACTCAAGCAACAGTACGAAGTAATTCATATATTAAAGAAATTTTATCTTATGGTGAGTTTAATGTTTTCACAAAAGCCACACCGCTATTTGTTCCTTTTGTTGAAGCAGGAATGATTACTCATAAAGCAGTAGATTTAATAATTGAAGAGTATTTGCAAGAGTTGAAAGGCAAAGTTGATACTTTAATCCTTGCTTGCACGCATTATCCTTTTTTAATTGATGGAATAAAGAATTATTTAGGTGAAGAAGTTAAAATAATTGATACTGGATATTATTCTTCTAAGGAATTAGATAGCGAAAAAGAAGTCAGGAACAGAAAAGTCGAGTATTTTGTAACCGATTCACCAAATGATTTTATTTCAATAGCAGAAAAATATTTGAATTTACAAATAAATAATATTTCAAACGTGAGTATTGGGGAGTAGAGGTAGGATACTTTTTTTTTCTACAAACTTTTTTATACTTTTGTAAATTAATTAATTACGGAGTTTTTATGAAATATTTTGTTTTAGTCATTTTATCAAGTCTATTTACATCTTGTAATTTAGAAAATATAGAGAATAAACTCAATAAAACATCAATAAGGAAACAATTTGTTTACGAAATTTCCGATAATGTTTATAACTCTAAAGATATTATAAAATTTGAGATAAAAGAAAATTATTCGCTTTGGAATGATAGTTATACTTTTATTGATGAAAACAAGAGTTTTCGTAATAAATATAAAAATTCTGATGATATTTTTATTAAAAATAGATTAATAGAAATTGCTCGTAAGTTTTATATGTTGAAAAATTCTTTAGATTTATCAAAAGCTTCAATTTTTAATATTGAAATTTTTAATTTAGATAAAGATGAAGTTCAAATCCCCGCAGTGAATAATGCTCATATTGAAAAAATTACCTTAATAAACAACAAACAAATATTTCATTTAAAGGGACAAGAAATGATTAATGATATTACCTTTGAAGCAACATACTTATATAGCATTAATGATGGGTTCATAGAGGTTGAATTAAAAAATGGGAATGAAATTTATAAAATAAATTTAGTAAATAATTAAAGGAAATAAACCTAATTGAATAAAATAATTGTAATTTTTTTAATTTTTATAACTTATGATGCATACTCACAGTATTCAGCCGATGCTGGATTAAACTCTATAATTATGAATAAAAATGATAAAGAGTCAAATTGTAATTATAATTATGCTATTGGGTTAGGTGTAGGTGAAAATAATGTTATTTTAAATAGTTACAAAATGACTCTTTTTTATTCGCCATTAGATAAAATGACTTTCTTTATTGGACTACCCTTTTCAGTTGTAAGTGGTGATTTAGGAAAGCAAACAGGGGTTGGTGATTTAGATTTAGGTATCCAATATTCACTTGAGTTGGAAAATAAACATAAAATAAGATACTCAATGTCGTTAAAGTCATCATTAGATAGAGATGCACGATATAAAATTTTCCCTTCTGGAATTGCCGAACCTTTACCAATGGTTTATCATCCAAGTTTAGGAAATGATAATCTAATTATTGTAATAAATTACTTGTTCGACAAGTGGGATATCGCCGGAGGAGTATTAATTCCATTTTCACAGCCAGCCAAAAATAAATATGTCTCAAGTCAAGACTTAAAAAACACAATAGTACCTTACATTTTCGATAGTTACACTTCTTCTGCCGGATTAACTCGTGGAACAGATATTATGCTGAAAGCCAGTAGAGAGGTTTATAAAAACGATAAATTTACTATCAACGCAGGCGTTAACCCTATTTATAGATTAGGAAATAGCAAAATTGAATTTACAGAAAATGGAGTTGTAAAAAATTTGGAAGTAGAAAATAGTGGTGGATTATGCTTAAATCTATTTGGAAGTATCGATTATTCTTTGAATAGCGAAAACTATTTAACTTTTTCACTTGGACTTCCTGTTTTGAAACGCGAGAATCCTAATGATGGCTTATATCGAATGTTTCAGAGTAATTTATCAATAACAGGAAATATTCTTAAATAATTAAGACAAATTCATCACTACTTAAATCCATTTTTTGCTTTAATTCTATTAATGTTTCAATCATTTGAACTATTAAACTTTGTTGATTTTCGTTTAAATGACTTAAATCTATAATTTTCAATCTATTTATAATTGCTTCAATAAGTCCATTATTTTCAATAATATTTTTAATTGTCATTGGGAAGTAATATAAATAGGCATCGTCAGTGAAATACTTTGAATCTAATATAATCATACTCGAAGTTTCATAATCTAAGCTAAACCTATCTAAATTTTGATAAAACTCAATTGATTTTTTATTCAAACTATTTATAAGCTCTTTTTTTAAAGGATTTTCTGGCTTAGGTAAATAAATAAACGCTTCAATGAAATTATAGAATATATCTTTATAGTTTAATTCCATAATTTCATTAAAGTTAAATATGTAAATCCATTATAATTATTGCCATATTAAAATATATCGTTATTCCAGATATATCAAGCAATGTTGTAATAAGTGGAGATGAAATAACTGCGGGGTCTAATCGCAATTTTGAAATAATTAAAGGTAACAGCCCACCAACTAAATTAGCCCAAATTAAAAGGATAACTACCGATAAACTGACGACAAGTGCAATTTCATAGTTGCTTTCTCCTTCTAAAATTCCTCTGAAAAAGGTGAAAACTCCAAGTGAAATACCAAGTAAAATCCCCATAATAAATTCTTTCAAAAATACCTTTCTCCACATTGTAAAATCTAATTCGCCAAGAGCCATACTACGAATAACAAGCGTCGCTGATTGAGTCCCTGAATTCCCAGCTGCTCCATTTAAAAGTGGCATAAAAAAAACTAATGCTCCAACGAGTGTGAAAACTGGTTCGTAATGCGCAATTACTGCTGCAGAAATGAAATTAGCTAATAATAAGGCAAAAAGCCAAGGAAATCGCTTAATATAAAGTTTTGTAATTGACGCAGTAAGATAACTTTGATCGACTGGAGCCATACCCCCTAATCTTTGGAAGTCTTCTGTTGCCTCTTCTTCAGACACGTCGAACACATCATCAAATGTAACAATCCCCACGAGATAGCCCTCTGAATCAACAACAGGAAGAGCATAAAGGTCATACTTTTCCATATATCTAACGGCTTCTTCTTGGTCAGCGAAAGCAGAAATGCTTATAACGCTATAATCTATTAACTCAGATATTTTGGTATCTTCGGCTGAAAGAAGAAGGGTTTTTAACTTAACATCATCAATTAATTTACCTTTTGAATCAAGAACATAAACTCTGTTTATTGTTTCAGTCTCTTTTCCAAACTTTCTGATTTGATTAAACGCTTCCCTTACATTCCAATCAGAATTGATTTTAATGAAGTCAGGTGTCATCAAACGCCCTACGCTTTCTTCAGGATAACCAAGTAGCATTCTTGCTTCTTTCAAATCCTCCGGACTTAACATTTCCATTAATTCATAAGTAACTTCTGCTGGTAGTTCCGAAAGTAAATCTGTTCTATCATCGGGAGATAAATCTTCGAGGAGGTGCTTAGTTTCTTTATCAGTTAAATCACTAAGCAAAGATTCACGTTCTTCATACTCATATTCAGCAAATACCTCAGCAGCAAAATCACGGGGTAACGCTCTAAATAAAAGAACCCTATCTTTTTTATCAATGCTGAGTAATAACTCTGCAACTTCCGAAGGGTGCCAACTTGTAACTCCATCGCGGAGTTCGTGCCAGCTTCTTGCTTCGATTAGTTCTTCAATTTCTGGTTTTAGTAGCTCTTTTAGCATATACTTTTTCACTTTTGTAAAGTATAGATTTGCAAATTAACTCAATTAATTTATTAATAAAAGCGTTTTTTCTTTTGGAAATTAATTTTTTTGTCTTATTTTTGTAGTTCTAAAAAAGAAAAAATAAATATTTAGGTTTTGAAATGCCAAATCATAAATCAAGTCTTAAAAGAATTAGACAAACAGCAAAGAAAAATTATTATAACAGAACTAATAAAAAATTAGTTAAACTTGCAACTCGTGCTGTATTAGAAGCTGATAACCACGCTGATGCAATGACTAATTTAAACAAAGCTTATTCAGTTTTAGATAAAGTTGCTGCAAAAGGTATTTACCACAAAAATACTATTGCAAGAAAAAAATCTAGATTGAATGCTATTGTTAAAAAATTAAAAACTGCTTAATTTTATTTGAAAAATTTTGAGAAAGAATCTTCTTTAAAATAAAGAAGGTTCTTTTTTATTTTTATTAATCCGAATTTTCTTAATTTAGCAATCATTTTATAATATTTTTTAAATGGATAATAAAGAAAAAAAGTCAGAAGTAAAGCAGAGTTTTTATAAAAGAATAATTTCTTTTTTAATTCCTTATAAGCATATATTTCTACTTTCTTTTTTATTGAATTTACTATTCTCTTTTCTCACTGCCGTTACTTTCCCTTTATTTAAGTTTGTCTTAGACCTTGTTTTCCAGAATAAAATTGGTATTCAGGAAGTTCCAACTGGCGATTTTTTAGAAAGTATTAAAGTTCACTTTTACAACTTCATTACTTATTTAATTAATGTAAATGGAGACATAAAAGCGACGTTATTAAACTTTGGTATTCTTACAATCCTCTTATTTGTAATTAAAAATATTGTTAAATACTATGCTAATTATGTTAGTGGTGTATTGCAAGAAAGATTGATTAAGTCAATACGCGATAAAGTTTTTGCTAAACTTTCAGGAATTTCACTTGACTATTTCTCACGCTCACGACAAGGAAATATTATCTCTATTCTCACAAATGATGTCGCTGTTTTAAACAATACTACAATAATTAATTCTTTGAATGTTTTAAGAGAAATTATTCAAGTTATTATTAATATAGGATTTTTACTTTCAATCTCTCCTTACTTAACATTAATTGCATTTTCGGCTAGTATATTCACTGTGTTAATTCTACGATTAGCAAGGAAATATTTGCAAAGATATGCTAAACGAATGCAACAATATATGGCTGATTTTACATCTACTTTGCAAGAAACTATCTCTGGAATAAAAGTAATTCAAGCATATAATTCTGAAGCAAAAGCAAATGCGAAGTTTTTCGATGATACTGAAAAATACGTCAAAGCCGCTATAAAACATAAAAATATGACCTCTGTTGTGCCGGGATTAAGCGAAATATTTGCAATTTTTGCACTATGTATAGTACTTGTTGTTGGTGGCGGGTTAGTTATTGATTCACAAATTGCATCTTCCGATTTAATTGTATTTATCCTATTACTTTTTGGAACAATGGGACCAGTTAATTCAATAGTAAATTCTATCGCTGGTTTCCAACGAGGTTACGTTGCAGCAGATAGAGTATTCTCTGTTTTAGACGCGAAAAGTAATATTTATTCTGGTAAAGTTCCAATTAAAGGGTTTGAAGATTCCATCGAAATTTCAAATGTAACATTCGCTTATGAAAATGATATTGTTATAAATGACATAAGTTTTCAAATCAATAAAGGTGAGAAAATCGCTTTTGTTGGTGCGTCTGGCTCTGGAAAATCTACAATCTTAGATTTAATTGTCCGGTTTTATGATGCAACAACAGGCATAATAAAATTTGACTCTCTAAATATCAAAGATTATGATTTAGCCCAATATAGAAAGTTGTTTAGTATCGTTTCACAAGACACAGTCTTATTTAATGATACAATAGCAAATAATATCCGTTATGGAAAAGAGAACGCAACTAATGAGGAAGTAGTTAATGCTTTAAAAACAGCATACTGCTGGGACTTTATTTCTAAACTTCCTGAAGGGATTAATTCAAATGTTGGCGATAGAGGTTCCACTCTATCCGGCGGTGAAAGACAGCGTTTAGCTATAGCAAGGGCTTTAGTCCGAGACCCTCAAATCCTTGTTTTTGACGAAGCCACATCTGCTTTAGATTCCGAATCAGAAAAAATAGTTCAAGACGCAATTAATAAATCTTTAGAAAATAGAACAGCAATAATAGTAGCTCATCGACTTGCCACAATTATTGATTGTGATAGAATATATGTATTTAGCAATGGTAGAATTGTCGAATCTGGTACCCATCAAGAATTGCTAAGTTTAAATGGTGTTTATAAAAACTTATATAATATTCAATTTAATGGTAATTGAGTTGGCATTTTTCAAAAATCTCTTATTTATAATATAAAAGTATTCATATTATTTCTTTTCATTTTTACTATCTTTTTTAAAAATAATTATTTACAGCGAATTCAAATTGTTTAATGAAAATATTTTTAAAATGAAAAATATTATTTTGCTCATAAAAAATAAGCATTGCTTGTTTATAATCTATTGAGTCAACTGTGCGAAAAGATATCGGACAATATTTATTCTGAATTAAAATTGCATTACTTACAATTCTTGCAGTTCGATTATTTCCATCCATAAATGGTTGGATATATGAGATTAAAGTTAATGCTAAAAGCGCTTTTTCAAATATATTATCTTTTGTATTTATTAAATTACACATTGAATAAATAGCTTCTTTAATTTGAAACTCATTGTCTAATGGCTTATAATTTGTTCCTATTATACCGACCCTTCTCTTCCTAATATTTTTTGATACCTCTAAACCTTTTATTAAAATACTATGTATGTGCTCGATTTTTTTTGTATCAATAGGGTGAATAAAATCGTTATTTTTATAATAAAATCAATTGCATCTTTATGATTTAAAAGCATTATTGCTTCTTCTTTAGTCTTTCCTGCCGCTGTTTGTTTATCTTTTAAAAGTCGCTCTGTTCCTAATAATGAATAAGTATTACCCTCTATCTGAGATGATTTCCAACTTAAATCTATAGCAAGTCGTTCCATCTCTTTATTAATTTCAAATTCAACTAAATCCTTTTGATGTTGAGTAAATATTTTTTGTAATTTGTTTAATTTATCTAACTCGTTAGGTGTAAATAAATTATTATTGTAAAGAATGTCAGATATTAAATTAAAACTAAAATTATTATTAATTTCTCTGTCGTCAATTTCTTTTTCAAAATAAGTGTTTAAATTAAAAGGGTGAAGTAAATTATATGAACTAGAAATAATGTATCTTGTAGATTTTCCTTTACCTATTGGGACAACTATATTTTCGTTAATTAAATTTGTAATAACTCTTTTAACAGATGCATAACTAACTGAAACAGATAAGTTTTCGTGAATATTTTTAGATGATATTTCTGGAGTAGAGAGTAAAATCTTTATTATTTCATTTTTTATTGTTTCTTTCATTTAAGTTATTGAGCTCATAATTGAATAAAATACAGCTCAAAAATAGTTAATATTGAGCTAATAATCAAATTATTTTGAGCTCGAAATTAGTTTTGTTCATTCTCTAACTTAATTAAAATTAATGTTTATCCATCTTTTTTCTGTTCTATAAATTTTAACCATAAAGTATACTGCTTATCAATGATACCAATAAAAGAACATTTACACTTTAACTCTTGAAATCGTTAAACAGATATTTATTTCTTAACATTATTAATTTAAAATAACTCAGATGTAAAAACTAATTCAAATCTTTATGTAGTTTTCTAATCTTTAAAATTTCAAAAAACATTCGTGATGAATCAGTAATTGGATTTAACTTACTTCTATCATCATTATACCATTCAATAGGAATTTCTTTAATTTTAAAATTAAATTTACTCGCAAGATAAACGGCTTCAACATCAAAAGCAAACCCATTAATCTTACAATTACTAAATATTTTCCTTGCTGCTTCAGCAGTAAATGACTTAAATCCACATTGAGTATCTCGGATCCCTTTAACTACAAGAAATTGAACCATTTTATTAAAGGTCTTACCCATAAATTCTCTATAAAATGGCTGATGTTCTTTAATTAATTCAGATTGTAATGCTCTTGACCCAATACACACTTCAAAACCTTCATTATGCCATTTAATAACTTTCTCAATTTCATAGATTGGAGTTGATAGGTCAGCGTCTGTAAATAATCGAATATCGCCACTTGCTTCTAATATGCCACGTCTAACAGCTGCGCCCTTACCTTGATTTCGCTCTTGTCTTATAATTTTTATACTTTCATTAAAACTTTTTACAACATTAATAGTCTTATCTTTCGAACCATCATCAACAACAATAATTTCGTAATTTTGATGATTCGAATTCATATAAATTTGAATTTTCTCTAAGGTAGTTCCAATTCGAAATTCTTCATTGTATGCTGGGATTACTATTGAAATCATTAATATTTTAAAAAAAAAATTATAAAAAAAGTAAGTTAAAGAAAATATATGACAAAAAATATTAAAATTTTAGTAATCGAAGATGACTTGGGAGTAATAGACATTCTTAACAAAAACTTAGTCGATGAAGATTACGACGTAGCACTTGCTTATGATGGGAAGAAAGGAATTGAATTAGCCCAAAAATATAAATATGACATAATTCTACTTGATGTGATTATGCCATACAAAAACGGAATTGAAATCTGCAAAGAATTAAAGCAGGATAAGGGCTTTAACACTCCAATCTTAATGCTAACAGCACTTGGTAGTTCAGAAAATATCATCGAAGGACTAGATTCAGGGGCTGATGATTACGTAACCAAACCATTCAAATTTGAAGTATTAAACGCAAGAATAAAAGCATTACTAAGAAGAAACCAAAATAGTATAGTTAATAATATTATATATGACGAATTGACTCTAAACACTGACACGAAAGTATTAACGAGGTCAGGTAAAGATATATCATTAACACAAAAAGAATATAGACTTTTGGAATATTTATTTTCAAACAGAGGTAGGGTAATTCCAAGAGAGGAACTATTAAGTAAAGTTTGGAATATTAACTTTGATTTAACAACGAACATAATTGACGTATATATAAATTATTTGAGAAATAAAATCGACAAAGATTACGAAAGAAAATATATCAATACAATCACAGGACACGGGTTTATTTTAAAGTAAATTGTGTAATAAATTACACACAATTAAAATTAATTTCAGTTTAAAACTAATTAATTGACTTAAATTTAGAAATGTTAATTAAAATTTAATTGGATATTAATAGAATTTTAATAATTTGGTAAATCTTAAAAGAAGGTTTTGGTAAATATTTATTTTGGATGGAAAATGTCGAGATCATTAAATAAAGTAATGCTCATAGGAAATGTAGGCAATATCCCTACTTTAAAACACACTCCGAGCGGAGTTCCAGTTACATCATTTAGAATGGCAACATCAAGTGCAAGAAAAGACAAAGATGGCAATCTCATAGAAATCACAGATTGGCACTCAGTCGTAGCTTGGCGCCACCTCGCTCAAATTATTACAAAAATTGTAAATAAAGGTTCTCGCGTATATGTTGAAGGTCGTTTACAAACACGCGAAATGGACGATGGAAACGGCGGAAGAAAAGAATTTGTAGAAATCGTAGCCGAGCAATTCTTAATTCTTGATAGCAAAGAGAAAAGAAGACAATTTGAAGATGAAAACGGCTCAGATTCAGAAAGTGATTACGATTATGACTACGAAGACAATTCATATTCTGATAGTTATGACTCAGAGTACGGAGATGGTTACTCCCCAAATAAATCTGATAAAACACATAAATTTTAAAAAGAGCCACTTGGCTCTTTTTTTATAAATATAGGATTTTTAGGTAATTTTATGAAAGTTTTTTTAGAAACAGATAGATTGATTTTAAGAGAAATTATAGATTCTGACATAAACAATCTTTTTGAGTTAGATTCTAATTCCGAAGTACATAAATATTTAGGGGGCAAGCCAGTTAGTGAAAAAAAACAAATTGAGCAAGTAATTAAATCTATTAGAAAGCAATATTTAGAAAATGGAATCGGACGATGGGCTATTGTAGAAAAATCTACTAATCACTTCCTTGGGTGGACTGGATTAAAATTAGTTACAGAAAATGTAAATAATCAAACCAACTACTATGATATTGGCTATAGGCTAATTAGAAAATTCTGGGGTTATGGTTTCGCTACTGAAAGCGCTATCGCTTCACTAAAATATGGTTTTGATAATCTCAAAATTACAGAGATTTATGCAGCCGCCCATATTGATAATATAGCATCTAACAAAATATTAAACAAAATTGGATTGAAATTTATTGAAACTTTCAGCTACGATGATTCAATTCATAATTGGTATAAGTTAAAATATGACGAATGGAAAAAAAATGGTAAATGAAAAAATGCACATAAATTATCTCATAAAATTATTAAAATAAAAATAATATTTTAAAATAAAAAGTATTCAAATTCGTGTTTAAAAAGTCATAATAGATATTCTGAAAGCTAAACACTATTAAACTTGATATAAATAATATTCGTGAAGATTTTCCTATCCTTTCTACTCAAATGAATGGGAAAAATTTAGTTTATTTAGATAATGCAGCCTCAACTCAAAAACCTAAGCAGGTTATAGATGCTATAACTCATTTTTATCAAAGTCAATACTCTAACATTCATCGTGCTGCCTACAAACTTGCTGAATGCACAACGCTTGAATATGAAAACGCAAGAAAAAAAGTCCAAAGCTTCATTAATGCCAAATCCGAAAATGAAATTATATTTACTAAAGGTGCAACCGACTCACTCAATCAACTTGCATTTATACTCGGTGAAAGCATTATAAACGAAGGTGATGAAATTGTTATAAGTGCAATGGAACATCACGCTAATATTGTGCCTTGGCAGATGCTATGTGATAGAAAAAAATCAAAATTAAAAATTATTCCAATGAATCAGAAAGGCGAACTTATCCTTGATGACATTGATAAAATTATAACTGAAAAAACAAAAATTGTTTCAATAGTTCATATTTCTAACTCTCTTGGCACAATCAACCCAATTCAAATATTAATAGATAAAGCCAAAAAATTAGGTGCTATTACGATAATCGACGGTGCACAATCAATTCAACATAAAAAAATTGACGTGCAAACTCTTAATTGCGATTTCTTTGTGTTCTCAGGTCATAAACTCTATGCACCAACAGGAACAGGCGCTATTTATGGGAAAGAAGAACTTCTTGAAAAATTACCACCTTATCAAGGTGGAGGCGAAATGATTAAAAAAGTTACATTCGAAAAAAGCACTTATAACGACTTACCCTATAAATTCGAAGCAGGAACACCCAATATCGCTGGTGCTATCGGCTTAGGAACTGCAATCGATTATTTATTAAATATTGGTATTGAAGAAATTGATAATTACGAAACAGAATTAGTCAACTATGCAACTGAAGAATTATCAAAAATCGACGGGCTAAGAATAATCGGAACAGCGAAAGAAAAAGCAAGCGTAATAAGTATAATTATTGATGGAATCCACCCAACTGATATTGGAACAATGGCTGATGCTTATGGTATAGCAATGCGTGTAGGACACCATTGCACTCAACCCATAATGGATTTCTTTCAAATACCTGGCACCTGCCGAGCAAGTTTCTCTTTTTATAACACTAAAGAAGAAGTTGATTTTTTAGTCAAATCAATTTTGAAAATCAAAAAAATGTTAGGTTAATTTATGTCTAATGAAAATAATTTAGAAATGGACGACGATATAGATAATATCTATAATGACAACGAGCCATATACCGATGACGATTATATTGATGGAAATCAAATAAATAGCCACGAACAAAATCAAAAATTTATGGACTACGAAGATAGTGAAAATAAAGATTTAGAAGATAAAGTCTATAAAGCAATCGAAACCGTTTATGACCCAGAAATCCCTGTGAATATACGTGCATTAGGTTTAATCTATGATGTAAGCATCACAAAAGACAACGAAGCTGTTGTGTTAATGACACTAACTTCGCCAAACTGCCCAGTAGCAGGTGGACTTCCAAGAGAAGTAGAAGATGCAATAAAAGAAGTTCCTGAAATCAAAGATGCAAAAGCCATATTAACTTTCGACCCAGCTTGGGAAATGAGTATGATGTCCGAAGAGGCAAAGTTTGAATTGGGTATGTTGTAATTTTTTTCGTAATTTTGAAGATAGTTAAAATAATTAATTTAAGATGGCAATTCAATTTCACGATTTAAAAGTTAGCAAAATAATTAGAAGAACAAAAGATGCAGTAAGCGTCTTTTTTGAAATCCCTGATAGTTTAAAAGATACTTACACCTATAAACCAGGTCAGTACATAACTATTAAATTAGACTCAATCGGGATAAATCATAGGCGAGCGTATTCTCTTTCAACTTCTCCAATTGCCGATGATGACTTCGGAGTTACAATCAAAGAAGTGCGAGCAGGAAAAGTTTCTCCTTGGATTAACAATGTTCTCAAAGTAGGTCAAATCTTAGAAGTAATGCCACCATTAGGGCATTTTACAACCGAAATTAATGAACATAACAATAAAAGTTACGTATTTTTTGCAGGTGGAAGCGGAATAACCCCCGTAATATCATTAATTAAATCAATACTTAAAGTTGAAAAAAGTAGCTATTGCACCCTAATTTATGCTAATAGAAATATTAATTCAATCATTTTTAAAGATGAATTAGAAGAATTAGAAAAAAATAACAAAAATTTAAAAATAGTTCATATAATTGACGAAAAAGACCCAGAATTTCAATCCGAATTTGGACGATTAAATAACGATAAATGCAAAGAAATATTAAGTAAAACCTTAACATCAAGCACTTTATATAGTTCAGAGTTTTTCCTATGCGGTCCAAGTGGGCTAATGCAAGAAATTGAACTTTGCTTAGATAAACTACAAATTGAGAAGAAAAACATTCACAAAGAATCATTCACCGTTGATGAAATAGAAACTAATAAATCAACTGAATCGTCTCAACCAAATAAAGTTCGCAAAGTCAAAGTTCATATTTACGGTGAGGAGCATACTATTGATGTACGGCCTGACGAGACAATTCTCGCCGCTGGTATAAGACAATCATTAGACCCACCTTTCTCTTGTCAAATTGGCGCCTGTGCCACCTGCCAAGCGAAAGTACTTTCTGGCGAAGTTGAAATGGAAGCAGAAGATGCATTAATGGAAGAAGACAAAATCGATGGATTTATTCTTACCTGCACTTCACATCCGCTAACTGATGATGTAGAAATAGATTATGATTATTAACAAACTTTTACGAAAGGAGCCTCTAAGTGATTACAGATATTAATATTATCGAAAGAATACCAACCGGTATCGAAGGTGCTACAAAACAAGATGATTTTATGATGACAAGAAAAGCCATCGAAACAATCAATCAAATCAAAGAAACAAATGATGTTCCAGAAGAATATTATTTAAGATTAGGCACTCGTTCTGGTGGTTGTTCTGGAATGAACTATATGCTTGGCTTTGATTCAGAAGTGAACGAAAGCGACAGAATCATCGAAGCAAATGGTATTAAAATGGTAGTTGATGACCAATCACTATTCTACTTACAAGGAGTTACTTTGGATTACACTGACGGCGCTCAAGGTGCTGGATTTGTATTTAACAATCCAAATGATTCTCACGTTTGTGGCTGTGGTGGCGGTGGACATTAATTCTCACCAAGTAAAATAATAAAAAGCCCTCAATAGAGGGCTTTTTCACCTAATTATTTATAAGCTAAACGCTTTAAAAGTGGATTTGGTCTATATCTATCCTCTTGATACTCATTAATTAATGATTGCAAACGTTGTAAAACAAGTTCTAATCCAATTTCATCACCCCATTGGAAAAGCCCTTTAGGATAATTAACCCCTTTAACCATCGCAAGTTCAATATCCTCTTTACTCGCAATATTCATAAACAAAGCATCATACGCCTCATTTATAAGCATAACAATTACTCGAGTAAAAATATATTGTCCAAGAGATTTATCAGTAATAGGAAGATTGTCAATAGAGTTTTCTGAATAATCATAGAACCCTCGCCCTGACTTGCGACCATTCATTCCCGCTTCATATAGACGTTTTTGAGTTATTGACGGCTTAAATCGTGGGTCATAGTAAAATTCTTTAAACACTGATTCAGTAACAACATAATTAACATCATGACCTATAAAATCCATCAATTCAAAAGGACCCATTTTAAAGCCACCAATGTGTTTCATCGCCCAATCAATCGTTGCTATATCAGCAATTCCTTCATCTAATATCCGCAAAGATTCGCTATAAAATGGACGAGCAATTCTATTAACTATAAATCCCGGTGTATCTTTTGCCACAACTGAAGTTTTGCCCCAACCATCTACAATATTTTTCACTTCGTTTTTAATCTCACCAGAAGTCAAAAATGAAGGAACAATCTCAACCAAAGGCATAAGTGGAGCAGGATTAAAGAAATGAACTCCTAAAAAATTTTCCGGCTTTGTAAATGCAGATGACAAAGCAGCAATTGACAAAGATGATGTGTTTGAGGAATAAACCACATCAACTTTAATAATCTCCTGCAATTTCTTGAAAAGTTCTTTTTTAATTTTTAAGTTCTCAATTATAGCTTCAATTACAAAGTTTGAGTCAGATAAATCATTAAAATTATGAGTAAAAATGATTCTATTTAAGATATTATCTTTTTCACTTTCGGAAATTTTACCTTTTTCTACAAGTCGATTATGAACAGAGGCTAAGTTAGCTTTTGCTTTGTCTATAGCAACCTCTGAACTGTCAAATAAATACACTTTATGCCCATAAGTTGCTGCTACTTGCGCTATTCCACTACCCATAGTCCCAGAGCCAATGACTGCTACAACTGAATTTTTATCTAATTTCATTATATCTAAAATAATTATAAACTATTATCAAAATTAATCAAAAATACGAACAAAAAAAAACGTCTCAGGATTTCTCTCTGAGACGTTTTAGAAAACCTATATAAATAGAATTATTTTGTAATAACTACGTTATATCTTGCGTTATGACCTAATAAGTTTGCAATGATAAAGTATTGACCATTTGCATACTCAGAAGCATTCAAGTTAATACTGTGAGTTCCAGGCGTTTGAACACCATCGAATAAATTCGCTACAATATTTCCTTTTATATCAATAAGTTGTAAATTCATATACTCTGCTGATTTCGTATTCAACTCATAAGTAAATACTGATTGAGTTGCTACTGGATTAGGGTTTACACTCATTGTGAATAATCCTGTGTTAGCTAAAAAATCATTTGGAACATTTAATGCTGATGTTTCTGTTTCTATTCTTGCAAAATATTGTTCCTTGCATTCAGTCTCAACACCAATTGAATCAATAAACTTACCTACTTGATTACTGTGAAAAGTTACGATAAACTTTCTAATTTCTTTTGGAGAAAAAGGTGTATTTAAACTCCAATTTAATGGTTCTATACTATAATTTTGGTTGTTGGATTTGAATTTTATATCTTTTACAACGAGTGGACCGGTACTTGACATATTTTGAATTTCATAAAATACACTTTTGTAATAATTTAATTCAATCTTTCCATTCGAGTGATTGTAAATGTTATTATTATCATCTTCTGTTGCAAGTTCTCTTAAGTCAACGTTTTCTGGATTATAATAAATCGATGCAGTTGACATATTTTGTAATAAATCACTACAACTAACAGTTACTTTGGCTTGTTTACTTTTATCTATTACATTTAATGTCCAATCAACAAAAATATCACCATTTTTAAAACTTGTATCAATCTTGAAATTTTCTATATTAAACGATTCTCCCCAATCCACATCAATTTTATTAAGTCCTTCTCGAATTTTCTCAGAATCTATATCTGGTCCATCTGTTGCCGATCCAAATAAGTTCCCATTACAATCAGTATACATAGTTATTATTGGGGCAGCATTTGAATTATCAAGTATTTTTAACGAATTTGATGATGGATAACCATAAGAATCATTTTCGTCATAACCATAAGAATAACAAGTAAATAATTTACTTGATCTAATTGAATAAACTCCATCTTGCAATTCAATATTTTTTTGTCCTAATACTTTTCCTCTATATTTTGAATTTAGAAATAACATAGAATCCGCTCCAGTTCCTATTGGCTGATATAAATCTAAATTAATCCCAAATAAAGCTCTAACTGATTTCCACTCCACAGTACCATCTTCATTTACTCGACCGAACTCCATATCTTCTGGAACAAGACCATTTTCATCTGCCTCCATAACAATATTTAGCCAATTTAAAGCAAATGGCAAACCGCCGGGAGCCGAAGGTGTACTAAATGTAATTTTATTTTGATACTGTTCAATTGGAGTTTGTATCATAGAAAATGGATCACTTAAAACTTTATCATCAGACGGACTAGGGTTATATAAACAAACATAGATTGGTTTATCTGATGTCATCACTGCTGTTGCAGGATCTAACCCATTAGGCCATACTCTTTGCTCTATCCATGCATTATTTTGTGTTCCACCGGCGGCTCCTACACCTTGTGTAAAAAAGGCATACTCTTGTCCATCTCTCCATAAAAGAGTGTTGGGTTCTTTAGCAAAAACTCTAAGCCAGGATGGTTTTTTTCTTTGTTTAATCAATGTAATTGGGTAAATTTGTCCCCATAATTCCATAGGTAAATCCATTTCTACAGTATAATCACAAGCACTTTCAAACACTGTTATATCAGTACAAAATTGACCTGAAATACTTGCAAATGGTTTATTACCTTCAATTAACGATCCTGATAAAGTTTCACTAGGACCTTTATTTGAAATAACAATTACATCACCTTTATTAATTGTCCATTCAATCACATCACCTGAATGAGCTTCTTTATTACCTGGTAACTGAACTGTTAATGAATTAACACCTCCTCCAAGAGTTACAGTTACTTTTGTTTTATCATAAGCTCCAACAATAGTGTGCATATTTGGCAGTGAACTAGAGCCAAATGGACGACCATCATATACAGAAGAAATGTATTTTGTTCCTAAACTTTGTGTTGGAATTGCTAAATATCCATCAGTGGTCCATCTATATCTAATCACAACATATACAACAACTGGTTGATCAGATGTAATATGAATACCTTTACCTGTATATACTTGTGCTGGCGGAGGTAATGTACTACCACTATAAGCATATAAGAAAGGTTGGCACTCACCTGGCTTCAAGTTAAATGCTCTTACTGCACCCGCAGGCACGAACATATTTTGACTTATACCTGCGGCTTGTTCTAACTTTACATTGGCATCTCCTGATGCAACTATAAAGAATCTTGTAAAGTTCTCCCAACCAACAGATTCTTGTGTTAGTGCAGGAGGAACAGATAACCAGAAATCCTTTCCAACGTTTGTTGGTTCTTCCAAATATTGATGTAATTTCTCTTTAATTACTTTTTCTTCTGTTTCGCCTTTATCGAGTTGAGCAGAAGCAAAAGAGAATGTTAAGAGAAAAACAAATGATGCGTAAAAAATTCTCATAGAAAACTCCTAAAAAAGTTTAATAAATAATTAATTTTTATTTCCTCAAAGATAAAAAAAAAATGTTTTTACAAAATTGTAACAAAAAACAAATATATAAATAATTTAGAGACCATTTTGTTACACAATCATAAAAAAAACGTCTCAGGATTTCTCTCTGAGACGTTTCAGAAAAATAAATGCGAAGAGAATTATTTTGTAATAACTACGTTGTATCTTGCGTTATGACCTAATAAGTTTGCAATGATAAAGTATTGACCATTTGCATACTCAGAAGCATTCAAGTTAATACTGTGAGTTCCAGGCGTTTGAACACCATCGAATAAATTCGCTACAATATTTCCTTTTATATCAATAAGTTGTAAATTCATATACTCTGCTGATTTCGTATTCAACTCATAAGTAAATACTGATTGAGTTGCTACTGGATTAGGGTTTACACTCATTGTGAATAATCCTGTGTTAGCTAAGTAGTCTTGAACTGAAGTTGCAGAAGAAGAACCAGCTAATGATACGTTTTTATCACCACCATTTGAAGTGATTGTTAATCTACCAGTAGATGCTTTACCTGCTTTTGGAGTATAAGTAACTTTTAAAGCAATTGATTTACCTGGTGAAACAGAAGTAGTTGTAGGGTCTTCAACAGAGAAAACTTCATCAACATCGTTAGTGATTTGAACATCTGAAATAGTTAAATCTGCATTACCAGTATTTAATACTTGAACATTCATTGATTTTGGAGCATCAGAGCTTCCGAAATTAACTGACTCAGTAGATAATGAAATTTTTGGAGCAGTAGATTCTGTTTTCATTAACCAATCAATAGATTTAGCAAGTAAGTTAGTTCTTGCACCAGCATCTGCAATTAAGTCAAACCCGAAGCCAGTTACAATTGCTTTACCACCATTTGATAATTTTACTTTAACACCTGATAAAGAAGCATTTGCTGGGATACCAGAATTATCGTAATTTAACATTGGTGAAGTTGTTGTTGTGTTAGTGATTTTAAATCTATCAACCCAATAAGTATAGTAAGGGTGTGTGCTTGAGTTATATTGATTTAAAGTGAATGACATACCATCAAAATCTGCATCGCCGGCTTGACCTTTAACATTTAAAGGAATTAGGCTAATTTGGTTTCCATTTTGCTGAGCTATTGTAATAGGAGCAGCAGGGTCAAAAGTTTGAATCCCGAAGATATTTTGATAGAGATTTTTTGCTTCAGGAGCAACTGTTACGCCTGAAATAGGATTACCCGTTGCAAATAATGCTTCAATTGTACAAGTTAATAATACTTTTTTCCCTGCATTTAAAGCATTTGCTAATCCACCAGCTAAAACTCCGTTTCCAGCCAAAGTTCCTCTATTAGTGTAATCTAAATTTACAATAGTTAATGCAAACTCTTCAAATGGGTATGCTTTTGCAATATCATCAGAATAAGGAATGTATGCAGATTTTGCAGAGTATAGAGTCAAATTATTGAATGACTGCATAATTGGAACGTTGTTGTTTGATAAAACAAAGAAAGCATTTTCTGTTGATTTTGACAAAGAATAAAACGCAGTTTTACCAGATAAACCTTTATAAGTATCTGTAGAAACAATTTCAGCTTTTACGGAAACTTGTGCAAAACCTGGAGTGTTTGCAGTTGCTAATAGAGCATCAACATTTGCAGAAGCACCAGCTTTTATAGCAACTGAATTTTTTGCTAATGAAGCATTCCAACCTTGTGGAATAATACTTGCATTATTATCAATAGATAGATTTACAGTTACATCAAAATCGTTTGGATTTGTAATTGTAATAGATTCTGTAACTTGAGTACCTGCATCATGTTTATTTGCAACACTACCATCATTAGCAACTTCAATTTTAGCAGATGGTAACATTTTTTTACCATTCATAATTGCGTTAACAATTTCAAAATTATCATTGCTTAAATTTTGCACTAAAGCAACAACCCATACATTGTCTTTATTTTGAATTCTTGAACTAATATTTTGATTAAATGCTTTTTCAAAAACATCGCCTTTTTTAATAGTAGTTTGTCCGATAGGGCTTAATTTCCCATCATAACCTGATAACATATATCTCATAACATTATCATGAACATAGCCAGTTATAGTACTTGGCAAGTCATAATAAGGATGTCCTTTAAATGATGCATTTCCAGATAAATAGTTGTGTTGGTCATAGTTACTTCCAGAACCAGTTACTCCATCTTCCATAACATACAAGTTAATTCCAAAATCTCCAGTTACATCAGCATCTGCAGTAACAGTAACATTTGCAGATAAATTTCCACTACCATCAACGGACCAAGTTACTTTTACATCTGCCCAGCTTTCATTAACTCCTGCAGTATTATATACATAAGCAGTAGAATTTGCCCAAGCACCATCACTTAAAACCACTTTGCTTTGACCAGGAAATTTGATTCTATTTACTGAACCGCTTGGGTAACCAGTTAAACCAATTTTTTGTGCTAAAGGAGTTTGTATATCAGAAACTGCCA
Source organism: uncultured Hyphomicrobiales bacterium (assembly GCA_964465945.1). GTDB lineage: Bacteria > Bacteroidota > Ignavibacteria > Kapaibacteriales > UBA2268 > JAJRPT01. Next base: position 105,291 of record CAYXMM010000001.1, read on the forward strand.
TTCCATCGCCATTATGAACCGCAACTGGAATGAAATCATCTCCATATTGTTCTAATAGGTCATGTAATGTTTGGGTACCTCTAACACACCACCCACACCAAGCACCAGTATGGTCTTCAACTACAACGCGACGTTTTGCTGCGTCAGCTGATTGATTTGTTCCAAAGAAAATAGATGCAGCAATAGCTATAGCACCTAATTTTTTGTATATACTTTTCATAAAAATCACCTTTATTTTTAAATTTTAAAAAAATTATTTTTTCCAAAAACAAAATAACAACTAATACTACTTAAAAGTTACAATCTATAAGTTAATATTAATTAATTTTTAGATTTTAACTCTGAAAATTAACAAAAATACTTTTCAAAACAAAATTATTTTCATTTTATTTTTTTGTGTTTTGATTTAAAATAAAGCAAATCCAGCCAAAAATGAAAGATAATCCTCCAAATGGTGTGATTATTCCTATTCCTTTTATATTTGTTATGCTTAATATAAAGAGTGAAAAAGAAAATAACAATATCCCAATTACTAAAAGGAAAATCGAATAATTAAAATATTTATTGTTTTTCCCAATAATTGAAATAATTAATATCCCAATTGCATTGTAAAATAAATAATCTACTCCTGTTTTAAATGTCTGTTCTGTTCCGTATTGAAAGAGAATATCTTTTAGACTATGTGCTCCAAACGCTCCAATACCGACTCCTAAAATCATAAATATTGCACCTATTAATAAACCTTTTTCTTTTGTCATATTTTATCTCTCATTTTGTAAATTGTTAATGTTAAAAAATATTGGTAATTTATGAAAAAATAATTTACAAATTAAAAAATATCTTTTAGGGAGCTATGTACGATTTATTAAAAAATTCTGATAAAGAACTCTATGACGCATTGATAGGTGAAACACACCGACAAACTGAAAAAATTGAACTTATTGCTTCTGAGAATTTCGCTTCTCCTGAAGTAATGGAAGCACAAGGTTCTTTACTCACAAATAAATATGCTGAAGGTTATCCAGGTAAGCGTTATTATGGTGGTTGCGAATGGGTTGATGTTGCTGAGGATCTAGCAAGAGATAGACTAAAACAACTATTCGGCGCTGAGTATGTTAACGTTCAACCTCATAGTGGTGCTTCTGCTAATATCGCGGTGTATTTCTCTTTTATTAAATATGGTGATAAAGTAATGGGCTTGAGTTTAGACCACGGGGGACACTTGACTCATGGTTCGCCTGTAAACTTTTCAGGTAAATTTTTTGATTTTACTCCTTATTTTTTAAATAAAGAAACTGAGAAAATAGACTATAATGAAGTTGAAGATTTAGCAAAGAAAAATAAACCTAAATTAATTACTGTTGGGGCTTCTGCATACTCAAGAGAAATTGATTACTCAGCTTTTAGACTAATTGCTGACAAAGTTGGTGCATTTTTATTTGCTGATATTGCCCATCCCGCAGGCTTAATTGCGAAAGGTCATTTACAAAGTCCTATTCCATATTGCGACGTTGTTGCTTCAACAACTCATAAAACTATGAGAGGACCAAGAGGAGGAATGATTTTATTAGGTAAAGATTATGAAAATCCTTTTGGAATTGTCGCTCCAAAGTCTGGTAGAGTAAAGAATATGGGCGAGATTATTGATTCTTGGGTTATGCCTGGTATGCAAGGTGGTCCATTAATGCACGTAATTGCAGCAAAAGCCGTTGCTTTTAAAGAGGCACTTACAGATGAGTTTGGTTTATACACAACTCAAGTGATTAAAAATGCGAAAACTATGGCTGCGGAACTTGTTGCAAAAGATTATAAAGTAATTTCTGGTGGAACTGATAATCATTCTATGCTTGTGGATTTAAGAAATAAGGGTATTACTGGTAAAGATGCTGAAATTGCTCTAGATAAAGCTGGAATCACTTGCAATAAAAATGCTGTGCCTTATGACACTCAACCTCCTTTGGTAACTTCTGGAGTTAGATTAGGAACTCCAGCAATGACTACAAGAGGAATGAACGAAGATGATATGAAAACGATTGTTGGATTTATTGACAAGGCAATTTCTAACTATAAAAATGAAGATGTTTTAAAAACAATTAAAAATGATGTCAAAACATTCTGTTCGCCGTTCCCTCTTCATAAGAAAATGATTTAAGTTTAAAACCGAATGAAAGTTCGGTTTTTTTTTCTATTTTTTTTATTTTCATTTACAGTATTGTTAATATTTCAAAGAACACGTTTTTTTAAATTTCAAAATTAGTTTTTATTAAAAATCTATTCAATTCAACTATTTTTACTTTATTTATAGAATATGAGTTTTTGGATATTTTTGATGTATTTTTGTTTGTTTTTTGCAGATTCAGAGCATTTTTGTTTTTTTTGAAATCGTGTAAGATATTTATATTATAATTAGTTACAAGATATCTGTAAAAATATTGTCGTTTTCGTCTGCAAGAAAATGTACTCGATAAAATGGAAATAATTTGTGTAAAATGGCTTTTTTTTCTATAAAATAGTTTTGTAACTTTTTGTGGTTTGAAACCTTCCTAAGGTTGAAAAGGCTGTCATGTTCTAAAGAAAGTTTACAAGAATTAATAAATATCTTGTTTTTTTTGGTGCTACTCCTACGGAGTAGTTTTATTTTTTATTGGCCGTTTTTCTATTGATTTATATTTCTACGAAGTATTTTAATACAACACTCTCCGTCGGCAAGCCGACTCCCCTCTGATACTTCTACAGGATCAGTAACTGGGGAAATTTTTTTTGAGATTCTTCGCTTCGCTCAGAATGACGAGTCTTTATTAATCACCTATCGTCCTGAAGAGCTGTTTTTTCAATGGAAGAGGGGTTACTTTATGATTTAGTTCAATTCGGGTTTTATTCTATCTCTTTGTTAGTTCTTTTATAATTACGAATTCGATTCTTCGGTTTCTTGCTTTTGCTTTGCTAGATTCTGTTAAGTCAACTGGGGAGTTTTCGCCGAAACCTTTTGCTGAGATGTTTTCGGGTTTAACGCCTTGACTTATTAAGTAATCTTGGACACTTCTTGCTCTTTGTGTTGAAAGTTCTAAGTTTAATTCTGGCTCGCCATCGGAGTCAGTGTGTCCTTGCACTTCAACTACTTTATCGTTTTGAATAAGCCATTTTGCAATATCATCTAATATTAGCTCTGATTCGATTAATATCTCTGCGCTATTTTTTTGAAAGTTTATTCCAAATGGTTTGAAAATTTGTTTTGTAATTGTTTCAGGAGAATTGTTAATTGATTCTTTTACAATGAAAATAGTATCCATTGGTATAATTAGTGTGTCTTTAATATATTTTGTTTCAACTATTGCTTCTATTTGAGGGCAACCTTTGAATTGTTCTGGTCCTAATGCATTAGGACATTCATCTTTTGAATCAATGATACCATCACCATCTGAATCATTATTTTTAGGATTTGTGCTTTTTTGAATTTCATCATAATCACTTAGTCCGTCATAATCAGAATCTGGAATGTGTGCGTAAGTGTTAAATATTCTAATTTCTTCAAAATCTGTTAGTTTGTCATCATCTGTATCAATTTTATTTGGATTAAGGTGAAGAGTCAGCTCTTCTAAGTCATTAAGTCCATCACTATCAGAATCTGCAAGCATTGGATTAGTTTTATGAATATTTATTTCTTCATAGTCTGTTATACCATCTTCATCGGAATCTGCTAAGAATGGATTTGAACCATATTTTGATTCATCTTCGTTGGATATTCCATCGCCATCTGCATCTAAATTCTCAAAAATATAATAGGATATTTTCAATCCATAATCAAAATAGTAGTCTGATGCTGTTGGATTTCCCCCAGGTGCTAATGCAAAAGCGTCAAGGAAGTCTGTGTTAAAGTATCTAAATGTTCCTTGCAAACCTACAGAGAAATTTTGATTTATGAAAAAATCAGCTCCAATTCCGCCTACCATCGTGGCGTTGAATTGGGATTTTTCATCGAAGTTTGTCCATACTAAGTTTGTACCATAATTGGTTTTTGGTGCTTCTTTTATGTCTTGTGGTTGGTAACGCAGTAACCCAAACCCAGCAAAAGCATAGTAATTTAACTGCTTTCTTGGAAATAAATTAAAATAAGCAAGTAGTTCAAAAGAGGTAATATCTGTTCTTCTTGATTCTCCTTGATTCATTGCGTTTGGGTAGTATTCTAATGGGTATTGTTCTTGAAAATATTTTGTAAATCTATCTTTATATGCTCTTGTATATGCTAAATTGCCTTGGCTAAATCTCGCTCCAAAGGATAATTCAGGCATAAATGGTAATGTATATTTTGTTTCAAGAGATAAAGAATTTCCAGTATTATTGTCAAATTCGCCAAAATAGTGTGTAAAATTTCCCATAACACCAACTGACAGTCTTCCTTCCGAGTATGGTTGGTCAACTTTATTAAATAGTGGATTATCTCTTGATATTAGAGGACTTACAGCTAAGATTGTTATTATTAAGATATATTTATACATTTTTATTACCCTTTCAAATGCTTACACATTTTTTGTAATAATACTAATCAAGTATTATGCCATATTGTAACTATATTATATAATAAAGTTACAATAATATTATTATGTTTTATTAATATATTTTCACTTACGTATTAAAGTACCAGCTCTATCGGGGCTATTCGAGGCGATTGTTACTCTTGTATTAGTAAAATCTTCGATGAATTTAATATAATCAAGGGTCTCTTTTGGCAGTTCTTCAAAAGAGCTAAAATTGCTGAGAGGTTGATTCCAGCCCTTAAATGATTTATATACTGGTTCAACTTTTCCTAATTCTTCGGTAGAGCCAGGGAAGTATTTTTGTATTTTTCCGTTTCTTGTATAATCAACACAAACTTTGATTTCTTGGAAAGTGTCTAGGACGTCTAATTTAGTTAAGGCAATTTCACTAATACCATTTATCATAACAGAGTATTTTAATGCTACTAAATCAAGCCAACCACAGCGTCTTGGTCTTCCTGTTGTTGCTCCGAATTCGTGTCCTATTTTAGCTAAATTTAAACCGATGTCATCGCTAAGTTCTGTTGGGAATGGTCCATTACCAACTCTTGTTGTATATGCTTTTGTTATTCCAATCACTTTAGTTATTGAAGTTGGTGGAATGCCTAAACCGCTACAAGCCCCACCTGAAGTTGGATTTGAGCTCGTTACATAAGGATAAGTACCGTGGTCTAAATCAAGTAAAGCGCCTTGCGCACCTTCTGCAATAATTCTTTCGTTATTTGCGATAGCGTTGTTTAGTAATTGAGATGTATCCGTTACAAATGGGTCTATGACTTCATCAAATTTAAGATATTGTTGGGTTATTTCTTTTTCGTCTAATTCGTCATAACCATAAATTTTAGTAAGAAGTTCGTTATACTCAATTATATTAGTTTTAATTTTTTCTGTAAGAATTTCTTTGTCGAGTAAATCGACTATTCTGATTCCAATTCTTTTTGCTTTATCAATATAAGCAGGACCGATGCCTCGTCCTGTAGTACCAATAGCGTTTTTAACTGATTTTTCTCTATGTTTATCTACTAATTTATGATAAGGCATAATCAAATGTGCTTTATGGCTGATGAATAATCTTCCTGTAACATCAATTCCATGACTTTTTAACATATTGATTTCTTCAAGAAGTGCTTCTGGATCAATTACAACACCATTACCGATAACACATTTAACATTATCTTGTAGAATGCCAGAAGGAATTAAGTGAAGGACATATTTTTGGTTATCAATCACGATAGTGTGTCCTGCGTTTGCGCCACCTTGGTAGCGAGCTACAATATTAGCACCTTCGCTGATTAAATCAACAATTTTTCCTTTACCTTCATCTCCCCATTGAGAGCCGACAATTAATTCTACTGACATAATATTACTTCTTTATGATAATGCTGATTCTAAATTATCAGAAATTTTAAGTACTTTATCAAGGTGAGTCATTCTAACTAATTCTTTAACTTTTGCTGGTAAATTAATTAGGACTAATGATTTTCCATTTCTTTGAACAATACTGTTAGATGCTACAAGCATACCTAAGCCAGAGCTGTTGATTTGTTCTGTGTTTGCTAAGTCAAAAATTATAATATTAGGTTCTTCAGATTTTAAGACGTCATTAAGCTCGTTTTGAAATTCGAGTGCATCGCTACCGCCTAACAAGGATTTATTCAAAATATATTGAATAAATCCTTCTTGAGGGTAAAGTTTTTCTAATATTACATTTGGGTTTGACATTATGCAATTTTTGTTTTTGATTTAGTTGAATACCAAATTATAAATGAACCTGCGATAAATACTGAGGAATAAACCCCAACAATAAATCCTACTAACATTGTAAAAGCGAAACCTTGAAGAACGGGGCCACCAAAAAGAACAATTATAAATAATACAATACAAGCTGTAAATGAAGTATTTATTGTTCTGCCTAATGTTTCGTTAATACTTAGGTTAAAAATTTCTGAAATTGATTTTCCTTTGTGAAGTTGTAGGTTTTCTCTAATCCTATCGAAGATAACCACAGTATCGTTAATTGAGAAACCTAATACAGTAAGTAATGCGGCTAAGGTTGATTGGCTGATTTCTAAATTTAAGATGCCAAGTTTGTTAAATATAACTGTAAAAGTGAATGCTATGATAACGTCGTGGATTAAGGCAACAGTTGCGCCAAGCCCGTAGATAAATTCAAATCTAAAACCTACGTAGATTAGAATAGAAATCACAGATAAAATAACAGCGATAGTAGCATCTTGAGTTACTTCGCCACCGATTTTTGGTCCGATTTTATCGACTTTTAAAATAGTGTGAGGATTAGAAGCAAGTGATGTAGTTAAAGCGTCTTGGATTTTACTTGCGGCTTCACCTGAGTCTTTTACTCTTATTAAATAAGCGTTTGCAGTACCGAAAGATTTAATCTCAGCACCTTCAATTCCAGCATTATCAACAGCATTTCTGACTTGTTCTGCCTCAATTGGTTTTTCAAATTTTACCCCAATTTCAGTACCACCTGTGAAGTCGATACTCATTACTGGTCCAATTACAATTGTTAATATAATTGCAAGAGTGATAGTAATAGATGAAATTAGGAAAAAAGTTTTTCTTTTGTTTATGAAATCAATATTTGTGTTATGAAATAATCTCATTTTTTAAATTTCCTTATCAATTTTTAGAGTTTTTTGGTAAACCGAAGCTAAAATCATTACCACCAAGTTGTAATTCAATTAATGCTCTTGAAACGAATATAGCAGTAAATAAAGTAGTCAAAATACCAAACATTAAAGTTAAAGCAAAACCTTGAATCATTCCTGAACCGAAGTAATAAAGGATTAATCCTGTAAGGAATGTTGTGATGTTAGAGTCAATGATAGCGCTCATAGCTTTTGCGAAGCCCTCTTCGACAGCAGCTTTAAGCCCACGACCTTTTTCGCTTTCTTCTCTTATTCTTTCAAAAATTAGAATATTTGCATCAACTGCCATACCAATAGTTAGGATGATACCTGCAATACCTGGTAATGTTAAAGTTCCACCTAATGAAGTCAATATTGTTAAAATTAATGCAACGTTGACGAAAAGTGCTATATCTGCAACAAAGCCAGCACGAGCATAGTATAAAATCATAAAGATGATAACTAATCCGAAAGCAAACAGAGATGAGTTAATACCAGCAGCAATAGAGTCATCACCTAATGATGCACCAACAACTCTTTCTTCGATAATTTTAACAGGGGCTTTTAGAGCACCAGCTTTAAGTACGATTTCAAGTAAATTTGCTTCGTTAACATCAGCCATACCTTGAATTACTGAACTTCCGTTTGGAATTTTTTGATTAACAACCGGAGCAGAATAAACTCTACCATCTAAGATGATAGCGATTTGATTTCCAACATTTGCACCAGTAATTTTAGCCCATTTTTCAGCACCTTCGGTGTTCATAGTCATATTAACAACCCAAGAGCCATTTGTTTGGTCGATGTTTTTACCAGCATCTGTGATTACATCACCCATAAGTTCTGGTTCTTTTTCAACGCAATTCAATCTAAAGATTTTTTCTGCTGCTTTGTCTTTTTCGTTTTGTGGTTTAGCGCCTACAAGAACTTTTAAGTTATATGGAATAAGTTTTTGAACTCCTTCCATTTGTAAATAAGCATTAAATTTGTCTAAATTAGATTCTGTGATTGAGAAGAAATAATCTCCTGCAGGACCTTCTACTTCATAGTCATATTGTTGGCTATTTGTTTTGTTTTGAACAAAGAAAGTAGCGAATAAAGAAGTAAATTTGTGTCTTGCTCTATAAAGTTTTTGTTGGTCTTCTTGCTTTAGTCCCTTATAAGGATTTGAATTATCAACAGAGGTTGGAGAAGTTGTTGTAGATTCTGCAGTTGTTGTTGAAGAAGAAGTAGTGTCAACATTTGTTGAAGTAGAAGAGGTAGTAGTGGTAGAAGCGGTAGAAGCGTCTACTGACTCAGCTATTTTTGCAACATTTTTGTTAAAATTAGATTCTTTACCTTCGTTAAATAGTCCATCTTTTTCAGCGAGCATAGCATCTATTGCTTTGAAAGCGTGAATGATTTTTTCGTTATTTCTAACAAGATTAAATTCTAGACGTGCTGTCGTAGAGATAAGTTGTCTTATATCATCTTCATTAGATACGCCAGGTAGCTCAACTAAAATTCTTCTTGAACCTTGTTGTTGAATATTTGGTTCAGATACTCCGTATTTATCAATCCTTTGTCTAATTACTTCTTTAGCTTGCTCTACGGCAGAAGAAGCAGATTCTCTAAGTTTTTTGATAATAGCGTCATCAGAAGCGTTTGATAAGTCTCCGATGTCAAAATAAGAAATTAAAGATCTACCTTCTGGTTTGGCGATTGAGTTGAAGTTTTTTGCAAAAATATCAATAACATCATTATCGTTGTTATGAATTTCTTTTTCTGTTGCTTTAATAACTTTTTCAAAAGTTTCATCGATAGCGTCTTTTTGGGCTGATTCTTGGATTAATTTAATTACGTCAACTTCGAGAGTAACATACATACCACCACGCAAGTCAAGACCAAGTTTTAATCTTTTTAATTTAGCATTTTCAAAATCTTCGCCATATTGATCTTTAAATTTTTCAAGTCTAGCTATAGAATCGGACGGGTTTGACATTTGACGAGCGTCGAATTTTGCGATTTCCCATAAATCCTCATATTCAGACGCTTTATAAGTCGGGTAAAGGACGTATATAGCGGCTAATATGGGTAAAAGTATAACTAATAATTTTCGCCAATGTTGTTTCAAGTTAACTCCTAAATAAAAGTCGTTTTACAATTTTAAAAAATATACTTTTCTGAAAATTCAAATTTTCAAAACACGAATATAAAGGGATTTATGAAAATAAACAATTTTTTTTTAAAAAATAATAAAAAAAACTCACTTTTGCTATTTTAAAAGTGAGTAGTAAATTTATATTTATTTTATATTAAGCTAGTTTTTTATTTTTATTAATATCGTTGATATATAGGATATACTTATAATTTTCCCAGTAGTTATCCATTGCTGTTTTTAAATCTTTTGACCAGAAAATAGGGTCGCAGTATTTAAAGCGATAAATATTCATTAGATCTTTATGACATTGGAAGCCGAGAATTGGTGAATCGAAATATTTAGGAATAAATCCAAAATCATTCAAAGCTTCACCTAATGAACCCAACAAAAAACGGAAATCATCATTTACTAAACTGTCGATTGATTTATAATAATCATGGTCTTTATCTTCGTTAGATAAGTGCCACCAGAATTTTTCGTTGTTAAAATAATTAATTGCATCTTGACTTTTTTGGTAAGGTAAATTATCTGCTATTGCATCGAGTTCTGCTCTTTGTTCGTCTGAGAGTTCTAAATATGCTACATCAAGTAAATCTGTATATCTTTTATACTGCGTAGCAAACCAATCATTTAAAAAAGGTTTAATGGCAGAAATAAACTCTTGCTTATGCTGTTCCATTTGTAATTTAGTTTTAGCGAGTTCATTATCGTAATTAAAAACAGGTTTGATTTTGACAAGTCTCATAATATTTCCATTATTTTTTTTGCAATTTAAGGAAAATATTTTAAAATATCAATCGGCAAGCGGGAAAGTGAAATAAAATGTGCTACCTTTACCTAACTCTGATTCGACCCAAATTTTTCCGTTATTTTTTTCTACAAATTCTTTGCAAAGGATAAGCCCGAGTCCTGTGCCTTTTTCTTCATTTGTACCTAGTGTTGATACATTTTGGTCAATTCTGAAAAGTTTTGCTTTGGTTTCTGGTTTCATTCCAACTCCAGTGTCGGTAACTGATACTTGCGCCATATTGTCTATAATTTTGCAGGCAACAGTTATTTCTCCATCTTGAGTAAATTTTATTGAATTTGAAATAAGGTTACGCAGAATAGTAGTGAACATATTAGCATCACCATATAAATAAAGATTTTTATCAATTTTATTGATAATTTTTACGTTTTTGGATTTAGAAATATCTTTAAATAAACTAATAAGAGTTTCAACAATTAGGTGAGGATTCAAATTATCGAAACTAACTTGTTTTTTTCCTGTAATTGTGCTTGTCCATTCAAGGAGGTTTTCGAGTAATTGGAAAATATTTGTAGCTGATTCATTCATTGATTTAGAAAGAATCTTAACATCTTCTTTTGTCATTGAATCGAGATTATCCGAAAGTTCATACGAAAGACTAATAAAGCCGGAGAGGGGCGCTTTCAGGTCATGAGCAATAATTGAAAGGAATTTATCTTTATTTACGTTTAGTTCTTTTAACTCTTTTTCAGATTCTTCAAGTTTTTGTCTATTAATAATTTTTTCAGTTATATCTCTAATAATGACAACTATACCTTCGATTTCGTTTTTATTGTGAATTATAGGACTATATGAATTTTCATAATATATTTTATCTTCAGAGTTTGTAAATGATTCTACGAGGGTAAATTCCTCACCCTTTAATGCTCTTTTGAAATTTTTTAATAAAATATCTTTAGAATATTGGTCAGTAATGACATCAGTAATAGAGGTTCCGATTTCAATATCTTTATTCCAAAGTTGGTGCATTTTAAAGGCATGTTGCCCGTTGAAAGCAGTATATTTTAAGTCTTTATCAAGAGCAAATAGATTTAGTTCTGATGAAGATTCAAAGATTGCTTTTAAGTATGCTTTTGATTTAATTATTTCTCTTTCTGCGTTCTTTCTTTCTGTAATATTAACAAGAGAGTATGTAACACCAAAGATTTCGCCTTCTTCAGATTTCGCGGGGTGGTATCTTTCTTCAATCCAGAAGCTTTCACCATCCATTAGGAAATATTCTTTTTCGAAAAATACTTTTTCATTATTCAGAGCTTTGTTAAATTCTGCTTTAAACCTTTGATACTCTGGCTCACTGAAATAATTTATTATAGGAATTTTTTCCATTAAATACATTTCGGTTAAAAATGAAAATAGGTCGAGAGCCGCATTATTAAATTTTATGATTCTTGCGTCTCTACTTAGTAATATTGATGCATATTCAGTATTATTTAAAAGTGCGTAAAGGTTTTTACGGCTATTTACTATAGATTCTTGCGCTGATTTTAAGTTTGTAATGTCATTCATAGTTACAAGAATTGATTCTTGACCATTGAAGTGAATTTTTGTTGCTTTTAAATCGACCCAGTACTCTTCATTAATAAAATTAATAAAATTAACTTCTTCAGACTTAGTGTGGTGTTTATGAACAATTTGTCCTAATGATTCTTGTAATTCATCATAGAAAGTCTCACTCATCTTGGAAAGAATATTTGTAGTATAAATTTCTTCTTGTGGGAGAGCGAGAATGTTTAAAATAAACTTATTGGCGAATATTGTATTATATTCTTTATCAACTATAAGAATGCCGACAGGAATTGTTTCAAGCATCTGCACCAGATTTTCAGTGGTTTCTTTAAGTCGGAAGTCGGATTCTTTTTTTTGAGTAATAAATTGAGTAATCCCGGCGATAAGCTTTAAGTTTCCGTCTTTATCTTTAATTGGGTATGCTCTATCTCGCACCCAATCAATTTTTCCATCGCTTCTAATTATTCTATATTCTTCATCATAGGTATTTAATGGAATTTTAGAATTGAAAGCGTGCCTAACTCTTTCTTTGTCTTCTGGATGTAAGTTTGTTTCCCAAGAGGTTGGGTCTTTATATAGAGTTTCAGTCGGCATTCCAAACATTCTTTCATAAGAAGGAGATACATAAAGAACTTTTTTTTCTTGGTAATCGCTGAGGAAGAAAGTTTCGTTTATTGTATCTGTCATAATTTTATGATTTTCAAGCGTTTTCAAATGTTCTTGATTCGCCTCCTCTAACTTACTGACAAGAAGTAAGAGTTCATTATGACTTAATTTATCTGTTAATGTTTTTGACATTCAATCTCTATATTTTTTAAAGATTATTTTTGATTGATAATTTTTTCAAAATCTTTGGGATTTGTAAAATCCCAATATCTATAGTCTTTCATAATTAAATTGGAATCGAACAGTATATGGATTTGCCTTTTTCCGAACCAGTCCGCAGAATCTAATGGCGTATATGGTGGGGCAGTCATTAGTGTCATTTTTCCATTTAAATTATCCCAAACAAAAACTATACCATTTTTTACGACCATAGAATCGTCGGGTTGTCCCAAGTATTTTAATAGCTGGCTTTTAGATATATTTTGATTTTCTTTAAGAAATTCTCTTTCTTTTTCAATTATACTTTGAGAAGAACAGCCAACTAAAAAGGCAAAAATAATAAATAGATTTTTCATTAAAAACTTTTAATAATTAATATTTTTTTTTCTTGTTCTTTGAAATAGTCATACCCTAAGAAGTCGATATTGATAAGTTGATATTGTAGTTTAGGATATTTTTGTTTTGCTTCAGCTATTTCTTCGGTTAGGTCTCCACCTTTTAGAAGCACATAAGCTCCATCTTTTTTTAAACTTCCTATTGTCCAATCAAGGATGCTTATTGTTCTTGTAACTGCTCTTGCGATTATGACATCATAATTTTTTTTTGATTTAGTTAGGTGGTCTTCCACTCTACCATTAAAGACTTGAATATTTCTTAATCCAGTATGCGAAGCAAGCATTTCAGTGATTTTAGCTTTTTTTGTAATGGAGTCAATTAAATCAATTCTAATGTCTGGGTTTGCAATTTTGATTGGGATTCCTGGTAATCCACCACCAGTACCAACGTCGAGGACATTTGCTTTGGGTTTGAATTCAAAGTATTTACATATTGAAAGGGAATGAAGAATATGTCTATCAAGTATGTTTTCTTCGTCTTTTCGAGAAATTAGGTTTACTTTTTCGTTCCAGTATTTTAGTTCTTTAGCGTATCTTTCAAATGTTTCAATCCAACTTTTGTCTATATTTATATTGTTAGTTGAACATAAAGTCCAAAATTCGACCATATCCATAATTATAATCTTTTGTGTTTCATTTAACTGCAAATTTAATTAATTGTTGCTAAATTTTGCTTAATGGATTGATATTTTCGTGGATTTTTCTGCTTTGTCATAATACCACATATCTGATTTTATTGTAAAATAAACTCCTAAAATAAAGTATAAGATAATTAAAAACAATCCGATATTTTTAAAATATGTTAATGATATAACTGAAATTATAAAATAAATTAAATTGAATACAAAGTAATACTTATTTTTTTTCTCTTTATAGAATACAACATTTACGTTTAGAAAAAAAGTAAAATAAGCATATATCGAAGGAAGAAAAAATAAGGAGAATACTAAGAATAAACTTAATATTATTTTAATAATTAAGAAATTTGTCTTTGATATTTCATTAATTTTGTTGTTCATATTTTATTATTGCAATTATTAATATTTTAAAAATAAAGAATTATTTTGAAATGAAAAAATTTCCAAAAGATTTAAAATCACAGAAATCGCGAATGACAGAATGCTTAGGTATATTATCTAAGAAATATCCTGATGTTAAAATTCAATTAAATCATTCTAATGAGTTTGAATTGCTTATATCAACTATGCTTTCAGCTCAATGCACTGATGCAAGAGTGAATATAGTTACAGAATCGTTATTTAAAAAGTATAAAATTCCAGATGATTATTTGTTAGTTCCTCAGGAGGAATTGGAAATGGATATTTTTTCAACAGGATTTTATAAGGCAAAAGCGAAGAATATTCGAGCGACTTGTAAGGAGTTAATTGATAAGTTTGATGGTAAAGTGCCAGATAGTTTGGAGGAGTTGATTAGGTTACCTGGTGTTGGAAGGAAAACGGCAAATGTAGTTTTGGGGCATGCTTTTGGGGTGCCAGGGGTTGTTGTTGATACACATGTTACAAGGATTTCAAATAGACTGGGTTTTGTGGATTATGACGATGCTTATAAAATTGAGAAGGCATTAGAAAAGCTAATTCCGATTGAATTATGGGTTATTTTTACTCATTATTTTATTTCGTTTGGTCGCGAAATTTGTGTGGCACGAAAGCCGAAGTGCGAAATATGCCCTGTCGAGCATTTATGCCCGTCATCGAGATTACAATAAAGTTTATTTAATGGTATCTTTTTTAAACGAAATTGAAACTGAATTTATGCAATACCTTTGACCTGTGGGCTTTGGTCCATCGTCGAAAACGTGTCCGAGATGACCTCCGCATTTAGCACAGAGGACTTCTGTTCTTGTCATTCCGAAGGTTTTATCTTCTTTGAGGATAATATTGCTATCTTTTTCCACATCGTAGAAAGAGGGCCAGCCACAATGCGCATTAAATTTTGTATCGGAGCTAAATAGTAAATTACCACAACCCTTGCAATAATATTTTCCATCTTCAAAGTTTAAATTATACTCGCCTGTGTGAGGTCGCTCTGTGCCTTTTTCTCGTAAGACATTATACTCTTCGGGAGTGAGTATTTGCTTCCATTCGGCTTCTGTTTTTTTTACTTCAAAGTTCATATTATTTTTTCCTTCTTTATTTTGGGCAAGTAATAATTCACTAACAATAAATACTACAATTAGAATTATAAGCAAAAGAATGAGTAATTTTTTGTATTTTTTCATATTTCATCCTAATTACTTACTTTTTAATTTATCTTTAAATAGTTTTTCAAGTTTGCTAATTTTAGGTGAAATTACAAAATTACAATACGGTTGATTTTTGTTGTCATTGTAATAATTATGGTGATAATTTTCAGCTATGCTATAATTATCAACTGGCTTAATTTCGGTAACTATTTTTTCAGAATATATTTCTGAGTCATCAATTATTTTTTTTATTTTTTCGGCAATATTTTTTTGTTCTTCATTGTGGTAATATATTCCGGAACGATATTGAGTTCCTATGTCATTGCCTTGTCTGTTTAAAGTTGTTGGGTCGTGAGTTTTGAAAAAGACCTCTAAAATATCTTCTAATTTGCATTTTGTAGAATCATAATAAATACGGGCAACTTCGGCGTGTCCTGTGTTTCCGGAACATACTTGTTCATAAGTTGGATTTTTAGTTATTCCATTGGAATAGCCAGGTTCTACATAAATAACACCCGCAACTCGTTGGAAAACGGCTTCGGTACACCAGAAGCACCCGGCGCCTAAGGTGATTTGAGAGAAGTTTTCTAAGTTTAAATCTTCTTTATTCACTTTTTTTGTTCCTTTATTTTCTGCATTGCATGAATTTGTCAAAAATGACATTAGAATAATTGTTAATATAGTTTTGATTAAATTCAATGTAATTCATTCTTTTATTTGCTTATTAACCTATATTTACCTGGTCCGATAAAAATCAGAGATAGAAACAAAATAGCTGATTCAACTGGGTGTGCATATCCTCCAAAGCCATCTCCATTTGCAATGTGATGCATAGCTGCGACAGCCATTGTCGAAATAAGTAATAGGTTTGCTGGTATCCAGAAAATACCGAGTGCAAGGAATAATCCACCAAAAGTTTCTGCAAATGCTGCCATAAATCCAAAGAAGGTAAAGCCAAAACTAATGCCTAAATGCGATATATTAGCTCCAATTATTTCCCATTTATCGGGTCCACCTATTAATTTTCCCCATCCGTGAGCGATAAACATTATTCCTATTCCTATTCTAAGAATAAGTAAGCCCAAATCTAAATATTTAAAGTCCTTATTAAACATTATTCCTTTGTTATTTTTAATTGAGTGTGTTTTTTAATTATTGACATTAATTCTTTTCTTCCTAAGTCTGTCATCGATGAATAAGGTAGAACTTCAATATTGTAATTGCAACTTTGAACTAAATTATCAAGTTGCTCCTTTCTTTCTTGGATTTGCTTTTCTTTAATTTTATCACATTTTGTTAAAATAATTAAATATTGTTTTTGATTATTTTCAAAATACTCAATTAAAGATAAGTCCATATCCATAGGGTCGTGTCTTGAATCGATTAATATGCAAACAAGCTTTAAGTTCTCTCTATTTTCTAAGTAAGATAGATTGAGTTTATACCACTCATTTCGCTTTTTAACTCCTTTCTGAGTGAAACCAAAACCGGGCATATCAACTAAAGTCCAAATATCCTCAACATTATAGAAATTGATTTCAGAAGTTTTACCAGGTGTAGAGCTTATTCTTGCTAAGTTCTTTCTGTGAACTAATGAATTAATTAGAGAGGATTTACCAACATTGCTCCTACCAACAAATACGACTTCTGGAATAGAAAGTTCAGGAAAGCCATTTGGCTTGTCCGTTCCCATTATAAATTCTGCTTTATGTATTTTTATCATTGGTATATGACTCTATTTTTTGAAATATATTGTATTTAATTCTTTTCGATTTCAATAAAGATATTTCTTTCTTCTAAGTAATTAAATACTTTACGGAATAAGTTTTCATCTTCACCTATTTTTTCTGGAAAGATTATTCCTTTTTGTTGAATGAGATTTTCTTTAAATAAATTAACAACTGCATTCGCAGTAAAGCCAGTAGTTCGAGCCATTGAAGAATAACCAGTCATTATGTCTTTGTTGTCAAACAGGTTATAAGTAAACTTTTCGTTATTTGTTTCAATTTCTACTTTCATTGCGGTAAATTCCATATCGTCGCCTAATTTCCAGTCGTTAATTAAGATTTTAGAAGTTAAATCAAAAGGAGCGATTTCTATTCCATTTACATTAATTTTATTTGTATTTAAGAATCCAGCATCTTTAAGGAATTGGATTTTTTGAATATATCCGGGGTATCTTAATGTTTTTTCTTCCATATTTGGAATGTCTGGGTAAGACTCCAAAACTGAGCGAAGCCCGTCTGTATAAAATGCGTCAAGAGTTCCAACGGAATCTATATTTATTTGTTCTAAGCCGGTCATTGCTTCAACGACTTTCTCAATTCCATTTTGACGAAAATATACTAATCTTGTGTATTCTTCTAATACATCAGTCGGCGAGAATGGCGCTTTGTATTGCCAAGGGAGTTTTCTTTCAAATGGTAGCCCTCCAACATAGCATTTGTAAGAATTAACTTGATCATTTTTAACGTGATAACCTAAGAACATATTACATAAGCCAGGTGCAACTCCACAATCGACAACAACTGATGTGTTATACTTCATAGCCAAGTCATTTAATTCTGATGCCTTTTCTGGGAAAAAGGATATATCAACTATATTTTTCCCTAATGGGATTAACTTTTTAAGAATATTAAAGGCAATGCTACCAGGAATTGCCAAAACAATCAAATCGAAAATATTAAATTTTTCAAAATCATCTGAATTTACATCAAATTTTATGTAAGTAATATTATTTTCAGTTAAATTATTTACGTTTATATCGAAAATACTTACTTCATTATTTATTGCTAAGTCTAAGCCGATAACACTGCCTACAAGTCCATTTCCTATTACTGCTATTTTCATTTTTAACCTTTTGTTTAATTTATCGTTTTATTAATTTGCTAATATCGAATAGAAACAATTTTTATTATTTTAAATTATATTTTGAAAATTAAAGAAAGAATTTTAATTTAGTATTATTATTTTAAAAAAAGAGTGAAATCAAAATGTCAGAAAAACCATACATTTTAGTTGTCGATGACAATAAAATTACTACAAAATTATTAAGAAGATACTTAGAAGCTAATGGATTCGAGGCAAGCGAAGCGTATGACGGGATTGATTGTCTTGAAAAATTGAAAGAAAGAAGACCAAATGCTATTGTTCTTGATGTGATGATGCCAAGAATGGATGGATATGAAACAGTTAGCAACATTAAAAGCAACCCAGAAACTAAAGATATTCCTGTTGTAATTGTAACTGCTTTGAATGATGTGGCTAACCAATTGAAATCTATTGAAGCAGGAAGTGATGACTTTTTGAGTAAGCCAATAGAAGAAAAATTATTAGTTGCAAAAGTTAGATTATTATCAAGTTTAGATATTAATCAATCAAAAGCATTAAAATTAGAAGATATTTTAACTAAAGTTATTGCAGAAACGTCTTACAGTAAATCAGTAAGTGAGTTGTTGAATGCTTAATAAGTTTATTAGATATAGTATAATTGCGGTTTTATTTTTATCATTGGCGTCTTGTGCTCAGTTAAATGATATTACTAAGTCGTTAATGAATTTGAAAAATTTAGATTATCGATTGAGTAGTATTAAGGCTGTTCGTTTGGGAGGAGTTGAGTTTAAAAAAGGTATGTCTTTGTCAGACATTGGATTAATGGATATTGCAAAACTTACAGCAACTCTAACTAAAGGCAATATGCCGATTGATTTTATACTTAATTTGGAAGCTCGAAATCCAAATGAAGATAAAGGTAAGAATTTTTCTACTGCTGCAACTATAGAAAGTTTTGATTTTGATGTTTTTTTAGATGGACAAAAGGCATTCACTGGCGGGCTTGATGCGCCTGTGAAAATTGAGAGTAATGGTGGGTTGAAAGAAATTCCATTAAAAATTTCTCTTGACTTAACTTCTTTATATAAAGATAAGCAATACGAGAAGTTAGCAAATATTGCTATGAATTTAGCTGGGTTTGAGCTAGAAAAAACTAAGGTGAGAGTTGAAGCTAATCCTGTTGTTAGCACTCCTATTGGTAAATTGAAACCTGGTAAAATTACGATTAGTGATTCAAAATTTTAATGTTAAAGTAAAGTGAGTGTAATTTAAACAAATATGGATATACCCAGTTATTTCTCAATTCTTTTTATCTTAATTGGTGCCTTTATTTCGTTATTGTCTGCTTCTATTTCTTATCTCCCTCAACAATACCTTAACTCAGAAATTAAAAAGAGTAATGCGAAAGCATTACTTTTAAATAAATTACGTGATAGATATGAGGAAACTTTTAATGGCTTGTTTATTGCCGAATCTGTGTTCTACTTACTATCGATATATCTCCTCTTTTCTAATCATGATAAACTATTAATTGATAATTTATTTTTAATTTTTTCTGTTATTTCTGGAATTATTGTTTTAAGAATATTATTTTATTCTGTTGGAATTAGATTTGCTGAGAAAATTGCATTTGCTAATGCTGGATTGATAAATTTTCTAAGTGCTATGACTTATTTTGTGCCGAGAACTGCTTTAATGATTAATAATCTTATTGGTGGGAAAGATACTCCCGAAGAGGCAAAAGATGAGATTAATGCTGTGGTGCAATCTGCTTTGGACGAAGGGAATATAGATGAAGATGAGTATCGCTTGCTAAAACGAGTGATTGAATATAGTAAGTTCCCTGTTAATCAAAAATTTACTCCACGAACGAAAGTTTTTACTTTGCGTGCAGATAAATTAGTGGAGGAAGTTAAGAATTTACCTGAATTAAAGCAATATTCACGTATTCCAATTTGGGATGGGGAAAGTATTGATGTGGGCTTGAAAGGATATGTTCTTTCTCGAGATATTTTGTATGCAGCATTGATGGGTGATACTGATAAGGAATTAGTTAATTTATCAAAAAAACTTTATGTTGTACCGAACGACGAACCAATGGACGAAGTTCTAGAAAAATTCTTGAATAATAAGCAGCATCTTTTCGCAGTAGTAGATGAATATGGCGGGTTCGATGGCGTGGTAACATTAGAAGATATAATGGAATTTATCCTCGACACAAACATTTACGACGAAGCCGACGTAGATAAAGATTGGCTTCAAGAAGCAAAGAAGCGCAAGTTGAATGGGTGAGAAATAAAAGAAAAAAGACCTATATTTTAGGTCTTCTTGTCTATTTTATTCTCTGCAATATGGAATTTTGTTTATATGTTATTTTTACAAAAATTGCTTGATTATTAGGTAAATCGGGAAGAATAATATGCCTGTTTTTTACCTCTGTTTCATAGTATTTTTTTCCTAATAGGTCAAAAACTTCAATAGAAGTTGGTATTTCATTTTGAAAGTTTAGCGTATTATCTCTATTATCATACCTTGCTTTTAAAGATTGTATTTCGTTTTCTACATCTAAAGTGCCTTTACCTATTTTGGCTATATAAAGACTATCATCATAAAATCCAACTACAATGTCGAAGTTGTTACGACTTACTGCAAAATGAAAACCAATGTCGTCGTCTTGTCTATCTTGAAAATGAACTTTATGGTTCTCTATATCAAAGTTTTTATTAATCTTAACAGTTATAGGCTTGAATTTGTCAGTTATTTTACTACTCCTTCTTTTACCATAAACAGATAATGTACTATCTCCATTTACAATTACTTCATTAAAATAACATTCTGGATATAAATAGTATCTAAAGTGATTGACTTCAATAAAATCAGAATTTAAAACTTTAATGAAAGTATAATTAATACTTTTTTTTCTATCTTCCTCAAATCCAACAATTAAATATTTGTCAAAGTATTTAATTATCGACGTTCCGGTTGGAACTAAACTATCTTTTTGTTTTTGTAACTCTTTAAAAAACTCAATTTTATTATCACTATTAAATTTTATTATATAGCAGTTATATTCTCTGTTATATGAATCTCCTTTTGCACCTAAAATAAAAGTATTACCATCTTCTCTAAAAGGTTTTCCATGTCTGAAATAAAAATTTGATCCAGGAAGTCTTTCTAATCCTTTATAAATAATACTATCTTGAAATGTCCCAGCTAAATCAGAAACGTAGAACTTTACATGTAATGAATCTGGGTCTTTATAGATTTCATCGTTAAGAGTGGAAAACATTAAATTATTATGGAAAAAGCAATTCCAAATCCAACATTAGATTATTTAATATGTGATGAAGTTTATGTTGACTCAACAGGTTTTAATCTTTTAATGATGAATACAAATGGGAACAATCATCAATCCAAAAAATTTTTTTTTAAAAGTTTAAATGATGATATTGTTTTATATAAGATAGAAGAATACCATTTAACAAATAACAATTTTATTCAAGAAACATGTACAATTTCTTTCGAGTATGAAAATTTAAAAGAATATGACCCTATATATAGCATTAAATACTTTAATTTTAATGATTTTTGGTAATTTGCAAAATTATTATTTTTATATTTTAAAAATTAGCAATTTATAGAAATAATTTAAATGGTTCAAATCGAGAAATTTTTGAGGAGTTCAACTCTACGATTTGTTAGATATTGTTGGGTTTTTGTTTTTAAGACATATCGCATCTCGAAGCTAAAAACAAGAATATTTTTCAATATTTTTTTAAATACTTTCCCACATTTTTAATTTATGTTAATTTTTTGTTTTTGATTGTGTAAATAGTTTTTGAGTTTTGGGCTATTTCTTGGGAGTGGGTGGCTGTGATGATAGCGATTTTTTCTTCTTCTTGAAGTTTAATAAGTAGGTTAAGTATGTTTCTTGCGTTGTTTTCGTCTAAGTTTCCTGTTGGTTCATCAGCGAAAATAATTTTTGGTTTGTTTATTAAGCTTCTTGCTATTGCAATGCGTTGCTGTTCGCCACCGGAAAGCTCATCGGGTTTGTGATTTGCTCTATTGCTAAGTCCTACTTTTTCAAGGAGTTCTACGGCTAATTCTTTAGCAGTTGTTTTTGAGGATCCACCAATCATTGCGGGCATCATTACGTTTTCGAGTGCGTTAAATTCTGGCAATAAGTAATGAAATTGAAATATAAATCCAAATTCTTTGTTCCTATGGTAAGATAGGGCTTTATCGTTTAAATTTCTAAGATTCAATTCATTATTGTCTTTAAGATAAATTAAATTACCTTCATCTGGGGTATCGATGGTTGCTAAGATGTTAAGCAGGGTACTTTTACCGCTACCTGATGCTCCAACTATCGCGATAAAGTCATTTTCATGAATATCAAAAGAAATATCCTCTAAAACTAAAAGTTTTTCATTTAGTTTGTTTGTATATGATTTAGATATATTTTTTATTTGATAGATTAAGCTCATAAATAAAAAAAGCACTCTGTAAAAACAGAATGCTTAAATTAAGAATTAATATTGAATATTAGCTATTTTTTTCTTCTGCGCTATCATCACTTGTTTCTTCTGATGAAGTTTCATCAGTTGGAGTTTCAGTTGTTTCTTCTGCTACTGCTTCTTCGTTTGTAACTTCAGTAACTTCTTCTACAACTTCAATAACTTCAGTTGTTTCAGCAGATACTTCTTCAACTGGTGCTACTACTTCTTCTACTGCAACTGGTTCTTCAACAAGAGTTGCTACTGGAGTAGTTTCAGTTTTAGTAGTTTTTTTAGTTTTTGGTCTAGAAGATTTTTTCTTAGTAGTGCCAACGATTTCTCTATTGAAATCAACTAATTCGATAAGAGCAGTGCTACCAGCATCGCCTCTTCTAACCCCAGTTTTAACTACTCGAGTGTACCCGCCAGGTCTTTCGCCGATTTCTGGAAGAATATCGTCGAAAAGAGATTCGATAACAGATTTTTTTCTAATATCACGACCAAGAAGTCTTCTTGTATGTACGTCATATTTTTGACCTTCTTCAAGAAGTCCTTGTTGCTCTCTTTGGAAAGCAAGTCTAGCTTTAGTTATGATTTTTTCAGCGTAAGGACGTAATTCTTTAGCTTTAGCTTCGGTAGTATGGATTCTTTTGTGCTCAAGTAGTTGAGTAACAAGCGATCTCATTAAAGCTTTTTTGTGGCTTGAAGTACGTTTTAATTTTCTACCTTTTACGTTGTGTCTCATTTTATATCAACCTAAATTTCAATTAATTAAGATGTTTAGTTTCTTCGAGGAATCTGTCTACGTTCATACCAAATTCAAGTCCGAAGTTATATACAAGATCGGTAAGCTCAGTAAGAGATTTTTTACCGAAGTTTCTGAATTTAAGTAATTCAGATTCTTGGAGTTTAACAAGATCTCCAAGTGATCTAATATCCGCTGCTTTAAGGCAGTTGTGTGCTCTAACAGAAAGTTCTAATTCATCAACTGGAGTAAGAACTATTTTTCTAATTTTAGTTAGTTCAGCAATTTTTTGCTCATCTTCGATAGTTGGTTGAGCAGTTTCTTCTGCGTGCATTTCATCTAAGTCTAAGAATAATTTAATATGGTCATTAAATATTTTAGCTGCAGTATGAACGGCATCTTTAGGAGATATCGAAGAATCAGTAGTAACTTCAAGAATCAGTTTTTCATAGTCAGTTCTTTGTCCTACCCTGAATGGCTCTACTTTGTAGATAACATTTTTAATTGGGCTAAACATTGAATCGATAGGCAACATATTAATAGGGAAATCCACAGTTGGTTGTTCTTCTGCTGGGACATATCCTTTGCCTTTGCCAATTCTTAATTCCATATCGAAATCAGCGTTATCAGCAAGGTTGCAAATAACTAATTCAGGATTAAGAACTTCAAGACCAGGAGTTGCTTTTTCGATATCAGCACCAGTGATAGTGCCTGGACCTGTTACTTTTAAAGTTGCTTTAGTAATTTTTTTGTCATTAAGCATTAATCTTAATGATTTTAAATTTAAAATGACTTCCGAAGTGTCTTCAATAACACCAGGGATGGTTTCAAATTCACTTAAAACATTGGAGATTTTCACACCTATAACAGCGTTACCGGGGATAGAAGAGATTAAAATTCTTCTAAAAGAGTTACCGATAGTAGCTCCGTACCCGATTTCGAGTGGTTGTAGTGTAAAAGCACCAAAATTGTTACTTGAGTTTTCCTCAACAAGGATATTCTCAGGCATATTCATTGAAATATTCATAGTATAATAAGCCAATTTAGTTAAAAATTATACTCTTCGTTTTTTAGGAGGTCGACACCCGTTGTGTGGAATAGGAGTTTGATCCATAATACTATGGACTTCTAAACCAGCTTGTGCTAATGCTCTAACAGCAGCTTCTCTTCCTGAACCAGGACCTTTAACGAATACTTCAACTTTTCTAAGACCCATTTCGAAAGCATCAGTTGCTGCTTTTTCGGCAGATACTTGTGCTGCGTAAGGAGTATTTTTCTTAGAACCTCTAAATCCGTTTTTCCCAGCAGAAGACCAACAAAGAGTGTTTCCATACATATCAGTAATAGTAACTTGGACGTTATTAAAAGTAGCACGTACAAATGCCTTACCGTGTATGTCGCTGACCGTCTTTTTTTTAAGTTTTCTTTTAGCCACTTTAAAATACCTTTAAAAATCGTATTAAAATTATTTAGTAACTTTCTTTTTACCAGCGATAGTTTTTCTTCTACCTTTTCTGGTACGAGAGTTAGTTTTAGTTCTTTGTCCTCTAACGGGCAATCCTCTTCTATGTCGAAGACCTCTATAGCAACCAATATCCATCAAACGTTTGATATTGATTTGAATTTCAGAGCGTAATTGTCCTTCAACTTTAGTAGTATTTTCGATTTCAAGCCGAATTGAAGCGATTTCATCATCGTTCCAATCATTAACTTTTCTACTTTCGTCAATCCCTACGGTAGATAAAATTCTAGATGCTGTGTGTCTTCCAATACCGAAAATGTAAGTAAGACCGATTACACCTCTTTTATTTTTTGGTAAGTCAACTCCTGCAATACGAGCCACTTTTATCTCCTTTTAATTAACCTTGTCTTTGTTTTAAACGAGGATTTTTCTTATTGATAATATAAATCCTACCTTTTCTTTTAACGATTATATCGTCTTCCGTTCTTTTTTTAACTGATGCTGAAACTTTCATTTCAATGCGCCTTTTTTTATTATCTAAATCTATATACTATTCGACCTTTTGAGAGATCATAGGGTGATATTTCAACAGTTACTTTATCACCTTGTAAAATTTTAATAAAGTTCATTCTCATTTTTCCTGATACGTGGGCTAAAATAACATGCCCATTTTCCAATTTCACTTTAAATTGTGTGTTTGGAAGTGTATCTTCAATCGTTCCGTCAATTCTTATTAATTCTTCTTTACCCATAATTGCTTTCTTTGTTAACTTTTATAAGTTAGTGTTAACTCTGCCTTTTAATTTACCTGATTTCATAAATCCATCATAGTGTCTCATTAATAGATGAGATTCAATTTGTTGCAAAGTATCAAGAGCAACTCCTATGATAATTAACAAACTTGTTCCACCAAAGAAATTTGCAAAGGTAGAAGTAATTCCAAATACATTAGTAATAAATGTAGGTAGAATTGCAATTATTGCTAAGAAGATAGAACCTGGTAAAGTAATTCTTGTTAATATATTTTCAATATAATCTGCAGTTGGTTTACCTGGTCTAACGCCTGGAATAAAACCACCTTGTTTTTTCATATTATCAGCAATTTCTTTTGGGCTGAAAACGATTGCAGTGTAGAAATATGTAAAGAATACAACCATTAAACCAAATATTGCCGCATAGAAAAATGAATCATAAGAAAACAATTTAGCTAAGTAAGCTGCAGTTTGACTTTCAGGGAAAAAGCTTAATATAGTATTAGGAATAAACATTAAAGATTGAGCGAAAATGATAGGCATTACACCGGCTGTATTTACTCTCAATGGAATGTAATTTGTTGTTCCACCATAAACCTTTTTACCAACTTGTCTTTTTGCGTATTGCACTGGGATTTTTCTTGCACCTTGAGTAATCAAGATAACCATTGCAATAATACCAATTAATAGAGCAAAGATTACAATTTCAACTACTAAGTGTCTCGCACCTGATACAATTAATTCATATTCTTGGAATAAAGCATTGGGTAATACTGCAATAATACCGATAAAGATAATTAATGAAATCCCATTACCAATTCCTCTGTCTGTAATTTGCTCACCTAACCACATTAAAAACATAGTTCCAGAGGTTAAAAGTAAAATCGTTGTTAAGAAAAAGAATATTCCGGAATCAGGAACAACAGGCACTCCATTAGCATTTTGACTAACTAATTTAATACCGATACCAATTGCTTGCATTGCAGAGATAAATACCGTAGCTACCCGAGTATATTGGTTAATTTTTCTTCTACCTTCTTCACCATCTTTTTGCATTTTTTGCACTTGTGGAATGACAATTCCAGCTAATTGAAAAATGATAGAAGCAGTAATATAAGGCATAATTCCAAGTGCAAAAACAGCAGCATTGGAGAATGCACCACCAACAAATAGGTCAAAGAAACCGAATAAATCGTTTCCAGCATTATTTGCCATTGATAGTCTTAATACTTCAACATCAACTCCTGGAAGAGTGATGAATGAACCAACACGAACAACCAAAAGAATCATAATCGTGAAAAGAATACGATCTTTTAGTTCATCGATTTTGGTAATGTTTGATATTGTCTCTATAAAATTAGCCATTGTTTTGTATCGTTCCTCCGGCAGCTTCAATTTTGCTAATAGCAGAAGCACTTAAAGAAACGCCTTTTACAGAAATACTTGATTTAATGTCTCCATTTCCAAGTATTTTAATGGCTTCTTTAGTTTTAAGAATACCAGAGTTTCTTAAAGTTTCATCACTGATATTATTAGCTTCAATTTTACCAGCATCGATAAATTTTTGAAGAATACCTAAGTTAATTGTTTGAAAATTTTTCTTAAATCTATGATTTGAGAAACCGAATTTAGGAACTCTACGAGCAATTGGCATTTGACCGCCTTCAAAACCTATAGATACGTGAGCACCAGATCTTGATTTTTGCCCTTTATGACCTCTTGTAGAAGTCCCACCATGTCCGGAACCTTGACCTCTACCAATTCTTTTCTTAGAGTGTTTAGCACCTTCAGCGTGATTTAAATTTCCAATGTGTTTCATAGTCATTTTTATTTTATTTATTTAACTTCTTCAACATTTACAAGGTGAATAACTTTATTAATCATACCTCTTGTAGATTCATTATCAGGAAGAACATTAGAGTAATTTGGTCTTCCAAGACCTAAAGCTTCAATAATTAGCTTTTGTTTTTTAGGTCTATCAATAATGCTTTTAGTTTGTGTTACTTTTAATTTGCTCATTTTAATTACTCTTAATTAACCTTTTAGAACTTTCTGAACTGAGATTCCTCTTCTTTTTGCAACCATATTTGCATCTTCGAGAGAAGCAAGACCTTGAACTGCTGCTTTCACTGTATTATGCGGGTTAGAAGAACCGAGATTTTTTGTTAATACGTCTTGAATACCAGCAAGTTCTAATACGGCTCTTACGCCACCTGCTGCAATCACACCTGTACCTGGGGTAGCTGGTTTGATTAAAACTTTGCCTGCACCAAATTTACCAACAACTTCGTGAGGGATAGTATTATTATGTAATCTAACTTTAACAATATTCTTTTTAGCTGCATCAGTAGCTTTATTTACAGCGTTTACGACTTCACTTGCTTTACCTAAACCATATCCAACGTGTCCATTTCCATCACCAACAACTACGATAGCAGAGAAATTAAATCTTCTACCACCTTTAACAACTTTGGCAGTTCTTCCGACGTAAACTAATTTATCTTGTAAATTTAATTCTGATGTTCTTACATTCGATTTCATTGAAAACCTAAATAATATTAAAAATTAAGTCCAGCTTCTCTTGCTGCATCAGCAAGTGCTTTAACTCTGCCTCTAAAAACATAACCATTTCTGTCAAAGCCAACATTAGTAATGCCAGCTGCATTTGCTTTTTTAGCTAGGAAAGTTCCAACTAATTTTGCTTGTTCGATTTTATTTACATTAGCAGCTATTTGCCCTTTTAAGTCTTTATCGATAGAAGAAACTGACAATACAGTTGATTGAGTTTCATCATTGATAAGTTGAGCATAGATATTTGTTGTGCTTCTATAAATAGAAAGTCTTAATCTTGAATCAGAGCCGTGAACTTTTTTTCTGATTCTCATTTTTCTTTTTAATCGGCGAACTTTTAAGTCTTTTATTAATGACATTTTAATTACCTTTATTTTTTAGATGCAGATTTACCTGCTTTACGTCTAATATACTCACCTTGGTATCTAATACCTTTACCTTTGTAAGGTTCAGGTTTTCTAAGTTTTCTTATTTTATAAGCAACTTCACCAAGTAATTGTTTGTCAGAGCCTTCAATTTCTACTGTTGTTGCATTTGGAGTAGCGAAAGAGATACCTTGCGGAGGTAAGACAACGATAGGATGTGAATAACCTAAACTTAGGTATAATCTTGAACCTTTCATTTCTGCTTTAAAACCTACACCTTCGATTTGTAAGATTTTTTTAAATCCTTGGGAAACTCCTACAACCATATTAGAAACAAGAGTTCTTGTTAATCCATGAAGACTTCTTGAACTTTTCTCGTCATTTAATCTTTTAACAATTAAAGTATTAGATTCCTGTTCTATATTAATACTTTCAGGTTTTGTAAAGTTCAACTCACCTTTTGGTCCTTTTGCAACGATATAATTACCATTGATTTGGACATTAACTTTATCTGGGATTAAAATTGGGCTTTTACCAATTCTTGACATTATTACACCTTAATTTTTTTACCAAACGGTACAAATAATTTCGCCACCAATATTTAGTTTCATAGCTTCTTTAACGGTGATAACACCTTTTGAAGTAGAAAGTATTGAGACGCCTAAGCCATTTCTAACTCTTTGTAGAGTATCTGCTGAAGTATAAATTCTTCTACCAGGTTTAGAAACTCTTTTAATTTCTTTAATAACTGGTTTTCTGTTATAATATTTTAAAGTAACTACAATTTTACCTTGGACGTTATCTTTTAGATCTTGATAATCTTCGATATATCCTTGGTCTTTTAGTAGTTTTGCGATTTCTACTTTAAGGTTAGAGCGAGGTGCTTCAACAGTTTTGTGTCCTGCTTGTCCTGCGTTTCTAATTCTTGTGATGAAATCACCTATTTGATCTGACACTATTGCCATTTTAAAAATCCAATTTATTTAAAATTCAAAATTACCAACTTGCTTTTCTTACACCTGGTATTTTACCTTCTGATGCAAGTTGTCTAAACATATTACGACATAAACCAAATTTTCTATAAACTCCTCTTCCTCTTCCAGAAACTGAGCATCTATTTCTTAATCTTGTAGCAGATGAATTGCGAGGTAATTTTTGAAGTCCTTCGAAATCACCTTGTAATTTTAATGCTTCTCTTTTTGCAGCGAATTTTTCTACTAAATTCTTTCTTTTTTCGTTTCTCGCTGTTATTGATCTTCTTGCCATAATTTACCGATTAATTATTATCTTTTCTTTTGAATGGGAAGCCAAATTCTTTTAATAATGCTCTTGCTTCTTCATCTGAATTACTTGAGGTAACGAAAGTTATATCCATACCTGTAATTCTGTTTACTTTATCTACATCAATTTCAGGGAAAATGATTTGTTCTTTTATACCGATAGTATAATTGCCTCTACCATCGAAACTTTTATCTGAGAAACCTCTAAAGTCTCTGATACGAGGAGCTGCAATATTTACAAATCTATCTAAGAACTCATACATTTTTGCTCTTCTTAAAGTTACCATACAACCGATAGGCATATTTTCACGTAACTTGAAGTTAGAAATTGAAGTTTTTGCTTTTCTAATAGAAGGTCTTTGACCAGTAATTAATTCAAGTTCAGTGATAGCACTTTGTAATGCTTTTGGATCTTGAACTGCTGCACCTATACCCATATTAATAACAATTTTTTCGAATTTAGGAACTTGCATTACTGAAGTAAAGTTAAATTCTTTTTTAAGGTTAGGAACTACTTGTTCTTTATAGAAACCATAAAGTCTTGGAGCAGGAATATTTTGTACGCCTAAATCTTCAACTCTTTGACCTTCCATTTGGAAGTTTAATTTTTTACTTTGCTGTACTTTAGCCATTTTTATAACTCACTTGCTTTTGTTTTAGCAACTTTCTTTTTAGGTTGTTTAGCGCTTTTAGTATCATTACTTTTTTTAGATTCAGTTAATTGCACATTAGAGTAATGGATAGGAAGAGCTTTAGTTTTTCTACCACCTTGTTGATCTTTTTGAGAAGGTTTAAGGTGAACAGTTCTAATATTAACATCTTCTACAAGTATTCTCATATCTTTTGGATAGACATCAAGAACTCTACCTGATTTACCTTTGTCATCGCCAGCAATAACAAGAACGCTATCACCTTTTTTAATTTTTAATTTTCTATTCATAGTTTTGCCCAATTATAATACTTCTGGAGCTAAAGAGATAATTTTCATATAGTTTTTCTCTCTTAATTCTCTAGTTACAGGTCCGAAAATACGAGTACCTCTTGGGTCTCCCTTTTGGTTTAAAAGTACTGCAGCATTTTCATCAAATCTAATGAATGAACCGTCAGGTCTTTTAAATTCTTTTTTTGTTCTTACAATTACAGCAGTTGAAACATCGCCTTTTTTTACAGCACCATTAGGGATTGCAGCTTTAACTGCTACAACGACTTTATCACCGACGTGAGCATATCGTTTCCCGTGTCCGCCAAGAACTCTAATAATACGAACTTTTTTTGCTCCTGAATTATCTGCAACTGCAAGATTTGCTTCTTCTCTAACCATTTTAATAATACCTTATTTTGCTCTTTCAACAATATCTACCAAGACCCATCTTTTAGTTCTACTAAGAGGTCTTGACTCTTGAATTTTTACAACATCACCGATATTACAAGAATTTGTTTCATCGTGAGCGTGCATTTTTTTACTTTCTTTGTAATATTTTTTATACAAAGGGTGTTGCACTTGGCGAGTAATTAATACGGTGATAGATTTATCACCTTTATTAGATGTTACTTTACCTTGCAATACTTTTTTACTACCCGTTTTAATTTCTTCAGTCATTGCTGCCCCGTTAAATACTTATATTTCGTTCAGTTAAAATTGTCTTCATTCGAGCTATATCAGCTTTTAAGATTCTTAAATATGCTGTATCGTGTAACTGTTTCAATTGATTTTGAAACTTTTGCTGAGCCAAAGTATCGACAGATTCTTTTACTAAGGCAATCAATTCATCGTTGCTTAATTCTCTTAAGCTTATTGCTTTTCTAGCTTTCATTGTAAATCAAATCCCTTCTTGCGACAAATTTAGTTTTTACAGGTAATTTATGAGAAGCAAGTCTAAGCGCTTCTTCAGCTCTTTCGCGGCTAACGCCATCAATTTCGAATAAGATTCTTCCTGGTTTCACAACAGCAACCCAAGCTTCAAATCCCCCTTTACCTTTCCCCATCCTTGTTTCCAATGGTTTTTTAGAGATTGGTTTATCAGGGAAAATATTAATCCAAACTTTACCTTCTCTTTTTAAGTATCTATTGATAGCAATACGAGCGGCTTCGATAGTTCTATTAGTTATCCAATGTGGTTCTAATGTTTTTAAACCATAAGAACCAAATGCTAATTGAGAACCACGAAAGGCTTTGCCTTTCATTCGTCCGCGGTGTGCATTTCTTCTTTTTACTCTTTTAGGACTTAACATTTCTAATCACTTATATTAATTTTCTTTTTTACCAATTACTTCACCTTTACAAATCCATACTTTAACACCGATAGCACCATAAATTGTATGTGCGGTTGCAGTACCATAATCGATATCTGCTCTTAAAGTATGTAAAGGTGTACGACCTTCTTTATATTGCTCTGTTCTTGCCATCTCAGCACCACCTAAACGTCCAGAAGCCATGATTTTTATTCCTTCTGCACCCATTCTCATAGTTGATGAGATTGCTTGCTTTAATGCTCTTCTAAAAGATACTCTACCTTCTAATTGAGTAGCAACATTTTCTGCAACTAAGATTGCATCTAATTCAGGTCTTTTTACTTCATGAATTAAAATTTTAATAGATCTACCAGTTAATTTTTTTAACTCTTCTTCAAGTGAAGTGATGTCTTTACCGGATTTACCGATAATTACACCTGGTCTTGATGTGTGAATTGTAATTCTTAACTGTTTTGTTGTTCTTTCAACAATTATTCTTGAGATACCGGCTTTTTGCTTTCTAGTTCTAATGTAATCTCTTACTTTGAAATCTTCTGACAATTTTTCTGCCATTTCTCTTTCATCGAACCAATTTGCATCCCAACTTCTTGTTATGCCTAATCTTATACCAATAGGATTAACTTTTTGTCCCAAAACTTGCTCCTTAATTCTCTTTTGTTGCAACAACAATTTTTAAATGATTAGATCTTTTTCTCATTCTATACGCTCTACCCATAGGGGCAGGTAACATTCTTTTCATTGTAACGCCTTGATCGACAGTCACTTCTTTAACATAAATATCTTCATCGTGAATATTTTTATCAGCATCAAATGCTTTATTAGTAAGGTTGCTAATAGCAGATTTCAAAGTTTGCTCTGCAACTTCTGAAGCAACTTGAGTTGATAATTTTAATATATTCAGAGCATCATTAGCTTTTTTGCCTCTTATAAGGTCAATCACTAATCTCATTTTTCGAGGCGATGATCTAATATGTTTTTTAATAGCTTGAGCTTCCATTTCGTCAATAACCTAATTTATTTTTTTCTATCTTCTTTTCTGTGACCAGCATGACCTCTATAAAGTCTTGTTGGTGCAAATTCACCTAATTTGTGTCCTACCATATTTTCAGATACATAAACAGGAATAAAGTTTTTTCCATTATGAACTGAAATTGTATGACCTACGAATTCAGGAGTAATCATTGATGCTCTTGACCAGGTTTTAATAACTTCTTTTTTATTTGAATCATTTAGTTTATCAATTTTCAATTGAAGTTTATAATAAACAAATATACCTTTTTTAAGTGATCTTGACATATATTATCTCTTATTTATCTTTTCTTTTTCTTATTATTAGTTTAGAACTAGCTTTTTTAGATTTTCTAGTTTTCAATCCTTTTGCTAATTGACCCCAAGGTGAACGTGGGTGTTTTCTACCACCACCGGATTTGGAAGTACCTTCACCACCACCCATAGGGTGATCGACAGGGTTACGAACCATACCTCTTGTTACTGGTCTTCTACCTAGCCATCTGCTTCTACCTGCTTTACCTAATAATAAGTTAAAGTGTTCTGCATTACTTACTGATCCTAATGTAGCCCAGCATAATTTTGGAACTAATCTCATTTCACCAGAAGGTAATTTGATTTGAGCGTAATTGCCTTCAAACCCAACTAATTGAACTGATGAACCAGCACTTCTTGCTAATTGACCACCTTTTCCTGGTTTTAACTCAACATTATGAATAGTTAAACCGACTGGAATTTTATATAGTGGTAATGAATTTCCATCATTATACTCTGCATTTATAGATGCTATAATTTTTTGACCGACTTTAACTTTATCTGGAGCGATAATATAAGTATGTTCTCCATCTTCATATTTTAGAAGAGCAATTCTTGCTGTTCTATTTGGATCATACTCTATAGTCATTACTTCAGCGAACATGTCTTTTTTGTTTCTTTTGAAGTCGATTATTCTATATTTTCTTTTGTGCCCACCACCTTTTCTACGGGAAGTAATTCTTCCGTAAGAGTTTCTACCACCTGATTTTTTAAGTGGCTTTAACAAGGGTGCATAAGGTTTATCAGTTGTTATATCTTGAAAATCATCAACTGAATAAAATCTTGTGCCTGGTGTTATTGGTTTTAGTACTCTTAAGCCCATTTTTTAATCTTCTTTAATTATTCATTTGAACTGCCAGTAGAAACGAGTTCTATTTCATGGCCTTCTTTAAGTTTAACATACGCCTTTTTTCTTAAAGCTGTTCTACCTCTCATCACACCTTTTTTAGTCATTCTTACAGACTTTTTACCTTTAACATTAGAAGTTCTAACGTCTTCGACTTTTACTTCGAACATTGCTTCTACTGCGTTTTTAATCTGAAGTTTATTAGCTGAGGTTTCAACGTAGAAATGGTATTCTCTATCACCATTTTTACTCATCCCTTTTTCAGTTAATATCGGTTTTTTTATTATAGATATCATTTGTATGCACTTAATTTTTTTCTAATGATTCTTCTATACCTTTAACAGCACCTTTCATTATAAATACTTTTTTATGCGAAAGTATATCATAAGTAGATACTTGGCTAAAAGGTAACACATCAATTTTTTGAATATTTCTACCAGATAGATAAAGATTATTATCTCTTTCAGTAGTGATGATTAAAATAGATTCACCTTTGTATTCAAAATTTTTCAATAAACTAAACATTTCTTTAGTTTTAGGATTAGCAAAACTAAAATCTTCAATAAACTTAGTATTGTTCTCTCCAACTCTTAAAGAGTAAGCAGATTTTCTACTTAATTTATTTAACTGTTTAGGTAATTTATAAACATAATCTCTCGGATGAGGACCTTGTACTGTCCCACCGCCAATCCATAAAGGCGATCTAGTTGAACCTGCTCTTGCGGTACCTCTACCTTTTTGTTTCCAAGGTTTTTTACCACCCCCAGAAACTTCACCTCTTGCTTTAGTTTTAGCATTACCTTGTCTTTTGTTATTAAGGTAAGATACTACAGCTTGGTGCATAGCATTTTCGTTTGGAGTGATAGCGAACACGCTATCATTCAATTCGATTGTTCCGGACTTTTGACCGTCTTTATTATAAAGATCTACTTGCATTCTTTTATTTCTTTATAATTTCTAAATAACTGTTTCTAGCTCCAGGAACACTACCTTTTATAATAATTAGATTATGTTCTGGAATTACTTGTATAATTTCTAAGTTTCTAACAGAGACTTTATTACCACCAGTTCTTCCACCCATTCTTGTACCTTTAAGTACTCTTGAAGGATATGAAGATTGTCCGATTGAACCTGGGTGTCTTTGTCTATCAGATTGTCCGTGAGTTGCCATACCAACACCGCCGAAGCCGTGTCTTTTCATAACTCCTTGGAAACCTTTACCTTTAGACTTACCTGAAATTTTAATTTTATCACCTGGTACAAATTGATTAACTGTTAATAATTCACCGATATTCAATTGGTTTTCGTAATCTCTAAATTCTTTTAACAAATAAGTTGGTTTTACACCAGCTTTGTTAAAATGTCCTTTTATAGGAGAATTAACATTTTTAGATGACTTTTCTTCAAACCCTACTTGAATAGCAGAATATCCATCAACTTGTAATGTTTTAATTTGCACTACTGGGCAGGGACCGGCTTCAATTACAGTGCATGGTAATAATTTACCTTCTGCATTGTAAACGCTTGTCATACCTACTTTTTTACCTAATATAGCTGCTTTCATTTTTTATATTCTCATTCTTAAACTTTTACTTCTACGTCAACACCTGCTGGCAATTCGAGATTCATTAAAGAATCAACAGTTTTTTGAGTAGAGCTAAAGATATCTATCAATCTTTTATGTACTTTTGTTTCAAATTGCTCTCTTGATTTTTTATCAACGTGAGGCGATCTATTCACTGTATAAACGCTTCTTTTTGTTGGCAACGGAATTGGTCCGCTTACAACAGCACCTGATTGCTTTACAGTTCTTACAATTCTCTCACTTGATTTGTCTATCAAGTTATGGTCATAAGATTTTAATTTAATTCTTATTTTTTGAGTAGCCACTATAATTTCCTTTTAAAATCAAATTGAAAAGAGATAGTTTGTGAACAAACTATCTCTTGTTCATTATTATTCAATTATACTAATTACTAATCCAGCACCAACTGTTCTACCACCTTCTCTAATAGCGAAGTTTAATCCTTCTTCCATAGCGATTGGAGCGATTAAGTCGATTGTAACTTTGTCTAAGTTATCACCTGGCATCACCATTTCAGTTCCTTCAGGTAAGTGTAATGAACCAGTTACGTCAGTTGTTCTAAAATAGAATTGTGGCCTGTAACCAGAGAAGAATGGAGTGTGTCTTCCACCTTCTTCTTTTTTCATAACATATACTTGTGCTGAGAATTTATGGTGAGGAGTAATTGAACCTGGTTTACAGATTACCATTCCTCTTTCGATTTCAGATTTTTCAACACCTCTTAAAAGTAATCCAACGTTATCACCAGCTTGACCTTGATCTAGTAATTTTCTAAACATTTCAACACCAGTACAAGTTGTTTTCTTTTTAAGACCTAATCCAACGATTTCAACTTCTTCGTTAACATTTACAATTCCTCTATCAATTTTACCTGTTGCAACTGTACCTCTACCTGTGATAGAAAATACGTCCTCAACTGGCATCAAGAAAGGTTTTTCTGTATCTCTAATTGGGTCTGGGATATATGTATCAACAGCATCCATTAAACTATAGATACATTGTAAATCTGGGTGAGATGCATCAGCAGATGAATCCATACCAGCATCTAATGCTTTTAATGCAGAACCTGGAATAATTGGTAAATCGTCGCCAGGGAATTTGTAAGAAGTCAATAACTCTCTTAATTCCATTTCAACTAATTCTAATAATTCTGGGTCAGCAATATCAACTTTATTTAAGAATACTACAATTTTAGGAACACCAACTTGGCGAGCTAAAACGATATGCTCTCTTGTTTGAGGCATAGGACCGTCAGTAGCAGCACAAACAAGGATTGCTCCGTCCATTTGAGCAGCACCTGTGATCATATTTTTTACATAATCAGCGTGACCTGGACAATCTACGTGAGCGTAGTGTCTTACAGCTGTTTCATATTCAACGTGAGAAGTTGCAATGGTTATTCCACGTGCTTTTTCTTCTGGTGCATTATCAATAGAATCATAAGATCTTGCAGATCCGTATCCTTTTTTTGCTAAAGCTACAGTAATTGCAGCTGTTAATGTTGTTTTACCATGGTCAACGTGTCCAATAGTACCAACGTTAACGTGCGGTTTACTTCTTTCAAACTTTTCTTTAGCCATTTTGAAGGCTCCCTAATTAAAATAGTTAAATAATATTTTTTAATTCTTCTTCAGAGATGGTTCGTAATGTGAGAATATCATTGAATATGATGCTCTACCTTGACTTACCGATCTTAATTTTGTTACATAACCGAACATTTCCGATAGTGGCGCTTTTGCATGTATAATTTGCACCTGCCCTCGTTGTTCTACGTTATCAACTCTTCCTTTTCTTGAATTAATATCTGCGATTACTTCACCGAGATATTCATTCGGGCTTGTGATTTCTACTTTAAATATTGGTTCCAATAGTATAGTACCAACTGTTCTCGAAAGTTCTTTAACTGCTAATGTTGTTGCTATTTTCATTCCAATATCAGTCATTTTTTCTTTCGGTGCATTCGTTGAAAGCATAGTTATTTTTACATCTTCCATTGGATAACCTTGAGGTCCCAAATTCAATGCTTCCTTAACTCCATCTTCACAAGATTTTGCTATAATACTATTAAGAACTTTTTCATCAATTTTATTTTCAATTTCAATTCCTTCACCAACATTTAGAGGTGATATTGAAATTGTAATATTTCCAAACTGATTTTTACCAGCAATTACATTTTCGAAATTCCCTTCTTGCTTACCAGTAGAAGCAATCGTTTCTCTATATGTAACTTGTGGCTTGCCAACTCTCACAGGAATTTTAAACTCTCTATTTAGTCGGTCTACAATTATTTCAAGATGAAGTTCGCCTACTCCGCTTAATAAAAGCTGACCACTTTCATCGTCATACTTGAATTTAAGCGTTGGATCTTCTTCTACTAATTTTCCAAGAACTTCAATCAACTTATCCTGGTCAGCGAGTGTTTTGGCTTCAATAGCTTGATTTATCACTGGCTCAGAAAATGAAATTTTCTCATATAAAACTGGTGCATCTAAGCTTGTTAGTGTATCACCTGTTTTTGTAAATTTTAATGATGGAAGAGCAACTATATCACCAGAATAAGCTTCTTTCAACTCAATTCTTTTGTTTGATTCCATTTTCATTATTTTTAGAATTTTTTCTTTCTTATTTTCCACAACATTTAAAACCGCGTCGCCAACTTTTAAAACACCAGAATAAATTCTAATATAAGTTAGTTTTCCAACAAAAGGGTCGGTCATAGTTTTAAATGCTATAGAAGAAAAACTTTCTTCATCAATTGCTTTTTTTATTACTGTATTGTTATTATTATCAGGATTATAACCTTTATACTCGGATATATCTGACGGAGAAGGCAAATATTGAATAACCGCATCCAACAATGGTTGAACGCCAATATTTTTCAATGAGGAGCCACACAATACAGGGATTATAGAATTAGAGATTACTCCCTTTCTAATTAGTCGTTTTAAATCATCTTTAGATATTTCAACACCTTCAAGGTATTGCTCCATAAGAGATTCATCAAATTCAACGACTGATTCTATCATTGCCTGTTGAGCAAGCGATGCTTTTTCTTTATATAACTCAGGTATCTCTTGGTATTCAAAATTAATTCCAAAATTATCACTATCAAAGGTCATTGCTTTAAACTCAATTAAATCAATTATTCCCATAAAAGTATCTTCGGAACCAATTGGAATAAAAATCGGAACTGGTTGAGCCCCCAATTTTTCTTTCATCATTTCGATAACTCTATCGAAATTAGCCCCAAGACGATCCATCTTGTTAACATAAGCTATTCTTGGCACATTATATTCATCGGCTTGATGCCATACTGTTTCGGTTTGAGGTTCAACTCCTCCAACGGCACAAAATACAGCAACCGCACCATCAAGAACTCTAAGAGATCTTTGAACTTCAGCAGTAAAATCTACGTGACCTGGCGTATCTATTATATTAATTAGATGCTCTTTCCAATAGCAAGGAATTGAAGCCGAAGTAATTGTAATACCTCTCTCTTTCTCTTGCTCCATCCAATCCATCATAGCAGTACCATCATCAACTTCACCGATTTTATGAAGATAACCAGAATAAAACAGCATCCTTTCAGTTGTTGTAGTTTTTCCAGCATCAATGTGCGCCATAACACCAATGTTTCGAGTTTTTTCTATTTTTATTTGTCTCGACATAAAGTGATAAGCATTTATAACGATTTCAATGAACTATTTTTTTTCTAATTACCATTTAAAATGAGCGAAAGCTTTATTTGCTTCAGCCATTCTATGAGTATCATCTTTCTTCTTAACTGATGCACCTTCGCCTTTATAAGCAGCCATTAACTCATTAGCAAGTTTTTGAGAAGTAGTTTTTTCTCTTCTTGCATTCGAATAAGTTTTAAGCCATCTCAAAGCCAAAGCAACTCTTCTATCTTCTTTCACTTCAACCGGAACTTGGTAAGTAGCACCACCAACTCTTCTTGAGCGAATTTCCAACATTGGAGCGATATTCGATAATGCTTTTTTAAATACATCAACTGGATTTTCTTCCATTTTCTCTTGAATCAAATCAAAAGCATCATAAACAATTTTTCTTGCAGTATTTTTTTTGCCATCAAGCATAACACTATTAATAAATCTAGACACAACTAAATCATTAAATTTTGGGTCTGGCATTCTTTTTCTTTTTTCTGCTCTTTTCTTTCTCATTTTAAACTCTATTATTTTTTAGCTCTTTTTGCGCCGTATTTCGATCTACCTTGAACTCTTTTCGCCACACCTTGCGTATCAGCAGCACCTCTTACGATATGATACTTAACACCAGGCAAATCCTTAACCCTTCCACCTCTGACTAACACCATTGAGTGCTCTTGCAAATTATGCCCTTCACCTTGAATATAGGCAATTACTTCAAAACCAGAACTTAATCTTACTTTCGCAACTTTTCTTAATGCAGAATTAGGTTTTTTAGGAGTAGTAGTATAAACTCTCGTACAAACACCTCTTCTTTGCGGACAAGATTTTAATGCAATAGATTTTGATTTTGCAATTTGTCTTTTTCTTCCTTTTCTAACTAACTGACTTATAGTAGGCACAAAAAAACTCCAAATTTTATTTTCTTTTTTATAAACTGCTCTTTTAGAGATTTCAAAATTAAGTATAATATTTTTAATTACCAAACATTTTTTTTATTTTTTTAAAATAATTTAAAATAAATTTCAAATTACTATATAAAATAAAAAAATCACTCTGCTAAGAGAGTGATTTTAAATGTTTTAGGTATTTGTAATTATTACTTAGCACCGTTAACTTGGTCGTAAATATATTTAGCAATTGCTTCCGCTTCTTTCTTGTTTAACCCTTGATTTGGCATTGGAGAATAGGTATTACCATTAGGGTCTTTATTACCTCTTGGAGAAGGAGCATAAATGAAGTCAATTAAAGCATCCATTTTGCCATCATATTTTTTTACTACACCATTATATCCTGGTGCAGTTGCTTGATCGACATCAAATTTATGACACGCAGAACATCTTGTTTTATATATTTCAGCTCCATCTATCACAGCAGGACCTGCTTTCTCAGCAGCACGTGCTAATTCTAATTGCTCATACTCATGAGTTCTAGTTGCTAAGTATTGTTCATTAGCTTCTTCAAAATTCTGCTGTTGAGACACTGCAAAAAATACAAATGCAAAAATAACTAATGTGAAAGCATATTTTAACAAATTTGTTGTTCTACTTTTCAAGAAAGTATAAAGCATATGGCTTCCAACAAATGAGAAAACAACAGCAAGAGCAATTCCTATATATACCATTAAGGATACTGAATTTTTTGGTGCAAAGCCAATAACAATAGCCATTAATAAAGGTTGGAAAGCAAGTGTTGCAATAGCCCATCCAGATGCTTGACTTCTTGCAAATTCTGAATATTCATCATTTTTAAAATCATATCCACCATTCCAATAGTATCTTAAAAATACATAAGTAACAGCTGCCATTGATACACCTGCAACAATAAATTGTATTAATTTTAATACTGCTGAGAATGTAAACATATTTCTAATTGCTGCATGTTCCCACATACCAGGGTCTACTGCATATTGAGTTCCGGTCGTAAAAAGCCAAACTGCTAACAACATAAAAGTTATACCCCAGAAACCAGTAGATCTGTTAAGAATAGCCATATCTTCATTAGTTTCTGCAGCTAATCCTTCTGAAAATTCATCTTTTACTATCGGTTTTCTATTAATAAACAAATTATATAACATTTGGTAGTGCAATGAATTTTTATAGAAGTAAATGATAGTAATTCCTATTGCATAGAATAGGAATGATATTATTAATATATTTACTGAATTCAGTGCCTGCCCGCCAGCCATTTGAATATAAGAGAAAATTATAGTCAGCATTGGCATAAGCCCAAAACCGAACCAAGTTGTTGGATTTTTAGTAATAATTCCAATTACATCTTGAGAAAATTTATTTTCTAATTCATTTCCTGTTTTATTATATTTTCTTTTGAAGAAATATGATAGAATCATACTTCCAAAGACTATACCTGTGTAAATAGTAAATGACACAAAAGCTAACATTAAGAGGAAGCTTAATAAGTTTAGATGTGCACCCGATACCGGTAAAGCCAAATTTTCCAAAGACATCATAATAATCGCCTTAACTTTATTATTTTATTAATTTTTCAACTATTAAAGTAAACAAAACTATTAAAACAAAGATATTAATCTTCATAAATGTTTTGCCGACTAATTTTCTATCAAACTCTTCTTGTAGAAGACTTTTTGAACCCCATATCATATATATACATGATATGATAATTATCGCAATTGAAAAAACTGAGCTAACTATATCAAATAATGGAAATAAAATTGTACTTAAAGCAAAATTTACAATCCATACAAAAGTAACTCGTTTCAATTGCATCTGACCAATTTTTTCTGTCATTGTTGGATATCCAGCCGCAATATAATCTTTATCATATAGCAAAACTAATAGCCAAAAATGTGGCATTTGCCAAAAGAACAAGAAAAATGCTAATACTAATATCTGCGTATCAATTATTTGCCCGCCAGCCGCAACCCAACCAATGATTGGAGGAATTGCTCCAATTAAAGCACCAGGAAATACAGCAAGAACACTTACGCGTTTCATCGGAGTATATACTAAATTATATAGTAATAATGCACCAACTCCTAAATAAGCTGCAATTTCATTAACACCAAAATATAACACCAAATATCCTAAAATGGCTAAACTGATTGATACAATCAAACCATGAATAGATGTTATTTTCTTTGATGGCATTGGTCTATTAGCAGTCCGTTTCATTATTGCATCATACTCAATCTCTTGGTATTGGTTCAAGGATGCTGAACCTGACGCAATTAAGAATGTTCCTAAAACTGCATAAAACATTAAACTTGT
This sequence comes from uncultured Hyphomicrobiales bacterium, assembly GCA_964465945.1. GTDB lineage: Bacteria > Bacteroidota > Ignavibacteria > Kapaibacteriales > UBA2268 > JAJRPT01. The sequence goes on from CAYXMM010000001.1 coordinate 147,781, forward strand.
AAAAGAACTTGAAAACATTAGATAACCAACCATACACGTAAAAGCATTTGAGATAGTTATTCTAAATTTTGTAAGATCTAAATAGAGAAGTATTAAATCTTTAACTGATAGCGAACTTTTTATATTCAACTCTAATTGCATATTTAAAATATGCACCCTTCAATAATTACTTTTTAACTTCTTCTTTTTTAATTTCTTTTGTTTCCTCAGCTTTTGCTTCAGTCATCGTAGAAGATGCATCTTGCTCTGCTTCAGTTTTAACTTCTTCTTTCTTCTCTTCAGGTGGTGCTACGGTTTTAGTAACTTCCGCATACCACTTGTCATACTCATTTTGACTAACAACATTGATTTTTGAATACATTCCTGAGTGAAGAACTCCGCAATATTCAGCACAAGCTATATCATAAGAACCAATTTTATTTGGTTGAATACTATACATATTTGTACGACCTGGAACAGCATCTTCTTTAATTCTTAAAGATGGAATATAAAAGCTGTGAATAACATCAAGACCAGTAATATCAAAACGCGTTATTTTATTTACAGGAACAAATAATGTATCTAATGTTGCACCGTTTTCATACGTAAAACGCCAATCAAATTGCTGACCTATTACTTTTACAATATAATCAGGATGATCATTTAACTTTCTATTGTCAGAATATCCTATATACCCTACATAAAACATAGATAAAACAATAATAGTTGGAGCAATAGTCCATGCAGTTTCTAAAACTAAATTATCTTTTACTTGTTTTGCATGCGGATGTCTTTTATGATTATATTTAATTGCAAAGTAGAGAACTGAAAAAGTAACTCCAGCAAGTATAATAATAGATATACCAGTTATGTAATCAAATGCAAAATCTGAAGCGTTTGCGTATTGCGATAAACCAAATTCCATAATTACACCTTCCCTACAAAAACTTCTGTACTTAATAACATTAAAATAATAAATAAAATTACAGCACAAGTAACAATAAATTGTTTTACTAATGGAGTATCAAACTTAATGTGCATGAAATAATTTATCACGAACATTGATTTAATTGCGGCAATAATAAGTGCTATAGGAACTGTGTAAATTCCCATATCAACTCCTGCTATTGCTACAGTAAGACAAGTAAGGGCAATTAACCCAACCCAAATAGCGAAAAAGAATCCATAACCATGATGAACTTCATGGTGTTGTTCTTCTAAAACTGAATTATCGTGATTAGACATTAATCAACCTTTAAAATTAATGTAGTAAATAAAATAATGGGAACAAGAAAATCCAAATTAAGTCAACTAAGTGCCAATACAAACCACTATTTTCAAGAATTATATACTTATTTGGAGTAATATCTTTTTTCATCATAAATGCTATACAAAATGATAAAATTACAATACCAACAATCACGTGAAAAGTATGTAATCCTGTCATTAAATAATATAAACCAAAAAACAATATTTCACCTTTTGCTCTAAGTGCTAGTTCGTCTGAACCTGGGTAAATACCATGATGAATTTTAAATGACCATTCAAAGTATTTATTAACTAAGAATCCAAAGGCACATGCTATTGTTGTAAACATATAAAACAGAGATAGCTTAATAGAATTTCTTTGCAAAGCTACTATTGCTAACACCATAGTTAAACTTGATGTAAGTAGAATAATCGTATTTACAGCGCCTAAAACAACATTAAGTTCTGTTGCTGCATTATGAAAATCTACTCTATGAGCTACTCTATACGCGTAGTATAAGAAAAATAGTCCGCCAAATAATAGAATTTCAGTAAAAAGAAACAACCACATACCAGCTTTTGAGCCCTGGTCATCTCTAAAAATATGCACATATACTTTTGAGTTATCACCATAGCCATGACCTGCGTGGTCATGATGTCCGTGATTATCGTGTTCATTAGTTTCAGCCATAGCTCCCACTATTTCTTCTCCTCTGTTTTGTTTTCGTTATAATCTGGATAGTCATAAGGTCCGTGTAAAAACACAGGTGTTTCACTAAAATTTAATAATGGTGGAGGAGTCGGTGCTTGTTCCCATTCAAGAGTTAAAGCTCCCCAAGGATTTTTACTTTTCTCAATTCTACCTTTTTTCATTGCATAGAATAGATTAATAAACATTATCAAAATACCACCAATTAATACCCAAGAACCGACAGTAGTTATAACATGATATATTTGAAATTCTGGTAAATAATTATAATACCTTCTTGGCATTCCTAAATATCCCATAATTAACATTGGGAAATAAGCTAAATTTACACCAAAGAAGTACATTATCGCACCTGTCATAGACACTTTTTCATTATACATTCTTCCGAACATTTTAGGGAACCAGTAATGGAAAGCAGCAAAAAACATTGTTAATATACCACCTAAAATTACATAATGGAAATGTCCTACAACATAATAAGTATCGTGTAAGTGAATATCAACAGATAATGCTCCAACTGTTAGTCCAGTTAATCCACCAATTGAAAATAAGAATAAAGAAGCTAATGCAAAAAACATTGGAACAGTAATTCTAATTGAACCTTTATATAAAGTTGCTATCCAGTTGAAAATTTTCACACCTGTTGGCACACTCACTAAAAATGTAAAAAATGAAAATACAGTTCTGGCAAAATCACTCATACCTGATGCGAACATGTGGTGAGCCCAAACTGAATAACCAATAATTACAATCGCCATTGTAGAAATAGCCATTGCTTTATAACCATAAATTTGTCTTCTTGAGAAAGTAGCAATTACATCACTCATCATACCAAAAGCTGGAAGAATCATTACATAAACTACTGGGTGAGAATATATCCAAAATAAGTGTTGCATTAAAACAGGATCACCACCCAAGCTCGGGTCAAAAATACCAAACTTGAATACTTTTTCTAACATTATTAGCACTAATGTAATACCAATAACTGGAGTTGCAATAACTTGTATCCATGAAGTTGAGTATAATCCCCAGCAAAATAATGGCATATCAAACATTCCCATACCTTTTACACGTAGTCTATGCATAGTAACAAGGAAGTTTAAACCAGTTAAAATTGAAGAAAATCCAAGAATAAAGGCTCCAATCAAAGGAAGCACTACATCAGTTCCAGTTCGTAAAGAATAAGGGACATAAAATGTCCAGCCAGTATCAATGGGACCGTTGCCGAATAAAATAGATCCTAAAATAACAAATCCCCCTATAACATATAAATGATAAGAGAGCAAATTTAGTCTTGGAAAGGAAACATCTTCTGCGCCTATTTGAATTGGCATAATAAAGTTACCAAATACAGCAGGCAAAGCAGGAATAATGAATAAGAATACCATTATTACGCCATGTAGCGTAAAGAAAGTATTGTACTCTTGTGCATCAACTATAGTAGGACCTGGAGTTAACATTTCTAATCTCATTAAGATAGCAAGTGTTAAACCCAATAATAAGAATGCCGATGCAGTAAACAAATACATAAGACCAATACGCTTATGATCTGTCGAGAAAAGCCATGACATTACTTTTCCATATTTCGTTTTAACATGGTAAAAATCTACAAACTCAGTTTGCGAGCTACCCTCCCCATCTTGGGGCTCTCTGTGAGATTTATTTATATCTATTGATATATCGCTCATACTTCGACCTCAGTATTTTTTTTCTTTTTAGAACGAGTAAGCACAAATATAAGAGTACCTACACCTAATAAAATAATCACTCCAAATATTCTTGTTACATTTAAAACATAAGACCTTCCTTCGGGGTCATATTTAAAACATAAAGCAAGAACTTTATTAATCGTTGGTTGTGGTTTTCCTTCTGCAGCTTCAATCGAAGCCATTTTTAAATCAAAAGGCAAAAACTCAGTTCCATTCAAATATCTTGTTATTTTTCCATCTGGTGATAAAAATATTAATGCACCAGCATGTAAAAAGTCTAATCTTCCTTCTTCAATAATATCTATTTTGAACTTAAAACCAAGTTCATCACAAAATTTCCTTATTGAAGTGCTATCACTTACAGTCCAATACCAAGCATCGCTATTTATTTCACGCTTCATACCTGCAAGGTAGTTGTGTTTTTTATTTCGAGCTAACACATAATTTTCATTATGATTAAAACTCAAAGATAAAATATTGTAATCTTTGCCTGGCTCAATATCCGCACGTTCAATTACATCTCTCAATCCGCTTAACAATACATTACAAATACCAGGGCAATTATAATAAACTAAAGATACTACCGTTGGTTTTGTTAAAATGTCTTTCAACTTAATTGTATCACCAGTTGAATTTACCAACATTATCTCTTTATCTACATAACCACCTAAATGCTCTACAATCCCTACTTCGACTTTTTTGTCTTCAGGACTTGCAATTAATAAATTTAAGAACAAAATAAACAAAAACATATAAACCCTAAATTATGGAAATTAACTTAATCAGACGATTAAGCATTAGATTTCGTTCCATTAATCAAATTTGAAAGGGTACTATACATCATATCTACATCAGCAGTTGATAATTCAGTAAAATTTGAATTAACTCCATTACTACCAATTTCTGAAAGAATCAGATTAACAAATATAGTTTTATTACCTTGCCAGGTTGAATTATTAACCAACATTGATGCAAGTTGCTTAGAATTATAAATTGTTTTAACCCAAGTTACATTATCCATTCCTTCAATTGAAGTAACAACATATTGAACTTTAGCTTCTTTCTCAGATGCAAGAGCTAAGATTTCATCATTTGCTGCATCAATCATAAATTGCGCTGATTCATCAATATTAACAGAATCTGGTAAATAAACAGAGTTGTTCACGCTATTTATATAAATATTATTTATATTTTTTAAATAATAAATACCACCTGCTACAATACCAATGATTAAAACGATATAATACAATCCGAACCATCTTTTCGGATTTTTAAGTACGTCTTTAAAATCAATTTCATCTTCAAAATTTTTCATTTTTTTCCTATCTTAATAATACTTTATAAGTGAAAATTCAATGCTCTTTCCATTTTAGCATCGCCTATCGGCACTATACTTCTATTTTTTGCAGACATTTTAAATATAAGCAAAATTAATGAGAAAGATAATAACACAAAAGCTAATTCTTGCCAACCTAAAAATGGGCTATGAGTTTCTTTTAAATGAGAATATGTTGGATAAGTAAGCCACCAAATATCAAAGAAATGAGCACCTATATTCCAATAAGCAAGTAATTTTAATCTTTTTGGATTTACTTTTGATGATTTATTAATACTTAAACCAAATGGAATGATAAACTTAATAAATAATAATGCTATTGACCAAAAAGCCCAAGCACCTTCCATTCTTGGAATAAACCAGAAAGTTTCTTCTGGAATATTTGCATAGTAAATCAGCATAAACTGAGAAAAGGCGATATACATCCAAAAAGTAGTGAAAGCAAACATCCAACCACCTAATGAATAATAGTGATCTTTGTTAATACCTTCAATCATTAAACCTTTCTCGTTTAAATAAACAGCCAAAAGAGTAATCAATGCAACAATTACGTTAAATGTACCTGCAAAATAATAAACTCCATAGATTGTAGAAAACCAATGTGGCTCTAAGCTCATCATAAAGTCAATCGCAGTAACTGTAATTGAAATTGCAAAAACGACCATAAATAAAGCTGAAAATTTCGCATTTACTTTATTTAATTTAATATTAAAAGTTTTATCTTGTTTATATGAATTGCCAACTAAGACAAATTTAAAAGCCATCATTAAAACCCATATAAGAACATATCTAAATAAGAATGAAGATTCGTTCAAATAAGGTGCTTTTTGTGATAAGAAAGGATCAATTGCAACTTCATGGTCATGAGTCCAATGGTACATATCAAATAGACCATGTCCTCCGTTCATACTCATAATAATATTTATTAAAATTGGAGCTGCAAAAATTGGAGCAATCCAAAATACATTAGTCAGCATTTCAGCTATTCTTCTGAATGGAACGCTCCATACAGCAGTTGTAAGATGGTCAAGGGCAATAAAAAACAATGCACCCATTCCAATACTCATTATAAACATAAAGCCAATTAACGAACCAAAAGTTGCTCTTTGTGGTTCTAAATAAAATGCTAATATAGCAAGGGCAAGACCAACCGCTGAACCGATTGTAGCGAGATTCCCTAATTTGGCAGGAATTTCTTTTTTTATATATTCAATTGTGATTGAAGCTCCCATTATTTAGATGCCTCCGCTTTAGTTTCTGTATTTGCTGCCATAGTGCTTGTGGTATCTGCAGTTTTAGGTGCAGGAGTTCCATAAGCTTTTTGTAAAGTTCTGATATAATTAATTATTGCCCATCTTTCTTCTCTTGTAATTTGAGATTCATATCCAGGCATTATTCCTTTACCTTTTGTAATTGTATGGTAGAATCTACCATCTTCAAAATCCATATAATGTTGAGTTCTTAAATCTGGACCAGGAGGCATATTACCTCTTAGTCTTGATGCACCTTCACCTAAATTTCCATGACAAGGAGAGCAATAAGTTACAAATTTTCTTTCACCAAGTTTTAAATTTTCTTTTGTTGGTAAAGTAGGATTACTAACATACTTAGCAGCGCTATCTGGACTTTCATAAGTATAAGGCATAAATCCTCTTGCTACTGTTCCAACTGGCGGAACTCTCATTGAGTATCCATCAGTAAAGAACTTTGATTCTTCACCATAATCAGCTCTTGTCTGTTCCATCATAAAATCAAATGGTGGCAAGAACAAAACTTTGTTCATATAAAAATAAACAGAAACTGATGTTAAAACTGCGATAGCAAGCGTTCCAATCACAAATTTAGGATCCCAAGTGTTAGGCACCCAGTTTACTTCTTCCTCATCGTAATAAATTGGGGAAATAGCACTTGCGCCTAATTCTTTAAATAATGCTTCAATTTTCGCATAATCGAAATTATTATCTTTTGCTTCAATATAAACACCGAATTTATCAGACGATGCTTCTTTTATATATCCACTATCATGAATCGGATGTGCATTATTAGGAAATTTGAATAATATCGTTATCATCATATAAACAGAAAGCACTGCGCCTGTCAAAATTGTAACTTCAAACATAATTGGAACATAAGTTGCAAATGCAAAATATGGCTTACCACCGATAACTTGTGGATAATCCACATTATTAGTCCAAAAAATGAAGTATAACATCAAAGACATAAAAAACAGACCAACAGAAATAGTAAAATAACCAATTCTTGAAGGAGTTAATTTCATAGCATCATCCATTCCGTGAACTGGGTATGGAGTACTCACATCATATCTTGTGTAGTCATTTGATACAGCTTTAGCTGCTTTTATAATGCCATCAGGAGTATCAAACAATGCAGAAAGTGCGTATAATTTTTCATTATTCATTAATGTGCCTCGTTTGAATGACCGTTACTTAAATGAATATGTGTATGAGTTGGTTGTCCTTTTGTTGTTACCGCTTTAATCTCAGGAATTGAGATTGCAGGTAATATTCTAACGAATATTAATACTAATGTAAAGAATAAACCAAAACTACCTATTAATATAGCTCCATCTGTTAATGTTGGAGAGAAATAAGCCCAACTTGAAGGCAAAAAGTCTCTTGATAATGAAGTAACTACAATAACAAATCTCTCAAACCACATACCTACGTTAACAAATGCAGCAATAATAAACATTAAAACTAAATTTGTTCTTACTTTTTTAATCCAGAATAATTGAGGAATAAATACGTTACAGCTAAACATAATCCAATATGCCCACCAGTAAGGACCGAATGCTCTATTTACGAATGTAAATGTTTCGGCAGAGTTTCCAGAATACCAAGCTATGAAAAACTCCATTGAGTAAGCATATCCAACCATCATACCAGTTAACATAATGATTTTATTCATCATTTCTAAAGTTTTTAATGGAATTAAATCTTCCATATCAAATATTTTTCTAATTACGATTAATGAGTTTTGTACCATAGCAAAACCAGAGAATATCGCACCTGCTACGAAATAAGGAGGGAAAATAGTTGTGTGCCACCCTGGTAAAATCGAAACGGCAAAGTCAAAAGATACTATTGTATGCACTGACAATACTAAAGGAGTAGCCATACCAGCTAAAATCAAATACATCATTTCATAATGTTTCCAATGACGATTAGAGAATCTCCAACCTAATGAAAACGCAGAATAAATCATTTTTTTAATTTTCCCTGTTGCTCTATCTCTCAATACAGCAAAGTCAGGAATTAAACCAACATACCAAAATACAAATGAAACAGTGAAGTAAGTAGAAACGGCAAATACGTCCCATAATAGAGGAGAAGTAAAGTTCACCCAAAGACTATGTTGATTAGGATACGGAATCAAATATAACGCTGCAACCCAAGGACGGCCAGTATGGATAATTGGGAATATAATCGCTGTAATAACGGCAAATATAGTCATTGCTTCGGCAAAACGAGCAATACCATTTCTCCATCTTTGACGAAGTAAGAATAAGATTGCGGAAATAAGTGTTCCTGCATGACCGATACCGACCCAGAACACGAAATTAACGATACCATACGCCCAGCCAACAGGGTTATTATTACCCCACATTCCTATACCATAGTAAAATGTGATTCCAAGAGCAATTGCTCCAATTGTTAAAAGCGTCAAAGTAAATCCTAAAGCAATCCAAAATTTAATATTTGGAAGTCTATTCAGTGGAGCTATGATTACATCATCTATTTCTTTAAGGGTTCTACTACCCTCGACAATAGGTGGCTCCAACCTCAAATCATTTTCATAATCTTTTATATCAGTGCGCACTATTATGACCTTTTGTGTTTTCTTTTTCTGGAACTATATTATTTAATTTTGCAATGTATGTTACATTTGGTTTTACATCTAAAACTTCCATTACATGGTAACCTAAGTCATGTTGTCTCAATTTAGAAACGGCTGAGTTAGGGTCATTAGAATTACCAAAATAAATTGCTTCTGCTGGACAAGCTTCTTGGCATGCAGTTCTAATATCTGCACCTGTAAATTCTTCTCCATGTCTTGTTGCTTGTGCTTTTCCATCAGCAATTCTTGAATAACAGAAATCACATTTTTCTACGACCCCACGTGATCTAATTGTAACTTCTGGGTTATACATTTGTTGCATAGAAAGTGCATAGTAGTAACCTTCCGCTAAGTTATCACGGAAATCAAAGAAATTAAATCTTCTTACTTTATAAGGGCAGTTGTTAGCACAATATCTTGTACCAACACATCTATTATATACCATTTGATTAATACCCTCAGGTGAGTGAGTTGTTGCCACAACAGGGCAAACATTCTCACAAGGAGCATTATCGCAATGTTGACAAAGCATTGGTTGAATGCTTACTCTAGGATTATCTTGTTCTCCGCTATAATACCTATCCATTCTCATCCATTGCATTTCTCTACCAATTAAGACTTGGTCTTTACCAACAACTGGAATATTTGATTCTACATTACATGAAGTAATACAAGCATTACAGCCTGTACATTTGTTCATATCAATAGCCATAGCCCATTTAATGCCAGGATATTTGAAATTAGACATAACTGATTTTGTGTTATGTTTATTTCTTGATATTACTTCATTGTCTTTTAAATATGTTTCAACTTCAGATTCTTGGATGATTTGTCTTTCAGTATGTATTTCTGAAATTTTGTAGGCACTATCTCCTAATATCGTAGCACCAACTGTTTCATCCAGTTGGTGATGTTCTTGTGTAGATGCTAACTTATATTTTCCTTCTACTTTTACTAATTTAGCACCTGTAAATATCCAAGGAGTAATACCATTACTTGTTCTTAATGAATTTACATCTGTTCCAATATCGCTACCAATTTCTCCAGCTACTGGTCTTCCGTAACCCAAATCAACAGTAACAACATCGTCTGCCATACCAGGTTGAACAACTACAGGTAAATTCGCACTTTTGCCATTTATAGTTAATTGAACGACATCTTGATAATCTACACCTAATTTTTTTGCAGTATTTACAGAAATATTTGCAGTATTATCCCAAGTTACTTTCGTTATTGGGTGAGGAGTTTCTTGCAAAAACCCATTACTTACATATTTTCCATCGCCAATTGTAGAACTTTCAGTAAACAATACTGTAATACCACTTTTCTTAGCAGAACTTAATCCACTCAATACAGCAGAATTAAACACATACGTTTCAGTTGGTGTTTCTTGGATTGTAACAACCCCATCGTGAAGTGTATTGTTCCAAAACGCTTCAAAATCAGTAGCTGAGTTAAATTTAGGATAAACTTCAGTTTGCCATCTTGCTTTTACGTAGTTATAATAAATATCAAAATTATATTTACTACCACCATTTATCCAATTCAATAAAACAGCTTCTTTTTCTCTTGTGTTATACAGAGGAGAAATTACTGGCTGTTGCAAACTCATTATATTATTTCTTACTTGACCGTCGCCCCATGATTCTAAAGTATGATTGATTGGTAATACATAAGTAGAAACGCTTGAAGTTTCGTTTTCTAATTCAGACATTGAAACAATAACTTTGGCTTTGGTTAATGCATCTTTAAATTTCAAATCTGTTGGCAAGTTAAAAACAGGGTTAGAATCTAAGTTCAATAAAACATGAACTTTTCCTGAGTTTAAATCACTAACTAATTCATTCATATTCGAGTTAAAACTCAAACTTCCGTAATTAGTATTCAAACTATCTGTTCTGTATAATGCTGTGTTTGTTAAAAGTTCATTTAAGTAGTTTGTTGCTATGTGAACTTCTTTTGGCAAGTATCTTCCAGATAAAACGATAGATTTACCTTTTGCATTTACTAAATCATTAACTAAATACCCAATAGTTTGAGCATTTAAGCCATTTGTTTTAATAAATCTATCTAAAGATGCACTTGCGAATGCACCATCAACGCTTACACCTAATTTTTTTCCAATTTCATTAATTAACCCGGATACAAATTCAAATTGCATTTCTGGGCTTAATCTAAATCTATAATCAGCACGAGAGCCAGTTAAACTCATTCCAGCTTCAACAGCATAAAGTTTATTGAAATTCTTTACATTATCTCTATCTCTTCTTGAAACATACATTCTTGTATTTTCAAGCATATCACCATCTCTATCTAAGAAGTCATTGTCTAAAGTTAGAATAATATCAGCTTTATCTAATTGAATAGCGGGGAAAAGAGATGTTGAGTTATAAGATTCCTGCCAAGCTTTATTTCTAATATCATTATTAAAAGTATTATAGTTATATATTTTCGCTGTTGGATATTTAACGACAAAATCATTTAATAATTTAGCGTAACTTGGAGAAACAACATTTTCAGTTAAAATAGCAATTTCTTTACCAGAAGAATTTGCTTCATTTAAAGCGCTAACTATAGCACCATCGGCATCACCCCAAGTAATCTTTTCAGAATTAGGATAGTGCATATCAGTTCTTTTAGCTGGTTCTTTTAATCTTTGTGGGTCATATAAATTAATAATCATTGCTTGAGCAATATTACTTAATTTACCTTGATTAATCGGATGCTCTGGATTACCATTAATTTTAATAGGTCTTCCTTCCCTTGTTTTAATCAAAATACCCCAAGATTTACCATTAATATTTAAAGTAGAAGCATAATAGTTTGCTATACCAGGTTGAATTGATTCAGGTTTTGTCTTATAATTTATAATTTTACCTTTATCACGATAATCCGTACAAGCAGTAGCAGCAAACACACCCGATGCAGTCATCAAAGCTAAGAATTTTCTACGAGAAAAAGCGTCCATTTTATCCAAATCAATTGGCTGGTCTTCCCCGTGAACAAATTCAACTTTTTTAGCATCCTTAACTTCTTTAGAATCGGGATTATTTAGAATATTGAGACTTCTCCAGTATTTATTTCTTTTGGCATCTTTTTTAGTGGTTTCTTGTTCCACTTTATTAAAGTATTGCTCTGGGTTCTCAATTTTTGGTAAATTTTTCACTTTATCAGAATTTCTCATTTCTTTATTACTCATTTACCTTTCCTTTCATTTCTTTTAATGGCACCTGGGTGAATTTTCACTTCAAATTTTTCTTCTTCTTTTTTAGTAATCTGCTTAGAAAGCATAGCCAACGGCTTAATAGTAAATAAGCCACCTACAAGCATTCCGCCTGTCAATTTTGTAAAGAAATTTCTTCTATTCTCTTTCATAATTTTCTTTCTTTCCTATCTGTGACAAGCATTACAGTTTTCAGGACCTTTTTTGATTTGCTTAGCAATCTCAGGCATTCTTTCGTGAGCTTCTCTATGGCAACTTAAACAATTACCCATTGTAAATGAATGAACTTGTTCAACTTTTTCCATTTTTCTGACATCACCATGACAATTTTTACAATCAATCCCTTTATTCACGTGAACACTATGATTAAAATAAGCATAGTCAGGAACTTTGTGGATTCTTTTCCAAGGAATTGGCTCACCTTTATCATAATAAGCTCTTAATTTCTTAATTTCAGGGCTATCTGTTTTAACAAACTTGTGGCAATTCATACAAGTTTCTGCGGGCGGGACCATTGCATGCCTTGTTTTCTCAACTCCAACGTGGCAATATTGACAATCAATATCCATTTCGCCAGCGTGCAATTTATGAGAATAATTTATTGGTTGGTCTGGTTGGTATCCTTGACCATCTCTTTCTGCTCTTGAGACATAAAATGTCAGAGCGAAGGACATTAAGATTACTATAACAGTAATCGGCAATCTAACTTTTAAGGCATAGTCTAAAGCTCTTTTATTCACTTCAACCTACTTTCTTTTTTTCTAAAATATTCATTTTTGCCAAATAGTTTTTTCATTTTAGCAAATATAATTTTGTAAATATAAAAAACAAATCATGATATAAACAAAAAATATTTTTTATCTTTAATATACGACAAATTCAGTCCTAATATTGATTTACAGCATAAATCAATAATTTATAATTAATTAACGAAAGCAATTTTTTCAACTATTTTGATAAAAATTTTTTATTTTTTTTACAATAAAATTAAAAGTTAAACTTTAAATTCTTTTTATTGCAACAATTTTTACAATTCATTTCCCAATCTTTGTTGTTAGTTCCAACTATAAAAAAATATATTTATTATCAAATAAACCTGTTTTGTGAGTTTTAATACATACCTATTTATAATGAGTTTCGTTTTAAATTCTTTCAAATTAATAGTTAAGGAAATATATTTTTTATTTAATTTGCAATAAATAATTTTTATATCCGTATATTTGCGTTTATATTTTTACAATTTTATCAAAACTTATTCAAGAAATAAGTTATTAGGGCAATAATGTTGAACTTCCAAGAGATGGGCTTAAATGAAGATATTCTAAGAGCCATCGCAGATTTAGGTTTCGAGTCGCCTACAGAAATCCAGACTCAAGCAATCCCATATTTACTAAATAATGATACAGACTTAGTCGGATTAGCTCAAACGGGGACAGGTAAAACCGCTTCTTTTGGTTTACCAATTATTAATAAAATCGATGTAAATGACAAACATGTACAAGCGATTATTCTTTGTCCTACAAGGGAACTTTGTATTCAAATTACAAGTGATTTAGAAAATTATTCTAAATATATCAAAAAATTAAAAGTTGCTTCAGTATATGGTGGAGCAAGTATCGAGAAACAAATAAAAGACATTCGTAAAGGTTCTCAAATCGTTGTTGGAACACCAGGTAGAGTAAGAGACTTACAAAATCGCGGGGAACTTTCTCTTGAAAACATCAACTTCTTAGTATTAGACGAAGCCGATGAGATGTTGAATATGGGCTTCAAAGAAGAACTTGACGAAATCTTGAACTTTGCATCTAAAGAAAGACAAACTATGCTGTTCTCTGCCACTATGCCTTCAGAAATTAAAAGAATAGCAAAGAACTATATGAATGATCCTTTTGAAATCACTATCGGTAAGAAAAATAGTAGTAACCAAGATGTAAGCCATGAATATTATATAACTCACGAAAAATTTAGATATTATGTTTTAAAAAGATTAGCTGACTTATACCCAGAAATTTATGGTATTGTATTTTGCCGAACAAGACAAGAAACTAAAGATGTTGCCGATAAATTAATCAATGATGGTTACAATGCTGATGCCTTACATGGAGATTTATCACAGGCGCAACGTGATTACGTAATGAAAAAATTCCGTTCAAGAAACTTACAAATCCTTGTAGCAACTGATGTGGCTGCAAGAGGTATTGACGTTAATGAATTAACTCATATCATTAATTATAATTTACCTGATGATCCAGAAATTTATATTCATAGATCTGGTAGAACTGGTCGTGCAGGGAATAAAGGTATTTCAATAACTATTATTAACCCCAAGCAAAAAGGAAGACTTAGAGACGTTGAAAGGGTTGCAAGTAAAAAGTTTACCGAAAAAACTATTCCAACTGCAGAAGAAATTTGCGAAAAACAACTTTATCATTTAATTGATAATGTTAATAATGTTACTGTAAATGAAGAATCTATTTCGGCTTATTTACCAAAAGTATATGAAAAATTACAACATTTAAGCAGAGAAGAATTAATTCAGCACTTTGTTTCAGTTGAATTTAATAGCTTTTTAGATTACTATAAAGATGCCGAAGATTTATCAGTAACTTATGGTGGTGGTTCAGGGAAATCTGGTGGGGATTCCTCTATGACACGCTTCTTTATGAATGTAGGTAAATCTCATAGATTAGATGTAAAATCAATGATTGGCTTAATTAACGATGCTACAAATGATAGGACTATTCCAATAGGAACAATAGATTTAATGAATGATTTCTCATTCTTTGAAATAAGCAGTTCATTCAACGAGCAAATTCTTGATGCTTTTAGTGATGAAATTATGTTCAGAGGTCATAGAGTTTCTGTTGAAATATCAAAGCCAAGAAAAGAAGGTGATTCTGGTAGAAGACGTGGTGGATTTGAACGAGGAGGAGACAGAGGCGGACGAGGTGGATACGGTAGAAGAGATGGTAGCAGAAGCGGAGGATATGGTAGAGATGAAAATAGACGCGATGGTAGCAGAGGTGGTGGATATGGAAGAGACGAAAATAGACGCGATGGTAACAGAAGAGATAGTTACGACACTGGCTTCAAACAGGATAATTTCAGCAAAGACTTTAATGGAAATAGAAAACGAAGCAATCCAAACTTCAAAAGCCGCAAAAGCAAGTAATTACTTAAAAAAGGGTCGAATTTCGACCCTTTTTTAGATTTACATTTTGAATTTGCTCACTTTAAACTATCTATAACAAACTCTTCTTTATCATCTGCTTTGAAATCGTTAAATAAATAGTTCTTTTCTAAAGTATTTCCATTCTCATCATACTTGACCCATAAACCAGTCTTTTTTGAATTTACGAGATGTCCGATTTGCCATAAAGTTCCATCTTCTTTGAAATACTCCCATTTCCCTTCTTTATAGCCGTTGCTATACCCACCTCTTGCTTTAACTTTCCCACTTTTGTAAAATAGAGTCATCACTCCGTCATAAATTACGGAGAACACTTGTCCGTTAGTATAGTATTCTTTGTCAGTCATTTACCTTAATTTACATTCAACTTCAGCAAAAGCATCTTCTGTTTCATAAACTCTTATTTTGAAAGAGTTAATATTAGATATTTTTTCAAATTCTGGTTTGAATTTATCTATAAATAGTCCACACATATTTTCACAAGTAGTAGTCTTATCCATCACAAAATGTCTCCAACCATTTTGTTGAAGAAATTCTATTACTTTTGCATCATCTTTACTACATAAGAATCCGTGGTCTAATTCACCCATTAAGAAAGGATTTACTATTTTCTCTAAATCATAGAAATCAATAATCATTCCATTTTTATCAGTTTCGCCTGTTAAATAAATACGTAATTTATATGAATGACCATGTATATTTTGGCATAAACCTTTATGGAAAGTTAATCTATGAGACATTTGCCATATAAAATCTTTTGCTATTGTAATCATTCTTCTACCTCTGAATATTCTGCTGTTATTACTGAACTTATACCGCCTCTGGTGTTAAACTCAGCAACAATTTCCATCCATTTTGGCTTACAAACTTCTACTAAATCATCTAATATTTCATTAGTAACTGCCTCAAAAAAAATACCTTTGTTTCTAAAACCCATATAATAATATTTTAATGATTTTAATTCAACACATAAATCTTTTGGAACATAATTCAGGGTTATTGTAGCAAAATCTGGCAAACCAGTTTTTGGACAAACAGATGTAAACTCCGGATTTATATGTGAAATTGTATAATCTCTATTTGGATTTGGATTTGGAAAAGTTTCTATATTTATCATAAGTTTTCAAAAAATGTTTTTAATAAGAGAGTAAGACGAAGATTCAAGCATATAGTTTGAAAATTTTTTATTCTACTCAAAATTTACTAATTTAGTTTTGTTTATCAATTAATTTAAAGAAAATGACGGGATTAGCACATCATTAGTCTCATGGAACATAAGCTCGTGTATCTCGTAAGTCATATAATTAGTTAGAGGTAGCTCATTTATATATGCTTCAACTTCATCTTTTGATTTTGCTAAAAAAACTGCCCACAGCTTTCTTAAATTATACGCAAGCGTATAACTTTGAAGTATATTTTGGTCGAAATAATTTTTTACTTTAAGTTTGTGGGCTGGAATTAGATTCATATACTCTGGACTCATTTGAGCAGGTAAATGAAATTCGACCATATATTTATATTTTATTAAATTAATCATAATTATGATTATAAACGTTTAAAAGGAAATTTATTTTATGAAAATTGATGTTCATACGCATATTATGCCACTTAAAATTCCAAATTGGGCTAAAAAGTTTGATTATGGTGGATTTATTTCATTGCAAGAAAGCAAACCTGGATATGCTAATATGATGCAAGATGATAAATTTTTCAGAGAAGTATATTGTAATTGCTGGGATTGTCAGATTCGGCAACAAGAAATGGATAAATTTAATGTAGATATTCAAGTGTTATCAACTATTCCTGTACTATTTAATTACTGGGCTAAACCAGAACACTGCCACGAAACATCAAGATTCTTCAATGACCACATTGCTGAAAGTGTTGCTTCTGCTCCGAAAAGATTCATTGGATTAGGAACAATTCCAATGCACGATGCAAACCTTGCAATTAATGAAATGCAACGGATAAAAGAAGAATTAAAACTAAATGGAATTGAAATTGGAACAAATATAAATGGGATGAACTTAGACGACCCACAATTATTTCCAATCCTATTAGCAGCAGAGGAGATGAATTTACCCATATTTATTCATCCTTGGGATATGCTCGGAGGTGATAGAGTTCAAAAATACTGGGGAAAATGGCTTATCAGTATGCCGATAGAAACTACTCTAGCTATAACGTCATTAGTTTTTGGTGGTGTATTAGATAAATTGCCAAATCTAAAAGTTTTATTTGCTCATGGTGGAGGAAGTTTTCCTGGAACCTTAGGTAGAATAATGCACGGGTATGAGATGCGACCCGATTTAGTGCAAGTCAATACAACAACTTCACCAAAAGATATTTTCGGAAAAATATATTTCGACAGTTTAACTCATGACGCAACAATGCTAAAATACTTAGTCGAATTGGCTGGTTCTGAGTTCGTTTGCTTAGGAACGGATTATCCATTTCCACTTGGGGAGTTAAGCCCTGGTGAGTTAATAGAATCAATTCAAGAGTTCGACCAAGTAACTAAAAATAATTTACTTTATCAAGCAGCATTAAACTGGCTTGGTTTAACAAAAGAAGAAATCACAAACCGATGAGTAAGCAAGATTTAAAAGATAATGAAATTCGATTTACCTTATTAGGAACAGGCACATCATCAGGCGTTCCAACAATTGGTTGTGAGTGTGAAGTTTGTGTATCTGAAGACCCAAAAGACAAACGACTTCGATGT
Source organism: uncultured Hyphomicrobiales bacterium (assembly GCA_964465945.1). GTDB lineage: Bacteria > Bacteroidota > Ignavibacteria > Kapaibacteriales > UBA2268 > JAJRPT01. The sequence goes on from CAYXMM010000001.1 coordinate 165,758, forward strand.
TCTTTATTGATTGAAACAGCTACAACTTCTATTGTCATTGATACTTCTTCTGACTTTCGCCAACAAATGTTATTGCATAAAGTAAAAAAAATTGATGCTATAGTCTATACACATTATCATTTCGACCACATTGGTGGTTTTGATGATATAAGAGGATTTAATTTCATTCAGAATCAAATTATTCCAATTTACTTAAATATTGAAACCTTAGATGCTCTTAAAAAGACTTTTTCTTATGCTTTTGGAGGAGCAGTTCAAGTTGGAGGAGGATTGCCTACAGCCGAAGTTCACATTATAGATAGAGGAAAAATTTTAATTGGAGATATAGAATTAGACATAATCCCACTAATGCACGGCAAAATTGAAGTATTAGGTTTTAGAATTGGTAATTTTGCTTACTGCACTGATACAAATTTTATTTCTGAAGAATCAAAAGATAAATTGAGAGATTTAGAAGTATTAATATTAGATGCCCTACGTTATCACCCCCACCCTACTCATTTTACTATAGATGAAGCAATTTCAATAGCAAAAGAGCTTAACGCAAATGAAACATATTTTACTCATATTGCTCACCAAGTTTCGCACAATGGCTTATCATCAACTTTACCTGAAAAAATAAGCCTCGCTTATGATGGCTTAGAACTTATTTTAACTTAAAATTAACTCCAATTCCAAGCATTAAATTATTTAGATTTATATTCCCAATAGAAATATATATTAACTATGTTAAAATGATAATTTTAACATTAAATAAATTTTATTAATTGATAAGATTATTAATTAAGCGTTTCCCCTTCATTAATTTCCTGCAAATGGTGTTCCAAATATTCCAACTGCAAGTTCTGCCCAAATTAACAAAAATACAAGCAAGACTGCTCCATTAAGTATTAAGCGATCTTTAATACTTTTCACTTTTCTAAGAATAAACTCAAAAAGCAAACCTACCGCTAATAATAAAACACCCATAGTCATAAAGTCAAAGGTATTCCAATTGATTTCATTACTAAATTGCATTGCAATAAATGGAATAAGTAAAAGAGAAGGTATTCCTGCTAAAATGAGTGCCAATCTTTTGTTTTGTTTTTTCATAAGCGTTTATTTTTTAATTAAAGATTATTAAAAATTAACTCCAATTCCAAGCATTATATTATTTAAACTTATATTCGCAACTGAAATATATTTATATCCAGCAAATACATTAAATCTTTTATGATAAAAATTAAATTTAGCATCAAATTCATCAAATATTCCATTATCAATATAAGCTAAAATATAATTTGATTCTAAACTAAATGGTTTGAAGAAAAATAGTTCAGCACCTACATTCAAACCAGCACCAGATCGATAATTCTTTCCTGTCATTGCTACATATCCAAGCCCCCATTCTAAATTAAACCTTTCTCTTCTCACCCTATGATACTGAATAAACAACTGGCTAATATCTAAATTACTTTTTTCAAAATTGACATTTTCTGTGAATCTAAAATACTTTCCTTTAACCGACCAATATCTTGAAGGAGATAAACTAACATCAAGATTTACAGCGTTTAAACTTGAAGACTCTTTCAAATATGCTAAATCGGCATTAAATCGCCATAGTTTATCATTATTCTCCTCATAAATTCCAGTAAAATTTTGATATGGGAATTCTGAATATGAATAAGTAGTTGAAGAACCAAATAAAATTTCAGGAGAACGAACAATAACATCTACTAATAAATAAATCAGAAAACTATCATCACTCCCGCCTTTTGCGCTCTCTAAATCATCTAATTTTCCACCTTTATCATCGCTACCACGTGGATTATCATCAGCGAAGCTTAATACTGGAATTATTAAAAAAAGAATAAGGATAATTCTAAACATTTTAATTTTATAAAATTTAATTTTTAATTTTGAATTATGAATTATATCAAATACATAATTTTCATATTTTTTGTTACATCTTGTTCGATTTATAAGTTAAAAATTGAAAATAAAGACATAGATTATACAATAAATTTAATTCAAACAAATCCAAAAAGTTGGGAAACAATAGTAGCAGACACATCAATAACTGATTTGAATGATTTTTTCACAAATGAATCTAATAGAAGAATAATAGTTAAATTTTACGAACATATTAAAATCTCTAAGTTCGATGTAATTAATATTTTAAACAGATATGATGATAATTCATTTGCTAAACTTTGCGATATTGTTTTAGGTCGAGAAGGCAATGAATTTAATATTACTTTTAATTTCAAATACTATCCCTCTTCTAATCGTTGGAAGTTAATCAATGTTCAAAGTAAATCTCTTCTAATAGAAGAATTCAAAGAAAATTAATTTAATTTAATTTAATTATTAAACTATTTTAATTTTTTATTCGTTTTTACTTCACTAAATAAAGCATTTTTTTTTAAGGATTAAATGAAAGAAAGAATAAAATCAACGACTGTTATTGGAGTTATAAAAGATGGGAAAGTTGCTCTTGGGTCTGACGGACAAGTAACTCTCGGTAATACAGTAATGAAAAAAGGAACAGTTAAAGTAAGAAAATTATATAATGGGCAAATATTAGCTGGCTTTGCTGGCTCTACTGCCGATGCTTTCACATTACTAACAAAGTTTGAAGAAAAACTCGAAGCAAATAGAGGTAAACTCGAAAGAGCCGCTATAGACTTAACAAAAGAATGGCGAACTGATAGATATTTACGCAAACTTGAAGCACTTATGGTAGTTATGGATAAAGAAAAAGGTTATGTTTTAAGTGGAAATGGCGATGTAATTGAGCCAGATGATAATATCCTTGCTATTGGTTCTGGTGGTTCTTATGCTCTTTCAGCAGCAAGGGCATTAACAAAACATTCTGGACTTTCCGCAAAAGAAATAGTTGAAGAATCACTTAAAATTGCAGGCGATATTTGCATTTACACAAATCAAAATATTACTATTATTGAATTATAAATAAGGTTGAAATTGGAATTATTAGAAAACAAATCATCGTATTTTACTCCCTCTCAGATTGTTGAAGAACTTGACAAATATGTAATAGGTCAAGACCAAGCAAAAAAAGCAGTTGCTATTGCTCTTAGAAATAGATGGCGAAGACAAAATGTTACTGGCGAGCTTCAAAAAGAAATTATGCCTAATAACATTATAATGATTGGACCAACAGGAGTAGGTAAAACAGAAATAGCTCGGCGTTTAGCAAAATTAGCAGAAGCTCCTTTTGTAAAAGTTGAAGCAACTAAATTCACAGAAGTTGGATATGTTGGACGCGATGTTGAATCAATGGTTAGGGAATTAGCCGATAAAGCCGTTGCTATGGTTCATGAAGAGCAGCTTGAAGTGAAAAAAGAGCAAGCAAAAGTAAATGCAGAAAATAGAATACTTGATATTTTAATCCCTCCTGTTCTGAAAAGTCCTTCTTTTGAAACCGATATTGAATCTAATGAAGAAGTTGAAAATAAAGAAACAAGAGAAAAATTTAGAGCAATGTTGAAAAACGGCGTTCTTGATGAACGCGAGATTGAAATTGAGATTACTGACGCTGGTCCTTCTATGCAAGTCTTAGGTCCTATTGGTCTTGATGAAATGGGTATAAACCTACAAGACATAATGGGTAATATGATGCCTAAGAAGAAGAAAAAGAAAAAGATGAAAATCAAAGATGCTATTGTTATCATTGAAAAAGAAGAGGGCGAAAAATTAATTGATAGAGATGCTGTTACTCGAGAAGCAATTAAACGCGCAGAAAATAACGGAATTATCTTTATTGATGAAATCGACAAAGTAGCTTCCAAAGGTGGTGGTAGCGGACCTGAGGTTTCTCGTGAAGGTGTCCAAAGGGATTTATTACCAATAGTAGAAGGTAGCACTGTCAATACTAAACACGGACCTATTGACACTCAACACGTTTTATTTATTGCTTCAGGGGCTTTCCATGTATCTAAACCTTCAGATTTAATTCCAGAACTTCAAGGTAGATTCCCAATTAGAGTTGAATTAAATTCATTAACAGAAGAAGACTTTATTAAAATCTTAACTATACCTAAAAACGCTTTAATTAAACAATATCAAGCAATTATGGACACAGAAGGGATTAAACTTCACTTCGATGAAAGCGGTATAAATGCAATCGCCGCTATGGCTGCAAGCGTAAATGAAGAAGTTACTAATATTGGAGCAAGAAGATTACATACAATCTTAACAACCTTATTAGAAGAGTATTTATTCAACGCACCAGACAAAATAAGTAAAAAGAAAATTACAATTAACGCTGATATAGTTCATAAAAACTTGGACGAAATTAGAAAAAGCACCGATTTAAGTAAGTTTATACTATAAACTAAAAAAGGAAGTCAATCGACTTCCTTTTTTTTGTTTAATAGCAATTCTAAATATCATTTCTTAATCTAAAAAGTGAATGAAAAGCCCATCTCGGAGTTTTGGCTCAAACCATGTTGATTTCGGAGGCATTACTTCACCTGCATCTGCAATATTCATAAGCTCATTAATTGAAGTTGGATGCATAGAGATAGCAAGTTTCATTTCACCAGAGTTAACTCTTTTTTCTAACTCACCTAGTCCCCTTATTCCACCTACAAAATCAATTCTGTTATCAGTCCGTGGGTCTGCAATTCCTAAAATATCATTTAAGACTAATTTTTGAAGTATGGCAACGTCTAATGATTCGACAGGGTCATCAATATGAGTATATTTCTCATCTACTATTAGTTTATACCAAGTATTTTCAATATATAAGCCATATTCACCTTTAGATTGAGGTGAGTATTGCTTTGAAACTTTTTCGATGCTAAAGTTTTCTTTTAATTTACTGAAAAACTCATCAGGTGAGTTCCCATTTAAGTCTTTAACTAACCTATTGTAATCCATAATATATAATTCACTGGCTGGGAAAAGCACCGCTAAGAAGAAATTATATTCTTCATTGCCAGTATGATTAGGATTTGCACTTGCTCTTTCTTTTCCAACTATTGCAGCAGCAGCCGAGCGATGATGCCCGTCAGCAACATAAAATGCATCAACTTTCGCTAATTCACTTTCAATAGTTTTTTTATCAGATTCATCTGTAATTAACCAAGAAGTATGTCTTATTCCATCATCTGCAATATGATCATTATCAGGTGTTAAGCTAATTACTTTTTTAACGATTGAATTAATTGTGTCATTATCTTTATAAGTTAAGAAAATTGGACCAGTATGAGCATTTGTTACTCTCACATGTTCGCATCTATCTTCCTCTTTCACTTTTCTTGTAAATTCGTGTTTCTTAATTTTATCATCCCAATAGTCCCAAACAGAAGCACAACCAACTAATCCATATTGAGTTCTTCCATTCATTGTTTGAGCATAAATATAATATGAATCCGATTTATCTTCAACTAAGTTACCATCACTTATAAGTTTATTAAGATTCTCTTTTCCTTGATTATAAACCTTAGCATCATATAAATCAATATCTTTTGGTAAATCAACTTCAGGTTTCCCCACTCGAAGAAATGACAAAGGATTATCTTTCACTAATTCGCGAGCTTCATCGGAATTAACAACATCATAAGGATAGGCAGCAATAGCTTTAGCAAGTTCAGATTTTGGTCTGAATGCCTTGAATGGTCTGAATACAGGCATTATAATTTTACTCCTTTAATATTATGCTTGGCCATGCCCTTTAATGACACACCAAACAGTTCTAACAACAATTTCAATATCAAATTTTACTGACATATTTTCAATATAATAAAAGTCATCTTTTAATCTACCATCGATTTCTGCTAAATCAAACTCATAAGATTTATATTTGACTTGCCACCAACCAGTAATTCCAGGTCTAACTTTTAAACGTCTCTTATAGTGAGGGTAGGTTTTTGAGAATTCTTCTACTAATCTTGGTTGCTCAGGTCTTGGACCAACAATAGACATATCACCTTTTATAACATTCCAAAATTGAGGAATTTCATCTAAATGTGATTTACGTAAAATTTTTCCAAATTTAGTTACTCTTTTGTCATTTACACTTGTCCAGGCACTTCCAATCTGAGAGGCATTTTGAACCATAGACCTAAACTTAATCATCTTAAATTCTTTATTATCTTTTCCAGAACGTATTTGATGGAAGAAAACACCGCCTTTCGACTCTAAACCTACTATTGCTGCAATTATCAGCCAAAATGGTAAGCCAATAATTAAAACTAAAGATGAAAAAATAATATCAAATATTCTTTTTAATGTCTGCTCCCAACTTTTCATTAATTGTGGGTCAATTTCAATAAATGGTATTCCATATATATTATGGGTTTTAGTTTGTCCTGTAAATACAGAGTATAAATCTGGCTCAATCTTTATTTTTATACCTAAATCAGAACATTTATTTACAATCTCAAACATCTTTTTATGGCTCATATCAGCATCAGCAAGAATTACTGACTCAGGATGATATGCTTCAAGAATATTATCTAAATCCTCAATTTTACCTAATACCTCATTACTTTCATTAAAACTATTATCAGATATAACTCCACCTATGAAGTTTAATCCCCAACCTGGGCTTTTAAGAATATCTTTTTTAAGTAAATTAATTTTATCGATTGGACCTATAACTATTGTTGATAATTGTATTAGTCCTTTTATCCTTAAATTTTTTTGAATTTTTCTTATTATTGTTCTGAATATTATTGTTAGTAAACTAAGGTTTACAAAGTACAATAAAAAAGTTAGTCTTGGTGGCTTAGTTGTATCTGTAATTACAAATAAATAAAATAATAATAAGCCAATAAAGTTTGCTTTAATTATACTAAAGTATTCTTCAAAAGGCGAGCGTTCATACCAATTTTTATAAAGCCCTGCAAAATAAAAGAATACAAAGATATAAAAATTGACTAAGGCTAAGCCCATTACAAATTGTAATTTAGAAGGGACCGAATTTACAATAACTAAACCTGAAAAGAAAATTATATAGTAATGAATTACAAAAGATAAAGTTGCAGACAAAGTGTCTGAAACCATTTGCAAAAAAATCGGAAAAGATTTGTTTTTTAATCTTTCAAATTTATTCGATTTTGTAATTAAAACTTTTTGAGTTGTATTCATTAAAATTCTACAAATTAGATTGCAAAATTAACAATAATATCGCATATTATCTATATATTTAAGACGCTTATAATCAAATATTGTTATTTTAAAGTACTACTAAGTTTTATATTTATATAAATTATTCATATTTTTGTTTTTTATATTTAATCTAAACTTAAAAGACATAAAGAGATATTAAATGCAAGACCCAACATTAGATAATTATTTTGAAAAATTTAGAAATAAAATTATTGGGTATAACACAACTTTCACTTCTCCTTTTGGTGAGAAAAGAATCTATTATAGTGATTGGACTGCAAGTGGGAGATTATATAAAGATATAGAAGAAAAAGTAAACTTCGATATTGCACAATATGTCGGCAATACACACTCTGAGTCAAATTGCACCGGCACATTGATGACTAATGCTTATCATAAAGCACAAAAGTACATTAAACAACACGTTAATGCAAGCGAAAGCGATGTTATTATTATGACTGGCTCGGGAATGACAGGCGCTTTAGCTAAATTAATGAGAATCTTAGGTTTTAAAGTTCCTGACAAATACAAGAGTATGGTGAAACTACAAGAAGAAGAAAGACCAGTAGTGTTTATTACTCACATGGAACATCATTCAAACCAAACATCTTGGGAAGAATCTTTAGCCGATGTTGTAATTATAAATCATACAGAAGAGGGTCTTGTAGATTTAACCGACCTTGAAACAAAGCTTGGACATTATAAAAATCGAAAATGGAAAGTTGCATCTGTAACGGCTTGCTCTAACGTAACTGGAATTGAAACACCTTATCATGAAATTGCTAAAATTATGCATAATTATGGCGGAAAATGTTTTGTTGATTTCGCTTGCTCTGCCCCTCATATTAAGATTGATATGCACCCAAGCCCAGAAGAATGCCTTGACGCAATTTACTTCTCACCTCATAAATTTATAGGAGGTCCTGGAACACCAGGCGTATTAATATTTTGCTCTTCTCTTTATAATAATGCCGTTCCTGACATTGTTGGAGGCGGTACTGTGTTATGGACTAATCCTTGGGGTGGACATAAGTTTTTAGATAATATTGAAATTCGTGAAGACGCCGGAACACCAGCTTTTTTAGGTACAATTAAAGTAGCTTTACTTCTTAAATTGAAAGAAGAAATGGGATACGAAGAATTAGAAAAAAGAGAACATTACATAACAAACTATGCTTTTGATAAACTATCAAAAATTAATAACCTACATATCTTAGCTGCTAATATTAAAAATCGATTATCTGTATTTTCATTCTTTATTGATGATTTACATTACAACCTTGGTGTTAAAATTTTAAATGATAGATATGGTATACAAGTTAGAGGAGGTTGTTCTTGTGCTGGCACTTACGGACACTATTTATTATTTATCGATCAGAAAAAATCAAATCAAATATTTAATAAAATAAATTGTGGATTAAATGATGATAGACCAGGTTGGATAAGGGTTTCTTTTCACCCAGTTAATTCAAATGAAGAAATTGATTACATTCTAAATGCGATTAATGAACTTGCTATTAATCATAAAGATTGGGCAAAAGAATATGTGTATAATTCTAAGACTAATTCTTATACTCATATAAATTGCAATATATTTGAATCAAATAAAGTTGAGGAATGGTTTAAGTAAATATCTTATGAAAAATCTCCTATCATCACAATTAAAATTTAAAATAAAAGATATTTTTTACCAATTTCTTCAAAGTAAAATTAATTTTTTTAACATATCGTATGCTCAATCAGGTGAAGATTTAATCCTTAAAAATTTATTCGAAAATAAGGCAAACGGCTTTTATGTTGAAATTGGTGCATTCCACCCTTTTATCATTTCAAACACAAATCTTTTTTATAAAGATTTAAACTGGAAGGGCATTAATATTGACCCAAATCCTTTTGCTATTGAAAAATTTAATCAGCATCGCCCAAATGACATAAACTTAAACATTGCTATTGCAAACACAAACTCAAAGCTAAAATATTATTTTGTAGATGACACTAATTCTATGAATAGTATGAGCGAAGAGTTTTTAATAAAACGCGGTGTTGACCCAGAAAAAATTAAAAATGTAGAAATCAATTGCTTCCCACTCAAAGATGTTTTTGAAAAGTATTTACCAAAAAACCAAAAAATAGACTTGTTTAATATTGACGTAGAAGGACTTGAATTAGAAGTTTTAAAATCTAATGACTGGTCTAAATATAAGCCAGAAGTAATTATTATGGAATGCGAGTCAAGTTCAATTGATGATTTAATGAAAATAGAAACTGTTCAATTTTTATTAAACCTTAATTTTATAATTGTTGGCTACATTTACTCCGATAAAGATTTAAAAAATGTTATTTTCAAATTAAACTCTATATTATAGATTTAATCTATACTATTATATATATTATCAATTTGATTAATAATATTACTAACCTTAATTTTGTGAAGTTTAATTTTACAAATATATAAAAGGTTAAAACAATGAATAAAATAGTATCAATAGGAAGTCAATTTCCTGAATTTAAAAAAACTGCTGTGGTTTCTCTTGAAAAAGGAAAAGAGTTTGCCGAAATTTCTTCAGATTTGTTAGTCAACAAAGACGGTAAATGGACTGTTATGTTTTGGTGGCCCAAAGATTTTACATTCGTTTGCCCAACTGAGATTGCTGAGTTCAATAAGAATTTTGAAGAATTTTCTGATAGAGATGTTCAATTATTAGGTGCTTCGACAGACACTGAATTTGTTCATTTAGCATGGAGAAAAGACCATAAAGACTTAAAAGACTTAAAATTTCCAATGATAGCCGACACATCAAAATCATTGGCAGAAGATTTAGGTATTCTTGAACCAAACGAGAAAATCGCTTATCGAGTAACTTATGTTATAGACCCAGATGGAATAGTAAGACACGTTAGTGCTTATGATTTAAGCGTAGGAAGAAATGTAAATGAAATATTGCGCGTTATCGACGCATTGCAAACAGACGAACTTTGTCCTTGTAATTGGGAAAAAGGCGAAGAAACCTTAGTTGCTTAACTAACAATCTTTAAAGGAACATTAATATGAATAATCAATCTCTTAATGAACTACTTGAACGGCTAAAGATTAGCGAAATTAGCAATTCCGCTCTTTCAAAATTAGACGTGAGTAATACTCGGTATATCAAAGATTTAAAAGTAAATTTAAGTAAAACCCTTAGGTCTGATAAGTTAGATGAGAAAGCTAACATTTTAGTTGCGCTTTCAATAGCATCAAATCAAAAAAACAATTATTTAATAGATTTTTTTTCAGATGAAGCAAAAGAAATCGGAGCGAATGACGAAGAAATTGCAGAAGCAATAGCTTGTAGTTCATTACTCGCAGCAAACAATGTTTTCTATAGATTTAGACATTTCCTTAACGATGATGAATATAACAGAATCCCAGCTGGAATTAAAATGAATATAATGCTTAACCCCGCAACTGGAAAGAAAACATTTGAGTTAATGAGTTTAGCAGTTTCAGCAGTAAATGGTTGCGAACAATGTGTGAAATCACACGAGCAATCACTAATTAATCTTGGTTTTACAAAAGAGGAAATATTTGAAGGAGTTAGGACTGCTTCGATTGTAATATCTATGGATAAAATTATTTACTAATTAATTCAAATAATTACTTCTCAATATCTCTAAATAAAAAATCCCTAATTTCAAATATAAAATTAGGGATTTCTCTTTCTAAACTTTTCTATATTATTTAATATATATAAAGCTTTTATCAAATCTTTCACTTGGTGATATTACATTAATATAGTAAGAACCCTGTGAAAGTCCTTGTGGATTTAAGTAATACTTGTGTTCTCCTTTTGCTAACGCACCTTGATAAATTGTTTTAATTATGTTGCCACTTGCATCAGAAATTCCAATAATATAATTACCAGATTCATAAGCATTTACTGAAATTTCTGTTGTATTGCTTATAGGATTAGGCATAATAATAGGTGGGTTTGGATTTGATTTCCATAGCATTAGTATTTGTCCTGCCTCATTTTTACAAACATTTGTAACTAAAAAGTTACCAATATTAATACTTGCAAGGTCAATAACACCAACTTCAGAACTAAGGTTTACAAGTTCCATTGTAGTAGTCTCTGCATCTCCTAATGTAACATAAAAGTCAAGTTTTGCTTGTTCGGCTGTGGCTTGAATTGATGGTAATTTTGGATTGCCTGTTTTCAAATTCAAAGAGAACGGAACATATCTATAAGTTGTACCAAGTTCAGTTGCAAGTCTGCCTTGCGGAGTGCTTCCCCTTGGAACAAGTATAGAAGCATTTACTTTCAATTCACCTTTTATTTTTTGATGAAAATTAGCATCAACATTAACTAAGTTATTCCCAGTTATGACAACAGAAGTAGCATCGCCCGTTTTGCCAGAATAATCAGTAATATTTACTTTACCATTCGCTCTAATTAAATTAAATGTTCCATTGTTACTATTAATAATTGCACGTCCAACAGGCACTGTGCTTGCATTTGTAATAGTGATACTTGAAGAATTAATTGTAACATCATTCGGGTCTAAAACTTTTAACTTTATTGATTGAGGGCTTGCAACATTGTAAGTGTATTTAATTGTTCTTTCAAATCCAACAATAGCGTCAGGAAGCCCATCAGCCCCTTCTAATAATCTTGAATCAACAATCACATCAAATTTCACATCAGTAACCCCAGAAGTAGCAAAACCATTGTCGTCAACTAAACTCGCTAAATTCAAAGTAATAGTTTGCCCTATTAATCCGCTATAAGCACCAGTTGACCATGTTGCTTCTGCAAGATTTGTCCCTGCTGTAAGAGTAGGCAACTGAGTAGATAAGCAAGCTTTTCCTGCAACATCACCAACTACAAGCAAGTCTAAATTGCTACTTCCTTGAACTGTAGGTAAATACTCAACTTCAACATTTATCGAACCATTTCCTGAAATTGTTGTTGGGTAGCCCGATTTTATTGTGAAATAACCTGGATTTGAAACAATCGAAACAACTACATTGTTAATCGGTCTTGCATCATCATTTTTTATTTCAATAGTTTCAGTTAACGTTTCATTCAAATTTGAACTTAAATTAATACTTGCTACATCAGCAAAAGAGACCGTTGCTTCTCTAACTTCACCAGTTACTTTGAAAGTTCCTTGTGATTCTCCACATTCATCTGTGATAACAATATCTGCACTAAATGCACCGGCAGTTGCTGAATTTATTCTTACTGCCGCATTTGTTGTTCCTCCTACATTTGCTAAAGCAATATTTGCCCCACTTGGAAAAGATATATCTGAAGAAGTAGTTGATAATGTTACATTAGCAGCAATTTCACCATTATTTGTAATAGGAATATTAAAATCATAATCAGAATTAGGACAAATCACCCCAATATCAAACGTATTTCCTGTTGCTGAAATATTGCTTCTATTACCTGAAATTGCCACAACTTTTAATGGCTCATTTCCTGCATTACTAACTATTGTAACATTAGCTGTTTTATTACCTTCTGTTGTAGGGTTAAATGTTATATTAACTGTAGCTTTTTCCGATGCTGGAATTTTTAGAGTATTTGGACTTGTTAAAGTGAAATCTGTAATGTTATCTAAAGAAATAGACGTTACGTCCATTTCAACTTCACCATTATTCTCAATATCAAAGGAAATTACACTTGTATTTGAGCATTTAACAGTTGGTTGATTTGATGCTGTTGTAGCAATTTGAGCTTGTCCAGACCCACCACCATTTAATGTTCCGTCATAAGTTGAACCATCACTTAATGTAACTCTATACGGAGAAGAAAATGCACCTGTAACTGAAGGAGTATAAGTAAATTCAACATCAGCAGTTCCACCAGCAGGTACATCTAAAGGTAATGCCACATTCCTTTTAAATTCAGACTTAGTAATCTGTAAATCAGTTATTTTTAAAGTTTTACAAGTATTATTCTCAAAAGCAACTCTTGTGTTTGTAACGCTTTGACCTAAAATAGCAGAACCAACATTAACGTTCATAGCATTCATCCAACCCGCTTTTGGGTTAAATGTATTTCCAGAACAAGCATCGGAAACAAAAGTTATCTCGCCTTCGGTACAAGTACTACTTCCGTCGGAAGTAAATCTTATCGTTACTGGTTTAGACTTCCCTTTTTGAATCACACCAGTATAAGCACCAACCACACTAAATCTTGGGTCAGTTGAATTAAAACTAACAATATTTATATCATTATCTTGGGCAGTTAGATTAATTATAACATCTTTACTTGCACCACCATTAACATTATAATATTCTGGATTTCTATTATCTATTAATAAGTCTGGCTTCACATTATCAGGAATTGTATATGTCTTAGAGTCGGTAACATCAACCCCTCCTATATTAGCAGTAACTTCCAAAACTCCACCACCACTACAATCTGTTATAAACTCAACTTCACAAGGAGCAAGTGCTTGTGGATTTAACTCAACCTGGTCTTTAATAGTTTGTAACGCAACTTGAATTTCACTATCTGTTTCTAAATCAGAACTTTCAAAAATATCCCCACCAGTTGAAGAGGACAATCCGTTCAATTTTGAGTTAGAATAAGTCCCAAAGTTCAAATTGTAAATTATTGCTCCAACTGCGTTTGCAGTATCTAAAATCCAATCATCTTTTATATCACTTAAAACAGGTGGTTGGTCTAAAGTAGTCTGTCCACCATCAGAGAAGAAAAGAACAACAGGTTTCCATTTAGCTTTATGTGCTTGATTTAGCGAGCCAACACCTTTTGCTTGACCCAACCAGTTCTTACCAATAAATGCAACATTAATTTCTGTTGATAAAGCAACATCAGGGAATGTTTTCAAAGCATCTGTTATTTCTTTTTTATCTTGACTAAAATCCAAATGAACAGTTGATTGTCCTGCCGTAGCTAATAATGCAACTTCTGTATTTTGCAAATCTAAGTTATTCACCAATAACTCTACTGCTTTTAAAATCGCATCATATCTTCTATTTGGCTTAGTAGCTATTTTGTCACCTGCTAAGTTAAGTGCCATAGTAGCAGACAAATCGACAGAAATAATTAGCGAAAATTTAACAGCATTTTGCTCACAGAATTTATCTGTTACATTACGAACAACACCATTTTCCTTAACAGTTACTGCTGTGCCTGCTAAACCACGGAATTGAGCATTTGAAGCATCAAAAGCATCTACTTCAACCGTTATTTTAGGATATTTAGAAGTATTTATATTTTGCAACTCAATCCTTTGAGCAAACAAAGAAATTGAAAGAACAAAGAAAATACATATAATTTTAAACATAATTTACCTCAACGAGATTTCATTTCAATATTAAATACACATTAAATTACAATTAGTTACTAAATAGGTGTTTTAATTATTATTTTCACAACTCTACTATAGTATCTACCTTCTGGCAAGTCATTATTAAATAATAATATTTCTTCGCCAATTCCTTTTGCGTTTTTCTTATCAATACCCAAATAATCAGAAACTTCTTCAGCTCTTCTTTCTGATAATCGTTTATTATAATCGTCATTACCCATTCTATCTGAATAGCCACTTACATTAATTTGAGAAGACTCTCTAACTCTTAATTTAGCTTTATCAGCAATAAGTTTATTTTGAACATCTAAATCAGATTTATTATATCCAAAACCAATCATTAAAAACTCATCTAACTCATAATCTTCAACGTTTTGCCAGATTTTATTCTGAATTGACATATTTCTTACAGGTAATGATTGTAATTCAGAAGCCCAAACTTTACCGTCATTATCAATCAATTCCATATTATATTGAATAGGAGCATCAAACTTAGGAATATATTTTTGATTATCTTCACCCGTCATATCCCAATCCACTTGTTTAGGCAAAGCTCCTTTACCTGTGAAAACTTTTAATGTCTTTCCACCTTGAGAAGCAGATAATTTCCAAGACTTCACACCAATTGTTGATTTAACAACTGGCTTAAATCTTAAATTTGGAACACTTGTATTACGCAAAGTGTCTAAAATTATCATTGGTTCAAATAATTGAGGAATATTTGTCTCAATTTCAACTCTTCTATTTTCTGCTATACCATCTTCAGTTTTAGGATTTGAAGGAATAGAAGGTAAATTTCTTGCTTCTGTTTTAATTCTTTCTGGTTGAATATTCCAATTATCAATCAAATATTTTTTAACTCTTTCTGCTCTTTCTTGCGAAAGATTAGTATTATCTTTTTCATTTCCTATATTAGAATTACAGCCAATCAAAGTTAATTCTGCTTGTGGATAGAAAGCCATTCTTTTTCCAACAACATTAAGTATATTATGATAAACTTCCATTGTTGTTTGTGAGAAAAATTGTTTAAAACTAAAATCTTTCTTTTCATCTTCCGAAATAACTTTATATCTTTCTGGAATTATAGAAGAATTATCATCAAAAAAGATGAAGTTCAAAAGTGGATGCGTTTTATTTTGAACAAATTCTTCAACTTTAACTGTTGCCACATTAGATTCACTACCATTTTCTTCAACAGAAGTAGCAATAATACTTGCTTCCAAAGTTGGCTCTGCAGGAGGTGCAGGTGGTAATGGTGGTGGTGGCGGAGGAGGTGGTGGTGGTGGTGGTGGAGCCACTGGTTTAAGTTTTCGTGGAGAATATCTAATCCCAATTCCACCAGTAAGTTGATTTGATTGCCAAATATTATCAGGGTGATATGACATTAATCCAAGACTATACCTTGCCTCTGGAACTAAAAACCATGTAGAATTTTTATTCAAAGGTAAATCATAAGAAAGGGCAAAACTTAAAGATAAATCTAAATTACTTAAACCCTGTATTTCACCATTATAAACATTAAATTGTCTTCTTTCATTTCCATTTTTGTCTATAATCACCCCGTAAGATGGCTTTGTAACAGATTCAGTTTGGTTGGCATTATTTGACATCAAATATGCTACCCTTACTCCTCCCATTAATCGCATCTGCTTAGTAATTCTCCAAGCAAGCATTGGCTCTAAACCAAAAGTAGAAAGAGAAGACACAATCTTGTTCTCAACTTCCATCATTGCTGTGCCTGTTCCATCTTGATTAGCAATTAATCGCTCATCATACTTTTTAAGAGTAGCACCCATTTCAGCATAGATTGCTCTAAAATTCAGTTCAAATGATGTGGAAATTGGAGTTGCATAAAATATCCCGCCATTGAAGCCAAGACCGCCTCCAACATCATAACCCGAGCAACAACCTTCTACACCTGGTAATGATTGGAAATCTGCAATTTGGAAGTTAAGACCGACTCCTCCAAATAATCCGAAACTACTTCTTGGTGAATATGGTTCATCAAGATATTCTTGACTATTTAGCCACCCCAAAGTGATTAGTAAAATAATAGTAAAAATTTTCATATAATTATTTATATTATTTAATATTCGTTTTTATAAAATACAATATAGCAAAAATATACAAATATAATAGAAACACAAAAATATTTTAAAAACAAAATGAAATAAATTGAAGTTTTTTTTTAATAAAGATATAATTTTAAAGAAATTTGAAGTTAGTTAGTTAATGATAACTATAACAAAAAAAAGCCCACAAATTATGTGAGCTTTATTTAAACGTTTTGTACACGGAGCGGGACTTGAACCCGCACGAGAAAATTTCTCACAGGATTTTAAGTCCTGTGCGTCTACCAATTCCGCCATCCGTGCAAAAGAACGAATACAAAATTAAAAACTTTTTTTTTATTTGCAAAATATTTCTTTTAATTTTGAGAAAAATGAAGATAAATAGTTTAGAAACAATAAAGAATATTTTATTATTCTTCCTTATGGTAAGTATATTTTTAATACTTGCAGAGTTATCCTCTATTCTTATTCCTCTTGTCCTTGCTTTTTTATTAGCATTCTCTTTTCAGCCATTAATTATTTTAATGAAAGAAAAGAAAATCCCAAGTTGGTTAATTATACCTATTATTGCTTTCATTTCAATTTTAATTCTCTTCGGAATTTATTGGATTACCTCATCTATGTATTCCGATATAATCCAAAGTAAAGACTTTCTAATAGAAAAACTAAACATTCGTGTTAACGAGGTTCTTAAAATTTTTAATGCTTTGACCGATGAGAACTATAAATTTAACTTAACAACAGAGCAGTTCGTTCATTTCTTAAAAAAAGACTTACTTAAAAAGTATGGTGGAGATGTTGCAACAGCAGTTGGAAACTTCACTGGCTCATTTATGCTGTTTTTAATATTCTATACATTAATTTTATTTGGAATTGTCAATTATAAAAGATATTTAACTTACGTTGCCGGAGATGTTGAGAAGAATACTTTACTTTCTAACTTTGAAACAATCCAAAGAGCAATATACTCCTATATAATTATTAAAATATTAGTTTGTTTCACAACTGGTTTAATTGTTTACATAAGTTGTTTAGTTTTCCAGATTGAATTTGCTTTATTTTGGGGATTTTTAGTTTTTATACTAAATTTCATTCCTTCAATTGGTTCAATAGTCGCTTCAATTCCTCCTATCCTAATGTGTTTTATTCAATATGATTCTTTCAATGTAACACTTTTATTCTTGCTTATCATAGCGGTCCTACAATTCTTAATGGGTAATTTCGTCGAACCGAGGATATTAGGGAGCAGATTGCAATTAAATACTTTCACAGTAATTTTCGGCTTAATTTTCTGGGGTTTCCTTTGGGGAATACCAGGAATGCTTGTAGCAGTTCCATTACTTGTATTAATGCGAATTATGTTTGAACAATTTCCATCAACTCGAGTATTAGCTCGAATAATGGGTACATCGAAACTTTTATAAACTACTTAAGGATTTTTTATGCGTTCATTTCTTCTCTTTTGCGTCTCTATTTTTTTATCTCAATTTGCAATATCTAAATCATTTAGAGTATTTCAAATTCCAAACGGGAATATAAATTCTTGTCTTAACTGCCATAAAAGTATGTTAGGTGGCTTACCTTTATCTTCTTTTGGGTCCCAGGTTTTGAGTGTAGGTCTTAATGGAGAAAATGTTGATTGGCAAGCACTTTACAACTTAGATGCAGATGGCGATGGCTTCACAAATGGACAAGAATTATTAGACCCTAATGGTGAATGGTCTGAAGGAATGTCAAACCCTGGAAAAAGCTCCGATGTAAAAAAACCTTATGACATTAATTCAAAGCCATTATCTGTCTGGTCGCATTATATTAATTCACCTGTAATTTCACCTAACCCCAGCTCTTCAAGATTTAACATAAGTTTTAACTTAAAAAGTTCAGCTTTTGTTAATATCAGAGTTGTTGATGTAAATGGTAATTTTATATCTCATTTATTAAGTAGCTATTTCGCTTTTGGAGAAATTACAAGTTCTTGGGATGGAACGACTGAAATCGGAATTCCAGCTCCAAAAGGTGTTTATTTTATCCAAATTAATGTAGGCAATACCCTTAAAGTTGAAAAAGTAATTTTAAATTAGTTTTTTTAGAAAATTATATAATAGATAATTATCTATAAAAACCCCAGAACCTAATAAGTTTTGGGGTTTTAATTTTTTTTATATAAATTATTTTTTAAATAATATTTTGTTCTTAAATAATATATTTTTAAATTGCAAAAAAGGATGCTTTTTTTGCAGATAATAATTTCAAATATTAATTCTTTACAACTAAGCATATATGTATGTATGCATGTATGTATGCTTATCTAATATTTCCAAATCAGAAGACTATTCATATAATTTTAAAAAACAAAGATTTAGGCATATTAACTTTTACTTTTCTTATGTCTACAATTTGTTCAAAAAAAAAAATTTTAAAATTAATGTGAGAATTCAAAAATGAAAAAAAAAATACTTCTTATTTATCTTATGCTTTATAGCATTTTCATACTCCCCAAATCTATACTCAAAATTGATTTGCAATAACAATTTAGATACTGTTCAAGTTACTATTGGCTCTTGTACTTATAATGTAGAAGTTTGTTATTCATGTTCTGTTACTGTTCCTGGAAATGTTACTATTGGAGCAATTTGGTATTTAGATTCTATGCAACAGAATTGCATACCAGTTAGCCAACTTTTTGATAATATTTATGCTTATGTAATCAGTCCAGAATTTATTTTTAACTATCTCTGCCCTAATCATGAGCCAAACCCTTGCGAAAAAGGGAAAGACCCTCTTAAGTATGAATATGTAGAAGTAGAGTGGTATTATTGTTGGAAAACTGTGCTCATTCTTGAACCAGATAACAATGAATATAGATACTTTAACGCTTGTGATGACAATGCTGTTTGTACATATCGACTCTATTATTGCAAAGATGAAAATGGACAGTTTCAGCATTTTCTAGATGGATTTGATGGTCCAATTGGCGAAGTTAATTGTGATAAGACATATTCAGAAATTACAATTCCAACTCAGTATGGAGTTTATTCTGAATGTTTTAATGTAATGCCACCTTGTGGTAAATAGTTTTTATTCATTAGGGATAATCTATCGATTATCCCTTCATTTTTAGGAGTTAATTATGAAAATATATATACTTTTAATGTTACTAATAGTAACAACATTACAACTTAATTGCCAATGGAAAGAATCTGACAATCCAATTGAGAAAAAAGGATTAGGGAGTTTTTACTTTTTTTTTGGGGATATTTATGAAACAACCGGATCATCTATTAATAAGTATGTAAACGGAAATAAACATACACTTGCTGATAGTTTTATAACTAACATAGGTTCATACAAAATTCTACAATATGGAGACACTTTATTTATGAGTGTATCGGACAATTGGTATAAAGGAAATGGCTTGTTCTATCCAAAAACTAAAACATTTCATAAATCAACTGATAAAGGTTTTACATGGACTTACATTGCAGATTTGCCATCAGCTGCAAACAATTATTACATCTATAAAGATAAAATATATATAACTGCAGGAATAAAAATATTAATTTATGACCCCAAAACCAGCATCTGGGATACTTTAATAACCAATCATTTAATTGATAATATAGCATTTAAAAATGATACTTTAGTTGGTATTCGTTCAGTTGATCAAGGTACTTCATACTATAATGATGTAAATTTTTCATTTGATGGTGGCAAAACATGGGAAGTAAGAAATAAGTTTTTGCCCTCTCAGTTATTTATAAGAGATGTAGCGGTTTTAGATAGTGTTGTTTTGATAGGTACGCAGGCAGGTATATTTCGCTCAGGAGATATGGGGCAACGATGGTTTCCTTCAATGAAAGGAGTGGATTTACTAACTTCAAGCTCAGTTTACGAAATTAAGCAATCTAAGGGTGTATTTTATTTCATTGCCAAACAAGGCGTATATTATTCAACTGACACTGGGTTAAGTTGGGTACTTTTTGATAAAATCCCAAAAGATTATGATGTTGAGTTTTTTAGTATATCAAATGACACAATTTGTTATAGTGGTGGAAATGGTTCAACAGATGAATCGGCATATAGTACTGATGGTGGAAAAACATTTAATAAATTAGAGAAGTCAATACCGGTAGATATTAATGACATTGTAAAAAATGAAAATAAGTATTATTATCTTACAAACGATTATTTATATACTTCAGATGAATTTGGTAAAAATTATCAAAGTATTAATGGTAATGGATTCTTTGATAGCGAAAAGAAGTATACAAATATGAATTTTAAAAAATATAAGAATAATTTGTTTGTTTTAAAAACCTTTAAAAGTGAAAATCTTTTAGCAAGCTCAACTGATAATGGCGAAAATTGGAAATATATTAATATCGGAGATAGTAACCAATATAAAATGACAAGATTCGCAATATCGAATGATATTTTATATGTAAGTACAAACGCTGGTGTTTTAACTTCAACAGATAATGGAGATAATTGGAATTTCTTTAAAACTGGGAACGATAGTTTAGATGCTTATATTGGAGGTAGTGTAAAATATTATGAGGATGGCGATATAATTTATCTATATCATGACAATTTACTACTGAAAATTAAAGATAAAAAAGTTATTAATTTACTTGAAGAGAAAAGTGAAATAAACAAACTGATTTTACAAAACAAAATTAAATTGTTTAATGCGAATGGTGAAAATTTGTTTTTCACAACGGGAGGAAAAATTACTTATAATTCTACTGATGGTGGTGAAAGTTTTATTAGCAATGCGAGCAATATTGCAATGAACGGGTATAATATTGCTTCTTATGATGGAATGTATTTTTGCACTACAAGAGATGCTGTGTATTATACTTTAGATTTAGGTAAAAATTGGCAAAATATAACATCTGGAATAAAGGCAGTTGATATAGTAAGTATATATTCAATTTTTGCATACGATAATTTATTAATTCTTCCCTGCTTAAACACATATTATCGAAGTATATCAGAATTAAAAGCAACCAGTGTTGAAGTTAAGGATAATCTTCATTCAAGTTTCTTTATATTAAATGATGCTTATCCAAACCCAACGAATAATACTATAAATATTTCATTTTATACAGACAAAACAAAAGGTATTTACGAATATAATATTGATTTTTATAATTTGTCTGGCTTAAAAATAAATAAAAATTCTTATAAAGTGCTTTCTATAAATAGTGATAACTTTAAAACTACAGTTAGTATTGATATCAGTGAGTTACAAAATGGATTATACTTTTTAGGAATAAATTATGGCTCAGAAGTGAAATATTGTAAAGTAATTAAATCTAAATAAAACTTAATAATTTTGCTATTGAAATTCTTTACCACAAAAACCCCAAAATTTTAATCATTTTGGGGTTTTGTTTTGCATTTAAAAATAGGAAAGTTTATCTTTTGAATTTACTTGCGAATATACTTGCGGCTTTGAAGACTGCACTCACTACTTTACCAGTATTATTAACTGGTTCGGCAACTCGGTTATATAGACTTTTAGCAAGCATCTCAAAAGGTAGAATTATACTATCAATCTTTTCAATTTTATTATTAATATTATCCATAGCAATTCTTGTGCTTAAAAGAGTATCGTCAGTGTTAGACAATGTTTCAATAGATTTACTTTGTAAATCATTCATTTTATCAAGCGATTCTTGAATTAATGGCTTTAAATCATTAATTGAATCTAATGTTTTAATAGCACTGTCTTTTAATTCTTTAACATCTTTTTCAATCCCTGTTGCTTTATTTTTAAACTCAACAAGAAACTCATCAACTTTCCCAAGCGACATAATCAATCGGATAGTCAAGAAGATAAATGAAATTAAAGCAATATAAATTAAAATATGTAAAATATCCATAGAATACCTTATGAGTTCATTTCTTGTTTAAATGCCTCAACACTTTCTCCAAAAGCAGATTTTACTTTACCCATTTTTTCTTGAATTGCATCTTTACTTACACTGGTTTTATATTTAGCATCGCTAAAAATACGTTCAGCACTTTGAAGAATTTCGTCAGCTTGAGATTTAGCAGATTTGACAATATTCTCTGCTTTCATTTTACCTTCATTTACAGTGCTTCGCACCGAATCATTAAATTCCACATCTTTTTCTTTGAAGTATTTTTGAGCTTTTGAATAAACTTCATTTCCTTTATCCGCAAAATCTCTACTTTTTTCTGCAATATCTCTTCGTAATTCTTCACCAGATTTTGGAGCAAGAAGTAAGGCAGTAATTGCTCCTACTGCTCCACCGATAAGGGCGCCAAATATGAACCCTCTTGTATATTTTTCACTCATTTTCTCACCTTTAATATTTATTTCACCAGTTTTCATCTAATAATATATTTTTATTATTTGCAATTAAAATCATCTCACAAACCTCTCTAACTGCTCCATTTCCACCATTATGTTCACACACATAATCTACGGATTTTTTTATAAAATGATACGCATCTTTCGGAGAAGCCGAGAATCCTGACATTTTCATTGCATATAAGTCATTCACATCATCTCCAACATAAGCAATCTCCTCTAATTTTATGCCAAGTTTTTGCGTAATTCCTATTAAATCTTCGGTTTTATTTCGTGAACCTTGAATTACAACATCAATTTTTAATTTCTCTGCTCGCTTTTCAACAATTGAAGTTGTCTCCGCTGTCAAAAAAGCAGTTGAAAAACCCGCCTTTTTAAGCAACACAATACCCATTCCATCGCGAACACTAAACCTTTTCATAACCTCACCTCGCCCGTCGTAGTATAAACTCCCGTCTGTCATAGTTCCGTCAATGTCTAATACTAAACATTTTATTTTCTTCAACTTATCTTTTAATTCATCATTCATTTTATTTATTTGTAATTTTGTGTTTTATAAATCGTAATTTAACAAAAATTTATACTAAAATATGAATAATAAGTATATTAATATCCAGATTGAATTTTCAGAAGAACAAAATGAAATCGTTTTAGCTAAAATTGCAGAATTACCATTTTTAGGTATAATCGATAACAATGATAATTTTATAGTTTCATTCGATTTCAAAGAATGGAACGAAGAACTTATTCAAAAATTGCAAAATATTTTAAAAGAAATTGATGAAAATCTAAACTTTGAAATAGTTGAAGAAATAGATGAACGAAATTGGAACGAAGAATGGGAAAAAGAAGTTCCTGCAATCCATATAAATAATAGAATTGGAATTGCTCCTGAATGGAAAATGTCTGAGCTTACAGAACCAATTCAAATAGAAATTAATCCTAAAATGTCCTTCGGAACAGGTCATCACTCAACTACTCGCCTTTGCTGTAAATTGCTTGATAAAATTAATCTTTCAAACCAATTTTGGATTGACGCAGGCACGGGCACAGGCATCTTAGCAATTTTAGCAATTAAATTAGGCGCTTCATCAGTTTATGCTTTCGATAATAACGAATGGTCTTACCATAACGCAGTTGAAAATATAAAAGCTAACAAAACAGAAGACAAAATATCTGTCGAACTTTTTGACCTTGATGAAGATGAATTAAAAGATTGCGATGGCATAACAGCAAATATCTTAGCGCACGTAATTATTCAAAATATATCAAAATTCTATAATGCTTTAAAAAGCAAAAAAGGCACTTTCATCGCCTCTGGGATATTAACAGAACAAGAAAATGATGTTTTAACAGCGGCTCAAAATATCGGTTTCTCCCACATAGAGACTATCTATGAAGATGAGTGGTGTGGTATCCACTTTGAAGTAAAGTAAGAGTAAAATAATTAGACTTTTCAAGAATAAAAAAGTGCTTAAAAAATCAAAGAAAAGTTAATACCAATACTTAAATTATATTTAATATTATCAAAAATTATAACTACAAACAAATGCCGAGCAAAACTCGGCATTTTATTTATTTAATTAGAACCCTGTCCAGTTTATTCCTAAGTAGAAGTTGCGTCC
Source organism: uncultured Hyphomicrobiales bacterium (assembly GCA_964465945.1). GTDB lineage: Bacteria > Bacteroidota > Ignavibacteria > Kapaibacteriales > UBA2268 > JAJRPT01. The sequence goes on from CAYXMM010000001.1 coordinate 190,246, forward strand.
CATTAGAGGTCCCCATAGGTCTGTTCCTATGTAGTTTGCGCCGATTGTTTGTAAATCTGGGTCGTCTTCTAAAATAGAATATGATGTTAAATTTTCTGAACCGATATAAACTTCAAGATGTAATGACTCAAACTTCTTATTAAGTTGTGCTGAAAATAGCCAGAAAGGATTGAACTTTTTGAAATCTCCGTCTGAGTTTTTCAATGTTCTATTCCCCCAGCCGTGATAGTTTGCTGTTGTTCTTAATGATAAATTCCAAGGCAAAGTTAAATAAACACTTGTTAGTGACTTAAAAACTGACGCTAATGGCTCTCTAATTAATTTATCATTAATATTTGTGAAAAATGTATTATCATATCTCACAGCAGTTGAAAATTCAATATTTTCAGTAAATGAAATATCTAAATCAACCCCGAATGACTCAGAAAACGATGTTTTATCGCTCTCATAAATCTGAGGTAAATAGCTTGTCCCATATCGATACTGATCTACAATAACTCTATTGATAAAATCAGTTTTATAGTATGATGCATTCAAAGTAACTAACTTTTCAAAAGCATGAAAAGTGAAATTACCGTTGACACCATAATTCCAAGCTTCTTCCATTTTCTTTTGACTAAATGACATCAACTGACTAATATAGGTTTCTTGAAGGTCGTAAAAGAATAAATATACATTTTCAGCAAAAGCATTGTTATATCTATATCCTTTCCCTGCATTAACTCTAATGTCAATATTCTCATTTGGTTTAAATCTAACTAAAGCCCTCGGAGTAAAAAAGACCTTGTTTAGCTTATTATAATCAGCTCTAATGCCAACGCTAAACTCTAACGCTTCCATACTTGATACATTCAAATTCGCATACATACCTGGAGTTACATACTCTAAACCTGGCTTTGATGTAAAAGAACTTGAATTTAACACATTTGTAAAATTATCATACAAAAATGAAGCGCCATAAGAGAGTTTATATTTAGACTCAACAGGAGATAAACCAAAGCCATAAATATAATTAAAACTCACATTTGCATTGTAGTGGGATAGATCAAATTTATTAATATAATTTAAAAAATCATTCTTTGTTGAGTTATTTTGATAAGATAATGTTCCTATAATACCTAAATTTGAAGTGTTGAAATCATAACCATTTTTAAAGAATAATTCCAACCTTGAATTGTCAATATTAAAAGTATAGGGGATAAGTTTTGTCAAGTTACTTTGTCGATTATCATAAATTGCCCTAACTCCCACTTGAGCTTCAATACCCCTAAAAAAATCTTCATATATGTATTTATTCATAAAATTGAAGCTTCGAGTAATAGGTCTATCGGTAAAATTATCATTATTCAAATCCACAGATTGTGGTATTACACTTCCATGCATAAGAATTATCGAGTTAATATTTTCGCTTAGATTAAAACTTTCTGTAGCATTGAATTCAACCCTTTGTCCCATATCAACGAAAGTATTAACGAGTGAGCTATTTTCTCCTCCTGGCTTTTTAAGTTCTACGTTGATTTGACCTGTAAAATTTTCAAAGCCATTAGTAACATCGGCAGTTCCTTTTGAAATTGAAATTGATTCAATCCAAGGACCTGGTAAAAAAGACAACCCGTAGGGAATATTAAGCCCACGTACAAAGGGGAGTTTCTCTATCATAACTTGAGAATATTTTCCGTCTAAACCCATAAGTCGTATTCTTTTAGCCCCCGAAACTGGGTCTGTGTATTGAAGAGAAACATTTGGGTCGCTCTCAAAAGCTTCCGAAAGATTACAACAAGCAAGATGAGAAAGTTGCTTTCGAGTAATTGTTTCTTTTGCTTCAAGCGAGCTTTCATAAATTTTGACAGGTTGCTGACCTGTTACCAAAGCTTCTTCAGTTTGAATTGTTTTTAAATCAAAATGAATAAATTCATGAATATCTTCAATTAGAAGAGTATCCGTTTGATAGCCAGGCATTTGAAAGACAAGTTGTCTTATATCACCATCAGTATTGAACATAAAATGTCCGCTGGCATTGCTTAGCCCTCCTTTATCGGAGCCAAGCCATTGAACTCTAACACCTGACAAACCAACACGTTCACCATTAATATCGAGTCCATACACGTTCCCGTGTATCATAATTTCTTCTGCCCTTAAAAATATTGTTGGAAACAGAAGTAATAAAAATAAATATTTCATTTTAGTACTTTTAATTTGTTAAACATAATTTTTTGTAAAAATTACGATTAAATAAGGGAGGAGCTAAAATACTGCGATGAGATTTGTTCTTTTAAAATTTTATTCTGACTTACATCAATCAAACTTTCAATTTGATTAATATTATTATTTTTTTGCTTATTAAAAAAATCATATTTATACAAATCAACTTGAACAACACTAAAAACTATATTAAAATTAATATTGTTTAAAATTGTATAAGCAATAGGAATTTCAGGAACTTGATGAACTTCGTAAGAACATTCAATTTGGCAACAATCAGATACTTTCTCAACATCTGATTCTTCGGAGCAACAGCTACAAGCATCATCACAAATTTCATAATGAGTAAAAAATTCACTTGCACTAATAGTAATAGGAGCCACATAAAGTAGCATCAATAAATAACTCGTTATGAAAATTAGTTTATTCATAACGAGTTTGACGACATAGTATAAAAATTATTATTAACCAATAAACTTAACTCTCCTATGCGAGCTATCACAAAAAGGTTTATTTTGTGAATTACCACATCTGCATAAGTAAGTAGCGCCTGAGACTTGGATTGGATTACCAAATTTATCCATTAATGTAAAATTGCCAATAATCTCATAAGGACCATTTTCAGTAGCAGTAATAGAAACAATTCCATTATCTGCTACTACTTCTTCATCTGTTGGTTTTGGCAACTTGACTTCTTCTTTTTTAATTGACAAAGCACCAGAAGGACACTTAGCAACTTGGGCAATGATTTCTTCGGTACTTGCTCCATTTGGATTAATCCAAGGACTCGAATTTATATTGAATACACTGGAGAGACCTTTCACACACTTTTCGGAATGCATACACTTGCTTGAATTCCAAATAATAGTAACCTCTCCATTAGAATATTCTTTAGTAGAAACACCCATAAAAACCTCTTAAATAAATTATTAATAATAAATCACTCAACATGAAATTCAAATTTATAAGATGCTTGTAGTTTTTTTGCTTCTTGCCTTGCCTGTTCCTTTGACCCAAACCCCCACAATTTAATTTTATATGAAGGTCTGTTATTAACTAAATATCTTTCGTAATACGCTTTATATCCTTTTGATTGCCATTCATTAGCTTCTATCCTTGCTTCGTCCTCAGTCCAATACTCCTGAGCAATAATTTCATAAGGTAAATCTCCAGGTTTCACCCAACTAACTTCAACACGTCTATTATAATACTGTTGCCATTCAGTTGAAGGTAAATAATATATTGGTTTTGAACTTCCTAAACCTGTTGTTTTCAATTGATAATCTGCCACCCCAAAAGAAAGAAAAAGACTTTTTACACTATCGGCTCTTTCCTTAGATATTCTGACATTATTTTCTTCTTTCCCGTCTTCAATACTACTATGTCCGATTAACTCAATAGAATATTGTGGATTATCCTTTAAAACACGAGCCATTGAACTTATTAATGAAACATACTGATCATTTACCCTTGTGTTTTTATAGTCAAATATAGCAATAGATTGCTGACTATTCCCTCCCCAAGATGGATTATTCACATAATTTCCTTCTGCTTCAAGAACTCTATCATTAAAATTTAACTTCAACTTTAATGTATAAAACTCACAATCTTGGGCTATTGGCTTTGGAACATTAATAGTATAATGCGAACTTAAAGAAAATCTAATTTCATCAATTATTTTTGAAATATCATTAAAATCGTAATTATCTAAACTATAATATCTACCACCAGTACCAAAAGAAAGATATTTCATTGAGTAAGTATCAACTGCGCTACCTATCCCAATAATAAAAATAGGCACCTTTGATTCACGAGCAAATGCTACCACATCTTTAGCATTATAAATAGTTGCAGCATTATTTGGGCTATATGTTAGCACTATTACTGCATTCTTTTGCACGTTTTTTGTGAATTGCACCTCTGCAATACTTCGGTAAATATTTTTATATATAGCCGATAAACCATCATTTGTTTGATAATAATATTTTGAATTAATATAATCTTTAACATCAGTAAGAGGAATTAGTTCTTCATAATTTTGATTAAAAACTCCTAAACTTGCTAAAGTATTTTGTCTCATATTTGTGAGACCATTTTTAATTTCATAAAGCAAATTCTGGTTATATTCTCCGGCTTTAGAATTATCAACTAAAATTTTCAGAGCAACTTTTTCATCACTTAATGGCTTCTCTTCGTACTGGTCAGTTGAAATTTCATCGTTATACTCACCACAAGAGTTTTTTATTTTCCAGACAAATAAATTATCATTCTCCATTCCCGGAATATAATTTCCAAATTGGTCTAACAGCAAGACGTTATAGGATATTAAATTTTTATTAAAACTATCATAACCCATAATCTTAATATTTTCTGGTATAAGATTTTTTGGATTTTGAAGAACCCCAGAAAAATATTTTGATTCTTGATATGAAATAGGATAAGTTAACGAATCCTTTTCCAGCACTCCAGTGTTTTTAAATACTGTTCCTTTTTTTTCATTATCATCAACATAAACTCGCCAAGTAACATTTAATGTATCTTCTATGTTTATAGCAGAAAACTCAAGATTTGTTTTCTTCATTGGAACGAAAGTCAATGAATCAATCGCCGAAAAATTTTGAGGAATATCTTTTATCCTAACATAATGCGCATTCTCAAAATCCCAATCAATTTTCAAAGTATCCCCGTCTTTGACTCTTGACATTCCATCAAATTTATTATAGTATATCTTTCTTGTACTTGAACAAGAAATTAAAATAATTGTAAAAAATAATATATATGAAAACTTTAATAACATAGTTATTCTATCTTTTTAAATTCAAATTTACCATTATCATCTGTATCTACAAAAATATTATCTCCAGAAACATATTCTTGGTCTAAAATTTTAATTGACAACGGGTCAGTTATATATTTTTGAATAGCCCTTCGCAAAGGTCTTGCCCCAAATTGAATATCAAAACCAATTTGAGCCAGCCAATCAATAGCAGAATCACTAAATTTTATACTTAAATTTTGTTTCTTTAATTTACTTTGCAAATCATTAAGTTGTAAATCGGCAATTTTATGAATTTCTTGAGGATTTAATGGATTAAACAATATAATTTCATCTATCCTATTCAAGAACTCCGGTCTCAAAGTGCGACGCAACATACCCATAATTTGCTGTTTAATATTAGACATTTTTTCTTCACGATTACTATCAATCAACCCACTAATTTGATTCTGAATAATTTCAGTACCTAAATTAGATGTCATTATAATAATAGTATTTGAGAAATTTACAGTTCTACCTTTACTATCTGTCAACCTCCCATCATCAAGTACTTGGAGCAAGATATTAAACACTTCGGGATGCGCCTTCTCAATTTCATCTAATAAAACAACAGAATATGGACGCTGTCTTATCGGCTCAGTTAATTGCCCTCCTTCGTCATAGCCGACATATCCCGGAGGAGCGCCAACAAGTCGGGAAACAGAAAATTTTTCGGAATACTCGCTCATATCAATTCTTATCATAGCATGAGAATCATCAAACAAATCTTCTGCAAGAGCTTTCGCCATCTCCGTTTTCCCAACCCCAGTAGTTCCCAAAAAGATAAAAGAACCAATAGGACGGTTAGCATCTTGCAGCCCGGCTCTTGAACGGCGAATAGCATTAGACACTGCTATTACCGCTTCATTTTGCCCTACAACTCTCTTATGTAATCGTTCTTCCATATTTATTAGTTTTGCTCGTTCAGTCTCAAGCATCTTACTAATTGGAATTCCTGTCCATTTTGCTACAATCTCCGCTATATCTTCCGCTCCAACCTCTTCATTCAAAAGTCTATTTGCTTTTTGAGTCTCTTCGAGCTTTGTATTTAAACTTTCTAATTTCTTTTCTAAAGTATGTATAGTCCCATAGCGAATCTCAGCTACTTTTTCTAAGTTGCCTTCACGCTCATACTTTTCAGAAAGTTGCTTGAAATTTTCAATATCTGCTTTAATTGTTTGAATTTGCCCTAACTGGTGCTTTTCAAGATGCCACTTACTTAGCAAATCGTTTTCTTGCAATTTCAATTCGGATATTTCTTTTTCAAGCTCCTCTAACCGCTTTTTTGTATTATCTTTTGTTTCTGTATTTACCATTTTTATTCACAATGAATTACTTTTTCAAACATAGAGTATAGACGAAATAAAAGTAAAAAGAATTAGTTTACATGCATATATTTTCAATAATTAGAGTGCTTACATACAAAAATACAAATTATAAATTAAAATCAAATCAACTTTTTTTAATTTTGATTAAACCTTTTAAAAATATCGCTGTCTAATCTTCAGAAATCAGTTCTCACATCTTTTACTTATTCATAAAGTTAATAGAAGATAGTTTTCAATCGCAATTAAAATATTTTTTTTTAAATTGCTTGTAACAAAATATTTTTTCTTGTGTAATTTAGTTAGAAATGAAAAACAATTTATTTTATAATTATTAGAGGTTTTAAATGCGTAAATTTACATTAATGATAAGCGCTTTTGCATTATCATTTATCTTATTCTCCTGCCAAAAAAATGGCAATCCTATGGGTTCAGAAGGCGATATTGACTTCGGAAGCGATCCAATCACAAGCACAATGCTACCAGACGAAACAATGGATAATATCAATTCAGTTGATTTATCTATTCCTTTCTCAACCGAAGATGCAGACTATACTTATGACGATATTTTTATGAGCCCAGGCGACAGAGGTCATAGAAATCCAAATGATAGAAGACGTCCAAAAGATGATTTAGGACTAACTGACGAACAAAAAGTAGCGATGGAACAAGCAAGATTAGACTATATTGATTGCTCAAAAGAATATAGAACTAAACTAATGGAAATTCAAAGAGCAGTTTTTGAAGCTGCTAATGCTGAAAGAATGGATATTATTGCTAAAGTTAGAAGTGGTGAAATTGATAGAAAAGCTGCTTGGGATTTGTTAAAAGCTCTTAGAGAACAAACTAAAACAAGTTTAGAAAATAATGCTGAATATCAATCTGCTTTAGCTGGACTTAAAGGTTGCCAAGAAACTTTAAAATCTACTATTGATTCTATCTTAACTGATGCTCAAAAGGAATTATTGAAAAAAAGACAAGAAGAGCATAAAAATTTAAGAAAAGATAGAAGACCAAATAATAAAGATAGAGACCCAAATAGAAGATAATAAAACAAAAATTTCCTTTTTTTGATTTCACATTGAGACTACCCGTAAACAAGGTAGTCTTTTTTATTACAAAACTCTTAAAATACAAGTTATATCAGTATTTTTTGGTAATTTTGTGGAATTTTTTTGTATATTTTGAAAGGTTTTTAAATGAAATTTGTAAGTTTATATTTAGTATGTTTATTTTTTGGAATACTAACTACAAAAAATAACGATTTATTAGCAGCAAATAATAGTAACGACTCAGCTTACGACCCTACCACAGACTCGTTAAGATTCCCAGGTGAAATCCATTTTAGAAACATTAGACAACTTACCTTCGGTGGAAATAACGCAGAAGCATATTGGAGTTTTGACAGCAAACAATTAATCTTCCAATCTGACTGGGACAAAATTAACAAACAAGGTTGCGACCAGCAATTCATAATGAACGCTGATGGAAGCCCTCTTGCCAATGGTGAGCAGTATCAATTAGTTTCAACTGGTAAAGGCAGAACAACATGTGGGTATTTTATGCCAGACGGAAGCACAATTTTCGCTTCAACACACAAAGCATCAGCAGAATGTCCGGAAGTAAAACACTTACAAGGTAGATATGTATGGGGAATTTTTCAAAGCTATGACATCTATAGAAAAGATAAATCTGGCAACTTAGAAGTTTTAATTTCCGGCGAAGCTTACGATGCAGAGCCAACTGTATCTCCTGACGGAAAATATATGATTTTCACATCAACAAGAGATGGCGACTTAGACCTTTACAGATATGAATTTTCAACTAAAAAAACAATTAGAATTACAAAAGAACTTGGTTATGATGGTGGAGCATTTTTCTCAAGAGATAGCAAACAAATCGTTTGGAGAGCAAGTCGCCCAACTGGAAAAGATGCCGAAGATTATAAAAACTTATTAAAAGAAGATTTAGTTGAACCATTTGCATTACAAGTTTATATTGCAGATATTGACGGAAAAAATGTAAAACAAATAACTAACTTACCTAAAGCTAATTGGGCGCCTTTTTTCCACCCAAGTGGTAAAAAAGTTTTATTCTGTTCTAACCACGAAGATCCAAGAGGAAGAAATTTTTACATCTATACAATTGACTTAGATGGTAAAAATATGACAAAAATTTCCAATTCTGGATTGTTTGACGCCTTCCCTATGTTTAGTTATGACGGGAAGAAAATAGTATTTTCTTCTAATAGAACTACTGATGGAAAACCAACAAGAGCAACTAATGTTTTCGTTGCCGATTGGATAGAAAATCCAACTGATGTTGACTTAAATTTTGGAAAATAAATAGATTATATTAGATTTGAATTTTAAAAAGGAAAATAATATAAAATATATTTATTTAATATTGCTTGTAATATTGTCTGCTTGCGTAACGACTTACACTCCTAAAAAAGTGCTACCGCCAATACCACCAAAGCCACAATGTTTACCTAACTCGTTTAATGAAGTTAAGTTTGATACTTCTTCAAGAAATCAGACCCACTTCAAAATTGAGAAAGTTAGAGGAATGGACTCACCAAAAAATGAGTGGGCATTGAATTTCTTTGATGCAGACAAAATCCTTTTTACTTATGGAAATGATAATAAACAAGAATTTAGAGAATACACTTTTGTAACTCCAACAGTATTATCTTCTGGTCCAATTGTTAAAGCAATCGATGAAGGTCCTTATGGAATAGCAAGTGTGTATAATAATACAATTTATTTTGTTGCCGAAATTGACTTTTTAACTGAAAATACTCAAAAGGAATACGATGATCTTGCTTCTAAAAAAGGTGAGAAAACTCGTATTCCATTGAAATTTACACCTGGAAAATCACGGATTTTTAAGGCAAATATTCAAGACAGAACAATGTCAAATGTTAGCCAATTAAACTCAGGTAATGAACTTGGTATTTATGATTGGGAAGCCCATCCTGCGGTTTCACCAAATGGTAAAGTTCTTTTCTTCGCCTCAACAAGAATGAGCGAAGATAATGGAACTCAAATCTTTTTTTCAAGTTTAGATAAAAATGGCGAACTCGAAAAAATTCAAAATTTAGAAATAGCAAATACTCCGTGCGATGAGTTTTCCCCTTTTATCAGCAAAGACGGAAAACGACTTTACTTCTCTTCAAATGGGCATAGCACAGTTGGCGGATATGATATTTTTTATTGCGATATAGATAATAATTTCTGGAACACTCTTGACCCAAAATTTATTTCAAATCCTATTAACATTGGGAAACCAGTAAACACAGAAAGTGATGAGCTATTTCCTTCAAGTCCGGAAGACCCAAGTAAATTACTCTACTACTCTTCTGACCAAAGTGGCAATTTCGATATATTCGTCTTATACCAAAACACAAGAGAGAAAATAGACATTGGAGAGGGCTTAAAACAAATAGATAAAAATATAGAAATTAAAGTTCCAGAACCAGAGGTAATTAAAGAACCAGAAATTAAATTTGAAGAAAAAAAAGAAGTAAAAATTGAATCAAAACCAATAGTTAAATCTTACTTCTCAGTTGCAGGGCTTGTTAAAGATGGCAAAGATGTTCCATTACAAAACATTGATGTTAAAGTTAGAAAGCAAGGCGAAGAAAGAGTTAGTTACGAAACTAAAACTAATAAACTTGGTGAATATGAACTAAGTTTAGAAAAAGGTGTCGGCTACGAAGTTAGAGCCCAAGATGACAAACACTTTTACGATACTTACTACATTAGCAAAGAAGAAACCGAGAGAAACGAAACACTAAAAAAAGAATTTATCTTAGACCAATCACTTGATTTAAGATTAAATTTCCCGTATGATATATATGACAAACCTTACGATAATATAATCGACGAAAATGGATTGGAAACAAACAAAAACTGGGTGAAAGAAGTTGATGAAGTTGCAAAAAATATAATTGAACGAATTGATTATATTGATGCAATAATATTAACAGGACACACCGACTTACAAGGTTCGCAAGATTACAATTATACGCTCGGGCTAAATCGGGCTAAATTTGTTTATGAAGAATTAATTAAACGTGGTATTCCTAAAAAGAAAATTCAATTTAAGTCAGTTGGGAAACTCGAACCATTAGAAAAAAAGAACCTCGAACCAGAAGAGTATTACGCACGTAGATTAAGAAGAGTAAATGTAGAAATCATTAATAAAAAAAAATAAAATGAATTTAGAAGCAAAATTAAAATATACTGGCAAGTTCAAATTTGAAGGCGATAACAATAGAGGTCATAAAACCTTATTTGCAACTTCTAATGTGCCTGGTGGCGATGAGAATGCCGCAACTCCAATGGAGATAATGTTACAAGCAGCAGCAGCATGCTCTGGTATGGACGTTGCCACAATTCTTGAAAAAAAGAAAAAAACTATTGAATCATTAGAAATTACTGCTTCCGGTGTGAAGAGAGAAGAATTTCCAAAAATATTCACAAAGGTTCATCTTCATTTTATACTTAAAAGCCCAGATGCAAATTCACAGGACTTAGAACGAAGTATCGAATTATCTCAAGAAAAGTATTGTGCTGCTTCGGCTACTTTAGGGCTTGCAGGAGCTGAAGTTACTTGGACTTCTGAATTAATTTCATAATTAACTTTTTAAGTAATTATATGGATTTAATCAAATTATATGAAAATGCAATTTACTATATTGCAGCTATTAATTATAATTTGAAAATCAACGATTACAACACTATATTAGATAAATTTATATGCAGTTATAACGAAACCTCTTGGGCAATTATCACTGCATATAATCCTCAATCTATAGTTTGCAATATTGAGCTTAACAAAGAAGCTAATGACTTACTATTATTAGAAATTAGTAATTTTAATTATTTTATAGTAGAAAGCACAGATGTAAAGCAAAAATGGAATACAGAAATTGGATACTTAATTTTAGGAATAAACTTAGAAGAAGCAACTAAATTAGGCAAGAAATACAATCAAAGGGCAATAGTATTCGGTGAAATAAAAAAAATGGCGAGCATCATCGACCTCGCCTTTTGATTTTACATATAAAATCATTCCTATTTCCCCGCCTGGATCTTATTATTTATCTCTCAAAAAATAAACACAGGTCGATGGTCTTTGAGTAGTTTTTTAACTTCAGGGTCGGGACCGAGATATTTATCCATAAAGTTATCAAGTTCTTCCTTAGTGTGTGCTGATAGCAATCCATGAACTTCTTCAATCACTTCAGATGATATAATATAGGGCATTAGTGAAAAAAGCATATACTGACCTTCGCAATGAGCATAAATTTGGTATTCTTCGAGTGCATCGACGGATTTGCCAGTGATAATACAATTACTTACCCAATTATTAAACTTATAATTTTCGTTTTCAGCAAAATTATTCCAACGAGACATTAAATCAAATTTATTAGAGAAATACTCATCAATTCGTTGCATAGATTCCTTTGATAAAGTATCTCGCACCTTGATAGAGCATTCCATACAAATAGCATACTCAAATATAGTATCTGTCAAGCCATTTGGATATTTCCTTATTGCCTTTTCTACAAAGTAATGAGTCTCCGGATTATGAAGTCCCTTCTGACACATTATACATTCTGAAAATGGTTGATTAGACATTGTAGAATGAAATACCTTTGGAATTTCAATTCTTTTTGGGTTAAAAAACGGACTTAATTGGCTCATTATAATTCACCGATTTTTTAATTCTAAAATTATCCGGATATAAGTTGTTTGCTCGTCCATTTACTACTTTCACCATTCCAATTGGTATTTTATTAAATGTTACAAAAGCGTATCCGTTGTTAGCATTTTCTAAATTTAATGATTCACCTTTTAGGTATTTTAAAACGTTTTCATCACTTAATTTAATTATATCATTTCTTTGTAAATTAACTCCAGTTGCAAGATTGTGATTTGGAATAAAAACTTGACTTCTATCCGACTTTTTAGAATTAGCAATTTTATTGCCAAAAGTAACAACTTTTAATTCATTTATTGCTTTTAATAATATATTTTCATAAACATAATTAAAACCATAAATTTCATTTTTAAATTCATAAAAATGTTTATTTTCTTTTATATTAACTAATTGACTTAATGGGTTTTGAACTTTATTTAATTTAATTTTATTCCTATTATTATTAAATTCATTTTTATTTTTATTTTTTAAAATTGTTATTGAAAATCCCTCACTTTCTGATTTCCCAGGTATTGCACGAATTGTATAATTATTTTTTTTTAAATCTTTATAATTTGAAATATCAATATTAATTAATTCAAAATTATTTTCTTTTGCAAACTTTTCAATCACATTTTCATTCTCTTCCAAATTAAAAGTACAAGTAGAATAAATTAAATAACCATTATATTTTAATAAATTTTTAATATTATCTAAAATATCCTCCTGCCGAGTAACACACATTTTTACATTATCTATAGTCCACTCCGATATTGAATTTCTATCCTTCCTAAACATTCCCTCGCCAGAACACGGAGCATCTAAAATGATTAAATCAAAATAATTCTTAAAACTATGAAAATCTCCTGATGAATTATTTGTCAAAATAAAATTATCATATCCCCAGCGAATTAAATTTTCTTCAAGGATACCTGCCCTTTTAGACAAAATTTCATTTGAAATAAGCAAAGAATTATCAGTCATTAAAGATAAAAGATGAGTGCTTTTTCCGCCAGGTGCTGCCGCTAAATCTAAAGCAATAATATCTCTATTCAAAATCCCAATTTGCTTCAAAACTTCTTCGATAAACATCGAACCAGCTTCTTGCACATAATATACTCCCGAGTGCCAAAGCGGGTCAAGGATAAACTCTGGTCTCTCATTTAAGTAATAACCATACCCCGACCAAGAAACCTTTTCATAATTAATATTGTGTTCTACTAACTTCTTAGGATTAATTCTTACTGAAACAATTTCATCTTCAAAGCTTTTCAAATACTCATCTAAGTTAAAAAACGGGAGCATCTTAACTTGATTAATAAAGTCAATTGGAAGATTTGGCAACATTAAACCTTTTCAATCGCCCAATTAAACACTTCAATATATTGTTCTGCCTGTCTTACCGACGAGAAATCTTCTAACATAGCATTCTGTCTAATCTTATTCCAATGGTCAGGAGAGTAATATACTGACATAGCACGTTCTAAAGCATAAGCGAAATCTTCTTTCTGATAGTTTTGAAACACAAAGCCAGTTCCTAAGCCATTACTACTATTATACTCTGAAACAGTATCTAATAGTCCCCCTGTTGCTCTAACAACAGGAATAGCACCATATTTAAGAGCATACATTTGTGTAAGCCCACAAGGTTCAAATCGCGATGGAACTGTGATAAAATCGGATGCAGCAAAAATTCTATGAGCGAGTTGTTCGTCATAACCGATGCTAATGAAAGCATTCCTAGGATACTTCCAGCGTAAATAATTGAAAAATTCGACATATTCCTGCTGTCCCGAACCCAGTAAAACAAATCTAATATTCCTATTTTCGATATAATAATCAAGCTTTTCTTTAATTATATCAATCCCTTTCTGCTCCGTTAGTCGTGAAACCATGCCAAACAAAGGAATATCCAAATTATCAGATTCTTTCAATCCAAAAGATTTTAGAAAACTATACTTATTCTGTCTTTTAACCTCTAAATTATCAATAGAATATTTATACTTAATCAACTCATCTGTTTCTGGATTCCAATCTGGATAATATACCCCATTTAGAACACCAACTAAATCGCCAGACCTTTGATTTAACACATCTTGTAAACCTTCGGAATAATATGCCATTCTAATTTCATTTGCATAGTTAGGAGATACAGTTGTAATTTTATCAGCGAACATTATCCCCACTTTCATACAATTCACAACCCCATCTTTTTCAAACCAAGAGCCATCATAAAACTCTTTCATTCCAAAAGAAGAAAAATCCATAATTCTAAACGGATTATACTTTCCTTGAAAAGATAAATTATGAATAGTATAAACAGCCGCGGTCCGCGAAAATCTTAAATCGTGTCGATAAAATGATTTCAAAAATGCTAAAGTAAATGCTGTGTGGTAATCATGCGAGTGAATAACATCGGGAGTAAAGTCAATCGCCTTAGCCACCTCAAATACTGCCCTTGAAAGGAAAATAAATCTTCTATCATTATCTATAAATTCTTCTGGAGAACCATAGATAGAATCTCTATTATAATAATCGTCATGCTCAATTAAATAAACTTTTGCCTTTGATTTAGGAATTATACCCTCCCAAACAGCAGCATACTCTTCACTAAACCCCATTTGAATAGACAATCTCAAATCAAGTCGTTTGAAATTAAAATCATTAACATTAATTGATTTCAATTTTGGCATAACAACAATCACATTATGCCCTAAATTATCAAATTCACTTGCTAATGAACGAGTTACATCAGCCAGACCACCCGTTTTTGCAAACGGAGATACTTCAAACGCATTTATAATTATATTCATTATTTGCCTTATTTATACAATCATTTCACAAATATAAGTAAAGTAATTTGAAAATTGCTTTTCCGCGTTCCGAGCCGTCTCCTCATCATTGAATACCCCAAACAATGTAGAACCACTCCCTGACATCAAAGCAAACTCTGCCCCATACTTATATAAACTTGCCTTTATCTCACGTAACTCTTGATACTTATCAAAAATAATTTTCTCAAAATCATTAACTATAAATTCCTGCCAAATAATTGGATTCTCTAAGCCACGCAAAAATAAATTCTGTAAATCTAAAACCCTTCCAACCTCTTCCGACCTATTAAGTTCGGCAAAAGCAGTAGGAGTAGAAATTGATAAATTGGGATTAACAATTAAAATAGTATAAGGAAAAATTGCTCTAAAATATTTTAACATCTCCCCACGACTCTGTCCTATTGCAAGACCAGACTTCAAAAAAAATGGCACATCGCTTCCAATTTTTTGAGCAATAATTGATAAATTTTTCCAATCTTTCTCAACTTTATATAATTTCGCTAATGTCCCTAAAACATAAGCCGCATTAGAACTACCACCACCTAAGCCACCACCCATCGGAATTTTTTTATTAATTGTAACCCTGAAATTATCAGCAACATTAAATCTTCTCTTAAAATCAACGATAACTTTATAGACTAAATTATCCTCCAAAGGAATTTTAGTATCATTTGTAAATAATATCTCATTCTTTTCACTCTCTTCAATATAAATTATATCTTTTAATGAAATTCTCGCAAAAAGAGTATTAATATTATGAAAATTATCACTTCTTTTATTTAATACTTGAAGTCCAAAATTAATTTTAGCATAAGAGCTAATTGAAATCATCTTTATCCTTTCTTTTAATCTTTACAGGTTAATAAATAGAGGCGATTATTAGTGCTACCCAACGTCTCATATCTATCTTCAAACCTATTATAACGTGGTTCAATCGTTTCATTCACCATCATTCCTGCTCTCATAAATCCATCTTCCAAATACCTAACAACCATTGTTGAACCAGTAGTATAAGCAAAAGACATTGAACCAGGTTTATGAGCATAATATCTATCAACGGGAAAAGTATTTTTGGTATTATAATTAACACCATTGATTGAAAAAAAGCAATTAATTCTACAGCCCAAGAAAAACAATTCTTCTCCATTCCAAGTAAATCTCGGAGTAGTATTCGACTCACCCGAATAATATTCAGTTAAATTCATATTTATAGAAAAAGCATTATACAAAACTGCCGAATAAGCCATAATTGGAGCAGTTGGATGCAAAACTAAATCAGACACCATATCATATCTTGAGGAAATCATCGGCTCTTTAAACTCATCACTTATTAACTTTGCCACATATCGCTTATTTGTCATATACGCTAAATAAGCTACAACATTACCCTTCCTATTTATCTTAATATCTGGGACATTCAAATAAGTTTCTGAAATTGCTACTTTACCTTTATAAACTTGTGAATACCCGCCAAACTGCCCAACATAAATAAAATCGCCATCATTCCAAAAACCAACAGGATAAACCTTGTCAAAAGCATTTAATTGCTTCCCATTTACTTTCACCACTTCTTGATTAGAACTTTGAACCACATAAGCAACCTGCCGACCTAAATGATCAACCCAAAGACCTGGTTTCTTCCTATACTCACGAAACTCTTCATTTCCAATCCTCACAACTTCCAAATTAGTTTCAAAAAACGAATACCCTATAACTTTTGAATCCTCAGAAAAACTCACATCGCTAACCTCAGTAGCATTGAATGAAATCATATCCTTTTCAGTAAACAACATCCAACCAGAGTTATCCTTCGCAAAAGCAGCCCATCTTAAACCATTTTGACTAAATACAGGAGTAGTTACTTGATACATTGCTTGCAATTCATCACCATTTACAATTAATCTATACCTATTCGGAAATGGCTCTGTTATCGCATACCAATTCTTTGTAGTATCCATGCCATAATCAATAAGTTTCTCTGCCCCATCATATAAAATATAGTCAATACACTTCTCCTCACTCCTCACACTAAAGCAAGAAACTACAAATATAAGTAGCGGTATAGTAACAATCAATTTCATCAATAAAAACTTAAATAATATGACTATAATACGTAATTTTAAAACTTTTGATTATACAAAGATGTAATTAATTTAGTTTATTATTTCCATCAGAAAAATAAATTATTTTTAATATACTTATTTGATATTTCCAATAATTTATTAATTTATACATTTTGAAATTGTAAATTAAAAAATTAAATTCGATTTATAGAAAATTTTCAATTATTTTAATACATAAAATCTGCTAAAAAGAGTATATGCTGGGAAGTGAAGAAAAGATAATTCAAGTTAAGAATTTACATAAATATTACGGAAAAAATCACATCTTAAAAGGTGTTAATTTTGAAATAGACGCTGGTAAATTAGTTTCAATAATTGGCAGGTCAGGTTGTGGTAAAACCACATTTCTAAGATGTCTAAATTGTCTTGAAATCTTAGACCAAGGAAGTATTAAAATAGCTGGTATATCTATAAACCGAACCGAAGGCAGCTTAGGTAAAGCGCAAGAAATAGCCGAGAAAATCGCTAAAATTAGAACAAGCGTTAGTATGCCTTTCCAAGGTTATGAAAATGTCCCTGGAATTGACGAAGACTTCCAAATTAAAGCACATGCTCTAAGGTCAAAAGTTGGTATTTTATTTCAAAGTTTCAACCTTTTCCCTCACATGAATGTGCTAGAGAATGTTTTAATCGCTCCTACTATCGTAAAGAAAAGAGACAAGAGCGAATCTCGATTGGAAGCATTAGAAATATTGGAAAAAGTTGGAATGGATAAATATGCCGATAGAATGCCTTATGAATTATCTGGAGGACAAGCACAAAGGGTGGCTATTGCAAGAGCTTTAACTCTCAAGCCACAAGTAATGCTTTATGACGAACCAACTTCTGCCCTTGACCCCGAACTTGTTGATGAAGTAACAGAAGTTATGTTAAACTTGAAAAAAGAAGGAATGACCCAAATTGTTGTTACACACTCAATGCACTTTGCCAAGCAAGCATCAGATGTCGTTGTATATATGCACGAGGGTGAAATTGCTGAAATGGGGACGCCTGACGATATATTTTTCTACGCAAAGAACCCAAACACAAGATCTTATTTGAAAATTTTTGTTGATTAATTATGAAATTTATACTATTTCTTTTAATTTTTACATTTTCTATCTCTTCAACTTTTGCAGAACAGAAAGTCCTTCGTTGGGCTGCTGATGCCGAAAGTGGTGCCCCGTTTGTTTTCCAAGACCCTCGGTTGCCTTCTAAATTAATCGGTTTTGAAGTTGATATTATCGAAGCTTTAGCCAAAGAACTTGGCTATGACAAAACCCTGTTTGTGCAAAATGCTTGGGACGGGCTTATTCCTGGTCTCGAAAGAGACGATTATGATGTTGCCATAAATGGCTTAGAAATTACACCTGATAGAGCGCAAGTTGTAAATTTTTCAGAACCCTACTTCATTACTTATGAAGTCCTTGCAGTTAAAACTGGTAATGAGAAAGTCAACGATTTACTTGACTTAAAAGGTAGAAGTGCTGGAACATTAAAAAGCTCCCTCGCTGAAAGAATTTTAAGAGATGCTGGTGGAATAACAGTCAAAACTTATGAAAGCGAAGCCAACTCTTATGCTGATTTAAGATTAAATAGAATTGATGCAGTTCTTATCGACCAACCCGTTGCCTTGTATTACGCAAGTTGGAATCCAGATATTAAACTAATTGATAAGAAATTTGGTGAAGTAATTTATGGTATTGCTGCAAAAAAAGATAGAAAAGAATTAATTGCTCAAATAAATTCTGCTCTTGCAAAACTATCTTCTACTGGGAAATTACGAGAAATCTATGACAAATGGAATCTTTGGAATGACATAATGGCTCATCATTTCAATGATTACACACTCACAAAACGAGACGCAAGCGGTTTCAAAAACTTTATTAAATTCCAAGAAAGAGAAGTTACTTGGCAGGAAAAATTTGAACGTTATCTAATTACTTTACCTGACTTAGGCGCTGGAGCTTTAACTACTCTTTACCTAAGTATTCTATCAATGATAGTTGCTGTAGTTTTCGGATTAATGTTAGCCCTAGCTAAAGTCTATGGTTCAAAACCAATTTCTTTCCTTGCAACAATGTATATAGAAATAATTAGAGGAACACCTTTACTTATACAGCTATATTTAATTTATTATGGATTACCACAAATTGGAATTAATATTTCCCCATTAATAGCAGGGGTTTGGGGCTTAGGAATGAACTATGCCGCTTATGAAGCCGAAAACTATCGAGCAGGATTATTTTCTGTCCCACTCGGGCAATTTGAAGCCGCTATTTCGCTCGGTATGACTAAATACCAAGCATTAAGATTTGTGATTATTCCACAAGCAATTCGATTAGTTATCCCACCGGTTACTAATGATTTTATTTCACTATTGAAGGATTCATCTTTAGTATCTGTTATAACAATGGTTGAGTTAACAAAAGAATATAGTCGTTTAGCTTCAATATATTATGATCATATCGGCTTGGGTATCCTTGTCGCTATTATTTATTTATTATTAGGTTATCCTTTTGTTAGGCTTTCTAAATTTGTTGAAAATAAGTTTGCACTAAAAAGTAGCAAAAAGTAATTTTATTTTTTTAAATTGAAATTTTTCAAAATATAAATAGGAATTGAACGATATATAACGATATATATAGTTTAATAGAATTTATTAATTATAGAATAAATGCTGAATACAGATACTTTTGATAATTATTTAAACCGCGAAATTAGCTTAATTGAGTTTAATAGAAGGGTGCTTGCTGAAGCAGAAGGCAATAAGCATCCCCTCTTAGAACGGCTTAAATTTATCATAATTCTTAGCTCAAACTTAGACGAATTCTTTATGATTCGTCTTGCGGGCTTGAAAACTCAAATTGCTGCTGGAATTGAAGAACTCTCTTATGACGGAAAAACCCCTCAGCAGCAATTAACTGAAATCAGAGACAAATTAGTTCCAATTTATACTAAACAAAGCCAAATGTGGAACGAGGAAATAATCCCTGAACTTAATGCCAATGGCGTTTTCATCCACAAATGTGAACTCTTATCAAATAAAGAACGAAAAAAATTACGTCATTATTTTATCGAACAAATTTTACCTGTCTTAACCCCTTTAATTTTAGACGGGGCGCATCCATTCCCGCGGCTAATTGAACGAAGTTTAAACATTGCCTTTATAATAAACGATGGCAATTCAATTAATTCCGAGAAAAAAGTTGCCTTTTTACAAATCCCATCGCTCTTCGATAGATTTATCAAAATTGAGAGAGAAAATGGCTTTCATTTTGTGCTTATTGAATCACTAATTCGCGATAACACTGACTTACTTTTCCCTGGTCTAAACGTAGAAGCAGCAAATACCTTCCGAGTAATTCGCGATGCAGATATTGAAATCTCAGAAGATGAAGCCGAAGACTTACTCGAAGAAATTGAAGAGCAACTCAAACAAAGAAAATACGGAATGGCTGTTGTGAAACTTGAAGTTAATCACAATATGCCACAAGAACTTATCGAACTCCTTATGGGCTATCTCGACCTCGAAAAAGAAGATGTCTATGTGCTTGAAAGACCTCTCAAAATGCCCGATTTTATGAATTTAACTAAGCTGGAACTGCCGAAATTAAAAGATAAGCCCTTACACTCACGTATACCACCTGAACTCAAATCTTCTAATATTTTTGAAGCAATTAGAAAAGGCGATATATTTTTACATCACCCTTTCGATTCATTTTCCAATTCAACACTTAGATTTTTATCCGAAGCTGCAAAAGATAAAGATGTAGTTGCTATTAAAATCACTCTTTATCGAGTTGGTGCTAACCCACTTATAGTAAAAGCACTCAAACAAGCATCAGAAAATGGAAAAGATGTAACCGCTTTCGTAGAACTCAAAGCAAGGTTTGATGAAGAAAATAATATAATTTGGAGTAAAGACTTAGAGCATTCAGGAGTAAAAGTTATTTACGGAGTAATTGGCTTAAAAACTCATTGCAAAGTAACACTTGTAATTCGCCGTGAGAACAATAAACTTAAAACTTATAATCACATTAGTACAGGCAACTATAACCATGTAACTTCTCGACTTTATACTGACGTTTCTATATTAACTAATAATTCCGATATAGGCGACGACACTATCCACTTATTTAATTATCTAACTGGTATCTCAAAATATAATAATTGGAAAGAATTAGTAATCGCTCCAAACAATATGCTAGATTTTATTTTAGCTAAAATTAATAACGAAATTGAAAAATCCACCCCAGAAAAGCCCGGACTAATTTTCGTAAAAATGAACCAACTCGCTCAACGAGAGATTATTCAAGCACTTTACAAAGCATCAAACGCAGGAGTTAAAATCAAACTCATAGTTCGTGGTGTATGTTGCTTAAAACCAGGTGTCCCAGGTGTTAGTGAAAATATTGAAGTTCGTAGTATTATTGGAAGATTCTTAGAACATAGCCGAATCTTCTACTTCCAAAACGGAGGCGACGAGCAATATTATATCGCCTCTGCCGATTGGATGACAAGAAATATTCATAAAAGAGTTGAAGTTATGGCACCAATTTATTCTAAAAAAATTCAAAAAAAACTTCAAAACTTACTTGACTGCTACTGGAAGGACAATTCTAAATCTTGGGTTTTAAAACCTAATGGAACTTATGAAAAATATAATCCTCTTCCAAAAGAACATAATTTCAATGTTCAAGAATTTTTATTAAACAAATACAATACGAAATGAACTGTAAAATATGTAATTCAGATAATATTGACAATCATCTTCATGGCAAATATGAAGTTACAACTTGTCGAAATTGTAAAATCACTTATAACTCTAAATTTCCAACAAAAGAAGAACTTGACGAGCAATACTCAAAATATTACACCTTGCCAGTTGATGACACCCATAATGCAGAAAGAAGACGGCTCTTCCGCTATCCCGAAAACCTTTCCCTAATTAAAGATATAATGCAGTATGCAAAACCACCCTCCTCAATCGTAGATATTGGTTGCGATAGAGGTTTTTTCTTAGATGAAGCAAGACGCTATGGCTATGAAGTCAACGGTGTAGAACTTTCAAACGATGCCAAAATTTATAACAAAAAAATCCATATCGAAGTGAAAGATAGGTTAGAAGACTACGACCATAAATTTAACATCGCTACAATGTGGCACTCGCTCGAGCATATTGAAAACCCAGTTGAATATCTTGGGCTTATAAAATCAAAACTTTCTAACCCTGGTTACCTATTTATAAGAGTCCCTGACTACGGTTCATATTGGTCAAACTTTATGAAAGACAAATGGGATTGGTTCTCACCAAATGTCCATTTATTTCACTATAACATCGAATCATTAGAATTTCTATTAAGACAATCTGGTTTTGCTATTGAGAAAATAATTCAAAGAAAACCAAATAATACTTTAACTAAACAATCGTTTAAACTCTCAAACAATATCTTCGACCTAATCTAT
This sequence comes from uncultured Hyphomicrobiales bacterium, assembly GCA_964465945.1. GTDB lineage: Bacteria > Bacteroidota > Ignavibacteria > Kapaibacteriales > UBA2268 > JAJRPT01. The sequence goes on from CAYXMM010000001.1 coordinate 212,702, forward strand.
GATAATAGACTATTACCAAGAAAAAAATTAGCACGAAAAGTTCAAGATATTATTCACTCTGAATTATATGTAATCGCTAAATTGGAATATGTAAAACAATGAAAATAAAAATATTAAGAAAACTCGCTTTTTACGAAGGTATTTCCTATTTACTGCTTTTTGCAGTAACAATGCCATTAAAATATCTAATGAATTTGCCGCAACCGAATATGATTGTTGGCTCAATTCACGGCTTATTATTTATCCTTTATTGTCTATACGCTCTATTAGCTTATAAAGAGTTGGGAACATGGAATTTAAAAATTCTTGCAATAGTTCTAATCGCTTCGATTCTGCCATTTGGAACATTCATTTTAGATTCACAATTATTGAAAAAGTATGATAAATAAATCAAGCATAAACGAAAAAGCAAAGTTTATAAAAGATTACTGGTCACCAATTATAATTGGTGAACTAAATGGACAATACATCAAATTAGCCAAAATAAAAGGCGAATTTATCTGGCATAAACACGAAAATGAAGACGAACTTTTTCAAGTAATCGAGGGACAAATGTTAATGCACTTACGCGACAGAATCATCGAAGTAAACAAAGGTGAATTAATCATAATTCAAAAAAACACAGAACACAAACCAGTAGCCAACATCGAAACATTAATATTGCTTTTTGAACCAAAATCAACACTCAACACAGGCAATCAAATCAGCGACCTAACAAAATTTGACTTAGACTTCGCATAGAATCTCAGCCCAAATAAATCAGTTAATTGAAAAAGCCGATTTGTTATGTTCGGCTCCGCTCAGGGGCTTAGACTAGTTCATTGAGCCAAGCCGAAATAAGAAAATAATCCCAAAATTCCCGTCTATCAGAGGGTGTCGGCTTGCCACCTAAAATATATATTTTGCAACAAAGGGTTACAACCCATTGTTAAATATAGAAACCACAATATCCAATGCAGAGTGAATTGATTATACTTATATCTGTTCAGTAGCGGTAATAATTCAATATTAAACACATTCCCGCCATATTGAGCGTAGCGAAATATCCAGTTTAAATAAATTTCAATAAAAAACACTGGAAAAATCTTCGATTTTAAATGTTTGACTGGATTCTTCGCTTCGCTCAGAATGACGGGGAGGATGCTCAGAATGACGTATAGAAAAAGAACATGTAACCTTCCGAAGGTTGAATATGCGGAATTAGTTTCCTTCGGCTCCGCTCAGGGGGCTTAGACTAGTTCATTGAGCCAAGCCGAATTAAGAAAATAATCCCAAAATTCCCGTCTATCAGAGGGGTGTCGGCTTGCCGACGGAGGTGTCTTGTATTAAAAAACACTTCGTAGTAGTATAACATCAATAATAAAAACGAACCAAAGCTCCAAGTCCGTCCCTTCGGAGAGGATTTAGGGAGAGTCGCCTTTACCACAATTCCGAATGATTAAAAATAACCAAAAATTCTTGCAGACGAAAACGACAATTTTTTTACACATATCTTATAATATATTATATTTCAATGTATTATAAGATTTTTAAAAAAACCAAAAACACCTCGAATCTGCAAAAATTATACAATAACACATCAAAAATATACAAAAACTCATATCATATAAATAAATTATAAATGTTAAAATTGCAGAAATCACCAACAAAAAATAATTTTGAAAGATTTAAAAAAAGCAGTTCTTTGAAAACTTAACTAAAATTAGAAAAAAAAATCCCCAAAATCATAGACTAAGGGGATTAAATTTATAAATTGATTTATAGATTATTCTTCGCTGATAACCCAAACTCTTAAGTTCGCAGAAACTTCGTGGTGCAATTTAACTTTAACTTGAAAAACACCTAAAGTTTTGATTGCATCTACGATTGAAATATCTCTTTTATCAACGTCATAACCTTGGAGAGACAATTCGTTAGAAATCATCTGAGTAGTAACAGAGCCGTAAAGTTTACCTTCTTCGCCTACTTTCATAGCAACAGTAACTTGAATTTGTTCAAATTTTTCAGCTAATTTCTCAGCTTGACCTTTAACTTCAGCCATTTTAACTAAATATTGCTTTTTCTCTTGTTCAATTTTGTTAATAGCACCATCAGTAGCAAAATAAGCCATTTGATTCGGAATAAGATAATTACGAGCGTAACCTGGTTTCACATTAACGATCTCACCAATATTACCAAGCGTCTCAATATCTTGTCTTAAAATGATTCTCATTTTTATAAATCCTTAATTAAATTAATTTTCTTCGTTAATTGCTTCTTCAGTTTCTTCTTCAATTCCCAAAGCCCTGTCTTTTCTAACTTGGATTAAAGATTCATCTAAAAGAAGGATTAAATGTCTAATGATAGTATCTTCTAAGACCATAAATCTATCAATAACACTCATATTTTCTGGCGCTATCTCAAAAGTGCAATGCACATAATATCCATTAAATTTTTTGTTGATTGGATACGCAAGTCTTTTTTTACCCCATAGTTCCATATTCTGGATTTCACCACCATGGTTACCTATGTAAGCGGTGACTTTTGAAACGACTGCGTCTATATCCTGGTCTTCAAGTGATGCATTCACGATGAAGGTCGCTTCATATAACCGTTTTTTACTCATAAATTTCTCCGAAATTAAATATAATCTATTCTAATTCTGTTTCAATAAAGAAAACAAAATTAAAACATTATTTTGAATTTACCAAAAAGAAATTTTGATAAATAGAGTTTTAAGATATGTTTATGGGAATTTATTACTCTTAAACTAATCTCTTTCCTTTTGAATATACTTTATCAACATGGTTTATTCCGAAATTATAGAATAAATCTATATATGAACTGCCACTTAGAATCAGAAAATCAGCATCTTTCCCAACTTCAAGTGAACCCTTTTTGTCTTGCTTTTTCAGTGCATAAGCGGCGTTTAATGTTGCTGCGACTAATGTTTCTTCTGCCGTCATCTGCATATTAATCGTAGATAAAGACATAATTTGTTGCATATTTTCAGTAAAACAAGAACCGGGATTACAATCCGTTGCCACCGAGACTACAACTCCTTTTTCAATTAGTTTTCTTGCTGGAGCATAGGGCAATCTAATAAAGTAAGCAGTTCCGGGAAGTAGCCCAGCAGCAGTACCAGATTTTGCCATTGCATCAATGCTATCGTCGGAAATATATAATAAATGGTCGGCTGAAACTGCATTTAATTCAGCGGCTAATTTTGCTGCCGAAACATCAGCCAATTCATCGCAATGCACCTTCAAATCAAATCCCAATTTTTGAGCATGTTCGAGTATTTGTCTCCCTTCGCTTATAGTATAATATCCTTCATCAATAAAGGCGTCACAAAATTGTGCTAAGTTATTTTCTTTAATATAAGGTAGCATCTCATTATTAATAATTTCGATATATTTCTGTCTATTATCTTTAAGTTCAATTGGAAAATCGTGGGCGCCTAAAAATGTAGAAGATACATCAATATCAAGTTCATTTTGTAATAATTTTATTGCTTCAAGTTGTTTAATTTCTCCCTCGAAATTTAAAGAATAGCCCGATTTAATTTCAATAGTAGTAGTTCCATATTTTATTGCACTCTGTGCTAAATTTAGTCCCCTTTCATATAATTGCTCCAAACTTGCTTCTCGTGTGCCTCTAACTGTTGTTTGAATGCCACCTCCCATAGCAGCAATTTCTTTATACGTAGCACCCCTCAATCTCATTGCAAACTCTTTTCTTCTATCCCCACCAAATACTATGTGAGTGTGAGCATCAACAAAGCCAGGTAGAACGGATTTCTTGTTTGCATTTATTTCTTCCTCAATATTAAAATTATTAGTTTTAGCATATTCACGGCATTCTGCTTCTGACCCAATAAACTCAATTTCTTTGTCAAAAAGCATAGCACCATTAATAATAATATTCAACTCTTGCATCTCATCTTGCAACTTAAACCCTTTGCCATTTGCAGACACAGTAACAATTTCAGAACTATTAAAAAGTAGTTTCATAAATATTCTTCCCATTTTTGTAATCTATATTCTTCTACAATTTCTTTCACTCTTTGGACATCATTTTTATCAGCCACCAACACTGCATCGTCTGTAATAACAATCACTAAATTACTTACAGATAAAGCATTCAAACTAATTTTATTGTTAGTTGATTCATTAAAAATAATACAATTATTGCAACTAATCATAACATTTTTGCCAATTCTTATATTTCCATTTTTATCTTTTAATTTCGTTCTCTCAAGTGAGTTCAAATCTCCTAAATCGTCCCAGCTAAAAAGTGCTTTAACGCATACTACTTCATCGGCTTTTTCCATTAGTCCAAAATCAATTGATATATTTGGAAACTGATTAAATATTGCTGGAATATCATCAGTTTTAGATAACTCAATAATATTTGTTCCAACAGCAGGTAAATGCTTAGACATCTGCTCAATAAATGTATCTAAACGCCAGAAAAACATACCACTATTCCAAAGATAATTACCAGCTTGAATGTAACTCTGAGCTATCTCAAAATTCGGCTTCTCCTTAAATTTATTTACCTTGAAAATCTCTGCATTATTAACCGATTTTTTCTCTCCTAATTCCACATAGCCATAGCCAGTCTCAGGTCTTGAAGGTGAAATGCCAATTGTAGCAATAACATTATTATTTTCTACATAGCTTATTGCATCTGAAACAGTATCTACAAATTGCTCATCTGTTTCCATAATATGGTCGGAAGTCAAAACTGCCATTGAAATATCTTTCGGATTGCCATATTTCTTCATAATCAATGCCACAGATAAAGCAAGGCAGGGTGCAGTATTTCTTTTACTTGGTTCAGCAAGAATATTTTCTTCAGGAATTAACTTTAAAACATCTTTAATTGGTGTTACAAGATGTTCCCCAGTAATAATAAAAATATTCTTTGGGTCAATTACTTTTGATGCCCGCATTACTGACTCTTCTATCATAGTAAATTCGCTTTTACCTAAATTAAGTAATTGCTTCGGTTTATTTTTCCGAGACAGGGGCCAAAACCTTTCACCACTACCACCTGCCATTATTACTGCTGTTCTAATCATATTTTTTCTTTTTTTTTTCTATTTTAAAATTATATTAATATCTTCTATATCCCAATTTTCTTTTACTTTCAATATCTTATCATACAAATAAAATATCTCAGAAAAATTAAATGGAAAATCATTTCCAAAATCATATTTTCCATTATTATTTTCATCAAAAACGATTTCAATACTATAATCTGCTTCTGATAAGTTGTCAAATTCAAATTTACTATTGTTTAATTCAAATGAACTAACTAATTCCTCACCTTTCTTTAGTAGTACTAATATTGAACCTTTGTAGTTAGTGGAGTCTGTTACCAAACCGCTTAATTTGCTTTTCCCTACAACTTCAATGTAAGTAAATTCAAAAGAAAAAGTAGTATCAATTCCATAAGTTTCTTTAAAATCTTTAACACGAGCCAATTCAATTTTTAAACTATATTTTTCATTAAATTTTAGTTTGCTTAAATCAACTTCAAGTTGGTTAGATTTAATGTCAATCTTAGGTAATAATTTAGTAGAATCTTTTGTGTTTATAAATAATAATGCACTATCAAGTAAAGTACTTATTGGATGATTAAAAATTAAATCTAAATGGTTTCCGATAACTTTACTTTCTATTTTTTTAGTTAGTAACTCTAATTTTTTTGAGTACTTTTTATCAATTCCTCTAAATGAAGCATTTGAAAGAGAATCTACTTGTAAGTTCGCTAAAGTGTCTCTTAAACCATTTATTTTTAAGTCATAATTAGCATTTGTATCCAAGATATTTGTAAGTAAATACACTTTCTTTGTCAATGGGAAATCGTTCGAAAAGACACTTAGAATTGGTGAATTATTATTTAAAATAAAATTTGAAATACTTAAACTATCAGTAAAAACTGGCTCTGTTAAACTAATTTGAATAATGTTTGAAGCAATCGGAAAAGCACTATTAATCCCAGGACCTACTCTATCAAAAGGTGGTGAAATTTTTAATTGAATCTCAGTTTCACTCGAATCCTCAACTTCAATATCATACTGCATCGCACCAAATCCATCAATACCAGAATTATAAACGCCATCTTTAAATTTATCATCAATAGCAATTACTCTATAAAGCCCTTTTCTTAAACCAATTAATTCAAATTCTCCGGATGTTCCTAACGAAACAGAATAATCTGGTTTTTGAAATATATCAAAAGGAATTTCATTGTCTCGCCAAGCGAAAACTTGCTTTCCTTCTGACTTGCTATCAAGTAATTTCCCTTTGATAACCCCTTTGTCAATTTTGTCTCCTTTAGTAAAAATAAAAGTCAAAGCATTTTCTGGTTTATTACCTTTAAAGTCAGTATATCCTGTGTTTAATTTTGCAACATAAGTTGTACTTTCTTTTAACTCTTCTTCAAACTCAATATTTAATGTTTTTCCAGACCAAGAAAAATCGTACTTAATTTCTGGGCTAATAGAAAAAGATTGAACAACTGATGATTTATTCATATACTTATCGAATTGAATCGACACATAATCGTCACTGTAATTTGTGGCATAATTATTAGGATAAAAAGTAATTATTTTGGGTGGCGTAGTGTCTTTTGGTCCTCCTGTTGGAGCAACTATCACCGCACAAGAATAAAGAAGATAAAAAGTAAAAAAGAGAATTAGTTTTTTCATATTGACCTATTTTCTAACTTCAAAATTAACAATAAAATGAGTATCTGGAAAGCAATCAAGAATATTTATAGTTTATTATCCGAGTTTTTTCAACGCTTAGAACAAGACCACATATATTTAATAGCAGCTGGGCTTGCTTTTAATATATTGCTATATCAAATCCCAATGTTTCTAATATTTACTTACGTTATTAATTTAACAATTGGTTTTGAGAATATTGCTCATCAATTAGAAACAATTTTAAAAGAATTTTTGCCACCTACTTCAAATTCGCAAAACTATCTGACAAGCATAATATCAGAAATATCAAATATTGTCTCGCATAGTTCGTTTTTTGGAATTATAGGTATAATAATTCTTATTTGGATTTCATCAACATTAATTTCAAGTTTAAGATTTAGTATTAACACCGTTTTCAAGATTCCACCCAAAAAGTTCTTTTTTTTAGACAACTTGAAAGATATGTTACTTGTGATTTTGCTTCCAATTATGTTTATTCTATATATATTTTTACTACCATTAGTTGATATTTTCCAAAACATATTAGTAGCATTATCACCGAGCTTCACAGATTCAATAGTTTCTAATACAACGATAACATTCACATCTCTTGGAACTGGATTTATAATTTATTACTTTATTTATAGTTACATACCCAGTTCAAAAGTAGAAAGAAAAAAAAGAATTTTTGCTTCTCTTTTAAACACTATTTTAATAGAGATTTCACGTAATATTTTCGCTTGGTATCTTGTTAGTGTTAGCAATTATGGGAAGTATTATGGAACTTACGCTGCAATAGTATCTATTGCATTATGGATGTATTATTTTGCATTTATTTTCCTTGTATCTGCCGAAGTGAGCAAAATGTATTTTGATAGAAATCCAATTAAAAAATAAAAAATATGTAACTAAAACCAACTTTAAAGGTTATTTTAGAATAAAATGAAACAAATTGATGAATACTCTGATATAGAATTGTTCGATATGCTTTCAGCAAGCAAAAAACAATCGGAGATTGCTTTCAGTGAACTTTACAGAAGGCATTCTCCGCGTGTATTCACATATTGTAAAAGATTTATTGGTAACCCAGATGAAGCAAAAGATGTTTTCCAAGAAAGTTTTATAAGGTTTTATAAAAGCGCTCAAAAAGAAAGAGTAATGACAAACGTGCCTGCTTTTTTGTTGCGGATAGCACGTAATATGTGTGTTAATCACCTTAAACAACGGAAAATTCACGAAGGAAACATATCTTTTGAAGATTATATGATCTCGCAAGATGATAAAAGCCACAGCAACGACACAGAACTATTAGAACTTATAAACGCAGCCCTTGATACGCTTCCAGACAAGTACAAAGAAATGTTTATTCTTAGAGAGTTTGATGGGCTTTCGTATAATGATATAGCAGAAGTTACTGAAGAAACTGTTGCAAATGTTAAAATTAGAATTCATAGATCAAAACAGAAAATTAGAGAAATCTTAGAACCTTATATTAAGGAATTAGATAAATTATGAGTAATTTGTAACCTAAATAAAAAAAAATTGTTATTATACTTGAAATGAGCTTGATAAATCAACATAATGCTTCTGAATACTTAACGCTATATATGGATGGCGAGTTAGACTCGTCCCTTATTGCAGAGTTTGAAAATGAATTGGCAAGTAATCTTGAACTCCAAAGTGAGTATAAAGAGTTATTGGCAATTCGCGGTGCTATTCAAAGTAATGTTAAAAGGTTAATTCCACCTTATGAATCAACCACCGCGATTTTTGAAAGTTTAGGTTTATCATATACAACTTCATTAACAAGTACGACAACTATTGCTACATCTTTATGGCAACAGCTTTTAATACCGATAGTCGCTTCTTTTAGTGCAGCATTAGTTACAATTGGAGCGTTTGTTGGTATTGATATTGACAATAATAAGCCAGTAACTAACTCTATAGTTAATTCAAATTCATCTGTTGAAAGAGTAGTTCCTTCAATTTCAGAAAATAAGCTAGTCAATAATAATTCAAATAGCACAAATATTGCTGTTTCAAGTAATAATGATATAGCAAGCAACAAGCCAACTTCAACAATTAAGGTAAATCCAAATAGTAAATCTACTAATATCATTCCAAGCAGAAAAAGCAGTAATTACAATTTGAAATTGAGTAATAACAATTTAGTGATTGAAGATAAAAGCCAAGAAGGTGAATTTATACCTCTTAGAACTAAATCTAAATATGAAAATATTGAATTCTTCGGGTTAAATAATTCAAATATTCTAGCCAAATTAATCCCAATGTTTAATATAGGGCAGGAATCTAAGTTTAATTATAGTTACAACAAACAGAATTTTGAAAGATTTGGCTCTGATTTTAATCGTAATGCAATAATATTAAGTTTAAATCAATCGGGTGCGAGAATCTCTTATGATAGAATAATTATAGGTGAAAGCGCAATAACAAATATTATAACTGGATTTAGCATAAATGCAGGAACAAATTTATTTAACAAAACTTTTGAACTTAATAATTATTATGTTTCAGGTGATATAAAATTAATTAACCTCCAAATCTCTAACATTGCCCAATTTACACCAATAATTGGCGCTGGATATGATATCTCAGCAAAATCACCATTATTCAGAGTAGGCGGAGAAATTGACTTACCATCTATCTCGAATTTTAATTTAGCAATTAGAACAGAATATAACTCTCTACTTGGTAATACAAACGCTTATATACAAAACAATAATTTTAATACATTACTTTTAATTAAATGTAACTTTTAAACTTTAATAAGTTTTTTAATAATTTACTTCAATTTTATTATTAAATTTACAATTATTTTATCGCAATATGAAAGATTGTATACTATTTGTTGATGACGAAGAGCTTTTGCTTTCTTCTTATGAACTTCTTTTTGAAGAGGAATTTGATGTATTTTTAGCTCAATCCGCAGAAGAAGCTTTGACTTTATTAGAAAAAAGAAATTTCGCAATAGTTATATCCGACTATGATATGCAAGGAATGAATGGAATTGAGTTTCTAAATATCGTAAATAAAAAGTATCCAGAAACGGTTAGGATAATTTTAACTGGTTACAGTGATATTAATATTGTTGTGAATGCTGTAAATGAGAGCAATATTTTCCGTTTTCTTGTGAAAAACGATGATAATCGTAAAATTATTAATGCAGTAAATGACGCAATTGAAATTCATCGACTCATTAAATCTGAGAAAAAATTAAAGTTAGAACTTGAGCAAGCGTATTCTGATATTAATAATGACTTAAACGCTGCGGCTAAGTTACAGCAAGCAATTCAGCCCGCTTCAAGCTCTTTTGGTGGTTTCTCTTTTGCAGCAACTTATTTACCATCAAAGTTTCTATCAGGCGATAATTATAATTTCTTCCAGATAGATGATTTTCTTATTTACTACGTGCTTGACGTAACAGGGAAAGGTATTCCAGCGTCAATGATGTCTTTTGCGATTAGTAGAATTATCAATTCTGATAAAATTCCAAACAATCCTACGCTTAATTTCAAACAAAATAAATACGAAGTTAAAACTCCTTCAAAAGTATTATGTACCTTGAATCAAACCTTTTTGACTAAAGGTGAAGATGTACAATTTTTTACTATTAGTTATGGAATAATTGATTTAAAAACATCAAAAAGTAAAATAGGCACAGGGGGACATAGACGACCAATTCGTATTAGTGGCGATAAAGTTGAGTTCGTTGAACTAAAAGGAATGCCAATTGGATTTATGGATGATCCAAAAATTGGAGAAGTTGAAATTGAGTTTAAATCAGGTGATAAGCTCATTCTATTTTCCGACGGACTACCAGAACTTGTAAATAGCAAAGGTGAAATGTTTGGTGAAGAACGAATGATTGATATTTTTAAAATTAATTCTAATGCAAATTCTGATGAATTAATTGAAATCATTGAATTTCATATTACAAATTGGACCGAAGGTGCTAAGCCAGATGACGATATAACCGTTTTAGCAATTCAAAAAGTATGATTGAAAGCATAGTAAATCTTGACAGACAAGTTTTTTATTTCATTAACGTTGGACTTTCAAATCCAATTACAGATTTCATTATGCCAATAATTACAAATGGAAGAGTTTGGCTACCAATTTATATTACCCTCTTTGTATATTTAATTTTCTTTAACCACATAAAAACACAAGATTATATAAACCGAAATAATCAACATAACTATTTCAAAAATCTAATCAAATATAATAAAACTGGGTTTATCATTGCAGGATTAGTTGCACTTTCAGCAATATTAGCAGACCAAATTTCTGCCCATTTAATTAAAGATTTAGTCGGCAGACATAGACCCTGTCAAGAACTACAGAATATACATCTATTAATCGGTTGTGGTTCTGGAAAATCTTTTCCTTCTGCACATGCTACAAATAATTTCGCAGCGGCAGTAATACTTTCACATTTTTTTCAAAATAAAAAAATTATCTTCTACTCTTTAAGTTCCATCGTTGCACTTAGTCGCGTTTTTGTCGGAGTGCATTATCCAATTGATATTTTATCAGGTGCAATTTTAGGTTCTGTAATAAGTTTAACTTTGTTGTATATTTATGGGAAAGTTGAAAAGGTAAATTTTATTCAGTAAATAATATATTTACAACAAAATAAACTTACATACGTTATTAATTCATCTTAAAAACTTGCTTTTGTTGAAAAGTTTCTTAAATTTGTAAAATGAAAAGATTATTAATATTAATATTGTTACCTTTAATTCTATTTGCTGCTGAGGTTAATTTTGAATACTTCAGTGCTAAATCGAACGGTGACCAGGTTACGCTTGAGTGGAAAATGCTTGATGATGCTAATATTAATTACTTCCAAGTTGAAAAAAGAATTGATGATACCGAAGCATATCGCCCTGTTGGAGCAAAGATTAAAGTAAAAGGTGATAATCTAATATATAGATATACCGATGATGACACATTCTTTAAACAGCAAGTTAAACTACAATCCGATAATATTCAAGCATACAGAGTAAAATGCTTTATGAAAAATAATGATTTTGCTTACTCCAATATAACTTATGTTACTCATAATGTAAATAGCGTTAAAAAGACTTGGGGTATGTTAAAAGAAATGTTTAGATAAACCCATCCAAAATGATAAGCATAATTTTATTAATATTAAGCTTTAACCCCTTATTTTCAAATAAAATAACTTTTTCAGAGCATACAAATAATCTTGGTTATAAGAAAGCGAAGCAGAAGTTACTTGAAGATAGAAATTATCGAAATGGAATGCAAAAGTTTATAGATTCAGAAGATGGAAGGTTTCGTCTTCATTATGACACGACAGGCGTTGATGCTATTAATTTAGTTGATAATAATAACAATTCAATTCCAGATTATTTAGATAGTGCAATAATTTACTTAAAAAAATCCTATCAAGTTGAAGTTATAGAACTTGGTTGGAATGCCCCATTATCAGACGAATTTACATTAAATGGTGATAATAATGGTGGCTCAGGTGCAATCGATGTCTATTTCGCCGAACTAGCTGATGATGGTTATGGTTTTGCTGATAATGTTGCTATAAAAAATCAAAATGGGCAATCGGGCTATCTAATTTTAGATAATAACTACACTGATAAAATTTTTAAATCAAAAGAATTTGAAGCATTAAAAGTAACAATTGCTCATGAATTACATCATGTTATTCAGTTTTCATATACTTCAAATTTGCCTTGGCCTATAGTTTTAGAGATGCTCTCTACATATATGGAGAATAAAGTTTTTCCTGAAACATTGGATATGAAAAATTATGTTGATTCGTTGTTTAGAACTCCAACTGCGTCTCAGTTATCTGTTGGCGATTATACTTATGGATATATGTATAATATCTTCTTTCATTATTCAGACCTTAAATATGGGCAAGAGTCGGTACACAAATTATGGGAATCTTTAATCGGTAAAACTGAACATTTTTTAAAAGTTTGGGATAAAGTCTTCTCCGAGAACTATAACTCTAATATTACTGCTGAATTTACTGAGTTTGTAGAGTGGTGCTATTACTCTGGTGATAGAGCAATAGAAGGTCAGTATTTTCCTTTTGCAAAATCATTCACAACTCTTCGACCAAGCTTAAATGCTAAATTCTCAGAACCATCAATTTCAGATTCAAAAAATTTATTTCCTTTTGGGTTTAATTTCTTAAGAGTTGAATATCCAAATTATTCACCAGCCGAGACTAACGATACGGTCGATGTGTTAATCACAAACACTTCAATGGAGAAATTAAGCGATGACCCTAAAACAGACACCTATTTCTATGCAACGTTTTCAAGCCAACAACCACAATCTGAAAAATTTAACTCTATAGATTATTATTACTTAGCGAAAGATAAATCAATTTTTGATTATAATATAATTGAATATCCAGGATTCAAACCTACTACAATATCATCGCCTTATCCAAGTCCATTCATAATTAGTAAGGATAATTATTTAATTTTTCCAGTTGAAGACTCTCAAAAAACTTATGATGAAGTTGAATTACAATTATTAACTTCCAATATGGAAAGCTTTTATAGCGCAAAACATAAGATAGAAATAGTTAATAATAAAAAAGTAGTAAAATTAGATGATACTCAAAAAATATCAAGTTCAGGCATTTACTATTATATCATAAGTAACGAAGATGGTAAGTTATTTGGTAAATTCGCAGTAAGAAAGTAAAGAGAATACTAAACGGGTTTATAACTAATAAACTTTATTCTGTTTTATATCGTAATAAAAGTTAAAAAGGAAAAACAAATGGAAGAAATTAAATTCAAATACTTATTTAAAGATAATTATAACCCAAAGTATATAAATGGTGCACAAGGTGGAATAAATCCTACAGGTGAAATTATTATTAACTTTTATTTTGAAAGAATTCCTTTACCAAACTCTGAAACAATAAATATGAACGAAAAAAGCCAATCATTTGAAAAAACAAATGTTAGTCCTGATGATTGGGATATGAGCTTTGTTAGAGTTGTCGAAAATGGAATCATTCTAAATTATCAAACTGCAAAAGAACTACATAATTGGTTAGGTAATCAAATTTTAAAACTTGAAGAAATTAAAAAGTAAAGTAGAAAAAATGGAAAATTATAACACAAATAATTCAAATATTTATAAGCTTTATTTAGTAGGAGCTATTGCATTAACTTCAACAAAAAGCAATAATGATAATAGGAATTCTTTGGATAAGTTAAAAAATAATAAATTAAAATTAAATAGTCTCAAGTTTCTTAATAAAAATTGGGATGGGTATCATGCTGAAAAAATAGATGAAGTAATTATACAAAAAGTTGAAAACCTTTTACCTAATCTATTTTATCAACCTCAGATTTTCCCAACTGGCAGAGGTACTATTCAGTTAGAAAAGTATATTGATGAAAACAATTTAATTGAGATTGAAGTTAGCAATGATTGTATATTTGCATATCAGGTAAAAAATGGTGTCGAATTAGAAAAAGTAATTGAAGAATCAGAAGTTAATAAAATTATTTCAGAACTTTATGAATGAAGTTATTAATAAAAATATAAATGAAAATGAATATCTTTATAGAGGAATTATTGAAATAAATTGGGACTTTGAAAATAATCGACCCAGTTCAGCAACATTTAAAGATTCAAAAGGTATTTCTGTTGACAGGGATAATTTTAGAACAGAAACTGAATGTTTAGAATATATGCAAAGTAGCAAAAAATTCTTTGCTATCTGTAAAATAAAAACTTTGAAGGTTGTTGAATTAAACGCTGTTGTGAAGTATAAACCAACTAATCTAAACATTTATCATTCAGAAATTCATGACTCTGAGAATAAAATACAAATTCAGGGCAGTAAATCAAAAAAACTGCGAGATTATTCAACAACTATATTCATATCCAATTAATTTAAAATTACTCTTTATTCCTATCATTTTTATCTTTCTATCTCCCTCTTCATTTTTATCTAAATTTTTAGTAATTTTGTAAGATATAAATTTAAAAAAGGAAAATGAAAAATGGCAAATCATAATGCAGATGTAGTTGTTATTGGCTCAGGTCCTGGTGGATATGTTGCAGCTATTAGAGCATCTCAACTTGGTCTTAAAACTATTTGTGTAGAAAAAGCTGAACTTGGTGGTGTTTGTTTGAATTGGGGTTGTATTCCTTCTAAAGCTTTATTAAAATCAGCTGAATATGCTAACTTTTTAAATCACGCTAATGATTTCGGTTTTAATAATGTAAGTTTTCAAACTGACTTCCCTGCAGTAGTTAAACGCTCTCGTGGAGTTGCTAACCAAATGTCAGGTGGTGTTAAATATCTATTTGGAAAATATAAAGTTCAGCACGTTGTTGGATTTGGCGTTTTAAAAAATAATACGACAGTTGATGTTAAAGATGCTAATGGAACTGTTACCGACACTATAACAGCAAAAAATATAATTATAGCAACAGGTGCAAGAACAAGAATTTTACCAGGCATCGAAGTTGATAGAAAGAATATTTGGACTTCTACTGAAGCAATGCTACAAGAAAAAGCACCTAAAGATTTAGTAATTATGGGTTCAGGTGCTATTGGTGTTGAATTTGGCTATTTCTATAATGCGATGGGAACTGATGTTACAATTTTAGAGTTCCAAGATAGAATTGTTCCAGTTGAAGATAAAGATGTATCAAAAGAATTAGAACGTAATTTCAAAAAGTATGGAATTAAATGTATCACAGGCGCAAAAGTTACTTCTGCTAAGCCGACTGCAAATGGTGTTACTATAACTTATGAGAAAAATGGCAAATTAGAAACTATCAATGCTGAAAAAGCTTTAAATGCAATCGGTATCCAAGCTAACATTGAAGGAATAGGTCTTGAAGCTCTTGGAATTCAAACTGAAAGAGGACTTATAAAAGCTAATCATATTTGTAGAACTAATATTCCAAACATTTATGCTATTGGTGATGTTATTGGTGCGCCAGCTCTTGCTCATAAAGCATCAGCAGAAGGTATTGCGGTTGCAGAGTGCATCGCTGGACACGGCGAACACGGTATTAACTATCAAAACATCCCTGGTTGTACTTATTGTATTCCACAAATTGCATCAGTTGGTTTAACTGAAGAAAAAGCAAAAGAAGCTGGTTATGAAATTAAAGTTGGTAAGTTCCCATTCACAGCAAACGGAAAAGCTCATGGAATTGGTAAAGCAGTTGGTTTTGTAAAAATGATTTTTGATGCTAAGTATGGTGAAGTTTTAGGTGCTCACATGATTGGTCCTGATGTAACTGAAATGATTGGTGAAGTCGGGCTTGCAAGAGAACTCGGAGCAACAGGTAAAACAATTTTTAAAACTATCCACGCACATCCAACATTATCTGAAGCAGTTATGGAAGCATCAGCAGCCGCTTATGATGAAGCAGTAAATATTTAATTTTTGTAAATATTTTTTATTTTATAATATATAAGCCGAGATACTCTCGGCTTTATTTTTATAGTTGAATTTATAGTATTTTAAAGGTTAAATTTTCAAAGAACTGTTTTTTTTATTTTTTCAAAATTAGATTTTGTTTTCAATAAGATAGTTTTTTGACTTTTTTTGAATCTTCGGAAGGGTTCTAAACCTTCGGAAGGTGGGAATTGCGACTCTTCCTAAATCCTTCCCGAAAGGACGGACTTGGAGATTTTATTTATCACCCATCGCCCTGAAGGGCACTTCCCTCAATGGAAGATAGGGTTTTGTAGAGTAAGTTCATTTCGACACGCTCAATGAACTATGTTAAAATAACACACCCCGTCGGCAAGCCGATACCCCTCTGATAGAGGGGAATTTTTGGTTTTAAATTTTATTTTTAGTTTTTTGGATTATTTGTAAGTCTTTTACACTTGCTAAGTCGTGGGCTAAATCGGTGATGTTTAATACTGAACCGCGTGTGAATTGGAAGTAGATGTCTTCAAAGCGTTGCTTATCTTCTCCTTCTAATTTCTCGAAAATATTGGATAGGTAATCTTTGAATCGAGTTAATGAATCTTCGAACTCTCTTCGTAATAATTCAATGCCTTGGTCTTCGCTTGTGCTTTTCTTTATTTTTGAGAATAAATTCCATAATACTTTACCTTCAAAAATTAAACTATTTAGTTCAGCTATTCCGCCATAAGTTGCTCCAACTTCAAAGCATATTGCTAAATCGTTTTTTTTTCTGAGTTCGCCATCTATAAACTCATCAACTACTTCAATAAATCCAAGTGTATCTTCTGAAATTTGCATCTTAATATTTCAAAGTTGTTAATATTGATTCAAAAATTATATCTATCTGTTGAATCATTGGAATTGGTTTACCTATTATGTCCATAGGGAGTAAAGTCATTCTATAACAATGATCAAATTCCGTTATTATTAGGGCAGTTCTTGATAGTAATGCACCAGAAGTAGTTGTTGTATAATAACTAACGAATCTAAGTTCGCCAATTTGTATTACTTCAAATTCATTTACTAAATCTAATTTTCCTGTTGCTCTGCTTTTTTGTTCGTTTAGACTATATTTTGCTAATTCCATATAATCTTTGGCTTTTATCAAAACGTTCAAATCACTATTGCTTTTTAGTTCATCAAAAACTAAACTGAGTGAATAATCTTGATTAACGCTTGTTGAAAATACTTCTGGACGTGTTTTTACATCTACAAAAAACCAGTCTTGTGGGATATAGCAAATCAAATCACCAAAATCGGAACGAACAATTTGATTACTCATTGCTATTCTTGGCTTTTGGCTTAATACTACTTTTTTTACGTCTTTCTTTGGTTGCTTATCATACTTTACAATAATACACGAAGAAAGGAGGAAAACTAAAAATAAAATTAAAAATACTTTTTTCATAATGCTAAATTAAGAAATAATTTGATTCTTCTCTACTCAACCACTCTTTTAAAGTTTGAGCATTCATATCTTTTTCTGATAATTCAGGGTGATTAATCCCCCAATCAATGGCAAGTTCTGGGTCGTTCCATCTAATTCCAGACTCAGCTTTTGGATTCCATTCTGTAGTGCATTTATATATAACTTCTGTATCATCTTCTAATGTTAAAAAAGAATTTGCGAACCCTGGAGGCACCCACAAAAGATATTTGTTATCTTCGCTAAGTTCAAATTTCTCATGTTGACCAAGAGTAGGAGAGTTTTTTCTTATATCAAGCTCAACAAATAATGCTTTGCCTTTGACAACTCTTAATAATTTTCCTTGTGGCTTATCCCATTGAAAGTGCATACCTCGTAAAACACCCTTTGCTGATTTTGAATGATTGTCTTGGACATATTTAGTAGGCAGACCTAATTCTTTAAAAGCTTTAATACTAAAAGATTCGTAAAAGAAACCGCGACTATCCCCAAATACTTTTGGCTTCAATAGCACCAAACCATTTAATTTACTTTCAACTAATTCCATTAATTTCCTGATTAATTTTTCGACTTCAAAATTATGTATCCAAAGATTATAAAAAAGACACCTATTATAAAAATTGAAAGAGGAATTCCCCAAACTTGAAAATTATCATATATCTTTGCTTCTTGTGGATTATAACTATTATAAAAAATTGTAACTGACTTATTTTGCATACTGCTAACGATATGTGAGCTATCGATTAATCTATATTCTTTATTGGCAACTTTATACTTTATAACTGGCACTTTGCTACCAATTTTGCCTAAATATGTAGCGACATCTCCTCTTGTTTTACTATTATAATTGCTATAATTACTTTCTTTTACAAAATACATAATTGCTGCTAAAACAACTATTGCAAGTCCTAATAATAAAACTGCGTAATTTAAAAGTCCTTTTTTAGCCATGTTTTACTTCGCATCCGTACTTTCTTTTTAGCATATAATTTCTAATGTGTGAGATTATCAAAATTAAGCTTCCTAAATGTAATGAGTATGATAGAATTTTATCTTCGTGAAAGATTACTCCAAATATAAAAAATAGCCATCCAATGATAAATGTAATCCTCAGCCCTTTTAATTGAGTTTTTCTCAATGAATCATAAGCAGCATAAAGTGAAATTAACGCAAAAATCCAGTCTACGAACTCTAAATGTTCTAATGATTTCAATGTCTCACCAAAGAATACCACGATAAATGGCAAAGCCAAGCAATGTATTAAGCATAGAATTGAAGACAACATTCCTAAAAAATCTGAATTTAATTTTTTAATCATTTCCATTTAATAATTCTTCTTTCAATTTTTTTGATAGACTATTGACGACTAAGTTATAGGAATTGTCTATTTGGTTGAATAAAAATTTATAGTCTAATCCGTTTTCAAATTTAATAGTGTTCCAATGTGTTTTATTCATGTGGTAACCTGGCAAAACAAAACTATATTTTTCTCGGAGTTCAATTGCCAAATTTGGTTCACATTTCAAGTTCACACTATGAGGTATAGAATCCAAGCTAATTAACATAAACATCTTACCACAGACTTTATAAACTAAATTACCTGGTCCGAAGGGTTGTTCTTCACTAACTTGCTTTTTTCCCTTCACATAATCAATTACTTTATCTAAATCGAGCATAAGAAATATTAAGTATAAAATTAATTCAAAATTACCAAAAATTCTTAACTTTGTAATGTGTAAAGTGAGAAAAATTATAAAGAAAAGCAAATAGAGAATAACTCTATTATATATAATAAATAATTGTAATATTTGCTATGTTTGAATAAGGGGTTGCAATCTTTTGTTGATAACATCTTAAAAATTTGATTTTTACTTAATTGCTATCATTAACTAAATACTTGCCCTATTTAGACTAAGAAGTAGAATACAAGCTATTAAATAAACTTGTATATCTTAAAATAGACTAATTTTATTATCTTTTGGAGGATAAAAAACACCTATAATTATAAAAGGGTTTTTCCCAACATTATGGTGTTTTAATGTAGTTCCCATGAAAAAGTAAATATCATTTTTCTTTAAAAAAGTATCAAAATATTTTTGTTTTACTTTTGCACAAGCAGTTTTTTCATTTCTATATTTATCAAAACTATTCCAGTATAATTGCCCAATTTCCCAATCTTCTATCATTATTGTTCGTTCTTTATTATCATCAGTTATAAATTTGTAAGAGAATTTATAAGGAACTTTCCTTACTATTTCAAAAATCTTCTGAGATTCTTCAATTTCAAACAAACTAATTTGCTCTTGTTTTGCAATAATGGAGTTAATTTTGTCCTTATCCCATTCCCTTTCTACTTCTTCAATAATAAAATCTAAAATTTCTTTGGGTTTTAATACTGCTAAAGATGTTCCTAACTCCTTATTCTTTGCTTCACTTATAAGGGAATCTAAATTAGTATAAACATTTCTTAAGGTCATCTGTTTTCTTTCTCGCCAGCCATCAGAAGTAGTTAACTTATTTAGAACTCTTATACTTTCTAATTTGCGAGTTTTAAAACTTTCAGGTCTAAAATCCGAATTATTCTTTTCTAAATCAATTTCAATCCACTCCCACTTTTTATATTGACCCTCAAAATCTAATTTTCGAAATGGAACTGGATAAATTCTTATCCACTTTCCATCTTCGGTAAAACCTGCAGTACAAACTAGCTCATCATATTTCGAAGATAAGCTTGGATAGGTTTTTACTGTTATTAATACTTTTGTTAAAGCCATTTTAAAACTCTATATAATCATAATTTGCATTTGGTAAATCAAGAATCGCTTTTAATACTCTTGTTCTGTGGCATTGGTGGGTATTCTTTTCAAAACAAGTAATTGCAACCCTATGTTTTATATCTATTAATTGTTGGATGAAAATTAAAGAATCAAATTGATTTAAGAGAGTTTCTTCTTCATATTCTTTAAATAATTCATCGTAATCATGTTGGCACTTTAATTCTTTTCTTTTATTAGAGATAATTCCTAAGTTAGGTAGATGAATATACTCTATATTCAAACCTGTACAAGAATCTTTTAATTGGCTTTTTGAAAATCCGTATTTTTGACTAAAAGCATTTTTTCTAACATCACATAATACTTTCACATCGTTTTTTATTAAAAGATTCAAATATTCTTCAAGTGAAATTCCTTCATATCCAATGCTATAAATAGTTCTATTTTTTTTATTTACTTTTTCATTTAAAACAATTTCTTTTTCTTTATAATCTAAAATTTCATCAAGCAATATACTATTAATTGAATAATATGGATACTTTAAATAGATATATTTAATTAATTGATTTTGATTAAAACCATTAAATTGATTTTTTATTTTATTTAAAATTATTTTATCGTTAATTACTAAAGAATGAAAATAGTTTTCATTCTTAATTAGTTCAATACTACTACCAATTGTGCTTTCAGTAATTTTTATATTTCCATATTTTTGAAGTGTTTGAATATCTTGGTTTGCTTGAAATGAATAACAACCGTATTTATATGGAATAAAGTGATATGATTTTTCTGTTTGATTTTGCGAGATTAAAAAGAGAAATTTATGTAACATTTTTGTAGTAAGCTTTCCATCATTAATTTCTAATAATGATAATAGTATTTTTCTTCTGTAGTATATCATAATTCGAAATTATGAAAATAAATAGAATATGAAAAAATAATTTATTAAATAGGTATATTTAGTATAAGAAAAGTTAATTTCAAGAAGTTTAACACTTCCCCTGCCCACTATTAACCAACTGCTTATTATTATCAATCACCTATTTTTTTAGAATTAATTTATAATGTTTCTATGACTTTTTAATTATATATATATCATATATTTATAATAAACATAAATCAAATTAATCATCTTTGGCAAGCTAATTGCACTTTCTCTCCGAAAGGATTTTACTGATATTCAAGGATGAATAATGGTTTTTAGATTTCACATGTTTAAAGAGGGTCTCCCTCTGATGAATCGAGCGTTGGATACTTATTCGCTCAGACAACAAACTATTTCTAAAAATATAGCAAATGCTACTTCTCCGCACTATCGTCCTGAAAGAGTTAAGTTTGAAGAGTTTTTCCATAATCGCGATATTGTACTTTCTGGCTCGCGTGAATATAGCACCAGCATTCCAATTGGAAAGCAACAGGGCGAAATTATTCCTGGTGAGAAGGAGCCGAAGCCGATTCCTGAGCCGGAGATTTTCTTTGAAGGTGAGACTCATGTTAATATTGACCACGAAATGTCGCAACTGGCTCAAAATCAGATAAGGTTCAAATTTGGTTCTCAGATGGCTAATAGATTCTTTGATAATATTACAAAATCTATTTCCGGAGTAATAAGATAAATTCAGAGGATTTACTTAAATAGTTATTATTTTGTTTAATTAATTTTGAAGTGTGAAGGATGGCAGAAAATATATTTTCGAGTTTTGATATAAGCGGTCAAGGAATGACAGTGCAAAGGATGAGACTTTCATCAACCGCTAAAAATATAGCTAATGCTAACACAACAAAAAGTATTGATGGGCAGCCGTATCGCAGGGAAGTGGTTGTCGTAAGGGAAATACCTGGCTCGCCTTTCAATTCTGAACTTAAAAAGTTAATTGATTTAGATAGAACATCTAATTTGCATGCTTCTACGGCAAATCAAGGGGATTATCCTCCTGATTATAGTGTTCTTAAATCAATCACGGCACGCGATAATACTCCACCTCGTCTTGTTTATGACCCGTATCACCCTGACGCTGATGAGAATGGGTATGTGAAAATGCCGAATATAAATATTGTTACTGAAATGGTCGAAATGATTTCGGCTCAACGAGCTTTTGAAGCAAATACACAAGTTATAGAATCTGGCAAGAATATTGCAAGCAATTCTTTGCAGATTTAATTTTTCTTTTTAGCATAAAGAAGTTGTTTGGGGTGGGACACCGTTTGGTGTAACTAATAGTAGAGTCAAAATGAGAGTTGATACCGGTTTTAACCCGTACAGCGCTAAATATATCAAAAATGAACTAAGTAGAAATACGGAGAGCTTGCCTATTCGCTCCCAAAAACTTAGTAATGATATTATTAGCAAGAATATTAATGAACTTGATAGAAATGAACTCATATCCGGCAATGAACGAAACTTCTTTAAATCTATGTTTCCTGATAGTTCAGAGCAAATTGAAAATTATATCTTGTTTAATAGAAACGGACAAATTCAAAATGCTGCAGTGGTAAAAGGAACTATTTTCGATAAAAAATTCTAATGAGGTAATAGTATGGTAGTTAATGAGCTTTTACAAGGACAATCTTGGAAGCCAATCGTCCAACAGAAGAATGACTCACAAGGTGTTGGGTCTCAACGCTCCGAAAAGTTTGTCGATACTATTAAGGAATTTGTAACGGATACTAATGCTCTTCAAGTTGAGGCGGCTGATGCGAGAGATAAGTTTATTAAAGGTGAGCCAATTGATTTGCACGATGTTATGATTTCAGCCCAAAAAGCAAAAACTTCGTTTGAACTTTTAATGGAACTCCGTAACAAGGGCTTAGACCTTTACAGAGAAACACTTAGAATGCAGGTGTAAAAAAATAGGAAGTAATTTTTATATTACTCCCTTTATTCAATAAATTATTTATTAAATATCTATGGTTTAGATACTATAAATTTTTGATGAAAATTTGTTAGTTTTGGCGATAAATATTTAAAGCCGACGAGCATATTATTTCTGTCATCATCAGTAATTTCAAAAAGATAAGTGTTCCCATAATTATAAATTGCTGTAAAAGTTAAGTTCGCTCCAATATAGTCGCTTTGATAGGGATTATTATTATCCAAAGTAACAATATAATTTAATTTATTTGTGCCTAATGAAAATGACTTTACTCTATTAGATCCATAATCTATTGCTACTGGAATATTTGTTTGCTTGTCAATTAATTCAAATACGTAAACACTATCTTTTGCTTTAGTTGCGGTATAAATTAAATTTACATCAAGAACGTCAGGGTTTAGCGAATATGTGTTCGAGCCGCATGAAATATTATAAAATCTTTCATTAAAAGTTCGAAATCCCTGATTTTCAATTTGAACTGAATCTGTATCACACATAAATGCTAAAATTGTGCTAAATGGTATAGAATCTGGCATTGATGGACCAGTCCATGTTGAACTGCCTAAATTCATTCCATGAAGTCTCATATAATTAATAGTTGAGTAATGTTGCAGTGAATCACTAGATTCGCAATTACCAATATAGTGTATTACAGCATCTTCACTATACGTTTTGGATGTAACTAAGAATATTATCGAAATTGCAATAAGTATTTTCATTTTTTTTTGCCTTTTAATTTTGTATAAACTTAAAAACTTTTCTTTCATTTTGATTGTACAAATTTATAAAATAAAGGCCTGATGGTAAATTTATATTATAAATATTGTGTTCTTCTAAGTTAGAGTTAAAGGTTGTTTGGGATAGTATATTGCCATTATAATTTAAGACATCAACATTAAAATCACTTTTGTAACTTTCATTTTTCTTTAAAGTCAAATTGTTGCTATGGATTTGTAATTCTATATTGATAGTTGAAAAATTATTTTTAAATTCGTTTGAATCATCAAATTGCTTTTTCCAATAATAATAATTTCTCCATAAACCACCTTCGCCGTTAGAACCAGAATATGTAATTCTAATGCCACGATAAATCATTCCATCATACACATCAAATACATGATATGTATATCCTCCTTGATTAAATGAACGCTTATGTACTAATACTATTTGAGCTCCAGAATATGCTTTAGTCGAAATTAATATGCTTATAAATAAAACTAAAATAATCTTCTTCATAAAAACTCTCCGCGATATTGTTAAAAAAAACATCAAATGCCTTAATTACAAAAAACATTCAATAAATTTCTAACTGCAATTAAGGTAAACAAATAGAAAAATATTTTATGATTATTGTCATCTGACAAAAGCCAAAATAAATCGTTTTTTTTTTTTTTTGCAAATTTTCAGTCAAAAAATCAAATATATTTATCAACATTTTTACAAAAATAATAAATAAATCTAAAAAAGTGTGTAGAAAATTACACACTTGATGAAAATTTGCAGTTGCTAAATAAAAAAGTCGTTAAAACAAGGGCTTAGACCTTTATCGCGAAACACTTAGAATGCAGGTTTAGGAGAAAGAAAGAGAGTAATATTTTTATTACTCTCATTAACAATTCATACTGTAACTCAAAAATATCTAAGGTTTTGGCACTATAAATTTTTGATAAAAATTCGTTAACTTAGGTGATAAGTATTTAAAACCTACAAGCATATCATCTCTATCATCATCTGTAATTTCAAATAAATAAGTATTCCCGTAATTATAAATTGCTGTGAAAGTTAGGTTTGCACCAATATAATCGCTTTGGTAAGGATTGTTATTATCTAATGACACTATGAAATTTAATCTATTAGTACCTAAAGAAAAAGTCTTAGTTCTATTTGAACCATAATCAATTGCTACTGGAATATTTGTTTACTTGTCAATTAATTCAAATACGTAAACACTATCTTTTGCTTTAGTTGCGGTATAAATTAAATTTACATCAAGAACGTCAGGGTTTAGCGAATATGTGTTCGAGCCGCATGAAATATTATAAAATCTTTCATTAAAAGTTCGAAATCCCTGATTTTCAATTTGAACTGAATCTGTATCACACATAAATGCTAAAATTGTGCTAAATGGTATAGAATCTGGCATTGATGGACCAGTCCAGGTTGAACTTCCTAAATTCATTCCATGAAGTCTCATATAGTTAATAGTAGAGTAATTTTGTAAAGTATCGCTTGATTCACAATTACCTATATAATGTATTACAGCGTCTGTGCTATATACTTTAACTGAAATTAGGAATGCTACGATAATAACAATAAGAAATTTCATTTTTATCTCTTATAAATAAATCAATTTAATCGTATTTAATTTATAATAATAAAAATACTGAAAAAGCGTTTAGAAAGTTACAGATTATTGAATAATTTTCAATTTTATTAATCCAATAATTCTTGCAGACGGAAACGACAATATTTTTACACATATCTTATAACTATATAATAATAAAATCACTTACACGATTTCAAAAAAAAACAAAAACACTCCGAATCTGCAAAAATTATACAATAACACATCAAAAAAGCATAAAAACTCATATTTTAAAAATAAAATAAAATTAGTTAAATTGCAGAAATCAACAATAAATAATAATTTTGAAATATATCAATTTATTAAACGATAAATTTTTAATCTAAAACGTTCTATTATGATTATACTATTTATACTTTTTTTTGCATCTCAACTCTTTTCTCAAAATTTAAAAGGACCAACAATTGTTATTTTAGGAACGGTTCAAGATGGTGGCTCTCCACATATCGCATGTGAAAATGATTGCTGTAAAAATTTATATTCAGATCCTGATTATACTCGAAAGGTTGCTTGTCTGGGAATAATAGACCCATTTATCAATTCTCGTTTTCTTATTGATGCTACTCCTGATATTACTTCGCAATTAAATGAGCTCAATAAATATCTTCCTACAAATAAAATAAAATCACCAAGTGGGATATTTTTAACTCATGGACACATAGGTCATTATACTGGTTTGATGTATTTAGGTAAGGAGGCGATGTCAGCCAAAAATGTCCCTGTTTTTGTAATGCCAAAAATGAAGGAATTTTTAGAGACAAATGCACCTTGGAACCTTTTAGTAAAAGACAAAAATATAAAATTAGCTGAACTTAAAAATGAAGAATCAATAAATTTAAGTTCATATTTGAGAATTAAGCCTATCCTTGTCCCCCACCGAGATGAACTTTCAGAAACTGTTGGCTATATCATTGAAGGTGCTAATAAGAAAGCACTTTATATCCCAGATATAAATAAATGGCAGTTATGGAGTAATGATATAATAAGTTTAATTAAATCAGTAGATTATGCTTTTATTGATGGCACTTTTTATAGTGAAAACGAATTAAAATCAAGAAATATTTCGGAAATACCTCACCCATTAATTTCTGAAAGTATGAATTTATTTAAAAGTTTGTCTGAAAAAGATAGGAATAAAATTTATTTTATTCATTTGAATCATACTAACCCAGCGTTAAATATTGATAGTCAGGAGTATAAGTTAATAATTGAAAATGGTTTTAATATTGCGAAATACTTAGATAAGTTTAGTTTGTAGTGTTTTTTTTTCTTTTAAATCTTGAAAATGATTTCTTTTGAAAATTAAAGAAAAAGCGAAATTGACCAAATATTGCTCCCCAAATCAAAAGGAGAATTTGATAAGCAGGAACTACAGTTAAAATATATAATGGAACTTTAAAATATAACGGAGTACTATCTGTAACACCTATAAACTGAAAAATAAATTTACGCACATATAATGCAGATGAACCTGTTATAGAAAAAACAATAAAAATCAAAAGCAACTGAAAATTACTTTTTATTTCCCATTTTTCTTTAAATTTATTAATAAATTTCATTCTACCAAGGTGTTGGAGTAATTACTTTATCACGGGTAATTCTTACGTTTCTGACAGTATTACCTGGTGAGCCAAAAGGTTCGAGTACTTTTCCATTTCGTTTGTATTCGATAGCGCCATAGTTACCTTGCTGAATAATAAAATATTCTTTCGCGTTCCAAGATTTGCTTTGTTTAGGGACAAATAATACTTCATCTAAACGTTTCCCGTCAATGTCTATTCTAACCCAAGCGGTATCGATTGCATAAGCAGAAAGAGTGATTGAATCGGCGACAAATTCACCTGTGTCTTCCTCTCCTTCTTCGGAAATAATTATTTGAGCATCATCAGATGGTGTGCCTTCAATTACTGGTAAATCAGGTTGTTTAGGTGTTTCTTTTTCGTAGAACAAAGAGATATAAAGTAAGATTAATACTATTAATCCAAATGCAAAGTAAAGGGCATAGTTTATAAAATTAGGATTAATCTCAATTCCAAAAATTTTAATTGCACCTTTAATTGAGCCATAGTCTCTAAAATTTGCTTTTTGCGTGGTTTTAACTATATCCTTTTCTTTTTTCTTAATAGGGCTTAGTAATGAACTATATTCTTCCTCAGGGATATCTAAATATTGAACTATAGTTTTCAAAAAAGAAGTGCCGTAAACAGGAGGTAATAAAGAGAAATCACCCTGCTCTATTGCAGAAATTATATTTTTCCTTATTTTCGTTTTTTCGGATAGTTCTTGTAAAGAAATACCCTTTTTTTCACGATACTTTTTTATTATGTTAGATAATTCTTCCATTTCGACCTATAATTCAATAGGTAAACATCAAATAATGTGCCACTTTTCTACGATACTTATCTTCTTGTTATTGCTCAATATACAAGTATTCTCACAAAGTAATATAGATACATTTATCAAAAATAATAGTATAGAAAATCAACTATTAGAAAATGACACTGTTCTACGAATGAATAGGGCGGACTTCCTTTATGGTGATTCTTATAGATATACTATAACGGGTACATTACCTCCGATAAAAAATAATACTTCATTATCGGGCTATATTTATACTGGACTTGGAGTTTCAGCGCTTTTTGTTGGTCAACATATAGCTCAATCAAATACTATTTGGAAGCGAAAAACTCACTTTCGAGTAATTGAAGATGGTTCTTATGGGCTTTATGTAGATAAAGGGGGACATTTTGTAAGTGCTTACTTATCTGCCTATATGCTTGGTGAAGCAATGTTTGCTGCCGATATGAATGAGAAAACGTCGAAATTAGTCGGTGGTTTATTGGGTTTAGGATATATTAGTTATATAGAAATTATGGATGGGTTTGGTGAAGATTTTGGGTTCTCACCTTCAGATTGGTATTTTAATGCAGCTGGTGCGAGTTTTTATCTTTTGCAGAGCTATGTTCCAGCTTTTGAGAATGTAACTCCAAAGTTTACTTATATTAGCGCTGAACTTCACGGCGACCATAAGAGAGTTCCACACGATTTTTTTGTTGATGATTATGCTTCTCAAACTTTTTGGCTATCTTTTAATATACACAATATGTTACCTGAAAATTTACAGAAGTACTGGTTGCCTTGGTTGAATATAAGTGTTGGTTATGCTGCAAGAAATTTAAAAATAGTTAATCCTAATGATCCGAATATTTATAATGATAAGGTTCCGAATTGGGGAAATAGGGAGTTGGGTTATTATGGTGAACCAAGATTTATTATTGCACTTGATTACGATTTAACGAAGATGATACCTGAAAGCAAATATGGTTTTGTAAATTGGTTAGTACAATCTGTAAATCATTTTAAATTACCAGCACCGGCTGTTGAATTTGACATACAAGGTCGAGCTAGATTTGTTTTACTTTATCCTTTTCTTTAAGGTCGAGTTCCTAATCTTACGTTGACATTTACGCCGTGTTGCTCGATTTTCTCAATTAAACTTTTTAGAGTGACAAATGCAGAGTCTAAGCGGTTGGCAAATTCTGGGTCTCGGATAAATTTACCGATTGTATTTTCTTTTGAATTAATGTCTTCTGTAATTTTTTTAACATCTTTTAATATACTATTAATGTCTTTCACAGTCAAGTCAGCATTTGATAAGAGACCATTTAAGTCTTTTGAAATGTCGTCTAAGTCATTTATTAGTTTATTTATTTTCTCTTTATTAGTTCCTACTAAGTCGTTAGCATTTTTAGATAATTCGGAAATATCATCCATAGTTGAGTTAATTTTACTTGTATTTCTATCTATTATCTGTCTTGCACTAACTACTAAACTATCTAAATTCATAACTGAACTTTTTACTGATGTAATAAAAGCTTCATCAAGCATTAATTCATTTATAGCCGAAGTCATTGTGTCTAATCGTCGCATTAAACTGACTATATCACCAGAAACAGAACCTAAAACGGCAACTAAATCGCCTATATCAGCAGAACTTTCACCAATTAAAATATTGCTATAATTAAATTTGTTTGGAGAGGTACCAGGTGTTATTTCAATTTTTTTTCCACCAGTAATTTCTTTCAATAAGATAATAGCTTTAGCATCTTCTCTTAAATCGAATTTGCTATCGATTAAAACTTCAATAATTACTCCACCAGTAGTAGAATTAATGCTTTGAATAATTCCATCTTCAATTCCATTTATACTTACGGCACTTGATGTTTTGACACCTCCGGAGTTTGTGAATTTAATTTTCAAGAGTTTAGCATTTGGTTTTATATTTATTTCTGAACCAACACTTATTCCAATTATTAATAAAATAATGGCTATAACGGAAACAATTCCGACTTTAATTTCTAATGATTTTGTATTTCTCATAAAACAAAATTAAAAAATAATATTTAATTGATTGTAAGTTTGACAACTAATTATGTTTTACGTTTTTGTTTTAAGATTTTTTAATGAATTTAAGTACTTAACAAGGTATTGCAACTCCTTGTCGTAGTTTTGTCGGCAAGCCGACACCCCTCTGATAGACGGGAATTTCTGGATATTTCGCTTCGCTCAATATGACAAGTAAAAATCACCCATCGCCCTACTGGCAATTTATGAAAGGAAAGAGAGGGTTTTACTTGTTATAATCACACTTAATAAAAGTGGCTTTATGAGATTTCTTCTTATTTTCCTAATCTTTGTTTGAAGTTAGCGATAGTTTTTTCGAGCCCTGTTTTTCGGTCAATTTTTGCTTCCCAGTTTAGAAGAACTTTTGCTTTTGTTGTGTCTGGTTTTCTTACTTTTGGGTCGTCAGAAGGTAATTCTTTGAATACTATTTCAGTGTTCGGATTGATTATATCTCTGATTTCTTTTGCAAGGTCGAGCATTGTGATTTCATCTGGATTTCCAATGTTTACTGGGTCATTTTCATTTGACAAGAGTAATCTGTGGATTCCTTCAACTAAGTCATCAACATAACAAACTGAGCGTGTTTGAGAGCCGTCACCGTAAACAGTTAATGGTTCATCATTTAATGCTTGATTAATGAAATTAGGAATTGCGCGTCCATCATTTATTCTCATCCTTGGTCCGTAAGTATTGAAGATTCTTAGGATTCGAGTATCTACATTGTGATAGCGATGATATGCCATTGTCATTGCTTCGGAGAACCTTTTTGCTTCGTCATAAACACCTCGAATACCGATTGGATTCACATTTCCCCAATAGTTTTCTGTTTGTGGATGGATTAATGGGTCACCATAAACTTCTGATGTTGAAGCAATTAGGAACTTCGCATTTTTTGCTTTTGCGAGTCCAAGTGCTTTATGTGTTCCGAGAGAACCAACTTTTAGAGTTTGAATTGGATATTTTAAATAATCAATCGGAGAAGCTGGCGATGCAAAATGCAAGATATAATCTAAATCTTCTTGGACATAGATGTAGTTTGTAACATCATATTCAATGAATTTGAATTTTTTATTTTCCATTAAATGTGCTATGTTTTCAGGGCTACCCGTCAGGAAATTATCCATACAAAATACATTATCACCTTCTGCGATAAATCTATCACATAAATGCGAACCAAGAAAGCCCGCTCCACCTGTAATTAGTACATTTGCCATTTTTTAATCTCCAAATTCTCTTTTAAAAGGAACAAACCATTGCTCCCCAATACTAACGTTAAAATACATTCTTGTGAAGTATTCTTGAACAAGAGGTGAACTAACTTGCCCTCTTGAGCCAAATACTATTGCGTAATCAAAAATTGATGTTTTACCAAAGGGAGCAGATAAGCCCAAACTTAAATACATTTCATTTATTGGCTTATTATCAATATTCAAATATAAATCTTTATATCCAAGCCCGAATCTATAAGTCCATTTATCTAATACATCAGCACCGGCAGATGTATTTCCTAATCTTTCTATTCCAAAGCTAAATGTATTTAATGCTTGAAATTTATTGTTATCGCCTTTATTGAAATTGAAATTGCTAAAATCTTGGCTTGTGAAATCAGCCGCAATTCTAAATTTATCAATTAGGTAGCTTGCACCAAAGCCAATAGTTGAAGGTATTTCAAAATAATTTGTGCTATTAAAACTTGTATCAACTATTGTTGAATTTGATGAAATTAGATTGTAGTATGAAATATAGATTAAGCTTGAGCGATTCTCAATTTTTGCAGAAGTTTCGTAAAAGCCACCAAGCATTAAATCACCAAAATGTAGATTTAAGCCCAATCTTTGATTGCTTCCAGAAAAGGCGTATTTTCTGCCTGTGAATGAGTCGTGGGCGTAAGATTCATTGCTTAGAGTAGTGGCGTCTCTTTGAATTGTTCCTAAATATACATTGTGATTTATTCCAAATGACAAAAATGAAAATGGTTTATAAGATGCACCGATATATATTTTTTTCATTCCACCAGTGCCAACATTTTCTAATTTACCGGAAACTGGTAAATTATCAATAATTTTGGAAAAGCCAGATGCTATTGAATAACTTACATTTGTGTAATTGTTTAATCCAAATCCTAATGAAATTCCTCTTGATGTATCAATCATAAAAAGTGCATTTATGCCATCAATAGAGCCATTATTCTGGAAAATATTGTTTGAACTTGAAGTTACGTAGCTTTGTTGAAATTTATAGCCTAGTTGGATTCTTGTTAAACTTAAATGAGACCACATTGCAGGGTTTGTCATATTAATATGATATTGACTTGGTACTGCAACAGAAGCTCCACCAAGTCCCATATATGCAGCACCTTGAACTGATTCTATATCACCTATTCCAAAAGCAGAGTAATTTGAGCCACCTTCAGCGAATAAGCATACGTTTAAGCTTATAAGCATTATTAGTATTTTTTTAATCATATCTCGGGTCTTCTTGAATAAATGATTAAAAGTTTAGGTCGTTTTGAAATATCAGGGTGATTAATTCCATAAAATCTATATTTATCAAAATATGTAAATTCAGTTGAAGGGTTTGTTCCTCTTGTAGCGGCTAAGACTAGGTTTCCAATTCCATTTTTTCTATTCCACGAATCAATTAAAGGAGTTAGATTAGTAAAAGTGTATTTGTATGAGTTAGTATCTTTATAAGCGATGTAGGGCCAGACGTTTAAATTTTCACTTCCTGGTATGAAAAAAGCGTCATCGTTTTGACCTCCAGCTAAATACTGACTTGCTCCGTAATTTCCAAATTCTGAATTTGTTGTATCTAATGTAAGTTCTAATTGACAACTTAGAATAGCAGAAAGTGGGGGTATTGTATCAATATTGAAGTTTAGGACACTTCTTGTTTGCCCGATACCTTGTAACACAATATCATCTGTTTCTGTAACTTCAGGAGCATAAGGATAGTAAGCTCCTATTGAATTTTTTAAAATTATTGTTGTGTCTTTGCCTTTTTTATTTACTACTAATTTAATCTTAGTGTTATAAAGGGAGTCTAAGTCTAATCTATTGATAAATCTATTTATAACTTTGGAGTTTTGTCCGGCAACAAGTCCAATTGAATATGAATAAAACAAATATCTATTTTCTTCTTTTGTTAAGTCTAATGTTTTAGAAGTATCTAACCATATTTTTCGAATGGAATCTTCTTTAGCCGCAAATTGGAACCATTTTTGAATTAGCCATTTGTCAACTGATAGTTGAATAGGGATTGAGTCTTTTGGTTGACTATTTCCTGAAAAAAATGCAATCTGATTAACTAATTTTGATGAATTATCATTAGCATCAAAAATATCACTAAAACTATTTAATCTTGAAATACTATCTAAAAGTTCATAAGCATAAAATTCTTGTTGATATGAAATAGTATCTCCAAAGCAGTATTTATCGGGGTATAGTAGCAATGTTGCTTCTTTAATATCTTGCTCGGTAATATTCGGCATATCTTTTGGCAAGCCAAAGAATCGATAAAGTAAGTGTGATTTATAACTACCAGACCGACCTAATAAATGTAACTGACTATTAAAAGGTCCATCTAGTTCACGAAAGAATTGTTTTTTAGATTCTATAAGTCCTAAAACATCATTAGAAGATAAGGCATAGATTTCTAATGTGTCTTGGATTAAAGGAATATCAACGGGTACTTCGTTACAAGAGTTTAAAGTTGAAAGTAAATAGATACCAAAAACCATTAAAAAGAGTTTGAAAGATAGCTTTTTCATAATTCCTAAATTATTTCATAAGCATACGATAAACACCTTCATAAAGTTGTGTATTTTCGTCCCAGCCAAATTCTTCATAGGTGCAATTTTTTGAAATTTGGGTGTAACCTTCTTTATTTTCAAATAATTTTAATGCACGTTTAATAGCATCAATTAATGCGTCTTTGTTAGATTCATTAAATACAACTGAGTTGCCGTCATCATCATTATATCCTTCTGCAATTCTATTTAAAGCATTATTTTTAAATGCAATAGGAATAGTTCCATATTTGCAAGAGTGCATAAATTGTATACCTAAGTTCTCAATAGTATTCAAGTTCAAATAAAAATCAGCACCAGCATAAATAGTATGACCTACGTATTCGTCAAAGCCAACAAAAAGTTGAATTTTTTCAGGGTGATTATCAGAAAATTCTTTTAATTTTGCTTTTAAGTCTTTGTCGCCATCACCCATTATAGCAATTTGAATGTCAAATTTTAAAATTTCATCCATTGCTTCTAAGAAATACTCTATTCCTCGACCTTTAATAATATTAGTAACTAAGCCAAGTATAGGTCTTTTGGGGTGATATTCAAATCCAAATTTATTTGCAAGTTCAACTTTATTGTTATATTTAAAATTTTCCCAGTCATCATCTTCTAATTTGTGAGATAAATATTCGTCTTTAACCGGGTTCCACAGCCAATGGTCGATATTTGCAGGAATAATAGAGATAGCTTTTTTCTTTGTTTTTAATAAAGTATTTAAACCGTTTGTGCCTTCGCTATCTCCTAAAATAAGGTTATAATAATCTTTATCAGTGAATATTATCGCGTCGGAGTAATGCAAAGCACATTTTAACAAACTAAATTTATTTTTTATTTTGCAATTTTTTAATTCTTCTTCATCAAGATTTGTTAAACTGCCAAGTTTATAATCAAATTCACCTAATTCATAAAAGTCTTGTACCACATAAACAAACTTAGTATTTTTAAATTGTTCAGGGAACATTGTTTTAGCCATTGCAGGAACTAAGGAAGACATATTATCGCTTATTTGGATTATATCTGGATGCCAGCTAAGCAAATTACAAGTTTCAACAACGCTTCTACTAAAAAAAGCAAATCTTTCAAAGTTATTAGGAAACACCTCTGAGGTTCTGTTATCTTGAATAACACCTTTTAGCTTATTAAAGTAGTTATCATTTGTGGTAATATAAGATTGAACTTTACTACGGGTGTTTTGAAAAGAAGACGACTTGATTGTAGCGAAATCTTCTTCTTCACCTATTGGAATGGGCATTTCTCTTAATCTGTTTATATCGTGAATTCGATTTTTACGTTCTGAAATATAACCGTATTTAGGTATCATAATTCTTGAATCCAGACCTTTCTCTTTTAAAGATAAGCTTAAACTTGAATTAAAATCCGCACCGTCAGTCCATTTACAATAAGGTAGGCACTCACCTGATACATTTAAAACGCTTAATTGTCTAGCCATAATGATTTTTATTAATAAGCAATTTGCAAAAATACAAAAATTTTCGCACATAATAAAACGTATTGATATAACTATATTTAAAGGGTTTTTGTGTTAAAAGTAATTGAAATAGTTAACTAATAATTACTAAAAAAAATAGATTTTATATTAATTTGTTTTTTTAAAGCAACTCATTTCCATAAATATCGTGAATTCTGATTATACCTGTGAGGGAATTGTCTTGATTTACAACTGGTAATAAACTAATTTGACTTACTCTTTTTTCCATAATAGCAAGAGCTTCACCTAAGTATTTTTCTTGATAGATTGTAATAGGATTTTTAGTCATTACTTCGCCGACGTTTGTTGTGTTTATATCGAGTTTTCGTTGTAATATTCTTCTTATATCGCCATCTGTAAGCAATCCTAATGCATCACCATCATTAATTAGAACGCAACCGAGGTTCTTTTTTGTTATTTCAATTATTGCCTCATTCAATGTTGCATTTGAAGAAATCAAAGGGAGTTTATCGCCGCTCGCCATCACATCTTTTACTTTAAGTATTGTATTTCTACCGAGCTGACCTGAAGGGTGGTTTATTGAAAAATCTTCTGGGCGAAGCCCTTTTTTTTTAACAAGAGCTATTGAAATTGCATCACCCATAACTAAAGTCGTGGTTGTAGAACTTGTCGGAGCAAGGTTAAACGGGCAAGCCTCTTTGTCAACAGACATATCTAAAAAGTAGTCAGAATTTATTGCTAAAAATGATTTACTATTTCCTACCAAAGAAATTAATTTACAACCTCTCCCTTTTAGGTATGGGTATAAGTTAATAAGTTCATTTGTGGTTCCTGATTTAGATAATAATATCACACAAGCATCTTTTTTAACTAAACCCAAATCTCCGTGTAGAGCTTCTACTGGTTCAAGATAGATGCTTGGTAAGCCATAGCTTAGCATAGTAGCATTAATTTTTTTAGCAATATAGCCCGATTTTCCAACTCCCGTCAAAACAATCTGTTCCGAAGAATTTAATAATTCAATAACATTATCAAAAGTATCATTAAGTTTGCTTTTAACTTTAATAAGTTCATCAATTTGTTGTTGAAAAACTTCCTCCGCTACGCCCATAATTTCCTATTTTGTAAAATCTGCAAAAGTATTAATTTTTTTGAAAATCTTTTTGAACGATATTAAATTTTATATCTCTTTTATCGTTTGATGCTGTTTTTTCTAATTTTTCAATTTCTTCATCATTTAGTTTAAACTTTTCGAATATCTTTCTGAATTTATCCCAAGTATAAATACCAGTGTTATGTCCATTAACCCAAGTTGGAGTAATTGCATAATTCCCAATGACATTTAAACTTTTTAATTCAAATATACCCGTCATAAACCTAATTGGTTTTGGCTTTGAATAAATTACATCATTAATTCGCTCACCAGTACATTGAGCACAAGGGCATTCTCTTCTAAATTGTTCGCAAGAAATAATAGCTGAAAAACCATCTGCCCATTCTGCTTTAAGTAGAAATGGTTTAGGTCTTGAAATCGCAATAGGAACTAAATCCATAACATTCCAATCATAATAATTTTTAAATTAGTAAGGTATTAACGAATTTGGGTTAGATTAATTATAAAATTTGTTTTTGTAGGTTATATAACCGACCCTTTCTATACTACGACTATGCTAAGTAGTCGAGAGGAATAATGCGATTTTGTGAGATATTTCGCTGCGCTCAATTTGAATGACACCTTTATTTTATCACCCATCGCCCTAATGGGCACTTCCCTCAATGGAAGAGAGAATAGATTCTTCACATTCGTTCAGAATGACGAACAGTCAACCCCGCCCTATACTTCGACTACGTTCAGTAACCAGAACGGACTTGAAGATTTGGTTTATTTCATTATTGTTATTAGTCGATGTTCGTTCTTGTAGATTAATATGTATCGCCCTGGTGATTTGTCATCTAAGTTTATGTTTATTGCTTTTTCGTTTGTCTGTTCAATCTTGAAGCTTATAGATTTCCCTGTTACATCAATTATTTTTATCTTATTTATATCATTATAACTCAGTTCTTTGTTAAACTCTACATTTAACGTTGATAATGTTGGGTTAGGATAAATGTTCTTTATTAGTTCCGGGTCGTTTTCATTGCTGTCAATCCCACTTGTTGAGGAAAACAACCTAAATTTCCAGATTGAACCTTTTAATATTATTACTCCGATGCTATCATTTACTATACTGAAGTTGTCTATGCTTCTGCAACCAAATATTGGATGGTGGCATGTTAATCCGACATTTATAGAATCTACAATATTATTATTTTTATAATCATATATTTTAATATAATCTTGAGTTGAGTCAGCTTTCCATTCAATCGCATTATTTATAAATATATAATGATTATTTTCATCTACGCCTATCGGCCGGCTATCTAATTGTATTCTGCGATTGCGTGATTCTGGCTCGAAAGGGTCAAGATAATAATTTGTTAACCAAGAGGATGTTCCCATTATACAACTATCTTGATGTAAATACCATCCTTCTATTGACCTTGTTTCTTCTCCTATTTGCCCCCACCACCATAAACTTGAACCACTTTTTTTGTATTGCAAAGAATCATCTAAACTATATGAT
Organism: uncultured Hyphomicrobiales bacterium; assembly: GCA_964465945.1. Taxonomy (GTDB): domain Bacteria; phylum Bacteroidota; class Ignavibacteria; order Kapaibacteriales; family UBA2268; genus JAJRPT01. The sequence goes on from CAYXMM010000001.1 coordinate 250,599, forward strand.
ACGATATAATTATAATGTTTTTCTACTACTGGGTGACCCCATGTCCAAGGATCTTCGTAATATGTTACTTCGTCAACTTCTAAAAATACTTCTTTCTCTATACCTGGTCTATGGGATTTTACTATTCGTGCATCTTCAATATAGTTTATTTCACCTTTTTTCTCTAATTCTCTGTTTGTTTTTGTGAGCGTATATGAATAATCGCTCAGGTCTAATTCTCCGATGTACTGCTCAAATTCAAAATAATTTGTATCAGTTGTATTTGGTTTTATTGCTATAAATGATACATTACCATTGTACATATTATGGAATTTCTTGAATTTATACCCATAAATTCCGAATAGCGTATCTATATGTCCGTTTGAAGTATTATAAATACTTATTGTATCATTATATACGTCATCATCAGGAGCAAAAAAACGATAGAATGGATTTGCAGATATTAGTTTACTTTTATCTTTTGATAGAAAAGTATTATCATAATATACACCAGATATAACACTGTCTTGCCCATCATAAAAAAATTCAAGTTTTTTAGACTTAATATTATAATTTGCAAGTTTCACTGCGCTATCTGCATTAACTCCTTTTTTGATAATTGTAGTATCGGTACTTTGATGATAGTAAATTACAACAATAGAATCATTAATCATGCAATCACTTTTTTCTTTTGAGGGGTCATAATAATACCTATTAAAACCTGTGAGAGTACTTTCAATCCTAAAATCCTCAATTTTCTCAACAAGTTCTATCTTGTTATAAGAAAACAAAGACAGAACAGAAAGAAAAAACAGCGATATAATAATAAATGCTTTCATAAAATCACCTTTAAAAATTTAAAATATATTTTTCAATCTTACTAAAAAACTAAACACTTTTTCAAAATTTGTAAATTTCCATACTACAATGACACATTTGAAGCGAAAATGTCTCACAAATTTTGAAAAAAAGTTTGAAATATTTTTATCAAATTTACTAAATTTCTGATAAATAAGAACTTGTTACAAAAAATGATTTGTTGTCATTCTGAGCGAAGCGAAGAAATCAGTACAAAAATTAAATTCCAGAAAAATACGATGTTCATTTCGGCTCCGCTCAATGAACGGCTTATTTCTGCTGGATTCTTCGCTTCGCTCAGAATGACGATATTAAATAATCTGTGGATGCCCACCCCATTGCCAGACGATAATAAATGGATTATTATATTAATAAATACTGGATTCTTCGCTTCGCTCAGAATGACGGGGAGGATGCTCAGAATGACGATATTAAATAATCTATGGTCGCCACCCCATTGCCAGACGATAATAAATGGATTATTATATTAATAAATACTGGATTCTTCGCTTCGCTCAGAATGACGGGTTATTTTACAACCTCAAATTTTCGAACTTCGCCATTATATATTAGTATATAGCTCCCAGGTGAAAAATCCTCCATATTAATGGAAATTATTTTGCTATTTACGTGCGAAATATTTGTATTTAACGATTTCCCTGTTACATCAATTATTTTTATCTTATTTATATCATTATAACTTAGTTCTTTATTAAACTCTATATTTAACGTTGATAATGTTGGGTTTGGGTAGATGCTCTTTATAAGTTCTGGTTCGTTTTCATTGCTGTCAATCCCACTTGTTGAGGAAAATAACCTAAATTTCCAGATTGAACCTTTCAATATTATTACTCCAATACTATCATTCACTGTGCTGAAGTTGTCTATTGATCTACATTTAAAAAGTGGATGATGACATAGTAGCCCTAAATTGATTGAATCTATTATATTATTGTTTTTATAATCATATATTTTTAAATAAAACTGAGTTGAGTCAGCTTTCCATTCAATCGCATTATTTATAAATATATAATGATTATTTTCATCTACGCCTATCGGCCGGCTATCTAATTGTATTCTGCGATTGCGTGATTCTGGCTCGAAAGGGTCAAGATAATAATTTGTTAACCAAGAGGATGTTCCCATTATACAACTATCTTGATGTAAATACCATCCTTCTATTGACCTTGTTTCTTCTCCTATTTGCCCCCACCACCATAAACTTGAACCACTTTTTTTGTATTGCAAAGAATCATCTAAACTATATGATACGATATAATTATAATGTTTTTCTACTACTGGGTGACCCCATGTCCAAGGATCTTCGTAATATGTTACTTCGTCAACTTCTAAAAATACTTCTTTCTCTATACCTGGTCTATGGGATTTTACTATTCGTGCATCTTCAATATAGTTTATTTCACCTTTTTTCTCTAATTCTCTGTTTGTTTTTGTGAGCGTATATGAATAATCGCTCAGGTCTAATTCTCCGATGTACTGCTCAAATTCAAAATAATTTGTATCAGTTGTATTTGGTTTTATTGCCATAAATGAAACGTTGCCATTATACATATTATTAAAATAAAAGAAATCATAACCTTCTATTGTGAAGTTTGTATCTAAACTTCCATTTGATGTGTTAAAAACACTTAGCGTATCAAGATAAAACAGACCCAGATTGTAAGCGTTTGTATCACTACTACCTCCTATTACAATTAATTTACTTTTATCTTTGGATAAGAAAGGCCATCCGCGAGGATCAACATCATAATAAAATTCAACTTGTTTTGTATTTATATTGTAATTAGCTAAATAACTGTCCGCCTGCATTTTAATAATATTTAATGTATCATTTGTTACGTAATATTTTACAACAACAATAGAATCATTTAACATACAATAACTCTTGTTGGGCGAGGGGTAACTGGCAAAGTCAAAACCGTAGTTATCTAGTCCACTTTCAATTCTAAAATCCTCAATTTTCTCGACAAGTTCTATCTTGTTATAAGAAAACAAAGACAGAGCAGAGAACAAATACAGCGAGATAATAATAAATGCTTTCATAAAATCACCTTTTAGTTTAAATGCAAGGGTATTTTTTACAAATTTAAAAATACTTTTTTAGAAATTGTAAAAATACATATATCAATGACACATAAGTTGCGAAAATGTAACGCAGTTTTTGAAAAAAGTTGAAAATATTTTGTGATTATTCAGAATGACGAGCAGGCAACCCTACCCTATACTTCGACTATGCTCAGTAAACGATGGGAATAATGCGATTTTGTGAGATATTTCGCTGCGCTCAATTTGAATGACACCTTTATTTTATCACCCATCGCCCTAATGGGCACTTCCCTCAATGGAAGAGAGGGCTGATCTGATAATTTAATTTCTTTAAATTAGCTCAGGATCAAATACAAAAAAAAATACCTTTTGAGTATTCAAAAGGTATTTTTTGTTTATTTAGGTAGTTTTTCTGTGCCGTCCCAAACTGCACCCTCAGGGGCTTTGGGGTTTGGAGGGTTGCTACCATGCAAAGAGCGAATATAGTTTGCTGTTGCTATTATGTCGTCTTTTGAGAGGATTTTTCTCCAGGAGAGCATACCTTTTTCTGGCACTCCATTTACTATTGTCCAAACTATATCAGTAAAAGCGCCACCGTGTATCCAGTTGTCATCTGTTAGGTTTGGTCCAACTGTTCCACCTGCATCTGCTCTATGGCAAGAAGCGCAATTTGCCTGGAAGACTTTTTCGCCTTTCGTTACCATTTCTTTGTTATCAGGACTTGGAGCGAATAATTCACCTTTAGTGAATCCAGTTGATTTTTTAGCTCCTCCTTCACCTTCATTTGGAAATTCACTAGCGTATTCTTGAAGTTGTAAGTCTCCTAATTTTGCAACATGATAGTAGAACATATATGCAATAGCAAAAATGAAAGTTAAGATGAATAATGTAACCCACCAAGATGGCATCTTATTGTCGAGTTCTTGGATTCCATCGTATTCGTGGTCTAAAAGCAAATCTTTTTCGTCTGACATTATAAATCTCCTATTTTATTATGTTTATCGTTTAAAGGAATTTCGCCTAACTTTTGCTCTTCGTCTTTCTTCATTATCATTGTCTGCCAAACAATAAAGCAAAAGAATAGGAAGCAAACTACCAATGCAATCAAGGGAATTAATGAACTATCGGAATTACTCATAATATTTTTAAACATCGTATCTCTCCTTAATTATTGTTCGCCAGCGGTTGAAGCTGGGTCGCCTTTTATATCAGTTCCAAGTCGTTGTAAGTATGCTATTAGGGCAATTATTTCTTTATTTGGTTTAGCATCGAAGCCAGCTTCTTTTAAACGTCCAGCAATTTTGTTAGCTTGAGTCATTAAATCTTCAGCAGCATATTTTTCATAATCAATAGGATAAGGCACTCCTAAAGCTCTCATAACCATTATCTTATTTTCAAGTGATGAAATATCTAAGTCATTTTCTAAGAGCCAGCCATATCTTGGCATTATTGAACCAGGGGACATTGACGCTGGGTCTCTCATGTGTTCATAGTGCCAAGAATCAGGATATTTCCCTCCTACTCTATGAAGGTCTGGTCCTGTTCGCTTAGAACCCCATTGGAAAGGTCTATCATAGATAAATTCACCAGATTTAGAGTATTCGCCGTATCTTTCAGTTTCTGCTCTAAAAGGACGAACCATTTGCGAATGACAAACATAGCAACCTTCGCTTACGTAAATATCACGTCCTTCTAACTCTAATGGAGTGTATGGCTTAACAGAAGAAATTGTTGGAACATTTGAGTTTATTGTATATAATGGAATTACTTCAACAAGTCCTCCTATCATTATTACAATTAAAACCCCAATGTGCATAGTGATTGGTTGTCTTTCTAAAAATCTTAGTTTACCTTCTCCTTTGTGAGGTTTATAAACTTTTGCAAGTGCAGGAGCTTCGTGTCCTTCATCTTTAACGAATGAACCTTGTTTTGTAGTTTTGATTAAGTTATAAGCCATCATTATGGCACCAGTGAGGAAGAAAGTTCCACCAATAGCTCTAAGTGCATACAATGGAATTAGTCCTGTTACAGTTTCAAGGAAGTTCGGATAAAGTAACTGTCCTTCTGGGGTAAATTGTAACCACATTAAACCTTGAGTAACCCCAGCCCAATACATTGGAATTGCATACAATATTATCCCCAACATACCTAACCAGAAATGAGCATTAGCCATTTTCTTTGAGTATAATTCTGTTTTCCACATTCTTGGGATTAGCCAATATAATATACCAAAAGTTAAGAATCCGTTCCAGCCCAAAGCTCCAACGTGAACGTGAGCAATAGTCCAATCAGTATAATGAGAAAGTGCATTAATTGATTTTATTGAAAGCATTGGTCCTTCAAATGTAGCCATACCATAAGCAGTAATAGCAACAACCATAAATTTAAGGATAGGATCCTCTCTAACTTTGTCGAAGGCTCCCCGTAGAGTAAGCAATCCGTTAAGCATACCTCCCCAGGAAGGTGCAATTAACATCACAGAAAATACCATTCCCAATGATTGAGCCCAATCAGGTAGAGAAGTATATAGTAAATGGTGAGGTCCAGCCCATATATAAATGAATATTAAAGACCAGAAGTGAATTATCGAAAGTTTATAAGAGTAAACTGGTCTATTTGCAGCTTTGGGAACGAAGTAATACATTAAGCCGAGATAAGGAGTAGTAAGGAAAAAGGCAACAGCATTATGCCCATACCACCATTGAACTAATGCATCTTGAACTCCTGCATAAACAGGATATGATTGTAAAAAGCTTACAGGAACTTCGATTGAGTTAAAAATGTGTAGAATAGCCACAGTAACCCAAGACCCAAGGTAGAACCATATTGCTACATATAGGTGTCTTTCACGTCTATTAAGCATTGTCATAAACATATTTATACCAAATATCACCCATACTATTGTTATAGCAAGGTCAATGGGCCACTCTAATTCGGCATACTCTTTTGATTGTGTAAAGCCAAGCGGAAGTGTGATAGCAGCAGCAACTATAATTCCCTGCCAACCCCAAAAGTGAAGTTTTGACAGCATATCAGACCACATTCTTGCTTTTAGTAATCTTTGTAGAGAGTAGTAAACTCCCATAAAGATACAATTTCCAACAAAAGCAAAAATTACTGCGTTTGTGTGTAAAGGTCTTAGTCGTGAAAAAACTAACCAAGACACATCTAAGTTCAAGTCTGGTATAAATAATTGAAACGCAACGGTAACACCGACTAACATTCCAACAATACCCCAAAGCACCGTGGCGATAGCAAATAGTTTCACTATTTGATTATCGTAAGAAAATGTTTCCAAACGTGGCTTTACTACTTGAACATCCTCAAGAGTTTCGCTCATTATTTTGGCTCCTTATTATTAATTATTTTGTTATTTTCATCGTCGTCAAATAAAATTCTCATTGCCGGCGTATTCATATCTTCAAATTGGTTTTTCCTCAAAGCAAACCAGAATACCGCCAGAAATGAGCTAGCTAATAAGACACTTATTATTATTAACATAAATATTACGGACAATTTTATCTTAAATATTATTCCTAATTTTCAAAAATTGTAAATTTATTTAAAATAACCAAATTTTATATGTATTTTTTCATGATTCTGGTGTTTAAATACGAATTATAATAGAATTTTAATAAAAATGAATTTTTCATTATACTTTTTAATTTTTAAAAATAAAAAGTTTTCAACAAGTATTGAACATTCTTGTCTTACTTATACACAAAGAAGTTTATATTAAATTAAAAAAGTAAAAAAATCTGTATTTTTGAGATTACACATAAATTTTTATACTAATTTTCTCAATAGGATTGAGCTTTAATGTTTTTATCAGAATTAGAAATTCATGGTTTTAAGTCATTTGCAAGTAAAACTAAGATTAAGTTTTCAAACGGGGTTACTGCGGTTGTTGGTCCAAATGGTTGCGGAAAATCGAATGTTGTTGATGCGATTAGATGGGTATTAGGTGAACAGAGAACATCCGTGCTTCGGTCGGACTCTATGGATAATGTTATTTTTAATGGTGCGAAGAATAAAAAACCACTTGGTATGGCTGAAGTATCTTTGACTTTAGAGAATAACAAAGGAGTACTATCAAGTGAGTATTCAACAGTCAATGTAGCAAGGAGAATTTTTAGAAGCGGTGATACAAAGTATTTGTTAAATAAAGCTAATTGCCGTTTAAAAGATATTAATAATTTGTTTATGGATACAGGAATGGGGCCTGATTCGTATTCTGTTATTGAATTGAAAATGGTTGAGAGTTTATTGTCTGGAAAGAATGAAGATAGAAAGGGGTTGTTGGAAGAAGCAGCTGGGATTACTAAGTATAAAATTAAGAAGAAGGAAACTGAGCGTAAGCTTAATGCTGTTGAGCAGGATTTAGAAAGAGTATTGGATATTGTAACGGAGGTGGAAAAGAATGTAAATTCATTATCTCGCCAAGCCGCAAAAACACGAAAATTTAATAAACTTACTGAAGAGTTGAAGGAAAAAGAGCTTGTTTACTTTTACCTTAGATATAAATCACTTGATAGCAATACTAAAGGTATCGATGAGAAAATTAACGAGTTGCAACAAGGGATTGAAGCTATATCTATTGAACTGGAAGAAATAAATTTAAGTTTAGAGAGCGAAAAAGAGAAGAAGCAATTAGTTGATGAGAATTTTAATACTTTCAGAGTCGAACAAAATGTAGTTAATGCACGATTGGCTGATAAGAAACAAGAATTAGCAGTTGCAGAAGTTACTTTAAAAAACTTAGATAAAGAGCAATTTAGGGTTGCTGATGAAATAAAGAGAGCTGAGAATGCCGAAGTTAAGAATAGAGAGAACTTAGAAAGGTTATCTAATGAAGAGATTGAAAAAAATGATAAATTAAATAATATTATTATTGCAATAAACAATATCAAAACTAATTTATCTGGTTCTGAGAAAGATTTGAATCATTTTATTAATTCTATAAATGAGAAAAATTCTTTACGCTCTAAGCTAAGTTCGCAAATTAGAGAATTGGAATATGGAATCAGAAGATATGAAGAGGAGAAAAGTAAATTAAATAAAATTAAAGATGAATTAAATTCTCAGAAAATTAAATTAAATCCTGAGATTGAGGATATTGCAAAAAAAATTCAAGAAAATAGTTCTAAAAATGAGGAATTATCAACGGAATTAGCTAAGAATAAAGAGTTACTTAGTCAGTTAGTTGAACAAAAGGAAAAGTTAAAAACTGAAATTGGAGAATTAAATTTTAATATTAAAGAAAATCAATCTGTTTTAGCCGATAAAAATAGACAATTAAGTTTTTATGAGGGCTTGATTGATAATGAGTCTAATGTTGGAGTTCTTTTAAAAAATAAAGATTGGAATAAAAAGAATTTTAGCACTTTAGCGGATAATTTGGCTATTGACTCAAAATATCAAAATGCTTTGCAGAGTTTATTAGGTACTTTATCAAATTCTATTCTTGTTGATGATATTAATGAAATTAAAGATGCAGATTCGTTATTAAAGAATTTAAAAAAAGGTAAGCAATCTTTTATTTTAAATAAAAATTTTAATAATAAGGATAATAAGAAAGTTGATATTAATGGCTTAGATTCATATTTAGATGATATTTTAAGAAGTGATAATAATTTAATTAATTATTTGAATAATAGGTTTGGTTTAGTTGGTATTTTTGAAAATTTAGACGATGCGATTAATGCAATAATTGATAATAAAATTGATTATGCACTTTGCTTAGATGGGTCATTAATTAGTAAATATGCTGATTTTACTATCGGAAGTGAGGAGAAAGTAAAGTCTAATTTTGGTAAAATCGAAAAAATAAATAAATTAAAATCAGAAATTATTGAATTTGAAAAAACAATTAAAACTCTTGAAGATAATTTATATATTCTACAATCAAAATTATCCGAACTTGACGATAATAATTTAAAACAAAATATAAATAAATTAGAAAATAGTTTAGCGGAATTACAAAGGTTTAAAAATCAATTAGAAGTAAAAAATAATTCATTATTTAATAATTTAAAATTTTTAGAACAAAATATTGAGAAGAACCGTTCGGAATTGCTTAAGATTGAAAATGAGAAAGTAGATGACGAGAAATTAGTTAACCTAAGCTCTGAATTAGATTTAATTAATAAAGAATTATTTTCATTAGAACAGGAAGAAAAAGAAAAAAGAAGTTCCTTTAATGTCATCAAAGAACAAACACAACGTCTTGAAATCGATAAAGTCAGAGCAGAAAATGATTTAAAAAGAACAAAAGATGAACTTTTTGATGAGAAGTCTAATTCTGATAGTATTGTTAGAAGGTTAAAGCGACTTGATGGTGAAATTAATGCAAATAAAGAGTCAAAATTAAAATATGAAAATAATCTTGTTGAAAGTAAAAGTTTAATAGAAGAATTATTAAAATCACAGGAAGATTTAAAAAATAAAATTGAAGTATTTAGTGGTGAATTAAAAGAGAAAAATAATTTAATTGAGAGTTTAAATAAAGAAAAAAATATTTTAAATAGTAAATTTAATTCTCAAAATTCGGAATTACACAAATTAGAAATTAATTTTACAGAAATTAAATCCCAAAAGAAATCAATTTCCGAGCAATTATTTGAGAAATATGAAGTTCAAATTGAGAATTTGGTTGCTCCAGAAGAAGAATTAGACCAAAAGCAGTTAAGTGAAGATATTGCCGATATAAAAGGTAAATTGCAAGCGATTGGTAGTGTCAATTTTATGGCGCTTGAAGAATATGATAAGGAAAATCAAAGATTTATTTTTTATACTGAGCAAATTAATGATTTGAATGGGGCAAGAGATTCTTTGCTTGCAACTATTTTAGAGGTTAATACAAAAGCGCAGGAATTACTTGAAGCAACATTTAATCAAGTGAGAGTTAATTTTAAAGATTTATTTAAAACTTTGTTTAACGAAGAAGGTGAGTGTGATATTACTTTAGAAGGTGAGAATATCTTAGAGGCGGATTTAAAGATATGGGCTAAACCACCTGGTAAGAAGCCACACTCAATAGATATGCTTTCTGGCGGTGAAAAAACTTTAACCGCTATAGCACTTCTTTTTGCTATTTATTTGGTAAAGCCAAGTCCTTTTTGTATTTTAGACGAGGTTGATGCGCCACTTGACGATAGTAATGTTGGTAGATTTGTTAATTTAATCAAACGATTTAGTAACAATACACAATTTTTAATCGTAACTCATAACAAGCGAACTATGGAAGCTGCTGATTACTTATATGGTATTACTCAACAAGAGGAAGGAATATCGAAAGTAGTCTCAGTAGAATTAAATAGAAATGAAGAATTACAAAATAATTAGAGGTAAAAGATGAAATTATTAGGAATACTTTTTGGAGCGTTATTTTTAGCTTTTTCAAGTAATGCTTTCTCGCAGATGCAGAATCTTGAAGAAACGAATGAGAAAGGCGAGGTTATTGAAAAGAAAGATGAAGATTTAAAAACAAAGTACTATAGAGAAAAATTTGAAGAAGTGTTTAAAGATTATTACTTCGATGATGTATGGAACGCTACTATCAAAGCAATAGAAGAAACTGGTTGCGCTATTGGTTCTAAGTCCAATGCTCAAGATGAAGATGGCTTTTTTAAAGGTAAAATAGTTTCTGATTTTTGTGTATTTGCGATGAAAGAAAGAAAAGACGATATAGCAGATAGTTTAAGTAAGTATAGTTATGATATGCCTTTTATTAGGGCAGCTGTTTGGGAAAGTGGGAGAATGCAATATAAAATAGTAATTAAGGAGAAAGAAGGTGAAGTGGAAATGCTTATCAAAGGTGAGATTAGCGGACGAGAAGGGTATATAACTAGCGAAGTTCATTTCTGGAAATCAAATGGTTATTTCGAGCATTTCTTAGTTGAGAGAATAAAAGAAATTTTAAAATCAAAATAAGTCTTTCAAAGAAACTCACATTATACGAAGTCGGGCAATTGTCCGACTTTTTTCTGTAAATTAGTTTTGTAACTAATTTTTTGATTTAGAACCTTCCGAAGATTGAAAATTTATAAAGTCCTATCATTCTGAGCAAAGAAAATAATCTAAAAAAAAAACAAGGGGTTACAACCCCTTGCTGAAAATATTAAATATATTTATCATTTATACATTAGCGTCGCCTTGAAGGGCACTACCCTCTATTGAAGAGCGATTTAATTGGACAATTTTGTTTTCTTCACTCATTTAATAATTTAATAAAATTACTAATAAATTGCATAAATTCTTCTTTTGTCTTAGAGTTTGTTATTCTTCCGTCTAAATCTATTTTACCTTTTATTCCTTGAATTAAAAGTGTTGTTTCAGGAGTAAATTTAGCCATTGCTGTTTTCATAATTAATTGTAATTCTTTATGTCCCATCTCCCCACTTGCTGATGCTGTAATCAATCCAGTTGGCTTGTTAGAGAAAATTGTAGTTGAAATACACCATTCTATTGCATTTTTAAGTCCGCTTGGAATGCTGAATACATATTCTGGTGTACAAATTATTATTCCATCTGAACTTTCTATTTGTTCCCTTAATTCTAAAATCTCTTTTGGAGTATTAGTAATAGAAAGTTCAGGGTCGAAATGAGGTAAAGTTTTTAAATCACTATATACTACTGAATCAAAATCGTTATTTGATAATTCAATTATATTGCCAATTAGCCTTTGATTTGAAGAATTTTCGCTCGCACTTCCGTTGATTATAAATACCTTTTTCTTCAATATTTTACCCCCAATAATCTCTATCTAATGAGCGATATTGAATTGCTTCCGAAATGTGCTTTGGTTCAATATTAGGATTTGCTTCTAAGTCGGCTATTGTCCTTGCTACTTTCAAAATTCTATCGTAAGCCCTTGCTGATAATCCAAATTTTGTCATTGCCATTTTAAGAAGATTTTGCGATACTTCATCTAATACGCAATATTCTCTTATCACTTTTGTGCTCATATCGGCATTTTTGTAGATGTTTGGTAAATCTTTAAATCTATCAATTTGTATCTGTCTTGCGGCTAACACACGTTTTCTAATTTCTGAACTTGGTTCTCCTTTTCGTTTTGAAGATAACTCATCATACTTTACAGCTGGGACTTCTATGTGTATGTCAATTCTGTCTAATAGGGGACCTGAAATTTTTCCTAAATAATTTTTAATCTGCTGAGGTGAGGATTGAGTTTTGTCTAAACTTTCGCCATCTGGAGTTGGATTCATCGAACAGACAAGCATAAAATTTGCGGGATATTCAACGTTCATTTTTGTTCTTGCAATGCTTATTGTTTTATCTTCCAGTGGTTGTCTCAAAACTTCGAGAACGTTACGGGCAAATTCAGGTAATTCATCTAAAAATAGTACTCCGTGATGAGCTAATGAAATTTCGCCTGGTCGAACGTTTCCAACTCCACCTCCGACAAGAGCGGCATTTGAGATTGTGTGATGAGGCGAGCGAAATGGTCGAACTCTTATTAGTGCTTCATCTTTTGCTAATAAGCCCGTAACTGAATGAATTTTAGTTGTTTCAAGGGCTTCTTCTAAACTTAATGGAGGTAAGATGCTTGGGATTCTTTTAGCTAACATAGTTTTACCAGAGCCAGGCGGTCCTATCATTAATATGTTATGTCCACCAGCGGCTGCAACCTCTAAGGCACGCTTCACATTCTCTTGACCCTTTACATCAGCTAAATCGTGTATTGAAAATTCATCGTTATTTTCAAATATTTCGTTTAGATTTACAGACGTAGGTTTAATTTCGTATCTATCATTCAAATAATCAACAACATCTTTTAAAGATTCGGCAGCAATAACATCTAATTTGCCAGTTAATGCAGCTTCTTCAGCGTTCTCTTTTGGAACAATTATTCTTTTAAACCCTTTTTTCGCACATTCAACGGCAATTGGTAATGCCCCGTGAATTGGACGTAAAGTTCCTTCAAGAGATAGCTCGCCCAAAGCAACTGTTAATTCTAAATTTTCCTGAGGAACTATTCCGAGCGAGGTTAATATTCCCAATGCAATTGGTAAGTCAAAACCAGACCCTTCTTTTCTGACATCAGCAGGAGCGAGATTCACTGTGATTTTTTTCTGAGGAAAAGTTAAATCCGAATTTTTTATTGCCGCAGTTACTCTTTCTTTTGATTCTTTAACGGCAGAATCTGGCAAACCAACAATCACCATTCCTGGCATAGCAGGGTCTAAATGGGTCTCTATTTCAACTAAAAAGGCATCTATTCCATAAACAGATGCAGAATAAACTTTTGAATACATCGATTTTTAAATATTTTTTCTTAAATTACCTTATTAAAAAAGTAATATAAATAAATTAATTAAATTAGCATTTAGATTTACGCATTTATTTGAAAATATGGAAAACTTAAAAACATTTGTAGAAAAGAAAAAAGTATTTATCGCAGCGCATCGGGGAGCGTCTGGAGTTGCGCCGGAAAACACTATTGCAGCTTATGAGGAAGCCCTAAAAGGTGGAGCTGAGATGATTGAAATTGATGTTCAGATGACTATTGATAAGAAAATTATATGTTATCATGATTTTAAACTTGGAAGGACAGCTAAAGGACAAAAACCAATTTCTCGGTTACCTCTTAAGTATTTGAGAAAACTTGATGTTGGCTCTTGGTTCGATAGATTTTTCCAAAGCGAAAGAATTATAACTTTGGACGAAGCTATTGATTTAATACGAGATAGAGCATACCTTAATATTGAAATAAAATCGAACAAAAAAGAAAATAATAAGGATAAAGCAAGACGAATTTATGAAATAGTAAAGGAGAAAAATTATTTACCTTATACGCTTTTTGCTTCGTTTGATATGGGCTTAATTTCTGAACTTAAACAACAAGACCCGAGTATTCATATTGCTGGAATTAAAATTCCTGGAAATGATACACCTGCTTCTGAGCTAAAAGAAAAGTATGGGATTGAGGCATTTATTGTATCAATTGATGAACTTAACGTAGAAATAGATTCAGATTGTAAGAATAACGGAATTTACCTTGCCGTTTACTCAGTTGATAACTGGTATGAACTTGATAAGATTAAGAAATTCAATATTAAAACTATTGTCTCTAACTTCCCAGGCACAATTTCAGGGATAATAAATAGATATTTTCCGCTTGCAGTATGATTGATATTGACCTTGTAAATGAAGTTGCAGTTGAAGCTGGTAAAAAGATTTTAGAAATTTACCATAAATCTATGAATGTCAGGTTAAAGGACGATAATACTCCCGTTACTGATGCGGATTTTGCTTCCAATGATATTATTTGCAATTATTTACAAAAGTATTATTCAAATATTCCGATTGTTTCCGAAGAAAGTAATATTGCCGAATATGAGACACGAAAAGATTGGGAATATTATTTTTGTATTGACCCTCTCGATGGCACTAAAGAGTTCATCAAAAAATCAGGTCAATTTGCAGTCAATATTGCTTTAATTAAAAACTCAAAACCTATTGCAGGGGTAATCTATGCTCCTGCTTTATCAATTTCTTATTTTGTAGGTGAAGATAACATAGTTTATAGAAAGCCAAACTCACAAGTTAAAGAGAAAATTGCTACAAAACACCGAGAAAAAGACCTTGTTCTGATTAAATCTAATTCTGATAATCGACAACTTAGTAAATACTTGGACTTACCAATAACCAGAGAAATTATGCTTGGTAGCTCATTGAAATTCTGTAAAATTGCCGAAGGAGAAGCCAATGTCTATCTGCGTTTTGGGACAACGATGGAGTGGGACACTGCGGCAGGTCAAGCGATTGTTGAAGCAACGGGCGGTTCGGTGATTGCTACTGATGAAGATAAGCATAATCTACTCTATAATAAAAAGAGTATGATAAACCCTGATTTTATTTGCTTGGGTGGGATTGAAAAGTAGGTATAGAGGGATTAGTAAAAATTCACAAGGGGCGCTAGCCCCTTGTGTTTCTCAATATTTAATTATTAATTTTGTCTCATTACCATATTTTAAGTAGTAAGTTCCAGTGTTTAGATGTTGCACGTTCAACTGGGTGTTTGTGTCCTCTAATACTTTATTTCCGAAGATGTCGTATAATTCTAATTTAAGCGGAATACTGGTATTCAATCTTATTATGTCTTTTACTGGGTTTGGGAATATAGTTATTTCTTGCTCCTCTTTACTCTCTACGCTAGTTGCACCTGATACTATTTTGCAGTCTTCAAGAGGGGCGCGGTAGATGCTATATCCATTTTTAATAAATGCATAATTTTCTGAAAATTGTAAATAATCAAGATACTTATCGCTTCCATGTTCATTTTCAACTTCGTTAAATCCTTTATCAAATACTTCCCATGTTGTTCCTAAATCAGTTGACATAAAAACTTCTGGTCCTTTGATTGGAGTGGCATAAAGTACATCACCACAATTTGTTATTAATCTTACTTTTTTTAATCCAATATTTTCAGTATTCAATTCTTCCCAAGAGTCGCCTTCATCATCGCTATACCATATTTGTGCATATTCTACATTATCATAAAATACTGTGAAAATTCTATTTTTTATCTCAACTAATAATCTAGCATCTACTGACAAAAATCTATTTTCTGTGCTATCTTCACCAAATTTATTAACAAAATACATATAAGTTGCGTTATAATATTTTGTTCTTAAAGAATCGTATAAGTCGTATTTTACTGTTTTAAATATTGCTGGTCCCTGTCCTGCTGAGGTTAACAATATAAAATCATCCTTTATTAAAATACCATTAACTTTTGAAGCTGAAGCAAGATATATACCGTATTCTTCAGGATCTACAACATACCCACTAGAGTATTGGATTACTCCTGGCTCATCTTTCTTATAAAAATTTTTCCCATAATCATAAGAAACAAATAAACCTTCAAGTCCTCCCACTACAACTAAATTATCCTTTGCTTTTATAACATAAATGTCGTCAATACGATTTCTATGGTAATTTACAACGTTTGTTTGAAAGAATGTTTTACCATAGTCGTATGACACATGCAAGCTATGTGATGAACCTGCAATCCCAGCAGGAGCATATACAATATTGTTGTCAAAATATGGGGCACAAAGTGTTGATACTGGTGTTCTACCATTAGGTATTACAAAATGACTCTTATCTTGTTCCCACGTTTCACCTGAGTCATAAGACTTATACCAACCAACATAACTTTTAAAAGCGTAAAGTGTATCATCTTTTACAGTAAACACAAAACTAGTTGAAACTGGTGGATATGTAATTTTACTCCATTGAGAAAATAAACCGCAAGTAGAAAAAATTAAGATAGTTAAAAAAGTTTTCATTTTTTTATTCCTTTATTTCATTATCATTAATTTTTTTGATTTGAGTATTTGTCCGTCAAGTATGAGTGCGTAGATATATACTCCAGTGTTTAAACCATTTGCTGAGATTGTAATACTACAAGGTTTGCCTATGCAGGCATCTAACTTTTGAATTATTTTGTTGCCTTTTTCATTTGTTAGTAATAATTCTGCTTGCCCTGTAAAATCAGAAGGTATGTAATAGTTAATTTTAGTTTCGAAAGTGGAAGAAATATCTGTTGTCCAGCTATTTGAACAATTGCTACAATCAGCAGCGACTAAATTTGGCGACGAGCCAAATATAAATATATTAAATGCAATCGCCATATATATATATATATATATATATATAGACTTAGAGAGATTTAGTTGTGTAAATAAACTAATCATAAATACCCCTTAATTAAAAATAAAAAAACTTTCTTTCTTTAATTATTACAAATATATAAAAACTTTTTTAGAATTTGTAAAAGTTATATATTCAATCAACAATTTAAGAGGTGATTTTGTTACAATAATATATACAAAATTTACAATTTATTTTATTTAAATAAAAAAGGGCAAAGCGCCCTTTTTCTATTTCTTTTTATTCATTTCTAATTCGTGAAGAGCTTCTAATTTTTGATGTTCTAAAAACTCTCTAATATCGCCTGGGTATTCAGTGATTAATCCACCTTTAAACTCAATAGTTCTTGTGGTTAAGTCTTCTAAAAATTCTCTATCGTGAGATACGATAATCATTGAACCAGTATAATCTTTTAAAGCGTTTTTTAGGACTTCTTTTGCAATCATATCTAAATGGTTTGTCGGCTCGTCCATTACTAAGAAGTTTATTGGTTCTAAGAGTAATTTAGCAAGTGATAGGCGGCTTTTTTCTCCTCCTGAAAGGACACTGACTTTTTTATATACGTCATCACCACTAAATAAGAATGCACCTAATAGAGACCTAATTTGAGACCTTGCTTCGTTTTGGGCTGCATTATTAATCACGTCAAAAACAGTTTGATTTCCTTCAAGTAAATGGGCTTGATGTTGGGCATAATATCCTAATGATATGTTTGCTCCCAAATTTAATTCACCTTGATATGGCTCAAGTCCAGCTAATATTTTGGAATATGTTGATTTTCCTTCGCCATTTTTACCAACAAAACATACTTTCTCACCTCTGTCCAACGCGAAATCAATTCCTTTTAATACTTGCTTAGCTCCGTCATAAGATTTAGTTAAACCTTTGGATTCGATAACAATTTTTCCGCTTCTTGGAGCATCTGGAAATCTAAATTTAATTGCTGACATATCCTCGTCTTCGACTTCAATCACTTCCATCTTATCAATCATTTTTTGCTTAGATTGTGCTCTTGAAGCGAATGTTGCTTTAGCTTTAAATCGTTCCACAAATCGCTCCATTTGGTCGATTTTTTTCTGTTGATTTTTAGCAGATGCTATTTGTGTTTCACGTTGCATTGCCCGATTTTCCATAAAAGCAGTGTAAGGAAACTTTCCATCGTAAATTTTCCCTAATGAGATTTCAATAGTTCTATTTGTTACAATATCTAAAAATCTTTTATCGTGGGAGACAATCATTATAGCACCGAAATACTCTTTTAAGAAGTTTTCAAGCCAGAAGATAGATTCAATATCTAAGTGGTTAGTTGGCTCATCAAGTAAGATACAATCGGGTTTTCGGAGTAGTATTTTAGCAAGTTCGATTCTCATTTGCCAACCACCAGAAAATTCTTTTACTTTTTTCTCAAATTCATCACGTTCAAATCCAAGTCCAAGTAAAATTTTCTCAACTTCGGCTTCCGAAGCCCCACCTCCAAGTATTTGATGTCTTTCGTGTGCGTCGGTCAATTCTTCTATTAATTTCATATATGAATCAGATTCATAATCTTCACGAGTAGTTAATTCGTGATTAATTTCTTCAATTCTCTTATCTAATTCGACAATTTCTTTCATAGCCGACATAGTTTCTTCAAATACTGAAACATCAGAATTTGCTCCACCGTCTTGTGGTAAGTAACCGATTTCATAGTGATTTGGAATACCTACAGAACCTTTCGAGGAGTCTTGCACTCCAGCGATGATTTTTAAAAGAGTTGATTTTCCATTTCCATTTCTACCGATTAAACCAATTCTATCTTTCTCTTTAACAGCGAATGAAACATTATCAAAAAGTGTTCTACCACCAAAATGGACGGTGAGATTATTTATTGTTAGCATATTTTCTAATTTATTAAGTTTATTATTTTTTGTTCTATGACGTTTAAGTTAAATTTTTCTTCAAGTAACTTGCGATTATTTTCGCCAAGTTGTTGTTTTAATTCTGGATTTTTAAATAATAATTCAATTTTATTCGCCATTTCTTGAATATCATTATTTGGAATTAAATAACCTGTTTGATTTTCAATTATTGTTTCGGGGTTGCTCGAATTATTAAAAGCAATTATTGGCAAACTCAAAGCCATAGCTTCAAGTTTTACAAGCCCAAATCCTTCCCATTTTGATGGTAAAATAAACAAATCGCCATCTGATAAAAATTGTTTAGTATCTGTAATAAATCCATTTAATTTTATATGATTTTGAAGATTATTTTCAATAATTAAATCCTTTAATTTATTAAAATCAATTCCGTCGCCACCTATTGATATTTCAAAATTAATATTTTTATTTATTAATTCTTTAGCAAGTTCAATAAATATTATTTGATTTTTTTCTGGCGATATTCTTCCGAGTGATTTAATAATTAATTTATTGTTATTTATTTTATGTTTTATTTCAACATTTATTTTATCATAATTTTCAATATCTAAGCAATGATAAATAATATGAATTTTATTTAAAAATAAATCTTTTGGAAATTGTTTAAAAGAATTTGTTGCAGTGGCGACAGAATTACAAAGCATATCACTCACAAAATTTGTTAAAATATATTTATTAATAAAATTATTTCTAACTTTTGTTGGTGAACCCTTAGCATAAATAACTTTTTTAGTTTTATTTATTTTTAAAAGTGGAGCGAATATTTTTAATTCACGTGATAAATTAATTATTGCAGTATCAGGATTTATTTCATTTATTATCTTGCAAAAATAAACCCATTTAATTGGATTAAAAATACTAAAATTAGAAATATTAATTTCTTTGATGTTTAATTTATTTTCTTTTGCTTTTTGGCTTAATTTTGAATTTTTATTAGCAATAATAAATACATTATAATCGGAGTTTAATCGCATTGCCCACTCTAAATGCCAATGCTCGCCTCCTCCCCAACCCTTTATGGTATTAATAAATAATATAGTCTTTTTATTATTCACCACTTAAAATCTTCTTCGCCTTTTCTAAGTCTTCGGGTATGTCAATTCCGACAAATTCTTTGTCTGTTTCACAACAAAAATACTTATGATTATTTTGCAATAATCTTAACTGTTCTAAACTTTCAGATAATTCTAAATCAGTTGGCTGAGTTGTAACAAAGGTTTCTAAAGATTCGACTTTATAGCAATAAATACCTACATGTTTCCAGTAAATTTGTTTTTTTAGCCAGTCTTTTTCTTCTGTATTTCTTTGATATGGAATTGGGCTACGTGAAAAGTATAACGCAGTATTATCAGTTTCAAGCACAACTTTAACAATATTTGGATTGAAAACTTCTTCAACTTTATCAATTCTTTTGATTAAAGTCCCAACTTGTGCAAGGGAATTTGTAAAGCTTTTATGCAATTTATCAATTTCGCTGCCTTTAATAAGTGGCTCATCTGCTTGGATATTATAAACGAGGTCATAATCTTGTTCTAATCTTCTGTAAGCCCAAATCACTCTATCTGTTCCAGATTGAAAATGATTTGGAGTTAAAATTGCTTCAATATTATAACTCGCACACAAATCAACAATTTCTTGGTCTTCTGTTGCGACTACGACACGCTTTAAAAACTCAGACTCTAACGCATTTTTTGCTGTATGAATTAACACTGGCAAACCATTCAAATCTTGAATTAGTTTCTTCGGAAACCTTGTAGATGATAAGCGTGCTGGAATAATTGCCACTGCATCTAATTCTCTTTTAAAAAAATCCATTAATCATTCCCCTTAATTACTTTAATCACAAATGATGCTCTGATTTTCTCAAAAACTTTAATCATTTCATTAGTTAGAAGAGGCATAATCTCATTATGTTCACCTCTAAGTTGTGTGCTAACCTTATTTGTAACAACTTCAATATTTGGATTGTTATTAACAGCATTAATAAAACCTTTTATCGGTTCAATATAATTTTCAGTAAGTGGATACATTGAAATATCGACTGTTATTCTCATATTTAAAATTTAAAATTAATAAAAATCAAAACTACAAATATTTTTTAGAAAAAATTGAATAAAGTTAAGTATTTTTGTATCTTGACTTTTTTTTTTCATTGTATAAAATACCCCGGTAGCTCAGTTGGATAGAGCAACAGTTTCCTAAACTGCAGGCCGTAGGTTCGAATCCTATCCGGGGTACTAAGCTAAAATCTATCTAAATATTAATTAATTATATATTTCTTGTAAAAAAGTATTAGATACAATTGAAAATGATTTCATGATCATTTAGAGAAGTCGAGAAATCCATCTTCTCTTAAAATTCCCCTCTATTAGAGGGGTGTCAGCAAAGCTGACGGGGTGTTTCTTAGTATCTTCGTTATTCTGAACTTGTTTCAGAATCCCCGTCATATTGAGCGAAGCGAAAAATCCAGTAAAAAATAAATTCCAATTAAAAATATTTTAAAGTACTTGACTTGTATTATTTAATTTCTTATCTTTGCATATCGTATGTTACTGGAATAGAAAAAGTTGAATTATTATGCTTTACTCTATCAACCATATCACGCTAACTCCTTATAATACTCTATTTGCGTATTTGCGTATTTGCGTATTTGCGTATTTGCAATTTTTATACTTACTCCATACAAGAAAACAATACTTTTCGAAAGTAATACTTCCAAATTTAGATACAAAGTTTGGGATTTATATAATTTATTTAAACAAAAATATAAGCATAATTTGATTTTAACTATGTTTTCTTAATTTTAATTAATGATGTTTAAATAAAAAAAGGAGAAAAAAAAATGAAATATTTATTAATTTTATTGATTTTAACAAATTATTTGTTTTCACAAATAAATGTTGAAAAGAGTGAATTAGAATTGACTAATTTGCAAGTTAATGATATGGTAGGTGTTAGCAACTATTTATATGTGTTAACCCAATTGGATAACAAAGTTGCTTTAGATAAATTGGATTTGAATTCAAATCAAATGTACAACGATTTTCTGAAAGAAAAAGGTATTTCTCTTTCGGCTCAAGCTACACTTTTCAAAAGCAAAAATGATGATTTATGGGTTGGTGATTTTGGAAAACTTCTTAAAATTGATCCAAAAACAAATAATGTAGAAAGTTATGTTAATTTTTTCAAAATTGAAGATAGTACTACATATAGAATCACTTCAATAACAGAGGATGAATTTGGAAATATTTATTGCTTAGTCAATTCTGTGAAGTTGATAAAAACAGAAAAATTAGTGAATGGTACAACAATTAGAGTTGAAGTAAGCAGGTATGAACTAATTAAATTAGAAAATAATTCCTTTACTAAGTTATACCAATTTGAAAAAGAGGTCCCTTTATTTTTTAAAATGAAATATCATTTAGGTAAAATAATAGTACCATCTTTTGGTGGGAGTGGATCTTCATTGTTTGTTGTAGATTTGAGTTCCAAAACAGCGGAAGAAATAGTGTTAAAAACTCCATATATAAAAGAATTAGAAGATTGGGAAAAAGTTGAAGAAATAAGAGTATTGGAATTTTTAACATTAAAAAATCAACTATATTTTATATCCGAAATTAGGGCTGGGCTTGGTCATTTTAAAGCAATTTCTAAATTAAATTTAGAAAGTAAAGAAATAAAGTATATGACGTTAGAAAGAGATACAATTGAAGATATAATGCCAAATATGACTAGTTACTTTCAACTGAATGATAAAATGATTGTTTCAACTAATTACTATGGTGATAAGAATAAGAAATTTTATATTTTTGAAAATGATAAATTCATTCCCTATGATATTAGCCATATCAATACAGTCAAACTGATTACAAGAAAAAATCATTTCCAATCACTGTATGATTTGAATAGATTAGATTTCCTATCATTGCATTTAAGAATTGATAGAGGTATGTATCTTGATAAAAATGGTATATTATATGGAGGTAATGGCAATGGTTTATTAAAAGTTGAAAATTTTCTACAACCCACATCAGTTCAAGCAGAAGAATTAAATATCAGTACCTTTCCTGACTTGGCAAGCGTGAAAAATGAATTAATTATAAATTCTGAGTTTATTATTAGTTCTTACAGCATATATGATGTTAACTCTAAGACCTTACAAACAAAAGCAAATCTAAACTCAAATGATATATATTTGAATTTGGAAGATTTAACAGTTGGTATTTACTTTATTGAGTTAGAAACTCAAAAAGGAAATAAATTACTTAAATTTATTAAAAATTAAGGAGATAATAAATGAAAATAATTTATTTAACATTTGGATTTTTGATTTGTAGTTGCTATTTCGCATTAAGTCAGTGTCCACCATCAACAACTTGTACAGCAACTTGGACAACTGTTGAGTATGAATTTGATGAATCTAATGAATTATTAGAAGAAGATGGCTTTCGGGCTTCAGCAACTTTTTCTTATAGAACAAATTGCGACGGAAATTTTGAGTTTATAATTGATGATGTAATAGCAAAAGGAAATTCAAATTTTTTGGATGAGTTTCAATATTTACATTATAATTATTCTTCATTAACTGAAAAACTAGTTTTGAAATATTTTTTAACATCAGATGCTTTTGGTGATGCTGGCACATCAGTTCCGAATTACCCATCTTCTATAAAGAGAATTTTTGTTTATACTGCATCCTGTGGTATCTGGTTAAGATGCAGTTATAAATTGCCTGAAACTATTGAAAAAGTATGTGATGACCCTTGGAACGGACCAGCGCCAGACTATCCAGGAGGTGCTGATAGATGGGTTGACCACTGGCGTTGGCATAATTGCGGAGAGATTTGTTGTAAAAAAGAATATGAGCTTTCTGAAAGGTCAGGTTTTATTGAAATACTAAGTAAAACCAAAAGTAGATATTCAGACGGGGAAGAATGCAGCAAACAAGGTGATTTTTGGGGGAATAGACCTTTACCAACTGACCCTTCTATAGAATTACCTTGTGAAGATGGGTGTTAGATTATGAAATTAAAAATAATTTTAATATTAAGTTTGATTTTTTTAGTTCCGCTCTATTCACAAACTAATAAACCTGTTATAATAAAGGGCTTTGATGGTAAGACTTATGTTAAATATCCAAACAAAAAAGCATGGGTAGAATCTGATACGGTTGATAAGAACTATGTAGATAAAAGCCAAGTTCGTATTGAATATACAAATTTTGATGGTGAAACAATAGATATGACAAGTAAAAGACCAATTTTTATTCCAGAAAAAGGTAAAATTGTTAATTCTATAAATGTTGCAAATGATCCATCAAAAGACCATTACAATTTATACTTTCAACTAAATGAAAACACTAAAATTATGATACAAATTTACACAATAGAAGGTATTAGAGTTTCTGATATTGCTTGGAAAGAGTTTGACAAAGGAACTCATAATATTGAAATAAAGAAAAAATTCTCAAAAGGGTCTTATGTGATTTATTTAACTATTGACGAGGAAGTCTTTAAACATAGAGTAATGTTTGATTAAGGAAAAGAGCCAATCGGCTCTTTTTTTTTTATAATCACCATCAATCACGAATATTTAAAAATTAATAATTAAGTTTATTCGTCATTTCTTATTCAACTATGAATTTCGTAATTTTGTAAAATTTTTTTGATTTTTTTGACGGAGAGTTAATGAATATTTTAGTATGTGTTTCAAGAGTGCCAGATACTGCCGCAAGAATTAATGTTGGTGATGATGGAAAAAGTATTAAAGACGCCGGAGTTAAGTTTATTGTAAATCCTTATGATGAATATGCTTTAGAAACTGCTATTCAATTAAAAGAAAGTAAGAGTGCTACTGTAACAGCGATTACAGTCGGAAGTGCAGATGCCTCCGATGTTCTTAGGACTGCTTTGGCTATGGGTGCTGATAATGCAGTTTTAGTTAAAGCAGCAAATTTCGATGCTTCTATTGTTGCAGAAAATATCGCTGCAGTAGCAAAAGAGATAAATGCCGATTTAGTGATTTTAGGCAGACAGAGTATTGATTTTGATTCCTTGCAAATGCCTTCTTTAGTTGGTGCTATGCTTGATAGACCTTCTGTTTCTGTTGTTTCTAAATTAAACATAGACGGCAATAAAGTTACTTGTGAAAGCGACATCGAAGGTGGAAAAGAAACTATCGAAACGTCTTTACCTTGTGTTATTTCCACTCAAAAAGGTATTTATGAGCCACGTTACCCTAAGTTACCAGATATTATGAAAGCTAAAAAGAAAGAAATTACTGAAAAAGAAAGCGTTTCTTCTGATTTAAAAGTTGAAATTTTATCAATGGATATTCCACAAAGTTCTCGTATTGGCAAAATCGTTGGCGATAGCGAATCTGAAATCCAATCAATTGTTGATGCTTTACACACTGAAGCAAAAGTAATTTAAGTTTTATAATAATTTAGGAAAAGAAAATGTCAAATATTTTAGTTTATTTAGAATCTCAAGATGGAAATTTAAAAAGATATTCAACTGAAGCATTAACTGCTGCAAGTAAATTGGGTGCTAATGTAGTGGGTATAATATTAAATGACGAAAATGCTGCAAAAAAAGCAGGCAACTTCGGTGCAAGTAAAGTATTAGTTGTAAAGTCAGATAAGTATAGTGCAGTTGCAACATCGAAAATTATTTCACAAGCGGCTAATTCTATTGGTGCAGATATTGTTTTTATGGCAGCAAGTTCAGCAGGCAAGGAGTTAGCTCCAAGAGCATCTTACTTATTAGGTGCTGGCTATATCGCTGATGTTATTGCATTAAAAAATGAAGGTGGGATTATTGCAACTAAGCCAGTTTATGCTGGAAAAGCGCAAGTAAATGCAAAAATTAAAACTTCAAAACAAGTTTATTCATTAAGACCAAACGTGTTTACTGCGAATAAAACTTCTGATAATGATGCAAATATAGAAGCGTTCAGTCCAAGTATATCAGATTCTGATTATTCAGCTGTTGTTACTAATGTAGCAAAAACAAGCGGAAAATTAGATGTTGCCGAAGCAAGTATCGTTGTATCAGGTGGTCGCGGGCTAAAAGATGCAGAAAGTTTTAAATTAGTTGAAGACTTAGCTGGTGCTTTAGGTGCCGGTATAGGAGCGTCAAGAGCAGTAGTAGATGCTGGTTGGAGACCTCATTCAGAACAAGTAGGACAAACAGGTAAAACTGTATCTCCAAACTTGTATGTGGCGGTAGGTATCTCGGGAGCAGTTCAACATTTAGCTGGTATGTCAAGTTCAAAATTTATTTTAGCGGTGAATAAAGACAAAGATGCTCCAATCTTTAAAATAGCCGATTATGGCATTGTTGGAGATGCTTTTGAAATTGTGCCAAAGCTTACATCAATGATTAAAAATAAAAATTCTTAATATGGAAAGAATACAATTAACAGTTTTAGGTTTATCGGCTTCGCCAGCCGGAAATAATGCTTATGCTTTAATTCTGAAAGAAATTGACGGACGTCGGCGATTACCTATTGTTATTGGCACATTTGAAGCACAATCTATTGCATTGGAAATGGAGGGTTATGTCCCTCCACGTCCAATGACTCACGATTTAATCAAGAATTGTCTTGATGCTGTTGGTCTAAGAATAGACGAAGTATTTATCAATGAGCTAAAAGAAGGTACTTTCCATTCAAAATTGATAATAGGTGAATATGAAATTGATGCACGGGCGAGTGATGCAATTGCAATGGCTGTTAGATATGATGCACCTATTTTTGTAGATGAATCAATCATAGATGAAGCGGGCGTTGTTCCCCCAAGTGATGAAGCATTTAATGACAATTTTAATAATACTAAGAGTTTTAGTAGCAAGACACCGACTTCAATTTTAGATAATCTTCAAATGCAATTAGACAATGCAATAAGTGAAGAGGACTACGAAAAAGCAGCAAATTTGCGAGATGAGATAAAAAAGATTTTGGAAAAACAATAAAAATCCTTAACTTTGTAATCTGTTCTTATACATAAGATGAAAAATGCCTGAGTAGCTCAGTCGGTTAGAGCACTGGAATCATAATCCAGGTGTCGGGGGTTCAAATCCCTCCTCAGGTACTTGTTTCATTTGTGCCAATTAGCTTTTCTTTTTTCTAAAAAAGCAGTGATTCCTTCTTTGCCTTCTTTGCTTAATCTTAAATTTGTGATTTCTTTTGCGATGTATTGGCTTGGATTGTCTATTGTATCAATATTTCTAATTAATTCTCGCACTTTTTTTGTTGCCTTTGGAGCATTGCTCGCTAATTTATTAATTAATTTTTCAACTATTTCTTCTACTTTATTTTCATCAACTAAATAGTTTAGCATTCCTATTTCTAATGCTTTATCAGCATTAATTCTTTCACCAGTAATGAGATACTCCCTTGCTTTTGTTTCGCCAATTCTTTGTTTAACTATTGGAATTATTGCTACTGGAACAATTCCATAATATAACTCACTTATCCCAAATAATGTATTTTTTGTTCCAATTATTATGTCAGAAGATAAAGCAATTCCAGCACCTCCGCCTATTGCAACGCCATCAACTATTGAAATTATTGGAATAGAAAAGTTATTAATTTTATCTAATAATTCAACAAATTTTAATGAATCTTCGTATATTTCTTGTTCATTCATTCCATTAATATTTTTGAGCCAATTCAAATCTGCCCCTGATGAAAATACTCCATTTTCACCTTCAATTAATAGAACTCGAATATTTTTATTTTCTTCAATTTTATTTAATTTATTTAAAAACACCTCAATTAATTCTGAATTAATAGCATTTTTAACTTCTGGTCGAGAAATCTTTAATCTCGCATAATTTGTGTATACTTCTAATTTCAACATTTTATTTTTGGTGTAAAATTAAATATAATTTATTTATAAAATCACTTGGATAAATATTTGAATTTATCCTAATAATAGAGTTTGTAAAATTAATTTCAATCTTACTCATATCCTTTGATTCAAAGGAGCTAATTATAGATAAAAACTCTTTTGTATTTTTACTTAATATTTCAATCCCATTATTTTTAACAATTATAATATTTTTAAACGATGATTTAGCATTATTGATATGAGTTTTAATACTTAAATTTTCTAAATTACAATAGGTAAGTTCAATATCGTACTGCTTCGCTAATGTAATTTGTTCGATGGTGAATTGCTTTAAACCAATTCTTGATAGTATAAGGGCATCCTCATAATTTATATTTTCAACACTTTCACTACTTGCAATTTTAGGGTCAATTTCAAAAATACCGTTTGTATCAGTGAAATACTCACAATTTTTTGTTTCTAAAGCAATAGAGCAAAGAATTGCCGACAAATTTGAATTTTCCATACCCAAAGTAGTAGGATTACCATTCGCTGAAGCGCCTATAAAACCAGCGATAACATTGATATTTCCTTTAATATTGCTTCTAATATTTGTCAAAGTCTTGTCAAACAATATTCCTGCGTTTCCATAATTTTCATCAGTCACAAATACATCTCTTGCATTAATTAAATGGCAATATATCCCTGATTCCATTAACTTTAAGTAAAATATTTCACTTGAAATTAAGTCTCCAATTGAAATTAGCGAGTCAAGTACTTTCTTAGAGCATTCTTCTAATATTGATATAGCGTAGAGGAGTTCTTCAATCTCGGAAAGTCTATTTAAAATAACAGAATTACGATTTATATTAATAAATTTTGATATAAATAATTTTATTTTGTTAAATTCGTAATTGAATTGAGTTGGTTGGGAAATAATATTATTCACAATCTCATTTAATATGCTTGTAAATTTATCAAAGGCACTAATGATTATAACAATCTCTGTATTGTTTGTATGGAGGTTTTGAATGAATTCGATAGTTTTGAATATATCGTTTTCATTTTTAAAAGTACTCCCACCAAATTTGATAATTTTCATTATTGTATTTTTTTTTATTCAAAATTGCAAAAAATAAACTAAAAGGTAATACCTATGAAACTTTATATACTAATTATTTTTTTAAATATCATCGCTTTTTCTCAGCAAAAAACTGAAACTTTATTTAAAAAATTATCACCAAATGAATCCGGTGTTGAATTTATTAATAAAGTTACTCAGAACGAAATTTTAAATCTATTTACTGTTGAATATATGTATAATGGCTCTGGAGTAGGGGTTGGTGATTTCAACAATGATGGGTTAGCCGATATTATTTTTGGTGGTAATCAAGAGAATGCAAGATTGTACCTTAACAAAGGCAATATGAAATTTGAAGATATTACAAAAAAATCCAAATTAGATTCAAAAGGTAAATGGATTTCGGGTGTAACAGTTGTAGATATAAATGGAGATGGATTTTTAGATATTTACTTTTCAATTTCATTATTGGGGTATCCTACAAACACAATTAATCAATTATGGATAAATAATGGAAGTTTGACATTTACAGACAAAGCAAAAGAATATGGCTTGGACTTGCCATACTTAACTACGCAATCGACTTTTTTCGATGCAGATAATGATAGTGATTTAGATATGTATATGATAACAACACAAGGTTGGACTGCCGATAGTATAAGTGAAGCTATAAAGCCGAATACAAATTTAGAAACCTTTAATGACGGATTGTATATAAACAACAATGGTAAGTTCGAAAGGAGTGATTTAATTAAAGTTAAAGATGAATATTTTGGATTAGGCATTGTGGCATCAGATTTAGATAATAATGGTTTTGTTGATTTATATGTTTCAAATGATTATACTTCGCAAGACTTTCTATTATTTAATGATAGCACAAAATGGGTGGAAAGTATAAAGAAATCAACAAAGCAAATTTCTAATAATAGTATGGGGCTTGATGCAAATGATTTTGATAATGATGGTTATGTTGATATTATTACTTTAGATATGACAGCAGCTGATAACAAAAGATTAAAATCAAATATGTCGGCGATGAATCCACAAAAGTTTTGGTGGAATATTGCAAATGGTGGACATTATGAATATATGTTTAATGCGTTTCAAAGAAATAATGGGAATAGATTGTTCAACAATATTGCTTTTATTTCAAATGTTGCTACTACTGATTGGAGCTGGGCTCCTTTACTTGCTGATTTTAATAACGATGGCTGGAAAGATTTGTTTATAACTAATGGAATTAGATATGATTTCAGGAATACTGATTATCAAAAGGTATATATGTCGATGAAAGAGGCTATTAAAGTAAAAAATAATTTAAAACGCAATAATATTAAAGATTCAATTTTAGAAAGCCAAACCATATTAAATAATAAAGTCTCTATGGAGAAATATAATATTCATAGTTTTGATGACATTAAGATAGATATGCTGATTAAAGATACTCCAGCAACTCCGTTGCCGAATTATGCTTTCAAAAATAATGGAACTTTGAGATTTGAAGACGTTTCTGAAGATTGGGGTTTAAATGATTTAGGTTATTCGCAAGGTGCTGCCTATGCAGATTTTGATAATGATGGCGATCTAGATTTGGCTGTAAATAATGTTGATGATTATTCATTTATATATGAGAATAAATCAGAATTACTGCTGAAAAATAATTATATTAGATTTGATTTTAAAGGTCCTGGCAAAAATATTTTTGGATTAAATACTAAAGTTAATATTTGGGTCGATGGCAAATTCCAAACCAATGAACTAACCCTTACAAGAGGTTTTGCTTCAAGTGTTGAACCAGTCCTTCATTTTGGTATAGAAAAGTATAGTAAAGTTGATAGTGCAGAGATCATTTGGCTCGGAGGAAAATCTCAAAAACTATATAATTTAAGTATTAATAAAAAACATACTATTTCTTATAAAGACGCTAATCTAGTTCATAGTTATGAATTGCCAAAGTCAAAATATTTTATAAAAAATACTGAATTTAAACCACCATTAAATTATTCAGAAACTGAGTTTGATGATTATGAAAGAGAGATATTAATTCCTCATAAAATGTCTCAATTAGGTGGAGGAGTTGCGATAGCAGATTTTAATAATAATGGGTCTAATGACATATATTTTCCGGCATCAAAAGGAAAAATTGGAACGATATATAAATTTTCAAATTTGAATGAGTTCAAGGAGTTTGAAAATAGGGCATTTACTTTTGATTCCGTTTATGAAGATATGGGTTCATTATTTTTTGATGCAAATGGCGATAATCTATTGGATTTATATGTTTGTAGTGGGGGCAATCAGTATGAAGAAGGGAGTCCTTTTTACCAAGATAGATTATATATTTATAATGAAAAAAGCAAGTCTTTTGACAAGAAACCAAAATCTTTACCTCAAATGTTTACTTCTACTTCTTGTGTGGTGTCTGCCGATTACGATAAAGATGGGGATTTGGACCTTTTCGTTGGAGGAAGGCAGACTCCGGGTAAATATCCTTATCCAACAAATTCATATATACTTAGAAATGATAATGAAGTTTTTGTAAATGTTACTAACGAAGTTGCTCCAGAATTAGTTAAGCCCGGTATGGTAACATCGGCTTTATGGACAGATTTTGACAATGATGATGACAAAGATTTGATTGTTGCTGGGGAATGGATGTCTATTATGTTTTTTGAAAACCAAAATGGTAAGTTAAAAGACATTACTGATGAAGAGTTTAAAAAGAATAATGTTGGCTGGTGGTGGAGTATTAATGGTGGCGATTTCGACAACGATGGGGATATTGATTATGTAGTAGGAAATCTGGGTTTAAACTATAAGTATCAAGCCACAATCGAAGAGCCATTTTCTGTTTATAGTAAGGATTTTGATGGAAACGGACATAATGATATTGTTCTGAGTTATTATGATGTTGACGGAAAGATTTATCCTTTAAGAGGTCGTTCATGTTCTTCTCAACAAATTCCAGATATTAAGAAGCAATTTCCAAGTTATAACCTGTTTTCTGAAGCAACTTTAACTGATGTTTATAAAGAGCAAGATTTAAAAGACGCTTTACAATATGATGCTCGTCAATTCGGTTCTGTATATATCGAAAACAAAGGGAATAAGAAATTTGAAGTAAAATTACTACCTGATTTAGCCCAGGTTTCTACAATTTTTGGAATTTTGCCATTTGATTTCGATGGGGATACTAACCTTGATTTACTTTTAACTGGAAATTTTTATCATTCTGAAATAGAAACTCCAAGAGCGGATGCCTCTATAGGTCTGTTAGTTTTAGGAGATGGAAAGGGTAATTTCAAGCCAGTAGATGCAAATGAAACTGGGATAATGGCAGATAATGATGCAAAAGGATTGGCTTTCATTAAAAATGGTCCCTTTAATTTATCTGCTATTGTTGTGAATAATAATAGTCCTGCTCAAGTGTTTGATGTTAATACCGAACATATATCAATATTCCAAAATGTTAGTAACAACATTGACTATTCAATTTCGTATTTGAAAAATGGAAAAATACGTAAAGAAGAATATTATTTTGGTTCAGGATATTTATCTCAATCTTCAAGGTTTTATCCTATTTATAATTATATCAAATCATTTGAATTTATTGACAGAAATTCTAAAAAGGAAAGGTTTAATATTGATGAAAAATAAAATAAAATGGCAGTTCTTTGCTACCATTTTCTTATTTTCTCTTTTAAATTTGCATAGCGAGGAAAATAAAAAATTTGAATATTTTATTAAAAAATTATATCAAGACCGACTTGAGGCAATTAACGATCCTGTTTTAGCTATTGAGTTATTAAACCCATCGATAACTTATAATTCAACAAAATTACCTAATTCTTTTGGTTTACAAATTGATTATGGATTTTCGAGAGAAAGCACAGAATTTTATTATGAAGACTTTTTCTATCACTCCCACGAATTTGCTTATGGCGGCAATATAAGTTCTAAAATTTATCCTAACAATGATGATTCACGGATATTAGATAGTTGGCGATTTGGTATGGGTTGGCAGAACGGATATGGTTATAATTTCAATAAGTTTAAGGTTTATTTAATTCATCGTGGTACTTTTGATTGGACTAATTTAAAATTAAATTTCCCAACAAACGAAGCGAATATGAATAAATTAGAAGGTAATTTAAGGTTTGGAACAAGTTTTGCATCGGGTATAATGATTAGTATAGCAGAACCATTTAATTTAGGATTTTACTACGAGAAGAGCCAAATCCAGCCAAGATATACATTTCTAAATCAAATAGTATCCTGGGGGCTTGAAAATGCCCTACAACGTGCGCCAGATATTTTTGAAGAAGAATTAGTAAAGGAGTTTCAAAATTATTATCCTATTTTATACTTTATATATAAGAGTTCAGTTTCATACTTACTCTATGAGTTACGAGAAAACAATATGAACTTCCCGATAAATTCCTCAAACCCACTCGTAATCGAATCATTCAAAGTGGATTTGAGGTTTATATTTTGAGTAGAAAATTAATAACCTGTGCTTATTCCACTGAGATAAATAGTATTAATATAGTAAATTTGTATTATATACTTTGTTATTTTCACAAGTAATAAATTAAAAATTACTCATCTATATGATTAATTATATTATTCTTTTATTTTTGCAAAATATGTATTTATATTATGTGCTTTGAGATTTTCTAATATAAATAAAGTAACACTATAATAGTTGGTAACTATGTTAGACAAGGTATATAAGAAAAGAGCAAGAAAAAGTGATAGTTTTATTTGACTGACAAAAAGAAAAAAATATTAACTTGTTATATATCAAGCACTTTTTATTTGACTCTCATTTCGAAACTTTAAATTTGGGTATAAAATGTTGAATTGGATAGAAAAAGCAAAACAATTACTAGATGAAAGTTTAAAGTCTGTGTCGCACGAACTCGATAGACTAGATTGGAAACTTAATTTATCACCTAAAAATGAAAAACTTTCACAACACATTTCAGCATTTGCAAACTTACCAGGTGGTGGGTTTCTTGTTTACGGAATAAATAATAACAATAGAGATCTAGTAGGAGTGACTACAGAGCAAGTTAAAGAAATAATTGAAAAATTTAATAATCTCTCAAGGGATTCAGTTGAACCCATTGTAGGTTTTGAATATAAACTATATGAATATAATCTATTAGAAAAGCACGCTACATTGTTATTTTTATATATCAAGGAAAGCAAAGTAAAACCTGTATATATAAAATCAAAAGGAGTTGAAGAAAGCTATGTTAGGAATGGTGGTAGCACAAGAAAAGTGTCAAGAGAAGAATTAGGGATACTGCTTTTAAATAGCCAGAAATTTGATTTTGAAGAAAGAGTTGCATCACTTGCAAAAAATGGAAATGAAGTTTTGTCTTCTTTAGATTATACAAGTATATATAGATTATTAAGTAAGCCAGTTCCCTCAACATCTTATGAAATATTACTTTTCTTATGTCAAGAGAAAATGATAACCTCCGTTGGCGAAGATGAATATTATATAACTAATTTTGGTGCTTTATCTTGTGCTTATAGGTTGAACGAGTTTAGTGGTCTGTTAAGAAAAAGTATTAGAGTAATTAAATATGAAGGTAGAACAAAAGTAGGAGCAAGTAAGGAATTCCCAGGTAGTAAAGGATATGCAATAGCTTTCGAAAACTTAATAGAATTTGTTAAAAGTATTTTACCTGGCAGCGAAATAATTAAAAATGCTCTAAGGAGATCAACTTCAATTTATCCTGAAATTGCACTAAGGGAATTAATCGCCAATGCATTAATACACCAAGATTTTTCTATTCAAGGAAGCGGACCAATGATCGAGATATTTGATGATAGAATCGAAATTTCTAATCCAGGACATCTTCTTCCAAGCAAGCAAATTGATAGGTTAATTAGAACAACACCAGAATCAAGGAATGAAATTCTAGCTCAAGCATTTAGAAGATACAACATCTGCGAAGAGCGTGGAAGCGGATTTGAGAAAGCTGTAACTGAAATTGAAATATATGGGTTGCCACCCTTAAAGTTTGAAGAGCTTAGAAATTCGTTCAAAGTTACAATGTTTGCACCTAAATCTTTTGCAGAAATGAATTTAAATGAAAGAATTGAAGCATGTTACCAACATTCAATAATTCAGTATTTTGCAAATGGAGGTATGAATAATACTTCTTTGAGGAATAGATTCAAAATGCACGATAAACAATCTTCACAAATTTCAAGATTAATCAAAGATGCGATAGATTCTGGAAAAATTAAACCTAAAACTCCAGAAAATGGATCCAAGAAATTTACCTCTTATGTACCTTATTGGGCATAAATCTTATTTGACTGACAAAAAGAAAAAAATATTAACTTGTTATATATCAAGCACTTTTTATTTGACTCTCATTTCGAAACTTTCAATTTGGGTGTAAAATAAAAATTATCTTATATGTTTTTATAAATTTAATTATAACTTTATAAGTATGAACTTCCCGATAAATTCCTCAAATCCACTCATAATTGAATCATTCAAAGTGGATTTGAGGTTTATATTTTAATTATTCGATGTAAATTATCCAGCGTTTGCTCCACTCAAAGCTGTCATAAACAAAGATGCAAACATTGCACCTAATATTAAATATAGTACAAACACTATTGCACACATAATTAGAGAAGCTTTGGCGAAGTTTTTCTTCGATTGGTTTGATTCGCTACCGAAAGCCCACACAAAAAGCATTACAAAGCCCACTAATGGAATCGCCATAATTATCAATGTGATTAGCCAGTCTTTTACCGACATTATACCACCATCATTTGGCTGGAAATTTTGTTGAACATTGTCTTGATAGTTATCCATAAATACTCCTTAAATTGTAAAATAAAAAAAGAGAAAACTATAATTTCTATCAAAATTCAGTTATTTAACCCTAAAAATTGAATCCTTAGGGTTAAATGTTGGTAGAATCTTTACCCATTCAGACCAAGCAAGTTTTTGTAAATGGTCATAATCTTTCTGAAACAAGTTCATTTTTTCTGCTGAACTAAACAAGTATAAAGAATCATTTATTATAGCATAGTACTTAGGGTTGAAATCTACTTTCTTACCTTCAGATATTGAGTAAGCGCACCAACCGCCAAATCTTGGCTCTATGGCTCTAAACTTTTCAATAAATTTTTCTTTATTTGCTTCATTTGCAAATGTGTATATAATACCATTATAACTAAATGCTATCGATTCAAGTCCGATTTGAGGTTTATTATTATAAAATGATATAGGGTCGTAGTAATTTATCGCAATTCGCTTGGAGTTGATATTAAAATTATCAATTCTATGTTCTGCAATGTAGTCAATACGAAATGCGTTATCGATAAGTAAAAAAGCAATCAATATGATTAATTTCATGATTTATATCCTACTTTTTATTCCAAGTTGTTAAATCTTCATCTGATAAGACAATTATCTTATCTCCTTCTGAGAAGAACACATTGTTACTCTTATTTGGATTAACAATAACACCATGAGCGAGCATCGATTCATTTTGAACTCGCTGATTTGGATTTTTAAGTTTATATCCAATTGCAATTTGATTCTGTTGCCTTGCTGATTCCATTACAGTATAGAAATTAACTGCTCTATTTGGCTCAACATAAAATTCTGCTGGCATAATGTAAATAGAAGGAGGTCCAGCACTAAACAAATCTTCAAAAATATCTTTTAATTCTTTGTTTTCTGAAATTTGAGCCAACATCAAGCTATCTAATTTAACAGACACGATAAAATCATCAGTATGTGTGATTTCGGCTAACTCTCTATTTCTGTCATCTAACATTTCTGAAACTATTGAAAATTTGCTGCCGTTTTTATCTGCAATATCTCTCAAATGTAATAACGTATTTAGCGTTCTTGCATCTGTTTCTTGCACGTCCCCAGTATCAGAAATACTTAATACTATAATATGGTCGAAACTTTCTATTGATAATTGGTCTAAAATTTTCCTGTTTGTAGTATCTCCAAACCAGAACTTAACTGATTGATTTTCTAAATCAGCGCAGTGAAACGCAAGTTGTTCTTCAGCTTTTTTATTTTCTGCAAGCACCATCATCTTAGAGCCAGGTGCAACGTATTTATCTAATTCATTTATAATTAATGGAGCACGCCTATTCCAGCCAATAATTAATGTGTTTTCAGGATATGGTTTATAATCTTTGGGGTCTTTTCTAATTGCATCGTTTATCACATTATATTCAGTTACTTGTGAAATCGCAATAGTGTCGTCATCTTCTGAAATTGCTATAACCTTATCGCCTTGACTAATAACCGTGTCAAAAGCTGGTTTTATTAATATCTCGCCACTTGCTTTCCTTATACCAATCACACTTGATGAACTATATGAAAACATAGCTTCAACAAATGTTCTACCTACTAATTTTGGTTCTTCTTGGAAATAAATTTCATCGCCAGAGAAATCAAGCAATTCAGTAAATACCACTGACAAACCAGGTTGCCTACAAGTCTGAGCAGTAATCCTTGAAATTAAATAGTCAAATATCACAAGTTGAACTTCTTCTTTACCTGCAATCTCAGCGATTATAACATTCCTTGGGTCTCGAATTTCAGCTACAATATGAAATAAATGTTCTGGGTTTCTATTTGGGTTATTTGTAATTGCTAATATTGTTTTGATTACAGAAGAATCGGGGTCATAAGAATCTTCAGGAGCTATGATAATAATTGAACGTGCCTCATGAAGATTTGTTAATTCGAGATTATGAATATCTATTGGATTTCCAGTTCTACAAATTACTTTTGTATTTTTTGTTTCACCTATATGAACTGCGATTTCATCTTCCATTTCATTTTTATCTTTCTCAGCAAGAATTACAATACTCATTCGCTTCTGGTTTTCATTAGCAACAATTAATTCAGAAATAATTGGAAAAACCTGAAATGACCATCCTAAAATTACCGTATGATTTTTTTCAAATACAAATGATTTACCTTTTCGTAAATTATTAATTTTTTTAATTACACCAGAATTTACAATTGCAATTAAAATTGAAGAAACAAATAGACCTAATACCGTTGCTAATAGCATAAATACTAAAAACCAAGGATGGAGCGGGTCATCTGACATAACACCTGGGTCAAGCATACGCAACATCGTTAAATATATAACTTGAATGAAGTTAGGATTATCAGATACTCCTTTAACAGATGTTTCTGTTGGCACTAACCCAGCAAAGAAAATGATTGTAGCGATAGTCATCACCGATATTATAACTAATAAAAGTAATAACATCAATGGAGCGAAAGTACTTTTAGTCATTAAATTATCAAAATGGTATCTAAGCCATTGTGATGGTCTATTTAGATTTTTTTTCCTTGTTCTCTTACTCATCTATTTCTTTTCCAATCATTCAATATATAATATTTTAAAATTATAATTCTCAATGCTATTATGCAAACTTAAAAAATATACTCCATTTTCCAAACTAAATTTTATTTGTTCTAATTTATCCAAGCTTATCATTTCCTTATTCATTAAGACTCTTCCTTGTAAATCTGTTATTTGAAAATTAAATAAACCATTATCTTCAAAATTAAACTTCAAAATATTTCCATTAAAATATGCTAATTTCTCATTTATATCTCTATTTTCCACGCTTGTAGTTTTTCCTAAAACACAATTTCTTAAATAGTTTTGTAAATCATTTTTATTTCTTGCAATAGCCAAGCAAAAGGAACAATTTTTCTCTTGATTTTCAATTAGCCCATCCAAAAATCTCACCCCAGACACAAACCCAATATCCGAAGTGCTTTTATATTGCTTGCTATTCCCAGAACTTAAACTACTAATAATAGAACTTGGAGTTATATAGAATGCTTCATCAGAAGAAAGCCCTGCCGATTGAATTGTAGCATTATTTTCTTTTGAGATTGAAGTTATTCCAAAGTAAATATTCTCCTCTTCATTAATAGCAATTTGAGTTTCTGCTTTTATTGCTCCTTCTGAAAATACTCCATCTTGAAAATATTCAGTTTTATTATTAATGAATGCGTTGCCATAAATTCCTAGATCATAATCGCCAACAATTCCAAATCCAAAATCGCCATAACCATTTTCACTTTTTATTCTTACATCAAATCTTGCCCATCTATAATTTGAATCATTGCTTAAACTTACTTTGTTTTGATAACTAATAGGTAAAGTATTTACCGAATATTCTGCTTCGTTGTTTGAACTTGAAAAATCATTTTCTAAACTAACATCACTATCATTAAATCCATCACCAGAAGTTGAAGAAAAGCTCTTTGTATCTGCAAAGCCAATAAATCCTGCATAAAAACTCAAATTTCCATTCTTTTTATCAACAAATCCAAACCCATGGTCTTGATTAGTATTATTATAACCAATTTTACCATCTTGTGCTAATGAAATTAATAAAAAATCATTTTCAAAATTTGTAATATCTGGCATATTATCAAATGGAATTAAAAAACCCTCCTTTTTACCCTTACTTTCATAATCAACTCTTAAAATAATTCTTTGAAAAGAATTTTCTTTAATTCTTAAGCTAAATCCTTGTACTCTCTTAGTTTCATTTTTATTAATACTTGTTATATTAGCTTCATTATTTATTATTTCAATATTCCCTGGCACGAACTCTTTCGCAATAGATAAAGTAAATTTTACATCTGTTAAAGCTGCAAAATAGTTTGTTATATCAAAGCTTAATTTAACTTCATCACCCTTTTTAAAAACAAAAATTGAATCATTTTCATTCAAATAAAATTTAAAATTACTTTGTCGCAAAGATAAAATTGAATTTGCATCAAATTGCATCGCCTTTTGAAAATCAAAATACTTCGGCATAATCTGTGTCCATTCAGAACTAAATTCCGATACATCAGTCCCAGAATATCTAATAATCTGTTCAATTTGATATGGGTTCAAATCAGGAAACTTATATTTTATCACCCCAACAGCACCTGAAATCACTGGTGAAGCAAAAGAAGTCCCCGATATGCCACTTTTTGTGTAGCCATCATTACTTGTAGTAGTATAGTTTCTCTCTCCCTGCACCACAATATCAACTCCTGGGTTAATACTACTTCTTACAAACAAATTCTCTTTATCATTCATAGTAGCCACAGAAATCACACCTTCATAGCCAGCAGGATACCAATCAAGAACCCTTTCTTCTACCGCATCGCCACTTTCCGTATTACCAGCACTCGCTACAATTACTACACCCTTTGCAATAGCAAAATCCACTATTGATTGTTCTATTGGAGATGGTTTTCCAATCGCTCCCCAAGAGCAATTTATCACGTCAAAATTATTATTTGCTGCATATAAAATTGATTCATATCCATAAACAATATTAGATCCTGTCCCTTGAGAGATTTTAATTGGAAAAATTCTGCATTTATTTCCCGTCCCAACAACACCTTTTCCGTTTTTTGCCATAGCGCCTGCAATTCCTGCTACATTCAAACCATGGTTCACATTCGTAGTAGTGTTCCCACCACCAGTTGTTTTACGCTGATTTTCTAAGCTTACTCCCTGAAAATCATCAACATACCCATTCAAATCATCATCAACTCCATTGCTTGGAATTTCACCCCAAAATCTATATAAGTTTGGATTAATATCTTCATGGAATTGGTCTAAACCCGAGTCTGAAATCCCAATTATTATAGAACTATCCCCTTCCCCAATCTCCCATGCTTCAAATGCTTTAATATCACGCAAAACATCTTGTTCGCTAATTAATGGGTCATTAAAATCGCTTATACTCAGCAATTTAGGTATTCTAACTTTTTCAAAATAATCTAATTCGTTGTAATTTTTAAGTTTCTTTAAAGCAGAGTTTAAATTTTCTTGACTTGTTAAAGCAATTCTATATGTCCGAAGCAATGGTTCTTCTTTTCGTAGAATATTCTTAGTTTTTTTATTGTTAGCCGATTGAAATGAATTTTGCAATTTAGAAGTTAAACTTAACTTATATGGTAAAATACTTTCACCTAACTCAACATTAAAATCACTTTTCAGTTTACTTTTCAATTCATATATATTAGCATCTCTTTTTACTTTTATGTAAATATCAAATTCAGACAAATTCTCTGATTTTAAAGAAATTAAGCTAAACATTCCAATTATCAAACTTAATATAATTTTATTCTTCATTATGATTACTCAAAAATATTTAATAATTTAGCAAGTGTATTTATTGCTTTTACAAATTTAAAAATAATGTCAGATAATTCACAATATCTTGTAAGTGCAAGACGATTTAGACCGCAAATATTTGAAGAAGTAGTCGGTCAAGACCATATTTCAAGGACTCTTCGCAATGCTATAAACGAAAATAGAATCCATCACGCCTACCTTTTTACAGGTCCAAGGGGAGTTGGGAAAACTACTTCTGCAAGAATATATGCCCGCGAAGTAATCAAAAAAGGTCTTATCGAATCTGGCAACGATATTGATGTAAGAGAACTTGAAGACTTAGACATTATCGAAATAGATGGAGCATCAAACAATAGCGTTGAGGATATTCGCTCTCTACGTGAAAATGCTAAATATCCACCTTCTATCGGTAAATATAAAATATATATCATTGATGAAGTTCACATGCTATCCAAAAGTGCCTTCAATGCCTTATTAAAAACACTCGAAGAACCACCCCCACACTTGCTTTTTGTTTTTGCGACAACAGAACCACATAAAGTGCCAGCAACAATTATTTCCCGTTGCCAAAGATTTGACTTCCTCCGAATGGGGCTTGAAAGCATAATCTCGCAACTGAGAATGATTGCTAATAAAGATAATATTCAAATTGAAGATGCAGCATTGCTCACTATCGCAAAAAAAGCAGATGGTTCGATGCGTGATTCACAATCTATCTTCGACCAAGCCGTTGCCTTTTGTGGCAAAAAAATTACTTACAAAGATTTAGCAAATGCTTTGAATCTAATTGATGAAGATTTTTATTTCCAAATAACTGATAATATGCTCTCTCATAATGTAGCTGGAATGTTCGATATTGCAAGCGCAATCTCTGAACGTGGCTATGATTTAAGAGAAACTCTAAACGGATTAATTGAGCATTTTAGAAATATGCTCGCTTTCAAAGCATCTTCAAATATCAAATTAGATGTCTCTGAAAGTGCAATTCAAAAATATAAATCTACAATCGAAAGTTTTCATAATTATGATATAATTAGAATACTTAACTTGCTTGTTGATACTGACAAAAACATCAGAAGCTCTAGCCAGCCAAGTATTATATTTGAACTGTGTCTTGTTGCATTAGCAAATATGGATTCAACAGAAGAGCTTAGTAAAATAATTGCAATTTTAGAATCAAACTCAGATGAAATAAAAAAAAAAGCCCTGAAATAAAAGAAACTAAGTCAATAGATTTAGCCAAATCAAGGCAAGAAGAAGAGAACCAAAACAATAGTACTTATACAAAAAATGTTTCTTTTGGAACAAAGCAAGACCCATTTTCAACTCAAGAAAACAAAGTGGAAGTCAAAGAAGATGTTACTTCAGAAGCTAAAACGAATTACTCAAAAGATGAAATCTATATCCAAGAAAGCGTATCAGCAGTAAAATTAGAACACAATTTCACAAACTTTTTGAATACAATAATCACCGAAGTTGCTGGTCTAAAATCACTTGTAACTTGTGCAGTAGCTTTTCTTAATGATAACATAAACATCTATTCCGATACAACTTTCACACTTTCAACTCTTGAATCAAATAAGCAAAAATTTAGTGATTTAGCAGTCAGAATTTACAAAAGCAATGTTAAATTTCAATTCATTCAAGAAGATGATTTAGCAAGATTTAAGCAATGTAAAGACTTCATAAGTATTAGAGACGAAGAAAAAAATGATGATGTAAAAATTTCAAATATAGCATATATTGAAAGTAAGCTAGAAGATTTATCGCCGTTAGAGGAAATCTTAATGTCAAAATTCAAAGCAAAACGAATTTACTAACACTCAATATTTTAAAAAAAACTACAAAAATTATTAAAATTCAATACTTTTAATATTTTAGATAAACTAAATATTGATATATAGTTACAAACTATTTGAAAAAACTTTACCATAAAAATAATTGTAAAATTATGAAAAAAATGAAAAAATAATTTGCAAATATCAAAATATTCCTTAATTTTGAATTCTAATTGAGTGCCACTTTAGCTCAGTTGGTAGAGCAGCTGATTTGTAATCAGCAGGTCAACAGTTCGAGTCTGTTAAGTGGCTCAAAGCCCCGAGTAATCGGGGCTTTTTTCGTTTTATTACAATACCCATCTTTAAATAAAGCCAGAATGAGCAACAAATTAACAATCCGTCTTTAGGATTACTAAAAAATTAAATTAATTTTAGATTATAAATCTCTTTCTTAAAATACATTTTTTGTGTTTAATCTTCTTTCTCAAAAGAAAGAAGTAAATTTCAGATTCTATGGTAAAAAATTAAAAATACGAGTAATGATATAATATTCAAAGATGATGAACTTTTTAGGAATCTAAAAAGTAATTGTATAAAAGATTCATAAGAAGTAGAATCTGAACTTTATTACAATTTTAGTTTATGATTTTGTGAAGTGCTGAATGCTATTTTTATAGCAATATATTATTACAAGAGATAACTAAACCTGCTTGTGCAAAAGATGGGATGCTAATTTAATGAAATAGTTATTATTTTAAGAAATCATGTAATCTATCGGTTTTCTCAATTATTTTAGAATGTCTGATGTCCCAAGCAGTTTGAACTGAAGGTCTGGCATCTTCAATTCCGTAACCCCCACCATTTAGAATATCCTTATAAACCAAAGTATGAAGGTCGGTGAATCCACCAGAGAATTCAATTTCTTCTCCATCTATTGTTATAGAACGAAAAGTAGATAAATTATTACTAATGGCTGATTGGGGTAAATCTTCACTATTTGTAGATAAAAACCAGCGAACATTTGCATTCTCTAACTCTAAAAAGCCAGAAGCTTTAGTCTCAGTGAGTAAATGAACTTCGTTTTCTTGAACATTTCCAAATAACCAAATTAGCATATCAAAAAAATGTATTCCAATATTAGTAGCCACTCCACCCGATTTTTCAATATCACCTTTCCAAGAGTATTTATACCAAGGACCCCGAGAAGTAATATAAGTTAGAATTACATCTTTTTTCGTGTTAGAATTTTCTTGTTTTAATTTTTCTCTTAATGCCTTTATTTTTTCGTGAACTCTTAGTTGAAGTATATTATAAACTTTTCCTTGACTTTTTGCTTCAATTTCTTCTAAATAATCAAGATTGCTTGGCTTTGTAACAAGTGGCTTCTCACATATTGCGTTAGAACCAATTCTCAGAGCTAATCTTATGTGAGCATCATGTAAATAATTTGGAGAGCAAATAGAAATGTAATCGCAATGACCATCTCTATTAATTAATTTGGATAAATGTCTATCAAATCGTTCAAATTCAGTAAAAAAACTAGCATTAGGAAAGTACCTATCTAAAATTCCAACAGAATCATGAGTATCCATAGCCGCAATTAAATCAGAATTATTATCTTTTATTGCTTGCAAATGTCTTGGAGCAATATATCCTGC
Source organism: uncultured Hyphomicrobiales bacterium (assembly GCA_964465945.1). Classification (GTDB taxonomy): domain Bacteria; phylum Bacteroidota; class Ignavibacteria; order Kapaibacteriales; family UBA2268; genus JAJRPT01. The sequence continues at coordinate 294,637 of CAYXMM010000001.1, forward strand.
AACACCAGTTATAGCAAATTTTTTCATATTATTCTACCATTTCTTTTATTATTTCAGTTAATTTTTTATTATTCTCTTTAGCATTCAATACCTTTGATGCAGAAATAGAATTTAATTTGTATTTATTAATTTCTTCAATACTTAAATTATTTAATTTATTAGCAATTTCTTTTATATCATAATTCTCAGAAACATATCCAGAATTATACTCATTAATAACACTTTTAATGTTTGGTAATGGATAAGACACAACGCACAAGCCCGCTTGAATAAATTCAAATAACTTATTTGGCAAGCTATATTCTAAATTAAAAGTAGTCGGCTCGAACATTATTAAGCCAACATCATAATTAATAAGAGTATCATTGATTTTATTCAAATCAATTTCTTTATAAATATTAATATTATTTTTATTTTTTATTAAATCTTTTAAAAACTCATAATAATCATTGTGATATTTAATCAAATATAAGTCCAATTCAAATTTATCGGCATCTAAATAGTCCATTAATTCAATCATTAACTCAATTTTTCTTGCTTCTTTAGCACCACCATGATGAACTAATTTAATTTTATTATTGTTTGCTAGTAGTTTTGATTTATTATCTTCATATTTTGGCAAGCTCATAATTAAATCACAATCAAAATTAAATACTCTTTTATAATTTTCTTCCAACCCAGGACTCACTGTAATTAATTTATCACATTTAGAAGCATAATTATTTAATAAATAATTCAAGTATTTTATTTTAGAATTATAATATATTTTTTTAATAAAATGAGAATGAAAATCATTATCATATTGGTTAACATAAAACTCACGTAAATCAAGCATTATTTTTGTATTTGATTTTTTAAATAAAAAGGCATAATAAATTACTGTTAAATTTTCACAAATAATTAAATCATACTTATTATTATTTAATTTATTAAATACATTATTGCCAATAGGATTAAGGTTTAATAATTTATTATATATCTTATATAAACTGAATATATAAATAAATCCTTCCCAATTAGTCATTTTCTTAGATAATTTAAAATGATTAATTTTATTACTATTAAAAGAAGTCTGCGAAAGCAGATGTGTCTCATATTCCGAATTTGCTAATAATGATAATAATCTCTCGGGTCTTGCAGACCTATTTGGATTATTATCAGTTATTACGAGTATTTTTTTCAACTAATTAATTTCTCAATAATTAATTGGCTTGTATTTCCCAAACCATAGATGTTCTTATTAAAATTATCTGAACTATGTTTGGCATTAATAATTAATTCATACATATTTTCATTATTTCTAATTAAAATATTTACTTCAAGATTTACCAATTCAATCCATTCAGTTTCGTCTCTTAAAGTAAAGCAGGGCACACTATAGAAAAATGCTTCTTTTTGAATACCACCAGAATCCGTAATAATTCCTTTTGCATTTTTTTCTAATTTTACCATATCTAAATAACCTAATGGTTCAGTTATAATAATATTATTAAGAAGATGTTCTAAATTAAACTCAGATATTTTCTTTTTAGTTCTTGGGTGAAGTGGAAGAATAACTTTACAATTATTTGCAAGTTTGTTTAAACCATTAAAAATATTAAATAATCTGTTTTTATCATCTGTATTTTCTTGACGATGAATTGTTACTAAATAATAATTATTAACTTCAATATTTAATTTATTAATAATATTACTCCCTTCATCAGCTTTTTTCCCGAAATATAAAGCTGTGTCGAACATTATATCGCCAACATTAAATATATTATTATTATTAAAACCTTCATTTAATAAATTATTAATAGCAGTCTCAGTTGGAGTGAATAAAAACTTTGAGCAATTATCTGTTAATATTCGATTGATTTCTTCTGGCATCCTTTTATTAAATGAGCGAAGTCCAGCTTCAATATGAACTACAGGAATATGAATTTTTACAGCAGCTAATGCACCAGCAAGGGTTGAATCTGTATCGCCATAAACTATTAAATAATCTGGCTTTTCTGTTATTAATATACTCTCTATTCCTTCAATCATTCTCCCTGTATTCTGCCCATGTGTTCCTCCTCCGATTCCTAAATTATATTTCGGCTTCGGGATTTCCAATTCATCAAAAAAAATGTCTGACATATTGGTATCATAATGTTGTCCGGTATGAATTATTACTTCGTTTGTATTTTGATTTTTTTTAATCTCTCTTGATAAAGCGCTGGCTTTAATAAACTGAGGTCTCGCACCAATAACTGTAATAATTTTCAAAATAATAATTCCTTAATCATTGCATCCATTTTTTTATTATTATTCCCACTATTTAATATTTCTGCTGCGGTTCGTGAATTTCTTTTATATTCATTTAATTTAGACTCACTAACACCTTTTATTTTATTAGCCATATTTTCAGATTCATAATTATCTGAAACAAATCCAACATTATACTTATTTATTATATTTACCGATTCATAAATTGGACTAAAAGCAAGACACAAACCCGCTTGAATAAATTCAAATAATTTATTTGGCAACGCATATTTATGATTAAAAGAATCGTCTTTTAATAAATATAATCCTATATCATATCTTATTAACATAATATTAATATCTGAATATTTCACTGGCTCTAATATATTTACATTTTTTCTGTTAATACTTAAATTAATTAAATCATCGTAACAAGAATTATTTAACTTTACTAAATATAAATCTAATATATATTTATTTTCATCTAAGTAATCCATCATATAAATCATAGATTCTAAATTCCTATTTGGACTTGCAATTCCATGATGTACTATTCTAATTACTTCATAACTATCTTTTATTTCTGATTTCTTGTCTTGTTTTTCAGGTAAACTTAAATAAGTCTCACAATCTAAATTATATTTAGTATTATATTCTTTAGCTATACCATCACTTACAGTTAATATTTTATTTGTTTTTCTTACGTATTTATTTAATAAATAATTATAATACTCTTTCTTTCTTAATCTCCAAGCAATATTATTATCAAAATGAGTTGGAAAATACTCCCTTAAATCAATCATAATCTTAGTGCCAAAAGACTTTAATTTAAAAGCTAAATAAATTAATTCAATATTTTCACATATAATTAAATCATAATTATTATTAATTAATTCTTTTTGAGTTTCTAAATCTACATTATCAAAAAGTAATAAATCTTTATTTAGTTTATATAATCTTAAATATAATATTAAATTAATTAAATCAATATTTAATTTCTTTTTAAAAAAATATTGCTTAACATCTCCTTCATATTTATTATAGGAAAGTAAATCAACAGAATAATTACTTTGAATCATAAATTTTAGAAGTCTATTAGGTCTCGGATTCCCATTAATATTATTAGAAGTCATTAATAATATTTTCTTCAATTAATATTTCCAAAAAATAATTCTTCATACTTTTTTGCTATAATCACACTTCCAAAATTATTAACAACATAATTTCGATTTAATATAGCCTTATTTATTTTTTCTTCATTACTTAATTTGCTCCAAAATATAATTCCAGCAATAAAATCATCTTCAGAATTATACCCCCAACTATTCCAAAACTCTTTTATTTTAGAATTTTGCCACATATTATAAAACCCTTCCAAACCAGATAACATTCCTTCCGCAAATGAATAATGAAAAGATTCATCATCACTATAACTTAGAATAATATCATTCTTTTGCAATATATTAGCAATTTCATTTCTTTCTTTATCTTTATCCTCTAATTGAATTCTCTGAGTTATAGTAACAAAATCACTTAAATTTAACTTAATAATTTCATTATTTAATTCAACCTTTTGCTTATCAGATAAATCACTTTTTACCGCAATAATATTTAATTTAAAATTATTATCTATTTTAATTAATTTATTAAACATATTAACTAATTTAATATATCCCTTTCTTTCATTAAAATCGACGCTTATAGCACATATATTTTTACCATAATTAATTTTATTATTTGGGAACGAATTAATATTAATAGCATTTGGAATAGTAATTGTTTTAACTAATTTATTTATTTTATTATTAAAATCATTTTCATAAACAGAATTAACAAAAATTAACTGATTAATATTAGACCAATTAATTAAATTCATATATTTAGAATCAATTTCATATCTATGTAAACGGACAAAAACCTTCCTATCTTTCCAATTCTTTTTAGAAATATGCCAAGCAAACTTATTCGCCCATTCATTCCAAATCACTTTACCCTTAACCTTAAAATGCCAATAGTCGCTACTACGTTCCACAAAAAGATATTGAATTTTATACTTTTTCTCAAGTTCAACAAGAATAGGCTCAGCAAAATGATGATTATTATGCTTACAAATGAAAGTTAAATCGTAGTTTTTTTTATTTTGGAAGAACATCAAGTGGTTAGTTGTAACATTTCATGTATTATTGTATTGTATTGACGAGCATGCTCATTCCAATCAAATTGCTTCATTTCTTCTTCAACATCAGGACCAACAACATTGATTTTAAAGTAATTTAATATTTTATCTTGCAACTCTTGTGTGTTTTTTGCTGTATATAGCTGATAATAACTATTAATATTCCATTTACTCTTTAATATTTCTTCTGTACCTCCAACATTAGTAGCAATTATTGGGCAATACGAGAATAATGCGTCCAGAACGCTTGTAGGTAACCCCTCGGTATAACTGGGATTAATAAATAAAGGTTTTTGTTTTAAAACTGCAATAAGTTCTCTATGTTTTAACTTACCAATAAAATTTATATTTTTGAGATTAAACTTATTTGCTAATCCTTCTAACTTACTTTTATATTCACCATCACCAATTATATGTAGCATAAAAGTACTATCTAATTTACTTAAAACTTCAATTATATCTTGAACACCTTTTCCATCTATTAGCCGTCCAGCAAAAACTATATTTTTTTTCCATTTATACTTATCAAAGTATTCCGACTTTTTAATGCTTGCGAAATATTCTTTATCAACTCCTCTGTAAATTAAATCAATTCTCTTTTTGATATTGAACTTTTCTCTTAAAAATGTTTTTCCCGCCTCAGAAACACAAACTATTCTATTCGATAGTTTTAGAGTTAATTTTCCAAGAGTTTGCATATAAAATTTATTCACTAACGATACAATTTTGCTATCAAGTTTTGAATAATCACTTCCATGTTCTACGTGAATTAATTTTATTGATGAAAGACGAAATTTTGCAAACAAAGTCCCTAAGGTTGTATTAACAAAGAACATAGTTCTTGTCATTACCACACTATAGTCCTGCATGTAAAGTTCTATTAACATCTTATAAAACTGAAGCTTCCAAAATTTTGGAAAAGGAAAGTTATTAACTATAAAAAAGGCAGGATATCTTAATACTAAGACATCGTTATGAATGTATTCGGACGAAAGTGCATTTTCAGTATTTGGTGTGAATATAGTAATTTCATAATTATCATAATTTTTTGATAAATACTTAACGAAGTTATCGACGTGACTTTCCAAACCCCCTGTATGCGGTAAAAAATTACCTGGAAAAACAATTAATTTAATTTTCTCCATAATAATCTAAATACCAATCTATGAATTTCTTCACACCATATTTAATGCTTGTTTCTGGCTTATAACCAACAGCATTCATCAAAGACCTGACATCTGCATTTGATGCTGGAACATCGCCATGTTGCATTGGTAGAAAATTTTTCTTTGCTATTTTTCCTAAATTTCTCTCTATTTCTTCTATAAAATACATCAACTCAACCGGGTCATTATTACCAATATTATATAATGAGTAAGGTGCATAACTTTTAGCTGCCCCGTCAGTATCTTTCCAATCTTTATCCCCAACAGGAATTTTATTTAGCACTTTAAAAATCCCTTCAACAATATCATCTATATAAGTAAAATCTCTAATCATCTTACCTTCATTATAAATATCAATAGTTTCATTAGCAAGAATTTTCTTTGTAAATATAAACAGCGCCATATCTGGCCTACCCCAAGGTCCATAAGCACTAAAAAATCTCAACCCAGTTGTAGGCAAGTTATATAAAGAAGAGTAAGAATGCGCCATTAATTCATTAGCTTTTTTGCTCGCAGCATATAAAGATAGTGGATGATCTACATTGTGATCCACTGAAAAAGGAATTGTTCTATTAGCACCATAAACAGATCCAGAAGAAGCGTAAACAAGATGCTTAATATTATAATTTTTACAACCTTCTAGTATATTTAGAAATCCAGAAATATTAAAATCAATATAATCATGTGGATGAGTTAAAGAATGTCTAACACCTGCTTGTGCTGCAAGATTGACTACATAATCAAAATTTTGCTCCTTAAATAGGAGTGCTATTGCTTCTCTATCAGTTAAATCCAACTTTATAAACTTATAATTTTTATATTTACTACTTTGACAGAGTTTATTGTACTCAATATCTTGTTTTTCAATACCATTATTTTGGAGACGATCATATTTTAAATTTACATCATAGTAATCATTAATTATATCTAAACCAATAATTTCGCAATTCTCATTTAGAAAACGTTCAACTAAATGATAGCCAATAAATCCTGCCGTCCCAGTTATTAATATTTTCATTATACCGACTTTAATATTTTATATATTGTGTAATTATGTAATAAATTGTAAATACTACTTGATATTGTGAGGGCTATAATCATTGTATGAAAATCAAACCTAAATAAGAACAATGATGAAAATTGGATTATAAAGCCAATACCAACTAATAGAAATGAAATTTCTTGTTTATTTAATATTAAAAGTGTAGTATTTAATGGAGTATGTAAAAACTCAAAAATTTTTGATATTACATAAATTTGTAAAATCCATGCAACTTCGGTCCAGTTTTTACCTAAAAATATTTCAACTATATAGCCAGATGTTAAAATTATTAGTACACTTGGAATTATTATTAACATAGTTAATTTTTTAAATGTATTTCTATATAAAACTATCATTTCTTTTCTATTTGTATTATACAAATCCGATGCCGACTTAAAATAAACTTGTGCAATAGAACCAGTTAACAAACTCAACGGAGCATTCACTATTATTAAAGCCATTGAATAATAACCAGTGTATTCAACCCCATGATATTTTGTTATAAAAAAAATTGGCAATTGAAGTAAGGAAGTATATAAAAATGCTGCAGGTGTTTCGAAATATAAAAATTTTATGTTTTTGATGAAATGACTTCGTAATACACTTATTTTAAAGCTAAACTTTACAATATTCTGCTTCAATGCAATTGCACTTGATATAAAAAATGCTAATAACTGACCAACTAAAAGACTATAAAATTTTGGTGAAATTAGCCCAAATCCAATTTGAGAAGTACTATATATTACTTGATATGCAATATTATTGTTTGCTATGCCCTTGTAATTTTTGTTAGTCAAATATATATTCCTACTAATTAAAAATACTCCTGAACCAAATAATAAAAATATTAAAGTATATTTATACTCTAATAAACTTTGAGCATTTAGCAAATTTAAGACAGAATTACCAAAGTACATTAATAGTATAAATATTAAAAAACTTGTAAAAAATAGAATAACCACATTTAAACTAATTATTTCATCACGCTCTAACTTCTTATTGTATAAAATTATAACTCTGTCATAACTAAACAGCGAGATAGTAGAAAAAATATATAATACAGATAGTGATAATTGAAATAATCCATATTCTTCGGGCAAATATATTCTAGATATTACAGGTACAGAAATAAATGCTATTACAAATGATATAGAAGAACCAGTAAATAAATTTAATACTGCCTTTGAATATTCATTTTCTAAATCTACAATTCTATGTTTCTTTAAAAATGCTTTAATTTAATTCGATTGTTTTGTATAATACTTATTAATGTAATCTATATATTTTAAAAGTGCAACATTTACCTGTTTTAAAAACCACTTTCTACCATTTTCTCCTATTTTTTTGTACTTATTTGGATCTTTAATATAATTATTTAACTGTTCTTCTATTTCTACCTCTGAATATGCATTCATTATCTCATATAATTCAAGCCATTGTTTTTTTGAATCTTCTTCATCTCTATGTGCTAATATTGGTTTTGCTCCTACTAATGCCTCGTAAAGCACGCCACTTGTATTCCAACTATGAGTAAATTCGGCACACACTAAATCACAAACCATTAAGCCTGCCATTAAGTCTTTTCTCTTCATTTTTGGAAACCATACTACATGATTTTCAATATTTAAGTCTTTTATTAATTGTTTACTAGGTTCTATATCGTGCCCATATTCTAAAAAAATTAACCTTACTTTTAAGTCTTTGTTTTTTTCTACAAGTTTTGCATATCCTCTTATTAGCTTATCTGTTCCTTTATTTGCTGGATCTTCTAAACTCTTATTATGCCAATAATGCCTGCTATGCGACAATATTAGTAAATCATTTTCTTTTCTTAGTTTTTTAAATTCCTGACCATATTTCGATATATTTAATAAATTGCCCAAATTATTTTTATCATAATCTGGATAATAAATCATTGGCATCATCTCTTCCCAGCGAATATGGTTTTTATTCAAATAATTTAATCGGTTTTCATACATATCGTTTGTATATGTCATGTGCACTATTTTTGCATAAGGGACACCCTTTTTCTGAATCCATCTGACTCCAGCATTTATAAATATCCTTTTAAGGTTTATAGACTCAAAAATTGGTCTTCCCCAAATATCGCCTCCGAATGGTACAAATATATTTATTGGTAAATCTGCTTTTTTCAGAAATGCTGGAACAAATCCACAACAAATTATAAAACTACAATCTTTTAAATCTTCTCTTATCTTATTTTTAGAAGTATTAAAATACGAAATTGGATGTCCCCAATTCAATTGGTGTATAAAATTATTATATTTATCTTCAAATGTATCACATTCAGGTAAAAAATGACTTTGTTCGGCGTTTGTTAAAAAAAGATGAGCATCAATATTTACATCTCTTAAATATCGCAATATCGAAAAAAAATTATTATTCATGTTGCCTATTAATGCTACTTTCATAAGTTTTTCAACTCCTCTGGAAAATTCACTAAAACACCAAAACCCTGCTTTTGATAAACTAACATGCTACCTAATGCACAAGCTTCTATGTTAGTTTTTTGAAATAATTCTTTTACATTGTCAACAGATTTTCCACCACCATGAGCTATAACTGGTATTTTTACATTCTGAACAATTTCTTTTACAATTTCTAAATCAAATCCTTCCCAAGTGCCTTCTAAATCTATATTTGTTAACAAAATCTCACCTGCTCCATTTTCTTCTGCTTGCTTTGCAATTTCTAATGGGGTATAACTAGTTCTTTTTCTACCACTATTTGTATAAACTCTTTTTGTCCCAAATATGGTATTTTTGTAATCAATAGAAATTACTAATGCTTGACTACCATATTCTTCAACAATACTTTTTATTAAATCAATGTTATAATGAAAACTTGAATTTATTATTATTTTTTCAATACCTATTTTAAAAATATTTTTTACTGTCTGAAAATCCTTAATACCACCCCCATAAGAAAGTGGCATAAAGCATTCATTAGCAATATTTTCTAAGATTTTAAAATTTATATTTCTATTATCTATAGTTGCTCTAACATCTAAAAAACATAATTCATCAACTTCTAATTCGTTAAAAATCCGTACTGTATTAATTGGGTCACCAATATAATTTATTTTTTTAAATTTTATTGTTTTTACTAGACTTTCATCAATTAATTGTAAGCATGGTATTATTCTTTTTTGGACTTTCATAAATTTACAAAATTTTCAAATAATTTCAAACCAAACTTATGACTTTTTTCTGGATGAAATTGAACTCCCATTATATTACCATTACTAATTCCCGAATCAAAAACTTTATTTCCATATTGGGTTTGTAAAAGTGAATCTTTTGCATTTTCTACTTTCACATAATACGAATGTACAAAATAAAATTTATAACTTTTATCAAATTCATAAACAAGCTTATGTTCTTTTGTTTTTGATACATAATTCCAACCCATGTGCGGTATTTTATAATTTGATAATTCAAAATTAAATTTATGAGTGTAAGCTTTAATTAAACCAAGACCTTCTTCTGTACCCTCGTCACTACCATTTGTTAACAATTGCATTCCTAAACAAATTCCCAAGAGAAATTGATTTTCTTTTTTTGAAAATTCCTTTAGTATGTCAAATAAATCAAGTTCTTTTAAATTATTAATTGCTTTATCAAAAGAACCAACTCCTGGCAATATGACTTTTTTAGATTCTAATATATCATTTTTATCATTGGTAACAACTGGCTTAATATTAAACCTTTTTAACATATTAATTACAGATCCTAAATTCCCCATACCATAATCAACTATTGATATCAATTTTTATTTACCTCACTTGGAAAACAATATTTTAAATAAAAGCTATAAGGCACTAAATTTGATTTTGCTAGTATAAAAAATAAAGGTCTTAATCTTTCAAATGTTTTTTTATAAGTTTTAAACTCGTACCAATATCTTGGTTTTTCTTTCATTTTAGATTCATATTCTTCTTTTGTAATACCTAATCTTTTACAAAAATATTCTACAATTTCTGGTTCTTTATATGGCTCTTTATTATAATATTCATTTATAGCTTCTTCTCTATCCATTTTACCATTTCTAACCATTGCAGATAGAGTATTATTACGATAATCAATATTAAATTTAGGTGGCAAATAAAAACTATGTGAATAAGTGCATATTCTGTTTTCTAAGTGATGTCCTCCATAATATATCCATCCAAAGTTTTTAGAAAGAAATTCTTGAGCATCTTTTTTGTTATAATTTATATACCATAATGGTCTAATTTTTTTAATTTTTAAAAACATTATCCATTTTAAAAAAGCAGTAATAGTCATTAATGGATATGTTTTCATTTTTTTATTACCATACTTTTTATGAATTTCTTTAATATATTTGCCATCAAAATAATTTTTTCCTAATGGAGAAATACCTTCTTCTAAAAATGAATGACCCTCTAATACATATTTTACTTTATATTTCGAAGCTGCTCTATACATAACTTCTGCTAAAGCTAAATCTGTGGCTGCATCCATTTCTGGAACACCCGCTAAAAAAAATGATCTAAAAATATCATCAGATTCTTTGTTGTCTATTACATGTGTATATAAATCAATATTTAATTTATTTAACATTTTTCGAATATTTTCCGTAGCTATTGAGGTATTCCAAGTATTATCATAATGAACTGCTAAAGGTCTCAGTCCATTTTCAATTGCCCAATATAACATATAAGAAGAGTCTGTTCCTCCACTAACACCAATAATACAATCGTATTTTTTGTTCTTACCTTCTTTTTTAATATCTTTTAAAATTTCTTGAATTTTTTGATCACCTTTTACTTTTCCCGTACCATACTGTTTTACTAAGTCATCCAACATTATACAATAATTACAAACTCCTTCTTTATTAAATGAAATTGAAGGAGTTCTTTCATCATATATACATCTAGAACATATTTTTAAACTTAACATCTATAAATTAATTATAATATAGTAATTATTGCACGCATTGGTGTTAAATTAGATTTTTCTATTTTATATCCTGAAGTTCCAAAAACTTCCTTAAAAGCAATTGCTTCACCTGGCGACTCTGACCAAGTAAACTCATCCATTAAAATGACTGACCCTGGTATTAAATGATTTTTTATAGCTTCTAAAGCAGATTTTGTTGGATTATATAAACCCATATCGAAATAAGCCAATGCTACTATAGTCTCAGGATGTTTATCAAAGTATTCTTTGGAAGTAAATGTTACATCTCCTTTAACTAATCTGTGTAAACCTTTGATATGACCTAAAATATTATTTTCTTCATGAATTTCTAGTAATTCTTTTAAATATCCTTCATACTCAGCAAATGTTTTATAATTTTCTTCTGTAAAAACAGCTCCTTTAATATCATTTTCAGAGAAATTACTATAACCATCAAAAGTGTCAAAGCCAATTATCCTTCTTGTTTTGTTAAAAGGCTCATAAATTGCTCTTAAATTTTCAAATACTACTAAGTTTTGTCCAAATCTTGTTCCAAACTCAAAAATATCTCCCGGTATATCTTTTATTCTTAAATATAAATCATTTAAAACCAAAAACTTTACAAGAAAAGATCCTCTAATAAAGAGACCTAATTGCGTCATAAGCTCATCTATTGGAAGAGGAGTATTTATAAACAATTCTTCTAACTTAATTCTAGCATCAAATTGATTTGGGCTTGAATTCGATTCATTCTTTGAATATGTACTTTTCATATTAATTTTATTTTTATTTAATAAAACGTTATTTAATCTTAGCTATAGCTATACCAAAACCTTCTTTTCCATATGAATTACCATTATAAATCATATAAAGTTTTTCATTTAAAAAAAATACATTTGGATAACATACCATTTCATTATCAAAACTATCACGTGTAACATCTAGTCCATTTGTATTTTTTCTTTCCCATAATTTACAATTAAATGATTCTGCATAACTTATTCTGTAAGGTTTATTATCATATACATTACAGAACCACATTAAATACTTATTCTCATATTTAACTACATTTGAACGAGCTATATTAGTTTCTTTTTCGTCTTTAAAGTCAATTGCAATTTCACCTTTTCTAACCCAATTAATTCCATCCTGTGACCACGCTGATTTTATATGATATTTTGATTTTAATTTATTGTCTTCCTCAATCCATTCTGTACCAGAGACATAAGACATATAAAATTTATCATTTTTTAAACTAATAACGTTTGGAGCAGTTACAAGGCAAGGATCATATTCACTCCTTTGGAGTATTGGTGCTTTTGAATATTTCTTAAATGTTATTCCTCCATCATCAGATATAGCCAATCCTATACTTGCATAGAATAATGGTTCCTTTACTCCTTGATTCCAACCTATATAATACAAGAATTTCTTGTTATTTATATCAATAATTGATGCAGGATAAACTCCATGTTCATCAAAATATCCAATATTTCCTGGCTTTAAAACAGGCTCATTTGTTTCGAATATTTTTTTTATACTTTTATCTTTTATTTCAAATTCAACATATCCTATATGAGAGCGTTGTTTTTTAGTCCTGCCAGCATAGTAAACTCTTATTATATCTTTAGTTAGAATATCAACTGTAGGAACTTGTGCATGTGTATAGCTCCACCATAAATCACTATTTGGTTTAAAAATTAATCCTAATTTTTCCCATTCAAATTTCTTCATTATTTTTCCGTTGAAAATATATTTTTGTGCTTTTGTTCATAAATCTTTGCAGGTGTACCTAAGTAAGTGGTTGATTCTTCTGTATTTTTTACTATTAAAGCACCTGCTCCTAGAATAGTTTCGTTAGCTAAAGTTATTCCATCTCTAAGTGTTGAGTTCACCCCTAAGAAACTTCTTTCGCCTATCTTACAATGCCCAGAAATTACTACATGAGATGTAATAAAAACATTATCATCAATAATTGAATGATGTCCTATGTGATTACCGCTCCATAAGATACAATTATTACCAATTTCTACAAATGGCTGGATTGTATTATCTTCAAAAATAAAACAATTATCGCCAATACTTTTCGCATAATTTGTACATTTAGAACTAATATAAGTTAGAAGTTTATAACCTTTCTCTTTAGCTTGATTATAAAACATTTGCCTAGTTTGATTTTTCTTTTGGTAACCAATTGCTATGTGCATATCATATTCAGATGGTGGGTATTGCTTTTCAATATCTTCAAATGGAACAAATGGTCTACCATAAATTACATCTTTATCTATGTAATCTTTGGTAGAAGTAAAAGCTACTACTTCATACTCACTATCATTATCAATAAGATATGCCATTACTTCTGCTTGACCTGTAGAACCAAATATTATTGCTTTTTTTGTTTTAATCATTATTATTTCTTAATTGTTAAAATTAAAAATGTAAAAATAAGGAGATGATTTTAAAAGTTCAAGTTTATCAATTTTTTTTATTTTTTCATCAAAAAGATTTGTATAATAGTAATATTTAAAATCTTGCGCATTCCATTTATTTTTAAAGTCATAAACTCCTTTTTGAGACTCCCAAGTTCCACCCCAGTTCCAATATTTATAACCCTTTTCGATTGCATCAAGCATTGCCTTATAAATAATTAAAGCTGAAGGTTGATCATTTCTATAATCATGAACAGTAGCAGGTGTAAAATATTCAACTGTTTTATTAAAGTAAAATAGTAATAATCCAGCAATTGGCTTATCTTCTAAATAAGCAATATAAACTGCAAATTCATTATTATTAAAGTAATTTGGTATTAAATCAAAAAATGATTTTTCTTTAGCTCTACCACCAATACTTTCAATATTTTCTTTATGGACATTATAAAGAAAATCTAATGCGTTTTGGCTATTATCTTTTTTAATTACAATATTAGCTTTTATTGCTCTTCTAATGTTTCTGGGTCTTGGATTTTGAAATTGACTGATTAATATATTTTCAATATTATCATCATTTTCTGGCAATTCAGTAATTTGACCAATTCTATAATCAGTAGCATTTAATTTTAATTCACTTTCAATAAATTCTTTATCATTGTTAAGTGGATTAGTAATTATTGTAGAAGACAAAACATTTTTAGATTTTACAAATTCTAAATATTGATTATAAAGATTTTTTTTAATTTCCTTTTGTTTATCAATATCTAAAGTATTATCAATTATGAAAGCACCATTACTTCCATAGTAAGGTAATGAATTGAATACACTACCAAATTGAGTCTCCTTAAATAGAAAAGGCAAAATTCCAACTAATCTATCTTCTTCATAAGCAAGAAAATATACACTTTCACAATTTAAATGTTCTTTTAATAAATAATGATAAGGTAAAGATTGATAAAAAAGAGTTGATTGATCTTGTAAAAGTAAATTATTATAGATTTTAATATCACTAATTGATTCTTGAACTTTATAATTCAAAACAAAAACCTCCTACACCAGTGTTCGAAGTTCATGAAAGACCAGATACGAAGGCGGTGGTTTATGCGTTTATCAAAGTGTTCGTGTAGAGTTTTTTCTATCATTTATATATCTATTGCGATATTTTTTAGATTTTCTTGAATTTCCATATTATCAGGTGCTTCTATTAAATAATCCACTTCCTCGGTGTAGTCAATATCTTCAAAATAAGCAAGTTGTGCTCTAAATTGCTTTTCGGAAAATAAATCACCATAGATGTTTTTAGAAGTTGAAATAATTTCTGATATATTATGATGTTTCTTTAAAATGAAATATAAATCAACGTAATCTTTCCATTTGGCACGTCTCCCTAGAGCATAAGCTTTCATAGCCGCCAGTTGTAAAAGATTTGGAATTTGAATTATATTATCAAAGTTTACATCGGCATTAATATCAAAAGTATAATTATAAAAAGTTATCTTAACATTATTAGCTATTAGGTGAAGCTGCTCTTCCACTCTTCTTGTTATTATAGGTTTTAAATTATTTAAAGTAAATAAATCTAAAATTTTCTTATGATTAATCTGAGATTTACTAAATAAATCAAAATCAATAGAACGCCTGTGACCAATGTGAAGTGCGATTGCTGTTCCTCCGCATAGGTAATAATTATTATTGAACTCTTGAATTAGAGGCAATAATTCGATTTGATTTGTATTTAATATTTCTTTATGAAGCACGTTTTAAATATTCTTTAAAGAAATTATAAAGTTCTGGGTATATGTTGTTTTGCTTTCTTCCTTCTAAGGACTCTAAAATATTTCTTACATTATTTAATCCCATTAGCTTAAATAATTTTTTTATTTTGTCTAATTCAGCATAATTTATAACCATCTCTAAAAGAAGTTCATCGCTTATTTCTTCTTTTTTATTTTCAGGTGTGTACCAAAATAATTGTTGGTTATCTTTAATAAATTGTTTTAGCTTTTTATCCCTCAAAACAAAAACCTCCTGCACCAGTGTTCGAAGTTCAAAAAGGACCAGATTAGTAAGCGATGATTAATCTTTCTTTCAAAATGCTCATGTAATACTTTTTTAATGTAATCTCTATCAATAAAGTCAGTAGAAACAGTATGCTCCTCAAGGAGCAACTGTTTTATATAAACAGCATTTTCACCACGATACCAACTCTCATCTGGAGCAGAAAACCCTTGTTTCTTCCGATGAATAATTCTATCAGGGATGTATGATTCCATCGCTTTTCTTAAAACATTTTTCCCATCAGAATATTCTCCGTAAGCGGTTTTCTTATTACCAAGTAAATTTTCATCAAGTTTTTTAATTTCGGCAGATAAATTCCCTAGTTTATGTTTTACAGGTATTTTTTGAGCAAAATTAACAAGGTCATTATCTAAAAAAGGAAAGCGTTCTTCCAAGCCATTTGCCATAGCAAGTTTATCACCAACAATCATAAGACCATGTAAAAAAGTCTTAATTTCAAAATACAATGAATTTTGAATATGATCTTGTGGAGTATCATATTTAAGTTTGCTATTAAAAGTAAATACACGTTCAAATATTTGTCTCGGTTCTTCAACATCCACATAATTAAACACGGACCCAACAAATAACTTTTTTTTATCATTATCAGAAACTAATCTTTGCCAAAAACCATAATATTGGTCGAAAAACTGCTTTTGACTAATTGAATCAAACACTTTGTAATATCGCCAAGGGTAACCACCAAATAGCTCATCACCACCTGTTCCTTGCAAACAAACCTTTACAAATTTAGAAGCAAGCCGTGAAATATAGTAATTAGGATAAGACATACCCACACGTAAATCTTCAAGGTGATAAACAACTTTTGGTAACGACCAACTCAAATCACCTGCATTTATTACTTGTTCAAAATGTTCAGTTTTAAAATGATTAGCAATAAGCTCAGCATCGCGTCTCTCATCATAATTAGACTCAACCCCTGTAACTTCAGACATATCAAATCCACAGGTAAAAGTTGAAAGACGAGGTAAATGTTGAGAAGCAACAGCTACAATTGACCCAGAGTCCATTCCACCCGATAAATAAGAACCTACGGGTACATCAGCAATCATCTGTCGGGTAACCGCTTGATTAAACAAACGTCTTGTTTCATCAACAGCAGTTTGAAAATTCATTGTTTCATCTGGCTGAGAGAAATCATAATCCCACCATGAACGATGAAAAACTCCATCAGATTTGGTAGAAATAGAAATAGTATTCGCTTGTGGAAGTAATGTTACACCTTCAAAAAACGTCCTATAACTAAATAAATTTTGAAAAGTGAAATACTCATTTAAAGCATTCTTATTCAAATTAACTTTAAAATCTGGATGTTTAATAATTGCCTTAATTTCAGAACTAAAGGCAAAAGTTTTCCCATTAAACCAATAATAAAGCGGTTTAACACCATACCTATCACGACTTAAATAAAGAGTTCTATTCTCAGTATTCCAAGCCCCTATAGCGAACATACCATTAAGACGTTCGAAGAAATCAACTCCATATTCAGCAAGACCTTCGGTTATAACTTCTGTATCTGTTGTGCTAATAAAAGTATGTCCGAGCGACATTAATTCTTGTTTAAGTTCCAAGTAATTATAAATGCAACCATTAAAAACTATAACCCATTCTTTGTTACGGGAAATCATTGGTTGATTACCTTTATTAGATGTATCAAGAATAGCAAGTCGTTTATGAGCAAGAGCTATATTATCTTGAACATAGAACCCTTCACCATCTGGACCTCTATGAGCAATAGTATCAGCCATTCTCTTAATATTATTTTGAGAAAATGACTCACCAGTTAAATTAAAAACGCCTACAATTCCGCACATAGGTTATGAATTTAGTATTTTACTTGCATTATAAATAGTTTCTCTATAAGATTTAGGATAAATCCCTTTTATAATATCATCTTGTAAAAGTTTCTTTGCTTCTTCAAGCCCAAGCACATCTATCAACTTATACCACGAAAAGCCATTGAGTAATTTAGTTTTTATTTCATTAGAAGATAGAGAGTTAGACTTTACTTTATCAAAATAAATATCAAGCAATTGATTTTCTGGGATATTATAATCCCAAACCACTTTTTTAAGTAATTGTGTAAGTTCTTGCATATTTATTTGGTTAGTTTGCATTTGTAAAAAGAGAAAATCATTTGTGTTTATGTTAATATTATCAATATAATAAATTAGCATTGTAGAAGATGTTGTCAAATTTATTTTAATTGCTGATTAACTTTAATATAACCAGACTTTAGACATTCCTCTCGTGAAAGCAAATTATAACCTCTTTTCTTAACTAATCCTTTTTCAACTAATTTTTCAAATTCTTTACTTGCATCAATTAAATCTTGATAGCGATTAGAATTTAAGTTTATTGGTGGATTTTTTGTAATATTTTTTAAATCTTTAATTAGTTTATTATTCATTTCTATTAATAATACTATATATTTGCTTTCAATAAGTTGTGATTAAATAAACAAAATAATACAATAAAAACTAAAATAATTGAAAATAAAGTAAAATAAACTAAAATTTTATAAAATTTAGTTAGCTTATTTTTATAGTCTTCATTTTTACTCAATGCTCTAAACATATATTTAATATCTTCACAAAATAAAATAATAATCGAAAGTATTGCTAAATGTGTACCTATTATAGGTATAATAAACCAAATTGTAATTCTTGTTGAATATATTATACTCCAACTTTTATATATTGTTATTACTGGAATAAAATAAATTATAAAATATGAAAATATCTTTAAAATTTTATAAAGTAAATCACTTATCGTTTTATTACTATTCTTATCAGATTTTTCTTTTCTTAAAAATTGATTATCTCCTAATATTATTTTAGAAATAGGAGCAACTCTGTTGTATGTTGGTAGTAATAAACTATCAACTAAATCTTGTATATGTATTCCAAAATTTATTTTTTTTGAATACTTTTCTATTATTTTTTGTATCAACAGCCTTGTTCTAATAACTTGAATCATAGCTGATGAAAACGCTATAATTAAAGAAGATATTAAAATAATTAGAATAAAATTAAAATAAAATAAATTTACTTTTCCTAGTTTAAAAGGTAATTCTACAAGCTGACTGCCATCTGGCTCTGAAGTAATACCAATTATGGAAATTGTAATTAAAACAAGCCAAAATTTATTTGATGTACTTGATTGTTTTGAGTGACCTTCGACTAAGTCTTTAAGTAATTGATATTTTTTTTTGTCTCTTTTTTTCATTAAAAAATTTGTTTCACCCAATCCCTTTTAAAACATCCACTACGTATTTATAATCTTCTTCTGTCATTCTATTATGCAATGGAATTGCCATTGATTGATTATTTGCTTTCATTGCTTGAGGAAAATCATTTGGGTTAATCCCAATTTTATCTTCATAATAGTTTAGCATAGTTACTGCATGTGTCCCAGGTCTTGTCGAGATACCTTTATTTTGAAGATTTTCCATTATTTCATTTCTTGAATATGGAGATTTACTTTCATCAATCAAAGTAACATAAGATTGCCAACCATGTTTATAGTTTTCATCTCTCCAAGGAGTTATAAGCCAATCAATTGAAGCAAGCTCTCTATCATAAAATTCAGCCCATTTTGCTCTTTCATTTATAAATTGGTCAAGTTTCTTAATTTGTACTACACCAACCGCACCTTGCAAATCAGTCATACGATAATTATACCCAAGCATATTAAAATCTGGTAAAATATATGGCTTAGGACCGTGATGTCTTTGCTCTTCGGAAATAGATGCTCCGTGATTGCGAAGTTGTGATAAATATTCAGCGATTTCATCATCATTTGTTGTAAGCATACCACCTTCGCCAGTTGTTACAGATTTACGAGGATGAAATGAAAAACAGCCGATAGTTCCAAGACCTCCTGCAGGAGTATTTTTGTAAGCTGCTCCTGTAGCACATGCTCCATCTTCTACCAACGGTATATCTCCAGCAATTTCTTTAATTCTATCCATATCAGCACAAAGTCCAAACAAATGAACTGGTATAATTGCTTTAGTTTTAGAATTAATTTTTGATTTTAATTGTTCAGGGTCAATATTAAAAGTTTTAACGTCAATATCACAAAATACTGGCTTAGCACCACAATACAAAATAACATTTGCAGTAGAAACCCAAGTAAAAGCTGGAACTATAACTTCATCTCCTTCTCCAACACCAAGAGCAACCAATGCTAAATGAAGTGCAGTTGTAGCACTTGTTACAGCAATTGCGTGCTTTACATTATGTCTTTTAGCAAAGAGTTCTTCAAACTCTCTAACCTTTGGTCCAGCAGTAAGCCAACCCGATACAAGCGACTCTTTCGTTGCTTGCCATTCTTCTTCACCCGTTACAGGTTGTGATATTTGTATGTTTCTCATTTTATATTAAATCAATACTTTGTTAAATTCTCTTTTGCATAAGAGATTGATTTTTGAATCATAATTATAAGGTTATTATGTTTCTTTAATGCAGATTCAAAGTTTAAATTAAGTTCTTCAATTATATACTCGTGTGTAATATCATTTCTTAAATCTCTAATATCAATTAAAACACTAAATTCATCTATAATATTATGTTTTTCTAACCAATTTGCTTTGTCAATTAATGAATAGTCAGTTAAGCCCAAAAGTAGAAAAAATGCTTTTAAAAATTTTTGAGTGTAAATATCACTTAATCTTGAAAATCTTGAAGTGTAGGACTCTAGATAAATCTGATTTTCATCATTCAATTCCTGACTTACATCAATTTTTGAAGCTATTTGATATGATTTATTAAAAGAGTTTATAGCTCTTTCTAATAAATCTGAAACTTCTAATATTTCTCTAATTACTTTCTTTCTATTCACAATACTATTGATTCTTCCAAGGCAATTTCTTTAAAATTTGATTCTTCATCAAAAGTAAAATTCACTAAATCTATTTTTTGTTCACCAATTAAATTTTTGATTTCTCTCAAAATTCTTCTTTTTCTTTCAGATTCAATTTTTTCTTTAGTTAGTAGCAATAAATCAATATCACCACCTTTTTTATTATCATCTACTCTTGAACCAAATAAACGTAGTTCGTAATCAGAAATATTATGACTAACAGAAGATTTAATTGATTCTATCTGGTATTCATTTAATCTCAATTATCTATCTAAAGGGTTTTCTTTACGCCATTTAATTAATTCAAGAAGCCCTTCGCTCAAATTATATTTTGGTACAAAACCTAAATGTTCATTTGCTTTCTTGTTAGAACCAATCCTGTTTTTAACTAATCTACGAGCATCATCTTCACTATATGGCTTATATGTTACCTTCAAGTCTGATTCTTTCAACTCTAAAATTAAATCGCACAACTGTTTAATACTTGTTTGCACTTCCGTTCCTACATTATAAAATTCATCTGTTTTATCTGATTGGCAAGCCAAAACGTTAAATCTTCCGACATCTTCAACATAAATAAAATCATAAGCTTGTGAGCCATCACCATTTATTGTTGGTGGCTCATTTGCATCAATTTTATTTAACATAATAGGAATTACACCAGTATATACTGCAGTTTGATCTTGATGCGGTCCAAACACATTCATATACCTTAGCCCAACATAATTCAAGCCATATCTATCATAGAAAGCACGACACATTGCTTCACCCGCAATTTTAGTAGCACCATAGAAATTCTTATTATTAAATGGGTGTTCCTCGGTCATTGGGATTTCCACAGCATCTCCATAAACAGATGCTGACGAAGAATAAATTAGTTTCTTAATGTTATTATTTACACACGCCTCTAAAACATTAAATGTTCCAGCAACATTAACTTCAAATGCTGTTCTTGGAAAATCCTTACAATGTAAAAGCCACATTGCAGATAAAAGAAACACATAATCAACACCTTTCATAGCGTCATTAAGTAAATCAATATCTCTAATATCTCCACCATTTGGATATAACTTACAGCGTGGGTCTGTCAATTGCTCGTTAATATTACTTAACTTACCTCTTGTAAAATTATCATAGATAATAACCTCCGAAACATTCTCTTTAAGCAACTCACTAACCACAAAGCTTCCAATAAACCCGCCACCACCAATTACCAGGCATCTACTATTCTTCATATCATTCATAAACTTCTTTTTCCTTTAAAATAAACTTTCGCTTTCCCCTTTAGCTCCTATAATCATAATAACCTCTATTCAAGCCAAATAACCTGAATGTGATATTTATTATGCTTCTAACTAAATTTTTTATACTTTCAATTACTCCTTTCTCCACTTCCCAGTTATAATCGTTCGTCATTTTCCCATTCATAATATCTTTTGGAGTTTCTCTTTCACGCTTTTCTATAACCAATATACTATCATAATAATGCAAAGAGTCCGTGCTTTTCGTAAATTTATCAACTTTCAAAAATGGCGATTTTGAATGGAACGCATTGATTTTATCAATCAAGTTCTTGCTATACTCAATAAATGTATTGTACCGCTTATATCCACCACCAAAATTTAACCAGTAAGAGGTATGCAAATCCTCACTTAAATACACCCCGTTTGGCTTTACTTTATCATACATCTCCTCAAAAGTAACTATTTGTTGATTCATAGTATGACCGCCGTCATCAATTAGCACATCCACATCTGGAATTTTTGATTTCAATTCACGCCAAAAACTTCTGTCTGATTGTGAACCAATATAAATTTCAATATTCTCTTCTTCAAACTTCTTGCATTCCGGATTAACATCTATCCCTATTATTCTCGCTTTAGTCCCAAAATAATTCTTCCACATCTGCAAACTTCCACCTTGGAAAACACCAATTTCCAAAACTACTACTTCCTTTCCTCGAAACTTGCTAAAATGCCTATCATAAATATCAAAATAATGTTGCCATTTATGAATTAACCGCCCAGTGTTCGCATGAAAATATTTCTCTAAATCTGTTTTATATTCCATCTCTTTCTTCTCTTTCTCCATAGCACTGCCACTTCACTCACATATCATATTTATATAAGTTACTTCTAATTATACAATTAAAAAAGTTATACTTCCCTAGATTTACTAATATTTACTTTCCAATATCCAGATTTATTGCTACCAACCCTTTCTATTGACCCTTCTCTTTTCAAATTTGATATGTGTTGTTTTATTGCGTTTGTAGAAACACCCAAAACCTTTGACAAATCATCTCTTGTAAATTTCCCGTTTTGCTTAAGTTCTAACAGAATTCTCTCTTTCGTTGAAAGTTTTATAGTTTCTTGGGTAGTTTCTTGGGTAGTTTCTTGGGTAGTTTCTTGGGTAGTTTTAAAGAAAATAACCTGAACACTCTTAAACTTATATTTATACTCTGGCTCAGGGAGACCCATTTTTAGACAATCATTAACTATATTATTTGTCCCTTTACCCCAGCTTTCCACAAACCCAGCTTTATAAAACATATTTGCAATTATAGGATTAAATGGTTTAGATATATGATTCTCTTTAAACTTTTCAATAGGAACTTCATCACTTAAGGTTGCACCATTTGAAATTACCATTTTATTATCATAAACCCTAATTTGTAATACAGTTGTATCTGTATAATCTCTGTGTACAAGTCCATTAATAATGGCTTCTCTTATAGCTTCAAAAGGATATTCCAAAGTTTCAATCCTTTGAAGACCATCATAAGTAATATAGCTACGAAGATATTTAGATATTAAAACTTCAGTGATTTTTTCTAATTGCTCAAACAAATTCCCTTCTATAATATCACTTGTTAAAAGATCATTATCATTTAAAAATTTTCCAATTTTCGAGTAAGATTGTGTAAAGTACTTTTGAGGGTTTCTACCAAAAAGCAGTACACATGATCTTTTAAACTGATTATTTTCTACTAAGTTTAATCTTTCTAAAAATGAGTATGTATCTAAATCATCAAAAGCTAATGATGATCTTTTTTTCATTAATGCTTTAAATTTCTCAATTGTTTCTGTTTTAAGTTCATCAATTGTAAAATTTTCAACAAGCACTTCGTCCCAAGTTTTCCCATACCTCTTTAATAAAAAATTCGTAAGATTTACTCCATTTAACTCAATAGTATTACTACCACTCCTTTTATAAAACTTTCCGTTATACGAAACAGGCGCATAAGTTCTATGTATAATAATTTTTAAATATGAAAATCCATTATCATTTTCCTCCTGACAAACATCTACAACCAAGCCCAACTTATTATTTATCTTATTTGGAATTATTTCCATTAATTTACTAATGTTATCAAGCCCAATAACATTTCCTTTATCATTAACTCCTACATACAAAACACCACCATCACCATTAGCAAAGGCACATATAGTCTTTAAATACTCATCTTTAAATACTTGTTTAAATTCTGTGTTTTGTGATTCTATTAATTTCATTCGTAAATAGTAATAAACACCTAAAATTATTACTTGATTTAAACTTGTATATAATAGTATTTTTTTTATATCGAAAATGTTTTATATCCCATCTCTTTCTTCCTTTCTCCATAGCACTGCCACTTCACTCACATCTCTAAAATTCGTAAGTTACTAATTTTTCTATAATTACTAAGATATTATAAATTTTTTATATCAAAACTAACTATTATTGATTTACCAATACTTTCAATTTCAATTGCAATCCTGTTCCCACTCAACTTCAATATCTTACCCTCGTAATCCTTAAAAATCCCCTTCTTAATCTTAACCAATTTCCCAATCTGAACTAGCCCATCTATAACCTCAATTTCGGAATTACTGCTAAGAAACTCCTTCATCATATCAATCTCTACATCTCTAACAACAACCGGACGACCAGAAAAAGAAATATACCTTGAAACCCCCTCAACTTTAACTATATCAAGCAATTTTGATTGTAAAGTCCTAACAAAAATATAAGAATTAATCAATGGTATTTCAACCAATTTTCTCCTATCTGACCACTGCTTTAACTGTTTTCGCAAAGGCAAATAAGTCTCAAACCCTAAATCTAAAAGTCGCTGATTTACCTTCTTCTCACTCTTACTCTTAGTATAAAGAGCATACCAATTGACAGATTGCTCTTCTTTCATAAATTATGAAAATTTTTACATTTTTCAAAATAAAAAACAAATTTAATAAAAATTCTACATAAAAAGTAATTTGTTTAAAAACTATTTAATCACATTTTCGTTCATTAATTACAAATAAATTAAAGCATAATTATGAATATACGACCTGCAACACAAAATGACTTAGAGCAAATAGTAGAAATCTTCAATCAAGCCATAGAAAACGGCAATTCAAACGCATATACTGAAAAAGTAACGACAAGCGAAAAACAGCAATGGTTCGAAAGCCATACACATCAATATTTTATTTTAGTTGTTGAAGAAAACGAAAATATCATCGGCTGGACTTCAATCTCACCATATAGAAAAGATCGCCAAGCCCTCGCAGCAACAGCCGAAATAAGTTATTATATACATACTGACTATCAAAGAAAAGGAATAGGCAAGCTCCTTGTCAATGAAGCAATAAATCTCGCAATAAAAAAAGGAATAAAAAACCTCTTTGCAATAATGCTCGACACAAACGAAGCAAGCAAAAACCTACTCCTAAACATAAACTTTCAAATTTGGGGACACCTCCCAAATATAGTAGAATTCCCAGACAGAACCTGCGGACAATATTACTTAGGTAAAAATTTAT
Organism: uncultured Hyphomicrobiales bacterium; assembly: GCA_964465945.1. GTDB lineage: Bacteria > Bacteroidota > Ignavibacteria > Kapaibacteriales > UBA2268 > JAJRPT01. The sequence goes on from CAYXMM010000001.1 coordinate 320,378, forward strand.
AAACTATTAAGAATATTAAATTGACACATCTTCTTTAAATTGTGTTAATAAGCCGTCATATTTATCGCCGCGAAATATCCAGAATAATCCTCACCATTTCCAAACTACCAATAAAAAAAGCCGATGTTTAGGGTACATCGGCGAAGGGGTTGTGTTTGGGTTTTAGTATGTCATTTTTTATTTCATCAAGTTACTATCTTTTCAAGTTTGTTACCTCAGATAACATTTGGTCTGTAACGGTGATTGTTCTTGATGCGGCTTCAAAAGCCCTTTGAGTCGAAATCATATCAGTAAATTGTGTTGTCAAATCTACATTCGATTGCTCTAATGCTCTTCCCGCAATCGATGATGAAGGAAAATTATCAAGCGCAGTTCCAATGTTTGGAACACCAGAGTTCACATTTTCAGAATACATATTATTTCCCGCGTTCAGTAAACCCTCTGGATTTGTAAACTTCGCAATATTAACTTGACCTAAAATTTCATTTCTTCCATTTGTAAATGTTCCTACGAGTTTCCCTTTTTCATCAACTTCTAACCCTACAAGGTCGCCAGCTTCATAGCCATCTTGTTGAGCAGGAGTAACATCAGAAATACCAGCAAAATTAGTAATACTACCAGAAGTAATTGCTTTTGGATCGCCGAATTGAATATTTATATCTTTGGGAGAGCCTTCATCAAACAAAGTATTTCCTAAAGTTGAGTTCAAATCAGCAGCAGTAACAGCGATATTCATAGGAGTATCTAAAGTACCGTCCGATTTAAAAACTAAAGCAGTATCACTAAGCGCAATATCGAGACCATCTACTTTGCCACTTAGAGTAAATTCACCAGGATTGGCAGTCTTAGTAAATGTAATAGCAAGGTTTCTTGGAGCACCAGTCATATCAAAAATTTTGATAGAAGTTGTTTTAGCTTCACCTTCTTCCATATCACGCTCAATATTGCCATCATATATAATATTTTCGGTTTGCTTTGGTTGCGAAATAACCCCAGGTGCTATATTAATATTCTTACGTGAACTTTCTAATATATTTTGATTTTTAGAGTTCTTAACTGGTCTGCCACTTCCATCAGTTTGGACATTATAACCTTGTAAATAATAGCCAGTAGCAGAATCAACTAAATTACCTTGAGTATCACGCGTAACAGCACCAGCACGAGAGAAAAAATCTTTACCATTTTTGTTATACACAAAATAGCCATCACCATTTATAGCCATATCAAGAGGGCGGTTTGTAGTTTCCAAGACACCTTGCGACATGTCTTTTGTGATAGAGCCAATTTTCACTCCTAAACCGATTTGTTGAGCATTCCTACCTCCAATACCAACACCACCAGATGAATCAGGAGCAATTCCATATTTCATAGTTTGAGATATTTGGTCTTGAAAGTTCACACTACTATTTTTATAACCAATAGTATTAGAATTAGCAAGATTGTTTGAGATTACATCAAATCTCCTTTGATTAGCGCCGAGAGACGACGCACCTGTAACTAAAGATCTAGATAGACCCATTTGAAGAACCCTCCTTGGTTATTTATTTATAAATTTCAAGTTTGTAACTATCCCTCAGTCAGTCGGGATAATTAAGGAGCTATCATCCTACAACTCCTTTTATTGGTCCTCCCATAGCATTGCTGCTATTAGGTCCAGACCTTTATTGATTATGCAATCACTGCTGAATCAATATTTGTAATTACATTAGACATAAGCTGAGCTTTATCCATAGCTGTAATCACGGTTTTATTTGGCACATTCACAATAAATGCTTTATCATCAAGCATAATAAGTGATTCTTTTGCACCCTTACTTTGAGCTTGGTCGAAAGCACTTTCTAACCTTGCCATATCTTTCCCCGAAATTGAAATATTCCTTGATTCAATTCGAGCATTTGCATGAGCCGAAAATTTTAGGCGATTAAGCTCCTCTGTAAATATATCACTAAATTTACTTTGAGTTTTATTCTCAACAAAAGGCAATTTCCGAGACTTTAACTGCTCGACTCCTCCTGCCGGAATAAAAGGTAAGTTTATGCCATTAATTTCTGCCATTACATTAATTTTTTATAATCCAACATCTTTCACTTCACTAAGTGGAATTTCCATTCCAGCAACAACAAGCACAGTGCCATCGGCTTTAAATCTAACTGCTTCAATTTTTCCATTCGTAAAAGTATCCGCAGTAAAGGTATTGCCTTCTTCATTCTCAAAATCAGCGAAGAAAGTATAAGGTCCTTCTGGCAAATTATCACCATTAAAATCAGTTCCGTCCCAACTAAACTCATGGTCGCCAGCACTTAGTTTATTACCAGTAACATCAATCATATTAACAGTATTACCATTTTTATCTAAAATAGTAATCACACCATCATTTGCATTTTTAGAAAGATTATAACCAAGACTAATTGATTTACCAGCCTCTAACTGAATATGATTAGTATTCGCTTTTGCAGTTTTCCCAAGCATACCAGGTAAAGCAGCATTAGACATAGTTCGGCTAAGCAACAAATTACTCTTACTCTGTTCTTCCATCAAGTTTTTAATATCACTTAATTGCTCTAATTGTGAGAACTGAGCAAGTTGAGCTGCAAACTCTTGATTGTCATAAGGTTTTAAAGGATTCTGCGACTTTAATTGAAAAGTCAGTAGCTTTAAAAATTGGTCTTTTTGCTCTTGAGCAGATTTTACTCCCGTTGAAGACAGACTCTCACTTGCTGAGGGTGTTGAATATCCAATTCCGTCTATCATTTTATTACCTCCGTGTAATGCTGATTTTCGTCCATTTAAGATTTTATTTCATTTAAAAGAGCAAGATTTTTCAAAGTATCAAGATAATCCTTATTTTGATTACTTTGATTTTGCCCTTTATTATTTCTCTCAAAAAATTTATTCTGATTATACATCTCTTGTTCTTCTCTTGAATTTAGAGACACACTTATAGAGTTTGTATTAATTCCTTGAGTATTTAACTTATCAACCAAATTGTTAATTTGATTTTCGATTAATTTTATAGTTTCTTTTGATTCAGACTTGAAATTTAAAGTTGCTACATTATTAATCACATTTAATTCTACAAATACTTTGCCAAGATTATTTGGATTAAGATTCATTTTAATTACTGCCGAACCATTTGGAGCAATATCACCCAATGAATTAGCAGTGTTCAGCATAATATTTTTTGCCTGAACATCTTTATAAATTACGTATTCTTTTGCATTTACTTTGATTTCATTTGAAATTTGCTTTAATTCCGATAAATTTTGATTAAATGCTTCTGATGATATTTTTCCATTCATAAAGAGTTCAATCAGTTTTTTAGAATTTAATGATTCAGAATTTTTTGTCGAATTTTCACCACTTGTGAGATTATTATTCTCCATTCCAAATTTTAAGCCACCACTATTAGCACTTTCTTTTAAAGGAGAAATAGAATCTAGACTCTCAGATTTCAATTGGTTTAAGTCTAATTTATTATCATCATTAACTAAAGTATTACTAACAACATTACTATTTATTATTTGCTGTTGATTATTCTCAAGTCTAGATTTTAAACCATCAAAAAATAATTTATTACTTCCTTTGATTTCATTTATTTTTATTTGAGTTTCTAAATTAACCGCTTCTGTTTGAGCAGTATTAGTAGCTGATATTAAACCCAATTTCTCTTTAAATGGTTGTAGAAATTCACGATGCTGAGCGATTAAATCTTTTGTAGTTTCTCTAATTAATTTTACTTTTGGGTGTTCTAAAATATCGACTTTCAGTTCCGAATTACCATATTTCTCCAAAAGCTCATTTTGTTTTTTAATTAAATCTAAATCAACTTCTTGAAATAATTTATTTTTTGAATTAATATTTAAAATTAAATTACTGCCAATATTATTTAGTTGGTTATTATTATTAGCCAATTTAATTGTTTTAGCTATTTCTTTTAACTTATCAATATCTGATAAGTTTAAAAAATCCCCATTTGCGAGAGGTAGAATTTTCATTCCCTCTTCAGTAATATTTTTAGTTAAAGCAGGAGCTTCAATATTACCAACAATATTATCAGGTAAATTTGTAGACTTAACGGATAGCTCAACCATAGCTAATAATTCATCAAAAATATTATCTTGAATATTTTTTGGATTTACCTTGCTATCTTCTTTTGCTTTTTCCATTTTATTAACTATAGTATTTCCTATACTTGCTAATTTCATAGTGCTTCCTGCACGAAATAGTTAATTAAATTTTTATTTATTAAAAGCCATTTTTATTCCTTTCCAGCCAACAATAGTATCATTGCAGCTTTCTGTGGATTCATTGCGTCAATTACCTTGCCAGCTTTTCTTTTTTGCATACGTTTCAAAATTGCGGCTGCGTCTTTTTCGTCCATCTTTTCAAGTATTTTCGCCACATCTGCTGGATTTGAATTATTATAAATTTTAGCAAATTCTTGGTAATTAATCTGCAAATTAGAATCTATTTTTTCAGCAAATTGCTCTTTTTGCTTTTTAAATTTCTCTTCGTAAGATTTTACTTTTTCTTCAATTTTTATTTTTTCAGTGAATAATTTATTGATCGAATCTTGTAACTTTTGGCTAAAAGTTTGGCTATTATTCAACTTTGCTTCTTTTAGAGGAATAAGAGAATCTTGAATTTGTTTAATTTCCTTTTGATTTTCTTTATCTAATTTTCTTAATTTTTCAATTAACTTTGCTAACGAATCCTTCTGTCTTTTAATCGCTTCTTTTTTAGCAATTTGGGTATGCAATTCAGCTAACTTATCTTTCGTAATTTCATAAGTTTCAGCAATTTCCACTTTTTCAATCTTTTTTATCTTATTAGTTTTCTTTGGCTTAGCAGGTAAGCCAAGAAGAGTAGGATGTTCTTCAATAACATAAAATAAAGCAATAAAAGAAATAGTCATTGCTAAAGTTGCAATTAACACAAAATAGAATATATTGCGATTATTCATCTTTTATGTGCCCTTTGATTTGCAATTTCATCAATAAACTCATTTTCTTTTTTATTAATTTCAAATTTAAACTTCTCAAAATCATTTTCTTTTAATTTTTCCATAATCTTTTCATCTTTCAAAAGCTCTGATAGTCTATCTCTTCTTACCTTTTCAATTTCTTCAATATTTTGAATCTCATTTTCTAATTTTTTTATCAGTGTCTCAATATGATTAACCCTGTTGTTTCTTGCTTGTAAATAAAGCATATCGTTAATAGTATAAACAAGTAATGAGGAAATTTCTTCTTCATAATCGCTAATTTTATCATATCTCTTATTTTTCTCAAAAATAACCTTTGCTAAATCCTCTTTTGCCATCGTTACTTTATGAGAACGGATATTTAAAATAGGTTCAAATTTGAACTTAAATTTTTTCATAATAATATAGTATGAAAATACTATACCAATTTTTATTTTTTATTTAATTTGGCGGACGGAACTCAATCCATTTATCTCGAAAAGTTTATTTTTTATCTTGTTTATTTCAAAATTGCCTGGGACATCAATCCTGATTTTTGCTTCAAATTTCAAATCGAATTTTTCTAATACAACAGAAACAATATTAATATTATCGGTATTAATAATCATATCAATAATATCGCTAATTATTCCATCTCTCAATTCTCCATTTATTATAAATCCAGTTTCTACAACTAAATTTACTACAAATTTACTTTCTTGTTTTTCAATCTCTTTTTTTCTAAATCCAAAATCAATTTTATATTTTAGAAAATCAATTGCTTTATTAATATTAAGTTCATTTTCAGCTATTGCGTAATAAAAATTATCTTTTTCTTTGAAACTTAATTCCCCAATAAGTTTTTTAAAATCAACTTGTGAAATACTAAGCTCTTGCTCTTTTAACGCCTCCTGCCAAGTATGCTTTCCTTCATCAATTTTAACTTTCTTGAATTTCAATAAATGCTTATTAATAGAACTTTTCGCTTTTGGCGTAATTACCATACTTAACCATCTTTTCTCTGGCTGTTGATCTTTTGATGTTATAATTTCAATTTGATCACCTGATTGTAGCTTATAATCTAACTCAACATTTTTCCCATTAACTTTTGCCGCAACGCAATGAATACCAATATCTGTATGAATTTCAAAAGCAAAATCTAAAGGAGTTGCATCTTTCGGGAAAGTTCGCATTTCATTATTAGGAGTAAAGACATAAATTTCATCAAAAAATAAATTTTTCTTTAAACTATTCAATAACTGCGTTGAACTTAAATTATGTCTATTTTCAAACAAATCCCTTACAGAATCAAGCCATGCATTCACATTCGCATCATCAAAGACAGAATTTGCAGGCAATAAGCCACGCTTATAATTAAAATGTGCTGCCATCCCTTCCTCAGAGCGAAGGTGCATATCATTTGTTCTAATTTGCACTTCAACCGGTTTCTTCTGAGGACCAAGCACTGCAGAATGAATGCTTTGGTAACCATTTTTTTTTGGCGAGGAAATATAATCCTTAAACGTTTCCGGAATTGGCGGATATATATTAGCAACTATACCATAAATATAAAAACAAATTAACGGATCATCAGAATCAACTATTATTCTTATTGCAAATAAATCATAAAGTTCTTCAATTGGCTTCTGTCTAATTCTAATTTTATTAAATATTGAATAAATATTCTTTGCCCTACCATTTATTTCATATTTAATAGACCTATCTTGAATTAACTTGCTCTTATCAAGCGCTTTTTGAACTGGCTTAGCGAAAGTCTTTACATATTCTTCCCTATCTTTTCTTTTAAATTGCAATTTACTCTTTATCTCATCATAAGCTTCGCGATTTATAAACTTGAATGATAAGTCTTCCAGTTGCCATTTAATATTTCTTAAACCAAATCTATTAGCAAAAGGAACATAAACTTCCATAGTTTCGTGTGAAATTCTTTTTTGAGATTGCTTATCTAAATAATCTAAAGTTCTCATATTATCAAGACGAACTGCAATTTTTAAAAGCAAAATTCTAACATCGGTAGATAATGAAAGGAGTAACTTTCTAAATTTCTCCAAATGAATACTATCTAATTCAAGATTTGAACTAATTTTATTTATCTTGGAAATTCCATTTAGAATTTCCGAAATATTCTTATCAAATTCTTTTTCAAGAGTTTTTAAATTATATTTTTCCGAAAAGGCAGGTATATCGTGAAGAAGCGCTGCAATAATTGAATATTCATCAAGATGAATCTCTTTAATAACTATATTTGCAACTGCAAGATTATGTTTCCAATTAGGATCGTCTGAAAGACGCTTATTATCTTTATGAACTTCGTAACAAATTAAAAATGCCTTCTTAACTTTTTCTAAATCAATTTCCTCAGATGAATTTTTACAATCTTGAAGTAACCCATTTAAAATTGAGCTAACTTCAACAGGTATATTAACCTCATTTAATTTCTGTGTGAGCTTACTTTTGAAATTAAAAATTGCCATAATAATCTTCTATTCATTTTTAGAGTTTAATGATTGAAAATCTTTAAAGTGCTTATTTAGACGTGCGACTATTACCTTTTGGTCTGAACCCTTATAAATATAGTCCAATACACTATATTTCACAGTTTCTCTTATAATTTCTTTCTCAAGTTTTGCTGAATACGCAATAACTTTTAAGTCTTCAAGCCCTTCCATATTTCTAATTAATTCTAACATCTCCACACCATTCATCAATGGCATTTCAATATCCATAATTAAAAAATCCGGTTTATTCGTTCTTAATATAGGAAAAGCTTCTTTAGGATTCGCCGTTGTAATCACATCTTTTGTAAAGTATTTATTTAATATATGCACTATAACCTTTTGGTGCATTAGATTATCTTCAACTATAAGAACTTTAGGTCTTTTAATCATTTTACACCTACTATTTTATAAATTAATTCAGTCATCATAACACTTTGATTCGGCGAACTTGTTTTAAAAATTCTGTCATATTTTTGCAAAATTAAAAAAATTTCTTCAACTTCAAACACTCCATATTGGGAAGATGCAATTGAATAATCTCCTATATAATAAGCGTTTATTCCTAAGGACTTAGCAATATCATATTTATTTAATCCTTTTCGCGAAACTTCATAATATTTCAATAAATTTTTAAAAAAATTAAATAAAATTGCAATAATTTTTATCGAATCATCTGAAGTATTCATAATATTATTACAAATATCTAAAGAACTATGAATATTCCTTCTTGAAATAGCTTTTTGCAATTCAAAAACATTATACTCTCGACTCTGCCCTACAATAGCAATAATTTCCTCATCAGGAATATTCTTAACTCCAATAAAATAAGAGTCAATTTTCTCAATTTGATTATACAAATCTCGTAAATTTTGTTGAGTTTGGCTTAAAATTAAATAAACCCCTTTGTCTGATATTGATTTCCCTTTTGCTGCAAACTCTTCTTTTATCCATTGGTCAAATTGATTTGAATAAACTTCTGGATACGCAAGGCAATAAGCATTTGCCAATAAAGATTTATATGGCTCAGAACTAACTTTGCCTTTTACCAAATCCTTATTTAAACAAGTAATTATTAGAACAGTAGAATCAGAAGGATTTTTTATGTAATTCACTAATCTATTTAAAACTGGGTCATTCTTCTTTGCACGACCTTTAAAATAGCTCTCAAATGACTTAATCAGAACAATATTCTCATCACTTAACAGCGAATAAGAATTACAATAATCTAACAAATTGACAAGGTCAATATCATCAGAATGAAACTTATTAAAATTATAATCAGAATTCCTATTCGGATAAAATTTATTTAAAACTAAATTAAGCGACTGTTCAATTAAAAACTCCTCAGCGCCATATATAAATATAATGCGAGGTACTTTATTAGTACTTAACAAAACTTTTAATTCATTTGCCATATTTTAAGCTAACATTAAGAGTTTATGTGGAATTTCATCGTTCTCAGCAAATCTAATAAGCGGTCTAAGCATCTGTTCCGTAACTCTTTCACCTCTTGAAGCAATTAATAATCCAAAAGAAGAATGGTAATCTTGTGCGAAAATCATTCCAGGTAATACCTTATTAACAGGAACCCTAAGAATTTGTTTATCGCTTAAGTCTGACCTGTCATGCTCAATCATAATCACAAAAGCATCGACAACACGCGGATCATAATGAGAACCACGTCTTTGCTGTAAATACTTAACAGCACTTGCGTGTTTATCTTTTGATGAGTTAATCATTGCTTGCGTACTTGTGTAAGTTGCGCCTTTCTCAGTTGTAGATTCTCTTGCTTTTTTATACACTAAGTTATGGTACATATCAACAACAGCAATAATCCTTGCCCCTGGATTAATTTCATCACCTTTTAAACCCTTAGGAAATCCCGTTCCATCAGCTTTTTCCTGATGTTGGAGAATCATTTCATTAATTAAATTAAAACCACTATGGTTTTTTAATATCTCAACACCAATTATAGGGTATAAAACATATTGTTGATACTCACCCTTAGTCATCTCGTGAGGAAATTTATATAAGTTAGAGTCTTTAAAAGAAATTTTACCTAATCCGTGTAATAAACCTGCAATCTTTATTTGAAATCTAAGTTGATTATTAACACCCAAAAGCTTTGCTAATGCATCTGACTTCTCCGAAACAAATCTGGCGTGATTGCCTTCATAATTTCGTTCAGTAAAAGTAATTATAGTTGAAAGCATCTCTATTGCTTGATAAAAACTCCCTGCTAAGTCAGTACTTACCTCATCAAGCTTCTTTTCAAGCTCATAGATTCTCTTATCTTTCTCTTCTAATAACTCTTTTATTTGGTCTTTATTCTGCATTTTTATTAAAAATTGAAAATTATATTAGCAAATTAAGTAATTTTGTTTAAATTCAATATAGAAATACTATAAACGTTTCTATATTATTCTTATTTATTATTATCGACAATAAAGTAAAAAAATGAATTTTAAAGACTATTATAAAATTTTAGAAGTAGAAAAAAACGCTTCTCAAGATGATATAAAAAGGCAGTTTAGAAAGCTTGCTACAAAATATCACCCAGACAAAAATCAAGGTAATAGCGAATCTGAAAGTAAATTCAAAGATATTTCAGAAGCTTACGAAGTTTTAAGTGATGCCGAAAAAAGAAAAAAATATGACACATTAGGTTCCTCTTATTCTAATTTTAAAAATAGAGGTGGGGATAACAATGATTACGATTGGTCACAATGGTTTGCTAATAATCAAGGAAAAAAACAAAGTGGCAAAACTGTAAACGATTTTTTCACCTCCGGTGGGACAATGTCCGATTTCTTTGATAAAATCTTCGGCCAAGGATATAGAAATTCGGGCTTTGGCTTTGAAGAAGCCGTTAAAGGCGATGACCATAATATGCAAATCTCAATTACACTAAAAGAAGCATTCACTGGAACAAAAAGAAAATTAAAAGTAAATGGCGAAACAATAGAAATAAATTTAAAAGCTGGTATCGCCGACGGACAAGTAATCAAATTAACCGGGAAAGGAAGAAGAGGAAAAAATAATGGTCAAAATGGAGACTTACTACTAACTATCAAAGTTTCTGAAAGCCCAGGTATAGAACGCGATGGCGACGATTTGAATATTTCAACTAATATTGACTACTTAGATGCTATTTTAGGATGCGATTTATTGGTCGAAACCTTAACGGGCAAATTTAACTTAAAAGTTCCAGAATGCACTCAGCAAGGCAAAGTATTCAAACTCAAAGGACAAGCATTTCCTCAATACGTCAATGGAAATAGAAAAGGCGATTTATACATCAAATTAAATGTTTTGCTACCTAATGAGATTAATGACGCTGAAAGAGAGTACTTACAGAAACTTAAAGAAATGAAGAAAAAATGAGAATCGACATTATTTCCGCAGTTCCAGAAACTATGCAATCCTATATTGATAACAGTATCATAAAAATTGCAAGAGATAAAGGTTTTGTAGAAATACACCTTCACAACTTGCATAACTACTCAGAAAATAAACATAAGAAAATTGATGATTATCCATTTGGTGGTGCGTCTGGAATGATTCTCACTTGTCAGCCGATATTTACTTTAATTGAAAAACTTAAATCCGAAAGACAGTATGATGAAGTAATCTTCACTTCCGCCGAAGGTGAAAAATTCAACCAAGATAACGCAAACTACCTATCATTAAAAGAAAACATAATCATCTTAGCAGGACACTACAAAGGAGTAGACCAAAGGGTGCGAGATGTCCTAATAACAAAAGAATACTCAATGGGTGATTTCATCTTGACAGGTGGCGAACTTCCAGCATTAACAATTTGCGACTCAGTTATTCGGCTCATACCAGGAGCAATAGGAGACAGCGAAGCAGCCCTTACAGACTCATTTATGAATGGATTACTTGAAGAGCCACAATACACACGCCCAGCTGACTTCAGAGGATATAAAGTCCCAGAAATACTATTATCAGGTAACCACGCAGCAATAGACAAATGGCGACAAGAAAGTTCATACAGTAAAACATCTAAACTCCGCCCCGATTTGCTTGAGTAAAAATTAAAGAAGATTGGGAGAATAAAGGAAGTTTAAAAAATTTTTAAATTGCAAATAAAATAATTTTCAAACGGAATATATTATGGATTTTGAATCAGATATAAAAATATTAGAAAAAAAATTAAAGAAACTCCCAAGTCATTGGGACGGGAGAAAATCAATTCTTGAATTGAAAGAAGCTGATTATAATTGGCGACAAATGGAATGGTGGGGATTTTATTTTGAGTATAAAGTTAAAGAAATACTTAAAAAGGATTTTCAAATTCCGGGTGAAAAATTTGATAATGTCGGGTTTGATTTAAAAGGTCAAATAAATTGGGATTGTAAAGCGTCTGCGTTAAATACAAATAATCAATTCATCATTTTGAATGACAAAAAGGCAATGGACGAGAGTATTAAAAAGTATAAATATCATGGCGAAATAATTGCTTTGTGCGATGTTGAATATAATGATGTGAATAGAGAGTTTCGAAATTGGCATTCAGAGATAAGTGGAACAGAATATAAAAGTAACTTATCAATTTATAAATATCACATTACAAAAGTTAATTCATTAAAAATATTAATGTTTGTTCTTAATGAAAGTAATTTAGATGAATTAGATATTATTGAAGATAAAGAAAGAAAACGTGAGTTTTATACATTCACATTTGATGAAGAATATTGTTTTAAATCACACTGGGTATAAAATGGTTAATTTAAAAAGCCCATTCATTAATAACTTTTCCAAATTTATAAAGAATTGTGAGTCAGAATTAATAATATCAACTCCATTTATAAATAAAGAAGGAACAAAAAATTTAATAAAAAACATTAAAAATAATGATATAACCCTTTCATTAATAACAAACTTGTCTTCAAAAAACATTATTAATGATGTTACCCAAGCATCAGCTATTTTAGAGTTATATGATCATTTTAAAATTAATAAAATAGTGAGTATTTCAAAACTGCATGCGAAATTATATATTTCTGATAAAAAATCTGCTATTGTAACTTCTGCAAATTTGACTAATGGGGGGCTGATAACAAATTTCGAATACGGAATATTAATAAATGAAAAAAATTTTGTAAATCAAATAATAATTGATTTGAATGAATATAATCAAATAGGAAATGAATTTAGTTTTGATGTGTTAGGAAAAATAGATTTAGAGTATAAAAAATTAAAAAACGAAATAGATAAAAATAAGAATAAAATTGGTACAAATCCAATTGATGAAATAATAAATTCAAATAAAACTTTAATTGTTGATGAGTTATTTAGCAACCAAATTAAAGACGGCAAAACAATAAACGAAATCTTTTGTAATACAATCTTATACTTACTTTCAAACATTGGAGAATTAACAACGAAAGAATTAAATAGTCATATAAAGGAAATTCATCCTGATATTTGCGATGATAATATTGATAGAGTAATAAATGGTCAGTCATTTGGTAAAAAGTGGAAACATTCGGTAAGAAATGCACAAGTTACACTTAGAAAAAAAGGAATTATACGTATAGTTAATAATGATAAAAATTCTAAATGGATAAAAGTTTAATTAAAATGATAATGTATTCAAGCAATCCAGAAGACTTAGTGTGTGATTTCTTTTTAGGTAGTTTCTCAACAGCCAAAGTGGCAATTGGTTTAGGAAGAAAAGCATGTGGATTTGAGTTAAACAACAATGCTTATGAATATCAAATAGATGAAGTTGAGAAAATAAAAAGTGGTGAATTGCTTAATTTATTAAGAGAAGTACCTCAAAATCAATTTCTTAATAAAGGAAAACCATTATCAACAAAAGAGAAACAAGAAATAATTACAGAATTTGAGAATTTGTTTCAAAAAGGGCTTTCAAAGAAAGATTCAATAGAAAAAATATCGGAAAAGTTTGGTAGAGGATATTGGTCAATCCAAAAAACATTAGATAATTTTGACGAAAAACACATTAGATTAAATGAAAATTCCTTGTTTGATTAAAAAAAGTATTAATGTCATATAACGTTAAAATAATAAATTTAATACAGAAAATTGATGATTATCCATTTGGTGGTGCGTCTGGAATGATTCTCACTTGTCAGCCGATATTTACTTTAATTGAAAAACTTAAATCCGAAAGACAGTATGATGAAGTAATCTTCACTTCCGCCGAAGGTGAAAAATTCAACCAAGATAACGCAAACTACCTATCATTAAAAGAAAACATAATCATCTTAGCAGGACACTACAAAGGAGTAGACCAAAGGGTGCGAGATGTCCTAATAACAAAAGAATACTCAATGGGTGATTTCATCTTGACAGGTGGCGAACTTCCAGCATTAACAATTTGCGACTCAGTTATTCGGCTCATACCAGGAGCAATAGGAGACAGCGAAGCAGCCCTTACAGACTCATTTATGAATGGATTACTTGAAGAGCCACAATACACACGCCCAGCTGACTTCAGAGGATATAAAGTCCCAGAAATACTATTATCAGGTAACCACGCAGCAATAGACAAATGGCGACAAGAAGAGCAACTAAGAAAAACCAAGCGACTAAGACCAGATTTATTAGATTAAATATTCCACAAAACAAAGAAAAAAGTATAAAATTTTATATTTTTGATAATTGAATATTCAATATCGGAAAAGAAAGTGTCAGAATTAATGAGCATAAAAGAAGCAAGTAATAATATTATATTTTCTATAAATATAGAAGATTTACAAAATGAATCATTAGAATATATTGGTAGAAAACTAGATGAAGAAGAAATATTTTTCATAAAAGATAAATTAGTAGATGCCATTAATGATGGTTTAATGTTCATTTTTCCAGATATACTAAATAATCTCGAGAATGTAAGATGCAGGTAATTTCCACAAAAATATTAAAGGGAGATGCAAGTAAAGTTTTAAAAGAACTTGATGACAATTCAGTAGATTTAATTGTAACTTCCCCACCTTATGCTGATAGAAGAAAAAATACGTATGGTGGTATTAAACCAGATGAATACGTAAATTGGTTCCTACCAATAAGTGAAGAATTGTTAAGAGTTTTAAAACCTTCTGGGACTTTTATTCTTAATATTAAAGAAAAAGCCGAAAATGGTGAAAGACATACTTATGTTTTAGAGTTAATTCTTGCATTAAGAAAACAAGGGTGGCTATGGACTGAAGAATTTATTTGGCATAAAAAAAATAGCTACCCAGGAAAATGGCCTAATAGATTTAGAGATTCTTGGGAAAGATGTTTGCAATTCAATAAAACTAAAAAATTCAATATGTACCAAGAAGAAGTAATGGTGCCAGTTGGCGATTGGGCAGAAAATAGACTGAAAAAACTAAGTGAAGTCGATAAAGAAAGAGATAATTCAAAAAATGGCAGTGGATTTGGAAAAAATATATCAAATTGGGTTGGGAGAGAAATGGTTTATCCTAATAACGTATTACATTTTGCAACAGTGTGTTATAATAGAAATCATAGTGCTGCATTTCCTGAAGAACTACCTGAATGGTTTATAAAATTATTTACTAAAGAATTTGATACAGTTCTCGACCCTTTTGCTGGTTCTAGAACTACCTTGCAAGTAGCTAAACGAATGAATAGAAATTCTATAGGCATTGAAATTGTTGATGAATATGTAGATATGATAAAACAAGACATAGAAGACAAAGAATTTATGCTGTATGAGCCAAAGGTGAAATATGGGAAATGACTTAATTTTAAATATTAATAAGTATGTTGAAAAAAATATAGTTGAATTTCACAAGAATAGGATTGATAAATTAAACAATCTCAAATTCCTTTCGATTTTAAAAAAGAAAAATCCTTATTTATTCAAAGCAAAAAATATGAATAATGCTTCTGATATTGTCAAAAGTATTCTCGATGCTCATTTATCATCTGGCGAAGAAACATTATTCGGAGATTGGTTAGAAGGATTAGCTACTTATATTTCCGATGATTTACTAAAGAAAGGACGAAAATCTTCAAGTTCTGGAATTGATTTAGAAATTGTAGATGAAAAATATCATTATTTGATTAGTATTAAATCTGATCCTAATTGGGGTAATAGTAGTCAAATTAGTAAACTAACTACTGATTTTGTAAATGCTAAACGAAGTATTAAAACTAGTGGATATAAAAAAGAAGTTATATTTATAAATGGTTGTTGCTACGGAAGAAAGCAAAATAGCTTAGTAAAAACTAAAACTATTGAATATCATAAAATTTGTGGACAGTTATTTTGGGAGTTTATTTCTGGTGATGAAAATTTATATAAAAATATAATTATTCCTATTGGATTTAAAGCAGATAAAATGAATGAAGAGTTTGATAAAATATATAATAGTATCATTAATAAATTTACAAGGGAGTTTTTAAATAAATATTGTTATGAAAATGGTGAAGTTAACTGGAATTTAATTATTAAACTTAGCAGTAGTAAGTATGAATCTAATTCATTAAATTTACTGAACTAAAAATTATGCAAAAAGAACTACTAAACGATAGAGAACAAGAAATTTTAAGATCTATAGTGAATCTATACATCTTAAAAGCCATTCCCGTTGGTTCAAGGAAACTTTCTAAATTCTTAGAAGGAAAATTATCTTTATCTCCTGCTACAATGAGAAACATTATGGCTGACCTCGAAGAACTTAATTATATCAATCACCCTCATACTTCCGCTGGAAGAGTCCCTACCGACAAAGGGTATAGATTCTATGTTGATTCTATGAAGTCTATCGAAAACCTAACAACTTCAGAAATTAACGAAGTTAATAAATTAGGCAAAATAAACGAACTCTCCGACCAAGTACTAAAAGAAGCATCCAAATTACTCGGCTCTCTTTCAAACTACTTAAGTATCGTAAGCATTCCGAAATTAATAAATTTAGTTGTTAGAAAAATTGAACTAATCGCACTTTCTTCAAATCGTTTACTTATTGTTTTAGAATTAGAATCTAACATTGTAAGAACTGTAACGCTCGAATCTGATTTTGGAATAAGTGAGAACAATCTAAATTCAATAAAATCTTACTTAAATGATAGAATTTCAGGCAAAACTCTAGGCTATATTCGTGATAATTTTAGCAAAATTGTTATTGATTATAGCGAAAACAATTCGTCAATGCTCCGACTTTTTATAGATTTTGCAGATAGAATTTTTAAAGATGACATTTCTCACGACAAAGTACATACATCTGGCACGCACAACTTAATTTCATATCCAGAGTTTGAAGATTTAACTAAAGTCCGTTCAATTATAGAACTAGTAGAAAACAAAGATATGGTTGTCCATTTACTTGATGAACAAAACAGCAGTGACGGAACAAAAGTGCTTATTGGAAGCGAATCAGGAAACGAACTACTCGAAGATTATAGTATTATATTATCAAGATATAGAGTTGGCTCTGCAATGGGGTCTATTGGGCTAATTGGACCAAAAAGAATGAATTATGCAAAAATGTTCGCTCTTGTAGATACCATAGGAAATATCCTCTCACAAGATTAACTACACCATAATCTTAACAAGCTCATCTATTTGACTCGGAATTTGATGAATTGTAAGTACATAATCAACCTCTCCTTCATCAATAACGCTTTGTGACATCGAAGGTGCAACAGCGCTTTTTGGGTCTTGAACAATAACCTTTCCACCAATTTTCTTAACTACCAAACTTCCACTTAGTCCATCTCTACCAAGTCCTGTTAAAATAATTGCAATAGACTTTTCATTAAATGAATTTGCAATTGAGCGAAATAGAGGGTCAGCAGATGGACGAACAAAATTCTCTTTCGGACCATCATCAAGAGTTAATGTTAAGTCACTATTCACCAGTAAATGCTTATCACCAGGACATACATACACATTACCAGCATCAATTTTCATATTATTAGAAGCTAAATTAACATTCAATTCAGTTACTTCTTTCAATCGATTTGTGAAAGTCTCTATCATCCAAGTTGGTCCATGCTGAACTACAAAATAAGCAACATTATCAGATTTCTTAATGTTTTTAATTAATTCAACTAACGTAGGAGGACCACCCGTTGATGTCGCGATTCCAACCGCCACAAAACTCGGTAACTTTTTCTGTTTAACTAACTTAAACTCTTCCTTAGTTTTATTATTTTCAAAGTTAAAAATTTTATGAATTCCAAGCTCAATTTTCTCAATAAGAATATTAAAATCAATCGGCTTAGCAATAAAATCATCTGCACCAGAATTTAAAGAATGCAACCTTGCTCCATCACTTGTAAGCGCAGTTATCATAATAATATAAGGAGCAGGGCTAATATTTTCTCGTACCCTTCTAATTAACTCAATCCCGTCTAATCTCGGCATCATCCAATCAGTTAGTACAATGTCAAATCTATTTAATTCAAGTTCTTTTAATGCCTCATCGCCATTAAATGCCGTTTTAACTTCATATTCTTTCTTCAACAAAAGTCGCTTCAGAAATATCATACTTGTTATTTCATCTTCAACCAACAATATTTTAAGCTTTCTTTCCAAATTTTATAAAATATTCAAAACTTTTACTTAATTTTTACAACTAAATTAACAAAATATTAATAATTTAAAAATAAACTTGGTAAAATTTAAAAAAATAAAACTCTTTACAAAAGCAAATATTTGCTATTGTGATGTAATAATTGACAATAAACAAATTGAGATAATATTACACTTTGATATTATTCTAAAATATCAATTAAAAGATAAAATTGAAGTAACTATTGATACTTATAATAATATTCTTTATGACAATAATCTGTTAAAAGCTAAAAACTTATCCTATACCTTTGCAACATATAAAATGAGAACAGAACTTGAAATACGAGACAGACTAAAGCGAGAAAATTATCGCAGCGATATTATCGACTTAGCAATTAAATTTTTATATGAATTTAATTTAATCAATGATGAAAAATATACTAAACTTTTTGTAGAAGAGAAATCAGTAAGCAAAGTATGGGGTAAAATAAGAATAAAAAATGAACTTTCAAGAAAAGGTGTAGATTCAAATCTAATCGATAACACCCTGCTACTTCACTTTCCAAAAACTCAATCAAACGAAAAAGCTATTAAAGCCGCTGAAAAAAAATATAATATTTTATTAAAAAAACATAGCACCAAAAAGTCTCAACAATTATTATTTTCTTTCTTACAAAGAAAGGGGTTTTATTTTGATGAAATTAAAGAGATAATTAATAAAATAACTAATTAATTTTATTATAATTAAAATTATTCATAAATTGCAATAGATAAAATTACGAGGACATTATATGTTATTATTTTTCGTTTTATTTTCTATTTATAATTGCTTCTCCCAGGAGAACTTTTCTGAAATTGATTTATATGGGAATAATGGCGAAGGCGTTGAGTTTGTGTTTTCATCACCAATGCCCTTCACAAATTCAACTGTGACCAGCCAACTAACCCTATTCTCAAAATATGATACTAAAGTAATAATTGAAAGTAATAATTTTAATAAAACTATAAATCTTTCATCTAATAAAGTTTCAATTATTAATATTAATAGTTTTGCAATAGCAAAACAATTTAATCAAACTCAAATGTTAGCTCAAAAAAGCGAAGTAATTAAAAACGCCGGAGTAAGATTAACTGCCGAAAAGCCATTCAAAGCTATGCTTTTAGTTTATTCCGAAAATAACTCAGAAGCTACATATCTTCTACCATATTCATTTTGTGATACAAGCTATGTCTTGCAATCTTTCTCGGGTTTAAATTACAACAGTAACATCCTTTCCCCTATAAGCACTATTACAAGCTTTGCAGATAGCACAGAAGTTGAAGTAAAAATGGGTGGAGTTAACACATCTCGTTTATTTTTCGATAATGACACATTAAATTTCGGTGAAAAGAAAAAATTTATTCTTAATAGACATGATATTCTTATTTTACAAAACTTTAGAGACAATGATTTTGAACTCGCTGGAACTCAAATAACTTCAAACAAAAAAATATCAATATTAAATGGAAATTACTGCTCCAACGTTCCAAACAACACTCCACCTTGCAATTTTATGCTTGAAGTAGGGTTGCCAACAAAATATTATGGAAAAAAATTCTATATCCCTTCATTCAAAGATAGATTTTATAGCGGGTTAATTAGAGTATTCACTATCGACAATACGACAAAAATATACGAAGATGGAAAGCAAATTCTATCACTTACTAATTCAACACCTGGTTTAAAAAATAGAAGTTGGGCTGACTATAGAATAAATAATAAAAGTTCTGATAAAAAGTATTCTGTTATAACTTCCGACCAACCGATTTCCGTTTTATATATTTCCCCATCATCAAATGACGATAACAGTCAATATAAATCTGGAATGTTTAATATCCTTCCTGCTGAACTAATGTCAAAAGAATCAATTAATCCAGAATCATTATTTAATAAATTTGATAGTGTAAAAATTAACAATTCAATGATAGTTCCTTTAAAAAATGGTATTATTTCCAATGAAATTTTAATTAACAATAATGAATGGAAAGAATTTAAAAAACTAAATTTAAACTATACACTATACGATACCGACTACTCTATAATTGATAAAATTGAAACCAATTATACTTCTATATGGTCGCAAGAACCACATCAATTATACACAATCGGACATATAAGTGATAATAATAAAAAATATAATTTTACAATTACTGAATATGGAAATTTACGTAATCAACGTCTTTTCGATGTTAAAACACCTTGGATGACCTTCGTAAGAAGAAGCATTATTGATAGTAAAAGCGGAGAAGTAGAACTAAATTTCACTCTAAATGATGAAAGATCTGATTTATATAGATACTTAATTTTTGAAAACGAAATTGCTGTTTTAGATAGCTTTTTAATCAGCAGCAACACAAGAAAAATTGAATTAAGTCATACTTTTACTGCCAAAGATAATCAAAATTATAAATGTCTTGCAATAGACAACTCTAACAATTTCCAATGGTTCGACTTAGGAATTTTATATAAAAAAGAAGTTGAATTAGATACAATAAGTATTGGGCGAGATTATATTATTTTCGACCTAATTCAAGTTGGCGATTCATCTCAACTAACAATACCTTTAACCCTAATTAGTCAAAATCCCACTCAAATAACATCAATCGAAATTGAAGATGGAAATAATATTTTTAATATATCAAACACACTCACATTACCATTAAATTTAGAAAAAAATAAAGATATTAACTTAACAATTAATTACACACCAACCACAGAATATACTAAATCAGAATATCAAGACAAATATGGTTTCGGAGATTATGCAAATCTTAATATTTCCACCACAAACGGAACCTTCACATATATAATTTATGGGAAAGCAGGAATAGCAAGGATGTATTGGCGGTATGATAATAATAGTTTTATAGATACTCTCAGTCAAGGAAGCGAACACCAAATTAAAGACAATAGATTTTTTATTCAAAATTATAATCTTTCAACAAAAGAAAATGGCACTTATGACTTAATAATTGATAAAATAAATTTAGATAGTATATACAATGTAAATTTCGATAAAGTTCACTTTAAAAACATTCAATTTTCAAACCGATTAGCGATAAATGAAGATGGAACTTTTGTTAACCCACTAATAATCAAACCAGGTGAAAAGCTATTCTTGAATGACGAAATTAAATTCGTTGGTGATGAACCAGGTAGCTTTAGTTTTTACTTACCATTCTATACAAATGCAATAAATGGAAAAGAATTTGGAATAATTTATTTTGAATTCGTTGTTTTTGAAAAATCAACATCAATAAGAAACGTTGGCGAAATAAAATTTACTTTACAAAATGGATTTCTTACTTTTTCACCAAAAAATGAAAAAGTCAAAACCATAACTATTTTTGATTTGAATGGAAAAGAAATACATCAATCAAATAATATTAATCTAAAACCAATAGACCTTACAAGTTACAGAAATCAAATTCTTATTTACAGAATTATAACTCAAAACAATGTATTTCAAGGAAAAATATTGGTAAATTAAAACATTATAACAATCAACTCGTATAAAAAGTAAAGTTTTTCGTAATTTGCGATTTATTTTAAACAAAATAGGGAATTTATGAAGTCTATATTAATTATGGCTTTCTTTTTACTTGGCTTTTCTGCCACTCAAGCACAAGTAAAACTTGGAATTGTAAATTTAGATGAGATTGGCAAAAATATGACAGAAGCTAAAGATGCTGAAAAAGTCCTTGCTGAAAGATCCCAAAGAGTGCAAGATACCCTTCAACAAATGCAAGCAAAACTAGAAGATGAATTTGCTGCTTATCAAAAACAAAAAGCAATGATGCCTGTCGATCAACAACAAAAAAAAGAACAAGATTTACAAGCTCAACAAGTTGCTTTACAACAATATTATCAAGATAAATTAGGGCAACAAGGAGAACTAGTAAAACTTAGAATGGAATTATTAGCTCCAATTAGAGAGAAAATCGAAGTTGCCATTGATAAAGTTGCTAAGACTGAAAAAATTTCATTAGTTTTAGACAAAGCAAATCCAGCTCTTCTATATTCAGAAGACTCAATGGATATTACTTTTAAAGTACTCGACCAATTAAAACGTGGTGGAAAATAATTAAACTATGAAATCAATTTTAATCATATTCCTTTTATCTATTTCATTTGCCTATTCGCAAAGAGTTGCCTTTATGTCAACTAAAATAATTCGGTTGAGATTCCCAGAAGCTAAAAGAGCCGAGCAGAGAATCCAATCAAGCGTAGAACAATGGAATAGAGAATTAGAAAATTACCAAATTAAAATTGATAACTACGAACTTGAAATTAAACAAAATAAGCTAATTTGGACTGAACAAGAACTAAAAGACAAAAACGCACAACTCTCTATGGTTCAAAGAGAAAAAAGTGCTTTTGCAAAAAAGAACTTAGAATCTGGTGGCGAGTATGATAAACTTGTTGCTTCGGTTTGGGGTCCAATTGAGGATAAAATTTTCGCTGCCACCGCAGAAGTAGCCGCCGAGCAAGGTTTTGACTTTATTTTCGACAAAGATCAACAACCAATCCCTTACGTCAATTATAAATATGATATGACTCTTAAAATATTGGAAAAACTTGGCTTTGATGTTTCTGATTTACAAAAAGAATTAAACAAAAAAATTGAAGCTGACCCACGAAATCAACAGAAAATATCTAAAACTCCCGATTCTCAAAGAGGTAGAGAAAGTGGAGAAACTCGGTCTAGAAGCAGAAGAGACACAAGAGAATCACAAGACTTAGCACCAATCCCTACTGATTTAAAACCAGAAGGAATGGTTCCAGGACAAGTCCCACCTCTTCCCCAAGACACTATTCCTCCAGTTCCAGAAGGAGTAAAGAAGTAAGATTATGAATTTTAGTTTATCATCAGAACAAATAGCAAATATTACAAAAGGCGAACTTATTGGTTCGCCTAATTTATACTTTTCAAGTCTCCAACGCATCGAATACGCAACTTTAAATGATATTTCATTTTGCTTAAACAAAGACTTCTTAGAAATTGCAAAGCAAACTAAACCAGGGCTTTTGATTCTTTTTAAAGGAGCAGAATATCAAGTTCAAAAGAATCAAGCAGCAATTTTTCATGATAAGCCATATCACGCATTCGCACAATTACTAATTTATATCAATAATAATTTTAACAAAATAAAAAGCGGAATTAGAAAAGGCACATCAATTTCAACGAATGCAATTATTGGATCTAACCCCACAATTTTAGAAAACGTTGTAATTGAAGCAAATGTTAAAATTGGAAAGAACTGCCTAATTCACCCAAATGTAGTGATAAAACAAGATACAATCATAGGTGATAATGTCATCATTCACCCAGGTGCTGTTATTGGCTCAGACGGATTCGGCTACTTAGATAACCCCGACGGTTCATACACCAAAATCCCACAATTAGGTAATGTCATAATCGGTAATAACGTAGAGATAGGAGCAAACGTCTGCATCGATAGAGCATTAATCGGTAGCACAATTATTGCCGATGGTGTGAAAATTGACAACTTAACCCAAATAGCTCATAATGTTGAAATCGGAGAAAATAGCGCCTTTGCATCGCAAGTCGGCATATCAGGAAGCACTAAAATTGGCAAAAGAGTTAGAATGGGCGGACAAGTCGGCTCATCAGGACACATCGAAATTGCTGATGACGTTACAATCCTCGCCCAGTCTGGAGTAGCAAGTTCAGTCACTAAAAAAGGCATTTACTTTGGAAGTCCAATTAAACCACGATTAGATGCTTTCAAAATCGAAGCCGTAATTAAAAACCTACCAAACCTTCAAAGAGAAGTTTTCGACATAAAACGAAAATTAGAAAAGGAACAGAATAAATTATAAGTCAATTATAAAATATAAAAACAAAAACCGACTTAAAGTCGGTTTTTATTTTATATTAATTTTAATCTTCTAACTGCTTTTTCGAGTTTTTTTCTGTTGTCTGGGTGCATAGGATACATTGGTGAGCGATAGTTTTCTTCAAGTTTACCCATCATCGCAAGCACAGCTTTAACAGGAATCGGATTTGACTCTATAAAGTTCATCTGCATCATTTCAAACATTTTATAGTGCATTCTTGCTGCTGTTCTAATGTTTCCTTTTAAAGCATGACTTACTGTTTCTGAGAACATTTTTGGTGCATAGTTTGGAGTAACCCCAATAACACCATCTGCTCCCATTGCAATTAAAGGAACAGTCAATGAGTCTTCTCCTGAAAGAACATAAAAATTATCAGGTTTCTTTCTAATAATTTCCATTACTTGTTCCATATTCCCAGATGCTTCTTTTGTTGCAACTATGTTTTTACAATCTTTCGCTAACTTTAGTTGAATCTCAGCTTGAATGTTCACACCAGAACGACTTGGTACATTATATAATATTTGAGGAATATCCACTTGCTCTGCAATCGCTTTATAGTGATAGTATAAGCCCTCTTGTGTTGGCTTATTATAATAAGGACAAACTAATAATAAAGCATCGACTCCTGCTTCTTTCGCTAATAATGATAAAGTAATTGATTCTGCAGTATCATTAGAACCAGTTCCAGCAATAATCTTCGTTCTACCTTTTCCATGCTCAACAGCAGTTATTATTAATGCAATTTTTTCTTTAGCTGACATCGTTGCACTTTCACCTGTCGAACCACACACAACTATACCGTCAATACCATTTTCGATTTGAAAATCAATTAACGACTTAAATTTATCAAAATCGATTGATAAATCTTTTTTAAATGGGGTTACTATCGCAGTATATGTTCCTCTTAAGTCTATTTCTGGCATTATCTACCTATAATAAAATTTTGTAACTTAATAAATTCCAAGGGCAAAATAAGAAAATTATTTTTAATAAAAAAATTATAAGTAAAAATACTTGATTTTACTTCAAATTAATTAGTGAATCCCTTTTTAAAAGTAAACTCTCTCTTAGCTTTTCCAAACGAGGCACGAAGTCCTTGCTTTCTTTCGACATATCAATCATCAAGTTCTTAAAATCATCTTGACTTAGCTCTCTTGATTTTAATATTGAATCAATTTTAAACTGAGCTTTTATTGAATCTACTTCGGTAATTCTAACTTTTAGAATATCCTCGTAAACCTCAAAAAACTCATCATATTTCTTATCATTACTTCCACAAGAAAATATTAAAAATAAAAGAGCTATGATTGAAAATAATTTAGAAAGCATAAAACAACGCATCCATTTCTGACACAGCATAAGAAAGCATAAATATCACATAAATCGCTAATATTGTTGTTTGCCATTTTTCCCAAAATTCAATTTCTAATTTATCATTAAACGCTATAAACAAGAAAAATGGAACCGCTGGAATAAAATATCTACCTTGAAATCCAAAAGTTAAATTAGCACCCACTGGAGAACCAATCCAAAAACCAATTGTTACCGCTAAAAATGTTATCAAGCCCAATGCAAAAATCCCATATTTAACCAATGAAGAAAGAACAAATTTCTTACCACTATCTAATACCGCAACAGCCATCAAAATTAGCCCATGAACTAAAAAGAACCCGTCAGGCAAATTAGAATAAGAATAACCAAAACGTCCTATTGCACCTGATAGCCATTCCTGTCTAAACCAATGCCAATTATTTATATAAACACCAATAAAGCCAATAGGGTCAGATAAAATATCTTGATTTATCCTCATAGAACTATCGAATTTAAAATCCTTCTGAAAGAAATGAGTTTCTTTATATCCTGCTACTAAATCTGAAATAGCATAATCCCACCAAAAATAGCCCCATTCCATAAAGATTAATGTTCCTGCAGCTAATATTGCTTTAAATACCCATGGGTTTAATTTATTGTCAAATCTTCTATTTGGAATAAATAAGAATATAAATTGAAGTAAATAGTAACCATTTTTAACTGTCCTTTGGAAATAAAGTAATATCAAAATCAAAATTAATTCTCTTATTCCGAATTTTGCTTTCTCGTCAAAAATAAAATACAAAGCAATCGCAAACATCAAAAACGTTAATGATATACTCATTACATCATAAGTAACTGAACTTGCTTGATATAGCACCATTGGTGTCAAACCATACAAGAAAAATACTGATTTCCATACAGGAGTTATCCTAATTACACAAAACATCACAATTATATAAAAGAAAAGCATTCCAAGTCGCCCTGCATACCCAAGCTCAACGGGTGTAGTTGTATCCGAATCAGCAATCATAATTCCTATTGATGCGGGTAAATATGCAACTGGGAAAGTGCTCCATTGATAATTATGCATAAACTCTTTCTGCATTCGGTTTTGAGGTATTTTCGATAATTCCTCAACCTTTGGCTTGTTAAGCTTTGTTCCTTGAAAATATGGCACACCTTGAAACATCATTGCCACATTATAAATATTAGATGGAACAATGCTGCCTACTTTAGTAGAATCTGGGCTTAACTCAGGCACAAACCCCTCTTGAGTTATATGATATGCTTTCAAAAAGTGTCTGTCTTCATCGTTTGAATGAAAAGGAGGATTCAAATATGTGAACCATATTCCAAATATTGTTGCAAGAATTACGAAACTAAGTTCATAAGACAAAGGAAATGTAAATAAATCACTAAAAAATGATTTCTTTGCTTGTTTTTTTGGTTTAGATTTATCCATTATAAAAATATAACTAATGTTAATAAAACACAAGGCGCTACTGCAATTAAACTATCAATTCTATCTAATATACCTCCGTGACCGGGTATCAAATTAGAACTATCTTTCACTCCAACGTCTCGTTTAATCAATGATTCAACCAAATCTCCATATTGACCAATAGTTCCGCTAATCAATGCTATTAATATGTAAATATAAGACTTAGAAAAAGCATCAAAGTAATAGAAACAAATTCCAACAATTAAAGCACCAATTAAACCACCAATAGCACCTTCCCAAGTTTTCTTGGGGCTTACTTTTTCTGCGAATTTATGTTTACCTATTGCCCGTCCTGTAAAATATGCTGCTGAATCACATACCCATATACTCGCAAAAATACAAAAAAGAAGTTTAGCACCCAAAGTTGACTTCAAAATTTCTATATTACCTAAGTTATTTACATTGAATAAACTGCCAAAATCATAAACATTATTAATATATAAAAGTAACTGGTCGATTTCTCTGATAAAATAATATGATACCATTGCTAATGTAATATAAAAGTAGCCATAAGTTCTGCTTGATATTCTTGTAAGACCATAACTTGTATCAGTTCGCAAATCGAAGAAAGATAAATATATTGGGAATATTGGAATAACAAACAATAAATAAATCAACAATCCCTTGTTAAATAAATAATACGCCAAGCCAAATAAAATTTGAGAACTGAAAATATATAAAAATCTTGATGATAATTTCTGAGTTTTATACTTAACCATATTATAAAATTCATCGATGGCGAAGGCATTCACTAAAAATAATAGTGTGTAGAAAAACCAATCACCATACCATATAGCACCAATTACAACTGGAATTCCAATTAATGCTACAATAATTCTTTTACTTAATTCGTTCAATTTTTAATTATTATTTTTTAAAATTTTTGATTTTAGAATACCATATTAATAATTTTGAGTTAGAATAAAAAATATTTATGATAATTAATTTAAAAAAGGTGAAATAATGGAAGAGAATGGTTACGTAAAAGTATTTATATACAATAACATCGGAGAAATAGAATTTTATCATCCTAAGAGTAATTCCCTACCTTCTGAAATTCTGTCTCAACTTGCTGAGACTATTTCAAAACTTGACAATGACCCAATGGTTCATGTGATTAAAATTCAATCAGCTGGTAGAAAAGCATTTTGTGCTGGTGCTTCTTTCGATGAACTAGTTTCAATTAATGATTTCGATAGTGGCAGAAAATTCTTTATGGGCTTCGCTAATGTGATTAATGCTATGAGAAAAGCAAAAAAACTCGTTGTTGTAAGCATTCAAGGTAAAGCAGTAGGCGGTGGAGTTGGTTTAGCAGCTGCTGCTGATTATGCCCTCGCTACAAAAGACGCTTCTATCAAACTAAGCGAACTTGCCGTTGGAATTGGACCTTTTGTCGTTGGACCAGCTGTCGAAAGAAAAATTGGCAAAGCCGCTTTTGCTCAAATGTCAATAGATTACGAATGGTATGATGCAGATTGGGCTCTGCAGAAAGGGTTATACAACCAAACTTTTGAAACCATAGAGCATCTCAACGAAGTTGTAGAAGACCTTTGCAATAAACTTGCGCATTCAAGCAAAGAAGCAATGGCTGACCTTAAAAAAGTGCTTTGGGAAGGCACAGAGAATTGGGATAATCTTCTACCCGCAAGAGCCGAAATTAGCGGAAAACTTGTTCTTTCTGACTTTACTAAAAATTATATCAAGCATTTCAAAGAACATAATAAATAAGATATTTTAATAAAAAAGCCACGTTTTTATCGTGGCTATGTTTTTTTCTACTCCGTTATTAATATTTTCCTTGTTCTTGTTTCAGTGCCGTGGGTGATTTTCATTATGTAAATGCCGGGATTTTGATTACTTGCATCCCAGATTATGTTACCTTTCCAAGTGCTTTCTTTTATTATGTTTATCTGACCTTCTGTATTGATTTTTATACCTGTTAAGTCGTAAATTTCTACGTCATCGCTGGTGAATGGTAAACCGCTATCCCAGTATACTTCCACTTTAACCTGATTATTGCTCGGCTGTGGGTATGGCGCATTTGTCCATAGATAATTGCGGGATTCGGTGGATTCTACGCTGGTGTAATTGATACCTAGTTCTGAAAGAGGAAGAGTATAAATCCCATTGGAATATACTAACAACAATTTACCATCAAATATTTTCATTTCAAAAACATTATATACTATTTCTGAAAATAGTAAATCTTCAATTCCTTCGTTGTATTTTATCCAAGTTTCGCCCGCATCTTTTGAGTAATAAAAACCAGAAGTTGTAATAACAAAAAAGTTTTCTCTATAATTTATTAAACTTTTTACAATATAGTTACTCTCAACTTCTTCAATTTCTTTCCAAGTTTTTCCTAAATCAGTTGACCTATATAATTTGTAAGTATCTCCGACTTGTACAACTATGATATCATTGTTAATTGCGTATTCTCCGATGTTCTCATTAAACATAAGATTAGTTGAGTCATTAGATAATTTTTGCCATGTTAAGCCATCATCATTTGATATCACAATTCCATTGTTTCCTGTTCCACAAAATAATTTTCCATTTTCTTCTTTAAATAATCTAAAACCAAAATTGTAGTCAGGGTTTAACTCATTATAGTTATTCCAATTTTTGCCATAATCTTCTGAAAAATATAACTGGAATTGATTTGTAGAAAATTGGTATGTAGGAACAAATAATTTATTCTTATATTTGAAAATATCATAGACCCATAATGGCATTTCACCAATAGTTTTTTCATTCCAAGTTTTACCATTATCGTTTGAAATTAAAAATTTATTATCCGCAACATAATTTAAAATAATCTTTTTCCCATCAGTAAAAAGATTATTATATTGAAATTCTTCAAAATCAGTAATTTGTTCCCAATTATTTAAAGTCTTATCAGATTTATATAAGTTATTATAGGTTAAAAGGTAGATGCTATCATTAACAATATTTTGACGGGAATTGACGCTTCTAACAACAAAATTAGAGGGCTTGTAAGTATTATTCTCTAAAACATAATTTCCTCCTACTTTGTCATAAGTGCTAAAATAAATCTTACCATTAATATTTTTTATGTTATAAACTCTACCTTTACCAAAATTATTGTAAACCTCTTCCCATTTTCCGCTTATATCATTACTTTTATAAATTTCACCATTTTCAGTCCCAACATAAAATACATCACCAACCCTTTCAAATGACCTAATAAATTTATTGGTAGAACCAGCAAAATTTGCTAAAGTCCAATTTTCTCCCAAATCATTTGAATAATATAAACCTTGCTGGCTTCCAATAAAAGCGACATCAGAATACATTTTAACAAAATTAAACATTTTTCTATCAATACTTTCAATTCCATTAATTCTCTTCTGAAATGAATACCCACCATCAGTTGAAATATAAACACCTTTATTTTCTGAATTTCGATAACCGACATCTGCTGTTATAATTGTATCATTAATATTATCAATTAACTTCATAGATTGAGGTAAATTTTCATTTGACATTTTTTCCCAGTTTTTTCCGTGATCTGATGACATAAATAATCCTTTAGAAGATAAAAAATAATATTTATCGTTATTTTTATATAAAGCATCAAATCTAGTAAGTTTTTCTCCTAAATAAAATTCAGACCAAGTTTTTCCAAAATCATTACTCTTAAATACCGTATAATATGTACTATTATAAACAATTCTGTATAAAACATCTTCAATTTGACAATAAAACAATGTATGTTGTTTGTTGTATAACATACTATTATACTCATAATCCCAACTTTCTCCATTATTATATGAAACAAATATATTATCATTAGTAATAAAGATTAAAGTATCACCAGTATTAAACATATATTCAGCGGGGTTATTTTCTTTTGGTGTTTTAATTGACTCCCACTTTGCTGAAAGACAAAAAGGGGTAATTAGAATTAACAATATGATTAATATCTTCATTTTCTTTTTCCGATTAAATTAAAAAAAAAAGATACCTACAAAAGATTGTAGGTATCTATGTTGACTATGGATTACATTTAGTATTTACTAAAAAACATACTCCATACGGCTCGTTCCCTGTGTACAACGGGCAGTTTATTGTTCCTTGTTGATGAGTAGGAAGCATATTGGTGGTTAAAGTTGGTCCAGGAAAATTGTAACAATATTCAACAGTAACTTCGCAATAATTTTCATCGTCGCAGTGTTCAAATCCATTTAATGTCATTCTCCAGCAGAAATATTCCTTATACGAAACTACATTTTTTTGACCTCCATCGCAAGGAACTACAGGCATAGTTGAACATAACTTATTGAAGTAATATCCAGTACTTTGAATATAATTGCGTATGAAATTTATTGCATTGTTAAAATCGTGCCATGCAACAACATCGCAAGGCGGTGCTTGGTTAGGGAGTGGTTTAACCCTATCAATAGATACGTCACCTTGATGTGAAACAAAACATTGATAACAGATTGTAACTTCATATTGACAACCATTAAATGTTATAGTGTCTAATCTTGATGAATAACCTGGCGGACAAGTTGCCTCTGCATTCTCAACATTTGTAAATAATAATGTTGAAACAATTACTAAAATTGAAAAAATTATTTTTTTCATAAAAATTCCTATTTTTTTAGTTAAACAAAATCTTTTTTTTTTAGTCCATAAAAAATTATGAACACCAACAAACATAAGCATTTAGGTTAGATGCCGTTCCGCCTATACTTTTGTTTAACTAAATTATAAAGTTTGAACTCCTGTAATTTGTTTTGCTTAGAACATTTAATTTGTAAATTATTTTTAATTTCATAGTAGAGAGAATTTGCGATTTCGGATTGTTGTATAAAGCAAGCGTATATATATATATATAAGGAGTTAGAGCGATATGGTAATAATTTGCTTGCATATATTACACTATAACTTTACTTTTTTAAAAAAATAAAATTCATTTTTTACAAATTAAGAAAAATATTTTAATACACAAATAAAAAATATATTTTTGAAATTTGTGATTTTCATATATACAATAACAGACAAGTTGGGAAAATATCCCGCTGAAATTAAAAAAGTTATTAATAATTTGCGAACCCCACCTAAATCCTCCCCGAAGGGGAGGACTTTTGATTTATTTCGTCCGTAAGAGATTGTAGATTTTTTTAATACAAAACACCCCGTCGGCAAGCCGACATCCCTCTGATAGAGGGGAATTTTGGACTTTTTGCTGGTTTAGCTCAGAATGACTGAGCAGGCAACCCCACCTAACCCTCCCCGAAGTGGAGGACTTTTGAATTATTTCGTCGGCAAGAGATTTTAATACAAAACACCCCGTCGGCAAGCCGACACCCCTCTAATAGAGGGGAATTTTTTTGATTAATTTGTTGCTGTGTTCAGAATGACGAGAAAAAAAATCACTCATCGACCTGAAGGGCTGTTTTCTTAATGGATGAGGGTATTGTGGTTAGGTTATCACTGATTACGAAGAGTTCACTAAATTTTAATAAATTTAATATATTTTGATTTTGTTTTAATAAAATATTGCCCTTCTTTTAGTAATGATATATTAATTTTTTGATTTGTTGTAATATCTTCAGATAATATTAACTGACCTAAAATATTAAATATATGAATGCTACCTTTATAATTCGATATTGAGAAAAAATTTGAAGTTGGGTTTGGATAAATATTAACTTCATTCTCATTTTCAACATAATTAGCATTATTTTGTTTCGCTTCTCCTGAATTTACATTAACTATTAATGAAGATAAATCAATAGCTTCAAAATCGCTTCCTTTTATGTACTGTCTTAAAGTATATAAATCATTGTTATCCCATCTTTCATCTGGAACGCCAGACATATACCAAGCTGAGCCGTTGTCGGCAAGTATCATCCCATATTTTTTTAATGCTGTAGCAATGATTTTAGCTTGAGGTGTGAAATTATCAATATTAACGCTTTTTTTTAATCTCATTACGAGACCCATGGGAGGAAAATTTTCATCTGTAATTGAAGATGCGTAGTGTCTTGCTGGCCATAAATATGCTCTTTGAGTTTTAGGAACGGTGAATCGGATTAAATGATTAATGCTTCCTGAAGCAACTTCATCATAACGAACTAATCCAGGCAAAATTGGTAACCCAGCAGCATCAGCAGAAGTCCAAGTGTCAGTTCTTAAGTTATTAGAATTTAGGTCAAAGACAGAACCAGAGCCAGCACGCCAAGTGCCATCTGAGTTCTTATATGCACTATATAGTTCATATAGAATACAATTAGTGGTATCAACAATTAAAATATGCCTATCACCAGTGCTTTCATTGCCACCTTCAATTGGTGGGTCTAATGGAATTGGGTATAAAACATTATCACTTTCGTCAGTATATTCAAATGTAACTTTAACCTTTTCCTGTGAGCCATCAACAAGAACATAGGGAATCCCAATTGGAGCATTATCCCAAACACCTGCCCCAAAATCATATCTTAAACTTAGATTACCCCCTATTGAATTTACATAATCATCAGAATGAGAGTGAATTGGCAAACTTTCAGTTGAAGTATTCCAAATATTATTTTCTGGAAGTGTTGGACAATTATTGATATTAGATTGAGAAAAAATATATCCAGATATTAAACTGATTATTATAAAAATAAAGTTCATACTTAACTCCGAATGATTTTAATTAATTAATTCATCAAAATTAATTAATTTATATAAAATATCAATAGAATAAAGTATTACAAATTATATATTTAAAAAAAAAGCCGAGAGAAACTCGGCTTAGTTTTTAAAGTTTGGGTTGCGTTTTTCAAGGAAGGCGACTGTACCTTCTTTGAAGTCGTCTGTTCCACATATTTCGCCGAAGAGTTTGGATTCATAAGCAAGTCCTTCTGCTGGTGATAGTTTTGTTGAATGTTGAATCGCATCAATTGAAGCTTGAACTGCAAGTGTCCCTTTGCTTAATACTAAATTAGCAAATTCAAGAGTTTTTTCCATTAATTCAGCTTGTGGATAGACTTGATTAACTAAGCCAATAGCTTTCGCCTCTTCTGCACCGATTATCTTAGCAGAGATTGTAAGTTCAATAGCTTTTGCTACTCCTACTAATCTTGGTAATCTTTGAGTTCCGCCGTAGCCAGGTAATATTCCGAGATTTACTTCGGGTTGTCCGAACTTTGCATTATCAGAAGCAAATCTTATGTGGCAAGACATAGCAAGTTCACAACCTCCGCCTAAGGCAAAGCCATTAACTGCTGCTATTACTGGTTTTTTTAATGATTCAAGACGTCTCATCACATTTGAGCCATGCTGAGAAAATATTCTTCCTGAATTAGCGTCTGATTGATTTAGTTCTTTGATATCAGCTCCTGCTGCAAATGCTTTTTCGCCTTGTCCTGTTAGAATTACAAGTTTTACGCTATCATCAAGTTCAATTTGCGTGATAGCATCGTTAAGTTCATTGAATAGCTCAGTGTTAAGGGCATTTAGTTTATCAGGTCGGTTTAATGTGATTAATGCGTAATTTTCTTTTCTTTCAAATATTATTGTGTTATAAGACATTTTAATCCTTTATTTAATTAATTTTTAATTTCAAAATTAGTAAAAATTAAATAATTTCGGTGTAAATGTATAAAAATTAAAATCTTCTTGTTATTTTTGGGAAATAAATTTAACAAATTTTGAAAGGAAGTTTGAATGAAAATTGGTTTGTTTTATGGAACAAATACGGGTGTAACCGAGATAGTTTCTGAAGAGTTGAAAGAAGTTTTGGAAGAAAAAGGGTTTTCGGTTGATTTGCATGATATAGCGGACACTGCCTTAGATGAAATGAATAATTATGAAGTTTTGATTATTGCTACTCCAACTTGGAATGATGGGGAGTTACAAGATGATTGGGAAGAAGTGATGGAAGATTTTAGAGAGTTTGATTTTACTGGTAAAAAAGTTGGATTTGTAGGCACAGGCGACCAAGAAGCATATTGTGATAACTATCTTGATGCATTAGGTGTAATGTCTAAGCCAGTTTTAGCAAATGGTGGTTCTTTGTTTGGCTCCTGGCCTATGGAGGGTTATAATTATACTCGCTCTTTAGGTAAAAACGAAGAAGGGAAGTGGATTGGATTAGCTTTAGATAACGATAATCAAGAGAAACTTACTCCTAAAAGGATGCAGGATTGGGTTAATCAAATTGCAAATGAATTAGGGATTTAATTTTTAAATAGTTGTAAGGATAAAGGGGAGTTCGCTCCCTTTTTTTATTAATTTGAAACTGATTTTTTATATATTTTTTTTCTCAGGGATATGCTTTTCGCAAGAGATTGAGAACAAAATCCAAATGAGTTATTTATTTGGAAAAGAGTTTCATTTTACAGATTTTAGAACGATTGATTCTATTCCTACTTGTTGCTTTAACATAAGTTCAGGGCTATCGACTTCAAATAATATCGCTTTGAATTATAAAATTAAAATATTTGATGATTTTAATCTTGGAATTGCTTTAGGATATTCTATGCAAAATGGTAAAGTTAATTCATTTAAGAATGAATATATCAGCATTGATGGTGATGAGTATTTAGGAAAATTTGAATATGCTGTTGAGTCGGAAATTGGGTTGTTGAATTTTGGTATTGATGTTGATTATAGATTATTTGATAGGTTCTATTTGAACTCGAGATTTGGGCTTAGCTTTGTTTCAAGTTTTGATTATTATCAATATGAAAAATTAGTTGTTCCGACTGATAGAGGGTATTTTATAAAACCAGATGGGTCAAAATCGCGAACCAGAAATGAGTTTAAGGGTACATTATCACCAAAAGCAATGAATAATATAGTGGCTATTGGAGCATATTATGAGTTACCGCTAAATAAAACTAAAACACTAAATTTAGTACCAAGCTTGGATTTAGTGTTTCAATTTGGAGAAATTATTCCTAAAACTAATTGGCATTTTTCTTCTTATAAAATTGGATTAGGAATAAATTATTATTTTCATAAAGATTCTTTAATTAGAATTGACGAAAAAAATATTGATAGAACTTTACTACTTGCTCCTACATTTGTTGCTAATAATTCTGAAAAACTGAAAAATATTATCCAATACAATCTATTTAATTTTGATATTGATTTGTTTGAAGTGGGATTAAATGTCAAGAAAAAGAATATTAAATACAAAAAATTAATTCCTGTTGATGATAGTTTACGATTTTATTATAAATTCGATAAGTTTTCTGATGTTAAAGATTTAAGTTTAAATCTTTCTGATGATAATCAAAAAGAAAGTATTCCTTTAAAGTTGAGTGAGAATAAAATTGAATTTTCTCTTTCCAATATTTTAAGCAAATATTCGGATAATTTAGTTGCTAATTTGAAATTGACTAATCGGTCAAGAGTATATGTGAAAAATGCTTTTACAATGATTGATAAAGATTATTTCTCAAATTCTGTTATACTAAACTTTGAAGAATTAAATAAGTATGAGGGAAATGTCACTTTATTTAGGTGGAAGGGTGCGCTGGACAGAGAAGATAATTTAGAATTAATTGTAAATAATATTCATAATAAAAATAAGATTAAATATGTTTATTCAAATACTGAATTAGGGCTAAAACTAGTTAAACTTTTGGATAATGCTAAAATTGTTTATAATCCTGATAATGATATTTTAAGAGTTTTGAAAGAATTAATTGAAAATGACAATTACATTATTATTTATGAAAATTAATCAAACTATTTAATCTTATTTATAAAAAAAATCTTATCTTAGTATTTACGTTTTTACCAAAATAAAAAAATTTAATAATTACTAAAATGGAGTAATATTGATGCGTTTACTTTTAATGTTAATTTGTTTAAGTTTAGTGGCTGTTTCAAAAGATTATAAGTTCTTTGGGCTTGATGAAGCAATGAAGTTTGAGGTATTTTCTTATAAATATATCTCTGATAATGGGGATTGGCTAATTTATGGTGTGCAACCAGATAGAGGTGATGGACGTGCTGTGATTCAAAGCACAAGGAATAACACTAAGTATGAAATTGCAAGAGGTACTTCCCCTTCGATGTCTGAAACTGCTAATTTTATCGCTTTTCGTGTAACCCCAGATTTATTACAGAAAGAAAATGATAAAAAGAATAAGCTTAATGATACTTTATATATTTTGAATACTGAAAATGGGGAAAAACGAATTACTCCTGATGTATCAAATTATGATATTTCTAATGATGGAAATTGGTTATATTATACTAAAAAAGGTGAAGAAGATGAAGAAAAAAAGAATGGTAAAAAATTATATTTAAAGCATTTGCTATCAAATTCTGATATTTTTATTGATAATTGCAATGAGTTTGTTTTTGACTCTACATCAACATATTTTATTTACAATACTAAAAGCGATAATCGATTAGCAAATGGAATTTTCTTCAGAAATTTGAAAATGCCTTTCGCCCCTGAAACAACTATTGAAAAAGATACTAATTACATTTATAACGGGTTTTTGTATAATATTGATTTAGATAAACTTGCCTATAAGAGAGCAAAATTAGACAGTAACAAGAAAGCTTATAAATATGAAATTTGTATATATGATTTTAAAACTAAAACCATTGAATTGGCTACTAAATTTGATAATTATGCAGATTGGTATATACCTAAGAAAAATGAAATGACATGGACAGAAAATGGTGGTAGGTTATTTTATGGAATTAAACCACTTTCGCAATATATTCCAGAAGATGATGATAAAGATAAAAAAGTTAAAAAGGAAGATTTGTATAATTTGAATAAAATTCTTGACGATGCGAGTGTATATCTGTGGCATAATGAGGATAATAAGATAATTACCGAGCAACGAGTAGAATGGAAACAAGAAAAGGATAAAACTTACCTTGCGGTGTATCATCTTGATATTAAATTAAATGTGAAATTGGGTGATACAAGTTTGCCTAATATCGAGATTTCAGAAAATAAAGTTTATACACTTGGATATGACCCAACTCCTTATGAGAAATTGATTACTTATGAAGGTTGGTTCAATGACTTATACTTCGTTGATTTATATACTGGTGCAAAAACTTTAGCAATTAAAAAATTAAACACAAGTGCATATTTGTCAGATGAGCTTCCATATATTATTTATTTTAATGATAAAGATTGGCACTATTATGATATTACAACTCGCGAATCTATAAATTTTACTGCTCCACTGAAAACTAAGTTTTACGATGTAGACCACGATGAGCCTTCACCAGCTCCTGCTTATGGTAATGCTGGTTGGTTTGTTGACGGAGCATCATTTATTTTTTATAATAAATTTGATGTTTGGGAATACAATGTACAAAAAGGAGTAATAATTAATTTATCGCAAGCTGCTGGTGCATCAACTAATAGTCGTTATCGAATAGTTAATATTGATAGAACAAAAAAGCATATTGACCATACTAAATCGGTTTATTTAAGTATTTTTGATTATAAAAATAAAGGTAATAAATTAGTACATTTGATTAATGTTGCAGATTACAGAGAATTAAGCGATTCTGTTAGCTGGAACTATGTGATGAAAGCAAAATATAGCAATGATTTAATTGTTTCAAAAGAATCATATAGATTATTCCCTGATTTGTATATCACAAATGATACTTTTAGCACACCAAGAAATTTAACAAATTTACATCCTGAAATCCCTGATTATAATTGGGGTTATACTGAAATGGTGGATTATATTACATCAAAAAATGATACTTTACAAGGTTACGTAATTAAACCAGATAATTTCGACCCGAAAAAGAAATATCCCTTATTAGTTTATTTTTATGAGAAATTTTCAGATGGACGTCATAAATTTGTATCACCTCGAATATTACATAGACCGATATATCAATGGTATATTAGTCAAGGGTATTGTATGTTTTTTCCAGATATTAAATTTTACGACGGGAAACCAGGTGCTTCTGGTTTAGATGCTGTGATGTCCGGCTGTCAAAAGTTAATTGATGAAGGATTTATTGACAAGGATAAAATTGCATTACACGGACATTCTTGGAGTGGCTACCAATCTGCATTTTTTGCTACTCAAACAAATTTCTTCAAAGCAGTTGTAACTGGTGCGCCAGTGGCAAATATGACATCAGCTTACTCTGGAATACGCCTTGGCTCTGGTTTAGCAAGACAATTTCAATATGAAAAAATGCAAAGTCGAATTGGTGGGAAGTTGATTGATTCATTAGATGCCTATATTGCTAATTCACCCATATTCTTTGCAGATAAGATGAATACTCCTATGCTAATAATGTTTGGAGACATTGACGACGCCGTTCCTTGGCAACAAGGTATTGAATTATACTTATCATGTCGTCGCTATGAGAAGCCATGTATAATGTTGCAGTATGAAAACGAGCCACACCATTTGAAAAAATATGCGAATAAATTAGATTACACAATCAAAATGAAGCAATTTTTCGACCATTATATTTTAGGAAAACCAGCCGCAAGTTGGATAACAGAAGGAATGGACTACAAAGGTAAGCCCCAAACTATGGAAGTTAAAGATTTGAAATAAAAGCAAAGCCGAGAATATCTCGGCTTTATTTTAATTTAATTTTATAGTTAACAATACTATTCCAAATTCCAATTCACAAGCTTACGATATAATGTCCGTTCGCTTATTCCGAGTTGCTCTGCAACTTTTCGTCGATTTCCTTCATATTTTTCTAATACTTTTTTGATAATAATTTTTTCGATTTCTTCTAATGGCATATCTTCCAGATTATTAGTCTCTGCTTCTTTTTCATCAATCACTGAATATTCATACTGCATTTTTTCTATATCTTCGCGAATATCACTAACATCATTCTTAACATTTGTAACTAAATGTTTTAATTCTGAGATATTGTTTTGAATTTCAAGCAGTGTTCTAAAAATCAACCCCAATTCACTTTCCTTATGTTCAGCACCTTGCACTCTTACTGGCACATACGGATTAGGCGCGAATTCAGTCGAAGGCGGTAACGCAGGAGTTAGATATTTTCTCAGTATTTTAGGCGTTATATCGCTTGTCTTCTCAAGTGTTATTATTGTCTCAATTAAGTTTTTAAACTCACGAACATTGCCCGTCCAATTTTGAATTTTAAGTAAATCAACAGTTTCCCTGTCAATCGGAAATGCTTGAATACCTAATTTTTTAGAAATTTGCTCTATATAATAATCCAATAAAATCGGAATATCTTCGATATGTTCGTTTAAATTTGGTAATTGAATATGAACATTTTTCAATCGAAAAAATAAATCCTGCCTAAAATTCCCATTTTGGACTTCAACTTCAAGATTCCTATTTGTAGCAGCAATCACCCTTACATCAACCTTCTTAACATCCGACGAACCTAATCTCGAAAACTCACCTGTCTCCAGCACCCTCAGAAGTTTAACCTGAGTCCCGAACGGCATTTCCCCAATTTCATCTAAGAAAATTGTGCCTTTATCTGCTGTTTCAAAAAAGCCCATTCGACTTGAATCCGCACTTGTATATGCACCCTTTTCCCGACCGAAAAGTTCCGATTCGAGAAGAGTTTCGGGTATAGCCCCGCAATTCACCGACACAAAAGGGCGATTCTTCCTTTTTGAAAGTCCGTGTATTGCATTAGCAAAAACTTCCTTCCCTGTGCCAGTATCTCCTGTAATCAATATTGACAAGTCAGTTGGTGCGGATTGCACTAATGATTGAATGGCACTGCCCATAGGACCATTGAAGCCAACAATCCCAAATTTAATTTTTAAATAATCTAAAAGTTCTTGTGTAATAAAGTTATTCATTTTTTTCTGACATTTTGTTAGGACAAAATTGCATAATTTTATCTTAATAAACAAATACGAAATGCTTAGAAATTCGTTTCTTAAATAAATAAAAAATATTTTGGAAAATTGAACAAAAATTTGCAAAAAAAAAAAAAAATGATTTAATTTGCACTTGTCAGTTGGTAATTCAATAATTTATGTAATTTATTTATCTTCCTTTTCGATATTTATTTATATATTTGATTGATTTATGAAAAGGCGACTGACATATTTTTTAAACATAATTGGAGTTTGATATGAGTAAATACCTAATTATTACATATTCGATATTAATACTAATACTTTTTAGCAGTTCTGCTAAATCACAATCCCAATTACCTACTGAATGGCAATTTATAGATTATTGTCTAAATGATTCTTGTAATTCAACAAATTGGTATCCAATTTCAAATATTATTGTAACAATACCGGAGCTTCCAAATTGTAATATTCGTGTTGGTGGTTATATGCGAATTTGCGGAAATCAAATTGAAATAGCTGTTATGGGCTATAAAATTGAAAATTTTTCTCAAGATTGTATGAATGATTTCAATAATTTAACAGATGAAGAGAAAAATAAAATACAAGTAAGTTTATATAGAGCAATGACTCTAAAAATTTTTAATGATGAGTATAATTCATTACCTGCGCATTTAAAGTTTCAATTAGAATGTGGATTTGGTGGGAAAGTATATACAACTGGTTCTTTTGCGAGTTGCTCAAAATCGTGTTTTTTCTATTCCCCTTCAACTGGTGTTTTTGAAAGCATTGTTGTTAATTGCTCAGAGTATTGTTGCATACTAAAAAGAGAGATATGTTTTGATAAAATCACAAACCAAGTTGTTGTAAATGAAACTTGGACTAATAACGTCATTGGACCAAATTCATGTTTTCCACCAATGTATAACTGCTTTGGAGCATTTGCAACTACTGATTGCTTTCCTTTATGTGAAACTGAATAATGGAGAAATAAAATGATATTAAACAAACTTATTATTATACTTATCTTACAAATTGGATATATTTGTAATAGTCAATTATTAAATGATATTGTTTTAAAAGAAGAAAAAATTAAATTCAAATTTGATGGTGGATTTCAATCTTTAATATCAGGTGCTAATTCCTATTATTTTATTAACACAAAAGAGAGGCCTGGTATATTTGAGTTACAGAAATTAGACGGTGAATTAAATATAGATTGGGTTAAAAGTTTTGGATATTTTAATAGTAAAACCAACTTTAAACTTGAGTTTCCATTGACTCTAAAAGAAGGAATTAGCGAATTACTTTTAGTAAGCAAATATAATCCATATTATTACATTAGTACCGATGGTCATCTTAAAATTATTACTCTGAATAGAAGTAATGGAGAAGTAATACATCAAGGAGTTGACACTTCCGATGTTTTAACATATATTACCGGAGAATCTAATGTTAAAATTAATGATAATAATAAAATACTAATGCTAAATAAATATATAGATGATTCTCTTACTAAAATTGCAAAAATAGTTATAGACAGCAATGGTAGAAGAATTAAAACTGAGGATTTGAATGTTAATATACCTGAAAATGAAATAATAACAAATACAAGTTTTTTGAATCCTTCCAACTTTATTGTTAGAACTAAAACTATAGGTAAGTCTACAAATG
This sequence comes from uncultured Hyphomicrobiales bacterium, assembly GCA_964465945.1. Lineage (GTDB taxonomy): Bacteria > Bacteroidota > Ignavibacteria > Kapaibacteriales > UBA2268 > JAJRPT01. Next base: position 362,565 of record CAYXMM010000001.1, read on the forward strand.
AAGAAAAATATTATTATTTATCGGATAATAGTGTGTTTAATTTTAATTTAAAATCAAATGAAAGTTTAGTTAGTTCTATTTTTAGTTCAAAAGTAAAATATCTTTATTTTCAAAAAAATACCCCTGAATATTTTTCTGATTCGTTAATATATTTTACAATCGAAAATAATAACTTACAAAAATATGAAACAAAGCTACCTTTTGAATTTAAAACATATACCTTTTTTGAATATGGTGAAAGTATAATTGCCGTTGGATTAAAAGCTCCTTTTAATGTATTTTTACAAAAGGTTGAAAAAAGCTATGCTCTTATTAAATTCAATTTGAAAATGGAAATAGAAAATTATTTTGTTTGGGAAGTAGGAGATGATGAAAGAATTTTAGATGAAAGAATTTTAGATGTAAAAATTACTATGAATAATCTTAGGATTGTTGGTAGAACTTATGAAGATAAAGTGGAGTTACTTTATAATTGTATAATTGATTTAGATAAATTTGTTAAATCTCCTAATAGCGTCGAAGTTAATAAATCTTTAACTTTTGAAGAACTTTTAAATAAATTCGAAAATAGTAATATTCAAATATATAACTTAAATGGTATAGAATTATTTTCAGGTAGTATTTATGAGTTTAAAGCTTTGCTTTGGAAGTTTTCAAATCAAAAATTAATTGTTAAATTAGATGGTAAAATTTTTAAATTAATTTATAATTAAGTTTAAATACACTTCAAGGAGCAACAATTTGCTCCTTTATCTGCTGTTTCAAAAAAGCCCATTCGACTTGAATCCGCACTTGTATATGCACCCTTTTCCCGACCGAAAAGTTCCGATTCGAGAAGAGTTTCGGGTATAGCCCCGCAATTCACCGACACAAAAGGGCGATTCTTCCTTTTTGAAAGTCCGTGTATTGCATTAGCAAAAACTTCCTTCCCTGTGCCAGTATCTCCTGTAATCAATATTGACAAGTCAGTTGGTGCGGATTGCACTAATGATTGAATGGCACTGCCCATAGGACCATTGAAGCCAACAATCCCAAATTTAATTTTTAAATAATCTAAAAGTTCTTGTGTAATAAAGTTATTCATTTTTTTCTGACATTTTGTTAGGACAAAATTGCATAATTTTCTTTTAATAAACAAATACGAACCGAGTAAGTAGAAAGTTTTTTCTTTTTGAAAAAAAAAAATTTGTAAAAATGAAAAAAAATTTGCAAAAAAAAAAAAAAATGATTTAATTTGCATTTGCCAGTTGATAATTCAATAATTTATGTAATTTATTTATCTTCCTTTTCGATATTTATTTACATTTTTTATTGATTTATGAAAAGGCAACTGATGTATTTTTTAATCATTTTTTAGAGGTTAAAATGAAGTATACACTCATTATTGTAATAATTTTATTATTAGGTGTAAATGCAAAATCCCAGGGTGATTGCCCAAATTTAACTGGGTTTATTTCAAGTCACGCTATTTATGAGACTGGTCCATCTCAAATTTTGTTCAGTACGGACTTTTATGTATAAAATCTCTGGTATAAATACTTTTGATATAGTAATAAATCAATATAATTATACTGGAGTAAATGAGTATCGTTTTAATAATAAAAACTTAAAGGAATTAAGTATACAAGCCATTCTCATAAAATTAAATAGTTCTAATTATGGCTGCTCAGAATCTAATCAAATTACATTGAATTTGTATGAAAATACGAATTGTTACAAAAACCTTTCCTGTTATATTAAAGTAGATCAAACCAATTCGGTTTATTGTTATAATCAAGATTGGGTCGGAGGAGAGCCAGATTGGTTTTATTATCAAGGAACTAAGTACTATGAAGTAAAAGAAAAGCAAAGTTGTGGAACAGCTTGTTGCGTAACTACATTGGTTTTCGAGTGCAAAGAAATTTTGTCAACTGGGCAAAATAGATGGGAACTTGTTAGTAAAATTAATAATTCCAATGGTTGCGACAACTCCACAACTACAAATTGTTTAACAAATGAGTTGCTTCCTTGTGAAGCTGACTGCGAATAAGGAGAAAACAATGAAAATAATTTTATTTATAATCATATTAAGTTCTAATTTATTCTCAATAGAATTTATTAGAAATGAAAAACTTGATAAACATCAAGCTTTAGTTTGGTCAGAAATAGTAAATAATGATCATTATGTACTAACAAGAAAGAACTATAATCTTGCTTTGAAAAAAGGGGTCCCTGGATTATTTAAGATTAACCAGAATGGAGATTTTCAAGAAATCGAAATGAAATATTTAGAAAATGATACTTTAAAAGATATTTATATAGAAGCATCCTCAAGTGTTATCGCGAACTCTAAAGGTGAAATTTACTTCAATGGCGATTATATTTATAAATATTCAAATAATCAATGGGAAAAATTAGATATTGGTTATTCAAAAAACACACTCTCTAGAATACAAAGTATTATGATAGATAGTAAGGATAATTTATGGGTAACATTCTATACTAACGAGAAAGCATATTTAGTTAAGTATAATTCTTCAACTAAAGTAATTTTTGAAGTAAAAAATAATCAATTTGCTTTCACAGAGGGCGACGGGAATAAAACTAATATGGTTGAATTAAGTAACGGGTTAATAGCAATACACAAACTCTGGTCTGTGAATGAAGAAAATTATAAAAATGAGGTAAATGAGGTAAATAATGATTTATGGTTGATAAATCAAGAAGGTGAAATTGTTAATAAGTTATCTTTAGAACTATCCTGTTCTTTTCCTTATTATAAAGATTTTAATATGTCTTCACCAACTTCACTTAACAAAGCTTTAACTGATATTTATGAAAATAGCAGAAATGAAGTATATTTTTCGACAAAGTCAAGCAGAATAACTAAAATAGACGAAGGTAATAACTTAATTTACTATCCTTGTTGCCAAGGTTTATCAACTTATAATCTTAATTCAGAACAGTGGTTTATTTTCAACAAAGTAAATAGATTGCCTGATGATCTTATGGAAAATGCGCCTTATGAAATGAACAATCCAATTTATTCTGTCATAGAATTATCTGATGGGAGAATGATGTTTACAGGTGGACAAGGGTTTTATATAGTTAATAAAGATAATAATATTGTTGAAGTTGATAATCAAATGTTATTAAGTAATGGCAAAATGATTGTTATAGGAGATGATATGTATAGTGAAGAGATGTTTAATATTCGAATTGGTAGATTATTTGGACAAAATATAAATAGTGGCTTAGAAGAAGGTTTTTCGAGAATTCAAAAATCAGATAATGGCGATTTATTTTTTTTCAATCCTTATGGAATTTTTATTGTAAATGAAAATAATTTTTTAGTCAGCGATGTAAAGCAAGAAGATGAAATGTTTTTAATTTATCCAAATCCAAGTGTTGATAATATCAAAATCAATGGTGTTGCTTTAAATAGTAATTATAAGCTTTTGAATATATTTGGAGAGACAGTTTTAACTGGAATTTACACTGGCTCGATTAATGTTTCAAATTTATCAACAGGAAGCTACTTTGTGCAAGTTATTATAGATAGTGAGTTAAAAAACTTAAAACTAATTAAAAATTGAGGTTGAAATGAAAAAATTGAATTTATATCTTTTACTCATAATTTTAGCGAACTATGCCTATTCTCAAGATTGCCCTCAATATACTGGAAGTTGGCAAAATAATCAAGCTACTTATGGATATGACGCTCATGGTAATTATGGCTCTGTTGGTTTTAATTATTATAGCTTAGGTGGGGACTATAATATTAAAATAAATTGGTCTACATTGGTAACAGATTCTGGTTTTCTATCTGATTCAACAATTACATAATTTTGTTGATGTATATCAATATTTGAATTGCGGGACGAAATGTTGTTATAGAGAGTATGATGTAACTGCTGGTTTTGATGATGTTTATAAAATTTATTACCATAGTATTTCTGAACCAATAACATATTCTGTTAATACTTGCTCTCCAATATCTGCCTACACAGATTGTTTAGACCCTAATATACCAGTCCCTTGTATTTCGAGCGATTGCGACGATTAATAAATCAAAAGGAGCAAAAAATCGCTCCTTTTTTTTTAAAACTATGATTTATCTAAGATTTCCATTATTAGTCAATAATGTAAAAAAATCATTAAGATAATTAGGAATATTTTTCTATTTTTGTATAATTTTTTTATAAGAAACTGATATTAATGAGAGCAGTAATTCCTGTTGCGGGCTTTGGAAGTAGATTAAGACCACACACGCATTCTTTACCAAAAGTATTATTAAACGTTGCTGGAAAGCCAATCCTTTCTCACATTCTTGATGAACTTGTAATCCAAGGCATCAGCAAATTAACTATGATTACTGGTTATAAAGGTGATATGATTGAGGATTATGTTAATCAAAACTATAAGTTTGATTCAACTTTCGTTGAGCAGAAAGAACTTCTTGGCTTAGGTCATGCTATCTGGACTGCAGCGTCGACTTTTGAAGATGAGCCAATTTTGATAATTTTAGGTGATACAATTTTCGATGCTGATTTAAGTTTAGCAAGCGAAGCGGGCGTGAATTCAATAGGCGTGAAGCAAGTTGAAGACCCAAGAAGATTCGGAGTTGTCTTGCTTGATGAGAATGAGAAAATTAAAAAATTTATCGAAAAGCCACAAACTCCTATTTCAAATTTAGCAATAGTAGGTATTTATTATTTTGCTAATGGATTAAAGTTGAAAAATGCTCTTAATACTTTATTAGACCAAGATATTAAGACAAATAATGAGTATCAATTAACAGATGCTTTACAATTAATGCTTGAAAGTGGCGAAGAATTTAAAACCTTCCCTGTGAGCGGTTGGTATGACTGCGGGAAGAAAGAAACGATGCTTGCTACAAATCAGTTCTTACTTGAAAAATATAATTATAAATATAAAATTGAAAATACAGTGGTAATTGACCCTTGTTATATCTCAAACACTGCAAAGGTAACTAATTCAGTTATTGGACCCTTTGCCTCTATTGCAGAAGGTGCGGTTGTAACAAACTCAATTATTGAAAATACGATTATTAGCGAGAATGCTAATGTGTCTCAAATCTCTTTGACGCAATCTATTATCGGCGATAATGCAATGGTAGAAGGCAAAGCGATTGAGTTAAATTTAGGAAGTAATAGTGAAATAATTATATAAAGGATAAAAAAATGAGCAATTATTTTTTTACGTCTGAATCAGTGTCAGAAGGACACCCAGACAAACTTTGTGACCAAGTGTCAGATGCAGTCTTAGATGCATGTTTAACAGATGATCCAGCGAGCCGCGTTGCTTGCGAATGTTTTGCTTCAACTGGTATGTTGCTTGTTGGTGGTGAAATCACAACAAATACTTACGTGGATATTCAAGATTTAGCAAGACAAGTTATTAGAGAAATTGGATACACAAAAGGTGAATATCGTTTTGATAGCGAGTCTTGCGCTATTATGAATGTGATTAATCACCAGTCAAATGATATTGCTATGGGTGTTGACACTGGTGGCGCTGGCGACCAAGGAATTATGTTCGGCTATGCAGTTAATGAAACCGAAGAGTTAATGCCTGCTCCACTTCAATATTCTCATAAATTATTATTAGAACTGACAAAAATCAGAAAAGAAGGTAATAAAATGAATTACCTGCGCCCTGATTCAAAGTCCCAAGTAACGCTTGAATATGATGGAAAGCATATAAAAAGAGTTGATGCGATTGTAATATCAACACAACACGACCCAAGTGCAACTCAATCAAAAATTAAACAAGACTTAATTGATAATGTAATTAGCAAAGTAATTCCAGCGGAATGGCTTGACGCAAATACAAAAATTCACGTAAATCCGACAGGTCAGTTTATTATTGGCGGACCTCATGGTGATGCTGGTTTGACTGGTAGAAAAATTATCGTAGATACTTATGGTGGGAAAGCACCTCATGGTGGTGGAGCTTTTTCAGGGAAAGACTCAACAAAAGTAGATAGGTCGGCGGCTTATGCAGCAAGACATATTGCTAAAAATCTAGTTGCTGCTGGAATTGCTGATGAGTTAACTATTCAGTTATCTTATGCTATTGGAGTGGCACAACCAGTTTCAATAAATGTAAACACTCACGGAACATCAAAAAGAAGCGAAAGAGAAATCGAACAATATCTAATTAAAAATGTTGATTTAACTCCGCAAGGGATTATTAAAAGATTAGATTTACGTAAGCCAGTTTTCAAAGCAACAGCAGCTTACGGACACTTCGGAAGACCAGAATTTTCTTGGGAAAAACTTGATTTAGTTGAAGATTTCAAGAAAAATTTATAAAATTCATTAAACAAACAAGGGGCGCTAGCCCCTTGTGTTTCTCAATATTTAATTATTAATTTTGTCTCATTACCATATTTTAAGTAATATGCGCCTGTGTTTAGATGTTCCACGTTAGTTTGATATTTGTATCTTCTAATACTTTATTACCGAAGATGTCGTATTTAACTATCATTAATTTCTCAAAATACTAAATTTAATTTGACTTTTAGCTCACTTGTGCTAATAACATCAACAAAGTTGATTTTTCGTAAATGCTCTAACAGTTTTTTATCACTTGTCCATAAACTACCTTTTAAATAGTAAGTTAAAGCAACAAAATCAATATCATTTATATCAATATTTGAAATATTTCTTTCTGATTCCATCCATATTTCAGAAGGAATAAAACTTTCATTAATAAAATTTATTCTTGATAATATTTTTAGATAGATTGCGTGTAATAATTTATCATCTAATTTGGAATACTTTTTTAATTTGTCCCAATGTTTTGATATTCCGTCTAACATAAAGCTACAACTATAGAAATCAATATTTTCATTAGGAAAAAATATAATATTAGAAAATTCATTGTTGGAATTTAGTAAACAACTAAAAATAATATTTGTGTCAATTATTATTTTCATTAATTAATCTTGCTCTATTCTTTTTCCACCACTCAGACTTAATTTCTTTTTCTATTGCATCAATATCCTCTTGCTTTGCTTGAGATTTAGATATTGCTTCTTTATAAGTCAAATAATCAAAAAAATCTTGAAAACTCGAAATATCAATATTTTTTGAAAACTTTAATATAATTTCATTTTCAGTTTGTAAAATTTCCATTTTAATTCCCTTTTAGTTAGTCAACGAAAATATATATATTTTATTTTGTTTGTGATAAATCCTCTACCTGCCAATTATCAATTTTTTTAAGTAATTAAATATAAATATATACTCCTATGCTTTAGTTCTTTATAGTAAAAATTTTGTAAATAATTATTCATTTTCCTCCTTTTTAAATCATACAAGGGGCGCTAGCCCCTTGTGTTTCTCAATATTTAATTATTAATTTTGTCTCATTTCCATATTTTAAGTAGTATGTACCTACGTTTAGATGTTGCACGTTCAACTGGGTGTTTGTGTCTTCTAATACTTTATTTCCGAAGATGTCGTATAACTCTAATTTTAATGGGGTGCTATTGCTTAGTTTTATTATATCTCTTATTGGTTGTGTCTATCAAGTTGTAATTCAAACTAAGATTTCTTATCATAGTTGTCGAATCAGTTAATTCGTAGAATTTATTGAACTCTTTTAAATCTAATTTGCTCTTATCAATATTTTTTAAAAATTCTTTAAACACTCTTTCATACTGATTTTTTTGCGTAAAAAAAATATTTTCTTTGAATTTTATAATAATCTCATTCTCTTTATAATTAGATTTTCCTTTTGACACTAATGATATACTGAATACAACAAATACAAATAGTATTCTTATTTTTAATAAACTTTTCATTTCACTCAACCTTTATTTGTTTAATAAAAATAGTATCAAATGTTTTAAAATTGCCTGTAGATGCACTTAAATAAAATAGTTTAAAATTACCTTTATTTGTCCAATAAAATGAAAAAGTTGAATCTATTTTGTTATATTCTGTTTTCTCTAACTCAGTAACTATTTTTCTTGTTTTAGCATACAAGATAATATTCTCATTCTTAATAAGTGAATTAACTTCTTCTAAAATATAAGAATGATATGGATAACATAGTGAAAATCTAACATTTAATGGTTTATCAATAGGATAAACTATTTGTACCTGTGATGTGTCTAAATAGCAAAAACCATAATTAAAATATTCAACACTAACATCTTTTGCACAGCCATATAAAAGTGTTATTATCAATAAAATTAGAAGTTTAGAAATATTTCTCATTTTATTACTCCTTCAATTTGGTTGATTTTTGTTTTTAACTTTTCGTTTTCTTTTTGTAGTTCAATCATATATAAAGTTAGTTCTTCAATTTTTTCAAGCATTTTAACTTGCATTACATTGATACTAACTCCGTTTTGTTTTACTTCTGCTTCTGATGGAATACCCGGCAGATGCCCTAATTCTTTGATTTTCAATTCGAGTTCCGAAAGTGGAGTTAATTTGTAATTTGGTTTGAATACATAATCAGCCCAGTTACTTGTTGTAACAATAATTTCTTTTGCTACAATTGCTACAATCAGCAGCGACTAAATTTGGCGACGAGCCAAATATAAATATATTAAATGCAATCGCCATATATATATATATATATATATATATAGACTTAGAGAGATTTAGTTGTGTAAATAAACTAATCATAAATACCCCTTAATTAAAAATAAAAAAACTTTCTTTCTTTAATTATTACAAATATATAAAAACATTTTTAAAGTTTGTCAAAGTTATATATTCAATTAACTTTTTAGAGGTTGTTTTGTTACAGTTTTGAATACTTAAAATGAAAAAAAATTAAAATTACTTCTCAATAAGCTTAGAATAAAATTTGGTATTTAATATAATTTTAATAACCAAATAATTAAATTTCTAAAATCAAACACTAGGCGCTTTACTTCCCAATTCCTTTATTTTAATTTTAATTCGTAAATTGCTGTTTATTATTTTTAAATTCTGGAATAATTTATGTATAAATATCTACTTTCTATACTCGCAATTTCAATTTTTGCTTGTACTAATGAAAAAAAAGAAGAAGCTAAAATGACATATCCTGTTACTAAAAAAGTTGATAGTGTCGAGGTTCGCTTTGGTGATACTATTCAAGATCCTTATATCTGGCTCGAAGACGACAAAAGCAAAGAAACTGAAGCTTGGGTTGAAGCCGAGAACAAAGTTACTTTTGACTATTTAGCTAAAATTCCATTCCGCGATGCTTTCAAAAAAAGAATTACTGAACTTAATAATTATCCTAAAATTTCAGCACCTGCTAAGCATGGTGAATATTATTTCTATACTAAAAATGATGGACTTCAAAATCAATCAGTTTATTACTATAAAAAAGGATTAGACGGCAAAGAAGAAGTATTCTTCGACCCAAATACATTATCAACTGATGGCACAGTTGCCGCTGGAATAGTTTCATTCTCAGGTGATGATAAATATGCTGTTGTCTCTATTCAAAAGTCTGGCTCTGATTGGACTACATTCAAAGTTATCGAAGTGGCAACAAAAAAAGAACTTAACGACGAAATTAATTGGGTTAAATTCTCAGGAGCATCTTGGTATAAAGATGGCTTCTTTTACTCAAGATATGATGAGCCAAAAGGTGGCGACGAGTTTAAAGGTAAAAATGAATTTCATAAACTATACTACCATAAACTTGGCGAATCTCAAGATAAAGACGTTTTAGTTCATTACTTTGCTGATAAACCACAAAGAAATATTTATGCAGAAACAACAGAAGACGAAAGATTTCTGTTAATTTCCTATTCAGAAGGTACAGGAGGGCAATCACTAATGGTGAAAGACCTCTCGAGATCAAAATCATTAACTGATATGAAAGATGTAATAAACATCGTAAATGATTTCAATAACGAGCATTCAGTTATAGGAAACTTTGATGACCAATTATTAATGGTAACAAATATTGATGCCCCTATGAATCGTCTTGTTAAAATTGACACAAAAAACCCAGCAAAAAATAATTGGCAAGTCCTAATCCCAGAAAGCAAAGATTTACTTCAAGGAGTAAGCAAAGCAGGTGGCAAATTATTTGTATCGTATTTAAAAGATGCTACAACAAGATATTATCAATATGACTTTAGCGGAAAACAAGAAAAAGAAATCGAATTACCTGGCTTAGGAACTGCAAGCGGTTTCGGTGGAAAAGACGACCAAACTACTCTATTCTATACATTTACATCATTTAACTACGCACCAACAGTATTCAAATATGATGTAACAAGTGGCAAAAGTGAAGAATATATGAAGTCAGATGTTAAATTCAATCCAAAAGATTTCACAGTTGACCAAGTATTTTATAAATCAAAAGACGGCATAAAAGTGCCAATGTTTATAGTTTATAAAAATGGTATGAAAAAGGATGGCTCAAACCCAACTTTATTATACGGCTATGGTGGATTTAATATAAGTTTAACACCTTCATTTTCACCTTCAAGAATCGCACTTTTAGAGCAAGGCGGAATTTTCGTAATGGCAAATTTACGTGGAGGTGGTGAATATGGCGAAGCATGGCATAAAGCTGGAACAAAACTTCAAAAACAAAATGTTTTTGACGACTTCATTGCCGCAGCAGAATACTTAATTGAGAACAAATATACTTCATCCGAAAAATTAGCCATCCAAGGTGGCTCAAATGGTGGTTTACTTGTAGGAGCATGTATGACACAACGTCCTGACTTATATAAAGTTGCATTCCCAGCAGTTGGAGTTCTTGATATGTTAAAATTCCATAGATTTACAATCGGTTGGGCTTGGATGGACGACTATGGTAACCCAGAAGAAGAAGATATGTTTAAATACATAAAAAAATACTCTCCTTACCACAACTTGACAAAAGGAACAAAATACCCATCAACAATGGTAACAACTGCAGACCACGACGACAGAGTAGTTCCAGCACATTCTTTCAAATTTGCAGCAAGATTGCAAGAATATCATGACGGTTCAAACCCTGTTCTAATCAGAATTGAAACAAAAGCAGGACACGGAGCAGGAAAATCACTCACAAAAGCAATAGAAGAAGTAGCCGACATATACTCATTTATGTTCTACGAAATGGGAATAACACCTAAATTTTAAATAAATACAAATTAGGTGGTCTATTAAAGACCACCTTTTGTTTATTTTCAGAAAATGAATTGTTAACTATTTCGTTATGAAAAATTTAGCAGATACAAAAAATATGAAAAAATTACTACGCTTATAGAGTGGAAATTGATAAAAGAATTGGAGTGCTTCGAGCTATAACTTTGGATATAACGGAATGCTGAAAGAAAACAAAATTAATGGAAAATCGTCTCATCCATTATAGGAGAAATTATGCAAAGTGTGATTGAATATACAAAAAATAATATAGACAAATTAACTTATAATGAGTTAATTTCAATTCACGAATTAATAGAATATAAGATTAAAGAGTTTAAAAAAGAACAAATTGTTAAAGATGCGGAAGTATCAATAGAAAATTATAAGAACAATAAATTAAAAGCGTTAGAGTATGATGAACTAATTCAAGAGTTGAATAGTTAATGAAATTAGTTGCTTCTAAAAAATTTAAAAAATCATATAAAAAATTTACAAAAAATAATGAATTGTTAAAAAATAAAATTGACGAAACATTAAAATTATTATCTATAAATCCATACAATAAACAGCTTCAAACTCATAAATTATCAGGAAAATTAGAAACTTACTTGTCTTGTAATTGTGGATATGATTGTAGGATTATTTTTATTATAATGAAAAATATAGCAGAAGTAGAAGAGATTTTATTATTAGATATAGGATCTCATGATGAAGTATATTAAAAACATCATTTGATCTTCTTAATAAATAATGCCCAAAGAATAGGAACTACTGGAATTGAAACCCACCGCCATTTGGGAGAAAAACGCTACGAAATCAAAGACCATCTGGGAAATGTTCGTGCTGTTACAAGTGATATAAAGAACGCAAGCAATTATAATCTGGTTGCTTCGTCTTGGAGGTTTTTAGCGGACATAAAAAGTATGAATAATTATTTTCCTTATGGGTTGAAAGTAAAAGAAGGCAGTTGGAGTGCAACCAACTACCAATTCGCATATAACAGCAAACAAGAAGGGGGATAAAGAAGTATGTATCGGATTTACTCGTATAAATATTATATTTGCTTAAAACCTTTATAAAATATAATGATTTTATTTTCGTGTATGCATATATGAATGAATTACAAGTAACATATAATTTAATAGATAATTTAGAAAAAAAAGAGTTAGCAAAATTGCTAGCTTATATTAATAATAAGTTATTGAATAATGATGCCAATCCAAAAAAAAGTATAGATTATTTGGAGAAATTATCTGAGTTATCAGTATTAGATTCTATTTCAAATCCTGTTGATTGGCAGAAAGAGCAAAGAGTAGAAATTGATGATTTTAATTGATAGTAACATAATTATATATTTAGCTAAAAAAGAATTTAAAGGATTAAGAAACTATTTAAGTAGTATTCCATTTAAAGTATCAATTATCAGCAAAATTGAAGTGCTAGGTTATTCTAAACTTACATCAACAGAAAGTTTCTATTTTGAAAAATTTTTTGAAAATTCTAATATAATAAAAATTGATGATAGTATTGTAAATACTACAATCAACTTAAGAAAAAAGTATAAACTTTCTCTTGGAGATGCTTTAATAGCAAGCACTTCATTTATGTATAATCTAGAATTACTCACATATAATATTAAAGATTTTAATAATATAGAAGAAATAAACCTAATTGACATTAATAATATTTAAATTAAAAAAAGTTAATTTCGTCTAGGAAACATTTATCAGATATAAAAAATATGAATAATTATTATGCTTATGGAATGGAAATTGTAAGAGGAGTTGGGGTACTTCTAATGGCTAACACGAAGAGGAATACTTCTAAACTTTAGAGTGATAAAAAGATTTACAATATTAAAGTTTTCAAATACGTCTAATTTCATTAGTAATTTTCTTTTATAATAATTTCTTAAACAATTAATAAGAAAATAAAAAGTGATAAAATATGATAGATTTTAATGAAATTATAGAGAATATACAAAATTTGGAATATGAACAAATATTAGAAGTTAACTCTCTTACAAAGAACTATTTAGATGAGATGAATAGAAATAATATTTATCTCGATCATATCGAATCAAAGAAAGAATTGGAAAGTGGCGATATTAAGTTCACATCTGATTTAGATACATTAAGTATGGAATTGGATTCCTTATGATTGAAGTTGCTTTTAGTAATTCATTCAAACGTGCATATAAGAAGAAAATTAAAGGACATTCTGAACTTGAGAATCTTTTTAAGAATAAGCTTAGTATATTTTTAAATAATCCGTTTGATAACCGCTTAAGGACACATAAGCTATCTGGCAAACTTTCTGAAATTTGGAGTTTTAGTGTTACTTTTAGCATTAGAGTAACTTTTATCTTCGTAGATGAAAAAAAAGTTTTGCTTGAAAGCATCGGCACTCATGAAGATGTTTATTAAAAAATAATTATACCGAAATCAAAGACCACCTTGGCAACGTGCGAGTTATAACAAGTAAAAGAAAATACAATTTACAATTCTTACATATTCATTATTGCTAATATTACTAACCCCGCAACAATTCTGTAAATTATAAATAAATTAGTGTTGTGGCTTTTTAAATATTTAAGTAAAAATGCGATAGCAAAATAACCAGAAATTGCCGAAACAATCGTTGCAACTAATAGCGGAAGAAATACATCTCCAGACAAATGTTCAAACTCAGAGTAAAATTCATATAGACCAGAGCCAAAAATTGCAGGAATACTTAATAAAAATGAGAACTTAGCTGCAACATCTCTTTTTAACCCAAGGAACAACCCAGCAGTGATAGTTGTTCCGCTTCTTGATGAACCAGGAATTAACGCAATACATTGAGCAAGACCAACTAAAATGGCATCTTTTGAGTTTAATTTGTCAAAATCTCTATTAAATTTTCCAATTCTTTCAGCAATAAATAACACTATTCCTAAACCAATTAAACTAAACGCTATAATATTTAAGTCTTTTGTAAGATTACCTTCTATTACTTTTTTTAATAAAAGTCCAATAGTAACAATAGGTACAGAAGCAAGAATAACATACCATCCCATTTTTGAATTATTTGATTGTTCTTTAAATGACAATCTTTTTGATATATTTTCAGTTAAGAAAGCACCACCAATTTCAAATATTTCTTTATAGAAATAGTAAACCACAGCTACAAGTGTTCCAAGTTGAATTACAGCCATAAAAGCCGTCCAAGATTCAGGATTATTTGAGTCAATTAATCCTAAATACTTCCCAGCAATAGTTAAATGTGCAGTTGAAGAAATAGGAATAAACTCAGTTAAACCCTGAATTAAACCGAGAATAATAGCTTCAATTATTGTCATAAACCAGATTTGAATAAAACTGAAATATCTTCAAGCGCTTTTTTAGAAAGCATTCCAGCATTATAAGCCATCTCTACCGTTGCTAATCCCATATAACAATATGGTTTTAAGATATGAGGATGATTTTTCAGTGCTTCAATATGCAATTTAATCGTATCCACATCGGCTCTTGCTATTGGACCTGTCAAAGGAATAACCTTTGAATCAGATAAACCACGCAAATTATTACCTAAAGTAGTTTTTGCAATTGGAGGCAAAAATTCAGTCGAATCAATATTTGCAGAATCAGCAATTTGATTTGCTAATTGAATTATTGTCGTCATATAATTTGATGCAGAAGTTGCAACAGCATGATATAACGCTTTCTCACGAATATTCTCTTCAGTTAAACGAACAGGAAATCCATAAAGAAAATCAACAAAACTTGCAAAAAGCATATAATCTTCATCGCTTGCTTCAACTCCCCAACGAATATCACTTAGAATACCTTCCTCTTCAAAATAGAAAGTTTGGAAAGGGTGAACAGCCGCCGTAATTGCACCTTCTTTTTCGCAAGCACTTAAAACATCACGTTTTAAAACACCAGAGCAATGAATTATATAAGCTCCCTTTAGTTTTTTACCAAATTGTGAAGCAAGCTCCTCTGACACTTTTTTAATTTCAGAATCCGGAGTGCAAATAATAAGCATATTTGGGATTTTATCAATCTCTTCAATAGTTGCTCTAATAAGAAAACGATTGATTATTCGAGCTAATACTCTATCATAAGTTCTTTTAGAGTGAGCCATCACCCAATCAAGACGCCCCATTTTTAAAAGCTCTAAAGTGAGATTAAGTCCTAACTTACCACCGCCAATCACACCAAAAGTGAAATTTTTTCTATTTTTAATTAATTCAGTCATACATCTAAATAAAAAGAATGAAAATCGAAAATCCGATTTTACAAATATAAAATAATTTTTAAAAAATTCTTATTTTTTAAATAATTTATCTTAGTTGCACATAATATTATTTTTTAACTATTAACTTATAAGTAACTATTTCTTTCCCATTTGAAATATTCACAAAATAAAAACCACTTTCAAATGTGATGTTTTTTGAAAAATTATTATTACCTTTTTTTAATGTAAGCTTCTCAGATAATACATTCTTACCTAACAAGTCATTTATAGTTAATTGATAATCTCCATTTTCTTCAACGAATGTAGTGAAATTTAATTTTGAATTATCATAAAAAATATAATTTGAACTACTAATTTTATCGACAGAACTTGTTTTAATCTGAACAATTATATCATTTGTAGCTACAACCTCACCGCATTCGCCATTTACTTGACACGCATAATTCCCAGCATCAGCTTCTTGCACGCCTTGAATAGTCAATATAGAATCAATTTTCCCTGCTAAATCATTTCCTTTGAACTTCCATTGGTAAGCTAAATTTCCCCCTTTTGCACTAACAAATAAATTCAATTTATCCCCAATATTAAGCATTTGATTATCAGAATTATTTACAATCTCTGTGTTAGAAAACACCTCAATAAAAATCTCCTCGCTTTCTGCATAAGGTAAGCAATCACCTTCCACTCTTACTTTATACACTCCAGTGTCTTCCGGCTTTAAATCTGAAAGTACAAAACTCAATTTATTATTCTTTTGAATTAGTTTACCATCTTTTTCCCAATAAATAATTGGATTTAAAGCATTAGATATTTCTACACCAAAAACCAATGAATCACCAATACAATAAGTAATTTTATCATTTTTAACCTGAAATTTGCTAATTGACGGCGATGGATTAATTCCAAAAGTTATAGGACTTTTTGAGAATACACCAGAACTATGCTCAATTTGTATTTTATAATTCTTATCAGGAATAATTTCAATCGGAATTTTCCAATCATAACTTGTTCCACTATAATCACCAACTATTAATTCCTTACTTTTGAGCACTTCATTAATTAAATAAATACTAACATTACTATTGTTTTCAAGTTTTTTTGTCAAAAAAGAAATTGGAACAGTCACTTGTGGGCAGTAATTATCTCCACCAAGAGGAAATTGTAATGCAATAGAACCCGGATTAATTTCACCTATAAATCCAGCATCCCCTGAACTATTAGTTGTTTGATTGCTATAACCATATAATGTCAAATCTTTTGAAAAAGTCTTTCCAACAAATCTAATTTTATTATTTCCAATAACATCTAAACTTAAAACTCTATCATCATTCTTTCCACCAATGAATGATGAATAAGTTAGCTTCTTTAAATCTTCCGATAGAAAAACAACAAAACCATCTTTTTTACCTTTCTGGTCAGCTTCTTCAGGAACTTCCGATAAAATTGGAAATTGCTTTGAGTCAGTCTCACCAACTATTACAAAGTCTCCATTAGGATGAAATTTATCAAGTTTAAAAGGAATATCATCTTTTTCACCACCGATATAAGTTAATTTATTCAATTCAGTTAACTTACGTAAGCCAAATAGTATATCAATTTGCCCAGCATTAATCTTCTGATATAAATCTTCTGATAAAGGAAGAGTTGGAACACTTTCCTTTTCGCTATATCCAACAAAATAAAACTCCGAACCATCAATATATTTTAAATCAACACCATAATCATTACTTGTTCCTCCTAAATATGTAGTAAGCAAATTCCCAGTTAAGTCAACATTGTACATTCCCATAATCATATCATAATTATTGCCAGTAGCTTTGCTTGTCGCTCCTTCTGTAGTTAAAATATCAAAGGAATTAGTTGAACCAATCCAACAAATTTCATTTTTATCTGTGATTTCAATTGCATTCAATTGGTCATCTCCCGAACCACCAACATAAGTCAAATATTCAATCTTAGAACCTGCTGCATTATTTTTGCCTATCATTCCCTCTCGACCACCTCTATTTGAACTTTGTAATGGCTTAATAGTATTTAATCCAATTGAATTTGAATTACCACAGAAAAAGACCTCACCATTTTTAACCTTAATATTTGTTACCTCGTCATCTTCTTCCGCACCAATATAATAAGAATAATTAAGCGTAGTCATATCAAGCGAAAGCGAAGTTACAAAACCATCCTTTTTTCCAAAACTTGCTTGACCTATAAGTCCTAAATATGGAAAATTAGTTGATGTTGTATATCCACCAAAGTAAATATTATTATTATCTATAGCCATAGTCTTAATAAAATCTTCCTGATTACCACCGAAGTAAGTTCCTCTTATAAACTCATGAATAGTTCCATTTCGTTTATATTCAGCAATAAATATATTCGTTCCAGTTTCAACATAATCTTGATAAACACCTTCAGTTACAGGAAAATTTTGAGAAATTGTATTCCCAGCAACTAAATAAGAAAACTCATTAATATTACGAATTTGCTCAACACTTTCTTTCCCATTCCAACCCATATAAGAAGAATAAATTATTGGGTCAATAATCAACGTTTTACTTTTATCATATTCACCTACAACAAAGGTAAAAAACTTTTCATCCTCAGAAACCATATTATATCTAAAACGAGCATCAATCTTCTTATTCCCCTGAAATACAGAAAGCCCTTCATTTGAATATTCACCATAAGCTAAATCACCTTTAAAACTTGTCCCACCTAATTGCTTGATTTTTAAATTTGAAATTGAAAATTTAATATCATTTACATTTCCACCAGGATGCACAATAAAATCATATCTTGGCTCTTTATCATCAAAATACAAACGCATATCAATATTTTCATAAATATTTTTAATAAGAATTTCTTCTGAAACAGGAACATTCATAAGCCATTTCAATTTATCATTACCTATAAAATAATTAACTTGTGCTTTTGAATCAACTTTGAAACTATTAAATTTATTCGAACCAATAAAATTAAATTTAACTACTTCCCCTTTTTTAATTAGTTGGCTATTTTCTTCATTAATATTATAAAAATCAAAATAAATCCCGTCATCTTTAATAAATAAATTCATATTATCAATTTGAGAAAAATAAAGAATTTCTGGGTTGATCTGCCCGTCATTCTTGATGAAAATATTATTATTTGCAAAAGATAAGTAAGATAAAACAGCAATCAAGACAAATAATTTCATAAACTCCTCTCAAAACTTAATTATTAAAACTTAAAATTAACGAAAAAATAAAATAGAACAAAAAATATTATGTTATATTAAATATTTTAATATTTTTGTATAAATAAATCAATTCAAATTATGTAAAATATGGATTATAAACAGATTATTTTAAATAACAAAGAAGTTTTGCCAGGACAAACAAAAACAATAAACTTGAATATTGCCCGCTTACCTTCAAGAACTGAAATCGAAATTCCTGTCATAATTCATAGGAGTAAAATTGATGGTCCTGTTGTCTTATTCTCTGCCGGAATGCACGGAAACGAAGTTAATGGAATAGAAATTATAAGACGAATAATAATAGAGAAAATTCATACTCAAATCCTTAGAGGTTCAATCATTATCATTCCTATTATTAATATTTATGGATTCTTACACTTTAGCCGAAGCACTCCCGATGGAAAAGACTTAAATAGACTATTCCCTGGCTCTGAGCATGGCTCATTAGCATCAATGATTGCTTGGAATATAACAAATAAAATTTTACCTTTAATAGACTGCGGAGTTGATTTCCATACCGGTGGCGATATGCGAACAAACTATCCTCAAATTAGAGCTGATATGACTTTTAAAGACAACGAACTTCTATCTAATGCCTTTGCAGCACCCTTTGTAATCAATATGCCAGTTATGGAACATACTTTCAGAAAACAAGCCCAAAAAGCCGGAAAAAGCATTTTAGTCTATGAAGGCGGAGAATCAATGAGATTTGACGATATGGTAATTGAAAACGCAATCCACGGCGTCAAAAGATATTTGAACTATTTACAAATGAGTGATTTTATCGTTTCAAGGTCAAGATATAATTATATTAAAACTACAACCTGGGTAAGAGCAAAAAGCTCCGGTATGTTCAGAGCAGTCGTTCACTATGGAGAAAGAGTAAAGAAAAACCAAGTAATTGGAATAATTACTGACCCTTACGGAGAATTTGAGCAAAAACAAAAATCACCAATGAATGGACATATTATTGGATTAAATAATATTTCCATTGTTAATAAAGGAGACGCTTTATTCCACATTGGCGAAGAATATTAGAAATTTTGTAACAAAATCACTCTTAAAACATTATTTGATATTATTAATTGTACAGAAAGAAAAAAATGTTAAAATTCATAATTACCATATTACTTCTACAAAGCACTATTATTCTTAAATCTCAGGGTCTAGACAGCCCAATAGATCCAGCAAAAGTAATAATTCCTACTTCACAAAATATCGGTCTAATGCTTGGGCTAGGACAAAATTATTCAAACGGAGACCATTTCGTCGATTGCGATGCCTGCATATTTAATGGAGGAGTTGGGTTTGGCTTAACTTTAGGATTGTTTTACGAAAGAGAAGCAACCAATTGGCTTTGGTACGGTGGCTTAATTAGATATGACATATTAGGAATAGAAAGCCAATATATAGAAAATGAATCCGTAAATATCCCTTCAAACAACAAAACATTCATAATTCCATTCGAACAAACCGCAACAACAAACTTGAATTATTTTAATTTCACACCATATATATCCATGAAACCATTTAACTGGTTTAATATAAATGCAGGACTAAACCTTGGGATAAATGTCTCATCATCACTAAAACACACTAAAAAGCCAGTTAATAATGAAATTAAAGACCCAGTAACTGGTGATACTTACGAAATTGATGTTATTAACCCCGACACAACTAAAACAGGTAAAAATCAATATACCTTAATGGATGGAAAATTTCCCAATTTAATTTCCCCATATATGACCCTCTATTTAAACTTTAGTTTTCCAATAGAATTTAAAAATGCTTCAAAATTAATCCCCTCTTTCAGCATAGACTATCCCTTATCTAATATTTCTAATTTTGGAAATAATTTTAATATCGGAACTTGGAGAATCTATCTATCATATAGTTACCCCCTTATTAAGAGATATAAAATAAGTGATAAAAAATGATAAAAAGTGATAAAAAATGAAATATTTATAAATAATATTTGTTTATATTAAACTTTATTATTAATTTCAAAACTCTAAATATGTAAATAAAAAAAAAGTGTTAAAAAAATGACACACTTTTCATAAAACGAAGAATTTGAATAACTAATCTTAAAAGGGATAAAGCTTATGAAATATGTTTACTCCAAACTGATAATAGCAATTTTTTTATTATCATACTTTGGTCTGAATGCAAAAGAAGCGAATGGAGAAGGTAGCCAACTATACCTAATGTCTGCTACAATCGCACCTATGTCACCACAAGATAATGGTGGAATTATGGGTGATAAAAAGATACGAATTATCAACCTTGGACCAGCAGTTAATTACAGCGGTGTAGATTACGCTCCTACAATTTCAGCTGATGGTAAAACCTTATTTTTCGTATCCAATAGAAAAGGCTCTGTTTATAATGAAAAAGAAGGAATCAATACTCATGACTTTTGGTTCTTGAAAAAAGAAGACAGATTAGATACTGTATTTTCAGCCCCTAAAAACTTAGACCCAAGCAACAAACTTGGAACTGCTGGAGTAAATACAATTTATAATGAAGGTGCAGCTTCAATTGCTGCCGATGGGCAATCACTTTATTTCACTGGTTGTAATAGACCCGATGGACTTGGTTCTTGTGATATTTACAAAACAAGTATCGAAGGTGAATCTTGGTCAAAACCAATTAACTTAGGTAAAAACGTAAATTCAAAATACTTTGACTCTCAACCAGCAATTTCAGCTGACCAATCAAGATTATATTTCATCTCTTCAAGACCTGGACCTAACTCTAATGGTGAAGCTGAAGCAACAAATTTTGATATTTGGTTCTCAGATTTTGATTTTGACTTAGAAGAATGGGGTGCTGCCAAAAACTTAGAAGCATTAAATACAAAAGGAACTGAAAATTCACCATTCATCGGTGCCGATGGAGTTACTTTATTCTTCGCTTCCAATGGTCATAAACCAAACTTTGGTGGTACTGACTTCTATGTCTCTAAATTTGACTTTAAAAATAATTCTTGGGCTAAACCAGAAAACTTAGGTGAACCAATTAACACAAGCGAAGATGAACAATTTATCACTTTACCCGCTTCCGGTGATATCCTTTATTTCTCTTCAAGAAGAGAAGACTTAGACGGTTACCAAGGCGACCTTGATGTCTTTATGGCTTTCGTTCCTTCTTTCTTTAAAGCAGTTAATTTAACAGGTACTGTAGTTGATGAATGCTCTCAATTATTTATCCCAGCTGAAATCACAGTTAAAAATACTTTAACTGGAAAAATAAACGAATTTAGCTTAACTAATGAAAAACAAAAATTTGAAAGAATAGTTGTAAACGAAGACTATAGAAAAGACAACCAAGAAATGGAATACGTTAATTTCGAAATCACTGCTACTAATCCAGCTTATGGTTCAACTACTATCGTTCAAAAGATTGATAATCCTGGTGTAACAAAAGAACAAACAGAAGCAGATAAAGCCTCTTTAGATATTAACGTGAAATTAACTTTAGGACAAAAACCAGTTTTAGCAGCAAAAGTTGTTGATGGCGAATATGTTAATCAAAATAGAAATAAAATACCTGCTTTAAAAGAATTCAATGGCCTTGTGATGAAAGAAGTAATGACCAGAGACTTATACCCTCTTTTAAACAGCGTATTTTTTGACGAAGGCTCTTCAACAATCCCTGAAAGATACATTAGTCTAACAAAAGACTATATTTCTTCTTTTAACGATACAACCATAGCAGGTGGAACTCTTGATAAATACTACCACGTTCTAAATATTTACGGATTTAGATTAAACCAACACCCAGATACAAAAATCACTCTTGTTGGCTGTAATGACAACCTTTCAAAATCTGAAAAAGGTAATTTAGAATTATCAAAAGCAAGAGCTACTGCAGTATTTAATTATTTAAGAGATGTATGGGGAATTGCTGAAAGTAGAATGAAAATTGATGCAAATAACTTCCCAGATACTAAATCAAATCCAAAAGATACTGCAATGGGCTGGCCAGAAAACAGAAGAGTAGAAGTTAGATGCGACGACTGGAGAATTATGAAACCTGTATTTGAAGTTGACCCTAAAACTTTCCCTCAACCAGTAACTATGGATTTTATAACAACAAATGGTATTGCTGACGATTTAATCGCTTCCAAAAGAATTGAAATTACAAGAAGCAACCAACCTTGGAATACAATTAACAATATAGATGCAAACACAAGCACAATAAACTATAACTGGAAAAATACTTCAAACAAATACCCTATTGCTCCAGACAATGCTCCTTACACAGCTCAATTAATTGTTACAACAAAAGCAGGCACAGAATGTAAATCAGCTCCGATTGAAATCCCTGTCTATCACGCTACAACAAGCGATAGAAAAATCGTAACTGGCGCTGACTCAACTCAAGAAAATTATAGCTTAATTCTATTCCCATTCAATAGCGCAGAAGCAGGTCCTCTAAACGAAAGAATTATGAAAGATTACGTTTATGGACGAGTATACGGAACTTCTAATATCACAGTAATCGGTCATACAGACGTAATTGGACTTTACGAAACAAATAAAAAACTTTCTGAAAGAAGAGCCGGAACCGTATTCGATGGTATCAATCAAGTTTCAAAAAGAAAATATGGTAAATTAGAAAAATCTGGCGTTGGCGAAGACAACCCATTATACAACAACGATTTACCAGAAGGTCGTTTCTATAATAGAACAGTCCAAGTGTTAATTCAAACTCCTCTATCTGAGTTTGAAAAATAAATTCCTCATTTTACTGCCTTTATTTAAAATCATCAGTCAAGCAACGGGCTGATGATTTTTTTTATTATATACACGTTAAAATTTATTAATTTTGCTTAATAATAGTTAATAATTCAAATTAAATGAAAAAGAAAATATCAATAATTGGTGCAGGGCTTGCTGGGTCATTACTTGCAATTATACTTGCAAAAAAGGGCTACAAAGTCGATGTGTTCGAAAAACGCGCTGATATGCGAAAAGAAACAACAACCGCAGGAAGGTCCATAAACTTAGCATTGTCCGATAGAGGTATAAGAGCTTTAAAACTTGCCGATTTAGATGATTTCATCGCTAATGAAGTTGTTCCTATGAAAGGACGTTTAGTTCATTCTGCCGATGGAACAAAAAATTTGCAACCTTACTCAGGAAGAGAAGGACACGTTATAAACTCTGTTTCAAGAGGTGACTTAAATATCGCTCTAATTAATAAAGCAGAATCCTACCCGAATGTTAACTTTTACTTTAATCAACGCGTTATCAGAATAAATTATGATAAAATGACTTTCAAAGTTAAAAATGAAAAAACAAAGGATATACAAGAATTAGTTTTTAATCATCTATTCGGGACTGACGGCGCAGGAAGTGTCGTTAGATTGTCATATCAGACAGGTGGTGTCCACAGATTTAGTTATTCACAAGATTTCTTAAACCACGGCTACAAAGAACTTTGTATCCCAGCAGGAATTAATGGAGAATATCAAATTGAAAGTGATGCTTTACATATCTGGCCTCGACATGATTTTATGATGATTGCCTTACCAAATCTTGATAAAAGTTTTACTGTTACACTATTTCATCGCTATGATGGTGAGTGTGGTTTTGATAATTTAGATGATGATAGCAAAATATTAGAGTTCTTTGAAAAGTACTTCCCTGATGCTTATAAAGTTATGCCAAATTTAATTGAAGATTGGCACAAAAACCCAACATCTTCCCTTGCAACAGTTAAATGCTCCCCTTGGTTTATTGATGAAAAATCCTTAATTTTAGGAGATGCTTCCCACGCTGTTGTTCCTTTTTATGGGCAAGGTATGAATGCCTCTTTTGAGGATTGTCGAGTATTATCTGAATTAATCGATGAATATGAAGAATCTATGGACTGGAGTTTCCTATTTGAGAAATTCCAAGAAGCAAGAAAGAAAAACACCGATGCAATAGCAGATTTAGCATTACAAAACTATGTTGAGATGCGCTCTCACGTTGCAAATCCTGTGTTCCAAGTTAAAAGACAAATTGAAATGGAATTAGAGAAAAGATATGCTGATTTCAGTTCGAAATATTCTCTTGTTACATTTAATGACGAAGTACCTTATTGGAGAGCTAAAAAATTAGGTGAATTACAAGATGAATATCTTATGAGTATTTGTTCTAATATTGGATCAATAGAAAACATTGACTATGAAGAATTATATAAAAATTTAAAAGAAATTGACAAAAACTTAGTTTCATAATTATTAATTAAAAGGTATTTTTATGGGTATATTTGTAGGTGAAAAAGCGCCTATTTTTAAAGGTAAAGCAGTTGTTGGAGGTCCCTCTTCTGGATTAACTCCAGATAATGCATTTACAGAAATTTCATTAGAAGATTATAAAGGTAAATGGGTTATATTTTTCTTTTATCCTTTGGATTTCACTTTCGTTTGTCCAACTGAAATTGCGAGTATTGGAGAACATTATGAAGAATTTAAAAAATTAAATGCAGATGTTGTCGGCTGCTCTACTGATAGCCATTTTTCACATTTAGCTTGGAGAACTCACGAAAGAGATTTACAAGACCTACCATTTCCTCTTCTAGCTGACTTCACTGGAGCAAATGCTAAAGCGTATGAAGTTTACAAAGAATCAACTGGTTATGCTCTTAGAGGATTATATATCATTAATCCAGATGGCATTTTGAAATATAGCGTAATCCAACCAGAAGAAGCCGGCAGAAACGTTGATGAAATTTTACGCGTTTTACAAGCAATTCAAACAGGCAAAAACACACCTTGCGGCTGGAAGCCAGGGCAAAAAACTTTATAATTAAACTACATAGGAAGTCTCATAAAAGAGATTTCCTATTTTTTTACCTATGAATAGAAGACACCTTTCAATATTATTATTTTCCCTTTTTATTAGCATAAGCTTCGGAAAAGAAATTAAACTTACCAAATCAATCGTAAGCCAAGAATTTCGCGCACCCTTCGTTGAAATAGAAAACCTATTAAAAAACGAAAAATTACAACTTGCCATAAAATTGAGCGACAAAGTTCTCAATGATGTTAATATTAATAAGCCAGTTGATATTAAAGTATTCTCCTATTTTAAAGCAACTGCATTTTATAAAGACAACAATTCAAAAGAAGCATTAAAAATATTAAACAAAATAAAATTAATTGATACCCCAAACAAACCAAAATTAGACGAAAGAATTTTTTCTATCTTAGGCTCAATTCACACTCGACACTCACAATTTGACGAAGCATTAAAAAACTATCTAAACGCACTCTCTTTGAATAACTTATTAAAAGATTCCATCGGATATTCTCAAAATTTGAACGACATTGGCTTAATGTACTATTATAACGGTTATAACACAAAAGCTTTTGAATACCTTGAAAAAGCATTAAAAATGAAAGAGAATTTTTCAACAAAAGGAGACTACTTTAAAACTAAAATGAATCTCGCTCTAATTTTAATTGACTTAGAAAGAGGTAAAGAAGCAGTTAGTTATATTCAAGAATATCTTAGCTTTATTAAATCTAATGGTTCAGATAAAAAAAGCATTATTATATGCAATTACAACCTCGGCTTAGCCTTTTTCTTAGATAAAATGAACGATTCCTCAATGTATTATTTGAATACAGCAATGAATTTAGCCAAAAAAGAAAACTTTAAATATGCTATAGCAAAAATAAACTATGCTTTATCAGAAGTATATTTTGAAAAAGGAGATTACAATAAATCTTTTAAAACATCA
Organism: uncultured Hyphomicrobiales bacterium; assembly: GCA_964465945.1. GTDB lineage: Bacteria > Bacteroidota > Ignavibacteria > Kapaibacteriales > UBA2268 > JAJRPT01. Next base: position 388,896 of record CAYXMM010000001.1, read on the forward strand.
AGTGAAGCAATAGACTTTAAGTTTAATGCCGTTGAATTCTGGGGATATACTAACTTAATCCTTGCACATTCAATGTATAAATTAAACCACAATGACTATTTTAATAAGTTTCAAATAGTCATTGATTCACTTAAATCTAATCCAAATTTAAGTTTAGAAAAAGAGTTAAATAATAAATTACTTCTTATTGCTTTGGATAAAAAAGATTTCGAAAATGCTTATAAATACGAAAAAAGAATAAATCAAATCAATAAAGAGTTAAAAAGTAACAATCTAAACATTCAAATCTCTGAACTTAAAATTCACACAGAATTAGAAGACAAAGAAGCTAAATTAAAAGAGATGGATTTGAGAAATCAACTTGCTGAAGCAAACATTACAAAAAAATCAAATTTAATTATAATCCTTGTTGCCTTCGTAGCAATTCTTTTAATCCTATTTGCTTTTATATTCTTTCAAAATCAAAGAATTAACAAAATTAATTACAAATTACAAGAATCAAACAACACTATCATAAAATTTTTCTCAATCATTGCCCACGACTTACGCAGTCCAATCGGAACATTTAAAATGATATTAGACGAATTAAACACAAATTACAACGATTTTGATGACGAAGAAAGAAAAAAATTAATTAATGAAACAAGCAAAGAAGCTAATAATATTAATAAACTCTTGGAAAATTTACTCACTTGGGCAAGAAGCACAAAAGGTGAGTTTCAGCTTACTTTTAATAATACTAATATTTCAAACGAATTAGATGAGATAATCACTACCAATGAAAACAAACTACACGATAAAAATATAACAATACACAAAAATTATAATAATAATATTATTGCAAAAGTTGATAAAGATATTTTTAATACAATTATCCGTAATATAATTTCAAATTCAATAAAATTCAGCCCAATTAACGGAAACATAATGATTTCTGGCTCACAAAATTCTAACAAAACGACAATTATAATTAATGATGATGGAATTGGTATGTCTTCAGACCACATAGACGACTTATTTAGAATTGATAAAAAAGTTACAAGAATCGGCACAAAACAAGAAAAGGGAACAGGGTTAGGACTCATTATAGTAAAAGAATTAATCGACCTTATGGGTGGAAAAATAAATATTCAATCCGAGCAAAACACAGGCACTTCCGTATCTATAACATTCCCAAATAAATAATATTTTTACATTCATAGAATTATTTTTTTATATTCAAAATATTTAGTTATTTTAGACAATAATTAGTGAGAGTTGAATGAGAACTTTTTTTGTTTTAGTTATACTTTTTAACCTCCATATCGCAAAATCTCAAGGTGAAACTATTAATAATCTAAAAGAGGTTGAAGACAATAGTTTAACAAATAATAAAATTGGAGTATCTTTCTCAATTCTTTCAGGCGGTGGGTTAACCTATCTTCATACTTTTGATAATAGATTTTCAATAAAATCACAATTTATTGTATTAGGAAACATAGAAGAAGAAAATTCTTCTGAAAACAATAACTACATTATTACTTTACTTGGAAGTGAACTACAGTATGATATTGTTAGAAAAAAATATAATCGAGCATATTTATTATGTGGTTTTTATTATGAGTATGATAAATTTAAGAATAATCTAAAACCTCCTAAAAACTCTTATGAAATATATAGAGCATATAATATAGCAATAGGAGCCGGCTACGAACTACAAATATATAAAAGAATTTCCTTTGCCCTTGATATTGGTTACTACGGATTATTTAATCAGAATTCATTTAAAAAGGAAGATTTACAAAATAATAATATCAGGAGTATTGAATTTAGCATAGGTGCTGGTATTTCATTTTATTATAATCTTTAATTTAATAACATTTAAAGGTTTTTATGAAAATAGTTTTATTCCTTGTTCTTTTCAGTAGTTACTTTTTAGCAAAATCTGAAACCTCAGAAACTGCTAATTTAACTACAATCAAAAATGAAAAAACACTCCATAATTATCGGTTAGGAATTACATACTCCGATTTATCTGGATATGGAACTTCATATCTCCGAGAAATAAATGATAGATTTGCAATTAAAACTCAATTTTTCTTTTTTGGAAGTGTTGATGACAAAAGTAGTGACTTCTTAATGATTTCATTTGGAACAGAACTGCAATATAACTTTGTTAAAAATAAAACTAATCGGCTTTATGGAATTGGCGGTTTTCAGTATTCATATTTAGAAGACGATGGAGAAAAATTTTTAGATTTCAGCTTGTTCGATACAGGTAGTATGGCTGAACGTATTAATAGAAGCTATAGTGTCGGATTAGGAATTGGCTTTGAAGCGTTCTTTTTTAGCAATATAACTATTGCAGTTGACACTGGCATATATGGACTTGTTGGCAGAAATACAAAAAAAATTGAGGATAGTGATTTTGAAAGATTAGAAAAGGTTTTCAATTTCGGTTATGGTTTTGGTATCACTTTATATTATAATTTTTAATTTTAAATGGAAATAAAAATGAAACAATTAATAATATTAATAATTTTCTTGGGTGTAAACTGTGCGCACGCTCAAAGTGAAAAAAATAATGAAATTAAATCCGAATCGAACGAACTAAAGTTTGGGAAAAATAGATTAGGACTTACTTATTCTGCACTAACTGGAGATGGAATTACTTATTTGCGAGCGTTTGAGAATGGCTTATCCCTTAAAACTCAATTATACTTTTTAGGAAATACGAACAATGATGACCAAACCTTCCTTTTTAATAATAAATATACTTTTGAAATTGGTGCAGAGTTGCAATACAATTTAGCATATCATAATAATAATAGATTATATGTACTGGCAGGGTTCTATTATGAATACTACCAATTGAAAAACAAAAAGTTAAGCCCTTCATTTAGCACTCAATCAAACTTTGAACGAACATACAATTTTGGATTTGGTTTTGGATTTGAGGTAATGATTTTAGATAATATTTCCTTTAGCTTAGATGCTGGTTCTTTTCAACGCTTTGAATTTGATTCAAGAAAAGCAGACAAAGAACCAACTATAATAAATAAGCCAATTAATTTAAGTTTTGGAATGGGAATTTCATTACTTTATACATTTTAATTATTTAGTTAATTTATTTTTTTGAAGTTATAAAAATATTTAGTTATTTTAGACAAAATCAAAGAGAGGTATAAATGAAAATAATAATAGTTTTTGTAATATTAATATTTACTTATGTGTCGCAATCGCAAGAAATTTATGATGCTTTGCATCCAAAAAAGGATGAGAAAAGATTATTAAATAATAGGGTTGGTTTAACATACTCTATTCTTTCCGGTTATGGTCTCACCTATCTAAGACAACTCGATGATAAATTTTCAATCAAAGGGCAATTATTCGGCTTCGGGAAATATGAATCTGAACCAGAAAGCTACAATGAAAATTATTTGAATTTATCTGTTGGTGCCGAACTACAATATAATTTAATTAAACATAGAACTAATCGACTTTATAGTTTATTAGGAGCTTATTTTGTATATGATTATAATGAAACTTCTGGCTGGAATTCCGATTATAATTCAATTTATAAATATTATAATCTTGGCTTAGGTATAGGATTTGAATCAATGCTATTTAGCAATATCACAGTTGCTGTTGATGGTGGGTATTTTGGTCAATATGTAAAGTATTTAAGTGAAAACGGAAGTTCAATAAATACTTTAAGAAGCAATGACATTGTTTTTGGCTTTGGAATTGGTGTGTCTTTATATTATAATTTTTAAAAGTATATTTTTAAAATAATTAGATAACAAAGGTAAATATGAAAACTATAATAATTTTTACAATTTTATTTTTCGCTTATATTTCACAAGCACAAGAAATATCAGACGCATTGCAACCCAAAAAAGAAAAAAAACTAAAAGACAATAAAGTTGGCTTAACCTATTCTATGATGTCCGGCTATGGCTTGACATATTTAAGAAGTTTTGAAAATAATTTTTCTATTAAAACTCAGCTTTATCTTTATGGTAGTGTAGACGCCAATGACACAGAATACAGAGACAATAGTTTAAAATTAGCAATTGGTGCTGAATTACAATACAATTTAGCAAAATTTCAAAGTAATAGACTTTATGTACTGGCTGGGTTCTACTACGATTATGACTATTCATTATATGATTATTTGTTACATACCAAAGACGAGGTTGTAAAAAAGAATGCGTTCGATATAACTCGACACTATAACGTTGGCTTAGGTATTGGCTTCGAAGTATATCTATTAAATAATATAAGCGTAGCATTTGACGGCGGCTATTATGGCGAGATAAAAAATAATAATCAAGCGGATTTCTATACTGTAAAAGAAACTTCAAAAAGTATCGGTTTCGGCTTTGCTGGTGGTATTTCTTTGTATTATAACTTTTAGTAATAGTTAAAGTCTAAAAAAAATAATTTAGTTTTACTAACTATAAATTTTTAGCTATTTTAGACAATAAAAAAGAGGAATATAAATGAAAACAATAATTATTTTAGCAATTTTTACTTTTGTTTATGTGGCTAACGCGCAAGAACAAGTGAAAGTTTATAAGGTAGAAAAAACAAATGAAGAAGAACGCTCTTTTAAAAATAATAGAATCGGTGCAACTTATTCAATGTTATCCGGCTATGGTCTTACCTATTTAAGACAACTTGATGATAAATTTTCAATCAAAGGGCAATTATTTGGTTTTGGAAAGTATAACTCTGACCCAGAAGAATACTATAATAATTATTTAGTAATTTCTGTAGGAACTGAATTACAATATAATTTAGTTGCCTATAATACCAATCGTTTATATGGATTAGTTGGCTTAAATTACATTTTCAAATATGATGATTACACTTCTTATGTTTTAAATGAAAACGAATATAATCTTGGTTTAGGAATTGGTTTTGAAACATTCTTCTTTAGCAATATTACTTTGGCTATTGATGGTGGGTATTTCGGAAGGTTAAATTATTCAAACACTGATTATAATGATGGAGAAATAGACAAGAGTGGTTCCATAATCTTTGGTTTAGGTGTTGGAGTTTCTTTGTACTATAATTTTTAATTAATTTAATTTGAATAGTTTGTATTAATTTTTTTTATAATTTAGAAAAATAATGGGATAAAAATGAAAACAATAGTATTGCTTTTTATTATTAGTTTAAATTTAGTTCAAGCACAAGAAGAAACTAAAATCACTGTGGTTCAAGAATCTAAAAATATATTCAAAAATAACAGAGTGGGCTTAACCTATTCTATGATGTCCGGCTATGGCTTAACATATCTCCGAGCATTTGAGAACAATTTTTCATTAAAAACTCAACTTTTTGCTTACGGAAATTTAGACAACAGCGAAAATAGCTTAACAGATAATAGTGTAAATTTCGCCATTGGCACTGAATTACAATATAACTTGACATACTTTAAAAATAATAGATTATATACATTAGCTGGATTTTATTTTGATTATGACTATACAACATGGCAAGAAAATATGGCAAACACCATAGTTGAAACTTATGATATAAAAAGAAAATACAATTTTGGCTTAGGAATTGGATTCGAGGCATTTATCGCCAATAACATTACAATTGCCTTAGACGGCGGATACTATGGCTATTTTGAGAACAGAAACGAAAGAAATATCTATTACGATTATGATTTAAAAGAAGTAAAATTAAAATACCCTACCTCAAAAGCAATTAGCTTCGGCTTCGGCTTCGGTGCATCTTTGTATTATAATTTTTAACTCTTTAAAGAAAGTAAAACATTTTTTTTTAACAATTTATAAGGTTTTATATGATTAGATTCTATAGTTTATTAATAGTATTTATACTATGTTTAACATCGTGCTCAACCATTTTTAATGGTAGCTACGATGATGTTAATGCTAACTCAAATCCTTCTGATGCAAAAATTTTTGTTAATGGAATGGAAATAGGAAAGACTCCGGCTATATTAAGGTTACAAAGAGGCGAAACACACATAATTGAAATTAAGAAGGAAGGTTTTAAAGAATATCGAATACAAACAAACAAGAGTATTACTGGTTGGTTTTGGGGAAATCTATTGTGTGGTGGATTATTAGGAATGGTAATTGATTTAGCTACAGGAAATGCTTATGATATTGAACCACATAATATTAATGCAATTCTAAGCAAAGATACTGCTTTTAATGGCAATTTTAATTTAGAAAATTATAATGGCATTGACATTAGAGATAATGAAGGGAAGTATTTAGGAGAAGTTCAGATTGTTTGGGAATAAAATATTATTAATAATAGTAATATGTTCAATTGATTTATTTTCTCAATCTTATTTTGAAGAATCATCTAATCTTGCATTAGACTTTTATTCGAGTATAGTTTCCGATGTAAAAAATGACGTAAGCAAATGTCAATTTTATCCATCTTGTTCGATGTTTGCAAGAGAATCAATATCAGAATTTGGCTTTTTAAAAGGAATGATTCTAACAGGTGATAGGTTTTTACGTTGCAGTGGTGGGCACTTAGAGCGTGGTTCTTACCCAAGAATTAATGGTTTATTTTATGATCCTCCAATCAAAAACTTTATTTTTGGCGAGGGAAATCTTTGGAATTTTGGCATAACTTCATCTACAATAAAGAAAGATGAAGTTATTCCTGATTCCCTTTTTCTTTTCCCAAAAAAATTGTTTGATAACAAAAAATATGATCTATCTATTTTAGAACTTGAAAGAGTGAATTTTTATTCTAAGGAAATAGATAAAATACAAAAAACCTTACTTTTAATTGCCGTGAACTATTTTAAAATGCAAAACTCAAATTCTGCAATGGAGACTCTAAACAAAGTGTCTTTTATCGATGAATATATGGAAGTTCAATTAAATACATTAAAATTTATAATAAATGACTTAGAAAATACAAATCGTTGGAATTCTAACTTTTTTTCAAAGCAAGTTGACGACTCTCCAAATATAAATAAGTATAAACAATTTCAAATTTATTCACTTTTCAAACTAAAAGAATTTAAAGAAATTGAAAAAAATCTAAACAAATTGAACGATAGTAATATAACAATAGAATTAAGAATATTAATAGAAAACCAAAATAATTTGCCTTATAAATCACCTCTATTAGCAGGTATAATGTCGTCAATAATTCCTGGTTCAGGCTATTTATATGCAGGTCATACTAAAGAAGCATTAAGCGCATTTGTAGTTAATATTTTATTCGGAAGTGGAATTTATTATCTTTTTAAAAATGAAAACTATAGTTCAGGTATTTTAACTACAATGGTTGCTGCTCCATTTTATCTCGGAAATATAATAGGTTCGGCTAACTCGGCACAGCTTTATAATAATAAAATTGATCAATTTGAATACCTTAAACTAAGAAAAATATTAAATTTAGAATTTGAATTCTCTAACGATTTTCTTAATTCTCTCTGGTAAAAAAATTGGATATTAAATAAAATACTCTAAATTTGTGTTTTAAAAAATTACAATTTCAAATGCCAACAATTAAAGATTGGATATTAGCAACAAGACCAAAGATTATGCCCGCAAGTATGATACCTGTGCTACTTGGTATTGCTGCAAGTTATCACGACTTAGCTAAATTAGACCAATCTCTAAACATTCTCACTGCAATTATCACTTTCCTATGTGGAATGGGTATCCAAATTGTAACTAACTTTGTCAATGACATTTACGACTATAAAAAAGGTGTTGATAACCCTAACAGAGTAGGACCGAAGCGAATGGTCGCTGCTGGAATTATTTCTGTCAAGCAAATGACTACAGCCACTATAATCGTCGCAAGTATTACATTATTACTCGGTCTTTACTTAGTTTACGCCTCCGATTATGTCATTTTAATAATTGGAATAGTCTCTCTTTTCCTCGCTTATGGCTACACAGCCGGTCCAGCTCCACTTTCATATCTTGGAATAGGAGATTTGTTCGTCCTTGTCTTCTTCGGAATAGTCGCAACAAACGGAACATATTACATTCAAACAGGGCATTGGAGCAATGAAGTATTTTGGATGAGTATGCCACTTGGCTTCTTTGCAATGAATATCTTAGCCGCTAATAATATAAGAGACTTAGATAACGATAAACGCGCAGGAAAACTAACACTTCCTGTCCGCATTGGATTAAAAAATGCAATTATGCTTTATGTAATACTTACCTGCTTAGCATACTTCTCAGGAATTTATGTCGCTTTTTTAATGCATGATTACGTATTCGCCTTACCACTTTTAACTCTCCCACTCGGCATAAAACTATGCCTAAATATATCCCGAAAAAAAGGGTCAGATTTAATTAGTATCTTGATAGGAACAACATTACTCCTGACTTATTATGGTATTTTATTAATTATAAGTTTAATCATAACAACAGTTATGAGGAATTAGCGGTATGTCCACAATGAAAGAAAACAAACAATTTCAGTTCTTTGTTATTACTTTAATAACATTAGCTTCGGTTTTAGGAATTACATCAGTTCCGCCTGCTTTTCCGGCAATAGCCCAGCATTTCAATGTTCCTATTGAAAAAATAGGTATCTTAATGGGCGTTTTCGCAATGCCCGGCATTTTATTAACTCCATTATTTGGCTATTTAGCCGATAAATATTCAAGACATTCAGTCTTAATCCCGTGTCTCATAACATTTGCTATCGCTGGATTTGCTTGCACCCGCGCCCAAGACTTCAACACCCTCGTGATTCTTAGATTTATTGAAGGAATAGGAGTTGCTCCACTCGGGGCTTTAAATATTTCGCTCATCGGAGATATATTTGAAAAAAAAGAAATGAGCAAATACACCGGCTTAAATAATACAATTTTATCTATCGGAACAGCAACCTTCCCACTTATTGGTGGCTTCCTAACATTAATCTCTTGGAAATCTGTATTCTACCTACCCCTCTTCACATTAATAGTTTGTGCTTTATTCATTTTCGCTTTCAAAACAAAACACCAACCAGTTGAGCCAATAACATTTAAGAAAATTTCAACTGCATTTAAACACAAAGATTTTAGAAAAATAAGTATAATGAACTTCCTATCTTACATATTATTAATAGGTTGCGTATTTACTTATATTCCATTTCATTTAAAATACAAATTCAATCTCGATTCCAATGATATTGGTATTTACTTATTCCTAATGTCATTCAGTGCAGCAATATCTTCATATTTTCTACATAAAATCATTGCAACATTATCAGAATCCGGAATAATGGTTTTAAAATACTTCATTTTTACCATTGTCATTGGCTCATTACCTTTCGCTTCACAATATTTAATTTACCCTTTACTTATGCTATTTGGTGCTACTTTTGGACTTGGTTTCCCAAATATGCAATACTGGATATTAAAGATATCAGATAACAATAACAGAGCATCAATGACCTCAGCTCATAGAGCCGTTTCGCAAATAGGACAGACAATCGGACCCATTTTCTTCGGCTATTTCGCTGCAAAATATGCTTCAAGTAATTCAGTTGAAGAAATTTTCATTTTAGGAACTATCATTTCGCTAATTACACTATTCATTACTTTTTTTATGTTGAAACAAAATATTTTAATCACAAAAGGAGATTTTTAAATGTATCTAAAGACTTTCTTTCTAATTGCATTTATTGCAATTACTTGTGCAAATACCCTGTTTGCAAGCGATATTTCTGGTAAAATAACAGATGAAACCTCAGGGCTTGGACTTAAAAGTATCACTGTTAAATTAAAAGAATTGAATATAAAAACCTTCACAAATTCAGAAGGTGAATATTCATTCAAAAATGTATCAAAAGGCAATTTTACCTTAGAATTAAGCGGGCAAGGTATTAAGCCAAAAACTGAAAAAATCGAAATAGGAAATGAAAATGCTTACACTTTTGATTTTTCAGTAGAATATAGAACTATCAATTTAGCTGATATGGAAGTATATTCTTCAAGCCGCCGACTTCAAAAAATCACCGAAGCCCCTTCCGCTATGTCTGTTATAACTTCCGAGCAACTTAAAGACGCTACAAGCCATGGACAAATCGGAAAAGTTATGGAAAACTTGCCAGGTGTTGATGTAGTTCAATCAGGAATGAACGACTTCAATATCAACGTTCGTGGCTTTAATAACTCAATCAATAGAAGAACCTTAGTTCTAATTGACGGAAGAGACCCTTCAACTCCTATGTTAAATTTGATTGAATGGAACTCATTACAAACAAATATGGCTGATTTAAAGAAAATCGAAGTTGTGAGAGGTCCTGGCTCCGCTTTATATGGAGCAAATGCCTATAATGGTGTTATCAATATCACAACTTATAGCCCAAAAGATGTCTTAGGAACAAGAGTTTCAGTTACTCGTGGTGATTATAATTCAAGACGTCTCGCAATTAGAAATGCAGGAAAAATTAACGATAAACTTTACTATAAAATCAATTTGGGTGACAGTCAACAGAAGCAATCTTGGGTTACTTCAAGAGATACTGCTCATGGTGGTCATTTAGAATATGCAGGTTTGAAACCAGATTTAATTGGAAATCGACCAGGCAATGGCTTTATAACTAATATAGATTCTCTTTTTAATGCACATAGAATGACGTTTTCTTATTTGGGTTCATTACGATTAGATTACGAATTGAATGATGAGGCAACTTTAACAGGAGAAGTTGGTTATAACCGATATGGGAACGAATACTTTGCAAATCAAACAGGTAGAATCTTAATCCCAGATATTGAAAGCCCTTTTGCTCGTCTTAGTTTCAATAGCACTCATTGGAGCATAAATTCAATTTGGAGAAACAGATATGCTGTTGTCCCTCAGATAGTATTAAATGCACCTGCATCTTCTGGCGAGAACTCAAATGTATTCTTATTAGACGCTCAGTGGAATAACCAATACTTGAATGATAGACTAAAAGTAATTGCAGGGGCATCAGTAGAAAATCAATCAGTTATTACCGCATCTGCTGGCTCTGCACCATTACTTTCACCTGATAGTGTTAATTATAACTATTTTGGTGTGTATGGACAATTAGAATATAAAATATTAGATAACTTAAACTTCGTTTTTGCTGGTAGAGTAGATAATTCAAAGTTATATAACAGCACACAATTTTCACCAAAATTTGCATTAGTTTGGGAACCAGTCAAAAATCAAACATTTAGACTAACACTTAATAGATCATTCTTGCGACCAAATTATTCAGATTATGGGCGTTTATCACCTGCTGGTGCTCCACTAAACCTTCATGCTTTAGATTCTTCTATTGCTGCTGAATTTGGAGTAGATAAGTTAGGACTTGAAACTGTTAAGCAACTAAATGTCGGGAATCCAAAAATAGGTGTAGAAACAGCATGGTCTTATGAAGCAGGGTATAAAGGTGTTATAAGTGATAAATTATTTATTACTGCCGATGTTTATTTCAACCAAAGAAGCAATTTTATCTCAAATCCATTACCAGGATTAGCTTTTTCTCCATTAAGATATAGTAGCGACGCTGCAAACCAAAAATTTAAAGAAGCAATCGGAAGCTTTAACTATGATGCTATTGCAATGTATCCAAAAACAGGTCAAGCATCAATACTTGTTGCTCCTGTGAATATTGGACTTGTAAATGAATACGGAACAGAAATTGGCTTTAATTATTATTTGAATGATAATTGGTTAATAACTGCAAACTACTCATATTTAGCGATAGATATTATTGAAAATAACTCACCTACAAACAAAATATTACCTAACACCAGCCCAAATAGAGTAAATGTCGGCTTTGAGTATAACGATAAAATTTTCAATTTACCATTTAAAATCATCGCTAATGCAAGAGGCGTAGAAAGTTTCAAATGGATAGCAGGATTTTACGAAGGAAATGTTCCAGGTTATTTTGTAGTTAATCTTTCTGGAGATATTGACCTTACTAAAGAAATTAACTTGGGCTTTAATGTATTCAATCTCTTAGACAAAAAGCACTATGAAATCTTCGGTGGAACATATCTAAGAAGATACGGCTCAGTAAGTTTATCATACACATTATAAGCAACACAAAAGGAAGAAATGAAAATTTCTTCCTTTTTTTTTTTACACAAAGTCAAGGTTAATTCTTAACTATTCTGTATCAAAGTCAACGATACTTATAATGATTAACAAACAGTGATTCTGAGCAGAGTCAAAAATTATAAAAAAAGCACAACTATTAATTTTTCACATAACCTACCTAGGACTATTCTGAAAAAGTTCAGTATATTAATAAATATGTTTTCAAAAAACTAATCATTAAACTTTTCAAAATTACTGTTTATTTTAGTTCATTTGTTTATTAACCTTCAGAAGATTACAAAACTAATTTACAGCAAAAAAACTATCTCGCCCAAATATTTCCCCTTTCACACAATATTTCTTCCATTTTGTTAAGCACATTTTCTTGCAGACGAAAACGACAATATTTTTACACATATCTTATAACTATCA
>CAYXMM010000002.1:0-260162 GCA_964465945.1 uncultured Hyphomicrobiales bacterium
ATTTACGCTTAAAGAAGCAAGCAAAGTAAATATAGAAATTTACGATATGTCAGGGGTAAAAGTAGCGGAATTATTAAATGGAAATATCGGAACAGGGACACAATTCATAAATTGGAATGTAAAGGGAGTTTCCAACGGAACATATAATTTAATAATGAATGTGAATGGCAAAACATACATCAAATTAGTTGGTGTTAACAAGTAAGCGCCAATCAAAACTAAAACAAAAAGAGCCGATTTAATCGGCTCTTTTTTTTACATTCAGTTAAAAAAATAGTTTTAATAAAGATTCACTTAAAACTTAATAATCTCATAAGAATCTTTGCTGTCCTTAATTTCATAACCTTTAGATTGTAATTGCTTGCGTATTTCATCAGCCAATTGCCAATCTTTATTTACTTTTGCTTTATAACGTTCTTCTGCTAATTGCTGAATCTCAGTCGGAATTTTCACCTTAGATAATTCAAAACTCCAAACAGCGAATATATTATTTAATTCTTTAAAAAAGCTAATCAAATCTTCTTTCGATTTTAAATCAAACAATGAAGTCTTATAGTCATTAACAAATGAAAAGACTTGTGCTAATGCTTTTGGAGTATGTAAATCTTCTGCTAATTCAGTATAAACTAAATGCTTAAGTTCAATAACATTTATAGATGTTGTTCCTGTTTTATCGCTTAGGAGTTCATCAATAAAATTTTGCACTTTTTTTCTACCTTTAGATGCAGAATTTATCCCGTCAAACGTGAAATTATACTTTGTTCGATAATGTTGAGATAGAATTGCAAATCTTATATCTAAAGTGTCATAACCTTTATCTTCCAAATCCCTTAGAGTAAAATAGTTGCCAAAACTTTTACTCATTTTCTTCCCTTCGACTTCCAAAAACTCACAATGACTCCAATATTTAGTTGGGTCAATTCCGTATCCAGCATGACTTTGTGCAATTTCATCTTCATGATGTGGGAATTGCAAATCCACTCCACCTGTATGAATATCAAAAGGTAAATCAAGGTATTTTTTCTCCATTGCAGAACACTCTAAATGCCAACCCGGTCGACCTGACAATTCTTGATTATTCAAAGTAAAATTCCAAAATGGTTCGCCTTCTTTCTTATTTTTCCAAAGAACAAAATCGCTTACATCTTCTCTATCGTATTCATCTGCATCAATCCTAACACCTTTTTTGAAATTCTCAAAATCAATCTTTTTTAATCGACCATATTGTTTATACTCTCGCCACTTGCTTACATTAAAATACACATTTCCATCAGCAATATAGGCGAAACCATTATTAAAAATAAGAGTAATCAACTCGATCATTTCATCAATATGATCAGTCGCTTTTGGAAATAAAAAAACATCAGATTTTAATACTCCAACTTTTCCAATGTCCTTTATAAACTCATCTATATAAAAATTAGTAAAATTTCTTAGATTAACCAAAGGGTCATTTGTTGGTTCGCTCATTTCCGTATTCCAATTCCCATTTTCTGGCTTAGAATCTCTAATTGTTTTATCATCAATATCAGTAATATTCATTACCCATTTAACTTTATAATTACCAACAACTTTAAGCGTTCTTTGCAATAAATCAGCAAATAGGAATGATCGCATATTTCCAATATGAGCATAACTATAGACTGTTGGTCCGCAAGAATAAATTCTAACCTCTTCTTTATCTATTGAATGGAACTCTTCAATCCGCTTTGATAAACTATTATGTAACTTAAATTTCATAATTTTAATAATCTTGTAATGTGATTAACTTGTAACCTTTAATTGCATTCCCAACTAAAATAAAAGTGTAAATTTTCTTTTTACTAACATTGACTTCTGGGCTTGTAAATATAATTTTTTCTGTATCTCTATCTTCAAACATAACAAATATCCTCCCTTGACTATTCACTGCCACATAGTTACTCATAGTGCCTGCATCGGATTTCACAAGCCGTATAGTTGTGTCAATTCCAGAAATAGTCTTAACTTTTGCTTTCGCAATATCTGATAAATTTGCAACTCTAAATTGATATGTTTGAATATCCGCTGACTGCTTGCTATTTTCAAATTCAAATATGTTACTTTCTGTTTTGATTGTATAGTACCGCTTCCCACTTTCTGTTGTTATATTTGAGTTATTTCCAGAGAATGCCACATTAACATTTCCAGCGCTTACCGCTGTTGTAATTGTATTTGCTAATGTAAGTTGTGCATTATTTAAAACCTGCCCCAAACTACAATTCAAACTAATTAAATGACTTTTATTAGATTCATCACCATTAACAATATTAATTATTGTTGCTTCATTTTCGCTTTGGACTTGAGTGTTTTCTTCTGTTTGTTCTAATACAGTATATTCAGTTTTTCCATTTTTTATATACGATACTATTAAATAATTTTTGTCTGGCTCAAATTTATGTAAAAAAGAAAATAAATAATCTGCTGGTTCATACGAGTTAAACACTAAAATTGGCATCAATCCTGGTCCAATAATTTTAGGACTTGAAAGTAATTTATAATCTAATTTAATTGCTAAACTTAGCCCTGTACTAAAATTTCTAATTGTGTCATTTGAACCCTTATTAACAAAATTTGAATTAGCGCCTAAAGAAAAGTTTAAACTTGAATTTTCACTAGATAAATTTAAACATCTCACTACTGCTTTTCCAACTCGATTCTGGTCTAAAATAGGTGGGCTTATAATCATAAACTCACTATTTATAGTACTGGAAACATTATAAGAAATTCCCATATATTGCGTATTCACCTCTGGTGAGAAAAGCATTTCTGTACCATTTTTATCTGTAAACGTATCAGAACTTGCGTTCTTACATGCTCCAATTTCAATAAAGTTGCTTACTGCACCACTCACGGGGCTAACAAGTTCAATCCCATTTAATTTAATATTTTCGTCTGAATCTCCTAAATTTATATGCTTATAAAAAGCAATCTGTGAAGCAGATACTTCCGCATTTGTAATTTGATTTAAACTAATATCTAACTCATCTATAGAGAAAATATCCGGCATTTCATTTTCATTCCCAGCTATGACAATAGTATATTCTCCATAAGATTTAAAATTAGATTTGAATGTCCCTAAAATATCATAGACACCATTATCTTTATATTTCACTACCGAAAAAATAAAATCTTCACCTGCTCTTTCTGGATTTGCAGAAGTATATTCCATATATTTAAGAGGGGCTTTTGATATTAATTCACCACCAGGGCAACCTTTGATAATCGAAATTCGTGAATTAGTATCAGCATATAAATTAATAAACTTTACAGACGCTTCAACTTCAGTAACAACTATATCGCCTATATTTGTAAAACTAAATAAAGTATCTAATGAATAATTATACGGATTGGGCGTTGAAATGAAAACGTAATTAAGTTCTCTTGAAAACTTCACTACTCGCGATAAATCAAATAATTCATTATTTCCTTCAAATAAAGATATAAAAGCAGAGTCATTTTCTGGATGGAATGGCTTACTCATTTTATATTTTCCAACAAAATCAGAAAATGCCACACCATCTAAACCCAAGGATAAAGTATTGCTTTTACTTAAATTTAAAAACCTGATATTAACTGTTTCGCTGAATGATGGGGGAGATACAAGTTCAGGTCTTTCATCAGGACATGATGATGCAATTAGTGCCAAAGCCAAAAATAATAGAGATATTTTGTATTTTATTTGCATTATTAATTGTAAATCATAATAAAAATGATAAATCGTCCGAACTATTCAATTCAATAGCGGGTTTATTATTAAGAAAAACTCTCATACTCAATTCACCTGTCAACTTAATTGACTTTTCGCCTTTAGTATCAGCTATCAACAAACCAGAACCTTCCCTTAGACCTACGACTGGTTGAGTGTTTTGTTCTAATGTGTGAAACTCATTTATTCTCGTCTCCCGCGTCTCACCTTTATGAGTAGAATTTGGTTCAGGGTCAAGATAATGAGGATTCAAATTAAAATTAACTAAACTTAAGGCACTAAAAGTAGGTGGATAAATTATAGGCATATCATTCGTTGTGTTAATTGTTAAACCTGCTACATTAGAGCCAGCACTCGCTCCCATATAAATTGAACCTGAGCTTAAAACTTGCTCTTTTATAAAATCTACTAAATTATATTTATATAATTCATTAAGTAATAAAAAAGTATTTCCTCCACCTATAAAAATTGCTTCTGAATCTCTCACTGCAGAAATTTTATCATCATATTCATTTATCCCAATAGATTTAATATTCATTTTATTAAATCTATCTCTAACTTTTTGAGTATAATCCTCCAAGCTAATTCCACTTGGGCGAGCGTAAGGAACAAATAATAAGCTATTTATACTGATATAAAATTCTTCTAATAATTCATTACAATACTCTAAATACGGCTTTCCATAAACAGATGATGTTGATAATAGTAAAATTTTCATTTCTAATTTGTTATTTCTTTAAATTCAAAAATAAGAATAAAACCGCTAAATTTTAATGAATGAAAAGACATTTTCACCTTTTGGGTTGTTTATCTTAATTAAATATCGACCACTAATTAAAACTGATGTATCAATATTAATACTCCATCTTATTAAATCACCATACTTTTCATTTTCAATATCTAATTTATTTGCCGTTAAAGTTTGCACTAAATTTCCCATAATATCATACAATTGAATTTTTAAATTTCTATTATACATTTTAGGTAAAAACTCAATAAATTCTAATTTAGTTTCTGCTGATGCTGGATTAGGGAAAGGTACCCCAAATAAAATAAAATATTTATCCTTTAAAGAAACATCTACTAAACGCAAATCTAAATTACAATTTGACAAAGCATCTAATTCCTTGTCTTTAACTATTGTTTGCAAAGGTAGAAACTCGTCGCTACATCTATCATGAATTAATATTGTGTCTAACCTTACGCTTTTGCCTTTCGCTAAGAAGCATACTTCCAACTTTGCTGTTGATAATGCAGGCACTGTTAATGGCAATTGATATTGTGGAATTGAAAATTCAGTATTCCCAAGCATAATAGGATTTGTTAAACTCACATCAAAATCCCTATAATTCCTTAAAGTAATAAAATCACAAACAAATTCTCCTTTTTCAACAACATCTTTATCAAACCAATTCCCATCGAAGTCTAACCCAAAATTAAAATTATTTGTATCTAATCGTGAACTTGCTGAAAAAACATCAGACATAAAAGTACATCCAGCCATTGAAGTAATAATAGCAAAATAATCTCCAGAATCTAAAACCAATAGACTATCTTTTTCTGAAATAGACGCAGATTCACCTTTTTTAAACCAATTAATTTTTTCACCATTGTGCTTTGCTATAAAATATAAGCTATCGCCCGCACAAAAACTAGTTCGCCCAATTGAATCAATTTCAATTTTTGGAATAGGGGAGAAGCCAATCTCAAACTCCATTTTATTTTCACATAAAAATTCATCAATGATAATAACTTCGTATTTACCTGACTCTGTTATAGTTCCACTCGAACCAGTGAAATCTAAAGTAGTCCTTGTATCCAAGTTTTTCCATATATACTTAGAATAAGCAGGATTTACACTAACTAATACACTATCACCTTCGCAAGGAGAATTATCTGATAAAAATAATTGAAAATCAGGTCTTGGTCGAACATTAATAGAAAAAGTTGACTTATATACTGTGTCAGGACAAGATTCCTCAAAATAAATAGCAGAAAAAGTCCTTGATTCATTTGCTTCATAATTAAAACTTGTCGAAAACGAATTAGTATTCCAAATTATATTACTAATATTTGTGTCTAAGTTAATATTTACATCAGTTCCATAGCATACTTCAAAAACCTTATTCTGCCTCTCCAAAGTATCGAAAATAGCAGGAGTAGATTTCCAAATTTCATCGCCAACAAGCCAATAATCACCTCTTGAATCTAATGCAATATCATCAATAAAATCGCCACCTTCCAAACAAGTATTAACATTTTTCCAGTTCTTCCCGCCGTTAGTTGTCTGATAAACAGATGCTTCATAACCAACACCCCAGCCCGTTAAATCATCAACCATTAGCGAACCATACATAGCATGCCCAGTATTAAAATCAGTCCAACTATTTCCTAAGTCAGTGCTAATTCTAATACCACCCGCAGCGCCATTATTTCCATCACATCCTTTAGAATAAGGCAAGATAAAAGAATTATTATACTTCGATATATCCTCCTGCCAATCAAGATTACCAGTTGTTTTATACATAGACCAATTTTCTCGTTCAGCATCTGATTTCCAAATAGCCCCACTCGAAGCCGCCCAACCTATGCCACCCTCATCTACTATGACATCTGCAAGTTTTGTTTCTTGGTTATTCGCAGTTGATAACCGCCAGGAATTTCCTCCATTTGTCGTTTTGAAAAACGCTTGATAAAATGGACCATTAGGACCATTTTCAAACTCTTGCCCACACTCCCCACCAACTAAATAACCTTCGTTCT
Source organism: uncultured Hyphomicrobiales bacterium (assembly GCA_964465945.1). Taxonomy (GTDB): domain Bacteria; phylum Bacteroidota; class Ignavibacteria; order Kapaibacteriales; family UBA2268; genus JAJRPT01. Next base: position 6,491 of record CAYXMM010000002.1, read on the forward strand.
CATCAACGAAATATAATCCCCAGCTCGGCAATGAATAAATATAATAAAACCCATTATCAATTCTAAACTCAGGTGTTATTTCTTTCCATGTCTTTCCCCCATCAATAGATTTAAAAACACCAGCCATTTGATCATTACATGAACTACAAGGTCCAGAAGCATATCCAACATTCTCATTTAAAAAAAAGACCGACTCTAATTGATAAAAATTACTTTTGTTGGTCATTGAATAATTCCAAGTTTTTCCTCCATCTGTGGTTCTTAAAACTAAAGAATTAAACCCAGAAACCCAGCCATAATCAGGGTTTGACTTCAAAAAGAAAACATCTAAGAACACAGTATTAGCAATAGTAAAGTAAGAACGCAAGGGATCTTTTGCTGGTAATTCCGGCAAATCCATTTTCTTCCACTTTATATTTTCATAAGAATATAAGTTTACAGAAAAATATACAATAACAATTAAAACTATAAATTTATTCATTTTATCAATTTTAAACATTAAACAAAAACCAAAAATAAGTTAATTTCTTAAAAGTTCAATTTATGCTTTTATTAGAATTAGAAAGATTACCTTATAACGAATTAAATTATTAATTCTTTGAAAATTTATAAGTTAAAATTAATTTCAATAAAACAACAATGAATTTTACTCGTAAAAAAAATGTCGTAAATTTATAAAATTATTTATTAATAAAATTACTTTTAATTAGCAACATAAGTGATTGAAAAATAAGAGAAATGAAATATGCAAGAAAAATATTTCAAATTTGAAAAATAAATATCTTGACTTCAATTTTAAAATATTACATATTGCATTCAATTATTTTTTCATTCACAAAAAACATAGAGAAATTTTGTTGACCTATCCAGAAACAATTTCGTTATTTGAGAATACTGAAGCTTCAACTATTACAAAAAATGACGAAAAGAACGCCATAAAAGTGGCTACTGATCCGAAAATTATTGAGCTTTGGGAGAAATGTTTAAGAATCCTTCGTGATAACGTTTCTTCGCTCATTTATAACACTTGGTTTTCACCCATTATCCCCCTAAAATGGAGTGAAAACGTTTTTACTGTGCAAGTGCCTAGTCAATTTTTTTACGAACAACTTGAGAACAATTATTATGAATTACTACGTAATATTATTCATAGAGTTTTAGGCGAAAATGCACGCTTGCAATACGACATCGTTGTCGATAGAAATAATAAGAATTTAGAAGAAAGATCTATTATAGTCCCTGCTTTTCAGTCCCCACCCCAAACGGTGCAACAGACCATAAGCTTCCAAGGTGCTGATAATAAGATACAACATTTCTCTAATAATCTTAACCCAAGATATTCATTTGATAATTTCTTAACAGGGGAGAGCAATCAACTTGCAGTTTCCGCTGCGAAAGCAGTTGCAGGAAACCCAGGTGGAACTCAATTCAATCCTATATTTGTATATAGTGAAACAGGTTTAGGAAAATCTCATTTACTCCATGCTATTGGTAACTATATTGTTAAGAACAATCCTTCTAAAAGAGTATTATATACCCATAGTGAAAACTTTATCATTGAGTTTGTGAACGCCATCAGAAATAACTCAGTTAATGATCTCTCTGCTTTATTCAGAGGTCTTGATGTTCTTATTCTTGATGATATTCAGTTCCTTTCTGGTAAAGAAAAAACTTTGGATAACTTCTTCCATACTTTTAACGCTTTACATCAAGCAGGGAAACAAATTGTTCTTAGTTCCGATACTCCACCATCTGAATTAGTTGGAATAGATGAAAGACTTATTTCAAGATTCAAATGGGGCTTAAATGTTGATATTCAAAAACCAGAATTAGAATTAAGAATTGCTATACTAAAACAAAAAGCAGCAAATTCAGGTATTGAACTTCCTATGGAAATTGCCGAATATATTGCAAGCAATGCCTCTCATAGAATTAGAGACCTCGAAGGTGTGCTGATTAACTTAATAGCGAAACATACTCTTGACAGAAAAGAACTTAATTTAGATTTAGCAAAACAAGTAGTTAGAAGTCAAAACTCTTTAAATAGCAAAGAGTTTACAATTCTTAATATTAAGGAAGTCGTTTCGGACCATTACCAAGTGTCAATAGACCAGATAGAATCCAAATCAAGGAAACACGAAATCGCACTTGCTCGTCAAATGTCAATGTACCTTGCAAAAAAATTCACTCGACATTCTCTAAAAGTAATTGGCTCAGAATTCGGTGGAAGAGACCACTCAACTGTGCTTCACTCTTGCGTTGCGATTGACAATTACTTATATTTCGACAAGAAAGTTCAAAAAGACTATGACAAACTTTATAATTTATGCAAAGAAATGAGCATTTGATTACTTTTTAATTATTTAAAATTTAGTGAATTATCTTCTTTAAGCCCGTCAATAGATGGGCTTTTTTCTTTGGCATATTTATTGCACTAATAATTTAAAAATACATATTAAGGTGTTGATTATGAAATATTTAACAATATTATTATTAATTACATTTAAACTATATAGTTTAGAACCAGTAGTAAAAATCTCGGAATTACCCGTAATGGAAGTTCTCGAAGCTTATGAAGATAACGAAGAACTTTTTGCAATGAAAGTAATGGAATACTACAAAGCAAGCGTTATGCTTTCTACCCAACTTGAAAATCTTGGTTTCGTCCCAGATGAAAAATACAAAGCTCCTTCACTCGAAGAACTATCCGATATGGAACTTGATTTAATAGTAAGATACTATAATATAGCAAAGTCCCTGCAAGGTCAAGTCGAAAGCATAACAGGTGCAGAAAAATCAAATAAAGTCAATGAATTAAAGAAAAGAATAATTGAAATTGAAGGTCTATATACTGATTCACTATGGGACGTTAGAAATACCTGTTTGTTAAAACAATTAGAAATGAAGAACAATATAGAATCAGAATGCTATGAGAAAATTTCTAAAATTGAAGAATCTCTTAAAAATAATTGCCCAGACTGTGTTAACTTTTTATCCCTTGCTATTACAGAAAATGCTTTCTTTGGAAGTTTTAATGACCAACTATCCTCAAAACCAAATTTAGGAGTGAAAGTATATTTGAACGCAAGTAAGCCATTTGGTTTCGGAAGAAGCTTTGAATTCTGGTATGAATATCAAGCCCCAAGATTTACAACAACATTTAATTATGGAAACGGAGGAATGGACCAAACTTGGAACTCAAGTATTAATACATTAGGACTTAGTACAAAGTTTTTCCCTATAGATATTGCAAGTTCAAAAGAAATTTCAAGCGGAGTTCGGCTTGGTGCTGGCTATTTTTGGGGATCAGGTAAAATGTATAATAATGAAATAGCAAACTTTTCACATGAAGGGATGAAAGTAGAACTTGAGTTTTTCGGTGGATTGAGCGACTATCGCTACCCAATCGATATTTTCCTTAATTTAGGGTTATTACAATCATTTAAAAATGATTTAACCTTTGATTTAGGAAACAATAATAAATTATCGTTCGGTAAAACTATGTTTAACATTAGCTTAGGACTTAGATATAATTTCTGGACTTCATTGTATTAAGTATAAGGAAAAACAAAATGAAAACTTTAACATTAATTTTACTACTCATTAGCATTAATCTACTAGCACAAAATGATCTAGGTCAAAGGTACTTAAAATTAGGAAATACTTATCGAGAGGCTGATGATTTTGAAAAAGCAGAGGAATATTTAAGCAAAGGTAAAAAAATAGTGTCTTCAGGAAGTACTTGGAATAATAGGTATTGGTCTGCAGTTGCTAATGAATATTTTGCCTATCTATATAACGATTTAAGCAAAAATCAAAAAAATATTAATAACAAAGATTACTTTAAACAACTATCTATGGAGTATTTTAATAAAGCTAAAAATCAATATGAAAACTTAATTAAAACAAATGATGGTAGCCAAGACGCAATTAGCGAAGTGATGAAAAATCTAAATGGTTTAGAAAGTAAGTTTAATTCAAACCATGATAATTCTTTTAATAGTGAACGTAATTCAGGTAAAAATTCTAATAAAGTCTTGAATTTTGAAAAGCTTAAATTGAAAGAATTACCAACAGGAATTGGAGATAATGTTGAGAATTTATCATTAGCAGAAAACAAATTTAAAGAATTTCCTCCAGGGCTTTCTAAATTTAAGAACTTGAAATACCTTAATCTTAGTGAAAATAAAATCAAATCTATTTCTCCTGATATAGAGCAACTTAAAAACTTAAAATGGTTAGATTTAAGTGATAATAAAATTAAGAAATTACCAGAGAACTTATGTAATCTAACAGGGCTTGAGCGTCTTGACTTAATGAATAACAACTTAAAAGAAATTCCAGCATGCCTATGCCAAATGACTAATCTTAAAATTTTAAATTTAAAAGATAACAAATTAGAATATCCACAAATAGTAAATATTATTAAGTGCTTACCTAACACTAATATTTTAATTGATGAATATGAATTAGTAAAGGAAAAGAATGATGAGGTTGAAACAGCTATCCCAAATGAAAAATAATAGGCAATGTTCAAGTTTAGTTTGTAACTAAATTATTATGTAGTATTTTTGTAAATAAAATATTCCTACTATTTCTGAAAATGAAATAAATTGGAAAATCAAATCAAATCAAAATGTAATTAATAAATTATCAATTTGGTTTGATTTCTTTTATTAACAAATCGGATTCAAAAACGTAGGATATTTAATAATTTAACAATAAATCAGAACACAAACAGAAGTAACTATGAATTACTTCTAATTTAAGGTAAAAATGAACTCATACTCCTTTGAAATTATTGGCTCATATTATTTATTAATTTTACTATCATTAGCAATTGCTTCAGCAATTTATATTTCATATAAAAGAACAATTCCACCAATTTCAAGTGCAACAAGAAATTTCCTTATGCTTCTTAGATTTATTGCTATGTTTATTATTCTTTTTCTTATTTTCGACCCAATTTTAAACATAAAAACTGCAAAAAATATAGAACCAAAAATTTCATACTTTATTGATAATTCCCAATCTATGGCTTATTCTTATAATAAACCAAATGAATTAAAAAACAAGATAGAATCCTTAATAAATTTAAACGAAGAAGATGAACTTTATGGATTTGACAGCGAACTTCTCAAAAAAGAAATTGATTCAATTAATTTTAATGGTGTATATACAGACATTAGTTCTATTTTTACAAAAATCACATCTTACAAGTCAAGCGACAATCAAATAGCAAATGTTTTAATTACAGATGGAAATTTCAACCAAGGCCGAAACCCTTTAATTGATTTAAAATACATAGATAAGCCAATTTATGTAATTGGTGTAGGTGATACAACTAAGTATATTGATGTTTTAGCAACTAATATCTTACTAAATAAAATTTCATACATCAATTCGCTCGTTCCAATCGAAATTAACATTGAAACCCAAGAAATTGATACAGGTCTTGTTAAAGCAATTTTATTTGAAAACGCAACTCCAATAGACACTACTGAATTCAGAATATTTGAAAATCAAATTAATTATAATATAAATTTTGAATACACACCTAAATCAATGGGTGATAAAAGGATATCTGTTAAATTAATTTCTAACTTCCAAGAAAGTAATTTAAAGAATAACCAAATTTCTAACTATATAAAAATATTAGATGATAAAAGAAGTTTATTATTATTGTCTTCTGCACCAAGTAGCGATATATCTTTTTTAATAGATTTTCTAAATAAAAAAGACAATTATAAAGTTAGCAAGTTTATTCAAAAAAAAGGTGCTATATATTTTAAAGAGCCAACAATTAAAGACTTTAACGAAAGTCAATTAATAATTTTAAATAATTTCCCTGACAAAAACACACCAGATTTAATAATCAAAGAAGTTATTGAGCAAATCAAAAATGGAAAACCTTTGCTATTTATGTTTGGTCCAAACATTGATACAAAAAAACTAATGGCGTTAAAAGACTATTTGCCATTTGAAATAATTTCACATAGTCAGAATGAATTTCAAGTCCTTGCAAATCCAACAGCAGAATCAGTAGGAGACGCAATAATGAACTTTAATTCAACAAACGATAATGTTTGGGACAACTTACCAACTGTATTAAAATCCGAAACATTTGTTAAAGTTAAGCCATCTGCAAAATTATTAATGAATTTAAAAATTAATAACAACGTATTAAACGAATCATTTTTATTAAGTTCTGAAATCAATGAAAAGAAAAACGTGGCTATAATGGCTTACGGTCTATATAGATGGAAACTTCTTGGATATGCAAAAAAAACAGCGGATGGGAATGTCCCTGAAATGGACTTTTATGATGAGTTTTTCAACAATATTTTCAAATGGCTCGCAGTAAAAGAAACAGACAAACAATTTGTCATCAACACAAACAAACAAGAATATGCAAGTGGAGAGGAAGTACAATTTAATTCTCAACTATATGACAACTCATACAACCCTCTTGATGAAGCCGAAATTAAAGTATTCTTAAACTCCGATAAAGAAAAAAGAGAAATAATACTAACACCTCTATCAAACGGACAATACAAAACAAATTTAAAAGGATTACCTGCTGGCACTTATAATTATAAAGCAATCGCTAATTATAAAAATAACAAGATAGCCGAAGAAACAGGAATCTTTAACATTGGCGATATACCATTAGAATTTTTAAGAACAAACACCAATCAAACTCTTTTAAGAGAAATTGCCGAAAAAAGCGGCGGAAAATATTTACACATTAATTCTGTGAAATCAATAAACGATATTCTTAAAAGCGACTTAGATTTTAACTCAATTCCTTTATTTACCAAAAATGACATAAACTTTAAAGATAATTTATGGCTTTTAATAATTCCTATTTTACTATTCTCAGTCGAGTGGATAATTAGAAAAAGAAAAGGACTGTTATAATTAACAGCCCTTTTTCAATTTCAAAATATTCATGATTCTAATTATTCTTTATCTAATGCTGGAATAACATAATCTAATTCACCTTCAAAAATTTCTTTCATCGCAATAAAAGATGGCTTAGGCATTTGCTCAAATCTTTTGCTAATTAAAACTTGGTCAGCATTTGCAATCTCATTGTCATCAGAAGTAGGCACAATATCTTCCATCTGATCAACAATTTCTCGTTTCATATCTGCATTAATTTGTCTTGAACGAACTCCCATCGCCACGATAGATTGATAGATTGAACGTTTCTCAGACTCAACCATACGCACTTCAATTGGATTTACTATATATTTTGCCATAATTTTCTTCAAAAATGAATTTTACCAATTACAAAGTTAAATAAAATATCTTTATTTTTCAAATTATTAAATAAAATTTTTATTTTTAATTATATTATTTTATTTTAGCCATTTATTATATTACTTTATTATAAATTATGGCTAAACTATATTATTCTATTAGTGAAGTTAGCGAGCTTTTAAATGAAGAACAGCATATTTTAAGATATTGGGAAAAAGAATTTAAAGTTCTTAAACCAAAAAAAAACACCGCTGGGAATAGAAAATACTCTCTAAAAGATTTAGAAATATTAAAAAAAATCAAGCAACTTGTTCGTGAACAAGAGCTAAATCTTAATAGCGCTAAAGATATTGTTGATAATAATAAAGTGTTAAAAATAAATAAAAATCTAAAAACTAATAATAATCTAATTAATTTAGAAAGTCAATTAATATTAGACTCTATTAATATTTTAAAAAGTATTTCAGAAAAATTGAAACAAATGTGAATAAATTTACGATTATTAAACAAGATACTTATTGTAGAATTTAAAAAAAATCTTACTTTTGTAAATAATAAATAAAGGAAATTTTAAATGAAAATTATTGCTACTATATTTCTCCTTTTAATATACAACTTATTTAGTATCGAATACCAAATGATAACAGTTGGTAAACACGACGACGAAGTACTCGGTGTCTTTGTTAATGAAGATGACTCCAAAGTTGCAACTTGTAGTCTTGATGAGTCTATTAAAATTTGGGATATCCCTAATAAAAAACTCCTCAGAACTATGACCGGACACTTAGGACAAGTTAATAACTTATCTTTCTCAGGTAATGATAAATACTTAGCTTCTGGCTCTTCCGACCAAACAGTTAGAATTTGGGATGTTGAAACAGGCAATCAACTAAAAGTCTTAAAAGGACACACAGACCAAGTTATTGGTGTGTACTTCTCACAAGACGACAGTTCTACTTACGTTGCTTCAACAAGTTTCGATAGAACTGTAAAACTATGGGATTGGAGATATGGTGCAGAAATTAAAACCCTAAGAGACCATACGAAGCCAATTAACAACGTCGCATATAGTTATGATGGAAAACTCATTGCTTCTTGTTCTGATGACAAAACAATTAAAATTTGGTCTACCGACCTAACAACAAAAGAACCCTTAATGACTCTACTAGGTCATGATGCACCAGTTTTAACTTGCTTATTCTCGTTTAACTCTAAAAAATTAATTTCATCTGACCAAGATGGCTATATTAAAGTTTGGAGTATGCCTGACGGACAATTATTAAGAACAATAAAAGCTCATAATGAGTTAATCCAAGATTTATCAATAGCATATAACGATGATAATACAATCGTAAGCGCAAGTTTGGATAAAAAAGTTAAACTTTGGGATTCATCTACTGGCAAAATGCTTTATGAATTTGATGCTGGTGTAGAAATTTGGTCAGTAGACTTAATAAGCGATCAATCTGTCATAGTATTAGGTTGTATCGATGGAACTGTTAGATTTTTAGTTAAGAAAAAGTAGGAGGCAAGTAATATGGTTAAGATTTTAATTTTAGTTTTATCAGCTTTTTCAATTACTTATAGTCAAGGATTGATTAATGCCACCGTTTCTTTGTCTGGAAATGTCTTCAATCAAGCAACAAAATTACCAGAAACTGCCGTTATCAAAGTATTTGATATAGATGGAAACAGAGTGAATGCTACTCGTAGTAATGGCGCACAAAATGGCGCATACTTCGTTTCTGGGTTAAGACCAGGTCAAAACTATATTGTTGAAATTACTAAAAAAGAATTTATGATTGAAAAATTCAACATCACAGTTCCTAACACAGGAAAATATTTAGAAATTTCTCAAGACTTTTTGATTAAGCCAATTAAAGTTGGCGTTCAAATCCCAATTGCAGTTACTCCTTTTGAACTCAGAAAATCAAAACTTAGATTTGGTTCTGATATTTATTTAGAAGACTGGGTTGATGTATTTAATCAAAACCCTGGTATTGTAGTTAAAATTGTTTCTTATCCTGATGCAAAAGGTAATTCAGACGCAAATAAATTGCTAACTTCTGAAAGAGCGGAAGCAATTAAGAATTACTTTGTTGGAAAAGGAATAACAACAAACAGAATTTCAGTTTCTGGAAGTGCAGATGTTGATTCCAAAAATCCACCTCCAACTGAAAAAGCAGCCAAAGGTAAAAGATACATCGGACCTTGTTATATTGAAATAGTTTCAACTGGAAACTAAAAGCATTGGAAATTGTAGTTTCAAAAGACGGCTCTAACACGATTTTCTCTCATGAATTTGACGAGTTTTATCACTCTCCACGTGGAGCAGTCTCAGAATCAAAATACGTATATATACAAAATGGTTTGGAAGAATATGTTAAAATTAATAACTATTCTTCCATTTCTATTTTTGAACTCGGCTTCGGAACAGGACTAAATGCGCTATTAACTTGGGAATATTCAATAAAACATAATCTCAAAGTTGATTTTACAAGCATCGAAAAATTCCCTCTTGACTTAATTACCAACTTAAAACTAAATTTTAGTGAAACAAATAAAGATTTATTTCAAAAAATAATCAATTCTGATTGGAACATAAAAAACAATTTAGATAATAATTTCACATTAACAAAATGTAAATCAGATATAAATGAATATTTTACAAACGAAAAATCTGACATAATTTTCTTCGATGCTTTTGCAAAATCAAAACAAGATGAAATATGGTCTGATGAAATAATCAATAAAGTGTGCCAATTCTTAAAACCAAATGGAATATTCGTTACTTATGCATCTACAACACAACTAAAAAAACAACTAAAATCCAATAACTTCAGCTTAATAAAAAAGAAAGGCGCCTTAGGCAAACGAGAAATGACATTTGCAATAAAGAGTTAATATTATTCTAATTGCTAACTATTTTAATATAAAATACAATTTCAACACAATTACGACGTCTTTACTCTTGTTTAACAAAAATTAAGGAATATTATGAAAAAATTCAAAAGTAAAATGATTTTGAATTCATTTATTCTTCTATCAATGTTTTTTATATCAAATCAAGGAGATATTATGGCTTTCGATTTACCTAAACTACCTTATGCTTATAACGCATTAGAACCATATTTCGATGCTCAAACAATGGAAATCCATTACTCTAAGCACCACCAAGGATATACAAATAATCTAAATAAAGCAATAGAAGGCACTGATTTAGAAGGAAAATCCATCGAAGATTTAATGAAAATCGCTGGCTCAAACACAGCAGTTAGAAACAACGGCGGTGGCTTCTATAATCACGCTCTATTCTGGACAATCTTATCACCCAAAGGTGGAGGAGAACCTACAGGCAAATTAGCAGAAGCAATAAAATCAAACTTTGGTTCATTTGAAGCATTCAAAGAAGAATTCACAAAAGCCGCTGCAACAAGATTCGGTTCTGGCTGGGCTTGGTTAGTAGTAGCAAATGGCAAATTAGTAGTAAGCTCAACTCCAAACCAAGACAACCCATTAATGGACATCGCCGAAGTTAAAGGAATGCCAATACTTGGCTTAGACGTATGGGAACACGCATACTACTTACACTATCAAAACAAAAGACCAGACTACATCACAGCATTCTGGCACATTGTAAATTGGGAAGAAGTATCAAGAAGATACACCGAAGCAACAAAATAAACAATCAAAATTCAAATCAAAGCCGAGTATATCTCGGCTTTTTTTTACAAAACTCATCGTTCCAAATACAAAACATAGCCGAATCCTCTCTTCCATTTAGTAAAGTGTCCTTTAGGGCGATGGGTGATTTTTACTCGTCATTCTAAGCAAAACCTAAGAATCTCAAAGCAACGTCATTCTGAGCGAAGCGAAAAATTAATAAAAACAATTCCCCTCTATTAGAGGGGTGTCGGCTTGCCGACGGGGTGTTGTATTAAAAAACTACAACAAGAGGTTGCAACCCATTTTTAAATGCTTTTAACTAATCTTCAAAGTTTAAATTCACAGTTTGGATAAATTCAATTTTAGAAAAAAAATATTAAACCTATTATATCAAATTACATTTAATATTTTTTAAATTTATCAATCCCATTTATTAGACCAATAATCTACAATGGTTAAAATTATACAAATAAAATATATATATATAAGTGAAAACAATTATGTTAATAATCATCTAAGTATATGAAAATAAAAATAATAGATATGTATTAAAATAAACGAAATATAAAATTATTACCTTCTGGCACATAGCTTGTCATAATTAATAAAACATCAAAAGAGGTTAAATATGGACAGCAAATTAATTCAAGGAAGAAGAATTGAGAATCTTTATAGAAACTCAAACTCTGAGAAGTTTTCAAATAATACTTTGTCTAATTGGATAATTAAACGTGCAATAGACTACGATGTTCCTATTCATCTGGATAAGGAACTTATTTCAAAATTAGCACAAATGGAATTAAATAGGAATTCACCAGACGAATATTATCCAGCTATTGCAGAAGTTGTATCATATATTAAGCGTATCAACAAAAACTTCAACTTAGGTGAAGTAAATGCTTAAAGAGTTTTACACAGCTGCAATGGGTATGCTTACCCAACAGACAAGATTAGAAGTTGCATCAAATAATATGGCGAACGCTTCCACTTCAGGATTTAGAAGACAAGAAGTGTTCGTTAGAAATTTAATTGATGCAAGGGCTAATTTTTATAATGTAAAAGGTGATGCAGAGCAAAACGATGTTCCTATCGGCTCATACACTGACTTTGAGTTAGGAGCATTGCAAGAGACAACAAATCCCTTAGACATTGCTATCCTCGATAAAGGGAATTTCTTTTTACTTCAAGATGAAGAAGGAAAGCAGTTTTTGTCTCGCTCTGGTAGATTTATGATTGACAAGGACGGCACAATAAGAGCCATGGATGGCAAATTTTTACTTAGCCAAAGCGGAACAATAAATGTTTCAGGTGAAAAGTTTTCACAAGCTCGACAGTTTGATGATACAAAAAATGTGAATTTGAGAATTACCAATAATGGTGAAATCTTTATTAATGATTTTCCTATTGGAACTGTTCAAATGGTTAGACCAGATGACCCTCAAACCTTACAAAGAGTTTCTGGTTCAAGCTTTATTCCTACTAATTTGACTGAAATGCAATTCTTAGACCCTACTGAAATAAATATCAAACAAGGGTTTTTAGAAGCAAGTAATGTTAATGTAGTGAATGAAATGGTTGAAATGATTGAACTTCAAAGACATTTTGAAGCAGGTCAAAAAGTTGTTACAACTAATGATAGCACATTAGAAAACTCAATAAGAATGGGAAGATTCGTTTAAAATTTTTTAGCTAAAAATAATCCATAGAATAGGGATATTCTAAAATACAAGGAAGTACACAATGGATAAAACGCTTAGAACCGCCTCTACTGGACTAATAGGGCAACAAAGATATGTTGAAATTATCTCCAATAACTTAGCCAACGTAAATACAACTGGTTTTAAAAAGCAAAGACCTGAATTTCAAGACTTGCTTTATGAAACTCTTCGCCCAGCAGGAGCAGTAGCGAGAATTGGAGTTGAGCCATTGAACGAAGTTCAAATAGGGTCTGGGACTCAACTTGTTTCTACAACAAGGATGTTGAAGCAGGGTGATATTCAACAAACAAATAGACCTCTCGATATGGCTATTAATGGCGAAGGCTATTTTATGGTTAGAAGACCCGATAACTCATACTCATATACAAGAGACGGATCATTTAAAATAGATAGAAATGGAACTATCGTTAATAGTCAAGGATTTCCATTAGAGCCAGGTTTTCAAGTCCCTGATGACGCATTAGAAGTTGTAGTTAGCGCAGAAGGTGTTATAAGTGTTTTAATGGAAGGGCAAACAGAGCATACATCTATTGGGCAAATCGAACTCGCACGTTTTATTAACCCAGCAGGTTTAAGAGCAGTAGGAGATAATTTATTTAGTGCCACACCAGCATCTGGTCAAGTTATTTTTGAAAAACCAGGCACTAATAACACAGGGGAGGTTCTTCAAAATCAACTTGAATCTTCAAATGTTGATGTTGTTGAAGAAATGGTTAATATGATTACAGCACAAAGAGCTTATGAACTTAACTCCAAAGCAGTTAGAACAGCTGAAAATATTCTTGAAACTGCTGTAAATTTAAAAAGATAATTAAATGATTAAATAATGTTAAAACTAGTTACAACTATATTTTTATTTTCAACTTTAAGTATTTTTTCAAACTCAAAATTTTCTGCTGAGAGAATAGAAAATGCTTGCATTGACTTCTTAAAAAGTAAAATTAACAACGAATTTAATGTCAATTTTATTAATCAAGTTACTGATTTAGAATTTACAGAAGACGATGTTGAGGCATATTTTGAACTTGCTGGTGCTGAAATAGGAATTTCTTCAATAAAAATTATATTTTTAAAAGGAAATGCCGATATTAGAAGAGTAACTATTCCAGTAAAAATTTATCAAGTTCAAAATGTTGCGATTGCTAGACAAGAATTAAAGATTGGCGATTTAATTTCAACATCAAAATTTAAACTTGAGAAAAGAGCGATTGATTATAGATATGATATTGACCTAAATTCGATTGATGGAACATTGTCAAAAAGAGTAATTAAAATAGGTGATATTTTAAGCTCCGACTATATAGAATACCCATCAATAATTAAAAAAGGGGAAGATATCTTTATAAATGTGCAAACAGCTTCAGTTGTTGTCAAAGCAAAAGGAAAAGCTTTGAATAATGCAAAAGTAGGAGAAGAAGTAAGTATTCAACGCGATGGTTCTAAAAAAATTATAAAAGGAGTAGCTACATCTGATGGATCAGTAATTGTAAAAAGATAGGATATCATGGAAAAGTGGCAAATTCTTAGTAAATTATTTAATAAAGATAAAAACGAAAACTTAGAAGAAGAAACAAAAGTGTTAATTCAAAAATGGGAAGAAATCGAAGATTCTAATGAAGATAATTGGGATATAAAAGTAATTTTGTAATATTATTTTAGAGTAAAAAAAAAGATTTATTAAATCAATAATAAATCTTAATTTCATTTGAATACTCTATTTTATTAAAACTAAACATTACAACCATCGGCATTGCATATATTTGCATTAGTTGTATTCTGCATCTCAAATTTCGGCTTACTTTCTGAAAATGCTTTATAAATTGTTTCTTCAAAAACACTAACAGGCTGGGCTCCGGAAATTCCATATTTTCTGTCAATAACAAAAAATGGAACCCCTCTAATTCCTAATTGTTGCGCTTCACGTATATCACTTTCAACAGCATCTGAATATTTATCACTGTTTAGAACTTGTTCAGTTTCAATTCTATCAAAGCCAATTTCTTCGGAGATGTTAAGTAAAGTATTCATTTCACCTACATTCTCTCCAAGTGTGAAATGTGCTTTAAATAATCTTTCTTCAATTTCATTTGCTTTTCCCTTACTTTGAGCAAAATGTATTAGGCGATGGGCAAGAAAAGTGTTTGTAATCTTTGAAATATCTTGATTAAAATCAATTCCAACACTTGCACCTCTGGATTCAATATCTGAAAGCATTTGTTCAACATATTGCTTTGAAATACCTTTTCGAGACATTAAATATTCAGTCGCTGAAATTGATTTATTACCTTGCTCTAAAGTAGGGTCAAGTTGGTAACTTTTCCATATTATATTTATTTCATCATTGAATGTCAAATTTTCTAATGCTTTTTCAAAATGTTTTTTTCCAATAAAACAAAAAGGACACATAATATCAGACCAAATTTCGATTTTCATTTAACTTCCAAACAAATAATTTTAAAAGAATATTGACGATTTAGAATGATGGATATTCTAATTAACTACTTCAAACCAAGTTTAAAGAAAAGTTCATTACCGAATCTTTTGGGTATGCTATTGTTACAATCTTCCATTTCTAAGATATTAAAATATGGCTCAAACGTCCTTCTATATTCTGATTCGCTACCTCCAAATGGCGGACCTTCTTTTTCAAATTCAATTTTAAAAAGTAAGCCAAATAAATTACCTGTTGGTTTAAGTAATTTACTCATTTGCTTTGCATAATCATTACGTAATTCCGGATTTAAAGCGCAAAAAAAAGTTTGTTCGATAATAATATCATATTGACCTTTATGTTTAAAAAAGTCTGAATGAATAATATTCACATTCGGATATTTTTTGAATTTGCTTTTTAAGTTATTAACTGCCGTCTTTGAAATATCTATTAAAGTAATATCTTGGAAATTATTATTAGCCAAATACTCTGCTTCATAAGCGTTACCACAACCAGGAATTAAAATTGAAGACGATTTATTTACGTTCCTATCAACATAATCTATAATAGCAGGGGAGGGATAACCAATATCCCACCCTGTTTGTCCTGTCTGCCAATTTGAATCCCAAAATTCTTCGTTTATTTTATCTTCCATTTTGTACTTTTTACAATTTTATAAATTTATTTGTTATCTCACCGATTTTAATTATATAAGCACCAGGTGATAAAGAAGATATGTCAAACTCTAATTTATGTTTATTTGAAATTTCATTTAAATTAAAATTCAGAACTTCTTTACCTAAAACATCTAAAATCCTAATTTTAGGTAATTCTTTAAAATCTGATTTGTCAAAATTAGCTAATTCTATTATTAGTAAATTTGAAACAGGATTAGGGTAAACTTTAATTTCTTTATTCACCTGTTCAACTGAGACTTTACCTTCTTCAATCAATTCAGCAACTAAATTTAAAGAATCGCCAGGTAATATTTCAATATTTTGCTCATATATTACAGTATCGCCTGCCCATCTATAAAATTTATAACCTTCCTTAGGAATGCAGGAAATCTTAATAGGAATATCAGCGAAGTAAGTCCCTGACCAAGTGCTATCCTTAATACTCAAAGTATTAAGTTTAAATTCACACGTATTCGCAATATTTTGAGATATTGTTACTCTACTTAAAGAATCAGTTTTAAATTCATTTACAATTTGATTGTAAACATTTTTTGGTCTTGCGTTTAAGAAATTTTTAAACATTTCAATATTAAAATTATAATTAGCTAAAGAGCTATCCCAACGCGCATTATGACTATCAACTACAATTGAAAAAACATTAGATAAACTGTCTAAAATTCTAATTGTATTATTAGGTAAAAAAGTTGAATTAAGATAATCAGCGTAAGTATTAATAAACCTATTTTTAAATTTTTTATTTTTAACTAAACTTTTATACATTTTCGCATAATTTACATTCATATTATTAACTCTATCAAATAAATTATATGTGTCGTGAGAAGATGCTCCTCCAAATGCCATTTCAAAGTCATTTAAAACAAATCTCCATTTATTATCAAATTCAGGTGAATTCCATATTTTGTGATTATGTCCAGGCCAATCATTAACTGCTGAGAAATTTCTTAATACTGTATATTCAATAAAATTATCTAAGTCAAGTCTATCACTTACTTTATCAAAGACTGTGTCTATTGATAAATCAGATTCTTCAAATGCCTTAACTGCATTCAAATAATCCATTAAGTCGCCTTGTTTTAATTCTTGTTCATTCTCCACGTAATTTACGAGGTCGTCCTCAACATCATATCTTTCAGCAATGTAATCTTCATCAAATCTATTTCTTAAGATATATGCTCCCCAATATTTTCCATTTATATATACTTCAATTGGTCTTTCTTCCATAATGATTGAATGTTTAAAATCATCTTGGAAAGAATTTATATATGCATCTCTAAAAAAAGTTCTATCATAGTCTTGACCACCACTTTTTATAACAAGCTTATCAACTACTTTATTAATTTGATTTCCCCAAAATTTGTATTTATACTCGTCTTTGCCATAATAATCTCTTGAATGAAATCTTAATGAAATTTGTGGGTTGTATCCATTTGTGGAATTTCCTTGAAGCTTCCCACCGCCACCAGCTGAATAACTAACTTCTCCTTTTTCTTCAAAATAATTCAAGTTAGTCCAAATTTCTCTTTCAGAATACATATTTTTTAGTAAAAATATACCATATTTTTCATCCCATAAATCTAATGAATCAACAGTTATGGCAAGAACAGGCAATCTAAAATCTTCATTAATAAAATATGACCTATCTTCTGAAAATGGAGTTAGGTAATTATCTTTTATAACTTTTGCTTTTAATGAAGTATTGGAATTAATTATAATCTTATTCCCTTGATATAACGTAGAATTTAAAGTTGGCTCTTTACCATCTAAAGTGTAGTAGATGTCTGAGTCATTGTCATCAGAACTAAAAGTAACTTCAATTGGTTCATCATACCAACCAGAATTATGAGAGATAGTAATAGGTTGTGAAATTCCATCATATTTTGCAGAATTTGATTCAATTGGAGATATATTATTTAAAAATCCAATATTACCACTCCCATTTGGAGAATGACCGTAGCTCACATTTGTATATTGCTTTGGAAAGTTTAAGCTATCTATTAATGTATTTGAGTTATTCCATAAATAGATTGTTTCGCCACCAATTCCTAATTTAAAATTACTATGTAGCTCTTTTGAATAATATGAATTATTAGAACTTACTTCAGGTAAGTCAGATATCTTTAAACTATCGAAAGAAAAAGTATTTCCATTTACTTCTAACCCAGAAAAAGTAGCGACTTTGTTAATATCAGATACATCATTTCTTAATGAAGTTACCAGTCCAATATAAAGACTATCTTTGAAATTTAACTTTTCTGTTTTTAATTTCCACCAATTTAATTCATAAACTTCAAAATAATAAGAAATTGAATCACCTTCTCTCAAAATTTTATACTTATAATAATCATAATCAGCTCTTCCAAAATCACTTCTATAAGAAAGTTCACCCTTACTATCTCTTTTGACTGCTGTCATAGCAGTATTTTGGTCTGCTGGCGATAGAAAACTAAAATGTTTAGAATCGCTTTCCAAATTTTCTCGTATCATTAACCCAGCTGTAGCCCAATAATCTTTACAATAAACTGAATTTACTTTAACAACAATTTCAAAATCACCAGTGATTTTAGTATATAAAAACCTATATTCATCATTTTTGGTAGAAAGAAAGTTTGTATTTGAGCTTGCTTGAACAAAATAATTATTAGAACTTGTTCTATCTTTGTCAGAAGCAAAAATTCGTAAAAAACCTTTTGGATAAATTACGGTATCAGGGAAAACCCAAGCTTTATCAACTTTATTTTTATCATAAATTTTGTAATCTTTGATATTAATTGTATCATCAGATTTGTTGTATAATTCTATCCAATCAGAATCATCGTGGTCTTCATCGAAATAGTTTTTGAAACTTGATGCTCCAATTTCATTTATTACAATATCTGAACTGAAGGCACTTGAATGAAGGAAAGTCATTACTAAAAGAAAGTATACTGAACGCAACATAATTAACCCTTAACTTAAAATTAAAATTTTATATAAAATTCTTTGTAAAAATGAGCAATTTTACAAACACTTTTTCAAAATTTGTAAAAATTACTTATATAATGACACACAAGTTGGCAAAATATCCCGCTCAAAAATAAAAAAAGTTATTAACAATTTTTAAGTAAATGAAAAATAATAAGATAAGATAATATAATTTTTTAATAAAAATTATAAAATCGTAGATTTTGCTAAATCCTACATTGACAAAAGTGCGTTTTAAATTATAAAATCAACCCAAATTAATTTAAAAAATAGATTATGTTAGAAGAACATAATCTATTTATCGTAATTATTTATTGATTGAAAAAGTTCTTATGAAATTATAATCATCTTGCTTGAACCATTTGTATTGAATTGGTTACTTTTATACAAAATATTAATAATTGATTTTAATATAGATTAAAATATTCATTGTTAATAACTTTATAACTAATTGAAAAATATAATAATAAATGTTTAATATTAAAAAATAATTTCAATATATTTATAATTTGGTATGTAGCTTGTCTTTTATTATTTGTGTTTAAAAAAGGTTAATATTACTCAATATTATATCTATTATTTATTAATACAACGAAAAACTATGAAGTTACTATTTATATTGATTATTGTTATTTCTGGAATGACCACGCTTAAAGCTCAGTTTATTCAGAATAGTGGTCAATCTTTATATTCTGATGTGAAAGCATATAAAGAAGGCGATGCCTTGATGATTTATATTGTAGAGGATTTTCAAGCCAATAATAATTCTGAAATGGATAACGGACGAAATACTAAACTCGGTGTAAACTTAGATTTAGGTCTAAATCTGCTTGGTTCAGCTAATGCTAATGGTGGTGTTTCTCACGATAATGACTTCAAATCTGGAGGTGAAACTTCAAGAAATGAAAGAATTAGAACAAAATTATCAGTAAGGGTAACTGCTGTTGAAGATAATGGTAATCTGAAAATTGAAGGCACAAGAACTACTAAAATTAATGGCGAAACTCAAAAGATTAGAATCCAAGGTGTTGTACGTCCCGTTGATGTGCATGCTGACAATTCAATTTACTCATATAATATTTTAGATTTGACTTTATTAATTGAAGGAGAAGGTCAAATTTCGGAAGTTCATGAGCCAGGTTTAATTTCTAAATTTATGAGATTTTTATTTTAATGAGAAAAATAATTTCCATATTTTTTATCTGTTTTTTAATTGCAAATGAGTTGTTTGCAGTTAGAATTAAAGATATTTCAGCAGTAGAAGGCGTAACTGGTGTTCAAGTAATTGGATATGGTCTTGTTGTTGGATTGAACCAGACGGGTGATAATCAAATTACTTCATATACTAATCAATCTGTTGTCAATATGTTGAAACGCTTCGGCTTAACAACATTACAAAATAATAATAGAATGAGAAACGTAGCCGCTGTAATGGTTACCGCAACTATTCCGACTTTCTCAAAAGAAGGACAGAAAATAGATGTTACTGTTTCTTCTATGGGGAATGCGACTTCGTTGCAAGGTGGAACTTTGCTTTTAACTCCATTAACTACAAGCACAGGCGAAATTCTTGGTAATGCACAAGGTCCTCTTACTGTTGGTGGATATGATTATAGAACTTTAGGAAGCCAAGTTAGTAAAAACTTCGTAACATCTGGGCGTGTTCCAAATGGGCTAATATTAGGCAAATCTGTTCAAGGTGAATTAGTTGATGGTCAAAAAATTAGAATATCTTTAAGAGAGCCAGATTTCACAACTATAACAAGAGTATCAACTCAAATACGAACATTACCAAATTTGAATAATAGTGTTAATGCGTTAGATGGAACAACCGTTGAAATTAATGTTCCTCAAGGTATGACAACAGGTAATTTAATGTCTCTAATTTCTCAAATTGAGAATCTTGATGTTACTGTCGAGCCACAAGCAAGAGTAGTAATTAATGAACGAACAGGAACTATTGTCGTGGGTGGTAATGTTCAAATTCTTCCTGCTGTGATTTCGCATGGCGGGTTAGAGATTAACATTCAACGTCAAGTTGTTGTGCCTCAGCCAGCACCATTTACAATAATTCCACCAAGAATTGCCGAAACTGCGACAATAGATGCAAAAGAGGAAGTTATTCCTGCATCACCTCTTGAAGTGGTGCAAGGTGCTACTGTTGATGATATTGCTAATGCTTTAAATTTATTAGAAGTTAAACCAAGAGACCTAATCGCTATTTTTCAAGCATTGAAAGAAGCGGGTGTTTTACAAGGTGAATTAATTATCCAATAAGGTTGCTTATGTCTATAGATATGATAAATACAGATAATTCCTTTCAAAATCAAAGTGCTATTCAAGAAGCAAGATTAGCTAAATTTGCTCGATTAGCAAAAGAAGGCGAAATTGTTGGAAAAAGAGAAATGCCGAAAGCAGAGAAAGCAAGAATGGCGCAAGCTGCTCGTGGCTTTGAAGCAATGTTTTTGAATATGCTTTTGAAAGAAATGAAAACTGGAATAAAGAATTTAGAAGGCGATAAGGAAAATCTTGCAACATTCGGAGCAGAGACTCTTGAGGGCTACAATGATATGCAATTTGCTGATGAAATGTCAAAAGTTGGGAAAGGAATGGGAATTGCAGAAATGATTTATAAGCAATTAACTAATGGCGATGACCTACAAGCAATAACTAAATTTGATGCTACTACTTATGACTTCAAAAGCGAGTTTAACAACGCAATAAATTCTGAAAATATTGGTGGAAATTTTCAAGATAGATTAAAAAATAGAATCTCGCAATATGATGATGTGATAATGAATGCTTCAAAAGAATTTGGAATTGACCCTAAATTAATCAAGGCAGTTATTGCTGCTGAAAGTGCTGGAAAAGAAAATGCTGTTTCAACTGCTGGTGCAAAAGGATTAATGCAAATTATGGATTCAACTGCTGGTGAGTTAGGAATTGAAAATGTATTTAACCCAAGTGAAAATATATATGGTGGAGCAAAATATTTGAAAAGTATGATTGATAGATTTGGAGATACTGATTTAGGGCTTGCTGCTTATAACGCAGGAGCTTCTAATGTGGATAAATATGGTGGAATACCTCCATTCCCAGAAACGCAGTCTTACGTTGGGAAAGTTAAAAAATACTTAGAACTATTTTAAGTTTATAAAGGTAGATTATGTTAAAAGAATTTTTAGAATTATTACAAAAAGAAAAGCAAATCTTGACTGAGTTAGTTTCAATAACAGAGAAACAGAATCATGCTTTAATTGAGTATAAAACTACTTTAATCCCTGAAATTGTATCAAAACAAGACATCTTACTTGCTCAATTATCAAAACTTGAAAATGAAAGAATTAAAATGTTTATGGATAATTTCAAAATATCCAGAGCAGATGCAATTAGGTTAAAATTATCTTTTATCGAAAGTAAGTTAAAAGGTGAAAAAGCCGAACTTGTGAAAAATTTAAGAATGACTATCGCAAGATTAAACGAAAGATTAGTGAAATTGAATAATGAGAATAAAATTCTCGCTAACAGAGGTAAACAAAGCATTAATAATATTATTAGAACATTGAATCAAAATAACAACGCAGTTTTCAATGTAAGAATTTAAGTAATGGATTATTTTAGTTTGCAAGGACGCAACTATTTTTCCCGCCGAGCCAATTTTTGGCTCGGCAACTTAAACCAAAAAGGTGTAATATGGAACAAAGTTTAGATAACATAGCGAATGAGCTCGCAAAAGAGATTATACAATATTCTGTAAATCTCCCAGAAAATGATGCTCTTAACTTAAAGAAAAAGTTAAGTTTGAGTGCAAGATTATTGCCATCGTCAATCAGAACTTTTAATCAAAAAAAGGAAAGAATTGATAAAATGAAATCCTTGATTGTAGCAAGCTCAAACTTGTCAGATTGTAAAGAAATTTTAGAAATTTCTCAAAGATTAAAATATGGTAATGTAGATAATATTACTGAAAAAATAAACAATTTAGACAAATATTTGTCTAAAAATGTTTTCTTTTAAAAAAAAGTATAAAGCATGTCATTAAACTCTTTAGAAATAGGTAGAAAAGCCCTTTTAGCTCAGAGAATGGGTCTTGATATTACAAGTAATAACATTGCCAATGTTAATACTGATGGATATTCCCGTCGCGATGCTCAATTTGTCCAGTCTGACCCAATTTACCAAAATGGTAATTTCCAGGGAACAGGGGCATTAATGGGAAAACTACGTAATTTTAGAGAAGAATTTTTCGATAGAGAAGTAAGAAATACTTTAGCGCGAAAATATTCTCTTGAAAACGACGATAAAATTCTTGAAAGAGTTGAAACAATACTTGCCGAGCCAACCGATAGCAATATTAATGATAGCGTTACTGACTTCTTCAAATCATTCGATGAACTTGCTTTAAAACCAGAAAATGTTGGTCTAAGAGAGGCAGTTCTTGAAAAAGCTAATACTTTCGTAGATAAATTTAATTATCTATCTCAACAACTTTCTGATGCTAGAAAAGAAGTCGGGCGAGACATTTACTCTATGACAGATGAAGCCAATAGAATAATTACTGAAATAGCATCACTCAATGAGTCTTTTAGTTCTAATAAATCAATGGCTTATGAACAAGCCCATACTATGATTGATAAAAGAGAAAAATTACTTGAAGACCTATCTCAAATTACAAATGTGAATGTTACTGAAAATGATGATGGAACTGTTAATGCCTATATAAATGGTATTAATGTTGTAACTAAACACGTTCCAAGCATTTTGAAAGTTCAAGAAACTGTCTCAAATTCTGGGGAATTGACATATAAATTAACAAAAGTTGATAAAAAGGGTAATTTCTTAAATTACATTACTCCAACAACTGGGAAAATGGCATCTGCATTACAACATTTCAATGTTACTCTTGATGGACGTGAATCATCAAGTCAATTTTCTGCTTTTAAACGGCTTAATGATTATGCGACTGCAATAGTAAATAATGTCAATAACTTAACTAAAACTGGCTTTGGACTTGACGATACTAATCCAACCTCACCTGCAAGAAATTTCTTTGAAATAGGAGACACAAACAATTCATCTTTTTCAATAAAATTATCAGATGATGTGAAAAATAACCCAAGAGGTATTCCTCTTAGTTCCGCTGTGAATGAACCTGGAAACTCTGATGTAGCGAGGTCTATTGCCAGATTAACAGAAAAAAAAGACTTCATTGGAAATGAATCTTACGATGAATACTATGCTGCATTTGTTGGAAAAGTTGGAGCAACAAGACAAGATACTATTAAATTACATGACAATGTAAATGTGGTTTCCGAGCAACTTGAAAATCAGAGACAATCTATTATTGGTGTTAATCTTGACGAAGAGGCAGTTAATTTAATAAAATTTCAACAGGCATTTCAAGCAGCATCAAGAATTGTTAGCTCAACAAATGAAATGCTTACAACTATTGTAAATTTAGGTAGATAATTATGAGAGTAAGTAGCAATAATCAATATATCGGATTTACAAGAACAATCAATCAAATCCAACTTGAACGTGATAAAGCGCAAACACGTGTAAGTACTGGTAAGGATATAATTAATTTATCTGATAGCCCTGAAAAAGTAGTTGATATTAAACTTTTCGATAAGAAAATTACTCAAAATGAAAATTATGTGAATGTACTAAATTTAACTCACTCAGAACTTTTAGCCACAGATGAATCACTATCTCGCATTGGAGATATAGTCCAAACCGCAAGAGATGAAGCAATTGATTCAACAAATGAGCAGTCAGAAGCATTGCAAGTTATTGGAGGAAATTTCCGAGGATATTTAGATGATTTAGTTCGTGAGGCAAATGCTGACTATAACGGACATTTTCTTTATAGTGGGACAAAAACTACTATTAATTCAATTAAAAATGACTTCCCTGAATCAACAGGTAACCCTTTCCAAGTTATTCAAGGTGAGAAAACAAAAGAGAACCCTTCTGGACTTAGAGTTGAATTTCGTGGAAATAATAAAGATAGAATTATTAATAAAGACCAGAAAAACGACCAAGTAATTAACCAAAAACAAGAAGAAATTTTCGGTGCAAATAATGAACTATTTAACTTAATTATTGATATGCACAATGTTTTAGCTTACAATAACGATGGAGAAGTAAGAAACGACACAGACAATTTCAATTCTAATGATATGAAAGAAATTGATAGAATCCAAAAAGGATTGGCTGACTATTATGATGATATTAATAGAATTGCTGGACGAAATGGGACTTATATCAATAGAATTGAGGGCTTAACTAATCAAATCACTGATGAAACTATTCGCTTGAAAGACTATCGCTCTGTTCAAGAGGATACTGATATGGCTGATGCTATATTAAATCTTACTCGCCAAGAAAATGCTCTTAATTATGCACTTCAAGTTGGAGCAAGAATCAACCAAGTCTCACTTTTTGACTTTCTAACTTAATAAAAAAAATAATTGTTGTTTTTTTGTAACGAATTAATTTTAAAGTGTAATTTAATGTAAATTGTTGCAACAATTAACTAATTAATAATTCCAAAACAAACAGGAGGTGTATTATGATAAGAAATATTAAACGCAATAGTATTTTCATCTTATCAATATTTATAATGTCATTTCATTTTGCTTTTTCAAAAGATGACATTATTAAAGAAAACTTTCAACTAAGTGCAATTTATAACAACGATTCAATAAATTTATCACTTGGTTGGTATTTAGATAGAAATGATATAGAAGAAGCAATAGTATATATCAAACAGGGCAAGCCAAGTAATACTATTAAGTTGGAAGATTTTCAATTTAAGCAAGATATTACAAATAATATTGCCGATACTCTATATTCTGACAGAAACGGATTGAAAGTTTATGGTTTTTCTGCTCACGTTGAATATGAAATGAAAGAAGAAATTGAAACCGTTGTTTTAAAAATAAAATTTAAAAATGGTGTTTATTATCTTTCATATCCATCATATTTAAAACGAGCTATCGACGACCCAAATAAATCATTTGTTTATTTTACTAATTTCGCACCAATTGACACATTAATTGCAAAAAACTCAGAGTTAAACCATGACTTTGATGCAGTTGCAAATAATAAAAATGTTGAGATAAAATATAAAATAATAGAAGCGTTAACTGATGTAAATTATGATATTTCTGGATTATATTCTATAGACGAAAAAACTGGAAAATTTCAATTCAAATCTGAATATGAAGGAAGATATTCTTTTACAATACAAGCGTATTTTCAAGCTAATGGAGCAATTTATTCTAATAATCAAGTTATTGGATTTAGAGTTGATAAATGTGAAGTATTACCAATAGTTGTTGTGAAATTAGTTAACCAAGATAATCAACCTGTAGCTAATTCAGATTTGTTTTTATTCACTATACCAATGAACAGTCATAAAGATAATATGTTTACTGGAGTTACTGATGAGAATGGAGTTGCTAAATTTTATGTTTCAACTGGCTCGTATTATCTGCAATATTATAGTAGAAATGGAATATCAGCAGAGCAATATTATAACAATGCTTTCCGATTTGAAGATGCAGAAACTATTGCCGTAAGTGAATGTCAAAGTGTAAAAGAAATTGTATTTAAAGTTAGAACAAACCTTGATTCAAATAATCTTTTTGCATTGAAATTCACTAAATTACCACCAATGAAACAAGGTGAAAAATATAAAATTGGAACTGAAATTAAGTTTTCAATTAAAGCAGAATTAGGAAGTAAAGAAAATGCTAAAATTAGATACTCTATTCAAGGTTCTGATGAAAATATGAAAATAGATTCTGAAACAGGTGAATTTTCTTGGACTCCAAACAAAGCAGGTGAGTTCTTTGCTACTTTTGTAGCACAAGGTATTGACGATGACTATACTTATCCTATATATTTCACTCAATCATTTTTTGTAAGTAGTTGTGAAAATCCTGCTACTTTAAATGTAAGTTTTGTTACAAAAGATGGCAAACCAGTAATTAATGATTTTCATGGAGTTGCAAGATTGTTTAAATTAGCTACCTCTGACCCAAATCAAAATGACAGCTTATATATGAGAATTAAAACTTCTGATGAGGTCAAAATTGAGCAATCATTTGCTCAATTCAAATTAGATGAAGGTGAATATGTTCTTGTAGTTAATAGTGGTAATAATTTCTTTTGGTACGAAAATGCAAGAGATTTAAAAGAAGCAACTATTATTAAAGTTGCTTGTGGTGAAGTGAAAAATATTACTATGATTTTAGATGAGCATAATTTAGATGAAACCGTCAATGTGTCTGGATATTGCTTAACTAAAAATGGGCAAGTAATTAAATCTAAAATTGTTTTTGAAGGTGATTTATTTAATAACAATGGGCTTAAAAAACACTTTGTAACTCATATAGAAAATAACGATAATGGTTTCTATTCCGTTGAGTTACCTAAAGGATTTCAATTTATTGCTTATGCAATGAACGGAAATTCAAATGCTCCATTATACTACAATCAAACTTATAATAGATTTGATGCAACTTATATCTATACAAAAGAAGATTTAAGAGACATTAATTTCATATTTGAAGACCATAAACAAGATTCTTCGCACACTAAGAATTTTGCAAAAGTTTCAGGTAATGTTATTTCTACAAGCAATCAATTAGTAACTAACTCTTTTGTTGTTGCTTTACGAGTTGATAAAAATAGAAATCCAAACACAAACACAGGATTAACTTACTTGGCAAATGACGGAAGTTTTGAATTTAACTTAGAAATGGGAACTTATGTTTTCTTAGCTATTCCTCAATCTAATTTATTTATTCCTGGTTTCTATGTTGAAAATGCAATCGCTTCTATGAAATGGGAAGATGCAACTATTGTTAACTTGTTCAATGTAAACAACAAACAAATAACAATAACTTTACAAGACTTAGAGAAAAAACCAGGTATTGCAAGATTAAATGGCGAAGTTACATCTTTTGATTCAAAAGCCAATATTGACAATGCAAACATTTTATTGCTTGATGAAGATACTGCAATTGAATATACTTCAACAAATTATGATGGAGTTTTCGACTTCCCAAATGTTGCAGATGGAGAATATAAACTTGTAGTTAATAAAATGGGTTATCAAAGCTACGAATCTTATGTTTCATTAGATAAAGAAAATCCTTTAAGTGTAAATATTGAATTAGAACCAGTTTCAGCTGTAAGTAGCGTTGAAATTGACAACGATATTGTAATTAATGTCTATCCAAATCCAAGCATTGGCTTAATTAAAGTACAAAATTTATCTAATGAGGATTTTGATAAATATGAAGTTCTTGATTTGAGTGGAGCATTAATTTATTCAAGTTCTTTCCAAAATGGAATGCAAGTTGATGTAAGTAATTTAGTAAGTGGCAAGTATTTTATTAAACTATCAAATAATAAAACTTCTACTTTAAATTCGTTTACAATTTCAAAATAAAAACTAATTTAGTTTTAGAAAAAGAGACCAGTTTTTATGCTGGTCTTTTTTATTTTTGTATAAATTTTAATACATATACAAATTAAATGATACATATAGAATCAATATTGTCATCAGACTTTAACGAACAAAATTATAATTTTGAAAATTCTTACATTGTCATGATAGACGTGCTTAGGGCAAGTTCTGTAATAATTACTGCATTACAAAATGGTGCAAAGAATATCTATCCAGTTAAAACTATTGATGAAGCATGGGCTTTGAAAGAGGCAAATCCAAACTTCTTAATTACAGGAGAAAGAAACTCTATTAAAATTGATGGTTTTGATTTAGGAAATTCTCCTTATGAATACGAAACAAGTTTAGTAAAAAATAAAAATATTATTTTCACTTCAACCAACGGTGCAAAAATTTTTAGCGTTGGAACTACTGCAAATAAAAGAGTTATAGCATCGTTTATTAATTATGAAATTGTTTTAAAAGATATTTCTTCTTATATTGAGACCGAAAATTTGAATAAAAGAAAAATTAATTTATTTTTTATTTCTGCTGGGACTTATGGCAAATATTCAAGAGAAGATTCTTTGCTCGCAGGAAAATTTATAAATGAAATTTCTAATCTCAATATTAATATAGAATTAAGTGATAGTAGCGAGTTAATTCGTTCTAATTTCTTGCAAAATGAAGCAAATTTATCTGATTACTTAAAATCAAGTAAGCATGCTAAATATTTGAGAGAACTTTCACTTTCCAAAGATGTTGAGTATTGCATTTCAAACAAAAATATAAATGTTCTACCTGTTATTTATCCAAATAATGTAATAGGTCTTTAAATTGAATTATCTGGGGGGATAATGTCAGCTGAAAAAATAAATTTTAGAAAAAAAATTTTTTCTAAAAGTGAAAATGAAGATGAAAGTAAAAATGAAATAAATGCTTCAAATGAGAAGTATTCTAAATACTTCAAAGCAGGGGCAGTTTTACTCTTTACAATTTCAATTCTTATTTCGCTTGCTTTAGTTTCTTATACTCAAAAAGATGAATTAAATGCAATAGGTAAAATTTCTGAATACTCAGGACTTGTAACAGGTAATGATATTATACAAATCAAAGCTGAGACTACTCATAATTGGCTAGGTTTATTAGGAGCAAAACTTGCCTATCATTTATATAACTCGACAGTAGGTTTTATAATAATATTTTTACCATATTTCTTAGCTATTTTCTCCAAAGATTTATTTAGATATTACGAAGTTAAACGTGAAAATTGGAAACGATTTGGAATTTTTATTCTAACAAGTATGCTCTTTGCCGCTTTTATGGGTTCAATAAATGTTAGTGAAATTTTTGGCGATATATCTAAAGAGTGGTATGGAAATATCGGATATTATCTTTCAATGTTTTCCAGTGAGTATATTGGTTCTTTTGGCTCAATGCTGTTCTATTTAGCGGCAATTATTATCGCAATTTTACTTGGTACTAATATCAATATTGAGCCACTCCTTAACTATTTCGTAAATACAGCAGAGAAATCTTCTTATAAACTCAAAGACACTATCAAAACTTCAAGCCAAGATTTGAAAGCCAAAATAGAAGAAAAATATGAGAATATTAAAGAAAATAAAAAAAATGAAGATAACAATGAATCTGATGAAATAAATAATAATGAACAAGTTGATTCCAAACGTAATCAAGAAAACGTCGATTTAATCGAAGATGGCTTTGAAGAAGAGACTGTTTATGAAAACCCTAAAAGTAACAATAATATTGAAATTGAAATAAAAAGAAAAGAGATCGAAAATGATAGAAAGAAAGCTTTTGATTTATTTGTTTCTGATGATAATAATTCAATAGTTGATAGCCCTAAAAAAGAAGTTCAAGAAGAGCCAAAAATAGCTCCTAAGCTTAATATTACAGAATTAAACATAGGTTTCAAAGAAATCACACCAAAGGTTAGATTTACTGGTGAGGGTGAAGAAATTCAAAGTAAATCTGTTGAATTAGAAAAAGATTTCAATCAAGTAGAAGATAGTAAGTCAAATCAACCCTCATTATTTAGTTCTAAGATAGATGACTTGTTAAGTGATTTAAAATCAAATGGAAATTTAACTACGAATAGTGTTAGAAATACAAGTCAATTTGATAAAATCGAATCTAAGGTAATTGATAATAAAAGTAGCAATGAAATCAACTCAAATGTAGTTGCAGAACGAAAATTAGTATTAGATGTTGAAATTCACAATCACGACGGAGAAGAACTTGATAACCCACTTTCTGTGCTTATTCACGATGAGAAAATTAATTATACAAGTCCTGGAATAGATTTGCTTGATAATAGAAAATTTAATGAATCAGTTGATGAAGATGAGTTAAAGGTTAATGCTCAGATTCTTCAAGAAAAGCTCGAAACATTTAAAATCTATATTGAAAATCTGCAAATAACGCCTGGACCTGTTGTTACTCAATATGCTTTTACTCCTGCTGCTGGTATTAAAATTAGTCGTATTGAATCGTTGCAAGATGACTTAGCAATGGCACTTAAAGCAAAAGGAATTAGGATTATTGCACCAATTCCTGGGAAGGGTTCTGTTGGTATTGAAATTCCAAACCAAAATCCATCTCTTGTAACTTTTTCTTCTGTAATTAATACTAAGAAATTTTATGATAATGAAATGGAATTGCCAATCGCTTTAGGTAAAAATATATCTGGTGAAGTAGTCATTTCTGATTTAGCAAAGATGCCTCACTTGTTAATCGCTGGGACAACTGGCTCTGGAAAATCAGTAGGCGTCAATACAATTATAAATTCGCTTCTTTATAAAAAATCTCCTAATCAACTAAAATTTGCTGTTATTGATCCTAAAAAAGTAGAGCTACCGCAATATGCAGCTCTAAAAAACCATTTTCTTGCAATTTCACCTGATATTAAAACTCCTATTGTAACCGACCCTTCTGAAGCAATAGTATTATTAAAATCTGCTGTTGCTGAAATGGAGCAGAGATATGATATACTTGCAAGTGCAGGGCAGAGAAATATTAAAGATTACAACGCAAAAGTTAGAGAAGGAAAGTATAAAGATTATACCGATATTATTCATAGAGAGTTGCCTTATATCGTTGTCATCGTTGATGAGTTTGCCGATTTAATTTTAACAGCAGGAAAAGATGTTGAAGAGCCAATAGTTCGTCTTGCACAAATGGCAAGAGCCGTGGGTATTCACATGATTATTGCTACTCAGAGACCTTCTGTTGATGTTATTACAGGTATAATCAAAGCAAATTTCCCGTCAAGAATTGCATTCCAAGTTTCTTCAAAAGTTGATTCAAGAACTATTCTTGATACTTCTGGCGCAGAAACTCTTCTTGGAAATGGTGATATGTTGTTCTTGCCTTCTGGAAAGCCGAAGCCAGAAAGAGTTCAAAATGCCTATATCTCAACTGATGAAGTGGAGAATATTTGTGATTTTATTGGTAATCAAAAAGGATATTCACAACCTTACTTTTTTCCATCAATTCAAGAAGACCAAGAATCTGGTTTAATCGCTAAAGAAGATAGAGACCCACTTTTTGAAGATGCAGCGAGGTTAATTATTGCTACTCAACAAGGTTCTGTGTCAATGCTACAGCGTCGCTTAAAAATTGGTTACGCAAGAGCAGGTAGAATAATTGATGAACTTGCAGATGCTGGAGTAGTAGGTCCTTTTGATGGCTCAAAAGCTCGGCTTGTGTTGTTTGAAAGCGAAAGCGACTTAGAATCAATTTTGTAATATTAACAAAGGAACTTATTATGGCAGCTACTCCTTCAAAAATGTTAGCACTTGGCACTAAATTACCTGAATTTGAATTAGTTGATACAATTTCGGGCGATTTAATTTCATCTTCGATATTGAATAAAAAAGCAAATTTAATAATGTTTATATGTAATCACTGCCCGTATGTTGTGCATATAGTCAAAGAGATTTCAAAGTTGGCTACAGATTATAAAGATAGAGATTTTGCATTTGTAGCCATTTCTTCAAACGATATAGTAAATTATCCACAGGATTCACCTGAAAAGATGAAATTATTTGCTAAAAATGAAAATTTCACTTTTCCTTATCTTTTTGATGAAAGCCAAAATGTTGCAAGGAATTTTCAAGCGGCTTGCACTCCTGATATTTTTTTGTTTAATGATGTCAAAGAACTTGTTTATAGAGGTCAATTTGATGATTCAAGACCAAGTAACTTAATTCCAGTTACTGGTAGTCATCTTCGTAAAGCAATTGATGATGTTCTTAATAATATTACACCTGATTCAAATCAAATCCCAAGTATTGGATGTAATATTAAATGGAAATAAAATAAATAGTAATTCGTCAATAGTTAATATAACAACTATTGTAGTATTAACTAATGGAGAAATTATGAATAAACTAATCACAAGGGCTGAAGATAGAGGTAAATCTTATTTCGGTTGGCTTGATTCAAAACATACTTTCAGTTTTGGTCAATATCAAGATTTTTCAAAAATGGGGTTCGGGTTACTCCGAGTCATTAATGATGATATTGTAGCCGCTGGAGAAGGTTTTGGAACTCACCCTCATGCGAATATGGAAATTGTATCAATTCCATTGTTCGGCAATTTAGCTCATAAAGACAGCACCGGTAGGGAAGAGGTAATTAAGACTGGTGATGTTCAAATTATGTCAGCAGGGAGCGGGCTTACTCATTCTGAATATAATTATTCAAAAGAGGAAGAAGTACATTTTCTTCAAATTTGGGTTAGACCGAAAGAACTAAATATAAAACCAAGATATGAGCAAAAGTCGTTTGACTTAAAAGATAGATTAAATACATTGCAAGTTGTTGTTGCTCCTGATAATGAAAATGCTGTTTGGATTAATCAAGATGCTTGGTTTTCCCAAATACACATTCAAGATAATTCATTTATGTACAATTTAAACAGAACTGGAAATGGTGTTTATGTTTTCGTAATTTCTGGTTCTGTTGAAATTGATGGTGAAACGCTCAATAAGAGAGATGGAATAGAAATTAATGAAACAGAAAGTTTTGAACTAAGTAGTAAAGATGCCGAAGTATTATTTATAGAAATTCCAATGAAGTAAATTTAGATTAAAAAAGGAGCCGATTGGCTCCTTTTTTGTAAATACTTATTTTTTCTTGTCTTTACAGCATTTATCGCCACTTCCACTACATTCTTTTTTCGCTTTGTCATCGCAAGATTTTGGATCTTTGCCTTCGCAAGATTTTTTATCTTTATTGTCGCAAGATTTCATATCTTTGTTATCACAAGACTTCATATCTTTTGCAGTGTAACCAGCGTCAGCGATAGTAGATTTAATTTTGTCAGAACTGATTTTATCATCATCAAAATTAACTGTAACAACTTTTGCATCAATATTAGCAGAAACGTCTTTAACGCCGTCCATACCTTTGAATGCTGTTTTGATTGTATTAACACAACCTTGACAAGTAATATTAGTAGATAATTCTACTTTATTATCTTTTGCTAATAAATTTACATTAGCAAACAATACAACTACTGCTAAAACAACAGATAGTTTAGAAATTAATCCTTTCATAAAAGACCTTAATAATTGGTGAAATATTATTTTTTTTTAAAGACTACTTAGTTAAAAATATATTTTAAAATATTTTTAAAAAGGTGTAATAAAATCAAAAACTAAAAAACGAGTGAATTCATTATGTATTTTATATGTACCTATTAAATCTCTAAATTGTAGTTGAACTGATAACTTTTCAGATGCTGACCATTTAACACCTAAGTTTAATAGCGGTGCATCACTTACAATTTGATAATCCTGGCCTTGACTATCTAGTAAAAAGTTAATTTCACCTGTTATTGAAAAATCTTCGCCTAAGTTTTGTTCTGCTCCAACCCAGAAATTAGGGAATCTATCACCTGGTTTAGGGTCGATTGAGTATCCAACTCCACCATGAAGCGAAACTTCACCTAAAGCCCAATCAAAATTTTTACTTGTTGCTAAATAAATACCAGGACTAAAAGTTTCAAATCTATCATATTTTTTTCCATTCATAGTTTTAATCCAATTCCCTCTACCTTGATTTGAGAATCCTAAAACAAGGGCAGGAAAACCAGTCGATTCGTTTACTATTCTATATTTAATATTAATACCTGGGTATTTTTGTCCTAATGGTGTTCCTGAACCAAGCACTTTGTTTGCTCCATAACTTAGTCCGATGTTAAACCTATCAAAAAAAGCTGCAGTAAAATCTACCATTACACCACCATCTGTAAAAGCTAAAGCAGTTACAGAAATATGTTTGTTAGCAAGAATCCCTGCATTAGGCATATCAATGATATGTCGGGGTTCATCTTTTGCAGCATTGCCTGCAGTAGATCCGAATAAATTATACGAAATGAACAATAATAGTAAATACTTTAACATTTAAATACCTTAAAATAATAATTTCAAAAATAAAATAAAAATATTTAATTAAAAACTTTTTATTAAGAAATATTAATAAATTAACTCACATAATAATGATTAAAGTAATGCAAATAAAATTATTTCCTAATTTCATTAATTTACTTGTGTTTAGTAATTTGTATTAAGTAACTTGTGTTGAATATGGTCAAAACAAGAGGAATAATCTGAAGTATAATTTTCTACCAAATACTAAGATTTCATTCTGAGGAAACATACTATTTAAAAAAGATATTAATTTCAAAATCAAAGATTTAACAAAGTAGATTTTAAACTTAGGAAGGGTATTAGACCTCCCTAAGATTGAAAACAAAATAAAAAAATAAAATTGTTAAAGATTATTTACTGGCTTTTGCAGCCATCATTTTTTCATAGTCTGCTGTGAATGTTGCTACTCCAGAGTCAGTAAGAGGGTGCTTAATTGATTGCATTAAAACATTGTAAGGTACTGTTGCAATATGAGCACCACTTCTTGCGGCATCTAAAAGATGCATTGGATGGCGAATTGAAGCTGCAATTATTAAAGAATCGTAATCATTCGTTTGCCAAATATCGCAAATGTCATCTAAAATATCAGAAGAGTTCATTCCAATATCATCTAATCTTCCCATAAATACTGAAACATAAGTTGCACCTGCATTATTTGCAGCGATTGCTTGTGTTGGTGAGAATACTAAAGTTACATTTGTTGGAATGCCACGTTTTGCTAACTCACTAACTGCTGACAATCCTTGTGGTATCATAGGAATTTTAATTGTTGCTTCAGGGAACCATTTTAAAATTGCATCAGCTTCTTTTAACATTTCATCTGATTTTAAAGAGTTTACTTCAACAGAAAGATGTCCGCCTACTGTTTTGTAAATTTCTTTAATTATATCTTTTACATCTTTTTTAGGGTCTTCTTTTGCTAAAAGCGATGGGTTTGTAGTAACGCCAGAGATAAAGCCATAAGAAGCAACTTCTTTGATATGGCTCAAATTGGCTGTATCAATATATAGTTCCATTATTTTTCCTAATTTTAAATAATAATAAGCAAAATTAATGAAATTTTAAATATTATTTTTTTAAAATGTTTTAGAATAAAATAATAATTAGAAAAAAATAGTATTTAAAAACTAAATACCACCTGCTAAAATTAAGAGGATAAGTGTGATTACACCAACTAATGAGACTATAGATAAAATCATAGATATCGTGTTCTTCTTTGCATCGGAAGCGCTTTTAGCTTCTAAAGCATCCATTTCATCTTTAATATATTCCATTAGTTCTCTATCACTAAGCCGCTTTTCTTTCATTTCTGGTTCGCCATAAGGGCTTGCTTCAAAGTCAAAAAGAGTGTCATCGACTTCTGTTTCAGTAGCTGGTTGAAATTCATCTGCCGGATTTGGTTGTGAAGAACCTGAAAATCCGCCTTTACCGAGTTTATCGTTCATTTTAGCGATTGCGTTATCAAGTAGCTTTGATATTCGAGGCACTTCTGAATCATAATGATTGATTTTTTCAAGTACGGTTTGCATTATTGATGCAACGTCGGACTTAATTTCTGTGATATTACTATAAACAAAATCTACTTCACCAGTTAACTTCTTAAAATCACCTTTTAAATTAGCATCAATTGAAAGAATACGGCGTTCAAAGATTTTTTGATTTTTTTCAAAAGCGAGGAGACGCTTAACTACTCTACCTTCAATTTTTGTTACTTCTTCATCTATTGCATTATTAAGTCGTGTTTTAATTTGATGAACAGTATTATTGAATGATTTATCAGCTTTTGCGTTAAAATCAATAAGCGAATTTGATAAGTCGATAGACTGCGTTTTTATATCGTCTCTTAGTTCAAATAGTTCGCTTTTTAGTGCATCAATTTTATCTAAATCTTTAAATAAGGTATGAGTAGTTTCGGTTTTTTCTCTAAATTCGTTAATAGTTTCATTAGCAAATGATTCTAATCTTTTTATTGAATTGGCAACATCATCACGAATTTGGACGAGTTCTTGAGTCATATTATTTCTGTCATTCTCGAACTCATTAATTGCAAATTCAACACGACGATAGACCTTAGAATACTCTTCAGATTGTTTTGAAATTTGAGCGAATAACTTTTTAACTTCTGGGCTAAGGGCGCCTGTTTCAAGCATTTTCAGTCTCCGTCTTTTTTAAAAATTGATTCATAACGTTATTCAAATGCTCTAAATAATAATAGTTTAATTCTTGGACGGGATACTTCGAGTGTTTATACATTATATTATACATTCTTAATCTGAAATCTAAATCTGTATCATACTTCTCTTTCATAAACTCGTGTAAATACTGCATAAGATAGCCAAACTCTGCCAAGTCCTCAAAAAAGGTTTTGGGTTTTACTTCTTGCAATATTCGTTCTAATTTTGAGTCTGCCATCTTTTTCTTTGTTCTTATTAAAATTTTATCGACAAAAATTATTTTTTCTTAATATTTACAACCTTAAAATTATATAATTATTTGCAATAAAAAAAAAATTATATTTTTATTTGGATATTAAAATTTTGTTTTTTAAGTTGAAATCACTAAAAGTGAAATTAATTTATATAATATTTTGAAAAGTATTAACTATAGTAAGTTTTATAATTTTTCAGATTTTTCGATGTTTGTGTTAGACCTCGAAGGTAACTTGCTCTCGGTGAATTATTACTTTTTGCAGACAACACATTATGAAGAAAAAGATATATTAAGTCAAAAACTTTCCGAGATAATTTTTAACTTAGACAAAGACATTTTTGAAAATGAGTTTCAAAAAGTAATTAATGGAAAAGAAAATCATTCATTTATAGCAAGAGTAGTTAAGAAAAATTCTAAGTTAATTTATTATGAATTTATTTTTAATGTAGATAATGAATCTAGTTTAATTTATACAACGGCAAAAGATGTAACTGGATATATTTTTAATAAT
Organism: uncultured Hyphomicrobiales bacterium; assembly: GCA_964465945.1. GTDB lineage: Bacteria > Bacteroidota > Ignavibacteria > Kapaibacteriales > UBA2268 > JAJRPT01. Next base: position 44,096 of record CAYXMM010000002.1, read on the forward strand.
AATTTACTTCAAGAAATTGCATTAAGTATTCCTGGAACAATTTTTAAATTAAGAAGAACTAAAAATAAAAGTTACGTTTTTGATTTTATTAATAAAAATTTAGAAGATGTATTTAAGAAAGTTAAAGGCGATTCCTTAATTGAATTTTTGGATTTATTAGAGGAGGAATCTCAGTCTGAGTTTTTAGCAAATCTTGAAAATTCCGAAAGTAAATTATCAAATAAAAATTTTAAAATAAGGTTTAAAGATGAGCAAACTTTACAGGTAAACCTAAATCCTATAAGAAATAAAAAAGAAATTATCTTCTATGGCATTTTCTCAAATATTGATAATCGTTTTGATTTTATAAAAGATGATAAGCCGTATCACGAGATATACAAAGAAGAAACAGGATACTATATATATAAGTTTGATAATTTTAATGTTAGTGATGATTATGAAAAACAAAAACAATCATTTTTAAATGGTAAAGTTGTTGAATGTAACGATGAGTTTGCAAAAATTATATTATTTGACAATGCTAAACAAATCATTGGAAAGAAAGTCTCTGAAATTATCAAAAACGATGTCGCTATAAATGATTTTTTAAATGACTTAATTTCTCATAATTATCAAGTGGTCAATAGGGTTTCTTTTAATAAAAGACTGAACCAGTATATGAGTTCAAAAATTGAAACTAAAATTGTAGGTAATAAAATTATTGAACTTAAAGGTATTTTTGAAAACATTACGAGTATTGTTTCAAAACAAAAACAACTTGAAGTAGCGATCCAAAACTATAAAAACTCTTTTGATTATGCTCCTATTGGAATTATGATTCATAATGATTCTGCAATAGTAGCATCAAATAAAGTGTTATTAGAATATTTAGAAACTACCGAAAAAGAATTTATAGGTCAATTCCCAACTCATTTTGTCACTCAAAAATCTTTACCAAAAGTACAAACAATAATTGAAAACTATAAAAATAATAATTTCACTTCCGATTCTATAATTATTTCAGTTAAAACAGCTAAAGGTAATATAAAAGAATTTCAAGCTACACCTTGCCCTATAGAATATAATGATGAAAAATGTATTGAAGTAACCTTTGTAGATTTAACTGAAATAAACGAGATACATAATGAAAATTTAAAAAACAAAGAGCAATTAGCTTCAATTTTAGATAATACAAAGAATTACATTATAAGAGTTGATTCAAAAGGTAAATTCATTTACTGTAATAAAGCATATAAAGAAAGGATTGGTTTTGATGTAACAGGAACCTATTTTAATGAGAGGATTAACGATAAAGAAGTTAATAAACTTGTTGATTTTGTTGCTAAATTACATAGTAGAACTAGTTTAAGCAAAGAACTTGTTGTAAACACTACTTACTCAAAAGGTAATCACATAAAGATTCAGTGGAATATGACCATCTTCTTTGAAAATGATGAATTAGTAATTCAAGGTATTGGAGAAGATATTACAGAAATTGAAGAGGTTAAATCTAATTTAGAATTAAGTAACCAAAAATATAAAATGGCAGCTCAAATTGCTAAAATTGCTTATTGGGAGTTCTATCCTAATACAAAAAGAGTAATTTGGTCGAATGAACTATATGATTTACTTGGAATAAATAACGATGTAGTTGCTAATAGTGAAAGTTTTATGGCTCTATCACATCAAGATGATATTGATTTGTTTAAAAATCAAATAAAGCATTTGAATGATGAAAATGATGAGATTTGTTATAATCATAGAATGAAATCTAATGATGGAAATTATAAAATAATGGAAACAACAGTTAAAGTTCGATTTAATGATGGAATAATATCAAATTATTTTGGAATTATTAGAGATATAACTGAGGATGTCGAAAAAAATGAATTAATTAAAAGGAATGAACTATTTTATCGTAAAACTATAGATTCAGTAAGTGAGGGTATTATTCTTCAAGATAAAGATGATAAAGTGGTTTTACATAATTCAGCAGCTGAAACTATTTTAGGATTAACTTCAGGGCAGCTTCTTGGAATAGATTCTTATGACCTTTCATGGCGAGCTGTAGATATTAACGGGGAAGAACTTGATAGCTCAGGATATCCATCAGTTGTAACAAGGAAAACGGGTCAACCCGTTAGAAATTTTATTATGGGTGTGAAGAGAAATGAGAAGCAAATGGTTTGGGTATTAATTAATTCTGAGCCAGTGTCATTTAACAATGATAATGTGATTGATGCAACTGTAACTTCATTCACAGATATTACAATGATGCTTACTTACCAAAAGCAATTAGTTGCTAAAGAAAATCAATTACGTGTTATATTTAACTACTCTCCAAATGGTAAAATTATATGTGATAGTAATAACAAAATAATTTTAGTAAATAAATTTATTTTAAATTTATTAGAAATACCTGAGAATCAATTGCTAGGAGTTAATTATGAAGATATTTTTACAGATAATAAAAATGAAAATGAATTACTACTTCAACTTTTAAACAAAAAAATCAAGTTTTATAAAATTATAAGAGAATATGTAAATAAATTTAATGAGTTAAAATCTTTAGAATGCAGAACAACACTTATTTTTGATAATGATAATCAAGTAATTAATATTATACATATAATTAGCGATTTTACAGAGATAATAAATACAACAAATATCTTAAAAAGCAGAAATCTACTATTAAATACAATGGGATATTTATCTTCAACTGGCGCTTGGGAATACAATCTTGCTGATGAAAAATTTACTTGGACTGATTCCGTTTTAGATATATATGGTGTAACAGATGAAAATGAAATAAATACTGAATTTGAAGAGAAATTCTATCATCCCAATGACTATGCAAAAGTAAAAAAAATATTTGCAAATATAAAAAATTCGCCAAACGACTTTGATATTTCATATAGACTAATTGATGCAAAAGGTGAAACCAAATCAATAAGATCTATTGGTAAAGTTGTATTCGATAAAAACAATCTTCCAATAAAAGTAATTGGTGTTATACAAGACATTAGCGATATGATTAAAAGAGAGAATGAAATTAGAAGTAAAAATATTAGTTTAACACAACTTAAATATGCTATTGATAGTTCAGCAATAGTCTCGTATTCAAATATAGATGGGACAATTATTGAAGTAAATAAAAAGTTTGAAGAAATTTATGGATTTAAAAAAGAAGAAGTAATAGGGCAAAAACATCAATTAGTATCCTCTGGATACCATTCAAAAGAGTTTTGGGAAGAATTCTGGCACTTCATTTCTAATGGAATAATTTGGACAGGTGAAATTTTAAATCGCAAGAAAAATGGTGATTTAATTTGGTTTAGTGCATTAATATTTCCTTTAAAAGATGAAAAGGGCAAAATCATGCAATATTTAGAAATCTTAACAGATATTTCATTAAATAAAAATTATCAAGAAAATTTAGAAAAAACAGTTGAGGAAAGAACTTGTGCCTTAACAGAAGCAAATAATGAAAAAGATTTTATTCTACAAATGGTTAGTCATGATTTAAAGAATCCTTTAACTGGAATTTTACTTCAATCAGAAATAATCAAAAGATATGCAATGAAAAATGAAGATACTTTTGTTATTGAAAAGACTGAATACTTAATTGAAAATACAAAAAGAATGAATCTTATTATAAATAATTTATTAGAATTTGAAGCGATTAAATCAAATCAAGATAAATTAATTCAAGATGTAAATTTAAAGACATTAATCGCAAACATTTACAGTAGCTATAAAAATCGACTTTTAGTCAAAAATCAAAACTTAATTATTCAAGTTCCAAATTACGACATAATTGTCAAAAGTAATAAAGAATATTTATTTCAAATAATTGAAAATTTAGTTTCAAACGCTTCAAAATTCTCTCAAAAAGAAAAAAATATATACATAATGTTAGAAAAGTCAGAAGATGCTTGGGTTATTAAAATTAAAGATGAAGGACCAGGTATCGAAGATGAAGATAAAAACAAAGTTTTTAAAAAATTCACAAAACTCTCAAATAAACCTACAAATGGAGAAGATTCGAGTGGTCTCGGATTATCTATTGTCAAGAAAATATGCGACTTACTCGGTCATCAAATTAGTTTTCAAACGCAAGTAAATATAGGCACGATTTTTTCTATTTCTATTAAAGTTTAAAATTATTTTAGAAATAGATGAAAGATATTTTAGGACTCAATAATATTGATTTGAATCAGTATGTCAACTCTTTTACAAATTTTACAGAAATTGCCCTTTGGACTTATAAAGTTGAATATGATTTTTATGTTGGTGACGATATATCAGATTTTTTAAATTCTGTTTATGAATCAAAGTTAGTTTTCACTAATGATTTTTTTGTAAAATTTAAAAAACTTGAAAGTTTAGAAGATGTTATTGGGAAGTCATTTAAAGAACTTGGTATTTTTCCAAAAATAAAAATTGACAAGTTTCTTAGTGAAACTTATTTTAATAGCTTTCAAATTAAAAAATATTCCTTAGAGGGTACAATAAATGAGAATTTATTAAGTATTGAATGTGATTTAAAATGTGTTTTTAATGATGACAATAAACTTGTTTTAGTGATGGGTTCTTTTATTGACAGGACTCAAGATTATAAAAATAGACAAGAAGTTGAAAATTTAAACAAGATATTAGTTGAGCAAAATAGCTTTTATAGTAGTAAAATTCAAGAGTTAGAGCAAGAGAAATCAAAAGTCGATATAGAACAAGAGATGTATAAGGGGTTATTTTTTGAAAGTCCAACTCCAAAATTTATAATTCATCCATTAAATTTCACAATCTTACAAATCAATAATATAGCATTAAATTTATTTGATGTTAGTTATGAAAAAAAGTTACAACTATTTGACTTAATTGACTCTACAAACTATGAAGAGTTGGCTGAGTATTTAAGGCAACATAATGGTAAGCAATCTACAATTTTTAAAGGATTTACTAAGTCCACACAGAAAGAGTTATATTTAGAATTGAAAAGTGTTAGAGTTAAATTTGATGGAAATGATGCAATTTTAGTACATTTAACTGATCTATCTGAACAAATTTACTTTTATGAGAAAGAATTTAAGCTTCAAGAGAAAATTAATTTGATGCGTAATACTTTAATAGATACTCAAACAAGTTATAAGAATTTTATTGATGAGTCTCCTTATGGAGTGATAATAGTCCAAAATGAAGAAATTAAGTATGTAAATAAGATTAGTTTAGAGCAATTAGGTGCGAAATTCGAGGAAGAACTTATTGGAAAGAATATTTATAAATTTATTGATTCCAGTTATCATGAATTTGTGATTCAAAAGTTTGAAAGGGTATTGAGCGAGAGATTACATACCGAAGCCCTAAAAGAAAAATTAATTAGATTAAATGGTGAGAAATTTTTTAGTGAGATAATTACTTTTCCAACTCAATTCGATGGAAGCGATGCGGTTCAAATTCTATTCACAGATATTACTGAGAAAATTTATCAACAACAAGTTTTACTTGAGTCAGAAGAGAGATATCGCTCAATTTTTGAAAGTTCTTTTGATGCAATTTTAATTGCTGATTATGATGGAAAAATAACGGATAATAATAGTGCGGCTCTTAAACTATTCAAATATGATAGACATAATTTAATTAATAAAAATATAAAGAATTTTCTTGTTAGTGATACTTATAGCTTTATTGAGGACCCTTTTTCTAAAATACTTAAAGAGGAAAAATTTGAAGGTAGATGTTTTGCTCGTGATAAAAATAAACGTGAATTTATTGTCGGAGTAAGTTTTGGTAGAATTGAACTTAATGGAAAAGAGAAAATTTATATAAGTATAAAAGACATTTCGACAGAGATATTGGCTGTAAATAAAATAAACGAAAGTAGAAAAGAAGCAATAGATATTATTGACAATATGACTATACCTGTTTCTATATCGGATTTTGATACGGGTGAGATTTTTTATTATTCGCATAAGTTTTATGAAGTTTTTGGAAAGAATATTATTAGTAGTGAATTTTCAACGTTTTCACTATACAAAGATGAAAATGATGCGAAGTACCTAAGAAAATTATTGAATGATAATAAAAAGCTTAAGAACTTTGAAGTTGAGCTTGTAAATAAAGATGGGAACATTATCGTTGCTCTTTTATCCTCAACAAGATTAAAATTTAGAGAGAAAGATGCCATATTAAGTGTGATTTTGGATATTACTGAGCGAAAGAAATATGAAGAAGATTTAAAAGATAAAGATAGATTATTAGAGGAGATGAGTTTTATTTCAAGAACAGGTGGGTGGGAATATAATATTGAAAGTGAAGAGTTGAAGTGGTCTGCTGAGACTTATAAAATTCATAACTTAGAGTTTGGTAACGAGTTAACTCCTGATTTTGCTATTTCGTTTTATCACCCTGATGATAAAAGTTTAATAATTGATAGCTTTACAAATTTGTTACAATACTCAATTTCTTATGACATAGAATTAAGAATAAAACCAATAAACAAAGACTATATATGGGTTAGAACAATAGGGCATGCTATAAATAGTGGCGGTAAAATAAATAGGGTTTTTGGAACAATTCAAGATATAAATGAGAAAAAACTGAGGGAAATTAAGTTAAAAGAATATGCCGAAACTTTGATTCTTGCTTCAAGGGCTGCAAATTTTGGAGTGTTTGATTGGAATATTAATCAAAATAGGTTGAGCTGGGATGACAATATGTGGTCGCTATTTGAATTGGAAAAGCAAGAAATTATTGATATTCAGTTCTGGCAAGATTGTGTAGCTGACGATGATAAACTTAGAATTAGTAATGAATTTATAAGTGCTTTGAAAAACAAGAGGGATTTTGAATTTGAATTTAGAATTTTGAATCAACATAATGAGATTAAGTATATTCAGACTTACGCTTATGTGGAATTTGATGCAGATAAAACTAAAAGAATGGTGGGAGTGTGTTGGGATATAACAAAAGAGAAGATACAAGAAAACCAGATTAACGAAGCTTTAGAGAAATATGAAACTTTATATAATAACTCGCCAGTAATGATGCACTCTATTGATAGCCAAGGGAGAATTTTATCGGTCAGTGATTATTGGTTAAAAAAACTTGGTTATTCAAGGGAAGAAGTAATTGGTAGGAAATCTACTGATTTTCATACTGAAAAATCTAAAAAATATGCGGAAGAGGTAGTTTTACCTCAGTATTACAAAACTGGAGTTACGAATTCCGCTGTTTATGAAATTGTAAAGAAAAATAAAAACGTTATTACAGTTGAACTCTCTGCAACAACAGAAACTGATGAAAATGGAAACTATGTAAGATCATTAGCTGTTATGGTTGATATAACAGATAAATTAAGAGCCGAAAAAGAAAGTGAACACAAAACAAATCGATTAATTGAATTTAGGAAAGCTCTTGATGCCTCTGCCTATGTAATGTTTACAAATATTGATTGCAAAATTAAATATGCAAACGATAATTTTCAAAAATTACTAGATTTAAATGCTGCAAAACTTCATAACTTACAGATAGATAAACTATTTGACTTGAGTGAGACCAAATTTGAAATAAACAACTTCATAAACAAATTGAAAAAAGGAGAAACTTGGCAGGGTGATGTTAAACTTTCCAATACATTGGAAACTTGGTTAAAACTTACAGCAATACCACTTTATGATACAAATACTGAAAACTCGGAGGTTTTAATTATATCATTTGATATTACGAAGATTATTGAAGCAGAGAAATCAATGAAGAATATCAATAAAAATCTTGAACTAAGAGTTAATGAAAGGACTAAGGATTTAATTGCACTTAACAAAGAAAAAGATAATATCTTATCTATGGTTTCTCACGATTTGAAAAACCCAATTACAGGAATAATCCTTGCTACTGACATTATTAAGATGCAAGCAGATAAATATCAAGATAATAAGTTAAAAGAAATTTCTGATAAAATTTCTAAAACTTCTTACAAAATGATTGATATTATTAAGAATTTGCTCGAACTCAACGCTGTTGAATCAGGAAAAATTCAAACTCAATTCTCTTATGTTGATTTAACAATAGTTTTAAATAATGTTGTTAGTGATGCACAATTAAATGCAAATGCCAAGCAACAAACTATAAGCATATTAAATAGTTTTGAGCAATACCCTGTCTATATCGATAGAAAATTATTGACTCAAATCTTAGATAACTTAGTTTCAAACGCAATAAAATTCACTCACAAAGGGAAGAACATATATATCGAACTAATTGATGATGAAAATTATTATACTTTAATTGTTCAAGATGAAGGAGTGGGAATTTCAAAAGAAGATATTCCAAATATGTTCCATAAATTCTCAAAATTGAGTTCCAAGCCAACAGATGGGGAAGATTCTACTGGGTTAGGACTTTCTATTGTGAAGCAATTAGTTGAAATTATGAATGGAACTATAAAGGTGGAAAGTGAAATAGGAGTTGGCACTAAATTTTACGTTAGGTTTAATAGACATCAGGCGAATTTTTAAATGAAAAAGTTTTCTAAAATAAAGCGAAAAGATATAAGTCCAGGTGAATTTATTTATGTGGGTCCTACTCGGAGTATTCCAACTTCAATGCAGCTATTTTCATATAATGAATCTAATTATGTTGAAGAAAATCCTTATATCTTAAATGACAAACTATTTTTAGAAAATCACATAAGTTGGTTGAACGTTCACGGTATTCACAATGTCGATTTAGTAAAGAAAATCGCAAATAAAATCGGGTTAAATTCTTTGAACTTGCAGGACTTATTGAATACACACGAAAGACCTAAAATTGAAGAAAATGAAAATTATATCTTTTTTACAACTAAGTCTATATCAAGTAATGTAGAAACAGAGTTTAGTTCAGAGCAAATTACGTTTGTATTAGGCAATGACTTCATAGTCTCATTCCAAGAAAAACCAGCAAGTTTGTATGAACATATTAGACTAAGAATAAGAGACAATTTAGGAATTGTTCGTAAGAAAAGAGCTGATTATTTATTGTTTTTGTTATTAGATGCAATTATAGATAACTATTATGTAGCGATGGATAAAATTGCCGATAAGATTGCCAAATTAGAAGAAAAAGTATTAAATAATCCCGATGATAACTTTTTAATTCAAGTTGAAAAAGTAAAAAACGAGGTCAATTTTATAAAAAGTCAAGTTCAGCCATTAAAAGATTCTGTTATCCGATTAGATAAAGCAAATCCTAAATTTATCGATAGTAATAATACTCCATACTTTTCTGACTTAAAAGATAGCACATTAAGTTTATTAGATTATTTAGAACAATCTAAAAATTCTCTTAATGGTATTACAAATATTTACCTTTCAACACTAAGCAATAAAATGAATAGTACTATGAAATTGCTAACTGTGATTTCAACTATTTTCATTCCATTAACGTTTATTGTTGGAGTTTATGGAATGAATTTCGATTATATGCCTGAGCTAAAATACCATTATGGCTATCCTGTTGCAATGATAACAATGTTATTGATATCAGTTGGAATGGCAATCTACTTTAAAAAGAAGAAATTCTTATGAGAAAGAAACAATTAATAACTATTGGTCGAATAGATAATATAGATTTCCCTGAATTGGGATTGACAAGTATAGGTTGTAAAATTGACACAGGGGCTTACACTTCATCTATTCATTGTCATAGAGTTCAATTAAAAGAAAAAGACGGAAAGGAATTTTTAACTTTTAAGTTGCTTGACCCTAAACATCCTGATTATCAAAAAAAAGATTATGAAATTTACGATTTTAAAGAAAAAAGAGTTCGTTCATCAAACGGACAACTGCAATATAGATACCTTATTAAGACCTCAGTAATCATCTTCGGAAAGAAGTATAAGACTGAATTTACATTAACTGATAGAGGAAAAATGAAATACCCAATTCTTATCGGAAGAAAATTATTAAATAAAAATTTTGTCGTTGATGTTTCTAAACTTAATTTGTCTTTAAAATCTAAACAAAAATAAAAAATATATGAAAATTGCAGTTTTATCAAGAAATCATAAATTATACTCTACAAGAAGATTAGTTGAGGCGATAGAAAAAAGAGGGCATCAAGCAATATTGTTAAATCACGCAAGATGTTATGTTGTGCTTGAAGATGGAAAGCCACACGTTTATTATGGAGACCAAGAGGTAGGGGATATAGATGCTATTATCCCAAGAATTGGGGCATCAGTTACGTTTTATGGCTCATCAATAATTCGTCAGTTTGAAATGCGAAAAGTATTTACAACTCTTAGTTCATTAGCTCTTGTTAGGTCTAGAGATAAGTTACGTTCGTTACAAATTTTATCAAAAGCAGGAGTAGGCATTCCTAAAACTGCTTTCACGAAATATCCAAAAGATATAGATAATATTATAAAGCAAGTTGGAGGCACACCTTTAATAATTAAATTATTAGAAGGAACACAGGGTTTAGGTATTGTTCTTGCTGAATCAAAAAATGCTGCTAAATCTGTTATGGAAGCATTTTACGGATTAAATGCGAACTTCTTAGTTCAACAATATATTAAAGAAGCAAAAGCATCAGATATTCGTGCCTTTATCGTAGGAGGTAAAGTTGTTGGAGCAATGAAAAGACAAGGCGTTAAAGGTGAGTTTAGGTCGAATTTGCATAGAGGTGGAACAAGTGAAGTAATTAAGCTTACAAGAGCCGAAAAGCAAACTGCTCTTAAAGCCGCTGAAGCCCTTAACTTAAAAATTGCTGGTGTTGATATGTTACAATCTTCTCGTGGTCCTCTTGTTCTGGAAGTAAATTCCTCACCTGGATTGGAAGGCATTGAGAAAACTACAGGAAAAGATATAGCTGGCGCTATTGTTAAATTTATTGAAGAACAAATTCAAAAGCCAGATAGCAAGAAAAAAGATAAAATTGGCGTTTAGTAATGGTGTCGTATTGGAAGTCTATTTTAGCAATTTTAAAAGAAAATATGTCTTTTCTTTTTACTTATTGTTTAATTTTTTTGGCTTTTTTTCTTTATTATTTTATGAATAATAAAGGGGATGAAATTTATTTTTTGAATAGTTTTCATAGTGATACAAATGATATTCTTTTTAAATTTTCATCTGATTTTGCAGAAGGGATTTATTATGCTTTAATACTAATAATTTTAGGTATGTTTAGTTTTAAATTTCTTTTTAATGGTGTATTAACGTATTTAATTTCTGGTGGGGTAACTCAAATCTTAAAAAGGATATTCGATTTTCCTCGACCAAAATTATTTTTTGGATCTGAAATTCTTGCAAACTTACATTTAGTAGAAGGGGTAAAAATATATACTAAATACTCATTTCCTTCAGGGCATTCAACTGCTGCTTTTAGTATGATGTTTTTTTTATCTCTTATAGTTCCTAACAAATATGCTAAAATTTTATTTGCAATTTTTGCAGCCATTATGGGAATTTCAAGAATTTACTTAGTTCAACACTTTTTGGTTGATGTTATCGTTGGTTCAGTTGTCGGAATTGTTGTTACTCTACTTACTTATAAGTTTGTATTAAGTCAAAGAAAAATTGTTAATAGCAAGTGGTATAACTTCTCTGTTATTGAAAAAATTTACAAAAGGAAATACGAAAATGAATGAAATTTATAGTTTATATTATTTAGAAGATTATATTAAAAAAGTCGATAAACTTGAGAATTTAATTTTTAAAAATTTAGATTTAAGAAGCATTGAGCGAAAGCTTTTAAATTATGATATTATTGATTGTATCTTTATTGGATGCAAATTTGGGATAGACTTATTTGAAAAACTATCAATTTCTCAAAATTATATAATGCCATCGCTTCAGCTTCCGTTTGAATTATTTCCAAGAAGATTATATTCAATTGAAGATTTATATAATAATTTCGACCCAAATATACCTCAGAGTTATAAAAATTCAACTGATTATGAAATATATACTCATTTTATAGATCATAAAAATATTGGGAAATTACCTCCATTTCTACGTGTAACCGAAAGCATTCACGACTCTTCACTCAGAATGGCACTATATGAATATGTGAATAAATTTAAGTATCACAAAAAGATTATTGGTGTAATGGGAGGACATAAAGTTAGGCGAGATGATGAATTTTATAAGCGAGTAGCTTTAATTGCTAAACGTCTAACCGAGCAAGGTTATATGATGGTATCGGGTGGAGGTCCTGGAATGATGGAAGCAAATCACTTAGGTGCATACTTTGCATATTATGAAGAAGAGTGTCTTTTTGATGCTATCAAAATATTAAGTGATGCTCCAATTTATTCTGATGAGCAATGGCTTACCCTTTCATATAAAGTAATTGAGAAGTATCCACCTAAATATAGATTAAATAGTTTAAGTATTCCGACGTGGGTGCATGGACACGAGCCACCCAACCCTTTTCCAGGTAAAATAGCGAAGTTCTTTTCTGCTGCAATTAGGCAAGAGGTGCTTATTGAAGTAACAAAGGGGGCAATTATTTTTTCACCTGGTTCGGCTGGTACTTTAAGAGAAATTTTCCAAACTGTCGAGCAAAATCATTATAATCTCTATGATAATAAGTATCCTATGATTTTCTTAGATAAAGAATATTGGAGCGAAATTTTACCAGCATACTACTTTTTCACCAATGACAAAACAAAATCATCTTTAAATAACATAACAACTTATATAGAAGATGATGAAAAGATTATCGAAGAATTGATTATAAAATTAACAGAGGATTAGAATATAATTCTAACCCTCTGCTTTTATTGAAATTATTTATTAAATATTATCTAATTTCAGGTAAATTCGGTGTAGCTAAAAGCACCTTCTCTTTTTTAGATAAATCTAATAAGTTTAAGAAATACTTAAATTGAGATTTTAAGCTTTCAGGCATATTATCAACAAACAAGGCAAGCTCTGGTTGAGAATACCCAAATTTAGCAAGAACATTAGTTACTACTTTAGAATCAATATTGTTAAATATATTTTCTAAAAATTCTTCCAAAGCTTTCCCTTTTTTAGGAAATTCTTTAATGTAAACTAATTTATTCTTATCCACACCCATAGTTTTTTTAGCAAGTTCAATTGATTCTTTAAATCCACCTAGTTCATCAACTAAACCGATTTCTTTTGCTTTTACTCCTGTATAAACTCTGCCCTTTGCTTTTGAACGCATTTCTTCAAACTTGAACCCTCTACTTTCTGCTGCTCTTGAAACAAATCTTTCATAAATTCCACCTGCGATACCTTTTAGCTTAGCAATATCTTGTTCTGTATAAGGATAAGCCCCATTCATAAAGTCAGCGGCTGGACCTGTTGTAATAGTATCCCATTTTAAACCAATTTTATCTGATACTCCTGCTAAATTAGGAACAGAAAGAATAACACCAACTGAGCCAGTTATAGTTTGAGGATGAGCGATAATTTTATCACAAGCCATAGCCATATAGTAACCGCCAGAAGCAGCAACACTACTCATTGACGCGATAACAGGTTTTACTTTTGAGGTTAATCTAATTTCTTCCCACATTTCATCTGACGCCATTGCTGAGCCACCTGGTGAATCAATTCTTAATATGATAACTTTCACATCTTCATCTTCTCTTGCTGCTTTCAAATCACTTATGAAATTGTCTGCATAGATACCTTCGCTTCCACTACTAAATGGACTCTTGTTACTTTTTCCTGAACTAATTGCTCCACTTGCATAGACAATTCCAATTTGCTTTGTTTCATCAATTCCATCTTCTTTTATAAAATCAAAAGTAGAGTTTAAGTACTTGCCGACATTAACCAATCTTACATAATCATCACTTTGCTCTTTCCCATCTTCTCCAGATTCATCTTTAGTTTTACTTTCTTTACTATATCCTACTTTTTTATTGATAAACCTCTTAACATTCATTTCAGACAAAGTAGCGTCAATAAATTTACTTTCTAACGCAGGACCAGAGGTATAAAATCCTTCATTTAAAGTTTTATAAATGTCATCTTTTGCTATTTTTCTAAAAGAGGCAATTTCATTTACAAAAGCATCATATCTATCTTGCAAAAGAAGTCTATATTCGTATTTTGCTGAGTCGGAGTATGAATCTCTTGAAAATTGCTCGCCAGCAGATTTATAATCTTCAAATTGAATTGTTAAGAACTTAACTCCAACCTTATCAAACAATGATTTGAAAAACGGATTAGTGATAGAAAAACCATTCATTTCAAGCATACCTTCTGTCGGCATAAAGATTGAATCGGCTGGTAGAGTTGATAGATAAGTAGATTCGTCACCAACTTCAATAAAAGCATAAATAAATTTACCGGACTTTTTAAACTCTTTCAAAGCTTGATTAATTTCAAGTGCCTTATTATATGATAAATTTCCACTTGGTTTTAAATAAATTCCCATAATTCTATCATCTTTTGCGGCTCTTTCGATTGCAGTTAATGTATTTAAGAATGAATATGCTTTTTCCCCATCACCGAAAATACCTTGAAATGGGTTTTCCTCTGCTTTATCAGGGACACCATTATTTAACTCTAAATATAAAATAGAATTGTCTTTTAATTCTGTTGCTGTTTCGCCTGAGCTTGCAAAATTAAATTCTGAAATTGTAGAACCAATATATGCAAAAATACCGATTACTGTAATAATAAATAATCCAATTGAACCTAATACTATCACAACAGGTATCCACCATTTAGACCCACCTGACTTTTGTTGAAAATGTGGTGGATATGGAGGCATTGGAGGTCTTGGTGGCGGTGTTTGTTGGTTAAAATCACTCATTTCATTTATCCTATTTTATAAATTATTGTTTTAAAAATTAAACAAATTACGATTAAAATTTATTTAGTGTTTCAAAATTAATAAATTACTTAAACATAGACTAAAAAGCGATAAGAAACAATTTTGCAACAAATTTTGTAATTTTGAGTAATTGTAAATTGTAATAAAAAATTATTAATTAAAAAGGATTAACTATGTTTAAACATTTATTGTTAGTTTCATTTTTAACATTATTCTTATTTGGTTCTGCTTTTTCAAAATTTGATTTGAATAAGCAACTTCCTAAAAGTCAAGATGTAATATATGATTCTTTGAGTAATGGTTTGAAGTATTATATTAAAAAGAATTCTAAGCCAGAAAACAGGGCTGAAATTCAATTAATTGTTCGTGCAGGTTCGCTTCAAGAAAAAAAATCACAACTTGGACTTGCTCACTTCTTAGAACACATGGCATTTAATGGCACTAAGCACTTCCCCGGCAATGAAGTAATAAAGTATATGGAATCAACTGGAATGAGATTTGGTTCTGATATCAACGCTTCAACTTCTTGGGAGAGAACTTATTATACATTACAAGTTCCTACTGACAACAAGAAAATGTTTGACGATGGTTTTTTAGTTCTAAAAGATTGGCTAACTGGCGTTACTCTTGATAAGGAAGAAATTGAAAAAGAAAGAAAAATTATAATTGAAGAATGGAGAATGAGAACTCAAAACGCTCAAGGAAGATTGCAAATAAAGCAATTTGACTTGATTTTCAAGGGTTCTGATTATGTAAAATCTCCTATCGGCGATACTAATGTTATTATGACTGCTCCACGCTCAGAATTTGTTGATTTTTATGAAACATATTATCAACCAGATATTTCTGCTGTAATCGCTGTTGGTGATTTCAATCCAAAGGATGTAGAAGCTAAGATTAAGGAAATGTTTGGCGATATTAAAAGACCTAAAAAAGCGACTGATATTGGTAATCATCCTGTTGCTTTCAATGGCAAAACTGAAGTTGAAATTGTAGCAGACCATGAGTTACAATTTAATTCTATAACTTCTGTTATTAAAAGAAAAGGTAGTGATAAAGGTTCTTATGGCGCATATAGAAATACTTTAATTACAAATTTATTAAATAGCATGTTAGGGCAGAGATACCAAGAAATAGTTCTTAAGGGCGATGCTCCATTTATGCAAGGTATGTCAATTTTAACAGATTTCCCTGGTAATATTGGTGCTATGTTTAATGTTGTAGTTCTTAAAGCAGACAAAATTCAAGAAGGTTATGAGGCATATTTGACTGAACTATTTAGAGCTAAAAAACATGGATTTGTGGCTTCTGAGTTGGAAAGAGCAAAAACAGATATGATGAAAAGTTATGAATCTTCACAAAAAGAGAAAGATAAAACAGAATCTGCTGGTTTTGCTGGTGAATTTTCAAGACACTTTTTAGAAAATGAAGGTTTCCCTGGTATTGACCACGAAGTTGAAATTGTTAAAGAATTTTTACCTGAAATTACTTTGGAAGAAGTTAATAAATTAATGAATGAAATTGTTACTGACAAAGATATGGTTGCTATTCACTCAGGTCCAGATGAAACAAAATTATTAACAAAAAAACAAATCCTTAAAATTTTCACAGAAATTTCTAATAAAGACATTGCTCCTTATGTTGATAAATCTGCTGGATTGTCATTAATGAAAGATAAACCTGCTGGTGGCTCTATTGTTGAAATGGACGATGACCCAACTTTTAACTTAACAAAATACACTTTAAGCAATGGTGTAAAAGTGATACTTAAAAAAACAAGTTTTAAAAATGACGAAGTAGTAATGAGAGCATACTCAAATGGTGGAACTTCTTTAGCTTTAGATAAAGATTACGTTGATGCTTCTACTGCTGCTAATATCGTTAGTTATTCTGGAATTGCAGACCTAGACTTGACAAACTTGCAAAAAGTTTTAACAGGAAAAAATGTAAACGTATCTCCTTTTATTGGTGAATTAACTGAGGGCTTAAATGGTTCAGCATCTCCTGATGATTTAGAGGCAATGTTCCAATTAATTTATTTGTTTTTCACTGAGCCAAGAAAGGACCAAGAATCTTTTATATCCTTTAAAACAAGAGTATTAGAATCAATCAAACAATCTAAAAACAATCCTGACCAAGTGTTTAGTGATTCATTGAATTATTTACTTAGTGGCTATCATTTTAGAAGTAAACCAACAACTGAAAAAGATGTTGAGTCAATTGACTTAGAAAAAGCATATAAATTCTATAAAGATAGATTTGCTGATGCGTCTGACTTCACTTTCATTTTCGTTGGGAATTTTGAGGATTCTCAGATTAATCCACTTATAACAACTTACTTAGCATCATTACCAAATTTAGGAAGAAAAGAGCTTTGGAAAGATGTTGGTGAAAGAATGCCAACTGCGAAAATGGATAAAAACTTTAAAATTGGAACAGACGACAATGCAACTGTAAGAATGGTAATGAATGGTAAATATAAATTTACTTCTGAAAATGACGTTAAAATTGATGCAATGGCTCGAGTTCTAAGTATTCTTCTATTAGAAGAAATTAGAGAAAAGCTTGCAGGAGTTTATGGTATTTCGGCTTTTGATAGAACTTCAAAATATCCAACAGAAGACTACCAAGTCTATATCGCTTTCGGTTGTGAACCAGCAAGAGTAAAAGAATTAACTAAAGCCGTTGAAGGAGTTATGGATAGATTGAAAAACAAACCTTTAGACGCAGAATACTTAAAAAGAGCAGTTGAAACAATGAAATCGGAGTATAAAAAACAACTCGAACAAAACAACTTCTGGACAGGGAATATTTATTATTACGCATTTAATGGTTTGGATTTGAACTTCATTAATAAATATTTATCAGAAGTTGATAAGTTATCTGTTAAAGACATTCAAGACGCAGCAAAAAAATATCTTGATATGAAAGCATTAAAAACAATAGTTAGATATCCAGAAACTTTCAAAAATTAAGAAGTTTATTGAAAAACACAAAAGCCGAGTATATCTCGGCTTTTTTTCCGTTATCAATTCAAATAAATATTAATAATTCTTAAAATAATTAAAAAGTAATCTAATCCCAAAGCCAGATGCTCCGTTTGAGCGGTAAGAATCTGGTTTCTTGCTGAATGTAGGTCCTGCAATATCTAAATGCAAATATGGGTAATCTGTGAATCTTTCTAAAAATTTGCCCGCTGTGATTGCTCCAGCTTCTCTTCCACCAATATTTTTCATATCAGCGATATCGGATTTAAGTAACTCTGAATAATCGTCCCAAAATGGCATCTCGCAAACTCTTTCAAACGTATCAAATCCACAATCTTTTAATTTATCCATTATTTCTGGCTTCATATTTCCCATTGCAACTAAGCCATATTTACCAAAAGCAACGGCTGCTGCACCTGTTAATGTCGCTGCATCTATTACTAATTCTGGTTTATATTGTTTTGCATAATGCAAGGCATCTGCTAATAACATTCTGCCTTCTGCGTCAGTGTTCAATACTTCAACTTTCAGCCCACTATACATTGTAATCACATCACCTGGTGTATATGCGTTTCCGCCAGGTCTGTTGTCAGTTGACGGAACTAAGGTAACAATATGTAAAGGTAATTCCGCTTGAGCTATCGTAAAGAATGTTGCTGTTACAACTGCTCCGCCACCCATATCTGTTTTCATATAGTCCATTGAATCGCCAGTCGGTTTTAGACTTAGCCCACCTGTATCATAAACTACACCTTTTCCAACAAGAACTATGGGCTTTTTATTTTTTGCTTTTGGGTGCTTATACTCTAAAATTGTAAATGTTGGTGGGTCAATAGAACCTCTATTTACGGCTAATAATCCACCCATTCCTTCTTTTTCTATTTCTTTTTTGTTTAAGACTTTTGCTGTAACATTTTTTATTCCAGCAGCACGTTTTTTGAAATTTTCAGCCATTATTTCAGATGTCATATCCTGTACTGGAGTATTGACTAAATCTCTTGCAAAGAACACGTTATCGACTATAATAGATAATTCTTCTAAGTCTTTTTTTACTAATGAAGAAATAACGTTTAAGTTTTCAACTTTGTTAATTAAATTGTCTTTTTCACTAAAATATCTTAAAAATCTATATGATGAAAGAGCAAAACCTTCAACAAATGAATAAGTTAAGTCACTATCAACTTGACTCGCTATTAAATCAATATTTTTAACTGATAATCCGTTTGCAATATTATAAAGTTCCGCTGCAGATTTTCGGAAATCTTCTTTTATCCACCAGTTTTCTTTTTTGCTTGTTGCTTCGCTTAAAATATAAATGTACTTATATGAATCAATTATTGAAAGGTTAATAATTGACTTTTTTTCTTTATAGAGTTTTTTTATGTGTTTAATTTCGTCTTTTGAAAAATTATCTTCGTTTAATTTATTTATATTATCTAATATATAAATAGCAAAATCAGTCTTTTGTGTTCTTGCAATATTTAATTTCATTATAATCCTAAAAATTGTAAAATTTATGAAATAATGGCGAAATTGATGTTAAATTATTGTAATTATTAACATTAAATATTATTTAAAATAATAAGTTTTTCGACTTGTAAGTCGTGTATAGCGTATTTTACACCACTAACACCATAGCCAGATTTTTTATATCCACCGAATGGCATCCAATCAACTCGGAATGCGTTATGCTCATTTACCATACATGCTTTTTGGTCGATAGAGTGAGCATAATTAAGTGCTTTGGAAAGATTACTTGTAAATATACAAGTTTGAAAAGCAAACTCTGAAGAATTAATTTCTTCAATAACATTTTCTAAATTATCAAACCCGATGAAATTAACAACAGGTCCGAAAATCTCATCTTCATAAACTTTCATACCTCTCTTTACATTTTCTAAAATTGTAACACTATAATAATTGTCAGAAATTCTATGTCCTCCTGTTATGGCATTTGCACCGTTTTCCATTGCTTCATCAACCCAAATTTCTATTCTATCACAAGATTCTTTTTTAATAATAGGTCCGCAATCCGTATTTATATCACGTGCATCTCCAACTTTAAGCAATTTTGCACATTCAATAAACTTTTCTTTAAACTTAGAATAAATACCTTTTTCAAGGTAAATATTTTGAGTTGAAACACAAACTTGACCTGAATGATAAAATGAACTTGTAATAAGCGAGGGGATTGCTTTGTCAATATTTGCATCATTTAGAACAACGGCAGTGCCTACTCCTCCATGCTCAAATTGAACTTTTGTTCCTGGATATACATTTTTCCAAATATTCCACCCAACTTTTTCCGAACCAATAAAATTCACATACTTAAATCTTTTATCTGAAACGATTTTGCTTGTGCTTTCGCCATCAAGCGGTAAAATGTGAAAAATACCATAGTCTAAGCCCGCTTCCATAAAGTAATTATATAACTCAAACGAACAAAGTGCAGTGTTCGGTGCCGGTTTTAAAATAATAGTGCAACGAGCTGCAATCGCCGTCCCAACTTGATGACAAATTAAATTTAAAGGATGGTTAAAAGCCGATATAGCCAAAACAGGACCAATAGGGAAGAGCTTAGTATAAGCATTTTTATTCTTACCTCTTGGCGATTTATTCATTTCAATAATCTCACCTTTAAGATTAAAACACTCCATAGCACATTCTCGAAGAGTACTTTCGGCTCTTTGAACTTCCACTTTGGCATCTTTGAGTGGCTTGCCACCTTCACTCGCAATTAAATAAGCCAGATAATCAGCATTCTTTTTAATTTTTTTCGCAACTTTACTAAGGATTTTTGAAATTAAATATATATCTGAATCTGAAAACCTTTTGAAGTTTGTTGTTACTTCCGAAATTGCTTTTTCAATTTGATTGGAATTTGGAAGCTCAACAGACGCAATAAAGTTATGATCATTTGGTGAAAAAACATCATAAGATTCGTTTGCAATTTCACTTGCAAGAGTTAATTTTCTAATATGATTAGGGATAATCATACTTTTTTAACATCAGTGTTTATTACAAAATATAGAGAACCCTTGACCTGCTCTGCGCTCTTAAAACTACAAGGCGGAATGTTTTTTAGCACATATTTAGTTGGTGAGGTCAATTTAGTTTTTAACCCCATTTGCAAAAATTCAAGTTCTAACTCACCAATGAAGCTATTCGGATTTTGCGAGCAAACTAATATAGTCCATACCAGCTTAGTTTTATTAATTTTCTCATTTGGAGTTTTAAATTTATAAACAAATGACTTACCTTCATCGGTGCTAACTTTAAAGCTCTCGATTACGTTTTTCTTTTCATCAATAAGTTTAAAATCCCCACCAGCCATCAACCCATCTTCTAAGTGAATAGTTACACTAAGTGGTTTCTTAATAGGGTCTAACAAACAAAATCTATGATTAGATACCATATCTTTTCAAAAGTTAATAATTGCTTAAAAATTTATTATTCAAAATTACAAAAAAATAATTTATTATAAATTATTGGAGTTAAACAAAACGAAATAGCCAATGGTTTAATTAGTTTAAATTTTAACTTAGTTTTGAAAAAAAACTTAATCTTCTTTTAAAAATTTAAAAGATACATCAATATTATCGTTTGTGATTTTACAAATATAAATTCCTTTTTTTATTCCAATTTGTAAGTCAATATCAATAATAAAGTTAGTAAAAGAATTAACAAATACATCGTCTTTAAAAATTATATTACCAATCAAATCAAATATTTCAACATAATAAGTAGTATTTATCTTATCTGGAAAAATTGAAATAAATAATTTATCTTTTGCAGGGTTTGGATAAAAATTCACTTTAAATTTTTCATTTACATTTTTTACGTCGCTAATATTATTTAAAAAGAAATTTGAAAATGAACTATATTTATTACCATTGCTGTTAGACATATAATATTTTGCAAAGTTCATTGGTTCTAATTTTTTTGTTTCACTTAGTAAAAAATCTTTCCATTCATCTTCGTCTAACCTTTTGAAATCACGAGAAATATATTCATAATAACTAAAAACTGGACCAGTAAAAATAGTAGGTTTTCCTTCACTATCTTTACTAAGAATAAAAGCTAAATTTATAGGTCCAACACCAGCATGAAGAACTTTACCCACTAATTCCATTCCTTCTTGAGGAATTGTATGAACATCAGCTACTGTGTAATCTTCTTTAAACGTAGGACCCATAAAAGTACCATCATAAATATCTTCAATACCATAAAATAGCTGATTAAACCAGCCTTCATATAAGTATGAACTACAATCTTTATAAGAAGGAACTTGACAAACACTCATAGGTATCATCATATTTTGTAAAAACAAGATTTCTTCTTCTATTAAATTAACATTGTTATGTTGCTTTTCTGCTATTACAATTAGATTATCAACTATTGTAATGTATTCATTGAAAAATCGTTCAAATCCATAATTATTATTATTAAAAAGGTCGTTAACTATTTCTTTAAACAATAAATTATATAACTTAATCTTTCTAAAAAAATCAATGTTTGGTTCTAAAAGTGTTTTTGGAAAACTGCAAATATACGAATCAGTGTAGGGCTGTTTTGCAGAAAGTATAAAATCTCTACGTAGTTGCGACCAAGACGCAAGTTGAGTATTTAAGTTTTTTTGATTCCAAGCAGCTGTTTGAGCAAATAATGGTAATTCATTTCTTTTATTAATTTCATTTATGTTCAAACTTCTTAATATATTTAACCAAGAATTGTATATAGTTGCACCCCAAGCTGAGTCGCTATTATTATCAAACAAGTATCTATTTGCTGCTAAATTGCTACTATAATTATACCTATTTAATTCAGGGATAAGTAATTGAGCCGAAGCATTATTTCCAAGAGCAAATGAAACATCTAAAGTTGAAGGTATCCATCGTTGAATAAGTTCCCCTTTATAATTAATATTATCATAAGTTGTATTTGATGTAACATATCCATCAAGAATTGGTCTTTGACCGAATACTTTAAAAACTATCGCTAAAGTACTTTTAGCATTTGGACTAACGTTTATTACTACATTACCAGAATAAGTTTGTTTTGAAGAACTTAATTTTAGAATCCTTTCTTTAAAATCTTCTCTTAAATTTGAATCAAGTAGCATTGAAATACTATCAATATTCATTTCGTCTAAAATATTGTTAATTTCAGTAGGAGTAATGTTATCTTGCCTTCCTATTAATCTATTGTATGTATTATCACATTTTAAATAATTATCATAGTCTTTTTTAATTGAAACTGATAACATTACCGCTTGTAATAACATTACATCTAAGTCTTCTACTTCATGATTTTCAACAGTGTTTTCTCCATTAGCAATAACCATTTCCGCTCTTCCTAACCAAGTCATAGCTTTAAAGAAGTTTCCTGCTCCAGCTTCTTTATAAAACCCTCTAACTTTAAATTGACTAAAATCAAAAGGAACTTCAGATGATTCTGAAAATAACATTATTCGTTTATATTCTTCATCTTCAATAAACTTTAATATTTGCCCTATTTTACCATTATTTGTAGTAGTGTTATTAATTAAGTGTTCTGTTATTGATAAATAATCTTCAAAATTCTTATATGCTTTAGAAAAGATTTTATAGTTATAACTGTTTACAGGAATACTATTTGTTATAATTCTGAACTCAGATTTTGAAAGTTTCATTTTAGATACAATTCCTTTCCACAAATTCTGAATTGATTTTAGCTCTATAATTTCTAAAATTTTCTGGAAATTAAAATGAGTTGAATAGAGCATTAAATCAGCTGAAATATAATTTGGAAAATCGTTTTTAAATACACTTCTATAAGCATCAAAATAAGTCTTAAACTGGTTTCGCTGTGAAACAACAAAACCATTCTTTTTTAAGAGCGAAATTTCATCCTCTGTTAAATTATATTTATTAATAACATTATCTAAATATTTAATACTATCTATAGATGAGTTTATGTTCTGTAAATATTCTCCAGCAGGATACATATTTAGTAGTTGTTCAGAACTCATATCTTGATTTTTATTTAGAAACTCTATATATTTTTCAACATCTAATGCCTGTGAAAATAATATAGTATTTAATATAAAAAGTATAGTTATCATTTTGACTCCATATAATGTATTTTTTTAAATTTGTAAATTATATATATATAATAACACATAAGTTGCAAAAATATACCGCAAAAAAAAATAAATATTTTTAACAATATTTTAAAAAATTTTCTAAGTTAATAAATATAAGTAAATTATAATGATAAAAATTTTTAAATTATTTTTTAAAATTTTAGAAAGATGAATATTCTTTCATTTATAATTAGAAATATTTATCTATAAATGATTAAAAAACTACGTAGTAGTTTCATGTCAATAGCAAAAAAACTTTAATCCAAACCTCTCTTCCATTGAGGGAAGTGCCAGTAAGGTGATGGGTGATTTTTTGCCGTCATATTGAGCGAAGCGAAATAGATAGAATATATATAGAATTATATCAAAGTACACTGCTTATTAAAATATTTATAGTTAAATTCGTTTTATAACTATGAAAATTATTTCTTACTTTTGTGAATAAAACAAATGAATAAACATGAATACAAGCGAAATAATAAATGAAATAAATAGAATGCCAATTTCAAAAAGAATGTATGTTATAGAAATGGCTATTCATTCTATAAGGAAAATCGAGAATGAAGATAAATTAATTGAAGCATCTAATCTTTTACTTTCGGATTATTCTAATGACAAAAACTTAACTACATTTACAGATTTAGATTTTGAAGATTTTTATGAAACAAAATGAGATTTAGCTAATTAATTTAGATACAACTGTTGGAGCAGAAATAAAAAAAACTCGTCCTGCTGTTATTGTCAGCGATAATGCTTTAGGAGTATTACCATTAAAAATAATAGTACCAATTACAGATTGGAAAGAGAAATATGAGATTGCTCCTTGGATGATAAAAATTGAACCAAACCAATTGAATAATTTAAGTAAAGTATCCGCTGCTGATTGTATCCAAGTACGTTCTTTATCCCAAGAACGCTTTATTAAGAAATTAGGTGTTCTGAAAGAAGCAGAAATGGATAGTATCCGTATAGGATTATCAAAAGTATTATCAATATAAAGTTAAAAAGTTAAAAAGTTAAAAAGTTAAACTTTAAAATTATTAGGAAAACAAAAATGAGAATATTTACTTTAGTTCTATCAATAGTTTTATTTCATAACATTTCTTTTGCAAAGTGGACGATTTATGATTCTACAGATGTTGATCCTTCTGGTAGATTAAAATATATGAATCGTTTTTTATATATAGATAACACAGATAATATTTGGATTTTAGCAAATAATGCAGA
The DNA here is from genome assembly GCA_964465945.1 of uncultured Hyphomicrobiales bacterium. Taxonomy (GTDB): domain Bacteria; phylum Bacteroidota; class Ignavibacteria; order Kapaibacteriales; family UBA2268; genus JAJRPT01. The sequence continues at coordinate 69,212 of CAYXMM010000002.1, forward strand.
TGAATTAATTAAATTTAATGAACAATCAACTGTATTTTTTGACACGAGTAACACCAATTTACCATTTATGCAAATAAGCTGTGCAACCCAGGGACCAAACGGAGATATGTATTTTGGAACTTACGAAGATTACACATCGCCAAATATGGCATCACTAATAAGATATGATGGCGAAAACTGGGAATCATTCAATCAATTTAACTCACCAATGCTTCCATATGGTATTCATGACATTTTAGTAACGGGCGAAGATGAATTTTGGTCTGCAAACGTAATTGGGTTATACCACTACAAAAAAGGCAAATGGAACTCCTACTTTGAAGATGAAAATTTATATAGGAGAGATATAAATAAATTAGCGATAGACAAAAACAATAATTTATATATAGCTAATAATTATCGGGAATTATATTCAGCAGATTTGAATAAAGCAAATATAAAGTTTAATAAAGTAGCAGTTCCTCCGTTTCAGGGAGTTGGTTTATTAACCTGTGATGTTGATTCATCAAATAATATATGGCTTTATTATACAGGTACAGGGTCATTATATAAAAAAGAAGGAAACAACTGGAAGAATTACGACACACTTGGACGTGCTTTAGTAACGAGAGACAAAAAATTATACTCACAAAGTCTTCGTAATATATATGAATATAAAGAAAATTCATATTGGGAAAAAATATTAGTAACGCCCGATAGCGTTTTAGGTGGATTAATAAGTTTAAAAGCCAAAGACTCCAAAGGCAATTTTTGGTTTACATCTGGCAATAAATTAATAAAATACACCCCAGAAGCAAACAGCGTAAAAAAAGAATTAAACGTCAAAATATATCCAAACCCAAGCCAAAATACAATAAAAATAAGCGTAGAAGAGCCAATAACAAAATTGACATTATACTCAATGAATTTATCCAAAATAAGCGAATACCCAGCAAACCATACCACCACCCAAGAAGTCGATATAAGCATCATACCTTCTGGCATTTACTTCATAAAAGTAAATGATGAATTAATTAAATTTGTGCGGGAGTAACCCGTCATTCTGAGCGTAGCGAAGAATCTAATCAAAAAAATTCCCCTCTATCAGAGGGGTGTCGGCTTGCCGACGGGGTGTTGTATTAAAAAATACTTCTTGAAAGTATAATGTAAATAAAAAAATACTTTATTTAATTAACCTTAAAGCTTCTCTTCGTGCTAAGCCGATTATGGCTTCTTCTTCAACTAATTTGATTACCCATTGAGGATTTGTTTTTGAGTATTGACGGAGAACCCAACCGATTGCTTTTTGTATAAAAAATTCTTTTTTATGTTTTAATCTGTGAATGAAATTTTGTAGTAATTCTTCGTTAGTGATTTTTTTATAGTTAAGTTGAAAAAGTAAGGCGCTTCTGTTTAACCAGATATTTTCAGAATCGACCCAATTATTTAAAAGTTCTAAGTTATAATCATTTTTGAAATATTCACCTGTTAGATTGCTAAACTCATCAACGCTATCCCACCAAGATTTTGTAATGATTAGTTCTTCAATAATTTTTATTTCAATTTCTCGTTTTATTAAAATTTTTCTAAGTATATCTAATGCAAGGTATTGCATTTCTCTTTCATTTTCTTGCCAAAGTTCTTGAACTAGCAAATATAATTCTTCCGTTGGGTATGATTTTAATTCTTTTAATATAGGACGTGAAATTTCTCTTAATTTGGGTTTCTTAATGCCGTAAAATGGGAAATTATTTTTCATATACTTTGACATTAAAAAGGCATTATTATCGTCAGAGTGTTGTAATAATTGCTTTCTAACGAATTCAATATTAATTTTTTGCATTTTATATATTAGATTGTATTTTAAACTAAACAAAAATAAAAATAATTATGAAAATCAAGTATAATAATAATGTAGTATCAGTTGAAAATAATGAAAGTGGAGTAGTTGTTGATGGAGTAAATTATGATATTAGGATTCAGAGAATTGATGATAAAAGATTTAAAGTAATTAGAAATGATGAGGAGTTTATTGCAACTGGTGTAAAAGATAAAGATAAGTTTTACGTTAGTATTGGAGGTAAGCAGTATGTTTTTACTGAATTGGAAGATGAGTTTATAAGTTCAAGCCAAAGTGATGATAGGGCAGAAATATTTCCACCAATGCCTGGTGCGGTTGTTAAGATACTTGTTAATGTTGGTGATAAGGTTGAGCCAGGTGATAATTTAATTATTGTCGAAGCAATGAAAATGGAAACAACGTTGCATTCACCAATTTCTGGTAAAATTAAAGAAATTAGAGTTTCTGAAAAAGAGCAAGTAAATCCGGAAAATTATATGATTTTAATAGAAAAAGTTTAACTTTTTTGAAATTTCTGGTAAATTTTAGTTTTAACATTTCCTCCTTTAATATCTTTCACGCTATTTGTGATAACAAAAGCTTTTGGATCGAGTGAACTTATAATACCCATTATGTTACTTACTTCTAAACGAGTAATTACTGAATATAAAATATCTCTATCTTTGAGTTCGCTTTGATTCAAGCTATAGCCGCCTTTGCCTTTGAAAATTGTAACGCCTTTGCCGAGTTCTTCTGAAATTGCTCTTCTTATGTCTTCACTGAAATCTGATATGATTGTAACTTCTGTATACTCTTCAATTCCATCTAAGATAAAGTCGATAGTTTTTGTAGCAATAACATAGGTTAATATAGCATACATTGCAATTTCTAATGAGAGGAGGTAAGCAGCTGCTGAGAAAACAAATAAGTTGAAAATTAAAATAAAGTCACCAATGCTTATATTAATTTTCTTTGTTACTACAAGTGCTAATAATTCAGTTGCATCGATTATTGCGCCTCCTCTAATAGCGAGACCACTGCCAAGTCCTAAAAACAAACCACCAAAGGTTGCAATTAGAAGTTTGTCTTCTGTGAGAGTAGGAATATGAATGATTTGAACTAATATAGCAAGTAATGAAACAGAAAATATACTTCTAAAAATTGACTTTAGTTTCAACTTAAATAATCCCATTAAAATAAATGGTGCACTAGTTAGAACCAATAAAATACCAAATGGAAGTGAAGTTAAATTTAATAATATTAGAGAGATGCCTGCGACACCACCATCAATATAGCCATTCGGAACTAAAAAGCCATTAAAGCCAATAGTTGCAGCAAGTGTTCCGAGAATTATTAATATAATGTTTTGAACTGAATTTCGGATTTTTGATTTGATAAAAATTAATTTACGGTGTGGACTTTCGATGTCTTCTTTGTCGATTGGGTTGTTCTTTTTCAGAATTTTATTTAAGCTGATTATTTCTTTAATATAATTCATAGCTCTTTTAGATTAAATTCTACAAACTTAAATAAAAATGCTTAATTTTGTAAATGTTTATTTAACAATTTCAAATTTATATATAAAAGGAGCAGCTATGTCTATTAAGCTTGGTATAAATGGTTTTGGTAGAATAGGTAGATTAGTTTTTAGAGAATTAATAAACAGAAATGTTGATATTAAGTTCGTTGGTATTAATGACTTAACTGATGCTACAACATTAGCACATTTATTAAAATATGATTCTGTTCATGGCAAGTTTGCAGGAATAATTTCAGTAGATGGAAATAACTTAGTTGTTAATGGAAAGAATATTCCAATTAGTGCTGAAAAAGACCCAGTAAATATTCCTTGGGAAAAACCAGATTTAGTTCTTGAATCAACAGGTGTATTTGCAAACAGAGAAGGTCTTGAAAAACATATCCAAAATGGTGCAAAGAAAGTTATTCTTTCTGCTCCTGCTAAAGGTGATTTAGATGCTACTGTTGTTTTAGGTGTTAATGATAATATTCTAACAGGAAACGAAAAATTAGTTTCAAATGCTTCTTGCACAACTAATTGTCTTGCTCCAATGGTAAAAGTAATGAATGATAACTTTGGTATTGAGTATGGGTTTATGACAACAATTCACGCTTATACTAATGACCAAAGAATTTTAGATTTACCTCATAAAGATTTAAGAAGAGCAAGAGCAGCAGCTGCAAATGCAATTCCTACAACTACTGGTGCTGCAAAAGCTGTTGGCTTAGTTTTACCTGAATTGAAGGGCAAATTAAATGGCTATGCTGTTAGAATCCCTATTCCTGATGGTTCATTAACAGATTTTTCAATTGTGCTTAAAAAACCAGCAACAAAAGAAGAAATTAATGCTAAATTTAAGGAAGCCGCTGATACTTACTTAAAAGGTATACTTGAATATTCTGATGAACCATTAGTTTCATCTGATATTGTTGGTAACCCACATTCTTGTATTTTTGATTCACAATTAACGGATGTACAAGGAACACTGGTGAAAATTGTTGGCTGGTATGATAATGAGTGGGGCTACTCAAATAGATGTGTTGATTTAGTCCTTAAAATGGCTAAAAGTTTATAATTGATATTAAAATATAAGGATAGACAACAAAAGTCTATCCTTTTTTGAGAAAAATATGGAAAGAATGTGGTCTCCTTGGCGAAGTCAATATATGGATAGTTTCAAAGAATCGAAACAATCTGATAAAAGTTTTATCCAAGAAGCAATAGAAAGCGATAATGATAGAGAAAATTTAGTTGTTTATAAATTTGACAAAACTATTGTTATGCTTAACAAATATCCTTATAATAATGGACATATTCTTATTTTACCTAAAAGAGAAGTAAACGATATTTTACTTCTTGATGATGACGAATATTTAGAAATAAATAAAGTAATAAAAGTTTGTATAAAAGCTGTACTAAATGTTTATAACCCACACGGTTATAATTTAGGGGTAAATTCAGGAACAGCAGCCGGTGCAGGAGTTCCATCACATTTGCATTACCATATTGTTCCTCGTTGGAATGGAGATTCTAATTTTATGCCTGTAATTGCTGATATCAAAGTAGTTTCTGAATCTTTATATGATTCACGTGAAAAATTAAATAACGAAATTCAAAAAATCTTATCGAAAAATGACTAATCTCTACGCTGATTTACACTCACATACAATCGCTTCGGACGGAAAATTAGAAACAAACGAATTACTGAAAATAGCAGAGGATAAAAAATTAAAAGTTTTCAGTATTACCGACCACGATACAATATCTGCTTATACAAATATTTCAACTAATTTGAATCTAGTTTCAGGTGTTGAATTAACTACTTATTTTAATAATAGGGAAACACACCTTCTTGCATATAATTTTGATTTAAAAAATATTGATTTGATTAATTATTTAGATTCAATTCAAGAGCAAAGAGTAAATAGAGCTAAGAATATTATCATACAATTAAATAATTTAGGAATAAATATAAAGTTTGACGAAATTTATTCTAAATTAAAAGGTAAAATTATCACACGTTCTCATATTGCAGAAGAATTAGTTGAAAAAGAATATGCACGGAATATCTATGACGTATTTCAAAATATAATGACGACTGAAAAAGTTATTGTTCCAAAAGTAGAATTTATTAATTTTGATAATGCAATAAAATTAATAAAAAATGCTCGGGGATTTGTATCAATAGCACATCCAAATAAGAATTTCACAACTTTGCAGTTATATAATATGGTAAAACAAGGAATGAGGTGTATTGAAGTGTATCACCCATCTCATAATATGTTTACGACACGTCATCTTCAATCCTATACTAAGCAATTTCAATTAAGGCAGACTGGTGGCTCAGATTATCACGGAAAACATAAAGCAGAAGAAAATAATTTTGGGCACTATGGATTAACAGAGGAACAATTTGCTTCATTAAATAAAGAATTTCAATTAAAATTTTTATAATAACAACTAATTAAACAAAATACTTTTACTTTCGTTATTAATCAATATGACAAACATAAAAAATTGGAAATAATATGATAAAGTTTTATTTTTTACTTTTAGTTTTCACTTTTACATCATTTTCTAACGAACCTCTCGTAGCGTTTTATCAAAATAATGAATGGCATTTTTGGGATATAAATGGAAAAGAAATGTTTAAGAATAATAAAGTTCTTGATGTGCTTGGGTATAGTGAAGGGATGTATTCTGTTGTAGCAAAAATAAAAGGTAAAAATAAAAATTGTTATATGAATGACAAAGGAGAAATCACTATCATAACTAATTATGATGATATAAAAGATTTCTCCAATGGCAAAGCTATGGTTGTAAATAATTTTCCTCTTGAAGAAATAGATAAACGATATGGGTTTATCAACAAAGATGGTAGTATATTTATAAAACCAAATTTAATTGATGCTACTTTCTTTACAGATGGCTTAGCTTATGTTTATGATGATACAAGACGGGGTTACATTGATACAAATGGTTTAATGAAAATTCCTTTAGAAAAAGATATAGTTGGGTATCCTTTTTCAGAAGGCATTGCATCTATATCTAATAAAGATTATAAAATAGCATTTATTAATAAGCAAGGTGAATTAATCCTGCCTTATAATTATCAAGAACCTGCATACTTTAAATCTGGTCTTGCAAAAGCGAATATTGGTGGTGTTGTAGGTCTAATGGATAAAGAGGGTGAAATGATTATTAACCCGCAATACTCTGAAATATTGTCATTTTCGGAAGGATATTCTTTTGTGGGAATGCTCGACAAAGGTATGAAATATAAATGGGGATTGATTGATAGTACAGGTCAAAAACTTACTGAATTAATTTTTGATGAAGTTCATGATTTTACAAATGGATTGTGCTCCGTAAAAATCGGTGATTTTTGGGAGTTTATTGATACTCGAGGCAATACTGCAATAAATCAAAAATTTACTTTTGCAAGTCAATTTTCAGGAAAAAATCCAATAGCATGGGTGTCTTTTAAATTTAATAACGTCAAAAAATCTCAATTTATTAACAAAAATTCATCTGTTTATCTTGAACTGCCAGATAATGTAGTTAAAGCAATAGATTTAAGAACTAACAAGGTTTTATATTAATATTTATTTGTAGTTTTGTAACAATTTTATTATTTTTGTGTTTATATAGTATTAAAAATAATAAAATAAAAAATAAAATGAAAAAATACACAATTCTACTGTTACTTATTTTATTTTCACAAAGTAATTTATTCTCCGCATTTACCGTTACTCAAATTGTTACAGATGAGTTTCCTTATGTGAAAGTCAATTTTGTTGCAACTCAGCCAAATGGTCAGAAATATGATAACCTTGTAGTAGGTGATTTCGCTATTAAAGAGAATGGCGTTAATATGGCACCAACTCTTGAACTTTCTTGTAAAGAAAGTGATGCCCCTGCTGAATTAAGTATTTTGCTTGTGTTAGACAGAAGTGGCTCAATGGAAACTAATCCTGATGACGGAATAAGACGCTGGGATTGGGTTGTCGAAGGAGTTAAAAAGTTCCTTGAGACGCTCAAATTTGAAGGAAAAACTAAAGTAGCAATAACTGCGTTTTCATTGGATGCTAAATTAATAAGTGATTTTACAAATGACAAACAAATGCTAATTGATACTGTTGAAAAAATAATTCCTTTTGGTCCAACATTTTATAATCCTCCATTTATTGAATCAGAAGTTAATGCCGTGAAAATGCTATCTTCTCAACCGGCAGATATGAATAGAATATGTATTTTTTTGACAGATGGTTTGCCAGAACCTGGTGAAAAAAATAGAACAGAAGAAATTTTTAAAGCAATGCAAAATGCCAATATACAAGTTTATACTATTACTTTAATGATGCCAATGACTGTTAACTTATCAAGAATTGCTCACGAAACTGGTGGTAAGTCATTTGAAGTTAGAAAAAAATCCGAGTTAGAAGATATCTATGAGCTAATTGCAGTTGAAGCTCAATCAAGACAGATTTGTGAATTGAAATGGCTTTCTCATTATGGTTGTGATGAAGCATCAAGAGACAGAAATGTTACAATAGATTTTTTAAGAGATTTGGAACCTACTCCAAAAGACAGATTTTACAGAGCCCCTGAAAATAGTATTGCTAAATTAGAACCAAAAGGTGGAGGACTTGTAAGCTTTGGAAACCCTGATATTGGCGTTCCGATTACAAGTACTGCAACATTTACGGTTGTAAATGGACCTTTTACTTATAAAGGTCATACAATTACACCTCCAACATTTTTTACATTGGAACAAGTTAGAATCAATGGAAATATAGCTCAAGTTAATGACGTAGCTCAACCCAACGATACTATTGAGGTCGATTTAAAATTTACTCAACAAACTGCAAAAGAATATAGGCAAGCATTGTTTTCGTTAGATGGTGTGTTTTGTCCTGGTTATGTGAATTTAACAGGTGGATTTTCACGAGTAGTACTTGTTTCTCCGCATACAAGTGTTTATTCTCCTTGCGATGGTGTTGATATTCAATGGGCAGGAGTTGAAGCAGAAACACCTGTGAATTTATATTACTCTACCGATAATGGAGCAACATGGGAAGATATTGTTAAAAATGTATCAGGAGGACATTATAAATGGAATCCAACATTTGTTTCAAATAATATTAAAGTAAAAGTGGAAAGAGAAGCACGCCAATTTTATAGATGGGTCCAACAAGGTAAAAATCAATTTAATGGAATTGCATCAGGTTTAGATATGGATCCAGCAGAAACTTATATTTATACAACTGGTTACTTCCAAGAAACATTAGATTTCTTAGGTAATACAAAGATTTCAAAAGGTGGAACTGATATTTATGTGGCAAAATTAGATAGAGATGGTTTTCCTCAGTGGGTTGTAAACGGTGGCTCGGACATGAATGATTCTACTGCTGGGATTATTGTATCACCAACAAATGATATTTTCATTGCAGGAACTTCATTTAATGGATTGAAATTTGGAATATCAACTCCATTCTTTAAACATTCAAATGTATCTTATGGGTTTATTTCAAAATTAGCAACTGATGGTTCAGTCCAAAAGACAGTTACTTTTGGAGCAGATCAAAATGCAAACTCACAATTATGGGTTCGTGGGATTAGATATGAAAAATCAGCTAATAGAATTGCTGTCTGTGGTAATTATAGTGGTAGAGTTGATTTTCCGAGTGGTATTTCATTTCAAAATACAGGTAGTTTTGTTGCATACTATGATAATAATTTGAATTTTATGGATGCTTACAGAATTGGTTATAATATTAACGACTATAAAAAGTATTCACATACAGATGCAGATGGAAATATTTATAGTACTCAAACTTTTGAGAATACTATAACTTTTGAAAATCAGACGTTTACTTCACAAGATGCTAAAGATTTTGTTGTTTCTTGCTATGGCAAAGTAGCAGCATCTATCGATCAATCATCCGGTAATTTTGCCCTTCAAATGCCAAAAATCTCATTTTCAATAACTAAAGCAGATGTTGGCAATACATTACTTGGGTCAATAGGTACAAGGGTGTTTAGTGGGTTGTTAAAAAATACTGGTAATTTACCAATTGTACCTCAATCTTCAAATATGATTTCAGAGATTACTAATGAGTTTTCACTTAGAAGTCAACTACCGACATACATGGCACCTGGTGAAGAAGTTCCTCTTGAGTTTTCATTTGCACCTCAAAAATTAGGTGTTAGAACTGCTACATTTACTATTATTAGTGAATGTGGAGACCCAATTTCTTTAGAGATTGTTGGAAATGGAACTTGTAAAGGTGAATCTGTTGATTTAGCAGATGTTGGTAAAAAAACTATTGGTATTCGTTCAAGGATAGTTTTAAATGATATTTTTACTAATCCAACTTCACAAGTAATTAGAATCACTCCGGTGATTGAAAGCGACCCAAGTTCAGAATTTGAAATATTTGCGATTGACCAAAGTGGGGTAGAGCAAGCTACATTAAATGTTCCGGCATTTTCAAGCTCAACTTTTGTAGTCTATTTTACACCGAAACAAGAAGGAATAAGAACTGCGAAAATTAATTTTGGAGTAACAACAGCATGTGAAAATACTTATTCTAATTTGCAAGGTGAAGGTATCAATTCTTCAATTGTTGGGAATACTCCTGAAATTATTAATAGAATTAGAACTGTAAATAATGGAAAAATTACTTTAAGCAATTTATCTGATTTAGCATCAAAAATTTCTAATTTACAAATTGTTAATGACCCAAATAATTACTTTAAATTAGTTAATGCCAATAGTTCTTATGATATCGGAGGCAATCAATCAGTTGAAATTGACTATTCATTTACTCCTTTAACAGAAGGTGTTTATTCTCCAATTTTAGTTTTTGAATTAGCAAGTGGTAAGTTAGATTCCACAACAATTCTAAAAGGAACTGGGTTGTTCCCAGAGCTTGAAATTACATATTTATGTGCAGATAATGCAACTCAAAGCCAAACTTCTGGTTCTACTTTAAGGATCAAAAATAAATCTACATTAACGAGCGTTGATGTAAGTTCGATAACTTCATTGGTTAGCGATTTTAAATTTGATAATGGAACTTTAGTTTCAAACAATTTGAATATCGCAGCAAATTCTACAAAAGATGTAAATGTGAATTTTACTCCTTCGACCGGTGGAAATATTACATATAATTTTGATGTTGTTGCTGACGCAGCTATTGGTTATTTGATTGATGATAAATTTGCTACTGATACAACATTACCTCGAGTAACTGGCGAATGTGAAGCTAATCCAAATACAAATCAAGATGGTTATGATTTTGCTAATATTTTAGTTTGTGATAAACCAGGTTCATATTTCTATACAATTACAAACAATTCCAGTTCACCATTGATAATTAATTCTTCTGATGTTATTATTACTCCTAACGAAGGAATTTTTTCAGTAAATATGCCAGCAACATTAACTATCCCTGTTGGTGGTCAATCTCAAGTTGAAATCGTATTTACTCCATCTGAATCTAAAATTTATAATGCTTCGATTCAGTTTAAAAATAATTTAAACTTAGACTATACTCTAAATGTAACAGGAACAGGAATTTATATTGACTTGAATGCAACAAAAAACAAACAGTCTGTTAATCCTGGTGAGATTGATAAACTAAATTTTGGTGTAATAATACCTAAACTAACAAGTCAAGCTAATAATAGTCAATGGGATATTCAAAAAGTTACTATTAATGTAAAATATAATAATTTAGTTGTAAATATTAAAGATTCAAGTATTGTTGATAAGACTGGTGGAAAATTAACTTGGACTTTGAATAGAGTTAGTTTTAATGAATTTAATATTGTTGGAGTTGGTGCATTGCCAACGCCATATAATCAAGATTTAGTTTCAATTGAATATTATCTGAATTTATCAAATGATTTTAAAGCAGAGATTGATTATAATATCTTTGTTGAAAATTGTAATGCTGGTGATAGCGATCCTATTACTGTTGAACTTTCAGAATTTTGTGCTAGAAATTTAAGAGTATTTGATGCGAGTGGAATAAATAGCGACATAGAGGGAATTAATCCAAATCCAATAGCGCAAAACAAATTAGTTTCATACTCAAATGCTTTTAATGGTCCTGTTAAAATAGAAATAAGAAACTCGATTGGGGAATTAATATCAGTTCCTGTAAATACTAATCTTGAATCTGGGTTTTATCAATTCCTACTTGAAGTTGATAAATTACCAACTGGTGTGTATTTTATAAATTATACTAATTTACAGAATACTAAAACCATTAAATTTAACGTAAATAAATAAAACAAACAGAGGTTATCAATGAAAGATAACCTCTTTTTTTATTATGTTAATATTCCTTAATTTTGTCCTTTTTTATTGTAAAACTATTAATGAATCTCTGGGCAATAATTTATAACTTATTTATAATTCCAATTTTATTTTTAACTTATAAAATTGTATCAATTTTTAATCTTAAAGTTCGAAAAAGAGAACGAGATTATTTTCATTATATTAATCAAATTCCAAAAAAAGAAAAAGGTACTCTTAGAATTTTGATTCATTCATCTTCTTTAGGTGAGTTTGAACAGGCAAAACCTGTAATAGAAAGATTGAAACGAAACAGAGATAATATTGAAATTATTGCTTCATTTTACTCTCCATCCGGTCTTGAAAACTCATTAAATTATGATTTTGTTGATTTTAATGTTTATATGCCTTTTGATTCACTTTCAAGAGCAAAACAATTTACTAATATCACAAATCCTGATGTCATTGTTATGATTAGATATGACATTTGGAGAAATCACATAGCACTTTTTAAGTATAAAAGAAAGCCAATAATATTAATAAATGCTTCTCAACCAAGTAATTACCTAAAATATTGTCCTTTTATTAAATCGTTCTACAAAGATTTATATTCATTATTCGATGAAATTTACACATTAAATGAAGAACATTATAGTTATTTTAATAAATTAAAAATTCCTTCTGAGATTATCAATTCGGCAGACACAAGGTATGACCGAATTATAGAAAAAGTTGCTGAAAACTTAGATTCTGATTTGTTAGATAAAAAGCATTTTAAAGGTAAAAAAGTTATTGTATTTGGCTCATCTTGGGGAGAAGATGAAAATTTATTTGCAGATGTACTAAATAAATATAGAAATAGTATTTTTCCAATTATTGTTCCTCACGAACCAAGCAAAGAACATATTATATCATCAAGACTTTTATTTCCAAAATCAGTGCTTTTAAGTGAGTATTCAAAAAATTTAGACTTTGAATTTGAAGCAATTATAGTAGATAGTATTGGTAAATTACTTCAACTATATTCATTCGCAGATGCAGCATATATTGGTGGCGGAATTTCAAAAAGTGTGCATTCAGTTTCAGAGCCATCTGGTTACTCAATTCCTCTTGCTTGTGGACCTAAAATCGAGCGTTCACCAGAAGCCAAAGAGCTTAATAAATTAGGTTCGCTTAAAGTTATAAAAAATAAAATTGATGCTGAAAGCTTTATTAGTCTAGTGCTTGATGAAAAATCGTCAAAGGAATTAGGAATAATTTCAGGAAATTATATTAAGAACAAAGTTGGTGCAAGCAATTTAATTACTAATAAAATACTTTCCTTAGCCGATAAAAAAATAAATCTCATTAGAGAGTAAATTAAGACAACATTCAGATTTAATATAATAAAAAAAGGAGCAATTTGCTCCTTTTTTGATTTTTTATTTTGCTGCTAATTTGACATTGAAAGTAAGTGGTTCTTTTTTGCCACCTCGTAATACGCTGACTTTTACTATATCACCAGGATTTTTCTCCCAGTAGCTATACATAAAGTCATAAATATCTTTTACATCAACTTCATCAACTTTTATTACTATGTCACCAGCTTTTAAACCACCAATTTCAGCGGGACTTCCTGGACGAACGCCATCAAGAACGAAGCCGTGTTCAGTATCACTATATGAAGGTATAACACCCATAACAACTTTGGAACTTGTTCGACTTATATGCTCTTTTTTGTCACTTTCTTTTACTTCTGAATAAGGTAATTCGTTTTCGTTTGAGAGCTTTCTAATTACTGCTTCTGAATAATCTAAAATTTTCACAATTCCTGCATAATCAATTCTTTCTGGTGTATCGTCAGGAGTGTGATACTCTGAGTGAATTCCAGAAAAGAAAAACAGAACAGGAATTCTAATCAGGTTGAATGATTGGTGGTCTGAAGGACCATTTCCTGTTGCGACTTTTTTAATTTTAATTGCTTGTTGCCTTGCAATATCATCAACTACGCTTTCAATTTTCGGACTTGTTCCTACTCCGAAAACTTGCATATCTTTGCTATCTAATCTTCCAACCATATCGTAATTTACGTAGAATTTGATTTTAGATTTTTCAACAGGAAGGTTTAAAGCGAATTCTTTTGAACCAAGCAGTCCCATTTCTTCTGATGAAAAAGCAACAAAAATTATGTTGTCTTTAATTTTATTCTCAGAAAATCTCTTTGCTAATTGAAGTATAGCAGAAGTTCCTGATGCATTATCATCGGCTCCGTAGTGAATTTTAATTTCCTTACCTTTGTATCTTGATGAACTAGAATGACCTTCGCCGAGGTGGTCGTAATGAGCGCCAATAATGATATATTTATCAGTTTCGCCTTTCAAAAGACCCATTATATTTTTAGTGCTTGTAAGTTTATCTTTTATTGATACGTTTATTTTGCAAGTTGAGTTTTTTAATTGAAATGATTTAGGTTTTCGAGTTTTATTGATTGCTTCTTCACAAGGATAAAGCTTGTCGCTATTTGGAAAAAACTTATCCATTTGAACTCTATTTGCTTGAATGCAAATGATTCCAGCATCTGTTGAAACTCTATCTACATCTTCTAATCTCTCGAATACGTTTGCGGAATCACCTTGTATATTAACAAAAATAATTGCTGCTGCTTTGTGATTTTTAGCATTTGTTGTTTTATATCTTAAATTTGAATATTTTGCAAATTCACCTGTTTTTGAAACACCATCTGGGCTGTCCGATAGTAAAACCACAATTTTACCTTCAACATTAACTCCTTCGTAATCATCATAATTAAGTTCTTTGGCGCTTATTCCATAACCACAGAATATTAGTTCGGCTTCAATTTCACCATTTGATGAGAATGAGTAAGGTAAATAGTCAGAATTAACTGCCCAAGATTTTGTTGTTGTTATTGGTTTGCCTGGTCGTGGAATTGTTACAGTGAATTGCAAATCGTTATTACCTGCTGCATCTAACTCTCTACCTGTTTTTACTTCAAAAGATTGAGTATAACTTCCGTTGACTTTTTCTAAGCCAATACTTTCAAATTTTGACTGAATAAATTGTGCTGCTTTTTCGATTCCTTCGGTTCCTGGTTTTCTACCTTTTAATTCAGGTGAAGCGAGATATTCAAGATTAGATTTAATCTCGGATATTTCGTCAGCGATTAAGTTTATAGATACAAAAAGAATTAATATTAAAACTAACTTTTTCATTAATTTTATCCTTTCAATTAGTTTATTTTACTTAGAATTTCAGTAACGACTTCTTCCATTTTCATACCTCTTGAACCTTTTACTAATATTATATCATTATCGGCTAGTGAGTTCAAAAGTTTTGAAGTTATTTCTGACTTATTTTCAAAATTAAGATTTCTATCCACACTATTATAAATTGGTCCATAAGTGTAAATTTGTGTTGTTACACTTTTAGCATTATCTAAGATTAGTTGATGTTCTTTAGCTGTTTCTTCGCCTAATTCAAGCATATCTCCGAGTACAATATGGATATTTTTCTTGTCTTTAAAACTCGATACTAAATTAATCATTTCAGCTACGCTTCCTGGATTTGCATTGTAAGTGTCGTTTATTATTTTGATATTATTTTTATTAATAACAGAAAGTCGTCCATATTCAGTTGAAGTATCAGGAGTAAAAGATTCTAAGCCCTTTTTCACTTCTTCTTCACTTAAATCTAAGTTCAATCCAATTGCTGAAGCGGCAAGTGCATTTATTGCACCTGGGTATCCTGGTACATTAATTTTTGCAGTAAGCTCTTTTTGATTAAACTTAGCAGTTATTGTCGGCATTAAATCATCGTCATATTCAACGTCTCCAACCAGCATTGCCTCATTTGTGAATCCATAACTTACTCTCTTTTCGAGTACCATTGTATATTTTTTTAGTCGAGTATCATCAAGGTTAATATATGAGAAAATATCGTGTTTCTTTGCGTAATTAAATAGATTTGTCTCTTCAATTTCTACTCCGTCTATGTCAATTAAAACTTCGAGGTGTTCTTTGTTAATATTAGTTATAAGAGCATGATTTGGGTTGACGATTTTGCTTAATTCTGCAATTTCACCGAAGGAATTTGTTCCCATTTCAATAACTGCAGCAGTATGACTTTCATCTAATTGTAAAAGCATAAGGGGAACGCCTAACTGATTATTATAATTTTTATAAGTTTTTAAAACATTAAACTTAGTAGATAAAACTGAAGCGATTAATTCTTTCGTTGTAGTTTTTCCGTTAGAGCCAGCAACAGCAATAATAGGAATGCTAAACCTACTTCTGTGGTAATTAGCGGTTTCACCGAGAGCTTTATAAGAGTTTTTTACAACAATAATTGGTAAATCTTTTAATTCTTCTTTGTTTTGTATATACCAATTTTGTTCAACAAACGCAAGAGATGCGCCGAGTTCAAAAGCATCATTCACACGACTATGTCCGTCTGAATTTGCCCCTTTTAAAGCAAAGAAAGCATTTCCTTGATTTATTGTTCTTGTGTCAATCGAAATGCCTTCTACTAAAATATCATTATTTATATTATGAAGATCATTCTGTCCAAAAAGGATGAATAAGTCTTCAAAATTAAACTTAGCTCTATTCTTTATCATTTTTTTCTTTCATTATTTGTTGTGTAAGCAATTCGATTTCTTTTTTGAACTTACCATTAGCAAATTTTGATTCATAAATTTTAATTAATCCGAGGGCTTCTTCATGTCTATCCATGTAATCAAGTGTTTTGATTTTCCCGAAATAAGCATCTTCAAAGTATTGAGTATCATCATATTTATTAATTACTTCATCATAATAAATTAAAGCCGCTCTTGGAGCATCTAAAATCATATAAATTTCAGCAATATGATATTGTTTATGAGCTAATTTACCCCGAAGTACTTCAATTAATTTGTCTGCTTCTTTAGTTAAGCTATCATTAGGGTAAACATATTGAAATTCTTGTAGTGATTCTATTGCTTTGTTGGTATATTCTTGGTCTCGTTCAAATGAAGGAGATAGCATAAAGTAGCATTTAGCAGATTTGAACATTGCCTCTTTTGCGTATTCTGTTGAAGGGTAAATTCTACGTAGGTTGTTGTAATTGAAAGCAGCTAATATATAATTGCCATCATTAAAATCACACTCTGAGAGATAATACTGAGCTTTCTCAGCATAATTTGATGCTGGAAATTGTAATTTAATTATATCAAACTTTTGTTTTGCTTTAAAATAATCTTCATCATTAAAATATTCCATTGCTTGGTTAAAAACGGCTTCAGGAGTTTTTGATGATTCAGATTTATCCGAAGAACAAGAGACAATGCTAATTAAACTTAAAAATATTAGGAATTTTAATTTCATAAACAATTGGGATAAAAAATACAAAATTAATCAATTTATTTGATTTCTTGAAACTAAATCAAGAATGAATACGAAATACGATTACGAGTTGATTAATGTTTGCAATTTATTAATTTAATAGTTTTAATTTTAAAACTAAAATATTGCTTTTGGCATAATATTTATGGAAAATAGCAATAAATAGGTTATTTTTGGAACTTATTAAATTTGTAATTCGTAGAAATTATTCAATTTTATTAACTAATGTTAAATTATTCAGAGGTAAGCTTATATTTTCTTACTACTTATTCGTCTTTGTGAAATCCAATTAAAGTAAAATAAATTGCGTATAAGCAGAAAGATATATATAACAATAACAATAATTTTTCTCTTGAGTTTAAGCAGCAATTCAGTGAGGGGAAGTTTGCTGTATAACGCAGGTCCGTTATATAGCATAGCACCTTTATACGCTTTCTCAAACTTAACTTCTACACAAATAAACTACTTTCCTTACTTTTGGTTTCCTTTCATTGCTATGCCTCAATCTTACAGAACAGAAAGAGAACTTTTTAAACCCGATACAAGTTATAAATCAGCATTATTTGAGCGATATGGTCGAAGATTTCATCCTGGCAAATATGATTATGGGGAGCCGAACTTGCCGGGTTATGAATTTAAAAGTGAGTATGATGATGAAACTGGTGGTATGAAAGTTTATGAGACTTTTAATGGTCAAAAAGTTTTTTATGAGCGAGAACTTACATTAAATGAGTATTTGAATGAGGTTAAACAAAGGTATCAGGAAAAAAAATGGGATTCTATTTCTTCTGATTATGATTTAAAGAAAGCATTTTCAGGTGGTGATTTAGCTCGACTAATGTCTACTGCGACTGGATTTTCAATTCCATTACCCCCTAATCCAATTTTTAGTATTTTCGGCTCGCCCAAGATAAGTATAAATGTCAATGGAGAGGTGAATGTGAGGGTGGGTTGGCGTTGGAATACCCAAAACTTAGGAACGGTATCTCAATTTGGTCAAACTCAATCAACACCTATTTTTTCGCAAGATATTCGAGTGAATGTAAGTGGTAGTATAGGTGATAAATTGAAATTGTCGACGGATTGGAATACTCGTCGAAGTTTCGATATGGATAATAGGTTTAAAATTGGCTTTGAAGGTGAAGATGATGATATAATAAAGCTTGTTGAGGTTGGAAATGTATCAATGCCTTCTTATAATTCGCTTATAGGTGGAGGTCAAACTTTATTCGGGGTTAGAGCTGATTTTCAATTTGGACCTTTATTCTTGAAAACTATTCTTTCACAAAGACGAGGTGAAAGAAGATATGTTGATGTTCAAGGTGGAAAGAACTTAAATCCTTTCACTTTACGTGCTTATGACTATGTTCGTAATTATTTCTTTTTGAATGATGAATATAAACAAGTTTATAATGAATACTTTAAATATGCTACTCCTGTTTTACCAGTTCAATTTGATAGTATAAGTGTAAAGGAAATTGAAGTATGGGAATCAACTACTCAACTTACAAATACTAAAGTTAGAGAGGCAGTAGCACATAATGTCTTGCCTAAATTAAGACGTGGGGAGAATTATCCGCAATCGTTAATTGATGCACCTATTACAGCGGGGAAAGTTGAAAGAGGTAGATTTCAACTACTTGATTCAACAAAATGGGAACTTGATTATAACTTAGGAACTCTAAGAATTGAGAATTTGTCACCAGATAGGACTTATGCAGTTTCGTATCGATTACAAGGTCCATCTCAATCATTAGACGACGACCAAAGAATTGGGTATTTATCATCAGAAAGAGAGTTCAAAGAAGTGATGGTGCTTCAACTTGTTTATGTTCGTAATTTACAGCCAGGGTTCAAAGAACTTTGGGGAAGACAAATGAAGAATATTTACAATATTGGAGCTACTAATGTAGATGCGTCTTCAGCAAAAATTAATATTTGGTATTTACGTCCAAGTAATGACTCTGTTGATGTGCTGGAAGGTTCAAATCAGAAAATCGTTACAATTTTTGGCGTTGATAGAACAGATAATAGCGGGCAGGTGCAACCTGATGGTAAATATGATATGCGAGAGCCGTTTTTTAATGCGCAAAGAGGGGAAATTACTTTCCCAAGTGTTGAACCATTCAGAGCAGGACTTTATGCCTATTTTGATAGTTTAGGGAAAAGACAAGTTGCTGATAAATATGTTTATGGCGATGTTTATGATACAACTTGGGATGTTGCCAAAATAAATACAGCAAGAGATAGATTTATTATTTCGGGTGAAGTTTCTGGTTCTTCTTCTAATAGAATCAGGTTAGGAGCATTTAACTTAGCCCCTGGTTCAGTTAAAATTTCTCTTGATGGTTCGCCTTTACGAGAGTATCAAGATTTCGTTGTTGACTATTTTTCAGGGACGGTTCAACTTAGAAACCCAAGAGCAACCTTACCAAATGCAAATCTTAAAATTGAATATGAGCAGGCAGATATATTCCAAGTTTCAACAAAAACTTTAGCAGGATTAAGGGCAGATTATAATTTAATTGATTCAAGGCGAGTCAGGTCTGATTTGGGATTCACCTTTATGCACTATAATCAAAGCGCTGTAATCGACCAAGTGCAATTAGGGCAGGAACCAGTTGCAAATACTATGATGGGATTTGATGCAAAATTAAATTGGGATACTCCTTGGCTTACTAAATTATTAGACTACTTACCTTTTTATGATACTAAAGCAAAATCAAATTTCGATTTTCTCGCTGAATGGGCTATGATGTTTCCTGAGCCAAATAAAAGAAAATCGGTTATACCAAGTGATGACGGTGAGTCAGTTGTTTATATTGATAATTTTGAAGCAGCTCAAAGAAGAATAACTTTGGGGTTAAATCCTTCGCTATGGTCACATAGTTCAGCTCCAGTTGATGAAACTATTGCCCCAACAGCAGAAGAACGAAACCTTTATCGTGGTTCAACTTTTTGGTATCAAAAATTTATCCCATGGATTAGACAGCGAGATGTTTACCCTGATAAACAAGTATTAATTGGACAAAATAACTTAAGCCCGTTGCAATTTTATTTAGAGCCATACATAAGAGGTATTTATAATAATAACCCTGAGTTTCTTGACACTTTGAATCCTATGTATGATGAAAGCCAGCCACATTATATTTTAAGAAATGGAGCAGATGGGAGATTAAATAAAGATAGAGTTTGGGGTGGTATGATGAGATTATTATCTTCATTCAATACTAACTTTGATAATGAAAATATTCAGTTCATTGAAATAATGATGAATGTATATAATCATGAACAGAATACAAAATTATATTTAGATTTAGGACAGATAAGCGAAGATGTTATTCCAAATGGGAAATTAAATACAGAAGATGGTATAACAGCAAAAAGCCCACTACCAAATGGCTTAATTGATATTGGAGAAGATGTCGGCATTGATGGATTAAGTAATGAAGAGGAAAAAACAAATACGGATCCAAATAAGTTAATTTTTCCATATCCATTGAGCTTGGAAGATGACCCAGCAAGAGATGATTATTTCTTTGACTTCAAACAAAATGTAAGCGACCAAGTTGAAAAAGACTTTGTCAAATATAATAATTTTGAAAATAATTCCAAAATGTCTGAAATGGGTGCTTTTCCAGATACTGAAATTTTAAATGACAATAATGGGCAACAAATAGCCCTTGACAATAGCTATTTTAGATATGAAATTGATATTTCAAATTTGAACGAAAGCACTAATCCCCAAATAGTCGGAGGTAACCCATCTAAGGGTTGGTATTTATTTAGAATTCCAATTAGAAAACCAACTTCAAAAGTTGGTAATCCACAATTTACAAATATCCAATATGTAAGGTTAGCAGCACAGGGTGGAGTAGCACAAGTATGGATTGCAGATTGGGCTTTAGTTGGTTCTCAATGGCAGAGAATTAACACATTTCAATCAGTTCCTCCATCTGATAGTGCTATGCAAGTTTCTTTTGTTAATTCATTTGAAAATGGTTCATCTCCTGACTATTACACAATGCCTCCAGGTGTTCGCTCTCCAAGACAAATTAATAGCCCTAATCCTCAACAGAATATTAGATTAAACGAGCAATCTCTAAGAGTTTGTGTGAGTAATTTGAAATTTGGTGAAGAAAGAATGGCAACAAGAATTTTCCAAAATATGGATATATTCTATTATAAAAAATTGAAATTCTTTGTCCATGGCGATGGCTCTATGCCAAATGTAATTCAGCAAGGAACAATTCCTGATGCTTATGTTTATATGCGGTTCGGTATTGATTCAAATAACTACTACGAATATAAACAACCATTAACATCGAATTGGGACGATATTGAAATTGATTTAAGGAAGCTTACTTCTATTAAACAAATCCGTGATAATAGTAAATTGAATGAAAGACAAGAGTTTCCAGCAGGAAATGGTAATCCGAATGCCACTTTTGCAATAAAAGGAACGCCAATCTTAACGCGTATAAGTTTCTTTGGATTTGGTGTTGCTAATCCAAGCGAACGTTTTCCTAATGACTTAACTACTTGTATCTGGGTTGATGAGTTAAGATTAACTGATGCAGAAAATAGCAATGATTGGGCTGCAAATGTTTCATCTAACTTACAATTAGCTGATTTGGGAACTGTAACAGCATCAATGAATACCAAGCAAGCGAATTTCCATAAACTCGAAGAAAGATTTGGGGATAGAAAAAATGATGGCAATTTCACCATTTCTATGCAAGGAAATTTAGAAAAACTTGCTCCAAAAGAGTTTAAACAAATGAAAATTCCAATTGCTTATACTCATGCTGAGTTATTATCTACTCCAAAATTTATAGCGAACACTGACCTTGCACTTGAAGAAGCAATGGCTATAACAAGGGATAATATTTTAGACAATGGAGGAAGTAAAGCAGAAGCAGATAGAGAAGCTAATAAACTTAAAGATAAATCAGAATTACTTAAAGTTCAAGACCAATGGTCGCTTACTGGAATAAAATTAGGTATCCCAGTTAATCACTGGTCAATAAATGAAACTCTAAATAAGTTGAACTTTAATTACACATATTCACAAGAATATACAAGAACCCCTGTCTATGAAAATAGGTTTAATTGGAATTGGACATTAGATGCTAATTATACAAATTCACTCCCTGATATTCTTGCTTTTAGCCCAACAAAATTCTTAAAAGATGTGCCTGTAATTGGGGTTTATGGAGATTGGAAATTGAACTTATTACCTTCGAATATTGGCTTTGGATTAAATATGACTAGGGGGAGACAGACAGAACAATCAAGATTCTTAACCTTTGCTTCACCTGTTGTAAGAAGTTTCTTTGCAGATAGGAAAGCTAATTTTACTTGGAAACTTAGCCAAGGTGGATTATTATCGCCAAGTATTGATTATTCGTTCAATACAAGAAGTTCATTAATTGATTTAGAGCATGATGAGTTTGGAAATCAAAGAACTGGGAGTCAAATTTCAAATGCGATGTTTTCAAATGGCTTCGATTTTGGTAGAAATACTACTCATAATCAAATGTTCACAATAAACTTTAAACCAATTTTACCAGTTGGATTTTTAAATAAATACTTGGATATGAATGGTTCTTATAATGTGAATTACTCATGGAATGACCCATTAATGCCAGACCCTGCTGTGCGTGATAGAGCAAAAAATGCTACTTATAATGGCCAGTTTCGTTATAATATAAATGTAAGTTTAAGAAGCTTTGGTGACGAAATTTTTGGAATTACTCCAAGTAAGATGTTTGGTAAAAGAAAAGATGATAAGACAGGCGAAGAAGTAACTGATTGGGGAAGTCAAATATTATTAGCTTTCAAATCCATTCTTTTAGATTATGAGAAAATTAATATTACTTTAAGCCAAACAAATAATTCTACTAATCCAGGTGTTTTTGGTGGAACTGGTATGAGTAATTTCTGGGGTAGAGGGATTACTGGAAGAGAGAGTTTGAATAATTTCGGACCAAGTTTCGCTTATCAAATGGGATTAACGTCTAATCCTCATGGTGGGTTTAATATATCTCCTTCAAGTAGTTTTCCATTTTTCTCTTTTGATTCTTACCCTGGTTTGAGACCACCAAATGGGCGATATCAAGATAATTACAGACAAAGCACAGATTTGAATATTGCTACCAATAGACCTCTTTGGGAAGGAGCAACACTTGATTTAACATGGAAAACTTCACAAGCGTTTAATAGAAACCAAACTGTAATAACGGATGTTAATGGTGTTCCGACTTTTACAAATGTAATTGCTATGCAAACTATTGACAAATCATACATTTCTTTACCAACTATTTTCGGTTTAAATTTATTTGGTAACACAGTTGAAGATGTTGTGAAAGGTTTTGAGTTACGAAGAGATGCGATAGTCCAGAGGACAGATATTGATACACTTGAGAAAAATAAATTGTTAAACAGAGCATTAGCTCAATCGTTCTATGAAGAATTAGAAGCTTTCTCATTCTCTGGTGTTGGTCAATTAGGTCATTTCTTACCTTCAATCAACTGGGGAATAAGGTGGACTGGAATTGAAAAATGGACAATTTGGGGAGGATATTTGAAGAAGGTTCAAGTAGATCATAACTATACGTCAAACTATTCCGAAGCGGTTCAAATCACTGATAATGGTCGAGTAATCCAAAATCAACAAGTTACAACGGGCTTCTCGCCATTAATAGGGGTGAATGTCTCATTTGATGAAGCAAAAACCAAAGGAACTTTGACTGGTTCTATTAGGTGGAATAGAACGCAAGGATATAACTTAAATGCTGCAGCAAAATCAGTAGTAACCTCACAAACAACAAATGAAATTGCGGTGCAAGCAAACTATACAATGAATAGCTTTTCAATTCCATTTTTGGGCTTTCAACTCAAAAATGAGCTTGAGTTCAGCTTCTTGGGTTCATATAAATTCAATGGACGAGGAACATTCGACGTATTCGACCCAACAAGTTTTTCTGGCGGACAAGAACAAGGTCGAGTATTAGATGGAAGCACTGTTGTATCAGTCGAGCCAAGAGTAAGGTATTCTCTATCAGAAAGATTAACCGCATCATTTTTCGTAAGATATGACGGTACATTCAACGTAGGAGCTTCAAACCCAGGTTTCCATACTACCCAAGTAGGTCTTGATTTCCGACTTTCAATCGCTGGTGGTAGATAGGATTAATTTTTATAAATTGAATATTGCACTAATTAATTTATTTTTTTAATCATCAATTAGTCTTCTAAGAATAGTATCAAAGTAATATTGAGTGATGTTAAACAACTTTTAAAACACATTTCTTTTTCTTTCATTAGATTCGATTTTACAATATATATTAATTAAGATTTTATAATAAAATGATAGTTTCTTCGGTTACAAACTACTACATAATGATTGTCGACTTTATGTAAAGTAAGGTATTCGCCTCAAAAAATGGCTATAATACAATATTAAAACCATTAAGAAAATAGAAAATTTAGAAATATTTTGAATTTAACCGATAAAAAAAATAAACCTCACTCGAGAGTGAGGTTATAATAAATTATTTACAATTAATTTTCCAATTAATCTCTGTTTCCGCCAAGTAATCTTAGTAAGAATAAGAATAAGTTGATGAAGTCAAGATATAAAGTTAATGCTCCTAAGATTGCAGCTTTTGAAGCAATTTCATTTCCTTGTGATTGAACTTCATACATTTCTTTTAGTTTTTGAGTGTCGTAAGCTGTTAAGCCAGCAAATACAATTACACCAATGATTGAAATCATCATACTAAGCATTGAGCTCGCGAAAAAGAAATTTGCTATTGTTGCAAGAATAATTCCGACTAAACCCATAAACATAAATCTTCCTACCCCTGATAAGTCTTTTTTTGCAGTATAACCATAAAAGCTAAGTGCGGCAAATGAACCGGCAGTTATAAAAAACACATTTGCTATCGACTCTCCTGAATATACTAATGCCAGAGTTGAAAAGGTAATTCCAGTTAATCCAGAATAAAGAACAAACAGGGCAGAGGCAACCATTGAACTCATTTTATTTACTGCAGCCGAGAGAGCAAACACAAGCCCTAATGTTGCAAAGAAAAATAACCACATATAGTCTATAACACTATATACAAGACCACTATCATAGAAGTAGTAAGAAACTCCAGCGGTAATACCAAGACCAGCTACCATCCAAGAATATACTTTATTTAAAAAAGCTCTTTGGAGTTGAGCGATTTCACTATCAGTTTTGTAAACCGAATTGTATGTATAACCTGTCTCCATTTTGTCCTCTAAATTAATTTAAAAATAAATCCCAACTGAAACTGATAAATAATTTTTTTTATCATTGTTAGTAAAAGTGTCTACCAAGTTTAAGACGTGAAAGCGTGCGTCTAAGTTTAATTTTAAAAGTGCTAAATTTAAATCAAAGCCAGCACCATAAGACATTCCTAATGAATTGTATGCTCCTGTTTCTTCAATTGGAATTGTAATTGTTTTATCATCAGTAATTGGTACATCAGTTGTAAATGTAAATTTATTGTAAGAAAATTCACTTGAAGCATAGAAATTAAGAACATCTAAAGAAAGAAAGTAAAAATCAATACCAGCAGTGATTGGAATAATATTCTGAAAGGTGAAAATTGTTGCTAAAATTTCGTTCGTTTCAGGATGTTTAACTTCTAATCGGCTTTGTTGGAAGCGATGATAACCAACACTACCTTGGAGTTTGAAATAGTCATTTAAAGGAATTTTTACTCTTATACCTAAATGATAACCAAACCCAGCACCTTCTCGGATCATATTTCCAATAATTGTATCGTTCTCAACCGAGCTTATACTTTTAAATACTGGTTGAAAATCTCTATTATAAATATTATTAATTTGGTTATTTGGAGTTGATAAACCAATTTCAACACCAAAATCTACATCATCATTAGCTTTTGCTATGATATTAGTGAGAAGTAATACACCTAATAATATATATAATTTCATTTTTCATAATAATAATTTTCTCAAATTTAACTAAAATCTATATGAAAATCCAACAAGAACATTTGTTATGTCTCTAACATTTTTATAAGATTGTCCAGAATAAACCAAAGTTGTTTCGTCATAATCACGATTTGAAAGAGATACATCAACCATTATGTTTTTTCCAATCATAACTCCGGCACCCACTGCTTTTGTTATCATAGTTCCAAGGTCAATAAATCCTTGTCTGTAAGGAGTATTATGTGATGAATATGAAGCACGTAAAAATACTGGATAGAATGGTAACTGATATTCGGCACCAACCCCCCAATCTATTTTAGCAGAAGCTAATCTTTCAGGGACAATCTCGTTCAAATCATCTGTAAAATTATCACTTGATGTAAATTTCAAATTTGACATATCCATATAACTCATAGCACCAGATAAAGTTAGTCCAACAAAATTATAAGACACTCCTAAATTAAATTTAGTTGGAGTGATTACAGTATATTTTGATTCTCCATTACTTTTAACATCAACGTAATCTTGATTGTCGAAATCAGAAGTTGCATTAAGATTCCATTTTTCTTTAATTGTGTAAATATTTGGCAGGTCAACCGATAGAAATACTCTTGAGCTTTCTGTTGGAGTTGCCATTATTCCAATAGTTCCAGTAAACCCACTAATATCTTGACTTAATTTTTCTGTATAATATAAAGATTTAAAGTCAACATCTGTCCAACTTGTTGCGTCGTTGATTTGATACTTATTAATTGCGTCTAACTCATCTAATTTTTTTGTGTATGAATAATCTGTGCTAAACCCGCTTATACTAAAGCCAAGTGAGAAGGTTTTATTCAATGAAAATGAGAATCCACCAGTAAATCTTGAATTACTTCCGTCTTGAAGTAATGAGTAATTTTGTTGTAACGAGTCTTGTAGAGGCGTAATTCCGTCTTTATTAGATAGTGCTAAATCTTGCATAAATTGTTGTTTAGAATTTGCTGCAATAAAAGAGTTTTTCCCATTAAAAGTTGAAAAATTATTATAGTCATAAAAACTTTTGTCGTTAAAATAACCGAAACCGATTACATATTTTTTACCTTCACTTTCAAACGGAGCAACAAAAGTAAAATTAGAAAGATACTGGTCTGAACGATCATTTGTAAAATTTTTACTTAAATAATTAATATCTGAGTTAAGATACTTAACAGCAAGTCCTGCTTGAATTTCAGTTGTCGGAACAAGCTGCATACCAGCAGGGTTATAATATAGAGCTGCTCCGTCGTCATTAATGCCATAGTATGATATACCTAAGGCATTTGAACGAGGGCTAATTCCATTCTCGCTTTGTGTTAATCGTAATCCATCATCAATAAATTGAGCATTTGCTATATAGCATAGAAAAAAACTTGCTATTATAAAAATATTTTTCATTATTTACCTCTTGAATTACCACCACGTGAATTACCACCTCTTGAGTTACCACCACGATTGTTACCTGAGTTAGTATTTCTATTTGTGTTTGAATTAGAATTTCTTGGCTCTGATACGTTGGAGTTTCCTCTATTATTTGAATTTGTATTATAGTTTGGTTGAGAATATGATGGCTCAGAACTTTCTCTTCGGCTACTATTATTATTATTGTTTCTATTGCCGTATCTTACTTCATAGTTTTCACCTCTTTTGAATACATTTTCGCCGTTTGAAGTGTATCTTGTGGTTCTCGGATTATATTCTCTTGGGTTTGTAATTGTGTTATCGGTTCTTCTTGGATTATAGACTGAATAATTATCCCTTGAATTTCCGAAGTTTCTTTGGCTATTTTTAATAGGTCTATCTGTGTAAGAATTGCCTGAATTTGGTAACCAATATCTATTATGATAATGATTATCATACCAATGTTGTTGCCAAGTAACTCCATAATAAGGGTGATAGGAATACCAAGGCGAGTACCATTCAGGTCCCCAATAGTTAGAGTAATATCCATAAAATCCATATCTGCTTCTTGGAGTATTTCCCCAGCCGTAATAACCATTCCACCAAGGAACAATAACAGGAACATAGTTTGTTCCTAAATTTTGGTTGTTACTCAAGTTTTGTTTTGAATTTTGTTGATTATTTTGGTCAGACATTGGGTTTACCCAGCCATTATCATCATAATCCTCTTCGTCCTCAACAACATCTTGACTATTACTGTAACCATAATATGGGTTATCGTAGTTATAACTTGTGCAAGCACCTAAAATTAATGTGAATGATATTAGATATAAGTATTTCATTTTATCACCTCTTATTGTTTATTTTATAAACGCAAAAGCGTTTAGTTTAGTTTCAATTAATTCATTAGAAATTAATTAATTTTTAAGAAATATTTTAGAAATTTAAGTTTTTAAGAATTTTATTAAATTTTGTTTAATTTTGACTTTTAAATTTAATGAAAAATTAATGAAATATTGTGTTTTAGTTTTCTTTTTACTTTTAGCTTGTAATCAAACACAAGGGCAAAGGGAAAGTGAAATAAGTAGCGAGGTACATAAAGGTAGTGAACTAAAGCAAGAAAGTGATGTTCAACAAAAAAAAGAACTTAAACAAGATTCGCTTAAATTTGAGTTTGAAGTTATTGATGAAATTTATCATAATCCTGTTTTTTATACTCAAGGGTATATTTTCTTAAATGGATATTTATATGAATCTATAGGACAATACGGGCATTCTGCTTTACATAAAATTGACCCAAATACAGGTAAATCGTTGAAAGAGACAAAAGTTGGATTTCGATATTTTGCTGAAGGTTTAGAAGTTTTAGATGACAAATTGTTTCTTTTAACATGGAAAAATGAAGTTTGCAAGGTTTATGATATTGAAACATTCTCAGAAGTAAGTGAATTTCCTTATGTAGGGGAGGGATGGGGACTTTGTGAAATTAATAATCTTTTTTATATGTCTGATGGTTCTGATAAAATTCAAATTAAAGAACCAAATTCATTTTCAACGATTGAGAAATTTAGCATAACCGGTGAAGATAATTTACCTTTAAATGATATAAATGAGCTTGAATATGCGAAGGGATATATTTTTGCTAATATTTGGATGACTGATAAAATAGCAATAATTGACCCAAATAAAAAAGAGTTAGTTAAGATTTTGGATTTTTCTGTTTTAAGAAAAAGATTGAAAAACAACCCTAACGCAGAATCTTTTAACGGAATTGCTTATAACCCGAAAGAAGATATTTTTTATTTAACTGGTAAATATTGGAATAAAGTTTTTAAAGTTAAAATTAAATAATGTCAAAGAAGACAGATAAATACTATATAAATAAATGTTTGAAATTAGCTAAAAAGGGGAGAGGTTATGTATCTCCTAATCCCCTTGTTGGTGCTGTCATTGTAGAAAATGATAAGATAATCTCAACGGGTTTTCATCACAAAATAGGTGAAAATCACGCGGAGAGGGATGCTATTAGTAAACTTCCAGAGGATTTTGACTTCTCAAATTCTACAATTTATATTAATCTTGAACCATGCACTCATTTTGGAAAAACTCCTCCATGTTGCGATTTATTAATAGGAAAGAAATTTAAAAAAGTAGTTTTTGCAATGCAAGACCCAAACCCTAAAGTTGCTGGAAATAGTATTGATAAATTTAAAGAAAATAACATAGAAGTTGCGTTTGGAATTTTAGAAAAAAAAGCAAAGTTTTCGAATAGGTTTTTTATTAAGCATATTCAATCTAAAAAGCCATATATAATAGTTAAAGTTGCACAGACAATAAATGGAAAAATTGCTTCTTTCAGTAATGAATCTAAATGGATAAGTTGTAAAAAATCAAGAAAAGATGTGCACAAGTTGCGAAGTAAAGTTGATGCGGTTTTAGTTGGGACAGGAACAATTAGAAATGATGCTCCTAAACTTGATGTGAGGTTAGTTAAAGGTCGAAATCCTTTAAGAATTTTGTTGCTAAGTGATTTGAATATTGATAGGGCGCTTTTGTTTAATGAAGAAAATAAAGGTAAAACAATTATAGTTTTTGCTAAAAATAAATATAGTTCAGAGCAAAAAAGTAATATTTCAAGTGAAGTTAGGGTAATTGAAGTGTCTGAAGAGAATGGGAAATTAAATTTAGAAGAACTATTTGAAATTCTTGGAAATGAAGGAATAAATTCAATTTTAGTTGAATCTGGCGCAGGATTGAGTTCATATTTATTAGATAAAAACTTAATTGATGAGTTAATCATATACCAATCGGCTAAGATTTTAGGAAAAGGCAAAGCTCTTTTTGATAGTTTAGAAATCGAAAATCCAAACCAAATTAAACCATTTACTTTGCATAAATCAAAAAAAATAGGTGATGATTTAAAGTTAGTTTATTTAAGAAATCATTTATAGAATATTAATTTTTCTGTAAAAATTGAATTATTCAACTTATAATTTATAAAATAAACTCCTTCTATTAAATTTAGATTTTTTAAATCAATTCTATTCAGTGAATTTATATTTTCAAAAACAACTTCACCAAGTAAGTTTGTGATTTGAATGTAATTAACATTTCTTCCGAAATTAATTTCGCCATTTGTTGGATTAGGATAAATGTGAATGCTCAAAATATCATCGATAGAGTTAAATTTATCGCCTCTCACGCCAATTGATTCTTCAAAGTAGTATCCTTGATTGTTTTCGATTTTCTCAATAGACTTTAAAATAAATTCTGGCTCGCCAGCGAAGTCCTGCTGTATTTCAAAATTATTATTTCTTATCCATTCAGTATTTAAAAGCGTGTAGAATTGATGAGTATTATCCTTGTAATAAATATTATATGCAAAACTTTTCGAATTGTTTTTCCAACTGAATTGATAGGTGTTTTCAGTTTTTGCAACTTCAAAATTTTCAGCCATTTCAGGATAATACATTTTTAATGTAGGGTCACCTATTAATGTTTGATGAACTGTTCGGTTCATCGATGGTGAAGCGTTTGATTCTAATGCTCCATTTGTAGAAAAAGTATGGCAATAACCTATTGTTTTACCAACTCCTAAAAAGAGAGTATAGAAGTAAGGGCGGCAACCCCAACGGCTTGTAAGTGCCATTGGCTCACTAGCAATTATAGACCGCATTATATTGTTTTGACTCGCCCATTCGCAAGCACGCGAACCAAAAGGAACTGTAAAGACACTATTGAAATTTTGCTTTGCAATGTCTTCTGCATAGACTATATCGTAGATATTATCAACTGCACCTGGTGCAGCACCCCAAAAAAACAAGTATTCTTCGCTATCCATTATTTGTCTTGATTTTTTCCAAACATAGTTGTTTTCTCCAAATATTGCACTATAATTTATCATCGCTTCTGTAGGGAACCTTTCGATATATCCGTCGTCGAAGCCATAATCCATAATTGCGTTGTTACTCGGTCTAACTTGTCCTTTTCTAAAATTAATATCTTTTTGAAAATATCTTTTTAATAATTCAACTTCACTTTCTTTAAAAAAAGTTAAGTTATACATATCTATGCGACCAACATTGAAGACTACGCTTTGAGGTAAATATCCATTATCGAACTTCCCATCTCCAGCAATGTTTTTATGATAAGAAAATAAAAAGGGATTGTTTGTATCGCTTTCAAAATCAGTCCAATTTCCGCCAATAGTACCATAATATAAATCTGTGGGCCACGCTCCAAAGCTTTCATCTGTGTGACCGTCAGGTGTATAATGCCCTGACATTGCGAAGGCAACTCTTCCGATAATGATAATATTTTCTAAGTCGTTATGTGTATTATAATAGGATACAATTATATCTTTCGTTTCAATTACTTTTTTCGGGTTAAAATCTTCACTTCTTGGAGCAAGTCGAAAATCGCAATTAATTCCGCTAAGTTTTAATATATCAATGTATTTTTCAAGTTCTGGTCTTATCTCTGGATAAATCATTTCATCTACGAGGATCAATGTTTTACCTACATATTGTATTTTATTTTGTCTACTAATTAGCTTGTATCCATAAGCGTTAATTTTTTGGTTCGTGTCTGTGCTTGACCTTTCTAATTTGAGAAGACCGAGTTCGATGTTTTTTGGATAATCGCAATTCCAAACTTTATTTTCCGATAATTGCAAATCAGCAAGAACTATTGTGTTTCCGTTGTACAAATTATAAATTGTAGTTGAAATATAATTCAAAAGAGTATCTTTTTTCAATGTTAAATTGAGTTGATAGTTTTCTAAATTGTTATTTGTATCTATAGTAAATTCAGGATAAGTGTAGAATTTCTTAAGAAATTGAGCGTTAAGAGTTAGTCCTGAAATTATTCCAATAAGTATAAGTAGTTTCATAGTTTCTTTTAATTTTGGTAAATTTGATATTTATATAACAAGCTAACTTAAAAAATGTTGCAAAAAAAGGACGAAATAGTTATTCAAAAGTTTGGTGGAACTTCAATTGGAACTCCTAAGAATGTTAAAAATATAATTAAAATATTAAATAGTCAAAATAAAAAACAAATAGTTGTGTTATCAGCTTTTGCAAAAGTTACAGATTTATTATTTGAAATTACGTTTTTAATTAAAAGTAGGCAATACGAAGACTCTTTAAAATTATTAAGTAGGTTGTATAATATTCATTCTGATTGGGCGAAAGAATTAGCTGAATCACAATATGTTTTAGATAAATTGAATGCTCAAATCGACCAGATTTTAGAGCAAATAAGAACAATAATTCAGGGAATTCAAATAATAGATGAGATGAGTGAAAATGTGGAGAAGAGAATTATCGCTTTTGGGGAGATTTTGTCAAGTTCGTTATTTTTTATTTTAGTTGCTGATAGTAATAAAGATACTGTGTTTTTAAATGCAGTAGAAGTGGTTGTAAAAGATGATGACGTAATTAACATAAATTCAGAAACAATATTTGAATGTTTAGAAGAGAATGAGGTTGTGATTACTCAAGGATTTATTTGTCTCGAAAAAGGTAAAATTTCAAATTTAGGTAGAGGGGGTAGTGATTATACTGCTGCACTAATTGGTGCTGAACTTAATGCTTATTCAATAAATATTTGGACAGATGTCGATGGAATTTTAACAGCATCTCCAAAGATTATTGAAGATGCTAAATGTTTAGATTTTATTTCATTTAATCAAGTTCGAGCATTGGCTAAGTATGGTGCGAAAGTAGTTCATCCTGATACTATCTTACCTGCTATGAAAAAGAATATTGAAGTGAGAGTGTTGAATACGTCAAATCCAGACTTTGCAGGAACTAAAATTTCAAATTTACAGCAAACTAAGAAGTTTTCAATCTCAATGATTCAGAATGTTTCATTTATAGAAGTAAAAAGGAATGAAGATAGTGAGTATTTTTCGAATATTGTTAAAGTATTGAAAAATATTTCAATTAATAAATTTACTATTTTAGAGGTAATAAGTAACATTGATAATACTTTAATTTATTATTCAAAGGATAATGAAAAATCTTCTAAATCAATAATTTGTATAATTAATCCTGATATAAATTTGATAGCAAATATTTTAAAGCAACAAGATTATATTTATATTGCTACTGATAAAACTTTAAAAATATTTATTGATACCGATATTTCAGAAAAATTATTAAATTTGATTTATCAAAAATTAAAAACTACTTTAAAATTATGACAAATAGAGATTCAAATGATTATTACGAGTTAGCGGAACATGATTTAGTTCAAAAAATTGTGTTTTTTACTTTATATATAGTTTCTGCATATTTAGTTTTTAGCTTGTTTCTTCCTGTTTTAGAAAACTTTTTCAATCATTATTTAGCAGGTATAGTAATGAACGATGGTGAAAAAGTTAATTATTTGTTAGAGAAAAAAGAAGATTTAAGAAGTACAAGTTATTATTTTAATTGGGCAATTGATATTTATCAAGGGACTCCACAAGAGGGGAGATATTGGCTTAATCCAATATTATCTTTAATAATTCCTTGTTCGTTTTTTGGTCTATTTGTATCTTTTATAATATCTGCTTTACTTCCTAAGTCATTTGGTTTTATAAATCAAAAAATTACAAGAGAAATAGCCGCTGAAATTGACAAGCTCACTTTAAAAGCATCTGGACTACATAGCACAAGTGAGAAAGAGAAAATTGAAAAGATGTTAGTTGATGCGGATATTAGAGATATTCACGATTATGAACGGACTTGGGGTATGCCTGTTGATGATATTATTTCATTACGTGATGCATTGCAATGGCGAAATGGTGGTGTTAGTAGTTTGAAATGGTTTATCAAAGCGATAAAATTTTATATGAAGTTTTATGTAACTAAAAAGTATTCAAATTTTATTTTAGGGCTTGTTTATTTTGGAGCGGCGATATTAATTATTATTATTGGATTAAGAGGATTAAAATTTATTCCAGCCCAAGAGCCATCACTTGTGTTTTTTTCGCTTGGACTCGAATTTTGCTTGCTTGTAACTTATGCAATTACATTGATGTTCGGTAAAGATGACAATGAGGTTGCTAATATAGACTTAGAAAAAGGAAGTTCTGATAGGTTATTGCTGGGACGTGAGTTCTCTTCTGGAAAAGAAACGGAAGAATTACTTAAAATGTTTATTGTTGAAAATGAGAAGGAAAGTTCTAAATGAGTGTAAAAAAAGCAATTTATGCTGGGACATTTGACCCCATTCACAACGGGCATATTGATGTGATTGAGCGTGCATCAAAAATGTTTGATGAAGTGATTGTAGTTTTGGCGGTTAACTCAAAAAAAACTCATTTATTTAGTGAAGATGAAAGAATAATGATGACAAGAGATGCTTTATCTCAAATTAAAAATGTAAATGTGATGTTTTATTCAGGGCTTATCGCAAATCTTGCAAATGAAACTGAATCAGTTGCGTTAATTCGAGGTTTAAGAACTGTAACGGATTTTGAATATGAGCTACAAATTGCTTTAATGAATAGGAAACTTAGCGATATTCCAACAATATTTATGATGCCACACGAAAAATATTCTTATTTAACTTCAAGCATAATTCGAGAATTATCAAGATATAATCAAGATGTTTCCGAATTTGTTACACCTTTAGTTAGTCGAATGTTAAAAGAGAAGTGATGATTGTTTTGATTTCAATTAACAAACAAAGCCCAACAATTTCTTGCTGGGCTTTTGTTTATAATTTATGAATAATTATAGCTGAATTGTACTGTCGTTTAATGATTCTAAGAAATCAACAGCGTTTTTAAGGGCTTTGCCTGCTAATATTCCGTCGATTACTCTGTGGTCATAAGTTATTGACATATACATTATATGTCTTATTACGATTGCGTCTTCTCCATTTAATTCTCTTACAACTGCTTGTTTTTTGATTGCTCCAACTCCAAAGATTACGCATTGTGGTTGGTTTATAACAGGTGTACCGAATAATGTTCCGAATGTTCCAACATTTGTTAGTGTGATTGTTCCACCCATAATGTTATCTGGGTCAAGTTTTTTGTTTCTTGCTCTTGTTGCTAAGTCAGTGATTGAACGTTGTAAGCCAGTTAAGCTTAGTCCATCTGCTGATTTAACAACTGGAACAATTAAGTTTCCGTCTGGTAGCGCTGTTGCAATTCCAATGTTTGTGTTTCTGTGTTTGAGGATATTTGTTCCGTCAACGCTAACGTTAATCATTGGGTTTTGTCTTACTGCTTCTGCAACTGCTTGTGCGAAGAAAGAAGTGTAAGTTAGTTTGATGCCTTCTTTTGCTTCAAATGAATTTTTATATTTTTCTCTAAATTTCACTAAGTTTGTAACATCAACTTCTGCAACAGATGTAACGTGAGCTGAAGTTCTTTTTGACATAACCATGTGCTCAGAGATTAATTTTCTCATTCTATCCATTGGAATGACGTCGTAATTACCACCAACATAAGAAGGTGCTGCCGCTTGTTGAACTGGTGCAGGAGCAGGAGCTGGGGCAGATACAACAGGAGTAGGAGCTTGAACTGGCGTTGGAGCAGGAGTAACTACTTGAGGAGCAGGAGCTTGTGCTGGCTGACTTCCTCTTGAATTGATGTAATTCATTAAATCGTCTTTTGTTACTCTACCTTCAATGCCTGTACCATTAATTGACATTAATTCTTCTAAGGATATTTTTTTGTCGGATGCAATTTCTCTTACTAAAGGTGAGAAGAATTTGCCATCTTTTGTTCTTGGAATTTCATAAGTTGTTCCAGAAACTTGCGCTGTTGGTGCTGAGTAAGTTTGTGCTACTGGTGCTTGTGCGACTACAGGAGTAGGTGCAGGTGCAGAAACAACAGGCGCAGGTGTTGCAATAGAGCCACCAGTAGAAATTCTTGCTATTGGAGTTCCAACTTCTACTGTTTGTTCTTCTTGAACTAAGATTTCTGAAATTGTTCCTGAAACTGGAGAAGGCACTTCAGTATCCACTTTATCAGTTGAAATTTCGAGAATCATTTCATCTCTTTCTACTACATCGCCAACTTGTTTTAACCATTTAATAATTGTTCCTTCTTGTAAAGATTCACCCATTTTAGGCATAACAACATCAATTGTGTTGCCACCACTAACTGGAACAGGCGCTGAAGCAGGTGTCGGAGCTACTACTGGTGCAGGCGCAGGTGTTGGAGCTACTACTGGTGCAGGCGCAGGTGTTGGTTCAACTACTGGTGCAGGAGTAGCAACTGGTGTAGCAACTGGTGTTGGAGCAGCTGGCGAAGCACTTGCATCAGTTTCAATAATTGCAATTGGAGTTCCAACTTCAACAGTTGTATCCGCAGGCACTAAAATTTTATATAAGATACCGGATTGAGGTGAAGGCACTTCAGTATCAACTTTATCTGTCGAGATTTCAAGGATCATTTCGTCTCTTTCAATTTTATCGCCCTCTTTCTTCATCCAATTTATTATCGTCCCTTCTTGGAGTGATTCTCCCATTTTGGGCATTACGACTTCAACTTGCATAGATATCTCCTAATAAATTCTAATAATTTTAATTTTCACAAAATAATTTTCTAAATTAACCAAAAATTGCAACATTTACAATAGGTTTGTTATGAACTTTGCTGAGTGTTTATTTTTTTGTATTATTTGCACAACTTTTATAGATATTGATTTTCAAAATTATTATTTGTTTATACTTTGATATATTCAATTGTTTTTATTTTATTTTTAAAATATGAGTTTTTGAGTATTTTTTTTATATTTTTTGCAGATTCTGGGCGTTTTTGGTTTTTTTTAAAATCGTGTAAATAATTAAAATAAAAATAGTTATAAGATATGTGTAAAAAAAATGTCGTTTTCGTCTGCAAGAAAATGTACTCGATAAAATTAAAAATATATTGTATAAAATGGAAAATATATTCAACAAAATAGAAAAAATTTGGGCAAAAAAAATGGTTTTTAATTTTGTGATTTGAAACCTTTTGAAGGGTAATACATTAATGGCATGTCGCTACTACGGAGTTTTTTTATTTCACTAAAGCCGATGTGATTTGGGTTTTGATGAATGGGCTGAAGCCCTATCCTATTGATTTATCCAAATTTTATTGTTGCTTTCCACCTACCCCTACTCAACGATTTTGATTTATTTAAATTAGAAAAACTACGTAGTAGTTTAATATCAATAGTATTAGAAATATAAATGAGTTACTGCTCCGTAGGAGTAGCACTTTCTTCTAAAATATATTTATCATCATATTCTATTTTATATGCCTCTAGTAGACTTTTATACTCTTTTTTAAAACTTACTTTTTTATGATGTTCTTTTTGATTTTCAATATAGTTAATTGTTTTCTTTAACTGACTTTGGCTTACTGAAAATGCTGAATATCCTGTCTGCCAATAAAATCTTCCTTTAACAAATTTATTGTCTGATATCCATTTTGATGTTGATGATTTAATATCTCTTATTAAATCTGATATTAAACAATCAGGATATATACTTAATAAAATATGTATATGGTCAGTATATCCATTAATTACAAATAATTTTTGATTTTTCTGTTTTATAACTCCCGTTATATATTTGTATAACTGGTCTTCCCAATGTTCTAATATTAAGTTCTCTCGTCCTTTAACTGCAAAAACAATATGCAGATATATTTGTGTGTATGTATTTGGCATAATATTATTGTATCTGATTTTTATATTCTACTCCTACGGAGCAGGTTGTATTGTTGTATCGTTTGCTATTGATATTAAACTGCTACGCAGCTTTAAAATATTTTTGCCTTTGTGTTCCACCTGCCCATTAATCCCGTCGGGATAATATGTTTATAGTATTATTTTAGTTAGTATGGATACGACTCCGACGGAGTCTCACCTTGTTTTTAGTTTTTTTTTGCTATAAACGTTTGAATCCGAGGGATTCGGGTTTGGCTAAAGCCATTATTTATTTGGTGTTATGTGATAGGGCTGAAGCCCATTCCTATTGATTTTATTGATATTTTAAATTATTTAATTATTATCATAACTAGCTGTGTCTATACCAGAATGCTTGTAAATAACTTGATTTGAATTTTGATTTTGATTTGTTTTATTTATTTCTGTTTCAAATTTCTGTAAATCTTCTTGTTCTATATCATCTTTTAAAATATAATTCTTGAATATATTCCATAATACTCTTAATATAAAACTAAAGATATAATAAGTAAAGTATAATAAAACCATTAGCAATAAAAAATCATCATATTCTAACTTTACAAATAAAAATATTACTACAATAAGACCAAGTAATAAAATTGTAAATTTAATTGGGACTTCTAGTTTGTCTTCATAAATCTTTTCAATTCTTTTTATTTGATTTTTAATTGTTATTCTGAAATCATTGTTATTACTTTCAACCTTCCTAATGATATCTTCGTTTTTATTAGTTTTTGAATAAGATATTTCATAATTAAAAATTCTAAATAATTTTCCTGAAGAATTTAATTTTAATTTGTTTCTAAAAATAACATCTAAAAATAAAATGACTGCCCAAATCACATCTACTATATTCCAAAGTTCCCTTCCAAATGATATTTTAAAAAAAGGGTTAATTAGTATAGCTGATCCAATCCAAAGTATTAATAAGGGTTTCTGTTCTTTATCTAAGTAAGCAAAATAGATAAACCCAATCATTCCTGCTAATCTAACAAACATATAATATCCATAAGGCATATTTATTAAACAAATCAGGAATATAACAGCTAATATTATTTTTACTATTCTCATCATAATTAAAAATTATTTTATTTATTTTTCACTTTTTGATGTTCTGAAATAAAGTCATGAATATATGTGTTGTTAAGATGAAGATCATTTCTCATCATGTCAATAAGACTGTCAAAATTTTCAGATATCGTAACAAGTTTTTTTTCTATTTCGGCAGGCATATCTTGAACTTCTTTTGAAAATTCCATTTTCTGAATTTCGTGGATTTCAAATAGAGATTTCATGAGTTTCTGAAATTCATCCCTAATTGAATTAGGAAATAAGCTGCTGTTGTCCAAGGAATTTTTCTTTATTCTATTTAACAGTGAGGATCCAAAGTTCAAGTAGACAGAACGATAGTATTCATATGAGTCTTCGATAATAGCATTTCCTTCATGGTAAATTTGTTCAACATTAAACAGATCTGACTTAGACTTTATTAAGTCTTTGAGTGAGCTTGTTTTGTCCTTAAAGATTTCATTTTGTACTGATTGAAGAGAAGAAATTACTATCGGTTGAAATGAAGACTTGATTTGATTAATCTCAACTTGGTTTTTGTCAGTTTCAGTCTCAACTCTTTTTAATTCCGCTCTTTCTTTTTTTCTAGTTAGAAGACGTGTAATCCAAAATGTAAGAAGTGTAACAAGTAGCGGAAATACTAACGATATTAATATGGGATTTGTTAGAAAACTATAGTCATCTTTTTTAGATTGAATAGCCTCTATTGTTATCTTTCCTTCTTTATTGTTATAGGAAATAACTTCGTCTAAATTGACTTTATATATTGTCGTATCTTTTTGGTTCATTTTTAATTAGGCCTCAATTTGTTGTTAAAATAATATTTTTTACTTACAAAATAAATACAATTCCCCACCTACTCCTCCTCACAAATTTTGATTTCTGCTCTTTGTAAATAACTATCTAAATTGTTTTGTCTATCAAATATTAAAGCAATTGTGTATTGCAATTTTGTTATAGTTAAAACATTGAATTTAGGTAATGGTATTAGGCAACGAAAACCATCAACATATACTAAAATAAATGATTCTATTGTATTATTATTATATGATAAATGATAATGAAAACTGCTTGCTTTTGGATCAGGAAATTTATTAGCCCACGTCTCTACAAAATTATCATTTAATTCATCATTAATGTTATGCGAATATAACTTTAATTTTGGATCATTTTTATAAATAGATTTGTCGAATTCATTATCTTCACTTGTTTCCCAATCAAAAATAGAATTAGTCATAGCTACAAATTCAAGAATTTCATTTTTACTCATATCACTTAATTTCTTCGGTGGTGGATCAAAGTGATTTGCTATTGCTTTAGAGCTAAATAAGGCACCAGATAGAAAATATAATAATACGCTAATTGGTTCAAAAATTCCTAAGTCGTTAAATATTATCCATAAAATTGTAATTATAATTGCTACAACTGCCTTTATAAAAGCAGTTACAAATATTTTTGAAATATTATTTCTTAAAAACTTAGCAAATTTAATAACTTTCGTTTCCATCACCCCCTCCTCTTCTTTTTACCGGTTGTGAATAAATCGGCGGTGTATTTTTCGTATAGTTGGAATAGGTATTCTAATCGCTCGGCTTCGGTGGTGAAAGGGGCGGAGCGATAGGATTTGTCAACTGCTTTGTCTAATTCGTTGTGGGCTTTTACTAAGTCTGGGGGCATTGTTAATGGGTCGTATAATACTGCCAATGAGGACTCTGGGTATTTTGCTCTGATGTCTAATACTTGTTGGGCTTTTTCTTCGATTGCTTGTATTTGTTTTTCTGTAGGGTTTTCTGGCCAAGGATAGTTATTATAAACTATATCTTTTGAATATCTATAATCACTTTTCAATCTTCCACAGACTGTTTTTACCCAATTCATGTGCATAATTGAAGATAATACACCAAAATGGAAATGAGTCGCATTTGGAAGTGAGAACATAGTATCACTAACAATCACGTCTTTTTTAAAAAATCCAATAGGAATATATTTCCTATTTTCAGAAGTTGTTCTTGGGATTATTAGATAATCATTCTCTGGTTGAGTTATTTGTCTAAATAATGTATGAGAAGTATAATCCCTGGTAGACTTAGCTTTACTTTCACTTCTGAATTTTCTAACTAATTCAATTCTTTTTAAAATAAAGGGCATTTTTTTTAATTCATCAGGTTTAATGTCTTTCAACCATATGCACCATCTTTTTTTGTTATTTAAAAATTCTCTTGCACTTATAAATGGTTTTATTACATTTGAAGATAATGGATCATTTATAACAAAATCTTTTTTTTCTTCATCATCTAACAAGTAATGGCCACCATCAGTTGGTTTATTTCCATATTTCATTGATGGAACATTACATACTGGAAATGTTCTATTTTGGATTAATATATTAGGAGCATCAATCAAATAAGGGTTTATATTTTTAACTTTAATTACGTATCCATCACCTTTAATGTCTGGGTAATCATAGATTTTTTTATTTTTAATATCATAATTTGCAAAACCAATTATTACACAATAGACAGCGGCTTTATCTTTAGCTTCATTAGACCATTTGAAAGTACGATGAGCGAAGTGAATATATATATTATATTTTTCTAATAAAGTATACCATAAAATTCCTACTTGTTCACCTTGGACTAATGAATTTGTTGATACTAAAGCTACTTTTATATTAGTGCCTTGAATGTATTTTAATGATAAATAAAACCAAGCAGAAACAAAATCAAGTACCCCATTTGCTTTTATATCATTTAGAACATTTGTCATATCTAATTTTTGTTCTTTTGTTTGTAAATGATGTCCAATAAATGGTGGATTACCAATAATATAAGATAGTTCGTTTTTGTTGATTACATCGTTCCAATCAAGTTTTAAGGCGTTTGCATTATGGATATTAGCGGATTTGACAAGTGGGATACGAGTTAAGTATTGTCCGAACTCATTACTGACTTTTATATTCATTTGGTGGTCGATAAGCCACATAGCAACTTCGGCGATACGAGCAGGGAATTCTTCGAGTTCGATACCATACATCATATCTACATTGAGTTTAATCATTTCGCTAATTTCGAGAATTTGCTGACCATCGTCGTATAGTTTTTTTAGGATTTCGATTTCAAGTAGGCGTAGTTCTCTATAAGTGATAATTAGGAAATTGCCACAACCACAAGCTGGGTCAAGGAATTTGAGTTTGCTTAGTTTATCGTGGAATTGAGTAAGTTTATTTTTGTTATGTTTTACATTATTAAATTCTTCCCATAATTCATCAAGGAAAAGTGGCTTAATAAGTTTTAAGATGTTTTTTTCTGAAGTGTAATGAGCACCGAGATTTCTTCTTTCTGTTGGGTCCATAACAGATTGGAACATAGAGCCGAAAATCGCAGGTGAGATTTTACTCCAATCGAGATAGCAACATTCGAGAAGGGTTTGTCGCATCTTTGAATCAAAACTTGCAATAGGAAGAACTTCTTCGAATAACTTTCCATTTATATAAGGAAAAGCGTTGAGTTGTTCGTCGATGTTTTTAAATCTTTTTTCTCTTGGGGTATTAAGAACTTGGAAGAGTTCTTGTAAGCGAGAGGCAAGGTCAGAGCCATCTGGTTGGGTTCTTTCTTCTATGAAAAATTGGAAAGATTGCCTATCGAAAATACCAGTATCTTCTGCGAATAAACAGAATAAAATTCTAACAAGATAAACTTCGAGTTCGTGGCCAGAATAGCCAATTTCTTCTAATCTATCATGAAATTTACCGAGTAATTCAGCTGCTTTGATATTAACAGGGTCTTGTTCTTTGAATACTTTTTGTTCGTAGCCAGCGATGAAATCAAAGTAATGTAGATTATCGAGGAGTTCAGAAATTAAAAATATGTGTTTGGTGTTTTCTTCCAAATGATAAAGATGGAATTGATTAAAGTCTGAAACTAAAATATATCTTGGGAGTTCATATTGCGGAATATTATATAAATAATCTTTTGCTTGTTGGAATGCTTTTTCAAGGTCTTTGCCTCTGCTTTTCATTTCAACAATAATAGTTGCCTTCCAGAAAAGGTCGATATATCCGTCGTTTTCGTTAAGTTTTTTTACTTTATGTTCGAAGGTGGCGATTCTTTTTCTTTCAACACCAAAGATTTTGAAGAAGTCTTCAAGAAATGGTTTTGCTTCGGCATCTTCGCTTGTTTCGTCTTTCCATTTGTCAATAAAAGCGACTGCTCTTTGTTTTATTTCGTTTTTGCTAAGGGGCATAATTTTAAGTAATTTTATTTATTTAAAACATTGAGTTTTCGTCGTTTTTGGTTCGTTTTAGTCCTAACTGAATATATGCTTTATCGGTAGTCTGTCGACCTCTTGCTGTTCGTTGTATAAACCCTTGTCTTATTAAAAATGGTTCGTAAACTTCTTCGATTGTGTCGGATTCTTCGCCAACTGCGACTGCAATGGTGTTGATTCCGACGGGTCCTCCGTTGAATTTTTCGATTATTGTTTGTAGTATTCGTTTGTCCATTTCATCTAAGCCAAACTCGTCGACGTCTAAGGCGTTGAGTGTTTCTTTGGCTATGTTTTTGTCTAATAGTCCGTTGTTTTTTACTTCGGCGAAGTCTCTTGCTCGGCGTAGGAGCATATTGGCTATTCTTGGTGTTCCTCGCGAGCGTCTGGCTATTTCTGATGCTCCTTCAAGTTCTATGTTTATGTTGAGTAGTCCTGCGGAGCGAATTATTACTTTTATTAGTTCTTCGTCGTTGTAATAGTCTAATCGGTTTATTACTCCGAAACGTGAGCGTAGGGGAGCGGTTAGTAGTCCGGCTCTTGTTGTTGCTCCGATTAGTGTGAATTTTGGTATTGAGATTTGGACTGTACGTGCTGATGGTCCTGAGTCTATCATTATGTCGAGTTTATAGTCTTCCATTGCTGAGTATAAGTATTCTTCGACGACTGCTGAAAGTCGGTGTATTTCGTCTATAAATAGTATATCGCCTTCTTCTAAGTCAGTTAAGAGTCCAGCTAAGTCTCCAGGTTTTTCAAGTACTGGACCTGAAGTTGTTTTTATGTTTGTTCCCATTTCTCTTGAAATGATATAGCTTAGAGTTGTTTTTCCAAGTCCAGGGGGACCTGTTAGAAGGACGTGGTCTAATGCTTCTGACCTGTTTTTAGCAGCTTCAATGAAGATTTTTAGGTTATCAATTATTTTTTGTTGACCTACAAATTCGTCAAAAACTGAGGGTCTTAATTTTTGGTCGAAATCTTCTTTTTGATTGCTTTGGTTGACTATTTCTCTAAATTCACTCATCTTTTTTATTTTCGTTTCTGTGTAAATGGACTGGGCATTTTCTTACTCCGTGTAGGATACAATCTCTTGGGCATGGTGTTGCATAAACTCTTGAAATTGCAGTAGGATAAACGCTTTTTATTTGTCCTTGAATTTTTTTTTCCATAACTAACTTTTCTTCCATTGAGTAATCATAAGGAAGCATTATGTCAAGTTCAACGAAATAGTCTTTGCCTGATTGTCTTGTATGAACGGATTTGAATTCGCACATTTCGTGGA
This sequence comes from uncultured Hyphomicrobiales bacterium, assembly GCA_964465945.1. Classification (GTDB taxonomy): domain Bacteria; phylum Bacteroidota; class Ignavibacteria; order Kapaibacteriales; family UBA2268; genus JAJRPT01. Next base: position 113,938 of record CAYXMM010000002.1, read on the forward strand.
CGTTTTCGGCGACTACTGCTATTATATCAAATTGAATATCATCGGGTAGAGTTTTGTCGAGTAATTGGTTAAGAGCGTCTTTTGAACCTTTAAGCGGGATTCTAAGGGCAAGAGCTGTTAGCATAAACGCAGTTAATGAATCTATTTGCTTTGCTATGTAATCTAAACCGAAGAAAATTAAAATAGTACCGAGTAATAAGTTGCATAGCACACCTAATTCGATGTAACTATCTGTTTTCCAAATCTCTGCGTCAAATTTAAGGATTGGTATTCTGAATCTTTTTGCGCTTGATTTTTGGTATTTATACATTCCATACATTAAGAAAAATGAAAAGAGCGAATAGAAAGATAGGAATGAATAGTTACCACTTTCGTAATCACCTTTAATATATACAATTATAACTTCCCAAAGTGCATATCCAAGTACTGCTAAGAGTAGAATTGCACTGATTAATAATGTTAAACTTTCATACTTTCCGTAGCCGTAGTTGAAGACGTAGTCAGGAGTTCTAACTGAATGATTAACTGCAATCATCAGTAGAACTGAATTAACAACGTCAATTAGTGCTATAAATCCGTTAATTTGAACTGCTAATGACGATTCTTGCGAACCGAGAATTATACCTGAAATTGCTAAAATTAATCCAACAAGTAATGAAAGTCTTGTTGAGAGTAAGGGAGAGCTTGGGTCTAATATGTTTTTAATTTTTGTTGATATGTTAGATTTATAATTGTGCATTTTGTTTTCAATCTATATTTTACAAAATTACAAATATTTAGTTATTGATTTTATGTTATTAATTAACAATATGATTTATCTGCAATCATGATAGCCACCATCTATGTTTAAGTATTGTGCTGTGATATATATAGAGCAGGTTGCAAAGAAATAAGCTACGTCGAAAATGTCATTAATATTAGCATAACGTTGCATAGGGATTGAGTTTATGTTATTTTTTGTTTGGTCATCTGGTTTTTCTTCTAAATTAACATAACCTGGATTTATTGCATTAACACTGATGTTAGGTGCGAGTTCTCGAGCGAGTGATTTTGTCAGGGTCAGTGCTGCTGATTTGCTAAGGTTATATTCTATTCTATTTTTCCAAATTTCAAGAGAACCTACTGAATGAATATTAATGATTTTAGAACCTTTCTTAGCTAACTTGGCGAACTCTTTAGAAATGAATAGGATAGATTTAGTATTGATGTTTAACGCTTTGTCAATGTCATCGTTTGTAATTTCATAAATAGTTTTTGTTGGTGGAAAAATTCCTGAATTATTTATTAACACGTCTGGAACTCCAAACTCTGAAAATGCTCTTGGGAATTTGCTTTCAATTTCTGAAATATTAGAAATATCTGCTTGAAAGATATGGCATTTACCTCCCACATTTAAAATATCATTTTGCGTTTTTAAAGCACCTTGTTGAGATTTATTATAATGAATGATAACTTCCCAATTATGTTGAGCGAATAGGAGGGCTAATTCTCTTCCTATCCGTCTACCGGCGCCTGTTATTAATATTTTTTTCATTAAATTACTTTTTTTTTATGAGGAAAATTTAAAATGTTAATTTTTCTATTAATTTTATTTACAAATATAAGTAATTCACAAGAATATTATAGGGTGTTTTATAAAGATAAGGATACGATATCATTTCAAAATAATAATTTTTCATATAAAGAAACTTTAAAGTTGTATGATGTAAATGCTTTGAAAAGACGAGGGAATTTATATATAGAAGATGCTATAATTACTCCAAGTTATATTGAGAAGCTTAAAGAATTTGATATTGAGTATATTAACTCGTCACGTTGGTTTAATTATTCTTTAATTAAGGCGGATACAAGTGTTATAAAGGAAATTGAGAAGTTAAGTTTTGTTAAGAAAGTCAATAGGACAAACACTAAATTTAGTACTCTTGATGTTAAGTCAAGTGAGCTAACTAATTATACTGAAATGATTTTGGACAAGAATAGTTATGGGGAATCGGAGGATCAGGTTTCTCAGTTGGGCGTAGATAAATTGCATAAATTAGGTTTTAATGGTGATTCTGTCATTGTTGGTTATTTGGATTCGGGGTTTAGGTTGTTTGGTGATGTGGTAGATTCAACTCATTTGTTAGGACAATATGATTTTGTAAATAATGATACTGAGACATCAAATCAAGAAGGTGATGCAGTGAATCAGGATTTGCATGGAACTTGTGTGTTATCAACTGTTTCTGCATACAATCAAGATAGTTTAATTGGTATGGCGAGCGAATCATTCTTTTATTTAGCAAAAACAGAGAATGTGTCGGGTGAGAAAAATGTAGAGGAAGATAATTTTGTTTTTGGGTTGGAATGGCTTGAAACGAGGGGAGTTCAACTTATAAATTCTTCATTGGGATACAGAATTTTTGATGATGGCGAGCTATCGCATTCTTTTTCTGAATTAGATGGAAGCACAACGTTGGTAAGTCAAGCAGTTAATAAGGCAGTGAAGAAATATATTATGTTTTTTAATGCAATTGGAAACGATGGACCAGGTGAGAAAACATTAATTTCGCCATCAGATGCAAATTCTGTGATTGCTATTGGTGGGTTAAGAAAGGGAAGTGATGAAATTGCGAATTTTAGTTCGATTGGACCAAATGCAAGTAGTGATATTCGACCTCATTTTGTAGCACAAGCGGCTGATGTTTCGATTGCTTCAAATAATCCAAACAAAAAGTTTATAAAAGGTAATGGGACAAGTTTTGCATCTCCATTAATGATGGGTGCAACAACTCTTATAAAATCTGCCTATCCGGAAGCAACAAATTATAATATATTTAATTCTATGAAAGTAGCTGCTAATGTCCCTAATGGCGATGAACCATCAAATACTTTTGGATATGGAATAGTTAATTTTAAGAATTTAATGGATACTCTATCATATAATTATGGGCCAGCAATTGCTCCATATAATACTTTTGAAATAGGTGGAAAATTGAGAATTGTTATATATGTTCTTTCAGTATATGATTGTGATGTGAATATTAAATATATTGAAAATGGCGAAGAAGTAATAAAAACTATGGAAAAAGGTGGTGAAGAATATCAATATTATTTTGATTTAGAAAAGAATTTATTTATCGATAATAATGCGTTAGTTAATTTTTCTGTTACTGATTCAAAAAAGAGAGTTAAGAAATACTCGAACAATTATTTTGAAATTAAGTGGGGAAAGGAGATAATTCGTAAGGGTGTGGATAAGTTTGGAATGCCTACCTTAGTATCTGATAATAAAGAAGATATAATACCTATTTTGTATTCTGACAGATTAGAGATTATAAATAATTCGGAAAAAAATGAACTTTTTGAAATAAATATTTTGGATATTAATGGAAAGTTCTTATTTTTGAATTCTATTCTAATTCAACAACAGAAAAATGTTCTTTATTTAGAAAATCAACTTAATTTAGGTTTATATTTTGTAGTTTTGAAAAATTCTACTGGAATAAAAACGTATAAATTAATTTTAAATTAAAAGTTAGGGATCGTAGCTCAGTTTGGTTAGAGCGCCAGTCTGTCACACTGGAGGTCGCGAGTTCGAGCCTCGTCGGTCCCGCTTCTTTTTCTTATGAATAACATTAAAAATAAACTCCAAGACTATAAATTATTTAGAGATAAATCACTTCCCGCTTTTAAAATATTACTATATTTTTTATTTTTTTATCTTACTTTAATGTTCCTTAATTTAAGTATTACTTATACTTGGGTAATAGTCTTTATTTGTCTTTTCTCGGTGTTTATTTTTTATAAGTTCAAACACAAATATTTATCGTTTGTCTTCCTAACAATTATTCTTGGAAGCGTAACTTTTATAAGGTTTAAACAAGGTAATTTTATTGAAGAATTACCTTATGTGAATAAGCAAGAAGTTTTTTTAAATGGAAGAGTTTCTAAGATTTTATATGAAAACGAGAGATTTTCGAGGTTGCTTGTTGAGTGTAATATAATTTCAAAAGATTTTATAGTTGAAAAGTCAAAACTTATTCTAAACTTAGTAAAGCATAGTAAGGGAGAGCGGTTTTATATACAGCCAAAAGTTGGTAATACTTTTATATCACAAGCATATTTATCAACGAATAAGGATAAAGTGTTTATTGAAGAATTTCCTTCAAAATTATATGCTAACTCATTTAATGCAAATTTTAGTGCTTTGTGCTTTACAGAGCAATTTACAATTACAAATCAGCAACCAACATATTATTTGTATTTAGATAAAATTAGAAATGAAATTGAAAATAAGATAATTTATTTGTTTCCGAAAGATGTTGCAAAACTTGTTTTAGCACTTACAATAGGACAGAAGAATTTGATGACGGCTGAGGATAATGAGAGATTTGCTTTAACTGGCACATCTCATGTTATTGCTGTTTCGGGTTTGCATGTTGCCGTTATAGCTTCTTTTCTATATTTTATAACTATTGGAATTAGGAATTTAAAATTAAAGACAATTATTAATGTTGGTTTAATAATTTCATACCTTATATTAACTGGATTGCAAGATTCAGCAATAAGGTCTGGAATTATGGCAATATTAATTTTAATTTCGTTGGATTTAAAACGATATTATGATATTAGAAATATTTTATGTGTTACAATTTTACTTTTTATTTTATATGAGCCGAATGTGATATTTTCAATTTCGTTTCAATTATCAATTCTTGCATTAGTAGGCATTGTGTTTTATTATTCAAGGGTTGAAGAGAGGATAAACAAGTATTTTCCTTATACAAGAAACATAATTTTTATTTCCTTTATTACAACAATTTCGGCGACGTTTTTGTTAAATCCAGTTGTGGCTTATTATTTTCAAAACTTTTCTATTTCATCTATAGTTGCAAATTTATATGCAATTCCTTTAACTTCGCTTGTTTTAGTTGCGTCAATTCCAATAATTGGTTTATCGTTTATTTTGCCGAAGTTAATGCTAATCATTGCTAAAAGTATTACGTTGCTTGTAAGATTGCTTTATAGTTTGAATGATTTTGTATTAAGTTATGATTCTTTTTATTTTAAAGGAAATGAGACAATAGTTTTGGCAGTTGCTTTTATGTTTGTTGTTTTATTGTTTATTTACATTAAAAATTATAAACAAATGATTCTATATAGTTTGCTTGTAGTTTGTATTTTATATTGTTTGAATATTTCAATTAACTATAATGTGTTTAGACGAGAAAATTTTGAATATGAGTTTGAGTTAATTCAAAAGAAACACAAAAACTATTTAATTGTTTTTGATTATAACCCTAAATCAAAACCTGAGTTAGACTATGATTTATATAAGTTTTTATTAAAGGATAAAAACAGGTTAAACCTATATTTTAATGGAAACAACGGACAATATTTATTTGATAAATTGAAGAATGATATAAATATTGACACATTTAAAATTAAAGAAAGAATATTATTTTAATGAATTTTTAGCTTTTCACAAATAAAGCATACGTTTTTATTATTATAATCTTTAGTAAAGAATAAATATTGCTTGTTATTTTCACTTATTCCTAACTTAGTTTTAATTTTTGGAAGAGTGTCGTCGAAATTCCTAATTTTAATAATGCCAGAATCTATTCTATATGTTTTAAAATCTGAAGTGTTGTAGTTTAATTTTTGTGATATTTTATAATAATCACCTGGTAAGTTTGGAATTATGTCATTTGAAAAAAGGTATTGAGTGTTATGATTAATTTTGAATAATTTATTGTCTATTGCGATTGTATCTTGTAAATGTGCTTTAATAATTGCTGGGTCTGGCTCGAAAAGGTAATTAAATTCTTCATTAGAAATAGGAGATTTTGCCTGAATGTTATCATAGTTGTATTCTGCAACGTTATTGTTATTTATTGATATAATTTTTATTTTGTTTTCAGTTATTTCATCTGAAAGGTGAAGTAAAAGTTCTTTAACTTCTCCATTAATACTTATAATCCAGACATTGTATTTTCTAAAGAAATGTGGGAATTCATTAATTTCAAACATAGGGGAGAGCTTTATTAAAAGATTTTTGTATTTTAATTTTGGTAGAATTTCCAATATATTTGGCTTTAACTCTTCTAATTTGAATAGTTTTTTGTTGCTATTATCTCTTCTATCTGGGTCTATGTAGATTAAATCAAAGTAAGTGTTTAATTTAGATAGTAATACTTCTGCTTTTTCATTATAAAATGAATTGTTATGGTGGTGATAATTTTGTTTTGCTAATTCAAAAAGTTCTTCATCTAAGTCATTATAAATAGAATTTGTAAAATTCTTAGAAATGTAATTAAAATCTATCCCTAATCCACCAGATAAGTCTATAAAATTTTCACCTTTAAAGTATTTACTTTTAGTTATCGCACTTATTTCGCTTGAACATTGCTCAATTGATTTTGAATTAATAGGAAAAATAAAATCAAAATTCTTATAAAAACTTGATAATTTATTCTTAATTTTTTGACGTTTTGCTATTTGATTTATTAAAAAACGTTTATTTGAATCTTGATGATATTTAAAAAGAAGAGGACTAATATCTTTGTCCAGATTTTCTAATATAAATTCTTTATCTTCTTTATTCATATTTTATGAATTTATAAATATTGTAAGAGTTATCTTTTTGAATTATCACGAAATATAATTGATTATTAAGTAATTCTGAGAAGTTATAATTGTATTCTCGCCCTTGCACATCAACAATTTTAATAATTTTACTTTTAAAACTTTTAAACTCTAATACACTGAGGTATGGGCTATTATCTTTTATTTCAATTTCGGAAATCAAGAATGTAGAATCTTGGCAGAAATTTTTAACTTTACAATAATATTTTCCGGCATCAATTTTAGTAATTTGTTTCTTTAGATAATTTGGGTCTTTACTTGACAAAATTAAAGAATCTTCTTTATACCAGTCATAAGATTGAATATTGCCAGTTGCTTGAATATTTAGGTTTAAATCTTCACCAGTTTTCAGCTCAATATAATCATCGGATTTAGAAACTAATCTTGTTTTTTCATATATACTTAGGTCAAGAATTTTAAATGAATAATATTCATTGCCAAAACTTATATCGCAAAAATAAGCACCAGTTTTATATTTTTTCATTATTTCTAATGTTTCAAATTTAATTTCCGATTTATCTTGTGATATATGATGATATAATATTTCTCCATTTGAGTTATAAATTTTAGAACTTGTAACGGGTGGGAAAGTTCCTTGATTTGCGTCTATGATTAAAAATTTAAGATTAATTATTGAGTCTTCACAAATTGTTTTTGCAATACTTTTTGGGAAAATTGGTTTATAATAATTTATTTTAAATTCAGCAGTATCTGAATTGCAATCACCATCTACTATACAATAATATTTTTTTAATTTAGTGGAGTCTAATTTAATTGAAAGAAGATTACTTGTTGCCCCATCAATAATTTCATTGTCTTGTAAAATGTTCCATTTTGCATCGTACCAACTTATTTTATGGTTTAGTTCTTTGCTATTGTCAGTTAATCTACAATGTAAATTCGCAATTTCATTGTTAAAAAAAGTTAGGTTATTTACTTTATTTATAATTTCGGTTTTTGGTATGATGTTTATGATAAACTCGTCAGAAGTTAATGTTTGAGATGAATTTGAAACAGTGCAATAGTATTTTCCGGAATTTTCGAATTTAATATTGTTAAAATTTATGGTACTATTAGTTTCTAAATTTATTAAAATATCGTCTTTAAACCATTGATAATTAAGATTATCTTCATTTACAAGTACAAAAATCTGAACCTGCTCATTTTCACAAAATTGTTGATTTTGAGATTGTTGAACAATTTCAAATGCAGATAAAAAGTTTAATATGAGAATGAAAAAAATCATCATTTCTTATTGTTTATTTTCTCCTTTAAATACTCGACTGCTTTTTCAAGAATTAAATCTTTATCTTCTTTATTGAAAGTATTCTTAACTTCTATATCGGGTGATATTGGTTTAAACATAATATTTTTTTCTGCGGGATTGAAAACATCAAAAGCACTAAAGCTAAAACTATAATCCAATGGTAAAGATATAGAGACAACATCGCTTGGCATTCCAACACTTTTGCGACCAATTAGAGTTCCAATTTCATAATAATCAACTAAGTTCATTATAAACTCTGAGTAGCCGATGGTATTTTCGTCAATTAAGAACACAACGTTTTTGGTTAATGCAGTATCTAATTTTTTCAAAAATGGTTGAAGAGTTTCAAATTGAACGTTTTCTTTGTTTGATTCAACAAAGTATGGGACTTTAGTCATATTTGTTTTAACATTATTAATAAGAAAATATCCTAAGAAATGCTCTGAAATTAAGCTATTACCTCTTGCATCAAAAATTAGTCCATCTACATTGTTAATTTCGTTAGCTAAGTATTTAAAGAATTTATCGTCGAACATTGACATATTTATATACATAATATTGCTATCGGGCTTCATTAAGTCAACAACGTTGGACTTTAAATATTCGCTATTCCAAACGTCTTTTGTGAAGTTAATTTTTTTATCTTCGAAATCGAATAATAACTCATTTTTATCATCACCCATCACAATTCTTGCTATTGCTCTATTAATTAGATAGGGACTTAAATCTTTTAAGTTTTTTTGTTTATTATCGGTATTATTATAGCCATTAATAAATTGAAGTTCGTTTGTAACATACTTTTCAATATCTATATCTTCGATTTTTACTATTTTATCTCCTACTTTAAGTCCTTCAACTTGTTTGTAAATTTGGCTAACGTGAAATCCATCTTCATAATATTCAAAAGTGAAGGGTAATGATTTGGAATTTTCATCACCTAATTTCCATAATCTAATTTGTGGGTCATTTAAAATAGCTAGGAATTTTCTAATTATTGCTTCAAAATCTTTAACTTTTGCTGTGCTAATTTTAGAAATGCTTTCTTTGAAAGCTAAATCTAATTTGTTCAAGTCAAAATTCGGCTCAATAATATAATAGTTTCTAATATATGAATATAACTCAACTATGACTGAAATTCTTGAATATAAATCGTTTATATTTAAGTCGTTGTTGTTTACTTCGTGCAAAATTTTATTAAATTTTAGCGAATCAGGGTAGGGTAGAGAACCATTTTCTCCAATTTCTAATCCATTAGGCATATTCAAATATACATTATCAGAAATTTTGTAGTTATTATATTTATAAATAACAGGGTAGTTAATTATAAAAGTATTTAAAGTAGAAATTTTAAGAGAATTAGGTTTTGAGTTTGCCTCCGTTTCATCAATATAATATTCATATCCAGCTAATTTAATTGAGTTAGGTATTTTCCAATCTTTTGGTTCAGCCAATGGGCTTTCATCATCAAAGTTTTGATTTAGTTCTGGGATTTCAATTTTATGTCCGTCTCCAGATACTTCAACTTTCAAATCATCAAACCAAGCTTCGCCATCGCCAATTAGTACGCAACCAATTGTAATTTTAGATGTGTTTTCAGGTAATTTAATTTTATTTTCAAATTTTTGCCAATCAGGGCTTATAATTGGATTATCCATCATATAGACATTAATATCTTCACCTTGCTGTCTTTGAACTCTAATCCAAAGTTGTGCATTTGAATATAAGTTTTTTAATTTAGTTTTAACATTGCTTGAAAAAATTAGTTCTTTTCCACCTAATCCACTGCCTGAAATATATCTAAGCATATAACCTTGTTTATCTTTATCGGGAGTGTAAATGTTTTTAATGTCAGTGCTTGAAATGTTTGAGCTCCCACCATTATATGCGATGCGTGTTTTATTTAGCATTCCATACCCGTGTAGTGCTGTTTTCTGGTGATTATATTGTGGAACAATTTTATTGTTTGAAATATTAGCTATTGGGAAGATGGGATTAAAAACATCGTTAAGAGAAGTTACAATATCTTTTGAATTAATTGTTTTGTCAATTCCGTATCTAATAAAATTATATGGTTCTAACTTTAACATTTCAGAAGTTGGTAATTGAAATCTTAGATAACTATAGACTTTAGTGAAATTCAATATGTTGTCAATACTCTCTTGATTTAACTCAATGTTGTCAATAAAGTTATAATGGCTTTGTCGAATAATGTCAAATTTAATGTTGTCAATAAATACTGCTCCTCTTCCAGCCATGACAGCACCTATAGAGATATAATAGGCATCGTTAGATATATCTATTTCAACTTTAAACTCTTCCCAATTTGCTTTCAAAATTGGGTTATCAATCATTTGTTCAATTTTTATAGTCTTTCCATTTTGGTCATATTCGTGAATAAATAGTCTTAAGTTAGATGAATCACCTTCGAATTTTGTAAGAACGTTTGCGCTAAGGAATACTTTTTTATTTTTATAACGAAAGGCGTCAAATTTTTGGTATAAAGTGCCATACGACCCAGGTTTAAAAGGGGTAAAATTAAACATTGCGATTGCTCTTTTACCGCTAAAAAAATTTTCATCATCAGCTCTTGCAACATACTCGTTCTCAATACTTTTTTTTGTTAATTCCCAAATAAAAGGCATAGCAGGTGGAGTTCCAATTTCAAAATCTAAATTGTATGGTTGGAAAATTATGTTTTGTGATTTTAAATTTAATGAAAAAACTAATATAAAAATTAAAAGTAAAGTCCTCATTTCGTTCCTTTATTTAAAATATATTCAAAATTAGCAACTTAAATTGTATTTACGAAAAACTTAGCTAAATGATATAGAATTTAATATAATTTTGAAAATTGGCAAAGTATTTGGATATGCTTTAATTATGAAAAAAATTTATATAATAATTACAATATTAGCCATTTCTTGTACGCCGGTTCGTAAATCTTTTTATGAAGATGATGGTAATGAAACTTCATATAATAAACAAATTAAGAATAAAAAAGGAATTACTGAGCGTGAAAAAAGGCAAGACATAAATGATGATTCAAATGCTGAATATAAGCCAGACTCTGATGTTAAAGATGAGACTTATTCTGCTAAGCCAGAGATATATTATCAAGATGAAACTTCTGATACTATTAGTTTGAATGAAAATTCAAATTTGAACAAACTTGTTTCAAAACAACAAGAGAAATCATATAAAAGCAATGACCCCAATACAGAGGTTTACACTGAAAATATAAGAGTTGGTTCAAATTCAAGTGATGATGAAGCAGATATTGTATTGAGCTATGAAAATGCTTTAAAATTATTTAATTCAGGGAATTATACAAATTCTTTAGAAAAATTTAAGGCATTAAGTGAAACTTTAAAAGAGAATGATACATTGATTTATGAAACGCAATATTATATCGCAGAGTGCCATATTTCACGGAATGAATTTTCGCAAGCAATGGATATTTTAAAGAAATTAGAGATAACTGCCGACAATAATAGTGAGATAATGCAAAAAACATTGGTGCGATTAGGACAAATGTATTGTATATTAAATATGAAAAAAGATGCAAATGGATATTTTAAGAAATTAAAATCTCGATTTCCAAACTCAAATTATAACAAAGTGGCAAATTGCAACTGATGTTATTTCAGAAATGTGATTTGATTTTCACATTTTGATTTTATTATGAAATAAATAAAAGGTTTTTTATGAATGTTTTAATCTTATTGATTGTGCTTGCAACAGGTATTTCTTTTGCTAATTGGACAGCTCAAACTTCTTTTACAACTGAAAATATTAATGATTTTCATATTGAAAATAATACTAGTGCTTATTATGCTGTTTGTAATAATGCAAAGATTTTTAAAAGCACAAATTCCGGTTCAACTTGGGCTGATATTTCTTCAAATTTAATTTCAAGTAATATTAATTCAGTGAAGTTTTATAGTTCACAAGAAGGAATTGTAACAAATCAAATAGGGAGAGTTTATAGAACTGCAGATGGTGGAAATAGCTTTGAGCTTCTTTCTACTTCTAGTGATAATCATTCAGTTAATGATATATATTTCGTTCATACCCTAAATACCATAATAGTGGGTGATGATGGAGTGTATAGAAAATCAACAAATACAGGGAGTAGTTGGGATACAATTCCATATAAATTTAATAATTCTAATTTGAATTCAATTGGTTTTAATGGTATTAACAATGGTGTGATAGTTGGAGATGGAGGGGCAATTTTTCAGACTACAAATGGAGGAAATGATTGGGCTTCTAAAACTTTCTCTGGTGTTAATGAGAATCTAAACGCTGTAACTTATATTGGAGCAAATAATACATTTTTTGGAGTTGGTGATAATGGAAGAATTATAAGGTCAATAAACAACGGACTAACTTGGCACACGATTACTTCAGGAGTAAATGCTAATTTGAATGCTGTTTGTTTTACTTCAAACACTAATGTTGGGTATATTGTTGGAGACGGAGGTGTGATTTTAAAAACCACTGATGCTGGTGTAACTTGGTCTCAACAGATAAATAATAATAATTCAAATTTATATGCTGTTAAATTTGTAAATGAAAATGTTGGTTATGCTTTTGGTAACGGTGGAACGTTTCTGAAAACAATTAGCGGTGGGTTAAACCAATCAATTACTTTAAACGCTCCGCAAGCGGGAACAACATGGATTGTGAATAATCAAGTCAATATTAATTGGAGTTATTCTATGATAACAAATATTAATATTGAAATATCGAGGGATAATCAAAATTCATGGGGAGCGATAGCAAGTAATGTACTTGCAAGTAATTTAACTTATTCTTGGACTGTTTCAAACCCAAGTTCAGAAGATGTGTTTATTAGAATTTCAGATGCAAATAATCCTAATTTATATTCAATTAGTGGTAAGTTCAGAATTACAGATTTTAATCTAGAAATAACTTCTCCTGTTGCAAATGAAGAAGTTGATATTAATTCAACTAAGAAAATTCAATGGAATAGCCAAAATATAAATAATGTTAATATTTTTTATTCATCAAATAATGGAAATTCTTGGAGTACAATAGCAAGCAATATCCAAGCAAATTTGGGCGAGTATAATTGGACTGTACCAAACACTGCAACTAATCAAGCAAAAATTAAAATTGAAGATGCAATTAATTCTTCTAAGTTTGTTATTTCAAACGCTTTTACTATTATTGGGGATAACCTTACTTTAACTAGCCCAAATGGTGGAAATTTTGATGCTGGTGACCAAGTTACAATTCAGTGGAATAGTCATAATGTGAATAAAATTAAAATTGACTATACAACAAATGGAGGGTCGACTTGGGCTAATATTGTAAATAATTATCCTGCGTCAAACAATCAATATACATGGATAGTGCCTTACAAACCAGGTCAAGCACAAATTAGAATTACTAATGTAGATAATTCCTCATTATTTGATATTTCTGAACCAAGTTTTAATATAAATGGTTACGATTTGACTATAACAAATCCATTAGGTGGGACTTATAATAAAAATTCAAATTTAACTATTAATTGGAGTGCTGACCCAAGAATTGTTGCTTTAAAAATTGAGTTTTCTTCAAATAATGGCACAAATTGGAGTCAAATTGCAGATAATGTATTAGCATCTTTAGGTGCATATTCTTGGACTTTGCCTAATGTTGCAGGTAGCCAATATAAAATAAGATTGACTGATAACACTGGAAATATAGTTAAAGTATCAAATACTTTTGCTGTTTCTTCTTTATTGATTACATCACCTTTGAATAATTCAACGCTTGTTGCAGATAGAGAATATACTATTACTTGGGAAGCTATAGGATTTAGTAATATTAATTTGAAATATTCTTCTGATAATGGCTCAAATTGGCAAAATATTGCAACAAATGTTCTGGCAAGTCAAGGGCAGATTAATTGGACTACTCCAAATTTTAATCAAGCTTTAATTTTAAAAATCGAAAATTCAAGTGACCCAAATCAATCTAATTCAATTAATTTGAGTATTCAAATACCTACTATTGAAATAACTAATCCTGTTGCTAATTATTTTTATCGTTCAGGACAACCGATAGTTATTCAATGGACTTCTAATTTAGTTGAAAATGTAGATGTTTTATACTCTGTAAGTGGTGGTGCTTTTGTGAGTATAGCTAATGATGTCGTTGCTAATAATGGCTCTTATACTTGGACTGCTCCTGCTATTGAGTCTGGGAATGTGGTTGTTAAAGTAGTTGATAGTGGAAACAATTCAGTCTTTGATTTATCAAACGCATTCGGTGTTTCTGATGATACAATCACACTTTTATCTCCAAATGGCAATGAACTCTGGAATCAAGGAGAAAACAGAGAAATAAGTTGGGTTGCTTCGGATGCAATAAATGTTGATATAGAAGTTTCCACTGATAACGGACAAACTTGGCAATTAATTGTTTCAGGTGTCAGTGCGTTGCAACCTTATAATTGGATAATAGGTAAAGTCTCTACAACAACTGCATTAATTAGAGTGTCTGATCATCATAAACAAGGTATTGTCGATGTGTCTGATAATTCTTTCAAAATAAATGGATTAGATTTACAAAGTCCTAATGGTGGTGAAACTTTCTTGTTAAGCACTCCAACCACAATTAATTGGAAATCGGTTGGTGTTTCAAAAGTAAATATTTATTATTCAAAAAACTCAGGCGCTTCTTGGACTGAAATTGTTAAAAACTATCCTGCTGGTTCTGGATTTTATAATTGGAATATTCCAGCAATTACGGGAGAAGAGTTTAAAATAAGAATAATTGATCCTACAAAAACAAATTTTGAAGATGTCAGCGATAATAATTTTAAAATTCAAGGGATTAAAATTACTTCTCCTGTTGCTGGTGATGAAATTTTATTTGGAACTCAACATTATATAACTTTCGATAAATATGGTATTCAAAATGTGAAAATCGAACATTCAACGGATAATGGTTTAACTTGGTATACAGTGATTTCTCACTATAATGGTTCATCAGGTCAATATTTATGGAATGTGCCGGAATTACCTGGTAATATGAATAAAATTAAAGTTACGAGTGTTGAAGTGCCATCGCTATATGATATTACAAGCGAACAATTCACTATCTTGGAACAAGGGGTTGTTGTTACATATCCAGATGGAGGAGAAACACTTACAGCAAGTTCCTCTCAAACAATCACTTGGGCTTCTGCGAATATTGATAATGTTAAGATTGAGTATTCTGCCGATAATGGTAATACTTGGAATGTGATTACTAACTCAACTGATGCGAATAATAAATATTATGTTTGGAATACTCCAAATACAAATGGTAGCAAGTATTTAGTTAGAGTTACTGATACAAAAATTTCAAATTTGTCTGATGTTTCTAATTCTAATTTCAATATATCAGGTGGTGTTTATATTTTACCTGATGATTGGAGTTTCACTATGGGAACTGGAAAAACAAGTAATATTATTGTTCCAAATTCTATTCACCCAATTATTGGAAGTAGTGTAATACAGAATGGAGATGCTATTGGTGTGTTTTATATGGTTAATGGTGTTAGTAAATGTGCAGGTTATTCAATTTGGGATAGTAATGATATGGCTATTGCTGTTTTTGGTGATAACGCCTTGACTACAGCAAAAGATGGGTTTGATGATAATGAAAATTATAGTATTAAAGTTTGGTCGAAAACAACTGGAAATGTAAATGATGCTACTGTTACTTATTCTTCTGGTAATCCATATTTTACAATAAACGGAATTTCTATTATTTCTAAATTAGAAACTCAAAGACCATTAAATATTGAGTTAGAAGCTGGAAATTGGCAGTTGGTTTCTTCTAATATATTGCCAGTTAATACTTTAGTGAAAAATATTTTTATTAATAATTTGAATGATTTTGAATATGTTAAAAATCAAAATGGTCAGATTTACTATCCGCTTCAAAATATTGACCAAATTGTTAATTGGAATATTAAAGAGGGTTATTTAATTTATGCTAAAAATGATGCTACTTTGCAAATAATGGGTAATACTATAATACCTTCAAATTATTCCTATACTTTTAATGCAAATATGTGGTATATGATTTCTTACTTGCCAAGTGATAGCCGAAATGTTTCGTCAGTATTTGCTAATACGAATAGTTTAATTTTGGTTAAGAATGATGAAGGAAAGGTTTATTATCCAGCTTTCGGGATTAATCAAATTGGAAATATGAAAGTTGGTGAGGGTTACCAGCTTGCTGTTAGTCAAAATAGCCAAACGTTTAGTTATTCAAATGTTGCATCTCCTCCAGTTGGACCTGTTGTGCCAGGGATTTATTCAGAAGATGAGGAAAATTATTATCAAACAGAAATTTCAAAAACAGGAAATTCAGCTGTTATTATTATCAATAATGATTTAGAATTATATGGCGAAATTGGAGTTTTTGATGGTAATGATAGATTAATTGGTCATGGAATGATTGATAATGTATATTCTTCAATTACGATTTGGGGTGATAATCCTGCTACATTTGAGAAAGATGGTGCGAGAGAAAAAGAGACATTGCGAATTGAGTTTTATGACTATAATAGCAAATCAGTTCAAAAGCTTGATATTACTCAAATTTTTGAGATGATGACAAGTAAAAATTTAGGGAAAGAATTACAATATGCAAAAGATGCAATTTATAGTATTGAGTTTTCTAAAGTAACGACAAGTGTATCCGATAATAATAGTAGTTTCAAAATTTACCCAAATCCTGTAAAAGATATTTTGTATATTAGCATATCTGGAAATGATTTATTTAATATAGAAGTGTTTGATTTATCAGGCATAAAAGTTCTAACTAAACAATTTGCTTCAAAAGGACAATCCACGATGAAATTAGATGTATCTAATTTTAATACTGGAACTTATATAATAAGAAGTATTGGAAATAACAGTATCAACACACAGAAATTTATAAAAATAGAGTGATACTCCTCCATAATGTCATTGATGGGCTGGGCGATGTGAAATTGTAGTGGGTTTTCATCGCCTCCATCAGTGGTATAAAAATTTATTGGAAATTTTGTTATAAAAAATATATTTTTTATTTTTGTTATAATAAACATAATTAGAAAAATATATTATGAAAATATCATTTGTTATATTTTTTATTTTTATAATAATGTCTTGTGATGAAGATGTTAATGTAATTTATGTTAATAAAGATTATAAGTTAAAATCCCCTTTCTTTAAAATATCAAAAGTATACCCAGAATTTAGTTTTTGGAATCATGAATTTTACGTAGAACTTGAATTAGATAATTTGAACGATTCTAATAATGTGAATTTCTACTTCAATGAAAAGAAGTTAAAAGTAGCAAATAAAGAAGTTACTGATTTAAAAATTAAGTATTTTTTTAGAACTCCATTTAATTCAAAGTCTGAACCAATTCAGATTAGGTATTATGAAGGTAGCGATTCAGGTTATGTGAATACAGACACTTTTAAAATTGTAAATTCGGAAATAAAAATTGATTCAATTTTTTATCTTAATCCTTATGAATTTGAAGTTCATGGAAAGGGTATGGAGTATTATGAGTATTTAAGGGCAACTTTTAAAAATACAATTAATGATGGTTTTGATGAAAAGAAACATTATAATAATAATTCTTCAAAGGAAGAAGGTATTATTGGAGAGAAAATTTCGAATAACATAGTTAGG
This sequence comes from uncultured Hyphomicrobiales bacterium, assembly GCA_964465945.1. Lineage (GTDB taxonomy): Bacteria > Bacteroidota > Ignavibacteria > Kapaibacteriales > UBA2268 > JAJRPT01. The sequence continues at coordinate 131,531 of CAYXMM010000002.1, forward strand.
TTTAAAAATACTGATTTAAATAGCTTTGGCTTAAATATTCAAGCACGTGAAAGTTTAAGTGAAATTAATCAACTGCATTCTTATGAATATATGTATAAATTACCAAAAGATAAGTTTAAAGTAGAATTAATAAAATATAATTTTGAAGGTGATTATATTAAACTATATTTTAAAAATTTATATGATTCTTATGGATTAAAAGGTTTAACTTATAACAATCAATCAATACTTGGAAATAGAAATATGTATTCACTTCAACCTTATAATTTTTATTATAAGGATAATGAACTAATTGAAGAATTAGCTGTTATAACAATTCAAAACAAAAATGTAACTAATTATTATCATATAGGAATATTTTTTAAAGATAATACCGACACAACTATAGTAAGTTTAAACGAAAAAAATAATCAATTTAAAGAAATAGTATTTTCAACAAGCCAAGTTACATTTGATTTCCCAGAAAAATATAAATATTTAGATTATATTGAGTATTTGAAAACATATTCAGAAGTCAAAAAGAAGCTAACTAATAGTGAAAAAGACAATATTTTTGTTTATACAACAGATGACGAAAAAGATTCTTTAATTTTATACTTTTTAGATAAGACATATATACACTATAAATATATCAGTCGAAAAACAATTACTTCTAGTAATAAAGATTTGTCAGTGCTTACTTCGTGGGAATACGAAGGGACATATTTAAGAGATGGGTATGAAAATTTTACATTTGTTACTATATTAGACAAGTCAATATGGAATGTTTTATATAGAAATGTGAAAGTAGATTATTATAATAATGGAATTTTAGACTCTACTGATTCATTTAATAACTCAGGTTTATCTTTTCAAGGACAATATTACCTTAAATTAAAACTAACACAATGAAATATATTTTAATCATATTATTGGCATTGTTTCTTTCATCTTGTGAAGATGAAACAAAGATTATATATACATCAAGTCCTAAAAGTTTGGATACTTTAGCTGGTGATTTTAAGATAGAATATGAAATTTATCCAAATTATACTTTTTGGGAGCATACTTTTTACTTAAAGCTAAAGAAAAGCCAAGATATAACAAATATATTTAGATTCTTTTTTAATGAAGAAGAATTAATCCCATTAGAAGCAATTGATACATTGGGCTATTTAACATATTATTTTCAAACCCCTTTGTTAAGTAATAGTGATAAAATTGAAATTAGGAATTATATATCAGAAACAGAGTATTTAATTTCAGAAACTTCAAGATACGAAATAGTTAATTCAGAAATTAAGGTTGAAGATATTGTTATAGACGGATGTAGTGGAAAAGCAACTATCAAAGGGAAAGGGCTAAAATATGCTAAGTATATAAGTGTTTTATTTATAGATGCTGTAGATAAGCCATTTGAATCAGCAGACTATTATTCAAATTCTGAAAGTCAAAAAAGTTCGAAAGTTGTGATTACAAATAATAGTGATTCAAGTGCTTATTTTGAATATAGAAATGGTTCGAGTATTGGTTTAAGGATAGAAGCACCAGATAGTTTGAAAAATATTTTACTGGACAAGAACAACTTTCAAAATATTTATAATTATTATAAGTATATTTATAAATCCAATAGTCATTTTTATGTACAATCTCCAAAAATTGTAGATTACTCACAGGTAGGCAACAAATTAACATTAAAGTTACAATATTGCTTAAATATAAATGATTTGAATTTAAAGTTTGGGAATAAGCAAATTAATAAAGATGATATTACATTAGTACCTTCAGTTATATCATGGGATAAGTCAAAATTAGTTTCAACAAATGCTGAAATTTCTTTTCAAATACCCGAACAAGTTGATAATCATTTATTGGAAATTTCTTTACCATGTAAATTAGATACTAATTTTGTTATTCCATATTCACATTACAAATCAGTTTTTATATCTGCCTTTATCGAAAAAACAATTTGGGATGTAAGTGTGAATTATGGTGGGATGAATTTTAATTTGAATGATTTAACAATAACTAAAACTGAGTTATTTACTGATTCAAAATTTAAAGATTCTTATGGTATTTTTAATGAAAAAAGTGAGGGAAGGGGTCATAGTAGTTTGACAATGACATTAACTTTGTTTCAAGTTGGGCAAAATTATGTTGATTTTATGTTTACTGAAGTAAGCTATGGATCACATAATAGTAATATACAACATAGCTCTAAAAATGAAACTAAAATTTCATATAAAGGAAGTTGTAAATATACTGAAACTAATGATTATATTAAAATTATATTAAATAGAGAGGAGTTGGAGAAATCAACAGTAAACAAATCTATATATTCTAAAACATCGGGAACTTCAGTTAATAGTGGGTTTGAAGGTTATATTCAGAGTATTGAATATACGGATAATGCTTTTCTCGAAATAATTATAAATAAATAGTAAGTTATTAACAAATTAAATAAAATATTTTGTTTATTTGGAAATTTCTTCTTAATTTTGTTTTTTATTAATGTTTTCTTTTTAGGTTAAAGATGTTAGACAGCCAAGTTAAGCAAGAATTAGTCGGAAAATTCGGCGCAAATGCAAAAGATACTGGTAAAACTGAAGTACAAATTTCTATTTTCACTGCAAGAATTAAAGAACTTACAGAGCATATGAATAAAAATAAAAAAGATATTCATACTCGTAGGGGCTTAATCAACTTAGTTTCTAAAAGAAGAAAGTTATTAGATTATTTATCAAACAAAGATATTGCACGATATAGACAAGTCGTTGCTGATCTTGGACTTCGTAAATAATTTTTTTTTATTTTTAAATTTTGTATAAAGTCATTATGAGGTTTTGCCTTCATTAATGACTTTTTTATTATAAGGACATTACAATGTATAAAGTTTCAATTGATTTTGAAGGCAAAGAGTATTCATTAGAAGCTGGTAAGTATGCGAAGTTTGCTAATGGTGCTGTTATGGTGCGTTGTGGCGATACTATGGTACTTGTTACCGCAGTAGCCAGTGCAGAAGATAAAGCAGGTATTGATTTTTTACCTTTATCTATTGAGTATAGAGAAAAATTATCTGCTGCTGGGAAGATCCCTGGTGGCTTTTTGAAAAGAGAGGGGAGACCTTCTGAAAAAGAAATATTAGTTTCAAGATTAATTGATAGACCTTTGAGACCGCTTTTTCCTAAGTCTTGGTTTAGAGATACTCAAATTGTTTGTCAAGTTTTTTCAGCTGACCCTGATGTTGACCCTGAAAATATTACTTGTGTTGGAGCTTCTGCTGCTTTGTTAATTTCCGATATTCCATTTAATGGTCCAGTTTCAGAAGTTAGAGTAGGAAGATTGAACGGGCAATTTATTGCTAATCCTACTGATGAGCAGTTGAAAGAGTGTGATATTGATATGACTGTGGCTGGTAGTGAAACATCAATCATAATGGTTGAGGGTGAGAGTAAAGAAATTTCGGAAGAAGAATATTTAGATGCTATTAATTTTGCTCATATTAAGATTAAAGAGTTAAATCAACTTCAAAGAAAGTTAGCTGAAGCGTTTAGTAAGCCGAAAAAAGAAGTTGTTGTTAGCGAAATTCCAGAAGATTTTATTGAAAATATTAAAACAGAAATTCAATCTGACTTAAAAGATTATGTATATTCAGTAACAACAAAAGATGAAAGAAGTGCTAAAAGAAATGAATTAAGGGAAAGAGCATTAAAAGTTTCACAAGAGAAATTTAGCGAAAATGAAGAATATGCTTCAAATATTGACTTTTGGTCTGGAAAAGTATTCGGCAAATTAGAGAAAAAGCAGATGCGTGCAATGATTTTGGAAGATAAAAAACGACTTGATGGGCGTGGGTTAGAGGATATAAGACCTATTTCAACAGAAGTTAGTTTGTTACCTCGTGTGCATGGCTCAGCGCTATTCACAAGAGGTGAAACTCAATCTCTTACTTCGGTAACTTTAGGTTCTGCAACTGATGAACAAATGATTGATGGCTTATTGCCTACTTATACGCAAAGATTTTTCTTACATTATAATTTTCCACCATTTAGTGTTGGTGAAACAGGTAGATTTGGTGGAACGGGTAGAAGAGAAATTGGACATGGTAATTTAGCTCAACGTGCATTAGAAGTTATGCTTCCTAGCAAAGAAGATTTCAAATACACAATTAGAGTTGTGTCTGATATTTTAGAATCAAATGGTTCATCATCGATGGCTACGGTTTGTGCTGGTTCAATGGCACTTATGGATGCTGGTGTGCCTATGAAAAAACCTGTTGCTGGAATAGCAATGGGATTAATTAAAGAAGAAAATGACTTTGCAATTTTAAGCGATATACTTGGAGACGAGGATTTTCTTGGTGATATGGATTTCAAAGTTGCTGGGACAACTGATGGGATAACTGCTTGTCAAATGGATATTAAAATTGAAGGACTTTCAATTGAACAGATGTCTATTGCTTTGCAACAGGCAAAACGTGGTAGGATGCATATTCTTGGAAAAATGGCTGAGACTTTAAGTGTTGCAAAAGATGAGTTATCGCCTTATGCTCCAAGATTATATACTTTAAAAATCAAAGAAGATGAAATTGGAATGGTGATTGGTTCAGGTGGTTCAAATATTAGAGAAATTGTGGCACAATCAGGTGCTCAAATTAATATTGAAGATGATGGAACTGTAATTATCGCTGCTACAACTCAAGACTCAGCAGATATTGCTATTGCTATGATTAATAAAACAGTTGAAAAACCAGAAGCAGGGAAAATATACATTGGAACAGTGAAAGAGGTCCGTGAGGGCTTAGGAGCATTAATTGAGATTTTACCTAAACAAGTTGGTTTATTACATATTTCACAAATTGCTTGGGAAAAAACTGAAAACGTTGGCGACCACTTTAAAAAAGGTGATAAAGTGGAAGTCCTTCTTGAAGAAATTGGTAGAGATGGAAAGTATAAACTCTCAAGAAGAGCATTACTTCCCAAACCAGAAGGTTACGTTGAAAGACCTCCGAGAGAGCCAAGAGAGAATAGAGGTGAAGGGGATAGAGGTAATAGACGTGATTTCGACAGAAGAGGTGGAAGAGACGGAAGAAATGATAGATATGATAGAAATGACAGAAATGATGATAGAAGAAGACAAAGTAATGATAATGTTGGAAATGAGTAAAAGATAAATAAGAAAGTCCTCAATTTTGAGGACTTTTTTTTATTCGTATATTTCAACAATAACTGAACGATTCAATGTTCTGCCATAGGGGTGTTGATTGCTGAAAAATTGTTTGTTAGTGAGGTCAATTTCACATTGCTCTGAGCTAATTGAAAGCAAATTGATTGCTGAATTTGCTCTTTTCTTTGCGAGTTCTAAGTTGTAGCTTGCGTCTCCAATATTGTCAGTCATTGGAAGTAGTTTAACTTTCTTTTTGTCATTAATTGCTTGTTTAACGAATGATAATACATCGTTATCGATAGCTGCAAAATTATAACTATCAAAATCAAAATATCCTAAAATAAATCTATATTTACCTTTTTCAATTTGATTTGAGACTGTTGAACTATCTGTTTTAAAATAGTTTATGTTTAAATTAAAGGTATCTGATAGGTTATTTGTTTTAATTGAAATGGGGTTTGAAAAGTAAGCCATTTTACTATCAAAAGATTTGATTTTTTCGTCTTTAGTTATATTGTAATGAAATTCTCTATCATTATTAATATTGTTTCCATTAAACTTTAAGTTATTAACTACATTTTCATCTAAATTATAATTAACTCTAAATAGGAAATCAGAATTTTCTGTATAAAAATTAGACTCATTTTGTAGGTAAGTAAAACTAATTAAATCTTGTTTGTTGTTATTAAATGAGAAAGTTAATTTATCTTCTTCTTGTTTCAACTCATCATATCTATAACTTAATTTAGCAACTTCATTATACTCAATTTTAAAGATATTTTTATTTACACCTAATTTTACAAACATTTCTAAAACAGAATTAACCCTTTCTTCAAAAAGTTTTTTATCTGAATTTACGAACTTACCTGTTTTTATAGAGACGCTTTTTATGTTGTTTGATTTAATATTATTTGCGATATTTTCTATTAAAGATTTGATTGCTAATTCAAATAATCCACTCGTGTTTTTTTTGAGAAGTTGAGTGCTACCACTCTGGAAATAAATAATTGGTAAAATTGAATATTGCTCTCTTTCAATAACAGAATAATAATCTAAGCTTATTTCAGATTTGTCATCTAACTTTTTATTATTCAAATAAGCATCAACATAGTAGTAAAGTTCAATTTCTTTTGGTTTTTCAGCCGTAATAGGTTCTGGCTCAATAGGTACTGGGATAATTACTTTTTCTATTGGTTGATAATTTAAGGATAAATTGAAATTAATTGAACTTATATTCCAACTCACTTCTTGATTAATACTTGGAATAAATAGATTATAAGCAAGAGTAGGGCTTAATGAAAAGTTATCGTTTAATTTATAAAGATATTTAGCTTCCAATCCCAAATTGAATAAAAGTGAGTTTAATTTCGGAATTTTTCCACTATATTTTTCACGGCTCCCTGTCCCATTTTCAAAAGTATAATCTTTGTTATTTTTTGCAATCTCAATTTGTGAAAAGTTATTATTCATAATAAAATTTGCACCGAGGTTAATACCAGCAGCAAAGTTACTTGGTAAATCAACCCAGAATGTATTTTTAACTCCAATTAATCCCAAAGATACATCAATTGGAACTTCTGAATAAATTTTATAATATTCGTTTTCTTTTATAAAATTGCCAAGTAATTCTTCCCTGTTTAACTGGATTGAATTATCGTTGTAATTTAAAGAAATAGAATATGAATTGAAAAAATTAAATAGTTTCTCATTAAATCTGTAATTAAGCCCAAGTCCTAAATTATATTTAATATTTGAATTAATTCCATATTTTGAGTAGGTATAGTTTGAAATATCAGGTAAGTTTGTAAAGTCAGCGTTATGAATATTATAGTTCAGCCCAGTTGAAAAGAAGTAACTTACATTATCTTTTGCATTCAGTTGACTTAAAAGTAAAATTCCAAATATTATTAATTTCATATTATTTTATAATTTTTAATGAGCGACTATCAATTATTTTCCCATTGATATTTATTTCTAAAATATAATTTCCATTACTTATATTTAAGTTGCCTACGTTTAATTGGTTATCACCTACTTTTATATTTTCTTTAGTTATATAAACAACTTGACCGGTAGTGTTTCTAATGATTAAGTCAATTTTTTCATTAATTTCGGATTTAATATCTATATTAAAATTACTAACTGATGGGTTAGGGTTAATGTTAATTATTGACATTTTATTCAAATAAGTATGAATAACTCTTCTATCATTATGTAAGCCATTGATTTTCAAACTACCATCATTATAAATGATGTTTGTAGATTGACCGAAACTAGTTTCTTGTTGATTGAAAGAAATAGTCGTGAAATCAGTTTCGGCTATTCCACTAACTCCATTTATTAACATTAAAGTATCTTGTTTAGGAAAATCCCCACTTAATTTAATATTGATTTTTCTTAAATCATTTTCTATTGAGTTGGAAACTATGCTTGCTGTTCCGAATTTGCTTGATACAGATATAGGAAAGAATAGTCTTGGGTTTAAGCTAATTGACAAATCAAAATTTCGAGTTCCTTTATAATCATAATTTGGCGAATCATTAGTAATGATTGGAATTGAAATATCACTGGCAGGAGTTGATGCAATAACATCAGGGATTTCAATAAAATTAGTAGATGAGTAGGGAAGAAGCACAAAATTATTTCCAAGAGGGCATGGATCAGCGTCAATGATTAACCTTACTGGTTGAGAATATATTCCGTCCCAAGATATTTCAATAGAAATTTCTTCCCCTGGTAAAATAACATTTGGCAACGACGATACAATTTGATAGCCATTGTTAGGAATAAAACTATTACCTAATAAAGTGATTGGCTTATCAAATTGATTTTTAATTTTTAGTATTCGATTGCCTTCTTCTTTAATAAATGGTAAATAACTATGACTTGCTTCTAAAGTTGAACCAATGCCGTCAATTTTCAAATCAATTTCAAAGTAATACTTTGATTGATTATTAAAATAAACTCTCAATTTAATTTTGTTTTCACCTGCGAAAAGAGGTGAGCCCAAATAATTGAGTTTTAAAGTATCGTTTAAGTTTAGGATTTGCGAATTAAAATTTAATATTGAAAATATAGCATCGGTAGAAATAATTTCTATTTGGGTTATATTTAGATTAGTTGTATCTAAATTTCTAAATAAGTTTATTGTTCCAGCAATTGTATCATTTATGCAAACAGTTCCAAGTGAATATTCATTTGAGAAGTATTCCACATTTCGTGGAAGACCAACTCCTGAAATTGGAATTTGTAAATATGTTTCACAACTATTTGTTACGTTTAATGTGTCATTCAGAGTGCCAATATCTTGTGGTTCAAAGTAAATTTTGAAAGAACCACATTCGTTAGGAGAAAGAGTGTCTTTAAATTTATCAAATTGAACATTATAGTTTTTGCCAGAATTAAACAAATAGTTGTCAAAAACGAAATCAACTTCGCCATTATTACATATATGATTTTCAAAATAACTGCTATCTTTAGTAAAAATTAGATTCTGCTCGACTTCGATTTTATTTGCACTGATAATTGGGTCAATAATTCTAAAAGTTGAATCACTTTCGTCGTAAAGTGGGAAAACTAATGTGTATTTTGTTAATTCGTTCGGCTTTTTAGATGATATTAATATGGTGTTATTTGAGCTTGCAAAAGAGCCGGCAATTACTTCGCCACTTGCTCCTCCAAACCCAGAAATTGACTTATCGCCAATTAAGTCCCAAATAAGTATTTGTGGCGACCACTTTGAAACAATAACTAAAATTGAAGAATTTGGGTTAAATGATAGACTAATTGGGTCGGAAGCAGAAACTTCGAAGATTTTAAAAATTGACCCACTTGCTACATCAACTAAGTATATATATGCGGCTTCTTTACTTACATCATTAATTTTACCACCCAAAGCGATTATTTTCCCATTTGGTGAAATTGTATTATTAACAATATAAGGTGTCCCTTCGATTTTAATTGTTTTTTGAATATTTTTATTTTTCAAGTTATAAACAAATAAATTACCTGAGTAAGAAATAGCAGAAAGCAAAGAACTATCTTTTGCTATTGAAAAAGAAGAAATAAAGTCATTAAATTCGATTGAGTCTAATAATCCATTTTCGTCATATTCATAAATTTTTCTTCCATAATCTTGTAAAATGTAAAATTTCCCATTTTTTTGGTCAGATTTTAATGATTGAATTGGATAAGCATTCGCTACAAATCGTTTAATTGGAAATTGTTGGCTTGTATTATAAATTAATATTGAATCTGAATTTATATTCTTATTCAAATCTCTAAATCCAACAACAAAATTGTCTTCACTTAAAAATCCAGAACCAAAATAACTTGTTCGTCCTACTGAATTGCCTAAATAAAAATCTCCACTTATATCAAGGTTAATTCTATTTGTGTTGAAAATTTTAATTAGATTATCACCATAGCTATAGTTCAATTCAACGACAGTGTCTTTACCTGTTTGAGTTACAATAGGGTTGAAAGATCTGAACTCTTGTGAGATTTTAATTTTGGCACTATCTGTTATATCTTTTGGAACATCCCATAAAAATGATCCAGAAGTAGAAGAACCGATATTACTCCAGCTTTTGCCATTATTATTTGAATATTCAACAGAAGTATTAAAACCATTTGTATTTCCTTCCCAAGTAATTGGGATGTCTAAGCACGGAGCTAATTTCTGGCCACCATTTGGTTCTTTTACTTTAAAGAATTTTTCTACTTCGTCTTCCTTAATAATTAAGTTATTCCCAGTAAATAGCAACTCTGCTTTTGCTCCATTGTCGTAGTAAACCGTAAAAACTGCTGAATAAGGGTCGGTTGTAGTGGGTGTGAAAGTAAAAGTTAATAGGTAGTTTACAGAAGGAAGTATGCTCAAAGGTGGTTGTGGGTTTCCCATTCCACCTAATTGTCCGTCCCAAGTTACTTGAAATGCTGGATTATTTATAGAAATACTATCTACTCTTGTAGAAACAATATTACCATTTACAATCCTACTAGCGTTAGTTCTTAGATATGCTTGTCTTATTTTTTTACTTCCCACGCTTGATATTCCGAAGTCAGTAGTTTCTACTCGGCTTCCATCAGGTTTTGTAAATATAATACGTGGATTATTTAAATCAGCTAAATTCAAGTCGGTGTCAACTATCATATTATTATAGTTTATAACTAACTTTCCAATATAAGATTTCGGGTCACGAACAACAGAATAAACTGGCTTAAAATTTATTCGAATATCTTTGTCTGATAATCTATCAACACTTACTGCTTTATTAGATTTATTAAGTTCAATAAGAAGAATATCTTCTATATTTGGAACAATTCCAACGCCATTATTAGTTAAGGTTACTTCAGCATTTAAGTAATTATTATTATCTAAATATAAGTTATTAACTTTAATACTAAGCTGAGAGAATAGAGCAGTGTAAGATAAAAAAAGGAATATTATTATTTTCATATTTGTTAAGTTTATGAACAAAAGACACATTAAGAGTAAGAAAAGTTACGATTATTATTCATTTTTGTTAATTTCTTCGAAATAACTTTTAATTATAGTTTCATAGTCTTTTGAATACCCTAATTTCATTTTTTTCATCATTTCTTCCATTGCTTTTTTCTTTTCAAAATCATTAAATTTTAATTCATCTGGAGAAACAAGTTGTTTATTTTTACCTGTGTTTGATTCTCTTTTTTTAGAGAAGTCTCTTTCGTTCACAGATTTATAAGCATCTAATAATCGAGATAAAATTCTTTGTTGTCTTTCTAAAGTTTTATTAGTAATTTTTCCTGAACTTATGTCAGCCATAATCTCCTTCATTTCTTCAGAAACTTTTTTTAATTCATTAGCGATTTTCTCAGCATTTTCGCCTTTAAATTTCTTTTGTTCTTCTTTCAATTCTTCAATTTTTTTTTGGGCTTCACCCATTTGATTATCTAATCTACCTTGCATTCCAGTTTTATTTTTTCCTTCACCTTTATCACCACTTTGTCCATCTTTACTTTCATTTTGATTCTGCCCGTCTTTACCACCATTTGCTCCGCCTTGATTCTGCATTTTCTGCATAGCATCTTGAATTTGTTGTTGTTGTGCGGCTGCTTGTTGTAATTGCTGAGAAAAGGAAGGTGTGGAACCTTGTCCGGCTCCTCGACCAGAACCTTCACCTTGCCCAGCGCCACCAGGGTTAGAAGAATCACCTGGTTTATCACCTTTCATTCCATTCATTGCGGATTTCATTGAATTAGCGGATTCATTCAGAGCTGCCATTGCATTCTGTTGAGCAGAGGCGGCTGTATTAGTTCGTCTTTCTGATAACTCTTGCTCTGACTTCGACATTTCTTTCATTGCTTGGCTCATAGCTTTCGTTATATTTTGTGGAATTTCGATTGATTCCTTAGCTAAATCGTCCATTTGTTTTGCAATATTATCAAGAGCTTGTTTTATTTCTGCTTGTTTTTTTTGTATACTTGGTAATTGCGTAGAATTATAATCTAACTTTTGCATTTGCTTTCTAAGGGACTCTTGCTCTTTTGAAAGTTTTAATAAATCTGAAGTAGATTTTTGCATTTGGTTCATAACTTTTTCAGATGCTTTTTGTTGCATATTTTGTTTCATTTTTTGCATCTGTTGAGCGAATTTGTTTAAGTTATCTTTTGCGTTTTCTTGGTTTCGTTGAGCTTGTTGATTTTTATTTTGTTCTATATTTTCATTTGCTTGGTTTAATTGTTCTTTTGTTGTCTTTGGGTCAAGTTTTTCTAAAGCTTTTTGAAACTCTTCCATCATAGACTTATCATTTTTGTTTTTAATTTCTTCGCCCAATTTCGCAAGTTCTTGTTCTAATTCATTAACGTCTTTTTTCACTTCCTCTTGCTTCTTTATAGATTCTTCTGGGGTGTTTTTTTTATTGCTTAACTCTTTGCTTACCTTATCTAAACTTTTTTCCATTTCCTTTGCTTTTTTACTCAGCTGGTCCATTTTCTGTTCCATTTGTAAATTTTTAAGCAATTCCATTGAACGTTCAATTTTTTTTCTGAACTCTTCATCAGAAACTTTCATATCCTCTAAAGCTTTTTTCATTTCATCTTTTGACATTTTCGCTACTTCTTCTTGAAACTTTCTTGCTTTTTCTTTCATTTCATCAGTGGCAACATCACGCATTAGCTCTTGCAATTCTTTAAGTTTATCTAAGGTTTCTTTTGATAAAATATTATTTTCTTGCATTTTCTCAGTTGATTCTTCTAATTTATTTTGAATCTCGTTATACTTTTCTCTTAAATCTTTTTGTTTATCGGAAATAGATTTTGCTTTATTTTGTTTCTCCCAATCTACTTTTTGATTATTTTCTTTACTTAAATCGTTTTGTAATTTTTCAATATCTTCTTTTAATTTTTCAGTTTCTTTAATAACTTCACTAATATCTTTAACTGCTTCTTTTTGAGTTTCTTGTGATTGGTTGAAAACCTCTTCCATTGAAGGAAGTCGTAGTTTCATTATTGATGTTCGGCTTGATTTTGGACCAGAAACGATGTCATTATCAAAAATTTCTAAATAAAACTCGTATTCCATTTCAGGCACAACACCTAACTTGTTCAAATCCCAAACATAAGGTATTTCTTGAATTAGGTCGGAACTTGGAATTGAAATTTCTATATTACTAAACTCTTCTTCTGGTTGATTATAAGGCGAAGCACTTAATCTGTAATGAAGTTTAAGTTTGTTAAAGCCGTAATCATCTGATATTTGAGTAATTAGTGGCAGTATTGCATTTTCATTTAATGTAATATCTTCTTTGGGGCTAATTAGTGTAATTTCTGGCGATCTGTCTTCTAAAGCTACTATTTTGTATGTTATTGGATTATTATTTTTAATTCCATTTTCATCAATAATTTCAAAGTAATATTCACCAGTGTTTTTGATACTATATGCGCCTTTAGCTGAATTTCCATCAATTTTGAGTTTATTTTTTACTATACTACTATCGTTTAAAATTGAATTTTTAAAAACTAAATTTGCATCTTTTATAATTTTATTCGAGACAATTTCAAAATTAAATGAGCTTCCTTTTAATGTTGTTATATCACCATTATTATCATCAACTTTGAAAGATGCTTGTCTTGTGTAAGAAGGTAAGTTAACTATTCCTTCAAACTTTTTTATGAAAGGTAAGTCAGTAACAATGATATTTAAAATTTTTGTTTGAACTTCATTTTGATAATATGGTGCAACACCATAAATTGACATATTTGACTTGATAGAACTTATTTTATACGAATACTTGTTTTTTTCTTTTCTTAGAGTCAAACTCTCAAAAGTTTTTTGCCCTTCTTCTTTAATCATTAAACTAATTTCATTTGGCATTTTGCCTGAACCTATAACTTCAATTAAAACATCTTCACCACGAACGATTTCAATTTTATGATTAATAAAATGTAAACTAAATGGAGCAGGTGGGAGGTAACTTTTTTCATAATTTATAATTCTTGAACTTGCAGCTGATAAATTACTACCTAATGAAACAAAACTTATTATAAATAGGAGTAATATTGATGAAAAATAAATCAATGAACGCTTTAACTTTTGTTTTTCAATCACTTCATCAAAATTCTTATGATTCACGTTTTCAAATAATTTGTTAAAAGCAAAGTTAGTTAAATCTGATTTGCCATCGTCAATTGGAACTAACTGAATTACATTTAATAATTTATCTTTAATATCTGGAAAATGGTCGCCTATTTTAAAGGCATAATTAGCAAGTGAATATTGATAATTTGTATTAACTAATTTAAGAATATGACTTTTAAACGAGAATAAAGTACTTGAAATTGCTAAACTTATAAACCCATAATAAAAGAATTTTCTTGCATTACTATCACCATTTAAAAAGTATTCTAAAAATGAAAATAATAAAACAAGCAATAAAATAGTTGAAATTGAATTTATAAATGAAGTCAAGAAATCAATTCTTGATTGCTTTGTATAAACACTTTTAATTTTGTTAGTTAATATATTGTAGTTCTCGTTCATTTTTAATTATTTAATACATATACTATAATATTTGTTCCCATTTTTAAGGCATTTTCTCTAACTTCATCAGGGTCGTTATGAACATTTTTATCAGTCCAACCATCTCCTAAATTACTTTCGTAAGTATAATAAACTGCTAATCTTCCATTAATATATATTCCAAATCCTTGTGGGCTTTTGTTATCATGCTCATGAATTTTTGGAACGCCTTGGCTGAAATCAAAGTAAGATTTATAAATAGGATGAGAAAATGGTAATTCCATTAATTCATCATCTGGAAATACTTTTTTTAGTTCTTTTCTAATATATGGGTCTAAGCCATAATCATCGTCAATATATAAAAAGCCACCATTTTCTAAATAAGCTTTTAAATTAATAACTTCTTGCTTTGTGAAAGACACATTACCATGACCCGTCAGCCATATCATTGGATACTTAAATAAATCATCAGATGCTAAATCGACAAATGTATAATCTGGTTTAATATTTATGTTAGTCTTATCTTTTACATATTTCATAATGTTAACGTCGGCAGATTGGTCGTTATACCAGTCTCCACCACCATTATATTTTAATCTAACTAATGTAAAATCACTCTCTTTTGAAAATGTTTCAGAAAGAAAAGAAAAGAGTAATAGAAATAAAATAAACTTAATTTTCATAGTCATTTATAGACGTTTATTATTAATAATAATTTGTAATTGTTAATAAACATACGAAATTAGTTAGCTTGTGTTTTAGTTTTGTAGAAAAGTAAGGTAATCCCTCCTAAAATAAAGAAAATTAATAGTGATAAAATAGCATATCGATATGAATTTGAGAACTCTAATGTTAGTCCGAAGACTAATGAACCTAACCACGAAGTTCCACGTTCTGATATTTCATAAATTGAAAAGTATTCTGCTTCTTTTCCTTCTGGGATTAGTCTTGAGTAAATAGACCTTGATAGCGCTTGAGTTCCACCCATAATAAAACCGACAGTAATTCCTAAAATAATAAACCCTGTTGAGTCTTGAAGAATAAAATAGGCATAAAGCAATCCTATTATCCAAACTAATAAGGTAACTAAAACTGTTTCTTTACTTCCAATTTTGTTTGCTAAAAAATTGAAAAAGTATGCACCGAAGAAGGCGACGAATTGAACAATTAAAATAACAATAATCAAGGTTGATTCTTCTATTTTTATTTCGTGTATTCCAAATTGTGAAGCAAATGTTATAACTGCTTGAACGCCATCATTATAAAGTAAATATGCTATAAGAAATACTAAAGTATTAGGATAGTTTTTTAAATCTTTTAATGTCTTAAGGAAATTACGTAATGGCTTATTATTATTTGAATTACCTCTTTTAAGAGTAGGTTTGTTATTTAAAACTATAATTGGGTAAAGTGAAAAAATAAACCACCATAATCCTGCTGATAGTAATGAAATTTGAACTGCATGAGAAATTGAAATTGTACTTCCTTCCTTTCCAGCAAAGTTATAAAGAATCAAATTAAGTAGTAATAATATACCTCCACCAATATATCCATAAGCATAACCAACCGATGAAACTTTATCTCTGTCTTGAGATTCGCATATATCATTTAAGATTGAATTATAAACAACCATTGACACACCAAAACTCAGATTACTTATGATAAGCATAAATAATCCAAAAAGATACATACCATCACTTAAGAAATACATTGACATTGTAGCCAAAGCACCTAAAGTTGAAAATATCGTTAATGCTTCCTTTTTCTTACCAGTCAAATCTACTATTGCAGAAAAGTAAGGTAAAACAAAAACTTGCAACAACACAGAAATTGAAACTCCATAAGCAAATAAAGATGCCGGATGAATTAAAATTCCGAATATATCAATTTTACCATTTATAGCAGAGCTATCAGCTATTGATGTTAAATAAGGACCTAAAAATACTGTAATGACAGTAGTTGAAAACGCAGAAGCAGCGAAATCATAGAAATACCAAGAGCGTATCTGATTATTTTTCATTTGGATAAATTTATTTTATACAAAATTATGTAAATAAACTTAAAATTTGATAATTTGCATTATGGAAATATTAAAATTTAATAATGTTTATAAGTACTTTGGTGATTATAAAGCGACTAATAATGTAAGTTTTTCTGTGAATAAGGGTGCTATATTCGGGCTTTTAGGTCCAAATGGTGCAGGAAAAACTACAATAATCCGCCAAATTACAAATATTTATATGCCTGATGAGGGTGAAATTAAACTTTTCGGTGAGGATATTGGTTCACACCATCAAAATATGATTGGTTACTTACCAGAAGAGCGTGGGCTTTATAAAAAATTGAAAGTAATTGAGCAATTAATCTATTTTGCTGAATTAAAAGGACTTTCTAAAAAAGAAGCTGAAAAAAGAGCGAGAGTATGGCTTATAAAATTTGATGCTGCCGACCTTGCAGAAAAGAAAGTGCAAGAACTATCAAAAGGTATGCAACAGAAAATACAGTTTATAGGAACAATTCTTCATGAGCCAGAGTTTATAATTCTTGATGAGCCGTTTTCAGGGTTTGACCCAGTGAATGCTGAACTCTTAAAAGATATTATTCTTGATTTAAGAGAGCAAGGAAAAACGGTGATTTTATCAACTCACGTAATGTCTCAAGTTGAACAACTTTGTGAAGAAATAATATTAATAAACAGAGGTCAACTTGTTCTATCTGGAAAAGTTAGGGACATTAAGAAAAGTTTTGGTCGTCAAAATTTAAAAATTGAGTTTGAAGGTGATAGTAGTATTTTCGATTCAATTGATAAAAGTAAAATAGTAAATAAAACACTATCTACAATTGAAATTAAACTCGAAAATGAAAAAGAGTCGAAGGAAATATTAAATCTTATTCAAGACAAATTATTTATTTATAAGTTTGAATTAGCTGAGCCAAGTTTGCATGAAATCTTTATTAAAACCGTAGGTAAAGATAATTTAAACGAACAAGAATTATTGGAAATACAGAAGTAAAATATGAGCACTTTTAATTTAACAAATAAAGTAAAAATCGTTTTAAAACACGAGTATATTTCAAAAGTCAAAACAAAAGCTTTTCTAATTGGGACTTTTATTGCACCTATCGGATTGGTGGTTTTCTTTGGGCTAATGATAGCAGCTTCGGTGTTGTTTAATGACACAACTGAAAAAAAACTCGCTGTGCTTGATGAAACTAATAAAATTGGTCAAATCCTTGTAAATGCAGATACTTCTAAATATTACTTAACAGATAAATCTGTTGGTGAACTAAGCACACTTACAAAGAGTGAAAAAATTGATGGATATATTATTATTAAGGCAAATATTCTTGATAGCGGGAAAGTGCCTATTTTCACACAAGGTGGAGGTGGAATTGGCTACGTAACTTTACTTGAAAAGCATTTAAGTAGTATTGTTAGAAAGGAACGTCTTGAAAGGAGCGGAACATCAGATGAAGTTATAAAACTTGTTGATAGTGGAATTGAACTTGAAACTCAGAAAATAACTGACGAAGGTGTGAAAGACGATAAAACAGAAGCATTGGCATTTATCGGATATGGGCTTGGGTTTATCATTTATATCTTAATGTTTGTATATGGCAACCAAATATTTCGTTCTGTTCTTGAAGAAAAATCAAATAGAATAGTTGAAATAATTCTTTCATCAGCAAGACCATTTGACATTTTATTAGGTAAAGTGTTAGGTATTGGTTTAGTAGGGCTAACACAGGTTTTTGCTTGGATAACTATTGCAGGGGTTCTTTTAGCTCTTTCAGGGCAGTTAGTCGGTTTGTTTGTTGATATTGACCCAACAAGTTTGCAATCAGGTATGACAATGCAAGACGCTCAAGCACAACAAATACAATCTGTTATGTCAAACTTTCCAGAAATATCGCCTTGGCTTATAATTGGATTTGTGTTTTACTTCCTTGCAGGATATTTTATTTATGCTTGTCTATTTGCGGCAGTAGGTTCAGCAGTAGATAATGAGCAAGATGCTCAACAATTAATGTTCCCTGTTACAATGCCAATTATTATTCCAATTGCATTGATACCAATGATTATGCAAAACCCTGATAGTATTGCTGCGGTTGCTGTCTCGTTATTCCCATTGTTTTCTCCAATTTTAATGATAGTCAGAATTGCATCGACACAAGTACCAATGTGGCAGATTATTTCGTCAGTAGTGATATTAATTCTTTCTTTTTTAAGTATTATTTGGCTAACGGCGAAAATTTATAGAATTGGAATTTTAATGACAGGTAAAAAACCTAAGTTTAGTGATTTAGTTAAGTGGATAAAAATGAGTTAATTATGAAAAAAATACTTTATATTGAAAATGATCCTGCATCAGTAATATTGTTAAAGCGAATCTTATCAAAAGAGTTCGAATTTGAGTCTGCAAATGATGATAAAGAAGCCATTAACAAAGTAGAAAATAATGAATATGACTTGATTTTAATGGATATTAACTTAAATTCAGAGTTAAATGGGGAAGACTTAATGAGGATGTTTAAAAAGTCTGAGAAATCTTCAAAAATTCCTATTTTTGCTGTAACAACAAGAGCATTTGGAAATGAAGGTGAAAGGTTGATGGAAGAAGGTTTCGCTGGCTACTTTGCAAAACCTTATGATGTGAATAATTTAATAAAGGCAATTAAATTTTATCTTAATGAATGAAAAATTAAAGGAAGTAAATTGACCATTGTCGAACGTCTGGCAAAATTTGATAAAATTTTTAGAAAACGATTAGAATTTCTACCTTATCATTTTTATATTTCATTCTACTCTAATCAAAAAAAGAAGTTTTTAAAAAAACTTGCTAACGATTACCCAAATTTTGAAAAAAGAGACATTAAGTCAAAACCTGTAACTCTATGGGATATTGAATTTAAAACTCCACTTTTTAATTCAGCGGGTATGTTCAAATATTCAGAAGGTTATTATACTGTTGCTATGCAAGGAGCAGGTGCTTGGTTAGCAGGAACATACACTACTCAAAAGAGAATTGGAAATATGAAAAAAGGTGTTTTACACCCATTTCTACCTTTGCCTAATTCTCAATCATCAATAAACTGGATGGGATTACCTAATGAAGGAATTGAGTTAGCTGCCAAGAAAATATCGCAACTTGAACGATATAATAATACTCCGATTGGAGCGAGTATAAGTGCTGACCCTGGTATGAAAAAAGAGGAAGTTTTACCACGTCTTGTTGAAGGATTAAAACTTCTTGATGCTGCGAAAGTCGACTTTATTGAATTAAATGAGAGTTGTCCAAATGTTGCTTCTGAACACTCTCTTGTGCTTGATAAACTTGATCCAGAGCTTGTTGATAGAATGGAATATATAAGCAAGAATTTCCTTAAAGATAGAAATAGAAACTTACCATTAATTTTGAAACTATCGAACGACACTGATAGTAGCTTAATTCCTTATTTTATTGATTTAAGTATTGATTTAGGATTTGATGGTATTAATTTAGGAAATACTTCAACTGATTATTCTAACTTAAAGCAAAATCTAAGCGTTAGGGAAAGGAAGTTATTTAATTATTTCACTAATGTTTATGGTGGGGGAGTGTCTGGAAAAAATTTAAAAGAAAAGTCAAAAAATTTATGTAAGTTAGCGTCAGAACATATTCAAAATAAAAATTTATCTAAAGAGTTTCACATTATTAGAACAGGTGGTATTGAATCTGCTGAGGATATAAAAGAATCAAAAGAAATAGGAGTAAGTTTAAACCAGTGGTATACGGCTTACTTTGAGAATTTTGGAATAAAAGGACATAATATTTATCAAGATTTAAGTTCAAATTTATAATTATATAAGAGGTTTTTATGAAAAACATTTTTGCAGTTCTTGTATTGTTGTTCTCTACAACATATTTTGCTCAAAGCCAAGCATTTCCTGAAAAAGCGGCATCAATTGGCTTCCAAATTACGCAAGGTGAGTTTGGGTATGGTCCTGTTTTGAATTACGCAGCATCGTCAAATTTGCACATTGGAACACAATTAGGGCTTTACTATGATAATGGTTATCAAAATAACAATGTTGATGTTATTAAAAGTAATTTCTTCTTTTATTTAGCTCCTTACGCTAAATATTACTTCAGTAATATTAAAAACTTCAGACCATTCATTCAAGGTCAAATTGCAATTTTTACAATTCAAGACTACTTAAATGCTACTCCTCAAAGTCAAGGAAGCACAAATAATAGTAGCGGGAATGCACTTTGGATAAATGTTGGTGGTTCTTGGTTCCCATTTAACAATTTAGGTGTTAATGCAGGGATAAGATTTATAGATTTTAATTTTGACTATTCTTGGTTAAAAATGGGATTAGGGAATCCATTTATTGGAATTGACTGGTATTTATAAGATTAATTGATTTAATTGGTATGAAAGGAAGCAATTTGCTTCCTTTTTTGCTTTTATTGGGCTTATTTTAAATTATAAAAACAAATAAAATGTCATTAGAGTTTCTTTTAATAAAAAATTAACTTGTCAATCTAAAATTAGAAAAAAATTTATTAACAACTATAATAATTTTTGTCATTTATAACGTTTTTATTATAAAATATTCATAAATATTCGTAAATTTGTTAAATATAAATTAAAAAAATTAATAAGGTTTTTGGTATGAGTAACGAGAAATATGTTTATTATTTTGGTGGCAAGAAGGCTGATGGCGACGCTTCGATGAAAAATTTATTAGGTGGGAAAGGCGCTAATCTTGCAGAAATGATTTTATTAGGAATGCCAGTACCAGCTGGTTTTACTATAACAACTGAAGTATGTACTTATTATTATAAAAATGGTTTAAAATATCCTACTTCATTAGAAAAAGAAGTCAAGAAAGCTGTTGAAAAAGTTGAAAAAGAAATGAAAGCGGAGTTTGGTAGCACATCAAACCCATTGTTATTAAGTGTTAGGTCGGGTGCGAGAGCATCAATGCCTGGTATGATGGATACTGTTCTTAATCTTGGTTTAAACGATACTACAGTAAAAGCTCTTGCAACAAATTCAGGCAATGAAAGATTTGCTTGGGATTCCTATCGTAGATTTGTGGCTATGTATGGTGATGTTGTTCTTGATTTAAAACCTAAAACTAAAGATGATATTGACCCATTTGAACATATACTTGATGAGTTAAAAGAAAAGAAAGGTTATAAATTAGATACAGAATTAACAACAAGCGATTTAAAATCACTTGTGAAAGATTTTAAATCTGCTATCAAAAAGAATACAGGTAAGAATTTCCCTGAAGACCCTTGGGAGCAGTTATGGGGTGCAGTAGGTGCTGTATTTGGCTCTTGGAACAATCCTCGTGCTATTTATTATAGAAAAATGAATGGAATTCCAGGTGAATGGGGAACTGCTGTTAATGTGCAATCGATGGTTTATGGTAATATGGGTGAAGACTCAGGAACCGGTGTTGCTTTCACAAGGGATGCTGCAACTGGCGAGAACATATTCTATGGTGAGTTTTTAATGAATGCTCAAGGTGAAGATGTTGTTGCTGGTACAAGAACTCCACAACTAATTTCTGAGCTTCAAAAAAATGACCCTAAATGTTATAATGAATTACTTGATATTAGAGCAAAACTTGAAGAGCATTATAGAGATATGCTTGATATTGAATTTACAATTCAACGAGGAAAACTCTATATGCTTCAGTGTAGAGTTGGTAAAAGGACTGCAATGGCGTCAATTAAAATTGCAATTGATATGGTTAAAGAAAAGTTAATCACTCCTAAAGAAGCTATTTTAAGAATAGACCCAGAACAATTAAATCAATTATTAAGACCTGTTTTTGATTTAAAAGAAAAACAAAATGCTCTTAAAAATGGAAAAATGTTAGCAAAAGGATTAAATGCTGGACCTGGTGCCGCTTGTGGTAAAGTAGTTTTTAACGCTGAAGATGCGGTAGAAGTTGCTGGAAAAGGCGAACAAGTAATTCTTGTTAGAATTGAAACATCGCCTGAAGATATTGCTGGAATGAATGCTGCTGAAGGTATCCTAACTGCAAGAGGTGGTATGACTTCTCATGCAGCGCTTGTTGCAAGACAAATGGGTAAAGTTTGTGTTGCTGGTTGTGGATCATTAAACATCAATTATAGAGATAGACAATTTACAGTTGAAAAATCTGATATAGTTGTTAAAGAAGGTGATTATATCTCTATTGATGGTTCTACTGGTGAAGTTATTGTTGGAAAATTACAAACTAAACCTTCTGAAGTTGTTGAAGTTCTTATAGATAAAACATTAAAAGCAAAAGACGCTCCTAATTATCAAATGTTTGAACAAGTAATGAATTGGGCTGATAAGTATAGAAAACTTGGAATCAGAACTAATGCAGACCAGCCGGACCAATGTGAAAATGCTCTTGCTTTCGGTGCAGAAGGAATTGGACTAACTAGAACAGAACACATGTTTTTTGGTGAAGGCAAAATCGGTCCAATGAGAGAAATGATTTTTGCTTTTGATGAAGAAGGAAGAAAGAAAGCTCTTGCTAAAATATTACCACTCCAAAGAATTGATTTCAAAGGAATTTTCCATACTATGAATGGAAGACCTGTTACAATTAGATTGATAGACCCACCACTTCACGAATTTATTCCTCACGAAGAAAGTGGATTGAAAGTTATAGCAAATGATTTAGGATATTCTCTCTCTATTGTTAAAGATAGAGTTAATCAATTACATGAATTTAATCCTATGCTTGGGTTTAGAGGTTGTCGTCTTGGAATTATTTATCCTGAAATCACTGAAATGCAAGTTCGTGCTATTTTTGAGGCAGCTATTGATGTGAAAAAGGCAGGTAAAGAAGTTCACCCAGAGGTTATGGTTCCATTAGTTGGAAATGTTGTCGAACTTGAATTACAAGTGGATATAGTTCATAGGGTTGCAAAAGAAGTAATGGCTGAGAAAAAAACTAATATTGACTATATGGTTGGAACAATGATTGAAGTGCCAAGGGGCGCTATAACTGCTGAAAAAATTGCCAAAGTTGCAGAATTTTGTTCTTTTGGAACTAATGACTTAACTCAAACAACATTAGGTTTAAGTCGTGATGACTCTGGAACTTTCTTACCTTCTTATGTTGCACAGAATATTTACGATAAAGACCCATTCCAAGCAATCGACCAAGAAGGTGTTGGCTATTTAATGGAACTTGCAGTGAAAGGTGCAAGAAAAGCTAGAAAAGGTATAAAAATGGGAATTTGTGGTGAACACGGAGGAGAGCCGTCATCTGTTGAATATTGTCATAGAATTGGATTAGATTACGTTTCATGTTCACCTTTTAGAGTGCCAATAGCACGTCTTGCTGCAGCACACGCAGCATTAAAAAAGGGTGGTAAATGAAAGTAAATTTGCATCAGGATTTAACAAATCCATTTCTTGAAATTGAATTAGAAAAAGATGAATCTATTAGAGCAGAAGCGGGGTCTATGATGTTTATGACTCCGAATATTGATATAAATTCAAATGATAATGTTACAGAACTACCAGAAAGTTTAACGGATAGTGTAGCAAAAGGAATCATTGCTAAATCGCTTTTCCGCTCAATTCAGCAAAAAGGTAAAGTAGCTTTCGCTCCTCCTTCACCAGGCGGAGTCTTAGAGATTAAACTTAAAAATGAAAGTGTATATTCCGATGGAGTTTCATTTCTTGCAGCAACACCAGAACTGGAATTCTCAATTCAAGGTTCTCTCAGAGGAATGTTAGCAGGAAAGACACTATTTTTACAAAAAGTTACAGGTTACGGCAATTTATATCTCAAATATTTCGGTTCAATTATTGAATATGACTTAAAGGAAGACGAAAGCATAATTGTTGATACCGGGCATATAGTTGCCTATCAATCTTCTGTTAAATTCAAAATACAAAAACCACGCGAAGGAAAGTTAAACAACTTGCAAGCAGGGGAATGGATAGTAATAAGATACCAAGGACCTGGCAAAGTGTGGCTCCAAACACGAAACAGAGCCGAATTTGCGAAAGTGTTACACCGCTATTTACCAAAAGCAACTCAAATTAAATAATAACCTAAACAATAATCAATAAGCCGAACAAAAGTTCGGCTTTAGTTTTAGAATTTAGTCTTTGTATCAAAACCCCTATAAAAAAGGTAAAGCCCTCCAACGAGTAGCTGAAGGGCACATTTTGTATTTAGAAAATTTGCAATCAATCCACAACATTCAATTTAGTTCATGTAATGTGTTTACTATTATATTTATTGCTAAATCTATTTCTTCTTTACTAACGTTTAGTGGTGGTCTGAATCTAATTGAGTTTTCACCACAAGGAAGTAAGATTAATCCGTTATTAGCAAATGATTTTAGCAAATCCTGTCTTTTGTTATCTTTTACATTAAATGCAAGGAAGAGTCCTCTCCCTCTTATATTATAGATTAGTTCACTTTTTATTTTTCTCAGTTCATTTATAAGGTATTCACCCATTATTTTGGCATTTTCGACTAAATTCTCTTCTTCGATGATTTCAAGATATTTTGTCATTCTTACCATATCAACAAGATTTCCGCCCCATGTAGAATTAATTCTTGATGATTTATGGAATACATTATCTTTGATGTCATCTATTCTATCACTTGCAAGAACTCCACAAACTTGCATTTTCTTGCCGAAAGCAAGAATATCTGGTTTTGCTCCAAGTTGTTCATAAGCCCACCAAGAGCCGGTAATTCCAACACCAGTTTGAACTTCATCATATATTAATAGAGCATCATTTTCATTGCAAAGATTTCTAAGGTTTTGTAAAAATTCTTCACGGAAATGGTTGTCGCCACCTTCACCTTGAATTGGCTCAATAATTATAGCTGCAATATCATCTTTAAATGTTTTAAATGCCATTTTAATTTGATTTAAGGAATCTTCTTCTCTTTGTAGTAGATTTTTTAAATCTTTGTCATCAAATTTGATAAATGGATTATCTACTTTTACCCAATCGAATTTTGGAAAATACATTACTTTATCTGGTAATGTGTTTGTTAAACTGAGTGTATATCCGCTTCGTCCGTGAAACGCTTGATTAAAGTATATTACTTTCGACCCTTTTTCTACGTTATAGCCTTTTTCGAAGTTTTTTCTAATTTTCCAATCAAAAGCAATTTTAAGTGCATTCTCAACTGCTAATGCACCTCCATCAATAAAGAAAGCGTATTTAAAATGGTCTGGAACAGCAATTTTGAAAAAAGTATTTACAAAGCTTGCATATTCTTCAGTATATAAGTCTGAGTTTGAGGGTTTGTTTAATGCAATTTTACCAATATAATTGATAAATTCGTTATTATTCATTTTTGGGTGATTATAGCCAATAGGCATAGAAGCAAAGCATGTGAAGAAGTCCAAGTATTCTTTACCTGTTCTTTTGTCAATAAATTTTGACCCAGAAGATTTTTCTAAATCTAAAACATAAGAAAAGCCATCTGCTAATATATGTTGAGAAAGTGCATTGTGCACATTATTTGATTCAACTTTGTATTTAAAATTGTACATTTTATTTCCTTGATTAATTAATTTATAAATGATAGATCTATTATGAAATTAATTTATAGGGAAGTAATTATACATTAAATAGATGAAAGAAAAGTATGAATTACGATAAATTTGATAAGATAAAAATGAGCCACCCCTAATAGTTCCTTTATTAGAAGAGAGTAAATTTGCTATTGTTGTGAAAATCCTCAATTTTAATTTTATCGCAAAAGGGTTAAAAAACTAATACAAAAATAGAGAAATTATCCACAAAAAGCAATAATGTTAATAAAAATGATAACTTTTATACAAAACACTTGCATTAATAAATAATTTTGTTTAATTTATCATTTCCAAAAATGAAAATAGAAAATTTTATTATTAAATAAAGAGGTTTTTAATGTCTGGTGCAAAAAATGAGATTACCAAGATAGGTTTTACGCAAATATTGATTGCAATTCTATTAGTGTGTGGTTTTGCTTATATAATGCAATTTGAATTGGTGCCAAGAGGTGCTGCTGGATTCGTTGTTCCTTTGTTCCAACCATCTGCTGATGAAAAAGAAGATCACGAAAAATTCAAGCATATTGAAAGTGAGGGACTTGTTTGGGCTTCTGTGAAAGATGCATCTAATATTAATATTGGAAAAGATAACATTGACGAGAAATACATTTTTGATTTTACTTATGCAGAAAGAAAAAAAGATAGAGATGGTTATTCAAAAACAACATCAGAATTTTATGTAAAAGCACCGCATTTGGGTGAAGAACCAATCTTTATTGAACCATATTTAGCATTTTTCATTATTGCTCTTGTTTTTGGGGTTGTAATGATGATGTTTATTACTATGATGATGCCAGCAAGTTTAGGTATAATGTCAGCACTTTTTGAAGAGCAAATTCATCATACAAAAACAAAAATTCGTCTTCAATCTGGTTTTTCTGATGAGATTGTGGAAGTGCTTACTTTACCAGATAATGAATTATCATCTGTCGATAGAGATAGATTAGAGTCAAATTTTAGAATTGTTTGGAATAGAACAGTAACTGAAACAGAGAAAAACTCAGACCATAAAGTTATGTTTGATGACGTATGGGACGAAGATACTGATGTTGTTTTCTTTAGAAATATTGCTTTATATCAAAGATTAAAAGAATTTTTCTCTGAATTTTTGGAAACAGAAGTTTCAGACTGTCGTGATGGTAGAGTTTGGGCTAAAAATAAGTTGTTAGTAGGCAAGGGCTTAAGATTATATATGGCTCACCACTTTGCACATAAATATGCAAATAACGTTACAGGAGCTGCTTATGGTGGGGCTGCTTTCTTGATTATTGCAGTTGGTATTAGAGGATTGAAATTTATCCCTGCCGTTAGACCATCATTCATCTTCTTAGCGATTTTCCTTGAGTTTACTATGCTTTCATTGATGGCTGTAACTTTATTCTACACTGAGGAAGAAGAGAGAACTGATAAGATGTTAAAAAGAATGGAAGATGCCAATCGTTCTCAATTAGAAGCATTAAAATCACAGCAAGAAGATATTCACAAGATGTCGAATGCATTAGTAGGTCAAAACTCTGAAGTTATTAGGCAAAAAGTTGAAGCAACTATTTCTGAATATTTAACTTCTGGCGACCAAGTGAATAAGCAAATTGCTGAAGCTATTGCAAGCAAACTTGTTTTCGATATTTCTTCTAAAAAGTAATTCTTTTTATTATTTTTTAAGTTTAAAAGTCTGATTTGTAACAAATCAGACTTTTTTTCTTATATACTAAATATATCAGTATAAACGTCAAAAACTTATGAAACCATTAATTTTTTTATTTGTAATTTTATCTTTAAAATCATTCTCACAAGAATATAAGTTATCTGAGAATAGCAATGGTATGTCAATTCATTTAATAAATGTAATTGATAATGACTCTTTACTACTTCAAAATTACTTCTTTGAAAAAACATCTGATAATTATCTTAAATTTCAAATTGTTTTGGGAAATAACGAACCAATTATTGTTGATATTGATAAAAAGAAAATTGATTTTAAGTTAGAGTTTTATGAGAATTTTCGTGGAATTGACATTTATAATGTATTAATTCCGTTACAAGAGATAATAAATAATTCAACAATTAATATTTTATATAGTACTGAAAAAGACTTGTCTATGTCTATGAGTATAGAATCAAACCTCTTTCCTTTTGTTATTAATAAAAAATATTTGAATAATTTATTAGTTGGTAATAATTTAATCTCAAAAAACAGAGTGAAATTTCAAGCAGAAGATTGGTTTGAGAGAGAAAAGAAGTATTTTAAAGTTAAGACAAATGAAGATAGAATATATAAGATTAATACTGAGAAATTATCCAACGCTATTGGCAACATAAATATTTCAAACATCGGAGTTAAATTATATGGTGAAGATTATCCATTCTTTTATGTTAAATCTTCAGATAATATTTTAGATGGGAATGACGAGTTTTACTTGTTAGGAAAGGTACAGAGGGGAGATACTACTTATTTTGAACATTATAATTCTAATGTATCATTTTATATTTATGAATCTAAATTACCTATTAGTTCATTGCATAAGAAAGAAACAAATAATAATGAAAAAGTTGATTTTGTTAATAGGTCGCTACATTTTGAAAGAGACACAATATTTTCTTACGGATATGATTTTCGGATAGTTGATGCAGCAGATAATTTATACGAAGGTTGGTACTATAAAATTATAGATGCGTCAGAATTATCAAAGAATGATTTTTCTTTAAATGTAAAAATTTATCCGAAAAATATAGACTCAATATCATTAAGATATGTAACGCAAACTGAAGGAAAAACTGGCTTTTTTGATATTTATAATATGACATTTTATTTAAATAACTTTTTAACTGATTCGACTTTGTTTTCTAAGTTTAAGAAAGTGGATTATAGTTTTCCAACTGATAATTTAATACTCGGGACAAATTCATTAAAACTGAAATCAAATAGTTTCACAAATAATATAGGTAACAAAGAAGTTGGTAGAGTTGGAATTGATTTTGCAAATATTTCTGGATTATTTTACACTATTGCCGATAATAATAATTTTAATTTTATTACTAATTCGAATGAAAATAGCTTTATTGAAGTATTAAATTATAATTATCCAGAAGTAATTTCAATTGACAAGACAAATAAAACAATTGAGTTTGCAAACTCAAAAAATCAATCATTTTTTAATGGAGGAATTAGTAAAGATAAAAAGTTTGCTTCAATTTCTATCAATGATGTAAATGTATATGGTGAAGGAAATTACCAATTAATTTATTTAAAGAATAATAATTTACAATCGCTATCATCTGACAAAGTTCAAGATATATTACAAGTAATTAATGATAATCCAACTATTTTTTTGCTTTTAGTTAAGTCAGAATTTGATAATGTTTTGAAAACAAAATTGTCAAATCTTGGCTTTACAACTTACGATAATAGTAGCTATTATTTTATGAATGATAAATCTAAAAATAGTTTACAAATAAATTCAAATGAACAATTTCATCAGGAATTTATTGCTGAGAATTTAAACTCATTTAGTGCAAAAGTAAATTTAAACTCTGGAAATAATGAATATATCGTAACAAGTTTAGATAATAAAAAATTAGATGGCGAAGTAATTCAATTTTCAAACTTAAAAGATGTTAGTAATCAAGCAGATGTATTATATGTAACAAGTAAAAGTTTAAGTAGTTCTGTTCAAAAATATCTTGAGTATAGAAAAAGTGTATATATGGAGTTAACGTTTAAAGTCGCATATATTGAAGATATTTATAATGAGTTTTCTTATGGTATTGAAGGTCCACACTCGTTAAAAGATTTTTTAAAGTATGTTTATAATAATTGGCAATCGCCTAAAATCTCTTATGTTTATTTAATTGGAGAAACTTCTTGGGATAGTGATTATCGAGCAACTGCTGCTTTTGTTAAGAGTTTAGTTCCTACTTATGGCTTACCTGTAACAGACATTTGGTATGCCGATTTAGATGAAACTAATAAATCACGTGAAGAGGTGTTTGTTGGAAGGGTTACGCCAAACAATGATTTGGAATTATTAAATTATTTAGAAAAGTTAAAGAAATTTGAAGAGGTAAAGTTCGCACCCTGGTTCAAAAAAGCATTGCTTTTAGTGGGTGGAAAAGAAAATGAAAAAGATATGTTTATAGACTATTCAGATAGAGCATTTGATGTAATATATAATTCTGAGTTAAAGGTTGACACTTCTTATATTTCGGGCATACCAAAAGATGGATTTGAAATTTCGAAAGGTCCAGAAATTAGAAATGCAATAAATAATGGTGTTTTATGGACAAACTTTATAGGCCATGGGGCTACTACCGTTTTTGATATGGATGGTTGGGCGGAAAACCAATTAAATAATTTTAGTAGAACAGGGATTTTAAGTACTTTATCTTGTAATACAAATGCTTTTGGTGAAAGTGTCGCCCCACAATCAAGAAATGAAGCTTATATTATGTATCCTAAAACTGGATTTATTTTTACTTATGGTGGGACAACTTTAGGAATGCCCGGTATTCAAAGATTGTTTATAGAAGAAATTATGAAAGCACTGTCTGATAAAAATATTAAAGTTAGGAATGTGCTTGAATTAAAAAGAATTGGAACAAAGCCACTTGAATTTGGATATGATATACATTACCAATCATTTAATACTTTGGGTGATCCTTTAATTAACATTCCATTCTCGATAAATACTGATTTTTATTTTCAAGAGAATGACATATTTGTGGATAATAATAATAATATAATTTCTGTTGATGATACAACTGTTACGATTAAAACGAAAATTTATAATAATGGATATTGTAATGATTCAAATGTCGTAGTCAAAATTGAAAGTATTTATGGAAATGACACTATATCTTATTATGATACTCTAAATATTATTTGCAATAGTTTAGAATACTCTTTTAATATTAATGTGTATCAACTTGCAGGTGTACATAAGGTTAAAATTCTTATTGATTCAGAAAATTATTATAATGAAGATTATGAAAATAATAATGAAACTGAAATTGTATTTAATGTTTATAACCGTAGTTTAATTCCAATTGATCCTAAGGATAATTGGAATATAAGTAATATAAACCCTCAGTTTAGGTTTTATGACGCAAAATATTTAAACGAAAGAAAATACAAGTTTTCACTATTTGACAATGATAAAATTATTACTTCAAAAGATAATGAAATAACTGTCAAAGATGGTAATTATATAACTTGGTCTCCCATAATTGAACTTAATCTTAATGAAATAGTAAAACTTGAATATGAAATTGTTGATAATGACCCAAAAAATATTGGTAAACAAGTTCTAAATTTGAATACTAAGAAATTTGAATTGAATGATAACAAATATAATATTCCTTTAAATTTATTTAACTCAGATAGTTTAAATTATTCGGACTTGAAAAAGTCATTTGGTTTTAATGAAAAATATATAAAGATTGAAGCAAGAACTGAATATAGAAAATTTACAGATAACACATTAGAACACATATTTATTAGCATAGATGGAAAAGAGATTATTAATAATGTGAGAGGAGCAGCTGGAACTTATTTAGTATCAATCAATAGAACAAATCTAAACTTAAATGATGCAAAGTTTTTTAACACAAGTTGGGATAAGGATGTTGCAACTAATTATATAAACTACATTAAAGACACTTTAAATATGAATGATTTAATTATTATAATTACTACAGTAGATGGATTTGGTTCCTTTCTTGGTCATTGTAAACCTAATTCAAATTGTTATATTGATTCTTTGAAGGCAGTATTTAGAGAGAAATTCAACTCAAAACTAATTGATTCTGTTAGAGAGTTGAATGATAGAATGAGATACATACTAATTTATTCCAAGACAACAGAAGGAAATTTGTTGAATGAAGTTGTTCAAAAAGAGAAAGATTCAGAAAAAGAATTAGTATTAATTGATAGTTTAATTAAACCAGTCTACAACGCTGATTTTGAATTTACACTACCTAACGATATTAATATTTTAAAAGATTTGACAATTGAAGGAAAGAATAATAATGCTATAATAAGTATAAGTGCTTTTGATAAGAATAATAATCTTTTTAATACGTATTCATTGAATGACTTAGAAAACAATAATAATGTGGAATTATCTGATAGCATTTATAAAGTTAAAGTTAATTTATCAAGAGATAGTTTAAAGTATAAACCTGAAATAAATAATATGACAATTAATTATAAACCATTCCCAGAGCTAGGGGTTATAAATATTACTGAAAAGTTTGATTCACTGATGCGAGGAGAAGATTTCGAGTTAAATTATCGAGTGTCTAATTATTCATTAAGGTCTTTGCTTGATTCTTCAAAACTAAATTTATCAATCAACTCGCAGCAAGTTGATAATTTTAATATTGTTGATTTAGTTCATAATTCTGATACTATATTTAATACTAATATAATTACAGATAACCTTATCTCAAAAAATAATATTACGGCAAGGTTAAATCAATTAAATAGTATAAAAGAAGTAATCAATAGCGATAATTTTAATAACTATTTATTAAATATATTTGAAGATAGAGAAGCCCCTATACTAAAAGCATTTGCAAATAGCTCAGAAATATTTGACCAATCTTTTGTGTCAGAGACTTCAACTTTTACTATTAATTTATATGATAATTCAAAACTTCCAATAAATGACAAATCTAAATTCACAAGAGTTAGATTGAATGGTTGGGTAGATGATGGAGATATTACTTTTTCAAATACTTTTATGGATAATGAAGACCCAACTCTTAAAGCATCTATTCAATTTACAAGTGATAGATTAGAACTCGGAGAGTATAATACAAACTTGTTAGAGGTAACGGCACAAGATGCAACAGGTAATAAAACTGAAATAGTTTATTATTTAAACATAACAAGAAGAAATGCTCTTGATTCACTTAAAAATTACCCAAATCCTTTTGAAAATGAGTTTGATGTTGCTTTTAACTATATTGGTAGCATTGAACCAAATATTGCAAAAATGGTACTTTATGATTTGAATGGTAAAATTATTTTTACTAAAATATTGAATAATGTAAAAATTGGTAAAAATGAAATCAAAGTTAGATTAAGTGAGGACACGAAAGCGTTCATTAATGGAAACTATATAATAATGATTCAATTAAGTAATTCTTCTGAAAACGTGAATGCAATAATTCAAAAAATGAAATAAAAAAAAGCGGATATAATCCGCTTTTTTTTAATATAATTTTTTTTTATAATTACTTAGTTTGTCCTTGACTTGCAGGTTGAGGATTAGCAGGAGCTTGTTGAGGAGCTGCGGCTGGTGCTGGTTGAGTCATAGGAGCTGGAATGCTAATACCTTCAGTTGGAGCTTTTAATTGCGAACCACTATCATTACTTAAAAAGAATAAATTAGTGAGTAAAGTCAAAATAACTATAGCACCTGCTAAAGTCCAAGTGATTTTAGCTAACATATCAGATGCTCTTCTGCTTCCTAACACTGAATTAAATTGGCTACCAATTCCTGTCATTCCAGTCATCATATCACCTTTACCTGGTTGAACAAGTACTGCACCAATTAATAAAAGCCCGATTAAAACTAAGAGTATGCTTACTACAATATACATATTTTTATTCCCAGAATAATTATTTATTTTTGAAAGATTACAAAATTATAAATTAAAATTTAAATAACAAAATGAAAATTATAGATAGATATATTATTCGCTTTTTAATAGGTCCTTTTATTTTTGGAACTCTCTTAGTAGTATTTCTATTTCTTATGCAATTTTTAATGTTAAAGCTTGATGATTTGGTGGGTAAGGGATTAGATAATATGTTGATATTACAACTTATTAGCTTAAATTTACCATCAATGTTTGTGATTGCAATACCTATGGGAACTTTGTTTGGCTCTTTAATGGCTTTTGGAAATATGTCCTCTCATCATGAAGTTACAATTATGAAAGCGAGTGGGGCAAGTTTATTAAGAATGATGCGACCTGTGATAATTCTTGGAATTATTTTAGCTGGTGGATTGTTTTGGTTTAACAATATTGTTCTTCCTGAGAGTAATCATCAAGCAAGAACTTTATTGAATGACATAAAAAGGAAGAAGCCGACTTTTTTGCTTGAGTCTGGAAGATTTTCTATGGATTTGAATGGGTATACTATTCTTGCGAGAAAGGTTGATTCCATTTCAGGAGGACTTAAAAAAGTAACAATTTATGATAATTCTGATGTTAGAAATTCAAATATTATTTCTGCTGATTCTGGAACTATTGCTTTTAATTCTGATTACTCTAAGCTTATTATTAATTTGTTTGAAGGCAATAT
This sequence comes from uncultured Hyphomicrobiales bacterium, assembly GCA_964465945.1. Lineage (GTDB taxonomy): Bacteria > Bacteroidota > Ignavibacteria > Kapaibacteriales > UBA2268 > JAJRPT01. The sequence goes on from CAYXMM010000002.1 coordinate 165,573, forward strand.
TCATCAAATGAAACGTATGGAAGCAAAGGATTTCAAAGTTATTGGTTTTAAGGAATATACTATTTATCAAAATGTATCTGGGTTTTCTCTTGAAAGGACTGACGAAAGTATTATGAAACGTGGTAATCGTGAAATGGATATAAATCAAATGAAGGAAATTAAACAGGAACTATTAAATGAAGCGAATGAAAGATTATATGCTCAATTTAAACATATCGGGAATTATATTGATTATGCTTTGAATAATAACTTAGACTCTAATACTTTAAATAATACTCAAAATTATGAAAATATGGGGTTTAGTAATGATTTGGCTATCAGGAGAATGCAACAAAAAGATGTTTTTCCTAATGACTCAGCTAAGCAAAAGCGATTTATAAGTTTCAATGAAAATGATAAAATGCTCTCACATTTAATAGTAATGTTGAAAAATGAATCAAGGATTGAGAATGATTATAGATTAGATGCCGGTGGTTTTGAAGTGGAAATTCAAAAGAAGTACTCTATTCCTGTAGCGTGTTTACTTTTTATATTTGTGGGTTGTCCGTTAGGGATAATAACAAAGGGTGGAAATTTTGGTATTAGTGCTGCAATTTCGCTTGCGTTTTATATTGTTTATTGGGTATTCTTATTGGGAGGAGAAAAACTTGCAGATAGGGGATATATTATGCCTGAGATTAGTATGTGGATTGGAAATATTATTATTGGTATAGTTGGGTTGACTTTGACTTATCGTGTTAGCAATGAATCGAGCTCTTTTAAAGTATTTTTAAATAAGTTGTTTAATTTGAAAAGATAATATTTTTAATTAAATTATATTGATAAAAATTATTTGAAAAACGTTTCAAATATATATAAAAAATGGCTGATTCGATTTGAACCAGCCATTTTTTTAATTTAAGTAAGAAATAACTACTTTTTAACAACTTGCATTGCTTCGTCATTTAAGCCAATAGATAGTAAATATTTAGCATACATTACTTTATAAGCTTCAACAGAAGGGTCAATAGAAATTGCTTTTTCAAAGTATTGAGTTGCTTCATTAACTACTTTATTATTAGCATAGAATTTAGCTAGAATCATATTATCCATAGAATTTTCTAAATTTAATTCAGATGTTAAAGCATTTAATTCACCTTTGATATTTTGAACTTGTTCTTCTGACATTCTGAAGATACAAAATTCCTCGCTTGCGAATTTTCCTGAACTAACTGACCAGTAAGAACATTCATCAGAAGGTAGTTTAATTGCAGCTAAATCAATAGTTATATCTGTTCCAGTAACATTTTTCTCAAATAGAACTTCATCAGTTCCATTTTTAATTACAAATTTATAATCTTTAGCTCCTTCCATTGGATACCAAGTGAATTTCATTGAGTTTTCAAGAGCATAAGAGCTTCTTGGTAAACTTGCAACAATTGAAGCAGAAGTAAATTTATTATTGAATGATCTTTCTACCGCACCAAGAGTAGTCATATTGTCATTGACATTTCCTTTTGCTAACATATCATCAGCTTCGCCCATTTCATCAAGTAGGGAATTAGCTAATTTCTTAGATACGTTTTTACCACCAGTGCTAATTTTTGCTGACAATTTTGCAACTGAATAGAATCCAGATTTATCAACGGTTGTTTCATTTCCTTTGCTGTTAGCAATTTTTAACGATGCGCCATTGTCAAGTTTAATTTGGTCCGATAATTTTAAATTATCGCCATTAGAAATGCTTTCCCAATTGGAACCATTTTTAAGCTTAACGCTTCCTTTAACGCTTTTTACTTTAAACTCTTCTCCGTAAGACAATACAGAGAAAGCAATTAGTAAAACAAATAAGTATTTTAAACTTTTCATCTTTTTCACCTTTGTGAATATATATGTGCTAAATTAATTAATTTTTTTTAACAAACAAATTTTTTTTTAAAATTTCTATTTTTTTTTTATTTGAATTTTGAAATTGCTAACAAAAATACTGGTTTTATTGAATCTGTATATAATTCATAAACTACAGTAGATAATGCGGATGCCAATATTACTAAAGTTAAATTAATCTCAATTTTGTATTCATAAAACAAGTTTACCGTTAAAAATACTACCAAGAAAGACTCGACTACAAAAGTTAATGTTGCGATTAACTCATACCATTTTGGCGATTTATAACCAATGTAACCGAATAACACCATATTGAAATAACACAAAATAAATGTAAATAAGAGAATAATCCAAGATTGTATATCAGAAAAATAATCATCAGTAATTACCATAGAAATGACGTTAGCCGTGATAATTGTTTTATACATATCAGGGAAAGTTCTTCCTGATGTCGTTTCGTTTAAAGGTGTATAGTATAAACGACTGAAATCATCAGAAGTTCCACTTGTGTCTACAACTCCCATAAGAACTATTTTATTTTTGAAGTAGTCTTCTGGGTAATTACCTTGAAAGACTTGGCTTGCATTTATTATTTCATATTTATCCCAATTTCCTTTGAAATTGATTCTTTCCTCAGCTTTATCTCTTTTAAAGAGACGTTTAACTGCATCTGGATTATATTGTTCAGCAATTTTTATTCCATAATGATAAAATGTATCTAAGTTACTGATATATCGTGGTATAAACTTCCGAGTAGTTTTTGTTGATTGATTATTTTTAGACAAATAATAATTATAACCAGAATTATAGCCATATTCTATATCATTCTTATTTATTTTCTGTAAATTATCCAAATAATTAATATTATTAGCTAAAACTACATTTTCACTTGAAAGAACTGATTTTGTAACTTCAAATAGTTGAGAATTTGGTTTTGCCTTAAACTCATGGTCAATACCTAAGACGCTTATTCCCTTGCCTTCTAACGACTTTATTACTTTTAAATAAGCAACATCATTAAGTTCTTGCAAACCATCTAAAGTTTTCATTCCCGTATTTATAATTACAATATCGGTTTCTTTTGGTAAATCTAAACTTGGAAGAACTGACGAGAAGTAAATATCTGTAATTTCAAAGTCAGAAAGTGCTTCTTTAAATGGCTTAAATATACTCGCTTGGAAAAGAAAAGGTATAATAAACAAGAATATAAATACAAATAATGTGCTAATAAATACATCTAAACTGAATAACTGGAAACTATACCCTTTATAAAAATCTTCATTTGGCATCATTATCCTCTTCGTTTAATTTTTTATTATCTTCCACATCGTCTTGATTTTCATCTTTATCTAAATTTTCCAATTCTATTTTGTTGTTTTCAATGGCATTATTATTTTCACCATTTTTTAATTCATTAGCGTTTTTGACATTAATTTCATTTTGTTCTATAATGTTTGCTTTAATAACTTGATTGCTCTGGCTTTCATCTGCAACTCCATCACCTTCATCGCTTTCTTCGTTATTTTTATTAGATTGTATATTCTTCTTTAACTCTCTTCTTCTGAAAACCCCAACAACAAGAGGTTTTATAGAATCAGTGAATAGTTCAAAAGAAAGGACAGAAACAAGGATAGCGAAAAATGAAGCGGCAAACCTTAGTTCGATATTAAACCAATCCATTAAAAAAATCATTAAAAGGGAAAATCCAATTAATTCTCCAAAAATTAATATTATTGTAAATGGCTGATACCATAAAACAAGTTCATCATTTTTTCGCCAGTAGTTAAATAAAATCATATTGCAATAAACTACTAATATCATTAAAATAAGTGATAATATATCTGATGTTCTATAAATATAGTCTTCTTCGAGAATCATCGAAATAATATTAGCGTGAATAACAACCCCATACATATCAGGAGTTGTTTTTCCTACGTAGTGATTATTCATAGGTGTGTAGAAAATATCTTCAGTAGAGACTTCACCTAATTTTGGACCCATATATCCAATTAGAACTATTTTGTTTTCAAAATGATTTGGGTCGAAATTTCCATCTAAAATATCATCATAGTTATATGTATGGTATTTATTGATATTTCTTTTAAAATTAATTGCTTCTAATTCATTATTTCTATTTTTATATCTTTGATATTTTGATTTGTCATAGATCTGCACTACTTTTGATGATAAACTTGGAATGTACTTTCCATTAACTTTTGAAATTGGTTTAACAAGACGCACTGTTTTGAAATCTTCTGGGTGTATATACATATTTGCATAACCATTAACAGCGTATTTGTTAAACATTGGATTACTTGTTTTTAAACTATCAAATTTACTATCTTCGTTAGTGTCAAAAAGTTCGTTAACTAAGATTAAATTTTTGATATTTGAAAAGGCGTCTGCTAATGGTAGGTCTTGTTCTTCACCCTTTGGACTTCTAAAAAATGCATCTATTGCTATTATTTTAGGGTTATTACTATTTATTATATTAAGTAATTCAGCGGTTGTTTTTCTATCGAGATGACCGTTATTTACTAATACTATATTTTCGTCAATTTCAACTTTATCATTGTCTCTAACTTGCGAAAATACGAGGTCAGTTAATTGCATATCTTGAAAAGTATTTTGAATTGGGTCGAGCATATCAATACTAAAGAGTATTGGTAGATACTTTAGTATCGCAATTACAAGCAAAGTTGAGAATAAATTATTCCAGTTAAAAATATGTTCTAATTTTACTTTCATTCATTTATCAAAATTTATCAAATTTTATCTAATTCAATTACAATAGGGCAATGGTCACTACCCATTTGTTGATTTTGATGATATGAGTTTTTAACTTTATCTTTTAAATTGTCAGAGACGCAATGATAGTCAATCCGCCAGCCAACATTATTATCTCTTGCTCTAAACCTTGCACTCCACCATGTATAGTTATCAGCGTCTTTGTTGAACATCCTAAATGTATCGACAAAACCCATATCAAAAAATTCGTCTAACTTTTCTCTTTCTTCTGGTAAAAAACCAGAAGTGTTTGCATTTTCTTTTGGACGAGCGAGGTCAATTTCTTTATGAGCTGTATTGTAATCACCACATACTAAGACTTTTCTGCCATCACTTTCTAATTTTTTCAGGTATTTAAATAGTTCGTCGTAAAATCTAAGTTTATAATCAACTCTATCACTTCCAGAAGTACCATTTGGAAAATATATATTAAGTAAAGTAAATTCTCCATAGTCGGTTCTTATTAATCGTCCTTCATTATCAAATTCTTCAACACTAAAATTTTGTTCTGAATTATCGGCTTTAATTTTTGAGAAAGTTGCAACTCCACTGTATCCTTTTTTTCTTCTACAAGAATGATAATAGTGGTAATAACCTTCAGGGGCAATTAAGTCTTCTCTAATTTGTTCAATATCAGACTTTGTTTCTTGTAAGCAAATAATATCAGGGTTTTCATTATTAATATAATCGAATAATTTATTATCAAAAGTTTTTACTCCAGCAACAAGTGAAGGATTCTGACCTGTGATTGATCTATAACCATTTATATTCCAAGATACTATTTTCATATTTTTGTTTAATAATTTTTATAATTCTAAATACGAATTTAATTAAATTTCATATAATATATAGAATTGTGGAAAAGTATTTTAAATAAAATTGAAATGAATAAAATAATATGTTTTTTTTTCATTAATATTTTTTAATTTTGCTAATCGGACACAAATTAAGTAAGTTTTAATGAAATACATTATACCACTCATAATCATATTTTGTGCTTCAAGCTATTCACAAACTAATTATTACACTGGATTTGGACTTGGTTACCATCGAGTAAGTAAGCCAAATAATGCTATTAATGCAAATTTTCCGAGTTTAAATTTGCATATTGACAATCGCACTAAGTGTAAGCTATGGTATGGCTTGGGGATTAATATGGCAGAAATTGCTCATCAAAATGAAGCACCACTAAATAGTAAATTTTTTAATTACTATTTTATGTTAGAACCAAATATTAGATACAATTTTATATCTAATAACACATCTACATACAATTTTGTTCCTTACATTAAGGCATCTTTACTATTAGGATATATAGATGCAGATGATACTTTTAGTGATCGTTCATTAGGTGGTTCATTTGGATTAGGTATTGCAAAAGGGTTTAATGCTTTTGGTGAGTGTTTTATGGTTGATTTGAATGCTGCATATTCTGGCTTTAACACTATTTATAGAGCAGATGGTCGCCAGTTCTTTGAAACTTTTAATTTTAATTTATATTTGAGTATGAAATTATGAAATACAAATACTTAATATTAATATTGTCATCGCTCTTTGTCATTTCTTGTTCTTCAACTAAACAAGTTTATAATGATGATGCCGTTAGAATAAAAATTGATTCAGTTCAAAATTTAGAAAAATTTAATCCTTATATTGAACCAAACACAGGTGTTCAAAGAAATCCAAGCACACTTAGAGGAAATGTTTTTAACATTACTCGGTTTGTAAATGAAGCAGGTGAGCCAAAAGAGTATGTAACATTCCTTGATTCATTAGCATTTAAACTTGCAGACCCACAATATGAGTATATTCCTATTGAATTTATTGATTTGCAAGGTCCAAAATTAGGAGTGGGTAGAAATTGGTTTGAGAATTATAATAATCCTTTAGATAATGATGTTATTAGAGAAGTAGATACATTAGAGACAGAAGGGAATGGTTGTGGTTGCGGTAAATTAGTTTGCCCAGAATGTAATTTAACTTGTGTGTTTCCATGGCAGGAAAGAGCAAACAATCGTTCTGTAATTTTTGGTGAGATTAATGCAGGTATTGCTTCTTATGAATCAAAAAATACTGTGAGTAATCAAGAGAAAGGATTTGATGTGTTTTTTCAAGAATATTCTGCTGGATATAGATTTGGCGATATTACAAAAGCACATTTTGGATTGGGATTATCTTACTTTTCAGGCGTTGATGCTTTTCAAGTTGATGGTAGTTTGCTAACAAGAGATGCCTTAATGTTATATGGTAAATATACTTTTGATGAATGGAATTGTGTATTTCCTTATGTTTATGGACAAATTGGTGCAGCGATAGATGTTAACTCTCTTTATATGGGAAAACTTGCACTAGCAAATAAAATGAAAGTATGGTTTAACTATGATTGCGATTGTGATGCTAATTTAAGTGCTGATGCTAAATTAAGACAAAAGCTTGCTTATGAATCGCCAAATGTTGATTTAGACATTCCAATTGCTCTTGGAATAGGAACAGGGATTGAGTTCCCAGTAATGCAATATTTTGATTTATCTATTGATTTAGGATATAAATATATTAAATCAGGTGAATCAACGACATTATATGACTTTAAAGTGCCAGTGGCTAAGCCGTTGAGTATTTATACTTTAAGAATTGGTATTCATTATTAATGGAAGGTAAAATGAAAGTAATTATATCATATTTATTTTTAGTATTGTTTGTTGTTTCTTGTTGCGATTGTTTGAATGAATCTGAGCCAAGCGAGACAAAACCATATTGTTCGCCACGCGAAGCAACGGTAACAGAATTTGACCCATCGATTACTCAAACTGTATTGACTGATGTAAATGGAAATGACTCGATTGTTTATTATCCTGTTGCATCATATTCAATTCATGGCTATGAATTTCCAAACTCAAAAGCAAGTGCAGGGAACTTAAAAATTGATAATAATAGATATAAAGCAGAGACAGGTATTAATAGAATTCCAATAGCAAAAACACCTTTGCCAAATGCTTTATTTAATATTTATCCTTTATATCTTGCAGTGTTAACTCCACTTCCTGAGAATGATGCAATACAAGGTGATTTTATTGTTGCCGATGTTGATTTGATAACAAATCCTGCTGACCCAGTCGCGAGAATTAGGTTTTGGGGTAAAGTTGGCTTTGTAACAACTGATCCTTTGACTGAAAGTTCAAGAGATTTCTGTGATTATTATGAGCAATCTTTTGATATAACAAGCTTTTCTGGAACCCAGTATGGCGAAGGAATGACTGATGGTTTCGGAAACCAAAGATCATTTAATGGCTCAATTACAACAACGACTGCATTGATTGATGCTTCTGGGAATATTTTAGTAGAAGATATTAGCAATCCGACAAATAGATCGGTTGGTGGTGTTTATATTGGTATGAATGAAATTCAGCTACTTGGCGCTTTATCTAGTTTATTTGGTAGTAGTTTAAATAATTTATTTACAACTCCTGAATATATAAAAATGATTAACGAAGTAAATTCTACTAAGATAGTTGATGTTGAAGTTCATATTGGTGATTATTTGACTTATATGGCAAGAAATGGACAGAAATTCTTAATTCAAGTATTGAATATTGATGAAAGAGACGTAAATGCTGTTAAGAAAAGAGTTAGCTTTATTTTTACAGAAGTTTAAGTTTTGTTTTACTTTAAATTACAATTTATAAAACCTCACTTTGTGAGGTTTTTTTATTTAGAGTTTAAAACAAATAAAGAAAAATATATTAAGTTGCATAGTGATGTTTGACAAAAATGAAAGATTATTTTTATGGGTTTGTTAGGTAGATATAACAAAACTAGAGAACTTACAATATTAATTTGTGAGCCAATTTCGATTGAAGATGCTAATTTACAATGTAATTTTGATGTTTCTCCAACGAAGTGGCAGTTAGCTCATACGACTTGGTATTTTGAAGAGTTTGTATTGAAAAGGTTTATAAATAATTATCGTTATTATAATGAAAGTTACTTGAAGCTATTTAATAGCTACTACTTGAATAAAGGTGAAAGGTTTGATAAGAATTTTAGGTATTTAATCTCAAGACCGAATTATAATGAAGTTATGGAGTATAGAAAAGTAGTTGACGAAAGAGTAAATAAGTTGTTTGTTGAATTGAATAGCGAAGAAGCTAACTACTTGCTGAGTTTGGGGATTGAACACGAGATGCAACATCAAGAACTTATATTGATGGATATAAAATTGAATTTATTTCGTAATCCTAATATCGTTTTTTACAATGAAATGATTAGTAAAAAGTCTATTAAAAGAGATATGAATTTTTTAAATATCGAAGAAGGAATATATGAGTTTGGAAAAGATTATTCATTAGGTGATGATTTTGTTTTTGATAATGAAACACCGAAACATAAGAGATTTATTGAAGGTTTTCAAATAGCAGACCGAGTTGTTACCAATGGGGAATTTTTAGAGTTTATTAATTCAGGTGGCTATGATGATTTTAATTTATGGCATTCAGATGGTTGGGATTTTATAAAAGAAAATAATGTAAAAAGCCCATTATATTGGGTTAAGCGAGATGATGTATTTTATGAATATACATTGCATAACTTGAATGAAATTGATTTAGATGCACCTGTGAAGCATATTTCATATTACGAAGCTTGGGCTTTTTCCAAGTGGTATGGTGTAAGATTGGCAACAGAGTTTGAATTAGAATTAGTAGATTCTAAAAATAATGATAGTAAAAACATACAAGGATTAGCTGATACTAAGAGATATTTAGAACCAATAATAAGTAATAACTATGATTTTTTAGGTGGAGTTTGGGAATGGGCTGAGTCTGCATATTTACCATATCCGAGATATAGTCAAGCGGAAGGTGCGTTAGGTGAGTATAATGGTAAGTTTATGATTAATAAGATGGTACTTAGAGGTGCTTGTGCTTATACTCCATTGGAGCAATGTAGATTGACTTATAGAAATTTCTTTACTCCTGATAAAAGGTGGCTTTTGTCCGGAATTAGATTAGCGAAAGGAAATTAGTGTATTTTGAATCTTGAATTTGCAGAACATATTAGATTAGGACTTAGTTCAAAGAATAAGTTTTTATCATCTAAGTATTTTTATGATGATGAAGGTAGTAATTTATTTAATTTAATTACAAAGCTACCTGAATATTATTTAACAAAATGTGAATATGAAATTCTTGATAATTCAAAGAAAAATATATTAAAAAGGTTAAATTTAAACGATAATTATTTTAGTTTGATTGAATTAGGTGCTGGTGATGGGCAGAAAACTAAATTACTATTAGAGTATTTTTGTAATGAGAAGTTAAATTTTAAATATTTTCCAATTGACATTTCAAAAGATGCTTTTGCATTATTAGATGAGAATATTAGCTATATGAAAGATAGATTGAATGTTGAGTATTTGGAAGGCGATTATTTTAAGATATTGAGAAATTATGACTTTGGTAATGGTAAAAAGCTTGTATTATTTTTGGGTTCAAATATTGGGAATTTTGAAATTGAGAATGGAATCAATTTTTTGAAATTAATATCTATAAATATAAACCAAGGAGATTTTGTGCTTGTGGGGTTTGATTTAAAGAAAGACCCGAAATTAATTTTAGATGCCTACAATGATAATGCAGGAATTACTAAGCAATTTAACCTAAATTTGTTAAAAAGGATTAATTCAGAATTTAATGCTGATTTTGATTTGAATAATTTTTCGCATTATCCGTCTTATAATCCTGAAACTATGGAGTGTAGAAGTTATTTAGTTTCAATGAAAGAGCAGAAAGTGATTATAAAAGACTTGGATTTGAAGGTTAAGTTTGAATATGCCGAAATAATTAATACTGAATTATCGCAAAAGTATGATTTGGGATTGATTGAAAGAATGGGAAATGAAGCAGGATTCATTGTGAATAATATGTACTTTGATTGCAAAAAGTATTTTGTGGACGTACTTTTTGAAAAAAAATAATAGAATTGTGAGTAGTTGTTTTTATAATTAAATTTTTATTTTTATTTTGCTAAAAAATTATTGCGAATTTATATGAAATTAAAATTACAAAATGTAGATTTAGATGTAATATCAAAAACGTTAGGAGTTGAGATAGAGAAATCTGAGGGTGCTTATAATTGGAAGCAAACTAATGAAAAGAGTGGTCAATCATTATTTGTATCAATATATAATGATGCACCAGTGAGCGAAGATGGAGATGGAGTTTTAGTTTCTGTACAAAGTAATCATGGTTATTTTGAATTGCATGATTGCACTTCGTATATTGATTTTGAAAATTCAGAGATTATATTTTTACAATCAACAAATGAGCGGCTAACTACATTGGTGATAGGAAGAAATTGTTCATGTAATATGTATGCTAATATTAGTAAACATTTGTTTGAAAAAGATATAGCAGAACTTGATAATTCGGTGATTATGTCGTTTATGCAATTATCTATTACAGAGGGTTTGGTGCTGGATAGCTATGATGAATGATAAGTATAAAATAAAAGCGTATAATTCAAGTAATCATAAATATCTACCGATAAAGAAGACTATAAAACATGTTGAAAATGTGCTTATTGGTGAAAATTCTCATAGTTCATTTATAAGTGTCATTTTTGTTGATAAAGAAGAGATTTTACGGCTTAATGTTGAGTACTTGAATCATCATTATTACACTGATGTGATTACATTTTCGTTAAATGATGATGATAGATTTATAGATGCAGAAATTTATATTTGTGTTGATGTTGCCGAAGAGCAAGCAAGTGAATATAAAGTTTCTTTATCAAACGAATTGTTAAGATTAGCAGTGCACGGAACTCTTCACTTATGTGGTTATAAAGATAAAAGTGAAGAAGAACAAAAGTTGATGCGTCAACTTGAAGATAAATATTTGGGGTAACAGAATGTACGAAAGAATAGTTGAAATAATAACGTTTGTATTGTCAGAACTAAAGCAAAATAAGAAGTTAAGCGAAATTGATTTGAATGTTTTGCAGGATAGGGGTTATTCAAGTTCAGAAATTTCAACTGCTTTTTCTTGGTTGGTAGATAAACTAGAATTTGGATTTCCATCTCAGCCATTAGAAATAACAGATGTAAATTCTTTTAGAATATTACATGACGCCGAAAAAGAGTTATTTACTGAATCTGCATGGGGGGAATTAATACAAATGCAGATGTTGGGTTTAGTTAGTGCAGAGCAAATTGAATTAATTATTGAGCGTGCTTTATTAAGTGGTATTTTCAAAATTGATGCAATTTATTTAAAAAATATGGTAGCATCGTTTATGTTTAATGCCACAAAATCAGTAGCATCTGGAAGTAGAGTTTTGCTTAGTGGTAACGATTCGATTAATTAATTACGTAATTTTGTGTATCAAAATAAACTTCTTTTTATAAGAAGTTTTTTTTATGTTAAAACAATTTGGAGGTCTTTTAAAAATGAGTCATAGAATAGAAGTAGATTCAATGGGAAAAATTGAAGTTCCTAACGAGGTATATTGGGGAGCACAATCAGCAAGGTCATTAATAAATTTTGAGATTGGTATTGAAAAAATGCCAAGAGAATTAATAAGAGCTTTAGGGATTTTAAAAAAAGCAGCAGCATTTACAAATAATCAATTAGGTAAATTATCGGACTCGCAATATAAGTTAATCGAGCAAGCGGCTGATGAGGTAATTTCAGGTAAATTAGACGCTCATTTTCCTTTGTCAATTTGGCAGACTGGCTCTGGCACTCAAACAAACATGAACACAAATGAGGTGATTTCAAATAGAGCGATTGAAATTGCTGGTGGTGAAATGGGAAGCAAAAAACCAATCCACCCAAATGATGATGTAAATAAATCTCAATCTTCAAATGATACTTTTCCAACGGCAATGCATATTGCTGCAGCTGAACAATTGAATAATTATTTGTTACCAAGTATCGCAATTTTAAGAACTACATTAGCTAAAAAAGCGGAAGAATTTAAGAATGATATTAAGTCGGGCAGAACTCATTTAATGGACGCTGTTCCTATAACATTAGGACAAGAAATCTCTGCTTATGTTCAACAATTAGATAATGCAATTCAAAGGGTAAATCTTACTTTACCTGGTTTATATGAATTAGCATTAGGAGGTACAGCAGTTGGAACTGGACTTAATACCCATCCTGAGTTTGCAGATAAAGCAGCAGTTAAAATTGCAGAACTAACAGGATTACCTTTCGTGTCTGCTCCTAATAAATTTGAAGCTCTTGCCGCTCACGATGCTATTGTTTTTGCTCATGGAGCATTAAAAACTCTTGCTGCTTCATTAATGAAAATTGCAAATGATATAAGATGGATGGCGTCTGGACCTAGATGTGGATTAGGTGAAATTACTATTCCTGAAAATGAGCCAGGGAGCTCAATTATGCCTGGAAAAGTAAACCCAACACAATCAGAAGCAATGACTATGGTATGTGCACAAGTGATTGGAAATGATGCTACTATCAACTTTGCAGGTACACAAGGTAATTTTGAACTTAATGTATTTAAACCAGTTATGATTTATAATTTCTTGCAATCAGTTAGATTACTTGCTGATTCGATGAGAATGTTTAATGAGCATTGTGCGGTGGGTATTGAGCCAATTAGAGAGAAATTAAATCATTATATGAATGATTCTTTAATGCTTGTAACTGCTCTTAATCCTCATATTGGATATGATAATGCTGCAAAAATTGCTAAACATGCTCATAAAACGGGTGGAACATTGAAACAAGCAGCTATTGAATTGAATATTTTATCAGCCGAAGATTTTGATAAATTAGTTAATCCTGCTGATATGTTAGGACCTAATGTAGGTTAGTTTTTTTTAGTAAAATGAATCGATTTTTACGAAAGAGCCGAAATTAATATTTTGGCTCTTTTCCATTTTATTTAATTATTTATAATTTATTTAATGTATAAAATTTTCAAATTGAGAAAATTACCTTAATTTGCAAGTTATTATTTTGCAAATTTCAACAATTTTATTCAGATGTTAAGCTCAAAAGAAATTAGAAATCAATTTTTAGAATACTTTAAAAATAAAGAACATATAATTGTTCCTTCTGCACCTGTTATTCCTCATGGTGATAAAACATTAATGTTTACTAATGCGGGAATGAATCAATTTAAAGATATGTTTTTAGGAACAGGGAATCGGGATTATAAAAGAGCAGTAGATACTCAAAAATGTATTAGAGTTTCAGGAAAACACAACGATTTAGAAGAAGTTGGTGTTGACACTTATCACCATACTTTCTTCGAAATGTTAGGTAATTGGAGTTTTGGCGATTATTATAAAGAGGAAGCAGTAGAGTGGGCTTGGGATTTGTTAACTAGAGTTTGGGGATTGAATAAAGAGCGTCTTTATGCTACGGTTTTTAGGACTGATGATGAAGCCTTTGAAATTTGGAAAAAATACTTACCAGAAGAAAGAATTTTAAGGTTTGATGAGAAGGATAATTTTTGGGAAATGGGAGAGACTGGTCCTTGTGGTCCATGTTCTGAAATTCATTATGATGGAACAGAAGATTTATCAGGAAGAGAGTTAGTTAATGCAGGCGACCCAAAAGTAATTGAGATTTGGAACTTAGTTTTTATGCAGTATAACAGATTATCTGATGGTAGTTTGAAAGAGTTGAGTGCGAAACATGTTGATACAGGAATGGGATTTGAACGCTTAGTTAGAGTGATTCAAGGCAAAAGTTCAAACTATGATACCGATATATTCACTCCTATCATTCAAGAATTAGAAAAAATAACAAATTTAAAGTATGGCGAACTTGAAAAAAATGATATTGCTTTTAGGGTAATTGCCGACCATATTAGGACAATTTCTTTCACTATTGCAGATGGTGCAATACCTGGTAATGAAGGAAGAAGCTATGTAATTAGAAGAATTTTAAGACGTGCTTCAAGATATGCAAGAAATTTAGGGATAAAAAATGCCATCTTATATAAATTAGTTGATATTCTTGTTAAGCAGTTTTCTGATATTTTTCCAGAAATTAATAAACAAAAAGAAATTATTAAAAAAGTAATTAAAGGCGAAGAAGAGAGTTTCCTTAAAACTTTGGAAAGTGGTCTTACTAAGTTTGATGAAATTTCAAGTAATTTGAAAGATAATGAAATTAATGGTAAAGATGCTTTCCTTTTATACGATACTTATGGCTTTCCGTTGGATTTGACGGAGTTAATTGCAAAAGAAAGAAATTACAATGTTGATAGGGTTGGCTTTGAAGCGGAAATGATTATACAAAAAGAAAGATCTCGACAAAGTGCTAAGAAAACTAATGAAATTATGGAAGACGTTAATTATAACGTCAAATCTGAGTTTTTAGGTTATGAAAAATTAGAATGTAAATCAGTAGTTAAATTTCAAGATAAAAATATTATTATTTTAGATAAAACCCCTTTCTATGCGGAAAAAGGAGGTCAAATTTCCGATACGGGCGTTATTAAATATGAAAATTTTGAATTAAATGTTATTGATGTTAAGCAAATTGGTGATGCAATTTTACATATTTTAGATGATGAATGTTCCATTGATATAGTTGGAAAGGAAGTTTTTATTTCTGTTGATTTTGAAAGACGTTGGGATATTATGAGAAACCATTCTGCTACTCATTTAATGCACGAGGCCTTACGTAGAGTATTGGGTGGGCATATTCAACAACAAGGTTCGTTAGTTTCGGATTCATATTTAAGATTTGATTTCAATCATTTTAATAAAATTAGTAATGGAGAAATAACTGAAATTGAATCAATAGTTAATAAAAAAATTCTTGAAGCAATTGAAGTAAAGACTGATGAAATTTCAATTGAAGATGCTAGGAAAAATGAGAAGATAAGAATGTTTTTTGGTGATAAGTATGGTTCGGTTGTAAGGGCAGTAACAATGGATAGCGCTTTTTCAATTGAATTATGTGGTGGAACTCATGTTAGAAATACTTCTCAAATTTCATTTTTCAAAATTATTTCTGAAGTGTCAGTGTCAGCTGGAGTAAGAAGAATTGAAGCGATTACTGGAAGGTATTTGAATAATTATATTGAGGATTTGTATAATCAAGTTTTAGAAAGAGATTCTTCAAATTCAGTTTTAAAAGATAAAATTAAGCAGCTTGAAAAAGAATTATCTGAATTAAAGAAAGATAATGCTTCAAGTGATTTCGATAATTTGTTAAGTAAGTCAAAATTAGTTAACAATATTAATGTGATTGCTTTTAAATTAGATGTTGATAACTTAGATATTTTGCGTGATTTAGGTGAAAATTTACGTAATAAACTCGGGAAAAATGGAATTGGATTAATTGGGACCATTCATGATGAAAAAGTACAATTAGTGTGTGTTGTTACCGACGATTTAAAAGGGAATTATCCAGCTGGAAAAATAGTTGGACAAGCGGCTCAATTCCTTGGCGGAGGTGGTGGAGGTAAACCACATCTTGCAACTGCTGGTGGCAAAGATATGTCAAAGTTAGATACTTTGATTGAATCCGAGTTTTATAATTTAGTAGAGAAGTTTAATTAAAATTAAGTAAATTAATTAAATTAAACTCATTACTAAATAATTCGTATTGTTATAGATTAAAATTAAAAAAATAAAAAAAGTAATAGAAATGTTAAAATTAATATCCAAAATTCTTGGTGGAACAAAATCTGAAAAAGATATAAAAGAAGTTAAACCGATTGTAGAAGAAATAAATAGAATTTATGAAACGCTACATTCTATGTCTGATGAAGAATTAAAATCGAAGACAGAAAAGTTTAGAAGTATAATTTCTGAAAGAACAAAAAACTTAGAAGAAGAAAAAGCAAGTTTAAAAGAAAAACTTCAGAATGTTGCTTTAAGTCCAGAAGAGACAATGAGTTCAAGAGACAGATTAAAAGATATTGAAAAAGACTTATTTAACACGATTCAAGATACTTTGGACGAATTGCTTCCAGAAGCTTATGCAACAGTGAAAGAGGTTTGCAAGAGGTTAACCGATAGAAATTTTGAGTATATTTATGCTGACCAACACTCGACTTGGGCTATGGTACCTTATGATGTTCAGTTGATTGGAGCAATAGTTTTACATCAAGGTAAAATTGCGGAGATGGCTACTGGTGAAGGTAAAACGTTAGTCTCAACTTTAGCTCTTTACTTGAATGCTCTACCTTCAAAAGGTGTTCACTTAGTTACGGTGAACGACTATTTGGCGAAAAGGGACTGCGAATGGATGAAGCCAATTTTTGATTTCTTAGGTATTAGTGTTGGTTCTTTATTACCAAAAATGCAAAATGCTGAAAGACAAAAAATTTATAACTTAGATATTACTTATGGGACAAATAACGAATTTGGTTTCGATTATTTGAGAGATAATATGGTTATTGAGTTTGAACACATGGTTCAAAGAGAACATTGGTTCGCTATTGTCGATGAGGTTGACTCAGTATTAATCGATGAAGCGAGAACACCATTGATTATTTCAGGTCCAGTTGGCAAATCAGACCAGAAATTTGATGAAATGAAACCGAGAGTTTTGAAACTTGTCCAAGCTCAAAATCAACTAATCAATAAAGAACTTTCACAAGTTGAAGATATATATAAAAAAGGTGGAAAAGAAAATATTGCTTTAGCAGGTGAGAAACTTTTAATGGCTTATAAGTCATTGCCTAAGCATAATAAGTTAATGAAGTTAAAGCAAGACCCAGAACTAGCTAAGTTGTTGCAAAATACTGAACTTGAATATTTAAAAGACCACGGCGAGAGAATGCGTCAATTGAATGAAATGCTTTATTATAATGTTGATGAAAAGAATCATTCAATAGAACTTTCTGAAATGGGTAGAGAGTTAATAACTGGTTCACAGGAAGATCCTGAAATGTTTGTTATCCCTGATATTGCAGCTGTGATGAGTGAAATTGAGGGGAATAATGAGATTTCACAAGATGAGAAAACAAGAAGAAAAGATGAAATAAATATTTTATTTGCCGAACGAAGCGATAGGATTCATACAGTTAATCAAATTTTGAAAGCATACTCTTTGTTTGAAAAGGATGTAGATTATATCGTTCAAGATGGTAAAATTCAAATTGTTGATGAAAATACTGGTCGTGTTCTTGACGGTAGAAGATATTCTGACGGTTTGCACCAAGCGATTGAAGCTAAAGAGAATGTAAAAGTTGAAAAAGATACTCAAACTTTTGCAACAATTACTTTGCAAAATTACTACAGAATGTATAATAAATTGGCAGGAATGACAGGGACCGCAGAAACTGAAGAAGCAGAATTTGAGAAAATATATGAATTAGAAGTCGTTGTAATTCCTACAAATAGACCAGTTGTAAGGAATGACCAAGATGATGTTTTATATAAGACTAAGAAAGATAAATTTAAAGCAATTATTGAGGAAACAAGAGAGTTATTAGATGGTGGAAGAGCTGTTTTGATTGGAACTGCATCAGTTGAGGTATCAGAGTTACTTGCGAGAATGTTTAAACAACAAGGAATTAAACACGAGCTTTTAAATGCGAAACAACATCAAAGAGAAGCAGAAATTGTTTCACTTGCTGGAAAGAAAAACGCAGTTACTATTGCAACTAATATGGCTGGTAGAGGAACGGATATTAAATTAGACCCAGATGTTAAGAAGAATGGTGGGCTTGCCATTATTGGTTCTGAGAGACATGATTCAAGAAGGATTGACCGCCAGTTGAGAGGTCGTTCTGGAAGACAAGGAGACCCTGGTTCATCAAAATTCTTTATTTCACTTGAAGATGACTTGATGAGAAAGTTTGGTGGGGATAGGAGTGCTTCTTTACTTTCAAAGATTAATATTCCAGAAGGTGAGCCAATTCAAGCTAAGATGATGACAAAAGCGGTAGAGAATGCCCAGAAAAAGGTTGAAGAGAATAACTTTGGAATTAGAAAAAGATTGATTGATTATGATGATGTGATGAATCAACAACGTGAAGTTATTTACACGCGTAGAAGACATGCACTTAGTGGAGAAAGATTGAAAGGTGAAATTTTTGATTATATCGAAGATTTAGCAAGTGAATGGTATCTTGAGTATTATAAAGAAGAAAAGAATTTTGATGGTTTGATGAAAGAATGTAGAGCAGTTCTTTTGTCTGCTCCGAATATTAGCGAATCAGAATTTAATGATATTACGGAAGAAGTATTTATTAAGAAAATTTCAGAAGCTGCAAATGAGTTTTACACTCGTAAAGAAGAATTAGTTGGCGTATCATTTTTGAAACAATTAGAAAAGGTAGCATTTTTGCAAACTATTGATGATAAATGGAAAGAGCATTTGCGTGTTATGGAAGATTTAAGAGAAGGTATTCACCTACGTTCTTATGGTCAAAAAGACCCGATTGTTGAGTATAAACGTGAATCTTTTGAGATATTTACTGATTTAATTCGAGATATTAATAAGGAAACTGTGCATTTTGCTTTTAAATATTATCCAAGAATAGTAGAAGCACAAGTTAGTCAATCTGAACCTGCTATGCCTAAATTAAGAGGAAATGTCAATGCTAATTTGAATTTCTCTCGCGAGGATAATTCACCTTCACAAAGTCAACAGGGCTATGGTGTTAAATCGCAAGAAAACCCACAAGGTAATGCTACTACAATAAAAACTATCAAGCTTGATAAACCAAAAATAGGTAGAAATGATATTGTGAGAGTAAAATATCCTGATGGTAGTGTTAAAGAGGTTAAATTTAAAAAAGTTGAGAATGAAGTCGCCGAAGGTTCCGTTGAAGTTTTAGATTAATAAAGAAAGCAGATTCAATCTGCTTTTTTTATTTATAATAAAATTGATTATTTTTGAATTTAGGGTATAGTTTTTGTTTTATTTTATTTTTGAAAGAAAATCCTTATAAATATGAAGAAGTTTCTAATATTATTTATTTTTTTATACACTAATTTAATTTTTAGCCAAGATATTTATAAAGATTTGCAATTATACCTTCCAATGAATTGTAATGCTTTGGATTCATCAGGTTTCTCATTTGAAACAAAAACCACAGGTAACCCTCAATGTATTGAAGGAAGACAATATCAAGCTCTTAAGTTTAATGGAGTTGATGAATATGTGTCCGTGCCGAAAGATTCCTCATATAGATTAATTTCTGGAAAAGGATTTACTTGGTCTGTTTGGATAAAGTCAGATGATTTACCAAAGAATAATCAAGTAGGTAGGGCAGAAACGATCATTTCATCAGCAAGTCCATTAGATGCAGAAGATATATATTTAAGTTTCGGCTCATTAACAAGACCAAGGAATGAAATTGTATTTATAGTTGATGGACCTGGAGGTGCTGGCGCATCTGCCGCTGCAAATAAAACTGAGTTAAATTGGCGACCTACAAGTGGGTTTAATGATAATGAATGGTATCATTTTGTTGGAACAAGAGATTATTCAAATGGGAAAGTTGCTTTGTTTGTTAATGGGGTTAAAGTTGACTCCGCTACTTCACCACTAAGTATGACTTCTTTTGCGAAAAAACTTGATTTTTCAATAGGAAGGTTTAGTGATGGGAGTTCCGATATAGGTTCTTATTTTGGCGGTGATATTGATGAAGTTAGAATTTACGATAGGGTTATTACTAATCAAGAAATTCTTATTTTATATTCTGCGAGACCAGAACAAATTGATGTAGATACAAACTTAATTGAATTTAACAATATCCAATGTAAAAGCGATAGTGTGATAATAGTTGATTTGCTAAATGTTGGACCTTCTGATTTTATTATTTCTGAAATGGAATTGAAGCAAGGTAAAGAGTTTTCATTATTAAATAGTAAAGAAGATATATTTTTAAATGATCAACAAGTTTACTCGCTTGGAGTTAGATTTGAACCTACTGCTGAAGGAGTGTTTTACGACACTTTACTTATTAAAAATGACTTTGGTGTTCAACCTTTAATTTTGTATCTGTCAGGTGAAAAAGAAGTAAAAATTAAAGTTCAAGATACTTTGAGGTTCGATGAATTAGTTGAGTGTATGACTGATAAATTTATTAGTTCTACTTTTTATATTTATAATGAAAATATTGATGATAGTTTAGAAATACAAAAAATTGATTTAAGTGATAATTTTAAAGCATCTAACACTTTTAGTAAAATTGCAAAAGGTGATAGTGCCTTCATTGAAATTATTTTTGAGCCAAAAAGTCTGGGACATCATGAGGAAATGGCAACCATTAATTTTATAAATTGTAATCAACAAAGAGAGATTTATTTAGTTGCTGATTATACTAAATTAGATGCAAGCTATAGTGATAACCATAATTTTGGAGCAGTTGAGAATACAATTTTACAATCAAATACATATACTTTTAAAAATTCAGGAACAACTAATTTTGAAATTCAAAATGTTTATTTTACTGGAAATAACACACAATTTTCATTAATTACAAATTCAAGTGATTTTCCAATTAAACTCATTCCTAACAATTCAGCAAATTTAGAAATAGGCTTTAATCCCATTGGCGGTGCTACAACAGACACTATGTATATTGAAACTTCAAGTTTATGCGGACAAAAAGTCTATGAAATTCCAATTTTTGGAAAAGGGGTTTATAGAGCAAATTTAACTTTTGAGATACCTAAAATTGATGCAAAAATTGGTGAAATTGTATCAATACCAATTGTTTTAAATGAAGTAAATAATTTATTATTTTCGGAAATTGATTCAATTAAAGTCGATTTTCAAATTAATGCAACTACTATGATTGTGAGTGATTTAGATTATGTTGCTGCTGATAAGTATTGGATAGATTATAGTAAAATATTAAAAATTAACAATTCTTTAAGTTCTCAGACTATGACTTTGTTTAATTCTGAAATTGTACTTGGCAATAGTTCAAGACCTGAAATTGTTATAAAAAATATTAGTGCAGTTGATGGGTTATTAAGTTATACTGCTGAAAATGGAAATGTTAATATAGTTGATATTTGCAAAAGTGGTGAAGTCAGTCGCTTGTTTATGTCAAGTTTTTGGCTTAGTGTGAGTGAGCCAGCACCAAATCCTTCAAGTGGAATAGTAAATTTTGATTTTGAGCTTATTGAACAAGGTCAAACCGATATTTTATTATTTGATTATTCTGGTAATTTGGTAAGAGTATTATTTTCAAATAATGTAATGCCCGGAAAATATACATCAACTTTTGATTTAAGCAATTTCAATGATGGTGTATATTTTATAAATATTGTTACACCTTCTAATAACATTAATAAGAAATTGATATTAAGGAAATAAAATGGTTGGAATTATTATGGGTTCAGATTCAGATTTATCTACTATGCAGCCAGCAGCTGAAATTTTAGATGAATTTGGTATTAGATACGAAATTAAAGTGGTTTCTGCACATAGAACACCTTTTGATATGATTGAATATGGGAAAAGTGCAAGTGATAGAGGAATAAAGGTTATTATAGCTGGTGCGGGCGGAGCAGCACATTTGCCAGGTATGATTGCCGCTACAACTCATTTACCAGTTATAGGCGTACCTGTAAAGAGTTCTTCTATGAGTGGCTTAGATTCTTTATATTCTATTGTTCAAATGCCACCTGGTGTGCCTGTTGCAACGGTCGCTATTGGCGGTGGGAAGAATGCGGGTATCCTTGCCGCTCAAATTATAGGGATTGCTAACGTGAAAATTGAAAAGAAGTTAATTGAGTATAAAATTAGAATTGCTCAGGAATCAAGAGATAAGAATAATAATCCTTCATTTAAGTTTTAATGGTAAAAAATGTAATAATTATAATTTTATCAAATATCTTAATTTTTTTAGTTTATAATAGTTTCCAAGAGAAAATATCAATAAATGAAAATTTAGGATATGATGGAATTTATTATTACAAAATGTCCGAGCAATTTCAAGAACATAAGCAAGTAACAACTGATGCACCTTTTATTTATAGAATTGGAACGCCTTTCTTAGCATCTTTATTTGACAACATTAAACTAGCTTATTTTTATATAAATATCTTTTCTGCAATTTTAATCTCTGTTTTAATTTATTTTTTATTTATTGAGTATTTTAATTTTAAATTAAGTATATTTCTTGCTATTTTATATCAATTACACTGGATTTCTGGAATTAGATATATTTTATTTGACTCTATAAGCGTTGATTTTATTGCACTAAATTTTCTTTTTGCTGGTTTAATTTTGATTAAGTCAAATAAATCTGAAATTAAAAAGATTATATTCTTGTCAATACTAACAATATTTGGAGTTTTGTTTAGGGAAATTGCTTTCGTTCCCGCAACAATATATTTGATTTTAAATTTTAAGTTCAATAAAAAAAGTGTAGTTCCTTTTAGTTTAGGAATAATCGTACTCTTAATACTACATCTAACATTAATAAAAACAAATAGTTATCATGGGATTGAAAATGCTGTAAAGTGGTTTTATATAAAAGGTATTGGCACATATATACTATCTATTTTTAATGTTTATGGTTTATTAATTTTAATTCCAGTTATCTTTTATACAGACTTGAATAGATTTTATGTTTCTAATAAAGAAATTTGTTTATCTATTATTTTAATTATGGTTTTAGCACTAATTGGTGGAAGTGATACTGAAAGGATTTTGTCTTGGTCGCTTCCATTTTTTTACATTATTGTATTTCAAATTATTGATGATCGAAAAATCTATTCAAATTATATAATGTTTATTATTTTTACTTCGTTAGTATTTACATATCGAGTTTTCTGGTCTATTCCAGCGGATGTTGAAAATAACAAACATATTTTGCCTATAATTACGTATATTTCAAACGATTTTAATTTTGCTGATTTATTAGCTTATCATGGTTTGAAACAATATACATCAATTCAATTAGTTGAATATTTGTCATTATTTACAATTCTATATTATTTTATGAAAAGGAGATTTAATGGAAATAAGTGAGATTTTTAGTAATTTCAACAATATTGCAGTTGTTGGAATGTCAAGAAAATTAGAGAAACCAGCATTCTCAGTTCCTGCGTATATGAAAAAACAAGGTTATAAAATAATTCCAGTTAACCCTTTTACTGATTTTATATTAAAAGAAAAAAGTTATAAAAATTTACTTGAAATACCTGATTTAGTGGAAGTAGTTCTTGTTTTTAGACCAACTGAATTTGCTTTGGATATTGTTAAAGATGTCGTTCAAAGGAAGAAAAGCAAAGGTGATGTGAAAGTTATTTGGTTGCAGTTAGGTATAATTAATAATGAAGCAAAAGATTTAGCAGAAAGTGAAGGAATTATTTTTGTTCAAGACAAATGTATGTATGTTGAACACAAAGCGTTAAATAAATAAAAAAAGAGACACGAAATCGTGTCTCTTTAAGTAAGCATAAACTTAAGAATTTTATAATCCAGAAGTTTCTTCGTTATTTTCCGCTGGACTTTCTTCAATTGTAGAATCAACATTGCTTTCTTCTACATTTTGAGATTCTTCTTTAGCTATTTCTTTTTTAAGATAATCAGAAGGCATATCAGATTCTACGATAAAGTCATCAGACCCTTCATAAGCTGGAGGAGTATTGATGAATTTTTCAGCATTTGGAACAGGGTGCTTAGCGTTATAAACATTAATAACTGCTTCGTCTTGTCCTCTTAATCTTTCAACAACTGAAAGAACAATTTTCTTAGCTTCTTTGTCAAATTCAACAACTTTCAAAGGAAGTTCATCACCAAGTTTGAAATAGTTGCTAATATCATCAACAGGAGCAAAAGATAATTGAGAAACTGGCACGAAACCATCAACACCATCAGGTAATTCAACAATAACACCTTTGTCAATTATTCTTTCAATTTTAGCATCAGATTCTGCACCAACTTGGTATTTAGTTTCAAAGAAATCCCAAGGGTTGTCAGTTACTTGTTTGTAACCTAAAGCAATTCTTCTTTGGTCTGACTCTATAGCTAAAACAATAACTTCTAATTCATCGCCTTTTTTCACAAATTCGCCTGGGTGACGGATTTTCTTAGTCCAAGATAAATCAGAAATATGAACTAATCCATCAACTCCTGGTTCTAATTCAACGAATACACCGAAATTAGTAAGATTTCTTACAATACCTTTATGAACTGAATCAACTGGGTATTTTTTCATTAAATCTTCCCAAGGATCTGGTTCTAATTGTTTGATACCAAGAGCTAATTTTTTGTTTTCTTTATCAATGTTTAAAACGATAGCTTCAACATCTTGACCCATAGAAACCATTTGAGAAGGGTGCTTAATATGTTGAGTCCAGCTCATTTCAGAGATGTGGATTAATCCTTCAATACCTTTTTCAATTTCAATAAATGCACCATAATCAGTTAAACTTACAACTTTACCAGCAACTTTAGTGCCTTCTGCGTAAGTATCACCAATGCTTTCCCAAGGGTGAGGAGTTAATTGTTTCATACCTAATGAAATTCTTCTTTTCTCTTTATCGAAATCAAGAATAACAACTTTAACAACTTGGTCAAGTTCGATGATTTCAGAAGGATGAGTAACTCTACCCCAAGAAAGGTCAGTGATATGAACTAAACCATCAACGCCACCTAAGTCAACGAACACACCAAAATCAGAAACGGCTTTAACTGTTCCTTCAAGAACAAGACCTTTTTCTAATCTTGACATAATTTCTTTTCTTTGGTCTTGTAAAGCTTCTTCTAATAAAACTTTATGAGACACTACAACGTTCTCACTTGGGTGATTAACTTTAACTACTTTTACTTCAATATCTTTAGAAACCCAAGAATCGAAGTCTCTAATAGGTCTAACATCAATTTGAGAACCTGGTAAAAATGCTTCGATACCTAATAAATCTACAACCATACCACCTTTAATTCTTCTAAGAATTCTAACAACGGTAACTGATTGAGTTTCGTATAAACTCATAATATCTTGCCAGATTTTCATAAAGTCAGCTCTTCTTCTAGAAAGAACTAATCTTCCATTTACATCTTCAATTTTTTCAACAAAAACATCAACTGAATCACCAATTTTATAATTATCAGCGTTCAAAAGCTCACTACGAGGAACAACACCTATAGATTTGAACCCAATATCAATTTTGATTTCATCTTTGTTGATATCAACAATTGTTCCTTGAACTAATTCATCTTCCTTAATATCTTTGATTTCTTTATCAAATAATTTAGAGAAAGAATCATCGTCAAGTTCTAAATTTTTGAACCCATATTCTAATAACTCGTCAACAGAGAGAGAAGAGGATTTTGTTTCTTCCACAAGTGCGGTTTGTGGATGGCTTTCTGTAACAGAATCTGCTACATCATGAATTGAGCTTGATTGCTCGTTTGTGTCTTTAATTTCTTCAGACATTTAGAACTCCAAAAACTCATCAAAGCAATTTATTTATGTTGCGAGTGCCATTGATAAACACTTTGAAGATAGATTAAAATTAAATTTAAGAATACCCGCAAAAAAGATAACAAAATTAATCAAAATAATTGAAATAAAAAAATAAAATATTTATATATAAAATTAATAAGCTTCTTTGATACCAAGTAATTAAAAAAAATGTAATTTTGAGATATTTACTAAGATAATTATAAATTTTTAAATAGATAAAAATAAAAAAGAGTAATTTATCTTAAAATAATTATTTTAAATATTAATAAAAGTAAATATAGCAACATAAATTAAATCAATAAGTTAGAGTTGAAAAAAATAATAACTGAAATTCTAATGAAATTTTAATTTGCATTTTTAAAAGTAATTATTTAATTTCGGATAAATTAGTATTAAATATTTTATTATTTTATTTAAGGAGCTTTTATGAAACGTACTTCATTATATTTGGTAATCATATTGGGATTGCTATTTGCTTCATGTGGTGAAAATTCAGAAGGTCTAAAAGATCGTGGTAAAGACCAATTTGAAATACAAGGTGAGGAATTAGCTAAACTTACTGATGCGCCTAATGTACCACCAGCAATTACAAGAAAACATCCAACAAAAGTTATTGTTAAATTGGAAGTAATTGAGAAGGTAATGGAAATCTCAGAAGGTGTGGAATATACTTTTTGGACCTTTGGAGGAAAAGTACCAGGGAAATTTATTAGAGTGAGAGAAGGAGATTTAGTTGAGTTCCATTTAATGAACCATCCAGATAATAAATTGCCACACAATATTGACTTACATGCTGTAACTGGCCCTGGTGGTGGTGCGGGTGCTTCTTTTGTTGCTCCTGGACAAGAAGCAAAATTTTCATTTAGAGCAATAAATCCTGGATTGTATATTTATCATTGTGCAACTGCGCCTGTTGGAATGCATATTGGGAATGGTATGTATGGTTTAATACTTGTTGAGCCAAAAGAAGGATTGCCACCTGTAGATAAAGAATTTTACGTAGTTCAAGGTGATTTCTATACAAAAGGAAAATTTGGCGAAAAAGGTATGCAAGATTTTGATATGCAAAAAGCAATAGATGAACATCCTGAGTATGTATTATTTAATGGCTCAGTAGGAGCGAACACAGGTGAAAATGCTATGCAAGTGCAAGTTGGTGATAGAGTAAGGTTATTTGTAGGTAATGGGGGACCAAACTTAGTGTCATCATTCCACGTTATCGGTGAGATTTTTGACAAAGTATATGTCGAGGGTGGAACAAAAACAATTAATGAAAATGTTCAAACTACATTAGTGCCTGCTGGTGGGTCTTCTATCGTAGATTTTGTATGTGAAGTTCCAGGAATTTTAAATTTAGTTGACCACTCTATTTTTAGAACCTTTAACAAAGGTGCTTTAGCACAAATTAAAGTTAATGGCGATCCAAGATTAGATGTATTTACTGGTAATCAATTTACAAAAGTTTATATGTTAGAAGGTTCAGCTATCGTTGAAACTGATAAGCATTATGACAAAAAAGAAGAAGTTCAAGGTGATTTATCTAGTTCAATGAAAGATGGCGAAAGACTATTTAAACAAAATTGTATGTCTTGTCACATGGCAGATGGTGCAGGTATCCCAAAAGCATTTCCTCCGTTAGCTAAATCTGATTTCTTAATGGCTGATAAAAATAGAGCAATAAGTATTGTTTTAAATGGATTTGAAGGACCAATTACTGTCAATGGTGAATCATTTAACTCTGTGATGCCTAAGCTTAATCTGAATGATGCTCAAGTTGCGAGTATTGTTACTTACATTATGAATAGCTGGGGTAATAAAGGTACTTTGACAACGATAGAAGAAGTTAAAAAAGTAAGAGCAGCGACTAAAAATGCACATTAAAATTAGTATTATATTTATATTTGTTTTTGTATTTACTTTAAGTTCAAAAAGTAAATTTGATATTGATTTTATAAATATAAAGGGTAGTGTTTACTACCCTTTTTATGAAAATAAAAAGAAACAAAAAGAAGTTGTGAATGACTTTAGTATTTCAAGAAAGCAGATAACTAATAAACAATTTTTAGAGTTTATTAAAGAAAACCCGAAATGGCGAAAAAGTAAAATATCAAAATTAATGTCAGATGTTAATTATTTAAGACATTGGAAAAGTGATACTGAAATTGGTAATAAGAAAATTGAAAATTTACCCGTCGTTAATATTTCTTGGTTTGCGGCAGATGCTTATTGTAGATGGGTTGGAGGTAGATTACCAAGCACAGCTGAATGGGAAATTGTAGCAGCAGAACAACTTTTTGAAGGGACAAAAAAAGTAGAAAATAGTGATATAATTTTGAAATGGTATTCTTCTCCTCAAACTGATTTTAATAATTTGGGTAAATACAGAACTCAATCAGGCGTTGAAGATATGTTCTCTATTATATGGGAATGGACTTCCGATTTTAATCAAGTTGTCATAAATAATGACTCAAGAGATGATGGTAGCCAAGAATCAGATTTGGTATGTGGAAGCGCATCATTAAATGCAACAGACACAAAAAACTATGCAAAGTTTTTAAGATATGCTTTTAGAACAAGTTTAAAATCGCAAAATTCAATTAAAAATTTAGGTTTTAGAGTTGTTAAAAACAAATAAAAATGGGGGTTATATGCTTAATCAGTTCAAATATATTTTATTAATTTTATTGATGGCATTTATTGTTTCTTGTAACAATAAAACAGAGAAGAAACACGAACACAAACATGTTCACAATTCAGATTCAAGTAAAAAAGCAGAGTGTTGTACCACAGATGAGAACAAAGTTAATATTAAAAATGAAGAAAGTAGTAATAATAACTCTTTATATGATATTGATTTAGAATTCACAAATATGAACAATGAAAGTATTAAAATTGAGGGTTTTAAAGGTAAATATTTAATTACTTCAATGATTTTTACCCAATGTGAATTTGCTTGTCCTACAATAGTTAATAATGTAAAGGATATTCAGGAGTATATTGGTTCAAAAGCAGATATGAATTATGTAATGGTGTCTTTTGACTACAAAAGAGATAAACCAAGTAAATTGAAAGAGTTTTATAATAAAGAGAAATTAAATAAAAGTTGGCATTTATTGACTGGAACTAGCTCGAACATTAGGATTTATTCAATGATTTTTAATATAAATTATCAAGAGTTAGATAATGGTGATTTTTCTCATTCCAATGCAATATTTTTGGTAAACAAAGAAGGTAAAATAGTAGAAAAGTTTGAAGGATTGAAAATTAATACAAAAGATATTGCAAATAAGATTTTAAAATTAATTAATACAAATTCTTAAGGAAATTATAATGAAATTAATAGTTTTATTTCTGTTAATTCTGTCAAACTTATTAGTTTCTCAAACTGAATTGCAAATTCAGTATAGGAATAGAGGTGAGTTAAACGCCTCATTGACAGAATTTTCAACACAAGAATTGAATAGTAACTATTCAACAGGTCAAAGAACAAGAATTGGGATATTCCATAAAAATGAAGATTATGATTTAGGTATACAACTTCAAGATGTAAGGTTTTGGGGACAAGATAGAAGTACTATTGCACATAAGTCTGATAATCAACTAGATGGTCTTATAATTCATCAAGCATTTTTAAACTTGAAGTTAAATAAAATTTTAGATATAAGTTCTAATCTTAAAGTAGGAAGACAAGAAATTAATTTAGGTGATGAGCGTTTATTTGGTGCATTGGATTGGGCGCATCAAGCAAGAAGACACGATATTGCTATTTTAGACTTAGAACCAAATACGACAAACTCTTTAAAAATAGGAATTGCATTTAATCAGAATGGCTATAAAAAACAAGGTTCAATTTTTGATGGTGTAGGAGGGATTTACCCGTCTGGAACAAATGGTTTAATTCATAACTATAAATCTCTTTTATTAGCATATTATGAAAACTCAAATAGTTTTTTGCCTTTTAATGTTTTATTAGTGAATGATAATTTTACTAAATTCAATCAACAGAATTTAGCTACTCATAATGTGAGCGAAAGGTATACTGCTGGTATTAAGATTAATAAAAAGATTGAAGATTTTAAAGTAAGTTTGGCATTTTATCAACAAATGGGAAAAACGCCTGATGGTAATGAATTAAATGCTAAAATGATAAATTTTGAAACCATCTATAGCTTTGGAAAGTTTTCAACTATCTTAGCTTACGACTATTTAAGTGGTACAGACTTAAAAGATGGTGCGAAAGCTTCAAATGAAGTTAATACATTCGATCCATTATATGGTACAGCACATAAGTATTTTGGTTTTATGGATTTCTTTTATGGACCGATTTATAATGGACTTAATGGATTTTCAGATTTGAACTTAAAGTTGAAATATAAAACAAGTGATAAATTGGATTTTTACTTAGCTACTCATTTATTCAATTTAACAAATTCTGTTGTTGAGAATGGTAATGAATTAGATAAAATGGTTGGAACAGAAGTTGACTTCGTAACAAAATATAAATTACTTGAAAAAGTTGAGTTAGAATTAGGGATATTATTTATGTTCGCAGGAGATACTTTATATTCAAAATCATTATTGAATGTTAATAACCCTAATAGATATCCTTATATGTTTTATTTAACTCTAAATTTGCTTGATATGTTTAAGCTTTGAAGAAATTTTGTAATTTAGATTATATTTTTTTAAATAAGAAATCAATTTGTGAATTTGTTTATAAACATATAATTTGCATAATTTTGAGCTTTTGAAAATTTAATTAGAAATATATGTCAAAAATAAAAGTAGCTGTTATAGGTGTTGGGCATTTAGGTAGAATACATACGATGCTGTGGAAAAAACATACGGAAATTGAACTTGTTGGAGTGTATGATAATGATATTGAAAGAGCAAAGCTAATAGCAGAAGAATTTGGTGTGAGTTTGTTTAAGAGTTTGAATGATATAATAGGACAAGTTGAAGCTGTTACTATCTCTTCATCGACTATATCGCATTATGAAATTGCAAGTTATTTTCTTAAAAACAACATTCATTGCTTTATCGAAAAGCCAATTACAGCAAATTATTACGATGCATTAGAACTTATTAATATAGCAAAAGAACGAGATTTAATAGTTCAAGTTGGGCATGTTGAAAGATTTAATCCAGCAATTGCAGCACTTTCTAATATGGAGATTTCTCCATTATTTATTGAAGCACATAGATTAAGTCAATTTAGACCAAGAGCAGTTGATGTTAGCGTAGTTCATGATTTAATGATTCATGATATTGACATTGTATTATCACTTGTAAAAAGCAAATTGAGTAAACTTGATGCAAACGGGGTTGCTGTTTTAACAAATACACCAGATATATGTAATGCGAGATTAACTTTTGAGAACGGGGCTGTTGCAAATTTAACTGCAAGCAGGATTTCTTCAAATCAAATGAGAAAGATGAGAGTTTTTCAGAAAGATGCTTATATTTCAATAGATTTTGGAAAACCTGATGTTGATATTTTTAAACTGTATGAAGACGGTGAAGAACCTAAAGATTATAATCCTACAACAAAATTAGGTTCAATAGAATCTGGCGTTAAAAACAAAAATATATATTTTGAAAAACCAGAAATACCGGTGTTAAATGCCATTGAAGAAGAGCATAAAGCATTTATTGATTCAATTAAAAATGGACTTGATATTAAAGTAACTGCTGAGGATGCAAGTGAAGCGTTGCGGATTGCAGAAGAAATTTCAAATTTAATTATGTAACTACTTTACACTTCAGTATATTGAAAACAAAAAAGCACTATTATAATTAATAGTGCTTTTATGTTTATAAGTAAAGCAATTAAGCCCACTTAACTAAATGAGTTTCTTGGAATTTACTAATTAATTTGTGATTAGGGACTAATCTAAAAGTTAATCCATACATACCAGCATCAGTAGCTTCAATAACACCTTCGAAACCTGCAATTTTGTCATTTATTTCAATAAGATTCATATCAAAGAATTTGCTTGAATTTATTGAATCATTCGTTCCTTTTTTTCCATAATACGCTTGAAGCTTAATGTCTTCAATAGATAAGTTAGCTAAATATACCTTTGCTTTTATATAAATTGATTCGCTATTATTGTAGTTACTATTGCTTATTGATGTATCGAAAATATTAATATCATTCCAATTTGTATTTAATTTTTTGAACCAATCGCTTAGAATTTTAGAATTTTCACTATTATTTACATTCATATTTAAAAAACGCATATAAGCAGGGATGTAATAATGAGTTGCGTATTCTTTAACCATTCTTTCTGTTGAGAAATAAGGAGAAATAGTTTGAATTGCATTTTTTACTTTTTTTAGCCATTCATTAGGGATATTATTTTTATCTCGTTTATAAAATAATGGAATAACTTCATATTCAAGCATATCATAAAGTTCTTGTGATTCGATTACTTTTTGCTCGTCTTTATCTGTATATTCTTCACCATTTCCGATTGAAAAGCCATTATTTTTATTGAAGCCCTCGTCCCACCAACCATCTAAAATTGATAGATTTAGTCCTCCATTCAAAGCAGCTTTCATTCCTGATGTACCAGAAGCTTCAAGCGGTCTGATAGGATTGTTTAGCCAAACATCACAACCTTTTACAAGTAATCTTCCTACAACCATATCGTAATCTTCTAAAAAGATTATTTTTTGTTCTAAATTATTCTGCTTAATTTTTTGAACAATTTCCATTATTGTTTCTTTACCAGCATTATCATGAGGGTGGGCTTTCCCGGCTATTAATATTTGAATTGGCTTTTCCGAATTTGAAATAATTCTTTTTAGCCGTTCCATATCGGAAAAGAGAAGAGCAGAACGTTTATATGTGGCAAAGCGTCTTGCGAAACCTATTGTTAATGTGTCTTCATCAAGAAACTTTTCTATATTTCTCATTTGATGATTTGACAAATAACTTGATTCTGACTTGATTAAGTGGTCTCTTGTAAAAGAGCAAAGGAGTTGTCTTCGTTTGTTTTTAATTTCCCATAATTCATCATTTGGAATTGAATTAATTTTTTCCCAAGTTTGGTTATTATCAATATTTTTAGCCCATTGAACTCCAAGATGCTTATCAAAAAGTTGCTTTAACTCTCTTGCAAGCCATGTGTGAGTATGTATTCCATTTGTTAAGCCATCAATTGGGATTTCTTTAATTGGAAGTTCTTTCCATAAATCTTTCCACATATCCCGAGAAACATGTCCATGTAATTTACTTACTCCATTAGCGTAATAGCAAAGATTAAGACCTAAAATTGTCATCGAGAATTTATCTTCTAAATCACCATTTGAAATACCAAGTTTATACAAATCATCAAAACTAATACCCAATTCTTCTATATAAGATTCTAAATATTTCATAATCCTTTCTCTATCAAAAGTCTCATTTCCAGCAGGAACAGGTGTATGTGTAGTAAATACAGAAGATGATTTTGTTATATATTTAGCTTGGTCAAATGTTAAATTATATTTTTCCATATAATTTTTAGTTCGTTCAAGTAAGGCAAATGCAGCATGCCCTTCATTTATATGGAATACTGCTGGTTCTATATTTAATGCATTTAATGCTCTTACACCACCAATACCTAAAAAAAGTTCTTGTTGAATACGAGTTTCTCTATCTCCGCCATATAAGCGGTTTGTAATATTTCTATTTTCTAATTTTGAATTTTTCGGAATATTCGTGTCTAATAAATAAAGATGAACTCTTCCGGCATTTAACTTCCAAATTCTTGCATATACTAACTCATCAGGAAATTTAATATAGACAGTAATCTCATTTCCATCGTTGTCTTTTTGTAACTCCAATGGCAAAGTGTAAAAGTCGTTGTCTTTATATGCTTCATTTTGCCAGCCATTATTAGCCAGTCTTTGTCTAAAATAACCTTCTTGATATAGCAAACCGATAGCGATAAGTGGGATACCTAAGTCAGACGCCGATTTTAAATGATCGCCTGATAAAACGCCCAATCCACCTGAATAATTTGGAAAACTTTCATTTATTCCATACTCGGGGGAGAAATAACAAATTTTGTGCTTTCTATCACCATCGGTAGTATCGAACCACTTCTCTTCAGTCATATAGGAGTTAAAATTTGAGTAAACGCTTTCTAATTTCTTGATAAAACTTTTATCATTCGAAAGTTGTTGCAATCTTTCATTACTTAACCTATTAATAAGCTGAATTGGATTATGGTTGCAAGCAACAAATAATTCTCTATCTAATTGATGGAAAAGTTCTTTTGCATCAGAGTTCCAAGACCACCAGTAATTATTTGCAATATCTTCTAACTTTTTTAAATTATCAGGAAGAATAGTTTTTACATTAAATTCAAATATCGGTTTCATTTAATTACTTTAAGATTAGTGTTTAAAATGTCTTGCACCTGTGAAAATCATCGCTATATTGTGGTTGTCAGCTGCTTCTATTACCTCATTATCTCTTATTGAACCACCTGGTTGAATAACAGCCGTACTACCAGCATCAGCAGCCATTTCGAGCCCATCGGCAAAAGGAAAGAATGCATCTGAAGCTAAACAAGAACCTTTTAAATCAAGCCCCATTTGTTTTGCTTTTTCTCTTGCAATTCTTGCAGAATCAACTCGGCTCATTTGACCAGCGCCAACTCCTAAGGTTCTATCTTTAAGAGCATATACAATTGCATTAGATTTAACATGTTTTGCAACTTTCCAAGCAAACATCATTGCTTTAAATTCTTCATCACTTTCTTTTCGTTTTGAAACTGTTTTAATATTATTTTCATCAAATAGGGCTTTGTCATAGTCTTGTTTTAAAAAGCCACCAGAAACGGATTTGATTTCTGTATTTAAAGAATTTTTAAGTTTAACTAAATCAACTTTTATTAGTCGCCTATCTTTTTTACTTTTTAGAAGTTCAATAGCTGCATCGTCATAATCTGGTGCAATGATTACTTCAGAGAATATCTTATGGATTTCTTCTGCACATTCTAAGTCAATTTTAGCGTTAAAGCAGAAAATTCCTCCAAAAGGGGAAACATTATCCGTTGCGAATGCTTTTTGATATGCTTCTTTAAGATTATTTCCTATTCCTACACCGCTTGGATTAGTATGTTTAATTATTGCACAAGCTTTTTCACCTTCAAATTCAAGAATTAACTTAGCCGAAGCGTCAATATCTACGATATTATTATAAGACAATTCTTTTCCATGTAACTTGTGAAAAATAGAATCAAATTCACCATAAACTGCTGCTGATTGAATTGGGTTTTCTCCATATCGTAAATCTTCAATTTTTCTTGCACCAATATTGAGATATTCTGATTCTATATTAAGTTGATTTTTGAAGTAATTTGCTATCATTGAGTCATAAAAAGAAGTTAAAGAAAATGCAAAAAATGCTAACTTCTTTCTAAATTCATAGCTAACCTTAAAATTATTATTAGTTAACTCACTAATTAGTTCATCATATTGATTTGGTGAAGTTACTATTGTAGTCCAATTGTAGTTCTTAGCAGATGCTCTGAGCATTGCTGGACCACCTATATCTATATTTTCAATCATTTCATTGTGGCCTAAACCTTTTTTTAATACTTCCTCAAATGGGTAAAGATTTAAAATTACAAGGTCAATCTTTGTAATACCATTTTCTAAAAGTTGGCTTTTATGCTCTTCAATATCAAGGTTTGCAAGCAAAGCGCCGTGGATTTTAGGGTGAAGAGTTTTCACTCTTCCGTCAAGAATTTCTGGCGAATTTGTTACTTCTGAAACTTTTTTAACTTTTATACCATTTTCTTTTAATGTATTGTAAGTTCCGCCAGTTGAAATAATTTCTACATTATTACTATCAAGGAATTTAGCGATTTCAACAACTCTTGTTTTATCAGAAACCGATATTAATGCTCTTTTGATTGAAATTTGGTTCATTGCTTTTCCGTACTAATTTTTCTTTCTAAAAACTAAAGAAATAGGAGTGCCTTCAAAAGGGAAGAACTCTCGTATTTTTCTTTCTATATATTTTTTATATTCAGTTTTGAGATATTGAGGGTGGTTAAGAAATAAAGCAAAAACAGGTGGCTCAGTTGATACTTGAGTAACATAGTTTATCCTCATATCATAGCCACGAGAAGATGCAGGAGGAGTAGCCTCAAAAACTGGCATCAAATATTCATTCAATTCTGCTGTTTTAATTCTATGTTTCCTTGTCTCATTAATCTCTATTGCTTTGTCAATTACTTTGTAAATTCTTTGTTTTGTTTCTGCTGAAGTAAAAATAATAGGCAAATATGGTAAAGTCTTTAATTCATCATGAATAATTTTTCTGATTTTGTCAGCAGTTTTTACTTCTTTTTCGATTAAATCCCATTTATTTATAACTAATATAATACCTTTTCTTGCTTCTTCAACTTGATTGATGATTTTCTTATCTTGGTCTTCTAAGCCACGTTCTGCATCAATAATTATTACTGCTACATCACAACGCTCTATTGCTCTTCCAGTTCTAACATTAGACCACATTTCAATATTTTCATAAACCTGACTTTTCTTTCTAAGCCCAGCGGTATCAATTAGTAAGAGTTCTTGTCCATTATACTTCAAGATAGAGTCAATCGAATCTCTTGTTGTGCCTGGAATATTAGATACTATCATACGATTATAACCAAGAAGTGCATTAGTAATACTTGATTTACCAACATTTGGACGACCAACAAATGCTATTTTAAGACCTTCATACTCAGGAACTTCGTCATCATTAAAATTTTCAACAACATGGTCTAAAAAATCACCAGTGCTACGTCCGTTTACAGCGGAGATAGGGAAAGGGTCACCAAGTCCTAATTTATAAAATTCAAATGAGTTATTATCTTGCATCTCATTATCGCATTTATTTACTACTAATGTGATATGCTTGTCACTTTTTCTAAGAATGTGTGCAATATCTTCATCAAATTTAGTAATTCCAGTGGAGCCATCAACTATAAATAGTATTGAGTTTGCTTCATCAATAGCAATATGAGCTTGTTCTCGTATGGCTTTTTCCATTTCATCTTCTGTTCCTGGAATAAAACCACCTGTATCGATGAGTTCAAAACTCTTGCCATTCCATTCGGCTTTGCCGAATAATCTGTCTCGAGTAACGCCAGGGGTATCTTCGACTATTGCTTCTCTTTTTCCGATTATTCTATTAAAAAGTGTGGATTTACCAACGTTGGGGCGACCGACTATTGCTACTAATTTCATTTTATTTCGTTAATTGTATCAAATGTATTAATTTTGAATAAATTAAATATTCAAAAATATAATGGCAAAATTACAAAATAAAAATATCATTTTAGGAATTTGCGGTTCAATTTCAGCATATAAAACTCCTAATTTAGTTAGATTGTTGGTAAAAGATGGATTTGATGTTCAATGTGTTGTTACCGAATCTGCTAAACAGTTTGTTACTGAATCAACATTGTCTAACCTGAGCAAAAAGAAAGTAATAAGTGATTTGTTTGATAAAGAATATTCAGATGATGGGGCTTGGCATATTAAGTTATCGCATAATGTGGGGTTGTGTTTAATTGCTCCTTGTTCGGCAACAACATTAAGTAAAATTGCTAATGGAATATGTGATAATGCTTTAACAACATTAGTTTGTGCTTTACCAAGTAATATTAAAGTTGTAATTTATCCTGCAATGGATTTTACTATGTGGGAAAATCCTATTATTCAGTTAAACGTCAAAAAACTTAGAGATTTAGGATATGATGTCAGAGAACCAGAGGTTGGAGAACTTTCTTCTGGGTTATTTGGAAAAGGAAGATTAGTTGAGGAAAGCAAAATCGTTGAATATTTATCAAATAATAGCAATAACCATATTAAAGAGAATAAGATAGAGATAAATAAAGTTGATTATAAAGATAGTATTAAAATAAATACAGAACTTGATTTTGAATTATTAAAATCTGAAATGAGTAAATTAAGAGGTAAGAATTGTTTGATTACTTTGGGACCTACAATTGAAAAAATTGATGATGTTCGATATATATCAAACTTTTCCTCTGGAAAAATGGGTTTGGAACTTGCAAAAGAAGCACAGTTTAGGGGAATGAATGTTACTATTGTAAATGGTCCTGTGAATTTAGATTTAAGCGAGTTCAATGCTATTGAAGTGACTAGTGCTGATGAGATGTATGAAAAAGTAATGAATGAGTATGTTAAAAACGATATAATTATTATGGCAGCAGCAGTAGCTGATTATAAAGTAGAAAATCCTTTTCAAGGCAAAATTAAGAAACAAGACAATAATGAATTTAATATCAACTTAATAAAAAACAAAGATATACTTAAATCACTTGGAAGTAATAAAAGCAACAAACAAGTTATTGTCGGATTTGCTTTGGAAACTAACGTAGGGAGAGAAAATGCACAAAGAAAATTATTAGAGAAGAATGCTGATTTAATTGTTTTGAATACATTAAACTCTGAAAATAATGTTTTCAACAATGACGATAATATCATTTCGATTATAAGTAAAAATAATATTGTAGATTACAACAAAATGCCAAAAAGAGATTGTGCTAAAGCAATTTTAGATAATATTGATAAATTAATTTTGTCTAATTAATACAATGCCTAAATAAAGGAAAATTAAAGA
Source organism: uncultured Hyphomicrobiales bacterium (assembly GCA_964465945.1). Classification (GTDB taxonomy): domain Bacteria; phylum Bacteroidota; class Ignavibacteria; order Kapaibacteriales; family UBA2268; genus JAJRPT01. The sequence goes on from CAYXMM010000002.1 coordinate 204,253, forward strand.
AATAATGACAGAAGCTGTTATATAAAAAATTCCTTCAATAATTTTATTTTGACTGAATAAAATATACGCTTCTAAGCTGAAAGCTGAAAATGTTGTGAAAGATGATAAAAATCCTGTTGTCAGAATTATTTTCAAATTCTCATTTAAGTTAGATTGTTGAGAATATTGAAAAATTACACCCATTAAAAACGAACCAATTACATTTATTATAAAAATTGAAAGAGGTATTCCAAACACATTCAAATTTGTTAGAAATTTACTAACTAAATGTCTTGAAATTGCCCCAAATGAGCTGCCTAAAATGATTGAGAAGTATATTAACATTTAATTATTATTTATTAACAATTATCAAAATTATCAAAATCTTTTTAATAATTAAAAAAAATTATTTAATTTGCATTTGCAGCATAGTAATTCTTCTCAAAGAATATTTTAGGTGATAGTTAATGTTTAAAGTTTTAGCAACAATAGTGTTGTTTAACGTTGTGTATTTATATGCTCAACCGAAAGGCGATTTTATTGAATATCCTTCTGAAATCTTATTTAAGTCTTATAAATTATACAATAATCAAAAGTTATTTTTAGCCGATATTGAGGTTAATAAAATACTCTCAGATACTTTATTTTCAAGCTTTGGAGATAAAGCGGTGATATTGGAAGCAGATATTTTTATTAATCAAGGAAATTATAATGTAGCAAAAGGTAAATTATTTGAATTTGAACGTAATAGAAATAACTCTCCGTTTTTACCTTTTGCATATTTTAAAATTGCCAGAATTTACTTTGAAGAAGGAAAGTTTGATTATGCAACTGATTACTTTGATAAGTCAGTCGAGAGTGGTTTAAACCTTTATAAACTTACAAATAATCAAAAGTATTATGACTTAGCTCATTTGAATAGTTATTGGGCTGCCGTTGCTTATGCAAATGAAAAATCTTATTCTGAATCAGCAGATTATTTTCAAAAAGTTATTGATATTAATAGTGGAGGAATATACTCTGATGATGCCTTGTTTTCAATCGGTCAAATTTATGAGATAAAGAAAAACTATTCAAAAGCCATTGATACTTATAGAAAATTGAGAGTCGAATACCCTAATTCGGATAACTATTTAAGATCTTTGATAAGAGAGTCAGCTAATCACTTAACTTTAAGAGATGTTACAAAGGCAGTGGCTTCAATCGAACGCGCTAATACAGTTTGGACAAGTATTAATGACAAAGATAGTGCTGGCATTTTACTTCAAAAACAAGTTGGTTTAGAAAATTCACTCGAAGAAATCTTATACCTAAAAGGTGAGATAGCAACTTTATCAAATAATTATGAGCGTGCAATAATTTTCTATAACACTTTTTTAGAGACTTTTAAAAAATCAGAATTACTTTATCAAGTGATATTAGGTAAAGGATATGCACTATTAAATTTAGGACAATATGAAGAAGCACTTGAAAATTATAATAGAATAATTAAAGAGATAGAAACTGACGAATACAGGACTCTTTCATTGGCTAAACTTTATAGAATTGTTGCACTGAAAAAGCTAAATAGAATTGAAGAAGCCGAAAAAGATATGATTAGCTTATCATTTAATTCATCATATCCTTACGTTGGCATGATTTTACTTGACTTAGGACAACTACATTATGAGAGAGGTGATATGGAAACTTCTCGAAGATATTTAGAAAGAGGGCTTAAAGAATCTTATGATATTGGTACTGATATTAAAATTAGGTTATTATTAGGTGCAACTTTTATAAATATGGGTTTGTGGGATAAAGCAATTGAAACTTATAAAGAAGCTCAGAATTTAGCAGAAAGTGCAGATGAGAATTTTTTACCTTTAAAGAGTTGGTATTTGAATGAAGCTAGATTTAAGCAAGGTGTTGCTTATGCTCAAAGTGGGAAGACCTCACTAGCGATTAAGCCATTAAGTGCTTTTATTGCTGAGGAGAAGTTAGGCGATAGAAAAGCAGAGGCATTATTTTGGTTGGGTGAGTCTTATTATGCTTCTGATATGCTAACAAACGCAGCACAAAGTTTTCAAGCAATTATAGATAAATACTCGTCTCATATTAGAAGAGAAGATGCACTTTATAGCTTAGGTTGGTCTTATTTTAGGCAAAAAGATTTTAAAAAATCATCAAAAGTTTTTAACCAATTAGTAACAGAATACCCTAAATCTAAATATGCAATTGAAGTCCTTGCTCGCCAAGCAGATGGGTATTATGTTATTAAAGATTATGCTAATGCAGTAGAGTTATATTCAAAAGTTGCAAAAGATTATCCAAATACAGGTGAAGGTGAGTATAGCGCTTATCAACTTTGTCATGCTTATTATAGGTTAGGTCAATATGATAATTCTGTGAATAGTTTATTTGAGTTTGTTAGAAAATATAATAGCTCAAAGCTGGCTGCAAATGCAATGTATTTAATTGCTTGGGTTAAGTTTCAACAGAAAAAATACGATGAAGCAATTTCTAATTTAGAATATATGATTGCAGCTTATCCTAATAGCGATTATTTAGCTAGGGCACATTATACTATCGGCGATGCTTATTATAACAAAAAAGATTATGAAAAAGCTATTACTGAATATAGAAAGGTGATTGATTCATATCCAACATCGTCGTTAGCGCCTGAATCAATGAAAGCAGTTCAAAATTGTTTAGTATTATTAGGTCGTGAAGAAGAAGCAATTGAAATTATTGATACATATACAGGCAAAAATGATAATTCGCCTTTTACTTATGATTTTATGTCAAGAAAAGCAAGATTGCAATTTGATAGTAAAAAATTCAATGAAGCAGTTGATGAATACAATAAAATGATTGAAAAGTACCCTGATAAAGAAGAAAATGACGAAGCTATTTATTGGATTGCAAGAGCTTATATTAATATGGAACAAGTTGAACAAGCAGAAAAAGCGTTTATAAAATTACAAACTAAGTTTCCAAAATCTGAGTATGCACCTTTAGGTATTTTGCAAAATGCTTTACTTCAAAAGAGTCTAAGCAAACCACAAAAAGCCGACTCTTTATTTAAAAGTTTGGAAATTTTATATCCAGAAAGTGAACCAGCTCCTCAGGCAGGCTTCGAAAGAGCCATTATTTATTACACTATGGGTGATACTTTGAAGTCAATTGATACATATAAAGAAATTGCTACAAAGTATAAACCTGATGATTACACAGTGGAGGCACGTTATAGAGTTGCAATGTATTATAAAAATAAGAATCAACTTGATTCTTCTCTGTTTCATTTTGAATATTTACGGTCTCAAGGGTTTAATAGAGATTTTGCAGCGGAAGCAAATTTTAGAATTGGTGAAATTTGGAAAAATAAAAAGAATTATGACTTGGCGATAAAATCATTTACAGAAGTGAAGAATAATTTCACTTCATTTGAAGATTGGTATAGTTTGTCTTTATTATCTTTAGGTGAAGTATACGAAGAGAAAAAAGAATGGAATAATGCACTTGAAAATTATAAAATAATTTTTGAAATTAGACCAAATGATGATTTTGGAAAAACAGCGCAAACAAGAATTAAACGTGTTGAAAAATTTATTAATAAGTAAATGAAAGTATTGAAATGAATAAGTCGATTGATAGTAATGTTTTAAACCTTTTTGAAGAGAAAAGAGATAAGACGAAAACAAGAACGTTAATTTCAAATGCTCTTAGAGCAAATGGTATTGATAGCGTTTCAATGAATAAGAGCGCTTTTGACGAAATGAATTTTACATTTTCACACGAATTACCATTTACTAAAATTACAAATCAAGAGAAAAGTGGTAGATGTTGGTTATTTGCTGCTTTGAATACAATTAGGCAGAAATTTATAAAAGAACATAATTTAGTAAATTTTGAATTTTCTCAAAGCTGGCTAATGTTTTGGGATAAGTTAGAAAAGTGCAATTACTTTTTAGAAACAATGTTAGAATTAAGTGACAGGAACTTAGATGATAGGGTGGTGCATACTCTATTGTCGGACCCAATACCAGATGGTGGTCAATGGGATATGTATGTGGCATTGATTGAAAAATACGGAATTGTTCCTAAAAGTGTTTTTCCAGAATCTTTTAATTCAAGTAATACAAAAACATTAAATTCAGCACTTGCAGTGAAACTAAGACAAAGTGTCGCTCTTTTAAGACGATTGAAAAATAATAATTTTGACGAAGAGGAAATCTACAAGAAGAAGCAGAAATGTATGAATGATATATATAATATGCTTGTTTATACTATCGGTGAACCTATAAATGAATTTGATTTAGAATTTACTGATAAAGATTTGAAATATCATATTTATAAATCTCTAACACCTTTAAGCTTTTATAAAGAATTTCTTAAATGCGACTTGAATAATTATGTAAGCTTGATTAATGCTCCATCAGATGATAAAGAATTTAATAAAACTTACACTATTGAGTATTTAGGAAATGTATATGATGGCAAAAAGATAAAATATTTGAATTTAGAAATCGAAAAACTTGTAAATTATGCTAAAACACAAATTTTAAATGAAGAGCCAGTATGGTTTGGTTGTGATATGGGGAAATCTTTGGATAGGCAAAAAGGTATTATGCACAATGAATTATTTGATTTGAATGAATCACTGGCTACTTGCTTAGATTTTGATAAAGGTAAAAGTTTAATGTATTGTCAAAGCAAGATGACACACGCAATGGTATTTATTGGAGTACATATTAAAGATGAAGAAGTAAAAAAGTGGAAAGTTGAAAATTCTTGGGGTGGTGAAGTAGGGAAAGAAGGAGTTTTCGTGATGAATAATGAATGGTTTAAAGAATATGTTTTTCAAGTTGTAATTAATAAAAAGTTTTTATCGGATGATGATTTAAAAAATTATAAAAAAGAGGCAATTAGTTTACCAATTTGGGACCCAATGGGTTCATTAGCATAGATTATGAAAACATTAATTATTATAATATTTTTTTCAAACCTACTTTTTAGTCAGGAAAAGGAAGCAAAACCAGAGCAAAAACCATTTGATTTGCCCGAAGCGATTATTTATGGTAATGATCAATTGAATATTAAATCTGGATTTAAAAGAAATCCCTCTAATATTCCTAAATTATCAGCTAAAGAATTAGATAGTTTAAATTCATTAGAAAAAGTTAGACCTTCAATTTTACCTGTTTCTAATTTACCATATATTAAAAATGAGAAAATAGTTGAAAAAGGTTACTTGTTAGGTTCATTTGGAAATTTTATAACTTCAAATATAGAAGGGGGATACTCTACATCAATTAATGATTTCCAACTCTATTTGAATGGCGGATTTGAGCAAAGCAGAGGGCATGTGAATAATGCAGAGTATTCAAAAATTAAAGCAAAAGTTTTTTCGGATTATATAGCTCCAGATAAGTATTTTATTTTTGGTGGAAGTAAAACAAGAACTGCGGTGCATTTTGAAAATTTTAATTATACTAACTATTATGTTAGAAATTTTGAAAGTAGAAATAAAGTAGATTTTGGAGCAAATATAGATGTAGATGGAAATTATGAAGGATTTGTTTTTGAAACTGGAGCGGGATTAAATTTAATGAAAACAGCAGGTGATTCATTAGATTATTCTGATAAATCATTAAGCGGATATTTGAAAGTTCAAAATCCATATAATAAGTTTAACTTAGGTTTTAACTCAGAAATTGATTTAAGAAGTGGTAATGGTATAGGAAATAGTTATGGGCTTTTAGAAGGTATAGCATCATATAAAACTTCAATATTTGAACTTAAAGCTGATTTGGGTTATCAAATCGCTGAGTATTATGATGGAGTAAGAAATGGATTAAAGTTCGATGTTAACCTTAATTCTAATATATCTAATCATTTAACTTTCAAATCAAAATTATCATCAGGAATTAAAAGAAATTTCATTAGCAAATTAAATAATATGAATAGGTTTATAAATTATGATGTAAATATAGACCATACTTATAATAATCTACTGCTTGATGTGTTTCTAACTTATCATAAAGATGTAGATTTTTATTCAAGTGTTGGTGTTAGTTACGGCTCTATTAATAGGAATTTGAATTTTGTAAACGTTGATTCATCTTATTTTAAACCATTGTACTTAGATGTTAATCAATTAACTTTTGTTTTTGATGGTTTTTATAATATTAATGAAATCAGTTCAATTAATTATGCAATAAAGTATAATAGTGTTGTAACCGATACTTTAAATAAAAATAATACGTATATTCCAAATTTTGAAACAGAAATCAATTACAATTTAAAACTAAGTAATGGTTTAAGCGGAAGAGTTGGGCTTGAATTTGTTGGAACTCGATATGCAGATATTGAGAATAAAGTGGAATTGTCTCCATTTTTTAATATGAACTTTGAGTTAAATTATATATTTGATAAAAATTTAAGTATTTTTGCAAATGTAGAAAATTTATTTAATCAAGATATTTTTATTTATAATAATTATATCGAAAGAGGATTTTTTGGAAAAGTAGGAGTGAACTACAACTTTTAAATGAGTATTTTAGATTCAAATATTACAGAAGAAGAAAGAATTTCCGCTTATAGTGCAAACGAGCCAGGAGATGAAAGCTTTATTATTGAAACAATGGATGGTTATCCAGGGATTTTTCCTGATTTTATTGAAGATGAAGCCCCTATTATCCCTGCTGAATCTGCATTTGAAGACAATTTTGATGATGAATCAGGATTGGAAGACTTTGACGATTCTCAATTTGATGAGTTTGAAGATGTAGATGAGAATTTTGGTGATGGTTTAGTAGATGATGGGATTAATTCAAATTTATTTGATGATTCTGAAATTGATTTGAATAGTTTTGATGAAAGTGAAGATTTAGAAAAAATTAGTTCGACTTTTGGTGATGATGAAATTGAATCATTATCAGATGAAGAGTTAAGCGAATTATCTGGAAATAGTCAAGGAAGTATTGGAGGTATTGAATTAGATGATGACTTGAAAAAACTAATTCAATCTGACTTGAAGAAAAGTCAAGAAAACACAATTCGTCCTGAAGATGAGATTGAAGTTGTTAATAATGAAGAATTTCCAATAGATGAAGATTTATCTGCTGAAGTTGTTGATTTTAATACTATTGAAGTTGATAAACCTTCTAATTATGGTATTGGTGAATTGCCACCAGAAGAACGAGCTAAGCCGAAAGAAGTTGAAGAACCTCAACCTAAGAAGAAAAAGGAAAAAGAGGGTTCTAATAAAAAGTTATTTATTGTTTTCGGAAGTGTTGCTGCAATTTTATTAGTTTCGTTGATATCTGTTTATTTTGTTTTCCAAGATTCTTTCTTGAATGAAAGTAAAGAGAACAAAGATAGTGTTTCTACAAAAAATAAAAGCGAAATTCAAAATAAAGTTGCAAAAAGGCATACAACTAATGAGAAAAGTATAGAGGAAGAAGCCGTAAAAGATGTTTCAACAAATTCTCATAATGAAGTTGTTAAAGAAAAACATGAAACTACTGAAAAAACAAAGAATGAGAAAGTTGAAAATATAAGTGAAAGCAGTAAGTTAGATATTAAAAATTCAAATAAATTTAATGAATCTGTTTCTAAGAAAATTATTGTTGAAAAACCAAAAGACATTGTTAAATATGAAACTACGAAAAATGAAGTAGTAAAGCCGAAATTGAAGAATAAAGTTCATAAATCAAAAGTTATAGATAATGAAACCTTTATTCCAAAAACAAATGAAGAATCTAAACGTAATAATGTTAAAAATAATAATGATTTAGCAGTTAATCATTTTGAAGAAAATTCATCTAAAAATCAGATTGAAAGCAAGTCTGATGTGGCTTACTCAAGAAAAGAAATGAGTGATGAGGGAGTGTTTACTATTCAAGTTTATGCTTCACAATCTAAAGAAGATGCTTTACAATGGATTAACAAACTTAAAAGTCAAAATATAAAAGATGCTTTTATAAGTGAACAACTTGTCAGAGATGTAATTTGGTATAGAGTTAGATTTGGTTCTTTTACACAAAAAAGTAAAGCAATAGAGGTAGCAGCTAAACTTGGTTATGCACAAACTTGGATAGACAGAGTAAAATAGGGGGAGAAATGTATATTCATAATTCAACATCATCGGAACAAAATAAAGAGATTTCGGTTAAAATTCCTTGGGATTCAAACACTTTTAAAGGGTGGTTGTGTGCGATTGTTATTACATCTTTATTTTATTTATTTTTCGATTATGTTAGCATAATGCCTTCTCGTGCAACACCTTATGAAGTTAACACTACTATTCCATTAACATTATTAAATTTAGGCTCTGGTGATGGAACTGGACTAAAATCAGGAAACTTAACTGAGGAAGGGGCTAAAAAGTCTGGCGAAAAAGCAACAATGAACTTAGAGGATGCGTCAAGGGCATCTAATGTTAAGAATAATCAAGTTGATAAAGTAAATAATAAAGTTGGTGACAGATATATTGGAGTTAAAGAAATAGCGTCAAACTCTACAAATTCTACAAAACCAGGTGAAGATGAGAAAAATGTTGGGGTTGATAGTAAAAGTTCTGACCCATTAGGTTCTGGACTTGGTGTTAGGGGTAATGGTAGAGGAAAAGGTGATGGATTTGGTGATATTGATTGGGGTGGTGGTGGAAATAGAACTGTATTAAATAAAGTTCTTCCAAAATTTCCAAATAATGTTAAATCATCATCGCAAATTGTACTTCAATTTAAAGTATTACCTGACGGAACTGTAACAAGTATTATCCCAATTCAAAAAGCAAATCCGGAATTAGAAGAAGCGGCAATTTTAGCTCTCAAAAGATGGAGGTTTAACCCTTTACCGGCTGGAAATAATGAAATTATGATAGGGAAAATTCCTCTAACGTTTATTTTAAGATAAATGAAAGAAATATTAAATATATTTTTAGAATTAAGTGTATTTTATCAAATAATAATTTGTGCGATAATTTTCTTGGTATTATTTAAGTTTTTTAAAGAATCAATAAAATTTTTGACTTCTGTTGCAGTATTATTAATATTGATTTTAGTAATTTTGAATTTGTATAAATTTTAATTTGTAAAAAAGGTTATTTAATGGCGTTTAAAATAGGTATTATCGGTACGGGATATGTTGGAATTGTATCGGGTACTACTTTTGCTGAAACAGGTAATGAAGTTATTTGCGTTGATATTGATGAAGCAAAAATTGAAAGAATGAGACAAGGGATTAGCCCTATTTATGAACCTGGCTTAGAAAGATTAATGGTTCATAATATTAATGAAAAGAGATTGAGTTTTACTTCAAATTTAAAAGAAGCAGTAGTTCATTGTCAAATTATTTTTCTTTGTTTGCCTACTCCTCCAGATGCTGATGGGTCTGCTGACTTAAAGTTTGTTCTTCAAGTCTCAGAAGATATAGCTAAAATTATTAAAGCCGAAAATATAACAGAAAAGAAAATAATAGTAGATAAATCAACAGTTCCAGTTGGAACTTCTCAAAAAGTTAAAAGCATATTTGATTCTGTTTTAGGTAGCGATAATAATGTCTTTATCTGCAGTAACCCAGAGTTTTTAAGAGAGGGGTATGCTATAGAAGATGCAATGAAACCTGAAAGAGTAGTCATCGGGACATCAAGCGAATGGGTTGGAAATATAATGAGAGATTTATATAAACCATTTTTAATGAGTGGAAATCCTATTTATGTTATGGATGAAAAATCAGCAGAAGTTACAAAATATGCTGCTAACTCATTTTTAGCAACAAAAATTTCTTTTATGAATGATTTATCATATTATTGCGAACAAGTTGGTGCTAATATCGATGCAATAAGATTAGGAATGGGAGCAGATTCTCGAATTGGTAAAAGGTTTTTATTTGCTGGATTAGGTTATGGTGGTTCTTGTTTTCCAAAAGATGTTCAAGCTTTGAATTTCTCATCACAAAAGATGAATGCGGATTTATTGCTCGTTCAAGCCACTGAAGATATTAATAAAAGACAAACCGAAAGATTTCTTGATAAAATATTAAAAAGATATAATAATAATATCAATGGGAAGAAAATTGCAATTTGGGGGCTGGCATTTAAACCAAATACTGATGATGTAAGGGACGCCCCTGCTTTTAAAGTCATTGAAAAGTTACTTATTGAAGGTGCCGAATTACGAGTGTTTGACCAAGAAGCGATGAAAAATACTAAAGCAAAATTTGGTGATAAACTTTATTATGCAAATGATATGTATGATTGTATTGATAATGTTGATTGCCTTGTTATTTGTACTGAGTGGAGCATTTTTAAATTACCTAATTTCGAAAAATTAAGTTCATCTATCAAAGATAAAGTTATCTTTGATGGTAGGAATATTTATGAAATAGAGGAAATGGAAAAATTAGATTTCGAATACCATTCAATAGGTAGAAAAGTAGTAAATCAAAAGTAGTTAAAGCCCTCAACGAGGGCTTTTTTCTTTATCCGATAAAATGTTGCCTACACTGTTTAATATATTTAATTTTATATTTTGAATCTATTTGAATTAAATAATTAAATTTAGTTTCATATAAGATTGTCGAAACATCTTTTAAATATAAACTATAATATTCTTTTTCAACAAGTATATAAAAATTCTCAAAATTCTCAACTAAATCAGTATGAACTGAGAAGTTTACTTTTTGATAATATTGCTCATAGCTTGATTCGTAAGGATATAGTATTTCGCAGATTTTCATTTCAGGGGCGATATAAGCTAAATTCCTTGCTCGAATTATAACTGAATAGTCTATTAAAAGTTTTTTTCCATTTAAGATTTTAAAAATTTTATTTTTATTTTTTTCAAATTCATTGTGCAATTCAACAGTTTTTAAATTTGCATCTAAAGAAGGCAACCACCAATATTGAAAGCGTTGGTACCAAGTTTCATACTTTGAAATATTTCTATATTTATCAAGTAATTGAGTGTTGAATGACGGAATTTTTCCAGGGTAAAAATAAAAGAATAATAATTGAATTATAGATATTGAAATTATTACTTTCTTATTTATTTTTAGGTTATTGAAAATTACTAATAACAAAGGTGGGAGTAATAATAATGCATATCCCTTGTTATAATGATAAAATATAAAAAGTATTAGTTGTGGGATTATAATTGATAAATAAAAAATTATTTGTTGATTTATCCTGAATTTTTCTCTAAATTTTGATAAAATAATAACAAAAAATAAAGGAAATAAATAGAAAAATGAATAAGTTAAAAAGCTAATTATATTATTGTAAAGCTTATAACTCACGATTAATTCCTTTTGTTTTTCAAGTGCAATTAAGTATTGTGTTAATCCGCCCATTGTTTGAATAAGAGGTATAAACCAAGCAAGTATTATAAAAATAGAAAGAATACCACTCTTAATAAATTGTGAGATTGTTAATTCTTTTTCTTTAAAACAAAAAAATATATAGACTAACACAGAAGGTAACAACATTCCTCCACTACTTTGCCTTATACCAGCAATAAACCCAATATATGGCAATAACCATAAGACTTTTTTCTTATGAAATAGTAAAAGATAAACAGAAATAATTAGTATGTCGATTGAGTATATTTCAGAAACTATTCCAAAAAAATAGACTGTTGGAATTGAAAATAGAAAAATTATGAAATAAAATGGGTTGATATTTTCAAAGTAATTTTTAATAATTTTAAAAATTATCACAGCCGAAATTGCTTGGAAAATTCCTTGAAAAACTATAAAAAGTGGATTACCATTTGGTAAAAATAATGTTAAGAACTTAAAAAATACAACATAAATAATATACCCAGGTAAGTGAGGCCTTTCAGCTGGGATGTTATAATCTTCAACAGCGAGTATATAATTCACACAATCCATTGAATGAAAAGAATCACTATAATTTGCAATTAAAACTCTAGAAAGTAATATTAAAAAGAAAATTAAAATTTCTGATTTATTATTGGATAATATGTTTTTAAACATTTGTTAAAATTTGCTAAATTCGTATTAAAATATTTACAAAATTAAAAGAAATTAGGAGAATTAGATTATGTATGGCAAAATGAAAAGTTTTCTTGAAAATGAAATAAAATCACTACACGAACAGAAATTATATAAACATGAGCGAATTATTGAATCCGAACAAGGTGCTGAAATTATTGTTGGCGGGAAAAAAGTATTAAATTTTTGTGCTAATAACTACCTTGGCTTGTCATCTCATCCAGAGTTAATAAAAGCCGCTCACCAAGAAATTGATAAACGTGGGTATGGTTTGTCATCTGTTAGGTTTATTTGTGGAACACAAGATGACCATAAGCTATTAGAAAAGAAAGTATCTGAATTTTTAGGAACAGAAGATACAATTTTATTTAGTTCAGCTTTTGATGCTAACGGAGCTGTATTTGAACCATTGTTTGGTGAAGAAGACGCTATAATCACAGATTCACTTAATCATGCTTCAATTATTGATGGTATAAGATTAGCGAAAGCCAAAAGATGGATTTATAAACACGGGGATATGTCTGATACTGAAGAACTAGATGCCGCAAGTGGTAAATATTTAAAAGGATTAGAAAAATGCTTGATTGAGGCACAATCTCAAAGATTTAAAGTGATTGTTACTGATGGAGTTTTTTCAATGGACGGCGATATTGCCAAATTAGATGAAATTTGCAGATTAGCCGAAAAATATGACGCACTTGTTCTTGTAGATGAAAGCCACGCTTCTGGATTTATGGGAAGAACAGGCAGAGGAACTCACGAGCATTTCAATGTAATGGATAAAATTGACATTATCACAACTACTTTTGGAAAAGCATTAGGTGGAGCATCGGGCGGTTGTGTATCTGGTAGAAAAGAGATAATTGAATGGTTGAGAAATAAAGCAAGACCTTATTTGTTCTCCAATACCTTAGCTCCTGCAGTTGTTGGTGCTACTTTAAAATGTTTAGAAATAATCTCAGAAAGTACTCAATTACGTGATAAGTTAATGGAAAATACAGCACATTTTAGAGCAAAAATGGTAGATGCTGGTTTTGATATTGTGCCTGGTATTCACCCAATTACACCTATTATGTTTAGCAAATTTCAAAATTCATCTGAATTAGCAGTTAAATTTGCAGACAGAATGCTCGAAGAAGGGATTTACGTCATAGCATTTTCTTTCCCCGTCGTACCACGTAAAATGGACAGAATTAGGGTGCAAATCTCAGCCGGGCACAGCATAGAGCAAATAGACAGATGTATTGAAGCATTTATTAAAGTAGGAAAAGAATTAAAAGTGATTAGTGAATAGTCCTTAAATAAGCATACAATATTAATAAAAAAATATATCCCTGATTAGAGAACTAATTGGGGATTATTGTATAACTTAACCGCTTCTTTAACAACGTTTTGAATTTGTCTTTTAAAGCGTGATACTGTAACTAAATTCTTTTTTAAGAGTTATATTCATATACTTAGTAATATATTCCATAGAACGTATTTGAATTTTCAGTCTCACTCGATACCTATTTTAATTAAGTCAGTATTTTTTTTCCTGATAAGTTAAATATCCTTTTTCAGTTTCATCAGTAACTTATTCAGTTAAAAACTAACTTGTAATCTTTTTGAGCCCTTCTTAAAAACTCAATTTTATTAATATTACCCATTGCGTATCTCTTTTTATATAATCTTTTTCTTTAGGACGGGATATGCACCAACTATATGAAGTAAAAAATATTTATTAATAATTCGGAAAAATTAAATAAATTTATTAACATTGCATTATTTTAAACAAAATAAATTATATTATGAAAAAAATAATAATATATATGCTTCTATTTTCTATTGTTTTTATACTTTATATGTGTAATTTTACAAAATATAAGTACTATAATCCTATTTCTAAAAAATATAATAGTTTTAATGTGAAAGAGTCGAAAGAATTTAAAGTTTTTATTGCAGAGTACATACCTGAATCTTATGAATATATATTTTTAGGTGATACATTAAACATAGATGAAATATGGCTTGAGAAGTTTTGGGTATCTACATACTTTTGGAATGAATTGGATACCACTTATAATTCTCCCAAAGGTTATTATAATGTTTTCTTACGGTATAAAAATAACACTTCTAGCGATTTTGTAAACTCTATTTTTCATTTTCATAAAATGATAATTTATAATTCTTATCATTATAATACGGGGATTGGCAATCAATCTGATAATTTAATTGTGTTGACATACACATCATCATTAGCAGAAGACACATTAGTATATCCAGTATTTAAAGGATCTTATTCAAATTATAAAGAAATAAACGAAAAATTAGGTGAAATAAAATTATTTAAGAAGAAATAAATTCCTATGCAAAAAAACTATTATAAGAACTACGACTACACCCCCTACGGAAAAATCCTCTGGCAAGACAACAATAATGACGAGCGACTTTCGTTTCTGGGTAAAGAGAAAGACGAAGAATCCGATTTAGGAGATTACGGCGTGCGGAAATATGACGACTTAACAGGACGATTCACCGCCACCGACCCGCTCTGGGAGAAGTATTACGGCTGGTCGCCGTATGTGTATAGTGCTAATGACCCTGTGAATAAAGTGGATTTAACAGGTAAGAATTGGTTTTCAAATTCAAATGGTGATATAAAATGGTTTGATAGGGCAGGACACTTTTCTGATACTGAGTCACAGTTAAGATGGTTCGACAATGGTGAGAATTACCCATTTCCAATGCAAAGTGGAGCAATAGAGGATAATAGCGGGGACTTCATTGGCGGTTTCGGTAGCAAAGCAGGTTCATTAATATCAAAATCCCTAAATTTATTAGATGATTTATTTAGCGAACCAGAAACAGGATTAAATGAATTTACACAAGAAAACGTCAATAAAATTGTTACAAACTCAAAGAAAAAATATGGTGGAAATGTAACTGTAATGAAGGGTGAAGACCCTTTATTTAGAGTTCATCAGCCAGGCACACACTATGATGAGAATGCAACAATAGAAGTTTTTCAAGTGAATATAGATCCTCTTAGTGGTCGTTCTTCAAGGTCAAGCCAAACTAAACAATTTACAGATTATGAAGTAAAAATATTATTGAAAGGTTTATATGGAATTGATGGTTATTCCGTTAAAACAAAAGGAGGAAGATAAATGGTTATAATTGTAATTGGGCTATATAAGAATGAGGATAAAATAGAATTAGAATCTATATTAATGAAATTTGACTTACTTAACGTAGAATTTGCCTATACCCAATATAGTATTGAATTAGAAGAAAGACTTGGTGTTATAAAAGATTATTTTAACTTAAGTAATATTGGAGTCATACATTACAAAAAAGATATTAGTCCATTTCATTCAGGATCAATTATAGAAGAAATATCTAATTATTATATATCAATAGAAATTTTCAATAAATCTGTTAATGAGCCATATTTTTTTGAATTTATAGATGCGATAGAGAATTCTAAGATTAAGAATTTTATTCTGAGGTTTGCAGATGAGTTTGACAAAAATAGTTGGGTTAGATTAGAAGAGATAAAAATAAAAGATATTAAAAAGAGATTATTCAGCGGTAGTGTGTGGGAAGAAGAGTACCTTTCATTGAAACATAACATATATTTTCCTGAAAATTACCACCCATTAATCTTAAAAGTGTCTAATGAATAATTTTTAATAGATTTTAATTCAAAGAGGAAATGTCACTGTAATGAAGGATGGAAAAGATTTATTTAGAGTTAGAGCATCAGGTCACGGTCATACTAATGCTACATATACCTTAAGAAAATATAATAATAATCCAAAATATGGTATAATTGCAGACGACTATGGAAAGGCAAAACATTTTTCAGATCAACAAGTTTATATGTTACTTTATGGTATTAATGGAGTTAATGGCTATAGTGTAAGAACAAAAGGAGGAAGGTAAATGGTTATCATTGCAATTGGACTATATAAGAATGAGGATAAAATAGAATTAGAATCTATATTAATGAAATTTGACTTACTTAATGTAGAATTTGATTATACACAATATAATATTGAATCAGAAGAAGGACTTGGTATTGTAAAAGATTATTTTAAATTAAGTAATATTGGAGTTATACATTACAAAAAAGATAGGATCCCGTTTTATTCAGGATCAATTACAAAAGAAATATCTGATTATTATATTTCTATAGAAATTTATAATAAATCTGTTAATGAGCCATATTTTTTTGAATTTATAGATGCTATAGAGAATTCTAAGATTAAAAAATTTATTCTGACATTTGCAGATGAGTTTGACGAAAATAGTGGGGTTAGATTAGAAGAAGTAAAAATAAAAGATATTAAAAAAAGGTTATTCAGCGGTAGCGTGTGGGAAGAAGAGTACCTTTCATTGCAGCATAATGAGTGTTTTCCTGAAAATTACCACCCATTAATCTTAAAAGTGTCTAATGAATAATTTTTAATAGATTTTAATTCAAAGAGGAAATGTCACTGTAATGAAGGATGGAAAAGATTTATTTAGAGTTAGAGCATCAGGTCACGGTCATACTAATGCTACATATACCTTAAGAAAATATAATAATAATCCAAAATATGGTATAATTGCAGACGACTATGGAAAGGCAAAACATTTTTCAGACCAACAAGTTTATATGTTACTTTATGGTATTAATGGAATTAATGGCTATAGTGTAAGAACTAAGGGAGGAAGATAATTTGTTATGGTTTTAATGAGCTTAGGTTTTTACAATAAAAATGATTTTGAAAAATTTCAAGCTGGGGATGATGGAATGTTAATAATAAACCCTTATTTTGATAATATAGTAAATAAAGTTAGTCTTAGTGGAAGGGGTTTATTAGAAATTGATTTTCCACCAAATGGAACATTTGAAGACACATTAATTTATCCAGTATTTAAAGGTTTTTATTCAAATTATAAAGAAATAAACGAAAAATTAGGTGAAATAAAATTATTTAAAAAGAAATAAATTCCTATGCAACGAACCTTTTATACAAGTAAAGACGAAGAATCCGATTTAGGAGATTACGGCGTGCGGAAATATGACGACTTAACAGGACGATTCACCGCCACCGACCCGCTCTGGGAGAAGTATTACGGCTGGTCGCCGTATGTGTATAGTGCTAATGACCCTGTGAATAAAGTGGATTTAACAGGTAAGAATTGGTTTTCAAATTCAAATGGTGATATAAAATGGTTTGATAGGGCAGGACACTTTTCTGATACTGAGTCACAGTTAAGATGGTTCGACAATGGTGAGAATTACCCATTTCCAATGCAAAGTGGAGCAATAGAGGATAATAGCGGGGACTTCATTGGCGGTTTCGGTAGCAAAGCAGGTTCATTAATATCAAAATCCCTAAATTTATTAGATGATTTATTTAGCGAACCAGAAACAGGATTAAATGAATTTACACAAGAAAACGTCAATAAA
Organism: uncultured Hyphomicrobiales bacterium; assembly: GCA_964465945.1. Classification (GTDB taxonomy): domain Bacteria; phylum Bacteroidota; class Ignavibacteria; order Kapaibacteriales; family UBA2268; genus JAJRPT01. Next base: position 221,672 of record CAYXMM010000002.1, read on the forward strand.
ATTGTGGAAAATTCAAAGAAAAAATATGGTGGAAATGTAACTGTAATGAAGGGTGCAGACCCTTTATTTAGAGTACATCAACCGGGTCAAAAAAAACAAGAAAATGCTACGTATAATAATATGATTATAAACATTGATCCAAATGGAAATACGCGAGATGGTTATGAGAGAAACTATAGAAATTTTTCAGACCAACAAGTTTATATGTTACTTTATGGTATTAATGGAGTTAATGGCTATAGTGTAAGAACAAAAGGAGGAAGGTAATTTGTTATGGATTTAATAAGTTTTGGTTTTTATAATAAAAATGATGCTTTGATTTTTAAAAAAATTATTGATAAATATAGTTCAATGTATTTGAGCGATAAGTATGAAGAAATTGAAAAAAGAACAGGAGATTCATTAGAAAAATTAAAGATATATTTTAATCTCTATGTATTCAGTTCTATAATTTGTGTTTATGAGGAGATGTTGGTATATGACTCTACAGAGTTAGTTCAGGAAATTGGCGATTACTACAATAAAAAAATTAATGGTAAGAAAACTTTTAAGCCGCCAATTTTTTTCGATATATTAGATGAATTAGATGTAAATAATATAAATGAATTTATTTTAGTATTTTCAGAAGAGTTTAATGAAGAAGTTATAACAAGATTTGAAGAAATTAATTTTGAAAGTTTAAAAGATAGATTATGCCGAGTTTATGTATGGAACGAATATTATTTTAATTTTACAACAAAAAGTTTTATTACAGATCATTATTATCCTTTGGTTTTAAGAGTTGAAAAACAATTATTTAAAGAATCTACTTAAATATTTATCAAAAGGTCTCAGTGTTTCTTTTGTAAGTGATATAAAATTCCTCGCTATACAAAATTAACTATGATAGTCATATATTTTATAGATATAATATTTATAACTCTGAAAAATAAAATGAGTTGAACAATAATATTTTAAAGGCATAAATATGAAACTAAAATTCATAAATAATTCACTATTCTTTATAATAATTATCCTTAACATAGTATTATTTTTTGGTAACAAAATTCAATTGGATAGTAGTTCAACAAGAGATGTGCATAACTTTTTTGAAACATATGAAAAACCACAATGGCCCAAAGCCATTGAAGAATATTATGGTGGTCAAACTTACTATGACTCAACCTTACAAAAAATAATAGAATTCCCAAGTGTGAGTGACTATAGTCTGTCATTTTATGGTTTAGCTCATTATGATGATAATGGCAAAATCTACTCCATTAGACTTTTTAAAATAGGTTATAATCCTGAATTAGCAATACATACTAATAATGATTTATATATAAAAATGTGGAATGAAAGTCAGAAATCATTGGAAATTTCTGCAAAACGTTGGAAAATTAAAAAGGAATATGCAAAGAAAAGCGGCGTATTTGAATTTGTGTACCATTATAAAGACTGTTTTTGTCCTACTAATTATGGTATATTTATAGAAAATTAATGCAAATTCCTATGCAACGAACCTTTTATAAGAATTATGACTACACCCCTTACGGAAAAATCCTCTGGCAAGACAACAATAATGACGAGAGGCATTCGTTTCTGGGCAAAGAGAAGGACGAAGAATCAGATTTAGGAGATTACGGCGTGCGGAAATATGACGACTTAACAGGGCGATTCACCGCCACCGACCCTCTCTGGGAGGGCAACTAAAAATGAAAGAGCAACTTATCGAAGAAGAATATGATTTCAAAGATGGCATAAAAGGTAAGTATTATTCCTCAGAAAATACTTACGAATATGCTATTTATATAAGTGAAAAAAACTACTTGAAATTGAAGAACTTAGCAGAAAAAGAAAACAACACTATTGATTATTTAACTAATAATTTAATAGAAAGTATAAATAATTAATTTTTCCTATCATAACAATACTTTTATTGCCCGTAAGAATAAAAATATTTTTATTATTTTAGTGTTTTAAAAAATTAAAAGTTATTTGAAGTCACAAATTGTGACATTAAGAGTAAAAATAATATGAATGCAGAACCAACAAATTGAAATAAAAGAATCAAATATTAAAAATCTAATTTATACAATTAGAGATAAACAAGTAATGTTTGATAGCGATTTAGCAAGACTATATCAAGTTGAAACCCGCACATTAAATCAAGCAGTTAAAAGGAATATTGAAAGGTTTCCTACTGGTTTTAGATTCCAGTTAACTCAAGTGGAATTTGACAACTTGATGTCACAATTTGTGATATCAAGTTTACATGGTGGAAGAAGAAAAAGACCATATTGTTTTACAGAACAAGGTGTTGCGATGCTGTCAGCAGTTTTAAAAAGCGAAATTGCAATAAAAATAAGTCTTCAAATTATGACTGCTTTTGTAGAAATGCGGAAAGTGATTTCTTCACAATATTTAGTTTCAAAAAAATTCGAGCAAATTGATAATAGATTTTTAGAATACGACGAAAATTTTAATAAAATATTCAAAGCACTTGAAAATAATGACTTAAAAAATAATAGTGGAATATTCTTTAATGGGCAAATTTTTGACGCTTATGTTTTTGTGTCAGATTTAATAAAATCTGCTAAAGTAGAAATAATACTAATCGACAATTATATAGATGAAAGCGTGTTAGTCCTTTTAAATAAAAGAAATAATAATGTAAATGTACAAATATTGACGAATATAGAAAATAAAAATCTAAAGTTAGATTTAGAAAAGTATTCCCAACAATATGAAAGTATGAACATAAAAAACTTTAAAAACTCACATGATAGATTTTTGATAATAGATAACCAAGAATTGTATCATATAGGAGCATCATTAAAGGATTTAGGGAAAAAGTGGTTCGCATTTTCCCGAATGGATTCATTTTTACCAGATGTGTTAAATAGAATAGAATAATAATTCATTTTTTAAAGAATTTATAAATTATAATCAACCCCTACCTTTAAATGTCAAATATAAATAATACAAATATCATGAAAAAAAAATTTAATGTAACATTGATTAAAAAGTTTATATTAAATTTTTATAAAGTTTAGTATTATTAATACAACTTTTATTTGCTATACTTTTAATAATGGATATATTTACAACACCACTTGAAATAAATTTTCCATTTGAAGCGGGAGGATTTTTTTATTCTTCAAAAGAAATTTATATAATGAGAAGTTTGACTATTGGTATAATAAATTTATTACCATTATTATTTATTATGAAAAAACTAAGACATAATTTAACAAAAATAATATTGATTGTCTTACTATTTGATTTACTTTATACAGGCATGCAGTTAGTGATAACTTTAATTACTGATTACTATTAACTAATTTTTCCTAATTTTACAAAGTTTAAAAGTGTAGATGAAAACAACAAAAATCCTCTGGCAAGACAACAATAATGACGAGCGACTTTCGTTTCTGGGCAAAGAGAAGGACGAAGAATCTGATTTAGGAGATTACGGCGTGAGGAAATATGACGGAGTGTTTGTTTTTTTGCTTTACTATTAAGGTTGAACTGCTCCGCAGTCATTATTAGAGAATTTGGAATACAAATTCTATTTATCTTTTACTTAGTGTCATTTCGGCTTCGTTCAATAAACTAAAGAAAAAAAAACTTTTAATTTTCTTCAAAGTCGCTAATGCCTGTTTCAGTTATTTTTTTTAGTTTTAACTCTGCTTTTTCTAAATATAATTTTGCTTCTTTTGTTAATTTTATTCCTTCTTCGTAATGTTTCAACATTTCATCTAAAGTTAATTCATCATTTTCTAATAAATCAGAAATTTCTTCTATTCTTTGTATTTTTTCTTCAAATTTCATTTAATCACCTAAAAAATTTATTTTTGATTTTCGTCTATAATTATTGCTTCATTTTCTTGATTATATCTAATAATCTTGATTTTGTCATTTTTTAATAATTTATCATTTTTACTAATGATTTTGTTACCTCTTTCAATTCTTGCATAGCCACGCTTTAAAGGAATATTTGGGTCTGATGCTTTTAAATTTAATTCATAATTGATTAATTTATTTATTAAATCTTTAAATTTATTATGAATCTTGTTGTTTAAATTATCCTCGTTATAGTCAAGTTGTTGTTGAATTAAGTTTACTTTATTCCTTAATAAAATTAATACTTTGTTAGTCGAAAGTAGTTTTAACTTATTAGAAATAGTTTCAAATTCTTTATTTACAATACTTTTGAATTTATTTTCAGATTGAATTAAAAAATTATTAATATCCGAAAGTAAAATAGGAGTTGCAATTTCGGCTGCGGCAGTTGGAGTGGCGGCTCTCACATCGGCAACAAAGTCTGCAATGGTAAAGTCGGTTTCGTGACCAACGGCAGAAATTATAGGCGTTTTTGCATTATATATAGCCTCTGCAACTAATTCAGTGTTGTAAGCCCACAAATCTTCGATTGAGCCACCACCTCTTCCAATAATCAACACATCACAATTCTGTGAATCTAACTCTTTAATTGCTTTGGCAATGTCGGAAGAAGAATCGCTACCCTGAACTATCGTTGGTCTTATCAAAATTTCGACTGCTGAAAATCTACGTGTAATAGTAGAAATAACATCGCGAATGGCAGCACCAGTAGGGGAGGTCGAAACTCCAATTTTCTTAGGAATTTGCGGTATTAATTTCTTTATATCTGGATTAAAATATCCCTGATTTTTTAGTTTTTCTTTTAACTTTTCAAACTCAATAAACAAATTGCCAACTCCTTGGGGTATCATTTTATTCACTTGGATTTGATAACTGCCCCTTGGTGGATAGACAGAAATGCTACCGAAAGCGATAACTTTTTGCCCATCATCTGGTTTAAAATCTAATCTTTGACCTTTCCACATAACAGCAGAAATTTGAGTTGCGCTATCTTTCAAACTGAAATATTTATGACCTGAACTATGAGCTACAAAATTAGAAATTTCACCCTCAACTACAATGTTAGAAAAGTTATACTCTAAGTCTTTCTTAATTAATTGATTGAGTGCTGATATTGTTAATATGTTTTCTGGCTCAATCATTTTTAACGAGATTTTTTGATTATTTGTAATTTAGCATATTTAAGCATAAGCATTTTTCTACCTACCGAGTCAAATCTCACTATTGCTTGTTTTCTTGGTCCTTCGCCTTTTATTCCATTAACTTTCCCTTGACCGAATTGAGAATGTGAAACTATATCGCCTACGTGGAAATCATTTTCAGAAGGAACTTGTGAATAGTTGTCATAATTGGAAACTTGACTATACTCGTTCTTTTGAGGAACGGAAAACCTATCTTTAAGTGGAATTGATTTATTATTTTTATTTGTAAAAATATCAGATGGAATTTTACTTGTAACTCCAAATTTTGAATTTATAACCTTTTTGTTACTTTTTAACAAAGAAGAAGGAATTTCATAAACAAAGTTGCTTATAAGTTGAGAGGACAATTCACCAAATTTCATTCTTCTTTTGGCATAAGTTAATGTCAGGTTATGCATCGCTCTTGTAATTGCAACGTAAAAAAGTCGTCTTTCTTCTTCTTCCTCTTCTTTAGCGTAATCACTTCTCATTAATGGGAATAGACCTTGCTCTAATCCAGCAATTACAACAAATTTAAACTCTAAGCCCTTTGCTGAATGTATAGTCATTAATGTAACTTTATCTGTTCCAACTTCTTTCTCATCTGCATCGGAAGCAAGAGCAGATTGTTCTAAATAATCTTGAAGAGTTAGTTCATCAGATTGTGAAAGAAATACTTCAATGTCATTTAACAACTGATTAATATTGTCAAGTCGTTCTTGTGAATCTTCTGTTGGAATATCCAAATACATTGAAATAAGCCCAACAGCATCAATATAATCTTTTAAGTTATTAAATGAAGGGTCGTCTTCAATTTTATTTCTATAATGCTCAATTATATCTATAAAACTTTTAGAACTTGTTACTGCACGTTTTTGCAAATTCATATTTAATTCAGCAGAAGCAAATGACTCATAAAGTGAAATACCACGAACTTTTGCGAAATTATCTAAATGGTCAAGAGAAGTTTTTCCAATCCCTCGTGGTGGTTCATTTACAATTCTTAATATACTTTCATTGTCATTTTTATTAACGATTAAACGAAGATATGCAAGAACATCTTTAACCTCTTTTCTTTTGAAAAACGACAAACTTCCGATGACTACATAAGGGATTCGATTTTTTCTAAATTCATTTTCTAAAGCAAGAGATTGAGCATTGGTTCTATACAAGATTGCAATTTCAGAGTATTTATAGTTTGAAGTTTTTATAATATCCGCAATTCTACTTGCTTCTGCTCTATCATCTTCACATTCAACAAGTTCGATTAAATCACCTTCAACATTATCTGTCCAAAGTTTTTTATCTAACTTAGTTTTATTGTTTTTTATTACGCTATCAGCTGCATTTAATATATTTTTTGTGCTTCGATAATTTTGTTCTAACTTTATTGTTTTAGCATAAGGATAGTCTTTTTTAAAGTCAAGTATATTATTTATATCAGCCCCACGCCAACCATAAATTGATTGAGCATCATCGCCAACAACACAGATATTTTGATGAGAATTTGCTAATTCTTTTAAAATTAAATATTGAACTTTGTTAGTATCTTGGTATTCATCAACGAGGATATATTTGAATTTTTCCTGGTAATGAGATTTAATTTCTTGCGATAGTGTTAATAATTTATACATATATAAGAGCAAATCATCAAAATCCATAGAATTATTCTCTTTCAAATAGTTTGAATATTCTTTATAAATTTTTGAAACTTCTCTTTGAAATCCTGTTTCAGCAGATTGAGCAAACTCAATGCTATTAATCATTTGATTCTTAGCATCAGAAATAACACTGCGAACAGCTTTTGGAGATATATTTTGTTGAGTTATATTTAGCCGATTCATTACACTTTTTATTGCTGAAAGTTGATCTTCAGAATCATAAATTGTGAAATTACTTGTAAATCCAAACTTATCTGCTTCGATTCTTAAAATTTTAGCAAAAACACTATGAAATGTTCCAGCCCAAATTCTCTCTGATTGCTCTATTGATAAAATATTTGCAATCCTATCTTTCATTTCACGAGCGGCTTTGTTGGTGAAAGTGAGAGTAAGGATTTTCCATGGCTCAACACCACTTTGAATTAAATTTGCAATTCTTGATGTAAGCACACGAGTTTTACCAGAGCCAGCTCCTGCGATAATTAAAAGAGGTCCATTAATATGCTCAACGGCTTTCAGTTGTTCTGGATTTAGTCGCCCTTTCCAGTCGTTTAGTTTGTCTTTTGCTTGAAGTATTAAATTCATTAAAAATTATTTATTTATTCATAGGAATATTTATATTAAATTTATTAGCATTATCAATAGCACGCCCATAACCTGCATCAGCATGTCGTATTATGCCCATATATGGATCATAAGTTAATACATTTGATAATCTTTCTTTTGCTTCCTCAGTTCCATCAGCTACGACAACCATTCCAGCATGCTGAGAAAGTCCCATTCCAACTCCACCGCCATGATGTAAGCTAATCCAAGTTGCTCCTCCAATTGCGTTTAAGGCAAAGTTGAGAAAAACCCAGTCTGAAATTGCATCAGAGCCATCTAACATTGATTCAGTTTCACGATAAGGAGATGCAACTGACCCACAATCAAGGTGGTCTCTACCAATTACAATCGGTGCTTCTAACTCACCAGATTTAACCATTTCGTTAAACATAAGCCCTGCTTTTGCTCTTTCCCCATAACCAAGCCAGCAAATTCGAGCGGGGTATCCTTGAAATTTTATTCGTGATTGAGCATTTTTAATCCATCTATGAAGTGATTCGTCGTTTGGAAATAATTTCATAATTGCATCATCAGTTTTCTTAATGTCCTCTGGATTTCCGCTCAATGCTGCCCATCGAAAAGGACCTCTGCCATCGCAAAATTGTGGACGAATGAATAAGGGAACGAAGCCATGGAAATCAAATGCGTTCTCTAAACCACCTTTATCTTTCGCTACTCCTCGAATATTATTGCCATAGTCAAAAACTATTGAACCGAACTTTTGAAATTCAATCATAGTTTCAACATGCTTTTTTATTGATTTATAAGTTAGTTCAAGGTATTTTTCAGGTGAAGAAATTCTTAATTTATCGGCTTCTTCTTTAGATAGTCCCTCAGGATAATAGCCATTTAATGGGTCATGAGCTGAAGTTTGGTCGGTAACCACATCAGGAATAATTCCTCTTTTTAAAATTTCTGGAAGAATTTCAGCTGTATTACCAACTAAACCAATTGACCAAGCTTTACCTTCATCTTTACATTTTTCAACTTTAGCAAGAGCATCACCTAAGTTGTATATTTTCTCATCGCAGTAGCCATCTTTAATTCTTTTATCAATTCTTGTTTCATCAATTTCGATTGTAATTGAAACTGCACCTGCGAAGGTTGCAGCGAGAGGTTGCGCTCCGCCCATACCGCCCATTCCACCAGTCAATAAAAATTTCCCAGAAAGTGAGCCACCGAAGTGTTGTCTTGCGCATTCTGCAAAAGTCTCATAAGTTCCTTGCACTATACCTTGCGTCCCAATATAAATCCAAGAGCCAGCGGTCATTTGACCATACATTATTAGACCTTTTTTGTCTAATTCTCTAAAATACTCCCAATTAGCCCAATTTGGAACTAAATTAGAATTTGCTATGACTACTTTTGGAGCATCTTTTCTTGTTTTAATTACACCTACGGGTTTTCCAGATTGAACTAAAAGCGTTTCATCTTCTTCCATATTTTTTAGAGATTCAAGAATTTTATCGTAAGACTCCCAATTCCTTGCTGCTTTACCTAAGCCACCATAAACGATTAGTTCATCTGGCTTTTCAGCATTCTCCCGGTCAAGATTATGTTGAATCATTCTGTAAGCGGCTTCTATTTGCCAATTTTTACAAGTTAATTTATTACCTAATGGTCGATGAATTTCTCTTTTTAAATTTTGAATTGACATTTTTTTCCTATAATCTTAATGATATTTGTTAAAGATTTCATTTGCAAAAATAAGACAATTATTAAGTTCATCTAAATTTATGCTGTTTTTAATTTGTTTTTGATTCATATAATCAATTAATTTTTCTGTTGGCATATTTCCAGTTAATTCATCTTTTGCCATAGGGCAACCACCATAACCTTTTAATGCACCATCAAATCTTCGGCAACCATTTCGGAAAGCAATATCTATTTTATCAAAATAATCATCATAAATAGTATGAAAATGAGCACCAATTTCAGTTGTTGGAAGCGATTGTATTATAGTTGAAAATAATAATTCTATATTTTGAGGAGATGCAATTCCGATAGTATCTGCAAGAGAAATAATACTTATTCCTTCTTCATACATTAATTCAGCCCAATTTGTAACTATATCAGGATGCCACTGGTCATTATACGGATTACCAAAAGCCATCGATAAATAAACAACTAATTCTTTATTATGGCTTGTTGCTAACTCTTGCATTTCAAGAACTACATCAAATGAATCTTTAATATTTTTGTTTGTATTTCGCATTTGAAAAGTTTCAGAAACTGAGAATGGATAACCAATATAATCTATCTCGTCATATTTAATAATATCTTCTGCACCACGCAAGTTTGCGCAAATTGCTAATAATTTTGTGTCGGAAAGTGATAAATCAATTCCTTCTAAAACTTCATTTGTATCTGCAAGTTGTGGAATTGCTTTAGGTGAGACAAAAGAGCCAAAATCAAGAGTATCAAATCCAACTTTAAGCAGAGAATTTATATAATTAATTTTAGTTTGAGTTGGTATAAAATCTTTTATACCTTGCATAGCATCTCTTGGGCATTCTATTATTTTCATAATTTAACTTTTTGTTTTTTATAAAATTCATTTAAAGCAATACCTGTAAACCCAAGTTTCCTTTGAGCGATTTCATAAGGCGTTCCTTTATCGACAATTAGACCACCCTTTGCTCCTGCGTCTGGACCTAAATCTATGATATAATCAGCATTTGCTATTACATTTAAGTTATGTTCAATTATTATTACAGAATGCCCATTTTCGACGAGAGAGTTTAAGCATTTTAATAGTTTCGCAATATCCTCTAAATGCAAGCCAGTTGTTGGTTCATCGAAAATAAATAATTTATGTTGAGAAGTGCTATCATCTAAATGATTTGCGAGTTTTATTCTTTGTGCTTCTCCACCTGAAAGCATAGTTGATGGTTGCCCTAATTTCAAATAACCAAGTCCAACATTTGAGAGTATTTGTAATTTCTTTTTAATCTTGTCATTATCTTTAAAAAAGTCAAGGGCTTGATCTATTGTCATTTCTAAAACATCAACAATAGACTTATCTTTATACTTAATCATTCTTGCTTCACGCTTATAACGTGTCCCATTACAATCTTCACAAACTAAGGATACATCAGAGAGAAATTGCATATCGACAGTAACGTATCCTTCGCCTTCGCACTTATCACATCGACCACCAGGAACGTTGAAAGAGAAAAACCCAGGAGTTAATCCAAGTTGTTTGCTATACTGAGTATGAGCAAATTGCTCACGTATGTAATCAAATGCTTTGGTATATGTTACAGGAGTACTTCGCGAGGATCTACCAATAGAGGATTGGTCAACCATTTCGACTTCGTTGATTAAATTCCAATTTGAAATTGTCCCAAATACGCCAATTTCATTTACACTTTGCCCTAAACTTAATTTGAGAGCAGGGTAGAGGACTTCATTTATCAAAGAACTTTTTCCAGAACCAGAAACACCTGTTATTACAGACATTACCTCTAATGGAAATTTTAATTCATCAATTTTTAAATTATTATGTCTTACTTTTTCTAAGTTAATACTTGAATTAAATGAACGGAATTTTGATTTCAATTCAATTTTCTTTTTACCTGTAAGGTATTGACCGGTTAATGAATTTTTATTCTTAGACACATCTTTTGTTTCTCCAGCATAGACAATTTCGCCTCCTTCATTTCCTGCCTTAGGTCCAATATCAATTAAAAAATCAGATTCTGCAATTATATCAGGGTCATGTTCTACAACAATTATAGTATTTCCAATATTTCTTAATCTTTTTAAAATACTTACTAATCTGTCAGTATCTCTTGGATGTAATCCGATTGACGGCTCATCTAAAACGTATAATGTTCCTACAAGACTTGACCCTAGCGCAGAAGATAGGTTTATTCGCTGAAATTCACCACCAGAAAGAGTATGAGCCATCCTGTCTAAATTCAAATATTCAAGTCCAATTTCAATTAGTAAAGATAAACGCCAAAGAACTTCTTCTAAAATCTGACTTATCACTCCGCGTTCATAGTCAGAAAAATTAACTGATTTTAACCAATTGTATAAATCAACTAATGGCATATTAACAATTTCTGGAAGATTTTTATTGTGAACGAAAACTTGACGAGCAGAATTTCTTAATCGAGAGCCATTACACTCATCACATTTTGTATATGCCCTATACTTAGATAAAAAAACTCTATTTTGAACTTTGGAATTATTTAATTCTAAATTGTTAAAAAATGGTTTTATACCTATATAATGTTGATTTCCATTCCAAACTTCGTTTAACTCCTCTTTTGTAAGTTCTATGTATGGGACATTTATTCTAATTTTACTATAATCTGCATAATCAATTAAATTTCTAAAAATAAGTTTATTAGAATCAGTATTAAAAGGTGCGATTGCTCCATTTTTTAATGATAGTAACTTGTTTGGGACTATTAAGTCTTCATCATAACCTATTGAACGACCAAACCCTTGACATTTAGGGCAAGCCCCAAATGGATTATTGAATGAAAAAAGACGTGGTTCTGGTTCAATGTATTCAATTCCAGATTCGCTATCTTCATATTTGTTGCTATATTTAAAAAACATTTTATCAGACAATCGTAAAATCTCAATCCGCCCATGCCCGTTCATAAAAGCATGCTCTAATGAGTCAGTTAATTGAGATATAAATTCTAAATCATTTGAAACTTTTAATCTATCAGCAAGAAAATAAAAATCATTCTCTCCTAATTCTAAAGGAATTTCATCTTCGGTTGTGTCTAATATTTTAAGAGAATCTTTTAAAAGAATTCTAAAATACCCATTATTACGTAGATTTACAATTTCCCGATTTACATTAGTTGAGTTTTGATGAATTTTAAAAAGTAAATAAATTTTTTCACCATTATCCCAATTTGAAACTTCTTTAGCAACCGATTGAGGGGAGTCTTTTTTAACTAAATTCCCTGATTCTTTGCAGTAGGTTTTTCCAATTCGTCCCCAAATTAATCTAAGGTAATCGTATATTTCTGTTGTAGTCCCAACAGTTGACCTTACATTCTTAGAAGGTGAATTTTGTTGAATTGCAACAGCAGGAGGCAAGCCGTCTATGCTTTCAACATTTGGCTTTTCTAATCTCTCTAAAAATTGACGTGCATAAGAGGAGAGGGACTCTACAAATCTTCTTTGCCCTTCTGAATAAATTGTATTAAAAGCTAAACTTGATTTCCCAGAACCACTTAGACCAGAAACAACAGTAAATTTATTACGTGGAATATCTACATTAATCTTTTTTAAGTTGTGAACTTCAGCCCCTTTGACTGAAATGTATTTTATACTCATTTTTCCAATATTTTTATGACTTTATTAAGACGTATTAAATTAATTAAATTTTAACTTTGTGGAAAAGATTTTTATTTAATGTTATTTTGCTTTCAATACAGATTTTAAAGCAATTATTCTTAATTTGCATTTCTTATTATAAAATTTTATAAATTATTATGTTAGAAAGCGAAGCTCCTGATAAAATTTACGAAAAAGATGTAAATCCTGCAAGATTGATTGCTGTGAAAATATTGAATAGATTAGAAAGAAGTGGTTCTTATATTGATAAGCTTGTTGATTTTGAACTGAATTCTGGAAATCTATCGGACTTAGACAAAGCTCTTTTACAAGAAATAGTTTATGGCGTAACAAGATGGAAATCAAAGTTAGATTGGGTTCTTATTGGATTTTTCCATGGTGATTTTCAAAAATGCTTCAATTATGTTAAAAATGCTTTAAGAATTGGATTATACCAAATTTTATATTTGGATAAAGTTCCAAATTCTGCTGCCATTGATGAAGCAGTAGAAATTGTAAAACGCAAACAAGGCAAAAAAACCGCTGGTCTTATAAACGGCGTCCTTAGAAATATCGCTCGAAATGTAGAGAATATCCGCTATCCAAAAGAAAACGAAGATAGAGCATTTTATATTTCTGTAATGGAATCTCACCCCAAATGGATGGTCTCTAAGTGGGTTACAAGGTTTGGTGAAGAAGATGCTATTAAGTTATTGAAAAAGAATAATGAAATTCCACAACAAACAATTAAATTAAATCCTCTAAAGATTTCAAGAGACGAAATTTTCCAATTATTTAAAGAGCATAATGTTGATTACTTAGAATCTGAATTTATTGAAGGATCAATTAAAATTCTTACAACAAAAATTAAAATGCAAAAGACTGATTTATTCAAAGATGGAAAGATTACAATTCAAGACACATCTGCTACTTTAGCGGCTAAATTACTTGGTGTGAAAGAAGGCGAGAGAGTTTTAGATTTATGCGCAGCGCCTGGAGGAAAAACAAGTCAATTTGCTGAAGATTCGAATGGAAAAGGTGAAATTATTGCTGTTGATTTATTTGAAGCAAGGGTTAATTTAATTAATGAAAATATTAAGAGATTAGGTTATAAAAATGTTACAGCAATAACTTCCGATATTCGCAACTTAGAGATTGAAGGTGAGTTTGATGCAGTTCAAGTTGATGTGCCATGCTCCGGATTAGGAACGATTTCTAAGAAACCTGATATTAAATGGTCATTTGAAAGGGAAAACTTATTAAAATTGAGTAAAATACAATTAGAATTTTTAGAAAAAGCAGCAAATTATGTTAAAATTGGAGGAAGAGTTGTTTATTCTACTTGCACAATTGAGAATGAAGAAAATGAAGATGTGATTACAAAATTTTTAGAAAAAAATAAAGACTTTGAATTAGATAATGCCGAGAATTATATAAGTAAAAAAGTTTGCTTAAATGGTATGATGCAAACTTTCCCACATTTACACAATACCGACGGTGCTTTTGCAGCAAGGTTAAAAAGAATTAAATAAAGAAAAAAAAATGAGTTACACCTATTCTAAATAGGTGTAACCATATAAACCAGAACGATAGTTCGCTAAATATTCTTTTCCTTCAACTGCACTGATAACTCCTGATTTCACAGATTTAGAAACCCATGTCTCCATTTGTTTAACAAGCGATTTTGCGTTATATCCAACATAGGAAAGAACTTCGTCAACAGCTTCACCTTCAATTATTTTTGAAATTTTATATGAATCTTCAGTTATTTCTACATGGGCAACATTTGTATCGCCAAATAAATTATGTAAATCACCTAAAATCTCTTGATAAGCACCAACCATAAATGTAGCTAAATAATAAATTTCACCTTTTTTAAGCTTATGTACAGGTAACCATTTTTCAATATAGTTATTTGCCACAAAGCGGTTCATTTTACCATCGGAATCGCAAGTTATATCTTGAATTGTCGCTCTGTTTTCAGGATACTCATTTAGTCTATGTATTGGCATAATTGGGAAAATTTGCTCAATAGCCCATGAATCAGGAACTGATTGGAAAATAGAGAAATTACAAAAATATTTATCAGCTAAGAGAATAGAAGCTTGTTCGAGTTCTTCTGATTCTATATTGTTTTCAATAGATAAGTTTCTAAATTTTTCAGCAATAGACCAGAATAATCTTTCTGTTAAAGCTCGTGTATTTAAGTCTAAATTAGTGAGAGTAAATAAAGTATTATTCTCATCTCTTATCTGATTTGCATCATGCCAATGCTCAAACATATTTTTAAATTGAATATTTTTATAAATTTCATACAATTCTTTAATATTTTCATGAACATCTTTATCCGGTTTAAAAGTTTTGTCGATTTTCGGTGGCGTCATTGTCTCTAACACATCAAAAATTAACACTGAATGATGAGCAGTGATAGCTCTTCCACTTTCAGTAATAATTTTAGGGTGAGGCAAATTATTCTTATCGGAAATATTAACCATGGCAAAAACTATATCGTTAGCATATTCTTGTATATCATAATCCATTGAAGATGAGTTTGTAGAGTTTGTTCCGTCATAATCCACTCCAAGCCCGCCTCCAACGTCAACAAATTCTACATTACAACCAAGTTTTCTTAATTGATAATAATATTGTGCAGCTTCTCTCAGTGCAATTTTAATCCTTCTAATTTTAGTTATTTGAGAACCCAAATGAAAATGAATTAATTTGACACAATCAAGATAACCTTCCTCTTTTGCAACTTCAACAGCATCAATTAATTCAGATGGACTTAATCCGAATTTGCTTTTATCTCCACCCGAATCTTCCCAACGACCTGAGCCGGAACTTGTTAATTTTATTCTTATCCCAATATTTGGTCTAACGTTTCTTTCTTTTGATATTTTTAGAATTAATTTTAATTCATTAAGTTTCTCAACTACAATATAAACATCGCGACCCATTTTTTTTGCAAGCAGAGCAAGTTCAATAAATTCAGCATCTTTATATCCATTGCAAATAATCGGCGCATCGTCATTTTCAGCTAGAGCTAAAACAGCGTGAAGTTCTGGCTTAGAGCCAGCTTCTAAACCAAGATTATATTTTTTAGAGCATTTAACTACTTCTTCAACTACCTGCTTTGTTTGATTTACTTTAATAGGGAAGACTGTATAAGTTTCAGAGCTATAATTAAATTCTTTTGCGGCACTATCAAAAGCGCTTGAAATACGTTTTATCCTATCTTCCATAATATCAGGAAATCTTAACAAAATTGGAGAATTTATATCTTTGAATCCTAATTCGTCAATAATTTCAATTAATGAAACAGAATTTCCATTTGTTGGTGATTTAACGCGAACATTGCCGTTTTCATCGATAAAAAAATATTCAGCACCCCAACCATCAAGGTTGTATGTTTCAGATGCTTTTTTAATACTCCAATTTTTCATTTTTCAATCCTAATAAAGTAAATTAAAAAGTAAAATTAATTCCATTTCTTATTTCAAAATCGTAAGTTTTCAATTCAGGTAAAGGCGGTTGAGAATCATATCTATAATTAAATTGAAACACAAAAGTTAAAAGTTCACTAACATTAAAGTTCATAGAAGATATATTTAAAATTCTATAATCATCTTTATTAAAAATATTCTGTTGAAAGTACGTAACAGAAGTAACATTATATTTTTCTGAAGGTATCCACGTTATATTCAAGTAACTTGCAGAACGTATGAGATTTGTACTATAGTTTTTAGGAATATTTAAAAGCTCATTTTCATACATTAGACCAGTACCAGCATATATATTTAAAATCCTTTTTGACGAATCAGATTTTCCTTTAATATCAAAAGAAAATCTTAATCCACCACCAACTATATTCCTATCTTTTAACCTACGAAAGTAATCGAATTGCTTTTGAGCGTAAACTTCTTGTGAAAAGTATTTAGTCCAAAATTTTAAAAAACGTAGATGTAAAAAACCAGATCTTTGGAAAACTCCCTTTGAATTATCTTGATAATTAAGATTTCCTACACCATAAGCATGATACTTGTCAGATAAAGTATCAAGACGATAAGCAACGGATAGAGCAAAAAACTCAGTATTCCCTTTTCGCAGTCCGATAGTTGTTTGTAAATTTTGACTTAATCCAACTTTCATATCAATTTTTCGTAATGACTCCGTATCTACTTGTGAAATGGCATCATTTGCTCTAAAAAAAATGATAGAAAAGAAGAATAAAATAATAAATTTAAAAGATATATTTCTCAATCTTGAATTAAATTATTAATTTGAAATTTTCTATTTTCAAAATTATAAAATTTTAATTGGAATATTAAATGAATAATAAACAAATCAAATATATTTTTGGAACGCTGGCATTCGTATTGTCATCAATAGTATATTTAATGACGGTTCAAGACTCAGTTCCTTTCTGGGATTGTAGTGAATTTTCTGGTGCTGCGATATGGCAACAAGTTCCACACCCTCCAGGGGCACCTTTGTTTTTAATGATTGGGAAGATGTTTGATTTGCTTATCCCTTTTGGTGATCCAGGTTGGAAAATAAATTTGGTTTCAGTTTTTTCAAGTTCAACAACAGTATTTTTATTATATTTAATTACTAATTATGTAATTAAGAATATAAAAGGAGCTGAACCACAAAGTATAGGTGAAGCATTTGCTGTATATGGCTCTTCATTTGTTGGTGCTGCTGCTTTTACTTTTAGTGATACTTTTTGGTTTAATGCTGTTGAATCAGAAGTTTATGCTATGGCAACATTATTTGTTGCATTAGTAGTTTATTTAATGATGTTATGGAATGATAAAGCAGATGAAGTTGGTAGCGAAAAGTACTTGATGCTTATTGCATATATAATTGGACTTTCGACTGGGGTTCATTTATTAGCTATTCTAACAATTTTCTCAATTACTTTTGTTGTATATTTCAGAAAATATGAATTTTCTTGGTTAGGTTTTGCTATAGCTGGTGTGATTTCTTTAGTTATTTTTGGTATTATTTACCCTGGTGTAGTTAAATGGATACCGGCTTTACTTGCAGGGCATTCACCAGGTAGAAATGAAGCGAGAGAGTATTATATTGAAAATAGTACAGGTTTGATTGTGTTCGCTATTGCATTGATTTTAGGTATTTTAGGACTATTCTTCTGGGCTTATAAAAACAATAGAAAAACTTTGTCTTTAGTTAGTTCAGCGTTCTTATTAGTAATTTTAGGATATACTACTTATACTCAAATCTTAATTCGTTCAAACTCAAACCCGCCAATGAATGAAAATGAGCCAAAATCATTTACAGAATTAGCATCGTACCTTGGTCGTGAGCAATATGGAAGTTTACCAAGCTGGCCTCGAAGAGCGCAAAATGAAGAAAGATTTGTTCAAGAATATTTAAGAAAAAATGCTGATGGTTCTTTTTATTATGGTCCTTGGAAAGAACCCGGAACAATGCGTGTAACAAAAAAAGATGGTAGAAGTTTTGGGGCAGAGGACTGGGGGGCTATAACACCTTTCAGTAATGCAGATATTTTCTGGGGTGAAATTAATTACCTATGGAAATATCAAATCGACCACATGTTTATTCGATATTTTATGTGGAATTTTTCTGGAAGAAATTCCGATATTCAAGATGCAGATGATGTGTTTTTAACTGCTGATGAGAAGGCAGTCAAAAGAGATAATTTCGGCAATGGTTATGCTGATTTGTTTCCAATAAACTTCTTTGCTTTACCATTAATTTTCGGATTATTTGGGCTGTTCTATCATAGTTCAGAAGATAAGAAGATGGCGTTTGCTTATATTTTAATGTTTTTAATGATGGGTGTGCTTGCAGCAATAGCACAACAGCAGCAGAATCCTCAACCAAGAGAAAGAGATTATTTTTACACTGGTGCTTTTCTAATTTTTGCAATGTGGATTGGAATGGGAGTTTATGGCTTGATTACTTCAATTTCTAAAAAGAATTTTAGTGTTGGAATTAGTCTTGGTGCTGTAGTTGTTTCTACGCTACTTGTTCCTTTTAATATGGCTTATGGTGGCTGGAAATTACATGATAGAACAGGAAATTTTGCACCTTTTGATTATTCGTATAATATCCTTCAATCAGCAGAGAAGAATGCAATTATATTCACAAATGGAGATAATGATACTTTTCCTGTCTGGTATATACAAGATGTTATGGGTGTAAGAAGAGATGTTAGAATTGTTAATTTGTCTCTTGGAAACACTTTATGGTATGTAGATCAATTGAAAAATAGGAAACCTTGGGGGGCTGAAAAAATTCCTTTATCATTCTCAGATGAATCTTTAAAAGTTAAAGACGAAAACGATCCAAAAGCTCTTTCTTATGAATTATCAAATTTAAGAACTTTAAAATTTCCTGTTCCAACAGAAATTCTTAAAAAATATACAAAAGATGCCAATATTATTGCAAGTGGTGAGTTTAACGCAACAATATCCGGAAGACCTTATGGTGAAGATACATATCTTTATAGAGTGCAAGATAAAGTGATTTTTGAAATATTAAAACAAGAGAAATTTAATCGACCAGTTTATTTTTCAACGACTGTTGGTCCAGATGCTTTTGCTGGGCTTGAACCATACTTCAGACATGAGGGCATGCTTATGAGAGTTTGCCCAGCGCCTCAAAATGGTTCTGATAGAACTCCTTCTGTTGATATTGAAATTATGCTTCAATGCTTGATGAATGTTGATAATTCTGATAAATATAGCAAAACTCCAAAATATGGCTTTAAGTTAAGAAATTTCAATAATAAAGATGTTTATTATGATGAAGTGCATAGAAGATTGTCATCGACATATAGAGAATTATATATGATGCTTGCAAAAGCGATTATAAATGAACGTGATGATAAAAAACTAGCAGTAAGCGTTTTGAATAAAATGGATGAATTAGTATCAAACTCACAATTCCCTATGCCATATTATACTTCTTATGAAATTTCTGAATTATATAAAAACTTAGGTGATAAAGACCAAGCTCTTAAATATAGACAAATTGCATTAGCCGACTTAAATACTATCGTTAATAACGATGATATCGAAGCAAGAATAAAAATGATGGAGGCAACTCAACGAATTATGGGACCTCATAGATTAACTGCCATGATTTATTCTGATAATAAGCAATTTATGGAAGCAAGGGAAGTTACTAAGAAATTCATTCAATTTTTAAATAAATACCAAAATGCAGCCCCTGATGCTCAATCGCAACAAATGATTCAAGTTGGAATACTTGATGCAGAACTTCAATTAACTGAATATGATATTGATGAATTGGTTGGTAAAAAGAAATACAAAGAAGCAGTTGATATTATTAATAAGACTATTAATAAATATAGCCAAAATGGTCAAGAGATGATAACTAACTATGTTTCTGAAAGATTAAGAGGAAAAATGCAAGAAATTAAAATATTAACTGGAGAAATTGATACAACGGCTCAGCTTCCTCAGCAAATTAGTATAGTAAATTAATTAAAAAAGTGGCTTAATTGCCACTTTTTTTATATATGTAGAATAAGTCTATAATTTCTTGTAAAATTATAGCAGTTGCCCCCCATAGAGGAGTTGAATGTTTTATATCCCAATATGGAAAAGGAACAGACTGATTTGAATATAGATTAGATGAATACTTTAAATTATCTTTATTTAAAAATAAGCTAAAATCTGTTTTGATAACTTCATCTACTTCGCTTGGGTTTAGATTAAATTCTAATTTTTCTTTTGAATATGCAATAATAGGATAAATTATATTATTTGATGGGGGGACATATAATTGAGTTATCTCATTTATAACTTCTAATTTATTAGGTGAAACCCCAATTTCCTCTTGTGTCTCTCTTAACGCTGTCTCTACGTTTGTTTCGCCAAATTCTTTCCTACCACCTGGAAAACTAATTTGACCAGAATGCTTTCTTAATTCTGATGAACGAAGTGTAAAAATTAATTCCATTGATAAAGAATTATGTATATTTAAAATAATTAAAACAGCACTTTCTTTTGAATTTTCTTGAGGAGTAAATTCTCTAACATTTGGATTCATCTTAATAGGCACCATTTTTTTTTGCGATTCTACTCCAGGTAAGCTATTTTTGTCTAAGTTTGCTAAAAAATCAATAAATTTGTAGTAATTCATTTTAGATTTATAAATAATGTTCGATAAAAATGATTTCCACGAAAAAGTGTTAATAATCGTGTCTAAAATTCCTTATGGCAAGGTAACAACTTATGGACATATAGCTGAAGTTGCTGGTTCAAGGTCATCATCTCGAATGGTTGGGTACATATTAAGTACATTAAAAAACAATAACCTTTATCCTTGCCATAGAGTTGTAAATAGGGTAGGGGTTCTAACAGGGAAATTTAATTTTATTGAAAATTCTATGGAAGAAATGCTAAAATTAGAAGGAATTGATGTAAAAGACGAAAAAATAATTGATTTTGATAAACACTTATGGATACCAGAGTTATGAAAATAAAATTAAAAAATATTCGTCTGTGGAAAAAAAAGTTTAATTTTCGGCGTTATGTTTTGCCAACTTGTGTGTTATTGTATATATGAAATTTACAATTTTAATATTTTTATTATCAAATTTGTTGTTTTCTAACGAAATCAACAAATATCCTGAAGTTGGTTTTAACAATTTTGGTACTGAATTTATTTTAACCGTTCCACCAAATTTAAGTGTTCCAACTCAAGAACATCTTGAGTTTATTAATTTCATTTTCTTTAGCCCATTTGACACCAAAGTTAAAATTGAAATTGCGAACAAAGGGTATTCTAAAGAGCTAACTCTTAAACCAAACGAGAATAACGGCTTTAAAATTCCAGCAACGATAGTTCAGCCATATATCAAATCTGGGTATGTAGACTACTATTACGATATGGTAATTAAAAACTCTGCAGTTAAAATTACTAGCGAAATGCCTATTTCAGTTCTAATTTATTCAGATTTTGAAAATACAGGTGATTCATACTTAGCAATTCCAATGCAAAATTTAGGGAAAGAATATGTAGTTTCGAATTATAACGATAATAGTGATTTTTATAAAGGGTTTATTTCTTTAAATTCTAATGTTTCTATTATTGCTACAGAAGATGACACAGAAATTGAATTCTTTTATCCTTCAGAAAATACTAAAATTGATATTTATGGGAATAAAGTATCAGGTCAAAAATTCTCAAAAAAACTTAATAAAAGTGATATTTGGGTTATGTCGAGTGTTTCAAATGGAGATGATTTATCGAATGCTCGAATTAAATCTAATAAGCCAATTTCTGTTATTAGCTCTAATCAATGTGCTAATATCCCTTCTCAAACGGAATGGTGTAACTTTATTATGAATATGGAAACTCCCGCTGAATTTTGGGGCTATTCATATATAGTTAGCAAATATGAATACAAAAAGTATGAGCCGATTGTGAGAATTTATGCAAAAGAAAGTAATACAGATATTTACATAAACGGTGAGTTTTACCAAAAAATTGAAAATGTTTATGACACTGAAAAAAAATCATTTATTGAATTAATTAGAAATCAAGATCTTAATTTTGAACCGTTTATTATCTCTTCAGACAAACCGATTTTTGTTAGTTCTTATTCAACTGGTGGTGAAGAAGATGGCAAGCAAGTCCCAAATGGTGGTCCTTCAATGCTAAATATTCCTTCAATTGAATCAATGTCTAATTTTATTAATATTAGTTCACCTAATTTTCCGCAAGATGTAAGTTATAACGATAATTATGTTAATCTCCTAGTTGAACTTGATAACAGCAATAATATACCTGATAGTTTTGAGTATGGATATTTATCAGGTAAAGACTTTGTTTGGAGAAAAATTAAAGATAATTTCAATATTAAGTATATTAAAAAAATTCCATATCCATATAATAACAAAATATATGCTGTTATTTGCATGGATTTACCAACAAATGGAAACATAAAGTTCCGTTCAGATTATAAATTTACTATGATTAATTATGGTTATAGTGAATATAAATCTTATGGCTTCCAGAGTATTTATAATTTAAAAAGTAATGAAATCAAGGATTTAACTCCTCCTATTATAGAATGGGAAGTTAGTTGTGATTCTAAGATAGTAGGCAAAATAATTGAAGAAAACCTTAAAGGTAATTTGTTAATCCCTGATTCTAACCTAACTAATATGAAAGTGTTAGATAAATCAGTTAATCCTGCTATTTTTGAAATTGAGATTATAGATATTAATAAACCAGCAGCTGGAACTATTAAAGTATGGGATATTTATGGTAATATTACTACAGAAAAAGTAATTTATACACCTCAACAAATAGAAATTAACCCTAAGTATTTAGTTATTAATGAAAAAATTAATCGAAATGTATCAGCAACATTTGATATTGTCAATAAAGGAAGCATAGAATATAAGTTAGATAGTATTTTAATTGATATTCCGAATGCTGAGTATTTTATAAATAATCAAAATACTAAGGATTTAGCTAAACCAATCATTATTAATCCGAAATCGAAGTTAAATATAAAGTTAGTTATAGAGTTTTTAAGAGACACAATTATTGAAAGCAAGATATTATTGGATGATGGTTGTATTCAATTAGAAAGGGCATTTATTAAGATTAATATTGAAACCCCAAAAATTTATGTGTCTGATGTGAATTTTCAAGATATTTCGCAAGGGCAAACCCAAGTTAAACAATTTGCTATTTATAATAGAAGCAATGTTCCATTAAGTATTACTGATATTATATATCCAAATTTCTTTGATTTTGATGTATATGGTATTCCATTAATTTCAAAAGATCGACCAATAATAATACAAGCAAATTCTGAGTTTACTGCTTACATAAATTTAAAATCAAGTAAAATTGGCAAAATCTTTGATTCACTTAAAGTTATCTCAGATGCTCCAACTTATGATAATGTATGTTACATATACGCAAATGTTTTAGAGCCAGGTTTAATTTGTGAAGCTTATGATTTTGGAAAGAAAGAAGTATATTCTAAAGAATTTAACGATATTGAATATATAGTAGATACTCTGAAAGTTTGGAATTATGGTAAAAGAGATTTAATAATTGATAGTATTGAACTGAAAAGTAAAAATTCAGATTACTTTTATATAGATAGTAAACAATTTGAAAATAAGTTAATACCTAAAAATAACTTTATTAGCTATGAAGTTATGTATAAACCAGAAAAAGTAGGGTATCATAATATTGAATATAAAGTCCATTTAAAAGATGGAGTAAATGCAAATTCTAATATAAATATTAACGCGACCTGCGTTAAATCAAAATTAGAATTTATCGATACTTTAGATTTTGGTAGAGTAATGATAAACACAAATCTAAATACTTTGAATTTTAATTTTTCAAACCTAGATTATGAATTTGGAAGCGATTTGAATAGCTTAAATATAGTTTATAATACTGATTCATTAGAAAATAACTTTTTCTTCTTAAATAACTTACCAAAAAATATCAAATTAGGTGAAACTATTTTAAATTACGTTAATTTTGGACCAAAAATAATAGGGAATTTTAGAGCAACACTTAAAGTCGAAGGAAACTTCGATGGACCTAAATTTATTGTTTTAAAAGGTATAGGAGTAGATTCAAAACTTGATATTCCAGATTTGACGTATTTTGCAATGGCTTGTGAAGGTAAAAAGGATACAATTAAAGTTAAGATAATTAATAGTGGAACCACAGAGCTATTCATAGAGCCACTTAAATTTGACCCTATACTACCAGAGTATTCTTTCTTGAACTTAGAAGATGCTCTCGGTGAGATTACAATTAACCCAAGTGAAGAAAAGGAAATATTAATTGAATTTACCTCTTTTGGCGTTGATAAAGAAATAAATCTAATTGTTAAAGATAAGACTAAACTAAACCCAGTTATAATAGAATTGAATGGCAAAAATAAGCATTACGAGAATGTTTATAATGTAAAGCCAATTAGACAATCTGTTGAAGTAAGCCAGCCAGCACTTAGCCGAGTAGTTCTTGATGATAATAAAGATATTGTCGAATCAAAAGTTAAAGATTTAAGAGTTACTATTTCTTTTAACCCCAATATTTTAAATTTACAAGAGAACACTCTTACTTTGTCGAATGACTTAAAAACTGATTTTGTTATTTCAGATTTAACAAAATTAGATTATGGCAAATATCAATTTGATTTATTGTCAATAGGTGATAGATATATTGATAAAAACACTGAAATAGTTAGCTTTATATTTAATACTTTTTTATCAAATACTTCAAATAACGTGAGCAAAGTAGATATTGATATTACAGCAAGAAATAATGAATGTGTTGATTTTAAAACTAATGGTTCAGCAGAAATTGAAACTATTTTAAAATGTGGAAATGAACTTCAAAAAATTGAATCTAACTTAATAGAGTTTAAAATTTCAGATATAACACCAAACCCATTAAATCGTTCTATAAATTTAAATTATTCATTTCCCTATGATTGTAATGTGAATATTAAATTAATTGATATTAATGGAAATGAAGTTAGAAGTTATATTAATAAATATTTGAAATCTGGCTTTTATAACTTTGAATTAAATATTGATAACATATCAAACGGATACTATTTCTTAATATACAATGCAGGAAATTTAAGTAAGCAAATTCCAATTATTATTAACAAGTAATTTATTTATAAATATTATTCTTAATTTTGGAATTATTGTTTTTTTATTTTAAAATGAATAATTATAAAAAATTAGTAGTAATATCCTCTCCAAGCGGTGGAGGTAAATCAACCTTAGCAAAACATTTATTATCATTGTATCCTAAAATCAAATTTTCAGTTTCTGCAACTACAAGAAAGAAACGAGAAGGAGAGGTAAATGGAATTGATTATCATTTTCTTGATAGAGAAAAATTTGAAGAAAAAATTCAATTAGGTGAATTAATTGAATATGAAGAAATTTTTGGAAATTTATATGGAACGCTTAAATCTGAAGTAAAAGAAAAAATAGTCAGTGGAGAGACTATTTTGTTTGATGTAGATGTCAAAGGTGCTATATCTTTGCGAAATGAATTTCCTAACGATACATTGTTAATTTTCATTGCACCCCCAAATATGGAAGTATTAGAGAAACGATTAAGAGCAAGAAGAACAGAAAGCGATAATGAAATTTCAAATAGATTAAATAGGGCAGAAGAAGAAAATAAATATAGTGATAAATTTGATTATGTCGTTGTCAATGACAAACTTGAACTTGCATTTAAAAATATTGAAGATATTGCAGAAAAACATTTAAACCCAAATTTAAGGAAGTAAGATGGAACCAAATGAAGTAAGGGCTTTAGCCAAATTTATTCTAAGAGAAATGGAATCCCAACATAGTGCGGATTTAGCTCATAAATGGTCTGGTGGAACTGTAAAAGTGATACCAGGTGATAAAAATACCAAAGAACACGAAATTTCAATAGACAAACTTATGCATAAAATAGTTATGGTTAGAGATAATTTACGAGTTTTAGAGCAACAAATAAACTCAAATAGCGCGTTGACTGACGCAGACAGATTGAAGTTCCAAAGTTATATTACAAAATGTTATGGCTCTATGACTTCTTTTAACTTCCTTTTCTACGAAGAAGAAGATAAATTTTAACTAACAAACATCAAAACATACTAAGAAAAAATACGTCTATACATAAATTAGTAACATAAGGAATTTATGAGGTCGTATTTTTTTGT
Organism: uncultured Hyphomicrobiales bacterium; assembly: GCA_964465945.1. GTDB lineage: Bacteria > Bacteroidota > Ignavibacteria > Kapaibacteriales > UBA2268 > JAJRPT01. Next base: position 248,059 of record CAYXMM010000002.1, read on the forward strand.
TTTAGCATTTATTCTTAGCTTTTCCTTTCTCACTGCTCAAGAATTTTCAATAAAAGGTAATCTTATTTCAAACAAACAAAATGAAGTTATTATTGACGCAACCATTGCATTAATCCACCGACCTGACTCAAACATTGTTAAAGGAACTTATTCAAAATTAGACAATAACAAGAATATTTTTGAACTTAAAGCTAAGCAAGGTAAGTATTTCTTAAAAATTTCACATTTGGCTTTTAAAGAAAAAATTGTAAATATAGATTTAACAAAAGACATTGTATTAAACAACATCTTACTTGACGAAAAAGAAATTAATCTCGATGAGATAGTAGTTACTGGCGAAAAGCAGTATTTAGAATTACAATTAGACAAGAAAGTGTATAATGTTAGTAAAGATGAAACTAATAAAGGTAGAAATGTATCTGATTTGTTAGATAATATCCCGTCTGTAACTGTTGATGCTGATGGAAGCGTGTCGCTTAAAGGGTCAGAAGGTGTTAGAATTTTAGTTGATGGAAAACAATCTGGATTAGTTGGGAGAGACCCCGAAGCACTTAGAATGCTTTCAGGCGATTTAGTCGATAAAATTGAAGTAATCACAAATCCATCAGCAAAATACGATGCAGAAGGGCAAGTGGGTATTATAAATATTGTTCTGAAAAAAGAACAACAGAAAGGTTTAAATGGTAATACAACTATAAACACTGGTTACCCTGACAATCATGGTTTATCTCTCTCTTCAAATTATAGAGCAAGTTCTTACAATTTATTTTCTTCTGTTGGTATAAATTATAATATGTTTCCTGGCTCTGCGAAAGTTGAACAATACTTTTATGATTCTCCATCAAAGTATTTAACAAGAACAGATAGAGACCAAGAAATGGGTGGAACAAAAGGAACTATTCGTTTTGGGTCAGATTTCTTTTTAAATGATAATAATACTCTAACAGCAACTGGGCTATACTCATATACTTTAAGAGATAATTACACAAATTTGACTTATGATGACTACAATAAACAAGAAGATTTAATTTCGAGTTCCGATAGAACAGACAACGAAAATGAAGATAAATCAACAATTGAATTTGCCTTAAATTATATGCTAAAATTTGATGATAACGGACATGAATTAACTGCAAATACAAATTTTGTTCAAGATAATGAATTAGAACAATCAAATATAAATCAAAATTATAACAGCAACAATGTTCCTGATTTATTTCAAAAATCAAGAAATCTACAATTTGAAAGAAATCAATTATACCAAATAGATTATAAATTGCCATTTTCTAAAGACGGAAAATTTGAAACAGGCATAAAATCGCAACTTAGAAAAATTAACAATGATTATTGGTTAAAGAAAAAAGATGAAAATGGAAACTATATTTTTGATGGAAATTATAATAATAATTTTATTTACAACGAAGATATTCACGCTGGTTATATAATGGCAAGCGATAAAATGAGCGATTTTGCTTGGCAGGCAGGTTTAAGAGGTGAATATTCAATTATTGGGACAGAATTAACAAAAACTAATTTTACAAACCCAAGAAATTATTTTAATTTATTTCCATCGTTGCATTTGTCATATAAATTTAATCAATTAAGCTCTATACAGACTGGATATTCTCGTAGATTAGATAGACCAAGATTTTGGTTCTTAATGCCTGTAATGGGTTTCTCTGATAATAGAAACTTTTTCACAGGTAATCCAAATCTAAACCCAGAGTATTCTAATTCTTTTGATTTAGGATATTTATTAAACTGGGAAAAAGGAACCATTCTTACAAATTTATATTATAGACATAGTACTAATACAATACAACGAGTAACAAGCATTAATGAAAATGGTGTTACAATCATTATGCCTGAGAATATTGGTAATAGAGATGATATGGGAGCAGAGTTAAATATTAGTTATACTGCCTTTAAATGGTGGAATATGAATTTTAACCTCAACTCATTCAATGCTAAAATTATCGGAAATTCAAGCGTTGGCTCATTAAACTCTGATTCTTGGGTTACAAATTTGAAACTAAACAATAAATTTAAACTTCCGTGGGACGTGAATTTTAGTTTGAATTATAGTTATAGAGGACCAATGAACATACCGCAAGGTAAAATGCTTGATATTTGGTTTGTTGATTTTGCAATGTCAAAAGATTTAACAAGAGATATTACTCTAACTTTCACAGGTAGTGATGTTTTTAGTACCAGAATGCGAAAAATGGTAACAAAAGATGTAAGTTACTACTTCAATCAAGATTTCCAATGGCGAAAAGGACTATTTACACTAAGCTTTTCATACCGATTAAATCAAGAGAAAAAGCGTGAAAGTGGAGGCGATGGCGGTGGAGGAAACTACGAAGAAGGTTAATAGTATTATAAAAACTAAATGTATTTTTATTAAACAAGGATTATCTTAAATCCTTGTTTTTTTTTATTAGATTATATATTACTTTTGTTTAAAATAGTTAATTTTGCATATCCTATAATTATTAGAAAATCTTTTATGAAAATACTATTAATTTTTATACTCATTATTACTTGTTTTCCTCAGAACAATATTCTTTCAAAAACTTATTATTTACGTGGTGAAAATAAATATGGAACATTTTATCTTAATCGACAAGGATTAAATGATAGTCTATATTTTATCAAACTTTTTAATAGTAAAGGAAATGAAATTGAAATAGATATTTCTAAAAAAGTAGAATATTTTACTCCTAATGAAAATCCAAGTTTGTTACTTATAAAATTAGATTATTCTTTTGAAATTCCTCAAAACTTAAATTTGAATGACAGCTTATTTCGTTTAGCATATAAGACGCAATATCAATATGATACTAATTATGATTATCAATTTTATATATTATCTGAACCACCAAAAAGTAATTTGACTTTAAAAAACCCACAAGACAATTCAAACGATATAGATTTAATACCCCACTTTCAATGGAGTGAGGAAACACATCCAGCAATCAAACTTTACAGATTTCAACTATCTGAAAATGAAGATTTTTCAAATTTAATAATTGACACTCTGTTATTTAATAACAAATTCACACCTAATTTTGAGCTGAAACCGGAAACAAAATATTTCTGGAGAGTAAAAGCTGATTTTCCTGAAAATCAAATAGGGTACAAAGTCTTTTCGTTTAAGACTGGTATAATAACGAACTGGCTACCATTTGAAATTGAAAAGTATCACTATGCACAAGACATTCAAATTATTGATAATTCAAAAATTATATTAGCAGATCATCAAGTTGGTTTTCTTTTGTCTGATGATGAAGGAATAAATTGGACAAAAATAAAGTTAGATGGTATAATACCTTTCAAAATAACTCCAATTTACAATAATTCTCTATACTCATTTTGTTTTGATATCAATGATAGTAAATATAAAATTATTGAATCTAATAATCAAGGACTAAATTGGGAAACAAAGTTAATATTTGATGAATCACTACCTTATCAAACAAATAAAAAATTTAGCCATTTAATTTCTGAAAAAGAATTTATTATTTCTTTTCGGAATAAATTAATCTTTTATAATGATATAAATTCATTGAATTTACAAAAAACTATTCAAATAGACTCTTCAGAAATTACATCGTTTGCTCAACTTAACTCTGGAAAAATTATAGCTGTTACTGAATCAAAATATGTAAAGAATGAAATAGATAATGGAGATATTTATATTATAGACAAGGATAACACTTTAAAAAAAGTTTTTGCAAACTACAATGGGTTAAATATTGATTTTATATCAATTATTGAGTTAGAAAATAAAAAATTAATTGCATCAGGAAATTTGAATAATGCTGATACTTGTTTCTTTTTTACATCAATCGATGAAGGTGAAACTTGGCAACTTGCATCTCAAATTAACGGGAATCGAGTTATTGGTGTCGTTGCTACTTATGATGGTTTTATATATGCAAGCTTTAGTAATAGTAAAATGCCTATTAGAATGAGTGCCGATTATGGTCTAAACTGGATAAATAAGACTGGTAACATTTCAGCACAAAATACTGCTTGGGATATTAAAATAATAAATGATGAAAATCTATATTTTTTAAGTAATAATAATATTATCTATAAAACAAATTTTGTAAAACCTGATGAACTAAAAGTTTATCCTGTCAATGACATCAAAATAAACAACAATAATATCTTATTTCAATGGCAAAAAAACAAAAGAGTAGAAAAATACAATATTCAGATATCAGAGAATAAAGAATTTAATTCATTAGACAGCATACCTGTACCAATAATGAAACTATTTAATAAAAATATTGAATCTTATAAAAATAGTTATGAATTTACTGGATTTGAAATTAATAAAACTTATTATTGGAGAGTAAGAGGGTATTACGAAAATAAATGGATGGAATGGAGTAAAACTTTTGAATTTAATGTGATTGAAGATATTACAAACTCTGTTACCCAGAATTTTCAAGTATCTATTTTCCCTAATCCTGCAAGAGATAAAATTAATATTTCAATTCTGAAATTAGAAATAAACTCTACTATATCTAACAATAAATTAATCATATCAAACAGTCTTGGTAAGGTTGTCTATTCTAATAATTTAACAAATACACATAAAAATGAGTATAATTTATCTATAGATATATCTAAGTATTCAAATGGTATTTATTATTTAAAAATTGGAAATAGTTTAAGTAAATTTATCATACAAAAATAGATTCAAAAACACATATTCAACAAAAATCACATTTAATATTAAAATAAAAAAAAAATTTGTAATTTTGTAAAATAAATTTAGAACGGAATTTTAAATGAGTGTTTTAGTAAATAAAAATACAAAAGTCTTAGTTCAAGGTATTACTGGTTCCGAAGGAACTTTTCATACTTCACAAATGATTGAATATGGAACTAAAATTGTCGGTGGGGTTACTCCTGGCAAAGGTGGGACTAAATATAAAGGTTCTGATAAAGGAGTCTTTAAAAAAGCAGTTCCAGTTTTTAATACAGTTAAAGATGCAGTTGAAGCTACTAATGCTGATACTTCTATAATTTTTGTGCCACCTGCTTTTGCTGCTGATGCTATTTTAGAAGCTATCGGTGCAGGAATTGGATTAATTATTTGTATCACAGAAGGTATTCCTGTTCGTGATATGATTGCAGTTAAAACTGCTTTAAATAGTTCAAATTCAAGATTAATTGGTCCAAATTGCCCTGGTGTTATAACGCCTGGTGAAGCAAAAATCGGTATTATGCCTGGTTTTATTCATCAAAGAGGTAGAGTTGGGCTAGTTTCTCGCTCTGGAACTTTAACTTATGAAGCAGTTAAACAATTAACTGATGTTGGCTTAGGGCAAACTACTTGTATCGGTATTGGCGGAGACCCAATTATTGGAACTCAGTTTATTGATGCTATTAAACTTTTTAATGCTGACCCAGAAACAGAAGCAATCGTTATGATTGGTGAAATTGGTGGAACTGCTGAAGAAGATGCTGCAGCCTATATTAAAGAATATGTGAAAAAACCTGTTGTTGGATTTATTGCCGGAAGAACTGCACCTCCAGGTAGAAGAATGGGACATGCTGGTGCTATTATCTCTGGCGGTAAAGGTGGAGCAGAAGGCAAAATCGAAATTATGAAAGACGCTGGTATTCATGTTGTTGATTCACCAGGTCATTTAGGAATTACTGCTAAAAAAGCGTTAGATGGATTAGCTAAGAAAAATGCCCCAAAAGCTGAGAAAAAAGCAGTTAAAACTGAGAAAGTTGCTCCAAAAGCAACGAAAAGCAAGAAATAATTTTTTTATTTAATATTTTTATTTTTAGGATTTATTAATGTCAAACAAAACATTAGCTATTATAAAACCAGATGCAGTTAACAAAAATGTTATCGGCGAGATTGTTGCTATGATTACAAAAGCTGGTTTTTCAGTTAAAGGAATGAAATTAACGAAATTATCAACAGAACAAGCAGGTAAATTTTATGCAGTACATAAAGAAAGACCTTTCTATAACGATTTGGTTTCTTATATGTCAAGCGGACCGGTTGTTCCTCTTTCATTAGAAAAAGAAAATGCAGTTGAAGATTTTAGAAAACTAATCGGTGCTACTGACCCAACAAAAGCTGATGAAGGAACTGTAAGAAAACTTTATGGTGCTTCAATCGAAGCTAACGCTATTCACGGCTCTGATTCAGATGATAATGCTTGCATTGAAACAAGTTTCTTTTTCTCTGCTTGCGAAAGAGTTTAATTTTTTTTTTTAACAAAAGTAAAACACCCTGAATGTATATTTTGGGTGTTTTTTATTTAATTTGAAAACATTAGATACTAAAACACTATTCAAAAATCCTTGGTGGGAATATAAATTAGATATTTATGAACTTAGTAACGGAGTTCATTCAGAGTATCACTATGTTAGCACTTATGGCTCTACTTTTGTCGTTCCAAAACTGAAGAATGGTAATTTCCTACTTATTCAACAAGAAAGATATTTGAATAAAAAAATATCACTTGAATTTCCAGGTGGAGGACAAAAAAAAGAACTTTCAACGTTAGAAAATATAAAAAATGAATTAGCCGAAGAAACTGGGTTAATTGGAAACAAATTTATCGAATTAGGCGTATTTAATCCATACATCGGGGTTACTAATGAATCTTGCACCATTTTTTATTGCGATGATTTTGAAATTGGTTCCCAAAATTTAGAAGAAACTGAAATTATTAAAACTATTGAACTTTCTGAAAGTGAAATTGATTATGCAATTAAAAATCAAGAAATGTGGAGTGGAATTTCAATAGTTGCTTGGACATTTTATAAATTAAACAAGGAAAGATTATGATTTACAAATTACTTATTTTACTTTCGATTTTTACTATTAGTTCATATTCACAAGAAGAACAAGAAACAAAAAATAACGAAAATATTTCAACTTTAAAAAAAGATGAATTAAAATATGACATTAATTTATTCTTTCCACTAAAAGTAATTCATCAATACAGAATGGATGAAGAAACAGAAGTAACTCGCGAATATGATGATGGAACAAAATATAGTTATAAAAAACGCTTAACATGGTTTGTTAGCTTTTATGCTCAGAATATTTCAACAAGAGACGGCGAAAAAGAAGTTTATGCTGCAATAGATTCCATAGACTATGAGTTTGATGATGGTAAATATAAAGCAAAATTTAACAACTCTGGTGAATATATCCCACCAGCTGGCTGGGATTTTGAGAAAACTTTTTTAGCAAACGCAAAAGATTTTACTATGTTCTATGACTCTTATAATAAAGCTTATGATGTTCAAAGCGATCAAATAGATGCCGATTTGAGGAGTTTGAAAAAGTACAACGGCAAAAATGCAGAGTTTAAAAAGGAACAAGTTTCAAGAAGATTATCAGATAGAGACTTAATATTTATTGCAGACCCAGTTAAAAACCTTCTACCTTCAACATCAGTAAGCTTAGATAGTTCTTGGAAAGTTAATTTCAATTTTGATGTAGATTTTATTAATTTTGCAAATACTTGCTCTGCAACTTTATCAGATATTGCTGGAACAAATTATATTATTAAAATGAAAGCAGATACACTTTATTGTATTGACACGACAATGCTTTTCGATGATATAAAGAAAATCGGCAAAGTGGATGCCGGACTTGCTAGTGGAGATTTAGAACTTTCAATTTCAACTCGTGGGCATGTTAAATACTTAACAACAAATTTTAATGCTACTATTTTTGGAAAAATTGATAACATTAAATTTATTGAAAAGAAAAAATCAAGAGTTAGTTGGAATTTAGTTGGTATGTGGAATCAATAAAGGATAATTTATGGATTTTGATTTTTCAAAACTTGGAAATATGAAAGATATGCTTGACAAAGCAAAAAACTTCCAAGAAAATCTAAAAGTAATGAAAGAAAAACTTGATAATACTACTTTCAAAGGTGAAAGTGGTGGAGGAATGGTTGAAGTCCTAATTACTGGAGCTAAAAATGTAAAAAAAATTGAAATTGCTGAAATTTGCTTACAAGATAAGAAAATGATGGAAGATTTAATTGTAGCGGCAATGAATAATGCTCTAAAGAAAATCGAAGAAGAATACAATACCCAATTAAATAGTTTCCCTGGACTTCCTAATTTACCTAATATTGGCTTTTAATAAATGATTAATACTTCAGATTCGATTCAAAAACTAATTGATCATTTTGCATCATTACCTTCTATCGGCAAAAAAACCGCACAACGACTTGTTTTTCATCTTTTGAAAAAAGATGAAATGTATTTACAAGATTTTGCAAATTCAATTATTAACATTAGTAAGAATGTCAAACTATGTAATCATTGTTTTAATTTCACTGATTCTGACCCTTGTGTAATTTGTAGCTCCAATAAAAGAAAAAATAATATTATTTGCGTTGTAGAGCAAGCATCTGATGTGCTTGTTATAGAAAGAACAAATGAATTTTTCGGTAAGTACCACGTTCTCCATGGACTTTTAAACCCAATAGATGGAATAACACCTGACGTGCTAAAAATTAAGGAGTTACTAACACGATTAACAGAAGTTGAAGAAGTAATCTTAGCCCTAAACCCGACAATAGAAGGAGAGATGACAATTCAGTATCTTTCAAAATTCATAAAACCGTTAAATATTAAAATATCAAGAATAGCACGAGGCGTTCCAATCGGCTCTTCATTAGAATTTACCGACCAAGCAACAATATCCAACGCTTTAGAATCAAGAGTATATATATAAAAAGGTAACAAAATTGATTTGTTACCTTTAAATTATTGAATTATCATTAATTTTACTTAGCTACCACAACACTTTTAGAATATGTTTCTTTTCCAACATTTATTTTAACAAAATAAATTCCGTTTTGTTCTTTACTTGTATCCCAAACGATCTTATAGTTTCTATTTGAAGAATCACTAATTAAACTAAAATTATTTTCAACTTTAACTTTTTCTCCTTGTAAATTATAAATTACTATATTATTCTCATCAATCATAATATTATCATTTGCGGTAAACTCAATAATAACAGATTGATTTGTTGGTTGAGGATAAGCTGAATTAAATTTTATTATACCTTCTTTAACTGATAAATTTGGGTTATATTCAATTCCAAAATCTGATAAATTTGCTTTAAGCGATGGACCATTTCTTCTTGTGAAAGCGAAAATTTTGTCTTTGTATATTTTAAAATTATCATAGCCATAAATGAGTGGTCCAACATAGTCAGTAGTTCCATTAATGTTTTCCCAATTCAAATTAAAATAATTTGCCCGTGACAAATACATTCCACTATGATCTGAAAATTGAGTAAAAACGTTATTTTGGTAACGTTCTACTCGATTTAATCCTTTAATATTATATAGTATTATATATTGGTTTTTTACTTCACTTGGAGTATATATTTTATCTGGGGTTATTAGGATTAATTTTCCATCTATTACATCAATATCATTCACAACCATGTTCAAAGGATAAATAACTTTATCCCAAGTTTCTCCATTATCTGTCGATGAAAAGATTCCAGAAGATTTATTCGAACCAAAAACAAATATCTTGTCATTTATTTTTTTTATTCTAGTAAAATATCTACTATTAACATCAGTTCCATCACTAAATAGTTTGATATAGTTAAAAGATTTATTAAAATTTTTTGAAATATTAATACCTGCATAATCAGCTTTTAATATTGAATTATTTTCTAAAATCATCATGTCGTATAAATTTGAAGCAAGTCTATATGTAAACCAAGTTTTTCCATAATCTTCAGAAATAAAAAAATAAGCATAAGTATCTACACTTACAACTACAACCAAATTATCATTTTTTGCAATTTTATATGCGTCGGTATTATATTCTTTTAACTTATCATTTAAAGTTGTCATTGGTTCAAAAGTCTCACCAAAATCAGGTGAAAAATGAACCCCATTGCTTTTAGTTACTATATAAGTAGTGTCTGATTCTATAATCTCACTATATTGCTCATCAAAAACGCTAATAGGAAACTTTTTAAATTCATTTTCACTTATATTTTTCCTATAAATCCCATTTTTCCCATAAATGAATATATCGTTTTTACTTGCAAAAACTTCTGCTATATCTAATTGAATATTTTCAATTTTAGTCCATTCTCCTTGTTTCTCATTACCTAATTTTGCTTTAAATACATCACCAGAAAAAGTAGCAACATAAATTTCTCCATCGAAAATTGCAAGAGAACGTATATAACCAATGGTTTCAGGAAATACTATTTTATCCCAATCTGCTCCATAGTTTGAAGAAAAAAACAAAAATCTATTTTCGATTCCATTTTGTCCTTTTTTATCTGGAGTAAAATAGTAGTAATTATTAGAAATTTTTATATCTAAAAGTCTCTTAAAGTCATCTGGATTTTCAAATGGAATTTCATTCCAACTTGTACCATTATCAGTTGAACGTAATAATGCGAATCTTTTTTCTTCTAAACCTGTATATTTTAATATGGTATCACCTTGAAAGCAAATTAAGTTACCCATAGTTCCTTTAATATCAGGCAAATTATGAGGGGGAAGTTCCTCCCAAGTCAATCCCTTATCTGTTGATTTTTTTAAATATCTATTTTTATTTGGAGGACCAGTAGCAGAATAAAAATTACCCTCATTATCTTTATAGATATTCTCAAAACTTATATCTCTATATTCATCTTTAATTATTTGCCAAGTTTCTCCCCAATCATTTGATATAAACAACCCGCCGTCATTATTACCTATTATGCCTGTAGCTGATTCAACACCACTAACAGAAAAAGCAAAATATATTTTTCCATTATCTATTAAAACTCCTTCTGGTCCAAATGGCGATTTTCCAACATTAACATAATATTTTGTTTTCCAAGTTTTTCCATTATCATTACTTACAATTATGCTTAAAGTCCCTAAAGTTGCAACTATATTTTCCCCCTCAGCATATAAATGTGTAATAAAAAATTCATTTGTTTTTAACCCAAAATTCTGCCATTGAGAGAATGAAGGTATTATGCTTATAATCATTAAAAGTATAATTGTTTTCATTATTGCTCCTTTTTTAGTTTAAAATTGGGGCTATTTTTATTAGCCCCATTGTAATAAAAAAAATCAATTTGAACAAGGGTAATATGGATAAATATAGCATTCGCCAGGTGCTAATTCCTCAAACCATTGTTTTTCGCAATCAGTTCCACTATGTGTTGTATAAGTTTCTTTTTTTATAATTATTGTATTATTTTCTTGACAATATTCAACTATTCTTTCACAGTATGAACTACCTTCACAAGCAGTAACAAATGGGATTTGTTCATTATTAACAATCATCCATTCATTTTTCCAACATTTTGAATAAAACCAAACATGAGTAAATGGACTATAACAATCATAACCTGGACCAGGTTGAGGTCCAGGGCAGAGTGAATTCCAAATAAATTGTGGATTGTTTACTAAGAATTCAGTTGCTTGGTGAATTAAATCACCTGGGTTTATAGGAGCACAATTTTGTCCTGGTAGAGGGCTTATTCTTTTAACATAAGTGGTTCCAGGATGTGAAACTAAACATTTATGACACATTTCAACTTTATATTGACAACCACCTAAAGTAATTATAATACTATGATAATTACCAACTGCACAAATTATAGTTGAATCTGCTTGATTAAGTGTATCAAGATAGCAAGGTTGACTACATAAAGGTGTTGGAGGAGGACAATGCTGATTACCATTTATGACTCTATGGCAAATAGTTCCAGGAACACAATCTAAATCGCAATGGGCATTTACATCAGATGCGTTGAATAATAAAAATGTTAGAACTAAAATTTTTATTATTATTATTTTTAAAAATATTTTCATTATTTTTCTCTATTAGTTTATAAAAAAGTTATTTAGTTAACATACATTGGCATTAAAGATTTTGATTACAAAGAACTTATACGCCTATATTTTTGTTTAACTAAATTGTAGAAAAAATTTGTTTGAAATAATTCTGAAAATAAAAATAAAATTTTGTTCTGTTTGGAGAATAGAAAAGTCGCACGAGCTGACGAGCTGACGAGCTGACGAGCTGACGAGCTGACGAGCTGACGAGCT
>CAYXMM010000002.1:260262-293259 GCA_964465945.1 uncultured Hyphomicrobiales bacterium
ACGAGCTGACGAGCTGACGAGCTGACGAGCTGACGAGCTGACGAGCTGACGAGCTTATTATAATTAATATATAGTTAAAAATAAACATTATTTACTATTATAAATTTATAATTTCCAAGTTACGACAAATAATAATAACAAACAAAAAATTATAAAAAAATAACATATTTTTTAATTATTCTTTAATTTTGAATATGTAAATATTCAAATCAAAAATGTCGCTAAAAGAAACTGCCATAAGAACTACATACTTTAGTATAATTACTAATTTATGTCTTGCTATGATTAAATTTATAACCGGGATACTCGGTAATTCTTATGCCTTGATTGCCGATGCAATTGAATCAACCACCGATGTCTTTGCGTCTATTCTTATTTTGCTTGGCTTAAAGTATGCAAACCGTCCTGCAGATAAAAATCATCCTTATGGGCATGGTCGAATTGAACCACTTATAACATTTGTTGTAGTAGGGTTTTTAATAACCTCAGCCACAATAATCGCTTATGAAAGTATTCATAATATAAATACGCCTCATCAACTCCCTAAAGGATGGACGCTAATTATACTTGGCGCAATTATTATTTGGAAAGAAATTTCATATCAAATAGTAATGAAAAAAAGCAAGGAGACTAATAGCACTGCATTAAAAGCAGATGCCTGGCATCATAGAAGCGATGCCATTACCTCCGTTGCAGCATTTATTGGAATTTTAATAGCAGTAATTTTAGGCAAAGGATATGAAAACGCGGATGATTGGGCGGCACTTTTAGCTTCATTTTTCATTTTATATAATAGTTATAAAATTTTCCGACCTGCACTTGGCGAAATTATGGACGAGCATAATTATGATGACTTAGTTTTGAAAATTAGAAATATCTCTAAGCAAGTTGAAGGAGTAATTGATACCGAGAAGTGCTTTGTAAGAAAGTCTGGTCTTGAATATTTAGTAGATTTGCATGTCATAGTCGAAGGAAAAATTAGCGTAAGCCAAGGACATAAAATCGCTCATAATTTAAAAGATACCTTAATATTAAAAATTCCTCAAATAAACAACGTTCTTATTCATATAGAACCAAACGAAAACTAATTTAATATTATTATATTTGCGATGCCGTTCCAAGCACCGTCTCAATCAAAATTACGATTTATTATTTCAGAAATAAGGGCTACGACCTCAGGCAACACTAATTCAAATTTAACATCGTCTTTAATTTTATCAAGCGTAATGTTAATTTTTTTTTTAAATATATTATCAGGATTTTACATAATGGATAAAGAATTAAATAAAAAAAATAAACCAGTATCTTTAAAAGAACGCTGGGAGAGTGATATAGAAAGTAGATATTATATGCTTAAAAATAACCCATTAGAAGTTCCACCAATAACACAAGAAGAAAGAGAACGCTACAAAAGAGAATTTAACATTACTTTTCCTGACGATATATAAGAGTTACATAGACAATTTTTGCGTTATTACCTCCCTTTTTATCCTTAATATCAAGCGACTTAATTAAAAAATTAGAGTTCGGTTTAAGTATTATTTCCATTTCGTTATTATTACGCATTCAAATAAGCAACGTTCTTATTCATATAGAACCAAATGAATATTGATAAAGTCATTTAATTAATTTTTTTTTTTAATTTTGTAGTCTGAATATTCAGTTTTAGATTAAACTGAATATTAATGAATTTCGGTCTCACAAATTAAAAGAAAAATGCTAAACAAAGGAATACCAATATCTATTTCGCTTAATCCTTCCCTTCAACGAGAAAGTATAACATCAAAAGAAAAGTATAATAAAAACAGAGTCTTAAGACTATCTTTATATGCCATAATCGTCGCAATTTGTATAAGTTTTATTGCTAAAATATTAGTTGATTTGATAAACTTAATAACAAGTTTTTCATTTTATGGCTATTTTACAACTGAGCATATAGCACCAACAAATGATGTCTTTGGCTGGTTTGTAATTTTTATTCCTGCCATTGGTGGTGGTATTGTTGGACTAATGGCGTTATATGGTTCCAAAGCAATTAGGGGACATGGTATTCCTGAAGCTATGGAGCAAATTTTAACGAATCAAAGTAAAATTAAACCATCAATTACTTTTCTAAAACCACTTTCATCAGCTATATCAATTGGAACAGGTGGTCCTTTTGGGGCAGAGGGACCAATTATCGCAACAGGTGGAGCGCTTGGCTCTACATTAGGTCAAATTTTACAAATCACCCCAAATGAAAGAAAAATACTTTTAGCATCAGGTGCAACGGCAGGTATGGCAGCGATATTTAGTGCGCCCGTAGCTTCGATTTTATTAGCAATAGAATTATTATTATTCGAGTTTTCAGCAAGGTCATTCATTCCAGTCGCATTAGCATGTGTTACAGGAGCAGCAGGTCATCATTTATTATTTGGAAATGAAGTTGTATTTCCAATGACAATGAATTTAGGTGCCGTCCAAAATTCAGCGCTATTATTTTACAGCATTATGGGTATTGCGATGGGACTTGTGGCAATAGCCACAACAAAGATAGTTTATTGGATTGAAGATATGTTCGAAAAAATTCCAATTCATTGGGCATTTTATCCTGCTATTGGTGGTCTAATAGTTGGAATTGTTGGATTTTATGAGCCAAAAACGTTCGGCGTAGGTTATGATAATATTACGGATATTCTTTCTGGGTCATTACCCATTCAAATAGTAGCATCTCTTTGTGCTTTAAAATTTATATCTTGGGCTATTGCCTTAGGTAGTGGAACATCAGGCGGGACATTAGCTCCTTTGCTTACAATAGGTGGTGGCATTGGATTACTATTTGGAAGTGTTGGAATATATTGGTTTCCAGAGGCAGGTATATCATTGCCGTTATCTGCATTAGTTGGGATGTCAGCAATGTTTGCAGGCGCTTCAAGAGCATTTTTAACTTCAATTGTTTTCGCTTTAGAAACTACAGGGCAAGAAAATGCCTTATTACCATTACTTGCTACTTGCACCTCGGCTTACTTTGTGTCGTATTTTCTTATGAATAACACAATTATGACAGAAAAAATTGCTAGAAGAGGAGTTTATACCCCAAGTTCTTATGAACCAGATATATTAGAAAAAACAAAAGTCAAACAAGTAGCAAACGAAAGCGGAATTGTAATAAGCAGTGATATGAAAATTGAGGAAGTTAGAAGCTGGTTAGAACAGGAAACTGATTTGAGAAGTAATTACTTCATAATTGCAGATGGTGACGGTGAATATATCGGACTTTTGAGTTCAACTTCGCTTTTTAGTTCACATCAAGATGCTGACAAAGAAGTAGGCGAACTCGTTAAGCGTAAAAACCTTTCAATCAGCCCAGAAGATACTCTAAAATTAGCAGTTGAAACAATGGCTAAAGAAAATGTTGATTTGTTACCAATTATTCAAGATAAAGAAATTCTTGGTATTCTTACACATCAAAATGTTTTAAGTATTTATAAAGAAGGTATTAATGATAATGAAAATAAGCAATCTCATATTTCGTTAAGTAAACAAGGAATGAAAATTCTCGTTCAAGGGCAAAAATTAATTTCAATTATGAAAATAAAAAAATAATTTTCTGTATAAAATAAATATACTATATTTTATTAGACTTAACTATTAAATAAATAATGTTTAAAAATAAAAGTAAATAAATACTTTTATTTAAAAATAATTTCTTAATTTTGATTTAGAAATTTTTTTTATTTAAAGAAAGAATAAAATATGAGCACAGTTACAGAAAACATATTGAATGTAACCTTGATTGAACCAAGATTTAAACATTCTACAATTTTCGCTGAGTTTGACAAACTAAAAGGTGGCGAAGATTTAATAATACACAACGACCACGACCCAAAACCACTATACTACCAATTACTGAACGACAAAGGGGAGACTTTCTCTTGGGAATATTTAGAGCAAGGTCCAGAATGGTGGAAAATTAAAATTAGTAAAAATAAAACTGATGCCGACAAAGATATAAATACAACTAATGACGAAAATATACTAAACGTAACTCTACTTGAGCCAAGAAGAAAGCACCCAACTATTTTCGAACATTTTGATGCTTTACAAGGTGGAGAAAGTTTTATTATTCTAAACGACCACAATCCTAAGCCATTATATTATCAAATGCTTGGTGAAAGAGGAAATATATTCAAATGGGAGTACTTAGAACAAGGTCCAGAATGGTGGAGAATTAAAATTACAAAGAATAAAGAAGGTGAATCAAATGAAACACTTGGCGAAATAGCAACAAAAGACTTAAGAAAAGCACAAATATTTAAAAAATATGGACTTGATTTCTGCTGTGGTGGTAAGAAAACTATTAAAGAAGCTTGCGAAGAAAAAGGGATTGATTCCAAACAGGTTGAACAAGAATTAGAAAAAGCTAACGGCTCATACAATGCAAGACCTCTTCCTTATAATGACTGGAGTATTGACTTCCTTGCCGATTATATTATAAACACACATCATTCATACTTAAACAAAGTTCTACCTGATATTCGCAGTTATGCAGCAAAAGTTTATCAAGTTCATGGAGCAAACCACCCTGAATTAGAACAAGTCCATAAACTTGTTGAAGCAGTCGGAAATGAGTTAGTAGAACACATGAAAGAAGAAGAAGACTTATACTTCCCATACATCAAACATTTAGTTTCAGTCAAGAAAAGTGCAATGTTTTATAAAAAACCATCATTCGGTTCAATTCATGATACATTTGAGAAAATTGAAAATGAACACAAGTCTGTTGGCGAAAAGTTAGAGCAAATTAGAGAAATAACAAATAATTATACTCTACCGAGCGATGCCTGCGCAAGTTATACTTTACTTTTCAAAATGTTAGACGAAGTGGAAGACGATGTGCATACACACATACACTTAGAGAATAATATTTTATTCCCAAAAGCTGTTGATTTAGAAAGAAGTTGTTATTAATTAATCTAAAATTTGGTTAGTAGGTTATTAACTATAAATCTACTAACCAAGTTAATATAAGCGAGAAATTAAAATGGAAACTAAATTTATCACAAAAGAAATGGATTGGGTTGAAGGAAACGTAAAAAATTACTTCAATAAGCCATTATTATCAGTTGATAATGGAGCAATTAAATTAGTCAAAATAGGACCTGATACTGCATTCCCAGTTCATCATCATAGAGATAAAACTGAAAGTGTATATATCCTTTCAGGTAATCCGACATTATACATTGACTCAGTTGAATACAATGCAAATCCAGATGAATTTTATGTCTTTCCTCTTGGAATTGATCATGCAATTAGAAATAATACTAATTCAGATTGTGTGTTAATTGTTAATGCTATTAAAAACAAAAACGAACTAAATGAAAATCATTAATTTAAACACAAAAATTGGGTATATAATAAAGCAAAATCCAAGTGCTTTAGATGCAATAGTGAGCATATCGCCTAAGTTTAATAAGTTAAAAAATCCCCTATTGAGGAAATTAATGGCGCCAAGAACTTCTATAAATATGGCAAGTAAAATTGGAGGGTGTTCTATTAATGACTTTTTTGATAAGTTAGAACCACTCGGTTTTAATATTGATAGAAATGTAAAAATTGATGAAAGTGAAATTGAAGCGAACATTCCAGAGTTTATGAAAAATTTGAAAGACGAAAGTCTTGTAGAATTTGATGTTCGGAAAATTCTTGAATCCGGTGAGGATCCACTGTTCCCAATTAGAGAAAAAGTAAGAGACCTGCCAACTGAAAGCATATTAAAATTAATAAATACATTTGAACCAATTCCATTAATGGAACTATTAGGTAAGCAAGGTTATGAATCATATTCAGAAATAGCAGGTGAAGACTTAGTTTATACTTATTTCTATAAAAGTGATAAAGTCAAAATTACTGATTCACAAAAACAAGAAAATAATGAAGATTGGGACACGATTTTAAAAAAATTTGAAGGAAAAATAAAAGAAGTAGATGTCAGACAACTAGAAATGCCTATGCCAATGCTTACTATTCTTGATGAATTAGAACATTTACCAGAAAATATGGCATTATTTGTATATCATAAAAGAATACCTGTGTTTCTACTTCCAGAATTGCAAGAAAGAAAATACGATTATAGAATAAAAGAGATTAGCGACGGAAATGTTAACTTATTAATATTTAAGGCATCATAATGGTCCCTTCGATAATGAATACAGATTCTATTAAAACTACGAACTATAAAGTAGTCTTACCTTTTTTTCTCTACGCAGCAATTTCTTTTTTAGTTGGAGCAATATTATTACTAACATCGTCAGAAGCATTTCTAGGATATTACTTTCAACCACATATTTTAGCAATAACTCATACTATGGCTCTCGGATGGGGAACAATGATAATACTCGGTGCAGGTCATCAACTTGTCCCAGTCTTAATAGAAGGTAAATTATTTAGCGATACTTTGGGCTACATCTCATTTATTTCGGCAGCTATTGGCATTCCTATTCTTATATATGGATTTTATATATTCGATTTAGATACTATTGCTAAATGGGGAGCCAAGATTGTCATTCTATCATTTATAAGCTTCCTTACTAATATTATAATTAGTATGATTCAAAGTAAAAAAAAGAACGTTCATGCCATTTTTGTAGTTACAGCAACATTTTGGCTCTTGTTTACATCTTTGTTTGGATTAATATTATTATATAACTTTAAAGATGGAATTTTACCAAGTATATCATTAGATTACATAGTAGTTCATGCTCATTGGGGAATAGTTGGATGGTTTTTATTACTTGTGATAGGAGTAGCATCACGATTAATTCCATTATTTATGATTTCAAAATATAACGACACTAAACAACTTTGGATAATTTTTGGCTTAATTAATTTTGCTTTAATATTACACCTCTTTGTATTTAACTTAGAAGACAAGAATATTTTACTGTTATCTCCAACAATCTTAGTTCTAGTTGCCGTTGGATTATTTATGAAGTATTGCTATACAGCATATAAACAACGACTAAGAAAGCAAGTAGATGAGCAAGTAAAAATATCATTACTTTCGGTATTTATGCTATGTATTCCAGTCATTATTCTATTTTTTATTACAGGTATATTGCTGCTAAGTAACACAGAAAACTCAAAACTAATCTTAACTTATGGATTTGTAATATTCTTTGGTTGGATAACAGCAATAATATTAGGAATGACATTTAAAACAATGCCTTTTGTTGTTTGGAACAAAGTATATCGCAAAAGGTCTGTTATGAGTAAAACTCCTTCACCTAAAGACTTATTTAATAACAACATATTTAAAATAATGTCTATCGCATATATTTTTGGATTTCTTGGATTTACTATTGGAATATTAACCTCTTTTTTAATTTTATTAAATATAGGTGCCGGATTATTAATAATTACTGCCGCACTCTATAATTGGAATGTTTTTAAAGTAATTAGTCATAAAGCAAAAACAATATGAATGTTGAAACAAATAATATAGAAAAATGCACTACTGCATTGCTGGGTTTAAAAAATGTATATGACCCCGAAGTAGGATTAAACGTAGTCGATTTAGGACTAATTTATCAAGTTAATTTCTTAGAAGACGAAAAAAAAGTAATCTGCCTAATGACTTTAACAACAGAATTTTGTCCAATGGGTGAAGCTATTACCAGCGATGTAACACAATCACTTCAATTCTCTTTTGAAGGATATGAAATAGAGGTAAACTTAACATTTGACCCACCTTGGGATTATAATTGTATCTCTGACGAAGGTCGTGAATATTTAGGACGCTAATTATGCTTAGTTTAACTTGTAAAGCATCCATTAAAGCAGTAATATACTTAGGAGCACGCTCGCTTTCTGGAAAGAAAGCTAGTGTGAAAGAAATTGCTACATTTATAAATGAAAATGAACATACTGTCGGCAAACTTTTGCAAAAGCTTGTGAAAGAAGATATTATCAATAGTGCAAAAGGACCAAATGGTGGTTTTTATATAACTACAAAACAAAAAAGTCAGCCAGTAAAAAAAATAGTTCAAGCAATAGATGGCGAAGATGTTTTTAATCAATGTGGTTTAGGACTAAGTAAATGTAACGAAAACAAGCCATGTCCCTTACACAATGATTTCAAACCAATTAGAGAACAATTCAAATATATGTGCGAATATAAGAAAGTCAGCGAACTTTATGAGAATGTTACAAAAGGAGTAGCACACTTGATTGGCTAAGAATAATATTTTAATATCTTATTTCTTTTAAAATATAATTAAGACAAAATAGTCCTAAATAAAAATTATTAATTATTGGGACTTTACTTATGAGAAATAAAGTGAAATTTACATTATTCCATAGGATTTTACACTGGATTATAGCACTTGCAATGATGATATTATTCGCAACTGGTTTTCTAAGAATGAATTGGATGAATAAACATCAAATTATCTCGGTCATCGAAAAAAATACCGAAGAAAACCAAATACAAAAAGAGCAAATACAAAAGATTGCTAAAGATATTCGAGAACCAATGTGGCAGTGGCATAAGTTATTCGCACATATAATGATATTCTAATTCATTGCAAGAAAAATTAATATGTTTTAAAATTGAAAGGATAAAATATGAATATTACAAATGAATCAATAATTGGTGAAATAGTAGCAAAGGACTATAGAGCGGCTACTGTTTTTCAACAAAAAGGTATTGACTTTTGTTGTAATGGAAACAAAGCAATCAAAGAAGTGTGCAAAGATAAGAATCTTGACCCAATAGACTTAATCAACCAATTAAAAGAGCAATTAAATGACAAAAATGGCTCTTCCATTGATTACAATTCTTGGCAACTTGATTTACTTGCCGAGTATATTGAAAAAAAACATCATAGATATTGTGAAGCAAAAATAACAGAAATTTTACCTTACTTAGAAAAAATTGTAGGAGTTCATGGGTCGCGACACCCAGAACTTTCTGAAGTATTAGCAATATTCAAAGAAACTGCTAGCGAACTTTCAAAACACATGAAAAAAGAAGAAATTATGCTGTTCCCAAGAATCAAAAAAATAGCAAATATGAAACCAACAGATAAGCCACAACAATCTAATTTAGCAACACTAACCAGCACTATCCAAATGATGATGAACGAACATACTGATGAAGGCGAAAGATTTGAACGATTGGCAGAACTTACAAACAATTATACACCACCAGCAGACGGTTGCAATACATACAAAGTAACATTTTCAATGCTTAAAGAATTTGAAGAAGACTTACACTTACACATACATTTAGAAAATAACATTTTATTTCCTAAGACTATAAATTTAGAAAGTACTTTTATTCATACTTAAAAAGTGAGATTTAAAATGAAAAGAATCATTATGCAAATAATAGGTATTATTACATTTCTATTCGCTATAACTATTATCTATTCTGATAGTAAAATACAAGCAAAAGAAGAAAAAACACAAAATATTGAGAATATAAATAATAAAGAAAATAAAGAGAATAAAGAGAATAAAGTTAATATAAAAATTCAACTAAATAATGGCAAAAAATGGCAAATTAACAAAGAAATGAAGCCCTATATTAAAAAAAGCCAGAGTATCTTGAATGATTATGTGAAAAATAAGAAAAATAATTATAAACAGCTTGCTTCTAAACTTGAGAAAGAGATTTCAGATTTAATTAAGAGTTGTACAATGACTGGGAAAGACCACGATGCTTTACATCTGTGGTTAGAACCTCATCTTGAACTAATTGACGAACTAAAAAACACAACGGAAAAGGCAAAAGCAGGCGACATTGTAAATAAATTAGACAATTCTTTTATTATTTTCAACAAGTATTTCAGATAAAATTAAATGTTCTTATAAAATTAAAATAATATTAAGACAAAATAGTCCTAAATAAAAATTATTAATTATTGGGACTTTACTTATGAGAAATAAAGTGAAATTTACATTATTCCATAGGATTTTACACTGGATTATAGCACTTGCAATGATGATATTATTCGCAACTGGTTTTCTAAGAATGAATTGGATGAATAAACATCAAATTATCTCGGTCATCGAAAAAAATACCGAAGAAAACCAAATACAAAAAGAGCAAATACAAAAGATTGCTAAAGATATTCGAGAACCAATGTGGCAGTGGCATAAGTTATTCGCACATATAATGATATTCTCATTTATTGCTCGAATAATTTATATGCTTAGCAAAGGAATTAAGTTTCCTAACCCATTTAAGAGTAAAGTTTCCTTTAAGGAAAGATTACAAGGATTTACATATATCTACTTTTATATTTTTGTATTTGTTTCTGCTTTTACTGGGATTTGCTTAGAAAAAGGTTTTTTATTACGCTATCACGAAAATATAGAAAGTATTCATAAGTTAGGTCTTTACTGGTTCCCGATTTTTATAATACTTCACTTTACCGGAATTATTATTGCAGAGACTACAAATAAAAAAGGAATAGCATCAAAAATGATTGGTGGAGAATAAATGGCAAATTATCTTGTATAACAAGCAATATTAAAACATAATCACTTAGTAAAACGTATTAATACAATACTAAACATAAGGAAATAATAATAATGAACGAAAATCAAATATATAGCTATGACACTTTAAGCCAAGCAGTGAATGACTTAATTAAAAGAGGTTATACAGCGGACTTCCTTATGATGAAAGATAAAGATTGCTTAATCTGCAATGGTAACAACCTGGAACTCACTCCAGAAGAATTTGTGATTGACGAAGTCCATCGATTTGAAGGAATGTCAAATCCATCTGACGAAAGCATTGTTTTTGCAATATCGTCAGAATTACACAAGATAAAGGGAATTGTAATCAATAGCTACGGCGCTGATTTCGGGTATCGCTCATCAAAATTAGTCGAACATTTAAACAGAAAAAATTAATTCATTATTTAATTTATAAATAGATAAAGTCTACTTTTAATCTATTTTGGAGAAAATAAAATGAAAATTAAAAGAGTTTACGAAAAGCCGTCAAGTGAAGACGGATTTAGAGTTTTAGTAGATAGACTATGGCCAAGGGGCTTAAGTAAGGAAAGTGCTGCGATTGACGAATGGGACAAAGATACAGCACCATCAACTGAATTAAGAAAATGGTTTAATCACGAGCCAGAAAAATTCCTTAAATTCAGAAAAAAATACAGAGAAGAACTGCTAACTAGACCGAACGGATTTGAGCGATTAAAATCAATATCAAAAAAGCGAGAAGTAACACTTTTATATGCAGCAAAAGACGAAAATTTTAACCAAGCAGTTGTGTTAAAAGAATTATTAGAAGAAGAAGAGAAATAGTTTATTTATTAATAATAGGAAAGTAGTTATGTCAAAAACTATATGGAAAATAGATCCAGCACATTCTGAAATTGGCTTTAAAGTCAAGCACATGATGTTCACAACAGTATCCGGGCATTTCGATAATTTCACGGCAGATGTGGAAACAGAAGGGGAGAATTTTGATAGTGCAACAATTAAATTCACTGCAGAAACTGAATCAATAAATTCAAATAATGCAGACAGAGACAAGCATTTAAGAAGTGCTGATTTTTTTGAACCAGAAAAATTCCCTCAACTTACTTTTATATCATCATCTATGAAAAAAGTGAGCAACGACAAATATAAAGTAGTAGGAGTTATGACAATTAGAGATATAAGCAAAGAAATTGAACTTGATGCTGAATATAGTGGGCTAATGAAAGATCCATGGGGACAAACTCGTGCCGCATTTACATTAGATACTAAAATTAATAGGAAAGATTTTGGTTTAAACTGGAATGCAATGCTTGAAACTGGTGGCGTTTTAGTTTCAGATGAAGTAAGAATTTTATGTGATGTTCAACTAATCAAGCAATAACCTAAGCCCCAAATTTGGGGCTTTTTTTATGTTTTGTTTATAATTATAGGTATATTATCTAAAAAAAAATTATATATTTTATAAAATTATAATATGTAGATTATTTCTATGTAAAATTATGTTAATTATTAAATTTAATTATATCTGATTTGATAGTGCATTTGACTTCATAGTAAATAATTCCAAATGGAAACCAAAAATTTGTTTGGTAACTAACATAAGTGTTTGCGTACATTTCATTTTTTTTTAAAGGAAAGTTTTTATACATATTGTTTCTTGCTTCAACAAGTAATTCTTTTCGAAAATTAACATCAAGAATAACTAAAAAATGTCCGTTTTTTGCTGTTCCTTCTGCATTACCTATCACTGAAAAATTGCTTTGATTGATATTAACAGAATTTAATACTTGCCCATTTTCAAAAGAGGCACAACTAAACATAGATAATAATACTATAAAAACAGACAATAACTTCATTTAAAACCTTTAATTAATTGAAATACAAGATATACTTTTTTTGTTGAAAACATTAATAATTTACTTCAAAGCATACTCAAAATATAAAATTTCTAAATATTAAAATTTTTTTATATATTTGTCATCTCTCAAATACAAATTAAAACATTTTTTTTTTTTGCAAATATTTTTTTTAAAAATCAAATAAAGTTTTCCACAATTATGTTATTTTCATGAATATTTTATAAATAGTCTTAAAACATATTTATTTTTAAAATGTAATAAAAATACCCACAATCCTAATTTTTCTTGTAACCTTTCGTCTACATACTTACTCTATTATTATAGAAAGTAATGAAAGATAGATAAAATATGTCAAAAATATTGAAAGATGCCAAAGGACTTACAGATTTTGAAATTATCGAAGAAGTTTTGGATGGGGGTACCGATTTATTCGAAGAAATTATAAGAAGATATAATGCGCCATTATACAAAATTGGGCGTTCATATAATATAAATCACCAAGATACCCAAGACCTAATGCAAGACACTTATATTGCCGCATTTTATAGTCTAATAAAATTTGAAAATCGCTCAAGTTTCAAAACTTGGTTAATTAAAATAATGTTGAATAATTGCTTTCATAAAAAGCATAACGCAAGATTTACAAACGAAATAGTTCAAGACATAAATGAGGATTCACGCCCTATGTTTAGCAATCCAAAAAATGAAGTATCACAAGTTATAGAGAATAAAGAACTTGGTAATATAATCGAAAAGGCGCTCGAAAAAGTTCCCTTCGATTATAGAATTGTCTTTTCATTAAGAGAAGTTATTGGATTTAATGTAGCCGATACCGCTTCTCTCTTAGATATAAGCGAATCAAATGTTAAAGTGCGATTAAATAGGTCGAAGGCAATGCTACGCAAAGAAATTGAAAGAAAATATGCTCCAAAAGAGCTATTTGACTTCAATCTCATATATTGCGACACTATTGTCAATAATGTTATGAATGTAATTAATAAGGACTAAAATAATGTATGAAATAGCATCACAAAACCAAAGCAAGCATTTACTTATGCCTATAGCAAATGAAAGAGTTGAAAATCACTCTACTGAAGAAAAAATTAAAGAGATTGAATATCATTTTTCTAAAATTATGGAAGCTCTCGGACTTGATCTTCACGATGATAGTTTAATCAAAACGCCTAATCGTGTCGCCAAAATGTATGTTAAAGAGATATTTAGCGGACTTAACCCAGAAAATAAGCCAGAAATTAGCCTTTTTAACAATAAGTATAACTATAACAATATGCTTCTCGAAAAAGATATTACATTATACTCAAATTGTGAACACCACTTTGTTCCAATAATTGGAAAAGTTCACATAGCATATTTTCCAGATAACAAAGTTATAGGACTATCAAAACTAAATAGAATAGTTCAATACTATGCAAAAAGACCTCAAGTCCAAGAACGACTTAATAATCAAATTGCAGATGCACTGAAAGAAATTTTAGCGCATAATAATGTAGCAGTAATGATAGAAGCAGACCACTTATGTGTGTCTTCCCGAGGTATCAAAGACACAAATAGTAAAACTACAACTTTTGTTTATTCTGGTAAATTTAAAAACCAAGAAATTAAACAAGAATTTTTATCTCAAATTAATAATAAAGCATAAAAAATGAGTAACATAGTTAAAGTAATTTCTAAAGAAAATATAACCCACGATGTCCTTAAAATTGTTGCAGAAAAACCGCAAGGATTAATATATTCACCCGGACAAGCGACAGATGTGTCAATAAACAAAACTGGCTGGGAAAATGAGCTAAGAGCGTTCACTTTTACTTCACTCCCAAATGAAGATATTATTGAATTTTCCATCAAAACATATCCTTCCCACAATGGCGTAACAAATCAATTACTAAACATAACTGTAGGCGATGAATTGATAATTCACGATGTATTTGGAGATATAAAGTTTATTGATGAAGGTATATTTATTGCAGGTGGGGCGGGGATAACTCCTTTTATTGCCATATTTAAACAACTTGAGAAAGCAAACAAAATTGGGAATAATAAATTAATTTTTGCTAATAAAACAAAAGCAGATATAATCCTTGAGAACAAATTTCAACAAATTTTAGGTAAAAACTTCATAAATGTATTGTCAGAAGAAAGTTTGAGAGGATATGAAAATGGCTTTATTACAGCAGATTTAATAAAAAAATATATTGACAAAACAACTAAATACTATTATCTATGCGGTCCCGAACCAATGATGTTCGCAGTTGAAAAACAACTCAAATCAATAGGAATAAAATCTGAGTTTATAATAAAAGAAGGATTTTAATATCGCCGAAAACATAAATGATATAAATATTTTTTTAATTAATATAAATTTAATATTTTTGGATTAAATTATTATTATTAACTGTCCTACATAAACAATTTGAAAACGGCAAGATTAGAAGCATTTAGTGACGGAGTTTTGGCTATTATCATTACTATTATGGTATTAGAGTTAAAAGTCCCAATAGGCAATGAATTTTATAATTTAATCCCACTTTTGTCGAAGTTTTTATCTTATATACTAAGTTTTATTTATGTTGGGATATATTGGAATAATCATCATCATATTTTCCAAGCAATTCAAAAAGTAAATGGTGGAGTTTTATGGGCAAATTTATCTTTACTTTTTATGCTATCACTAATCCCATTTACTACCGCTTGGGTAGGTGAAAACCATTTCACAAAAAGCCCAGTTGCCCTTTATGGTTTAAATTTATTGCTCTGCGCGATTACTTTTACTATACTTGAAAGAGTAGCAATAAAATATGAAGGAGTCGATTCTACAATAGGGAAGGCAATAAAAAGTAGTGCGAAAGAGTATGCCTCTTCGTTAATTTATATCATTGGAATTACCCTATCATTCTGGTTTCCAACTATAAGTATGCTATGTTATAGTATAGTAGCACTAATTTGGTTAATACCTGACAAAAGAATTGAAAATTTACTAAAATAATTTATTAATTCCATTGCTTTCACATTGATATTAAATATTATAAATAAAAATAATATTTCCAGTAATATACGTTAAAATATTGGTTTATAAGAAAATATAGCATTCTGATTTTTAAATAATTTATATTATTAACTTATATTTAAAAATATTTATTAAAATATTCTTGCAATTAAAATAATATTTTTACTTTTGTAATATAATAAAAGTAAAATAATACTTTTATTATATATTAAGCATTTGTATTAACTATGTTTAACTTTAAAGTTAAACGAGATTCTGGAACTAATTTATTATCAAATCTACCAATATAAGGAGTTATGTTATGTTATTGACCTTACAGGGAACAGCTGGCATTATATCACTTATAATGTCAATTCTCATTGGTTTAGTCGTTGTATATTTAATAATAACGGCGAAAGCAAATGAAGATAAATATGCTGCAAAAAATAAAGTATATAAGGTAAGAGGTCGTTACCTTGCGGGCTTAAGTGGTGCTTTACTCATTCTATTATTTATTACTCTACAATCACTTCCTTATGAGCAATATCAAGATAAAGCTGATGTTGAAGTAACTGTAGCAGGTTATCAATGGTCGTGGAGAATTGCAGAAGGAGATTACAATGGAGATTTGTCGCAATTTACTGGGACTAATGAAATTACATTGCCAGTAAATAAAAACATAAAGTTTGCTGTAAAATCTAATGACGTAAATCATAACTTTGCCGTTTATGACGATGATGGATTGATAGTTACACAAACACAAGCAATGCCCGGATACACAAATAGTATTCATCACGTTTTTAAGAAAAAAGGTGATTACAAAGTGCTTTGTCTAGAATACTGCGGTGTAGCCCACGCGTTTATGTTTGCAACCATTCATGTCATATAATTAAGGAGAAAAAAAATTATGAAACTGATAGATACAATTGAAATTAAAAAACAAAGAAACCTTGCTACGATATGGGGAGCAACTATTATGGTTCTTTTCCCATTTCTTGTATTACTTGGATTATTGATGAGATTAAGCCAAGGAGATGTAACGGAAACTGCACCGGCTGAATTTTATTCATATATGACACTTCACGGTCTTGGAATGGCTGGAGCATTATTTAGTTTTGCCTTTTCTGGCTTATGGTACTTAAATGGAACACGTATAACAAAGCTTAATTTGAAAGTCGGATATTTTGTATTTTTTGCTGTTATTACTGGATTTTTGGGCTTAGTAGTTGGTGTCTTAATTGGTAAGTTTGCTCCCGGTTGGTATATGCTTTATCCGCTTCCATTTAAAGGGGCAACTTGGGCACATTGGTCAACAGGAATGACTGTTATTTCTTTAATTATTCTTGGTTTAGCTTGGCTTATTGGAATTTTGCATTTACTTTATGCACTTGCAAAAGAATATGATGGATTTTTCAATCTACTCGGTTGGCAATACCTCAAAAAAGGTGAAGTTAAAAACCCATTACCACCACTTGTTCTAATTACTGCGATAAGTCTAATTCCGGGTGTCTTGGCATTTATAATTGGAGCTGCGATGCTAATAATGTATCTACTCCAACATTTAGAGCCATCTATTGCTTATGACCCATTAATGCTTAAAAATATGGTGATGTTCTTCGGACATACTCTTGTCAATATAACAATGTATTGCGCAGTTGGTTGGGTTTATGCGTTGCTACCAGAGTATACTGGTCGCGAATGGAAAGTAAATAAAGTATTAGTTTATTCTTGGAATATTACATTTCTTGTAATTCTATTTGCTTATTTCCACCACTTGTATATGGACTTTTCACAAAATATGGCTTTACATTATGTCGGACAAATTGCATCATATTTAAGTGCAATTCCAGCAACTGGTATAACGATGTTTGGTGTTGTCGCTCAAATATTCCATTCTAAAATGAAATGGAGTATAATTCCATTAATGTTCTTACTTGGAACTGCCGGATGGGCAGTTGGTGGTATTGCTGCAGTTGTCGATTCAACTATTGCAATCAATAGCGTTTTACATAATACGCTTTGGGTACCTGGACATTTTCATACTTATATGTTGCTTGGTGTTGTGCTATTTATTCTTGCATTTCTATATTATCTATTTTCTAAAAAAGAAGATAAACACAAAGGGGACTTTATTGCGAGTGCTGGCTTATGGGCTTTTGTTGCTGGTGGATATGGATTTGTGTTAATGTTCTATTTAGGTGGTTTTTTCAGTATCCCACGTCGATATAATAGCTATGCAGGTATACCTATTGAAAGCGTCCATAATATTGGAGCTATGCTTTCACAACTTGCTTCCGTTTTTATTATTCTTGTATTAATTGGACTATTAATTATGTATATTTCATTAATAGCAAGACTATCGAAACGTATGGGTTATATTGAAGATGCACCTGTTGATTAAACATAAAAAAGATATTTAACATTTGTATGGGAATAAAAATTATAAATAAAATTCAATTTTTTACAACAAAAAGTAAATTTATGTAATTATGAGAAAAGTTTTTATTCCCATATTTGTTTTTTTCTTGTGCTTTGGCATAATTTGGCAATGGACTAACGGCTTGAGCGCTTTTACTGTGTTTTCGCATACTCTTGCGGAAGCTGGTCAAATTCCCAGAAATTTTCCTGAGATTAATTTTGTTAACCAAAATGGCAAAACATTTAAAATAGAAAATCAACACAAGTACATTCTTTTAAACTTTGTATATTTAGATTGTCCATTTGTATGTCATAAAGTTAATAATCAATTAGAACAAATTTATCATTCAATTGACACAAATATTATTCCTTCTCAATTAGAATTTGTAACAGTCAGTTTTGACTTAATGAACGATAATATCGAAAAAATTGCAAAGTATCGTAACTATTTTGGAGACGACATTGTGGGTTGGACTTTTGCTTTGCCTTATCAAATAAATCAAGATAAGTTCAATAAATTTTTAAATAAATTAGGCACTTGGGCATATAAAGTCCCAGAAACAGGGCTTATCAACCACTCAATTTATTTATACTTAATATCACCAGACAATAAAATTATAAAAACATTCGACCCAGCAAGAGAAGATAATTCATTAATAATTCAAGAAATTAACAAATGTATAAAAGTATGTTAAAAGTAATTATAGCCATTACTATAGTCATAGCATTTTATTTACTTTCATTTACATTTAACGATTGGCTATCCTTAACAATGCAACGACATCAGTTAATTCAATTAACGTCAATGCTTATTCTCGGCATTATTACGAATATTGTGATATTTCAATTTTCAGTAAAAGATGTATGGATAGGAATCTCATTATTTATTTTTATTACAGCATCTATAATATTTTGGATGCTACCGCTTTCTATTGATTTTGCAGTTATTTACGAATGGATAAATAGGGTAATGCACCTAAATATATTCATTGTTGGTATATTAATCTCCACTCTAATAAGAGGTGATTTAAACGAGTTAAAAATTTATTTTCTTGGAATGCACACTGCTATGTCATTTGCAGTTGGAATTGCATTACGGAGTTTTAATATTCTGCTGTGTAGTTCATTCGATATATTGCAACAACAAGAAACAGGACTATATTTAATTTACATCTCAATAGCCCTATTTGTTTTTACAATTATAATATTTTTCCGATTAGGAAATAAAAAAGAGATTTAAAATGGTTTTAAAACCATTAATACAAGAACTAACATATAAATTGAGTTTTGGATATTAATAAACATACCCACATTTTTAGATAATTCATAGTATTCAACTGGAATTTCTTCACTTGTTGCATTCTCTAAAATCGCTTTGATTTTTTTAACTTTTTTTGCTAAAAATATTGGTCCAATTGCAGTTGCAATTAAGAATAATGTTAAACTCGCATGATACCAGCCCATTTTAAACAATGCCGTATTCATAAATCCCAAAATTAATCCAGTTAAAAACAACGACGCTCCGCAGACCATAATTATTTTAAGCACTTGACCTCTAATTTGCTGTGCATTTTTTAAATCTGTTATTGTTTTTGCATTTTTAAATACAAATTTTAAAACTAATCCCGGACCTAATGCAAATATTGCAGAAAGAACGTGAACTAAAAGAACTAAATTGTATAAAAACATTAATTTCCCTTTTATATTATTTTAATCTATAATAAACGACTATTAAATTATTTTCGTTTGAAACTATACCATTTAATTTTAAAAATACAAAAAATTATCTTTTTGAACCCTCTGGAAAGCCAACTTTATTTGGTTCTGCATTCAAAAGTGGTAACGCATTTTGTAAAATCCTGTTCCTTTTACCCGTTGTATCAGCTGGCTCTACAGGATAAGATACAACTGCTTCAAGCCAAGCATAAGTATTAACACGAAAATAAACTGATGGCTCATTCTCCGGACAAATATATTGAGGACACAACACCTTAAAATCTTCTTTAGCCGATTCTAAAAGACATTTCTCTACAAACTTCAAATCACTTGTATAAGAAATTTGAATAGCGGTTTCATTCCAAATAAATGGCTTAAATTGACCTGAATAATTAATTACTTGTGATTTTAGAATTATACTATTTGGAAAATGAACAACTCTACCACTTTTTCTATCATTATCTAAATAATTGCCACCAAACTCTTCTATTATAGTGTCTAAATAACTAATTTCAATAACATCACCTTTAAACCCATCAAGCTGAATTCTGTCACCAACTTGATAAGGTCGCCTAAATATAATATAAAGCCAAGCAATAAATGAAGTAATAGGGGATTGTAACGCAAAACCTAAAATTAAAGAAATTAGACCAAAACTTACAGCCACAGCATACAAATTTTGAAATAAAAATGAAGTAATAATAATAAAAGTAAAAATGACAATTAAAAGCCGATTAGTCCTAAATAAATTATACTTAACACCTTGTGCCTCAGTTCGTTCATGAATCAATTTATCAATTAATCTTCCAACTAAAAATAAAGTTGAAATAAGGAATATAGTCATACTAAAGCGTTCAATAAACGGAACATATCTTTCCCATTCATCAAAAAAAGGCAGATTAATTAAGTAATGAACACTTAAAAAGATGATAGAGATAACTGTGTATGTAACAATATTAAAATTCTTTTCCTTCATTTCCAAAATAAATAAATTATTATTAATAAAGATGTAAATTAAAAAATACTTTTAGATTTTTTATAAAATAAGTCAAAACAAAATGAATTTTCACCCAAACACCTAAAACAAAATAAAAATATAGACAACAATTTATAAGTTCTTTTTTTAATTTAGGACATCAAAATAATAAAAATAAAAAACTTTTAACTACTTTTCAAACCAAAGTAAAATAATCATTCGCAGAATCATTATGTATTTGTATAATTCCAGCTCGGACAAGTTGAACAAGCGAGCGTTCCGCTGTTCGTTTTGATATATTTGTTAACTTACAATATTCTTTAACCGTAATTCTTTCGTACTTTTCTAAGTAATTAAACAGCCGCTTTTCTCTTTCAGAAATAGATATATTAAGTTCCTTTCCGTTATTAGGATTTTGGTAGGTCATCAAACGAGCCATTTCAGATGACGCTTCTATTGATTTTTCACCTACACGAATATAAGCCCTTTTTTTAGTAATATTATTTGGTTCAGCAATTAAGACCTTATGTGGCTTAAATTCACTATTAGGAATAATTGCCATTAAAATTTCTTTTTTCTTGATATTAACTGAATAAATTTCTAAATCAAGAGTAGGTTCTAAAAAGAAATGAGTAGCAGTTTCAATATTATTTTTTTCTTCTTTTTCAGAGTCAATACCATATATTCTTCTATCATCATCGACTCCGATAAACAAATAACCACCCTTCGTATTTGCAATAGCGGAAATTTCTTTTGCTAATTTCAATAATTCTGGGGATTTTCTTTTAAACTCAACTGTAGAAGATTCACCTTCAGCAATAATTTTTAAAATTTCATCTTCTGACATAATGTTAGCTTTTCAATTTATAGATGCTTGCGAAGTTAAAATAAGCTCTTCAAAATCAATATCATCAATAATATAATGTGAATTACAAATTCTACAAACTATTTCATTTTGATTTTTCTCTCGCATATCTTTTAAGTTTGCAACTCCGAGAGTTAGCAATTTACTCTTAAAATGATCTTTACTACAACGACAGAAAAAATCCGTTTGTGAAGTAGAAATTATATCAAATTCTATCGGTAAAATATCAATTAAAATTTCATCTGGCATTTTATCTTCACGAAATCTATCACATAAATTTTGATTATTCAGAAGTGCTTCTTCTAATTTTTTTAAAACTTCTTCATCTGCTCCAGGTAATGCCTGCACAATAATTCCGCCACTATGTTCTATCAAACCATTATCAGTTAAAGAAACATCAAGAATCATTGCTGTTGGAATTTGTTCAGATTGAGTAAAATAATTAACTAAATCAGTACTAATATCACCTTTAACTATTGGAACAATTCCAGTAACTGGCTCATTCGTGTCATAAAGAATTTTAGATAAAGTTAATAACCCAACACCGACTGCATCACGCATACTAGATATATTTTCAGTGTCAATTTCATCTCTTAAATTAACATAACCCCTTGCTTCGCCAATATTCATTGCTTCTGCATAAATTTCAGAAATAGGTCCATCACCTTGAAATTGAATAATGATACGTTCTTCGCCTTTCAAAAAACTACTAGTCAAAACAGCACCAGATAAAGTGCGAGCAAGTAGAGTAGCAGATACAAAGTCAAGATTATGTTTTCGTTGAGCTTCTTGTGCAGTTTTAGTGTTTTTTATTGCTGCAATTCTAATATTTTTATCTTTTGAGATAGCCCTGAAAACTCTATCTCTTAATTTGAATTGTCTTTTAATTTCTTCATTTGCCATATTTTAATCTATTTCCCATTTCCCAATTTCAAGCCAAGGAGTTGAAAGAAATGCATTGTTAATAATATTTTGGTTACTATTTAAAACTCCCAACTTATCAAGAATAGACATCGCTTCGATAGAATGATCATTAAAATTCAAAAGCTCATCATTGCGTTTTGAAATAAAATCAGTAGTAGTCTTAGCATCTCTAAAATCTTGATGTTCGAGAATATTCAATAAATAAGGTATAGACGTTACAACACCTAATAGATTATAATTTTTCAAAGCATAAACTGATTTTTGAATTGCTTCATTCCTATTTGAACCAAAACAAATTATTTTAGACATAATAGGGTCATAAAACGATGAAATTTCATCTCCAATTTTAATCCCAGTATCAACTCTAATTCCAGGGTTATTTAACTCATTAACACTTAAAACTTTACCACCAGTTGGAAGGAAGTTATTTTCAGCATTCTCAGCATAAATTCTCGTTTCAATAGCATGACCATTTTGCTTAATATCTTCTTGTTTTAATCCAATAGGATTTCCATAAGCAAGATTAATTTGTAATTTAACCAAGTCTACTCCTGTAACCATTTCTGTTATAGCATGTTCAACCTGAATACGAGTATTCACTTCGAGAAAATAAAAATTCTTATCCTTATCAAGCAAAAACTCCACAGTTGCAACGGTATGATAATCAACAGAATCAAGCGCTTTAATTGCAGCATCACCCATTTTATGCCTAATTGTATCATCAATAGCCATTGAAGGAGTTTCTTCAATCACTTTTTGGTGACGCCTTTGAATAGAACATTCCCTTTCAAAAAGATGAACCGAATTGCCAAACTTATCTCTCGCAACCTGAATTTCAATATGTCTTGGTTCGAGAATATACTTCTCCATAAATATAGTATCATCACCAAAAGCAGATTTTGCCTCCCGCATCGCTGAATAAATAGACTCTTCAAGTTCATTTTCTGTCCATACTACCCTCATACCTTTTCCACCACCACCTGCTGATGCTTTTATGAGAACTGGGTAACCAATTACATTAGCTTCAGCAATATACTCACTAACATTAGTAGAAGCATTCTTTAAACCTGGAACTACTGGAACACCCGCTTCAATCATCTTTATTCTTGATTCCACTTTTGAACCAAGCAATCTCATCGGTTCTGGGTCAGGACCAATAAAAGTTAATCCATGTCCTCTAACTTTTTCGTTAAAATGATAATTTTCACTTAAAAAGCCATAACCAGGATGTATTGCATCTGCATTAGTTTTTAAAGCTGCATTAATAACTTTATCAATATTCAAATATGATTCAGAAGCAGTATTTCCTCCGATTGAAATCGCTTCATCAGCTAAAGTTGTGTGCAAAGCATTCGAATCAACATCAGAATAAATAGCAACTGTTTTAATTCCCATTTCATTACAAGCTTTAATTATTCGACAAGCAATTTCACCTCTATTTGCAATTAATATTTTACTGAACATATAAGCCGTTCCTCTTCTAAATTTTGAGCCATTACATTAGCAATCGCAGTCATATCAACAATTTCATTAATTGACGAACCCTTTTGTAATACATGAATAGATTTACTCATTCCTTGTAACACAGGTCCAATTACATTTAAGTTACCAAGTTTATTTAATAACTTATATGCAACATTACCAGCAGTTAAATTCGGAAAAACCAACACATTTGCATTTCCACCAGACAATTTAGAAAATGAATAATCTAAATCTATTTTTTCTTGACTAACAGCAACATCAGCTTGAATATCACCATCAACAATTAATTCAGGTGCTTTTTGATTAACTATTTTAAGAGCATCTTGCATTTTTTTAGGCACATCACCCGTTGAAGAACCAAAATTAGAATATGAGAGTAATGCAACACGTGGTTCAATATCAAATTGACGAACAAAGTCAGCCGCCTGAAGAGTAATATCAGCAATTTCACTTGCTTTTGGGTCAATATTCACGGTAGTATCAGTTAAAAAATAAACTTCATTATGTGATATAATAATATAAAGACCTGAAACTCTTGAATAAATACTTTGCTGCCCCACAATTTCTAATGCTGGCTTAATCGTATCAGAATAATTTGTTGTAAGTCCCGAAACCATTGCATCAGCTTGACCAGCTTCTAAAAGCATACTTCCAAAATGATTTGTTGAATTTAACATTTGTTCCGTTGCTTGTTTACGAGTTATACCTTTTCTACACCTTTTCTCAAAATATAAGTTTGAATAATAATTAGTATAAGGATTATTTCTTGGGTCAATAATCTCAATACCAGTAATATCAACATTAACTGAGTTTGCTATTTCATTAATCTTACTTGGATTACCAATAAGCACTGGCTCACAAATTCCTTGTTGTTTTGAAATATTAACCGCTGAAATAATTTTAGTATTTTCTCCCTCAGGAAAAACAACTCTTAAAGGTTTTGATTTTGCCTTATTATAAATAATATTCATAAACGAATGAGCTCTGCCCATTCTAATATCAAGATGATGTTTATACTTATCAAAATCCTTAATCTCTTTTCTCGCTACTCCTGAATCCATTGCAGCTTTCGCTACCGCAGGAGCTACCCAAGTCAAAACTCTTGGGTCAAATGGTTTAGGAATAATATACTCTTTTCCATAAGATAAATTAGTAGTTCCATAAGCGTGCTTCACAGCATCTGGAACTTCTTCTTTTGCCAGCTGAGCTATTGAATATGCAGCTGCAAGTTTCATTTCTTCATTAATACTTTTAGCATGAACATCTAAAGCACCTCTAAAAATAAACGGGAATCCCAAAACATTATTAACCTGATTAGGATAATCTGAGCGACCAGTTGCCATAATAACATCTTCACGAGCTTCAATAGCATCTGGATACGATATTTCTGATACAGGATTAGCCATTGCAAAGATAATAGGATTAGGCGCCATACTCCTTACCATTTCTTTACTAACAACATTACCCTTTGAAAGACCGAAAAACATATCAGCGCCAACAAAAGCTTCTTCTAATGTTCTTAATTCAGTGTCACGAGCAAAGTCAACCTTATACTCATTCAAATCATCTCTTTCAGAATGTATTACCCCTTTTGAATCACACATTATCACATTTTCAGGTTTAAGCCCTAATGAAATATGAAATTTAGCACAAGCAATTCCAGATGCCCCAGCACCATTATAAACAGCTTTCACTTCACTTAATTTCTTTCCTGCAAGTTCCACAGCATTTAGCATAGCAGCGCCAGAAATAATCGCAGTCCCGTGCTGGTCGTCGTGAAACACAGGAATATTCATTTCTGCTTTTAAACGCTTTTCAATTTCAAAACAATCAGGACCAGCAAAGTCTTCTAAGTTAATTCCACCAAAAGTTGGCTCCATCATCTTAATAGCCATTACTAAATCGTCTATATTCTTAGAATTTAATTCAATATCAAAAACATCAATATCAGCAAATTTTTTAAATAAAACACCCTTACCTTCCATAACTGGTTTAGAAGCAGAAGGTCCAATATCGCCAAGACCCAAAACAGCCGTTCCATTTGAAATAACAGCAACCAAATTACCTTTTGCAGTATATTCAAAAACTTGACTCTCATCATTTGCAATTTCAAGGCAGGGCTCAGCAACACCTGGAGAATAAGCCAATGATAAATCCCTTTGCGTTGCAACAGGTTTAGTCGTTACAACCTCAATTTTTCCTTTTCTCTTTCCACTATGATACTCTAAGGCATCATTTTTACTAATTTCCATTTTTATATTAACTTTTGTAATAAATAATATACAAATTTAATAAAAAGTGAAGTATGTTGAAATTAAATCAAAATATAATAGATTACTATAATTTTTGTTTCGCAATAAATCTATTTAATTTTGAAAGTAATACTTTTGAACATATTAATTTATAAACAAACTAATAAAGAAAAATTTCTTAAGTTGCACTAAACTTGTAGTTTTTTATAAAAAAGGAAACTCGTGAATAATTTCATTGAATTATTTTCAATTCATCAAAACGAACTTCAATTATTTAATTCTCAAATTAAATCAACTAAAATCGATTTTATAAATATTGAAGATGAAGATGTAGTTAGAATCACTGATGAATTTTGGACCGCAAAGCAAAGGCAGGCTAATTCACTTCACGAAATTTCTTATAGAGCATGTTTTAAGCCACAATTACCAAACTTTTTTATTGAAAAATTTACTAAAGAATTAGATATTATATATGACCCGTTTACTGGTCGAGGAACTACAATAATTGAAGCTGCATTACTTAACAGAAATGTAATTTCAAATGATGTAAATCCACTAAGTACTATATTTACCAAGGGAAGATTGTATATTCCAAATTTAAATGAATTAAAGATACGATTAGATGAAATTAAAATTAATGAAAATTTAATTTCTGAAATTGATTTAAGTATGTTCTACGAAAAAAAGACTCTTAATGAAATTTTGTCATTAAAAATGTATTTTTTACAAAGAATTGATACAAACACTTTTGATGAATTAGATTTATGGATTAAAATGGTTGCAACAAATAGACTAACAGGACATTCGAAAGGTTTTTTTTCTGTTTATACTTTACCACCAAATCAAGCAGTTTCTCCTGATAGACAAATTAAAATAAATGAAAAAATGAATCAGTCCCCAGATTACAGAAATGTTAAGGAAATTATTCTAAAAAAATCTAAATCATTAATTAAAGATGTCGAAAATAAAAATAAATTAAATGAAATAAGAAAAAATGCTAAATTCTACAATGAAGATGCAAGCCAAACAAATCAAATACAAGATGGAATTATACAATTAACTGTTACCTCACCTCCATTTTTAGATGTAGTTCAATATGCGAAAGATAATTGGTTAAGATGTTGGTTTAATAGCATTAATGTCAAAGACATAGAGAATAAAATAACAATGTCAAAAACTCTTGAAGAATGGAGTAATAAAATGTATTTGGTTTTTGAAGAATTGTTTAGAATAACTAAAAAAAATGGGTTTGTTGCTTTTGAAGTTGGTGAAATAAGAAATGGTAAAATTAAATTAGATGAAGAAGTTGTAAAAGTTGGAGTAAAAGCAGGGTTTAAGTGCTTAGGAATAATTATTAATGAACAACAATTCACTAAGACTTCAAATATATGGGGTGTTTCGAATAATGGCAAAGGCACAAATACTAACAGAATAGTAATTTTTGAGAAATAAGTATGAAAGAAGAAAATGAAATATTAAGAAATGTTATAAAACAAATGCTTATTCCTATTAAGGGAATTCCGCTAAATTTAGTAATCGAGAGTATTAGTGGTAAAAAGGTTTTTAAGTATTCAAAAAATTATCATTCTGAATTGACTAAAAATTTGTCAATAGCTTTAAATGAAATTTTAAGTGATACTAAAAATAACCCAATTGAAAGTAAAAGAATAAATGAAGTTGGAAATAAAATTGAACAAATTATTGAAAAGAAATTAAAAGAATTTCAATTAAATGTTGAAAAACCAACTACAATAAAAGGGAATTTTAAATCTACTGGATATCCTGATTTAAAACTATCACATAATAATGAAGACTTTTATATTGAATGTAAAATATT
Organism: uncultured Hyphomicrobiales bacterium; assembly: GCA_964465945.1. GTDB lineage: Bacteria > Bacteroidota > Ignavibacteria > Kapaibacteriales > UBA2268 > JAJRPT01. The sequence goes on from CAYXMM010000002.1 coordinate 288,087, forward strand.
TAGTAAAAATAGCATAGATTCTTCTTTTAGATCATTTTATTTATCACCTTCAAAGGATTTTAAAATTACATCAAATGGTTATCATTTTATAATTGCATTTGAGATAGAGACTAATCAAAACTTATCTAATGCTACATCATGGAAAATACTTGATACTTACAATTTATTATGCGATGTAAAGTATGAATTTAATTCAAACAATAAAAGAATTTACACCGATTGCGAGTTAATAGCAGAAAGTAAAAATTGTAAAGACTAAAAATATTATTTTTAATTTAAACACTATGAAAGAACTAATAGGGCATTGGGAGTTAATCAAATTTGAAGCCATTGGTGAAGAAAATATCATATTCCCTTTCGGGCAAAATGTTAGGGGATTGCTATACTATGGTTTAGATGGTATAATGTCAGCTCAATTAGGTAATAGTATTAGAGCAAATTTTAAAAACCCTGACTTTCGATCTGCTGAAGATATTGAAATAAAAGAAGCATACAATGGCTATATATCATATTTTGGAAAATATTCAGTCAATGAATTAAGAAAATATATAATTCATGACGTTGAAATGTCCCTTTATCCTAACTGGATAGGAACTCGTGTAAAAAGATTTTACGAATTACAAGATGACATTCTCATACTTACAGCGTCAAAATTAGATTATAATGGAATAATGCGAATACCTACTTTAACTTGGAAAAAAATAAATTAAAATTATTTAATCACACTAAGTTTTCTTTTTGCTAAATTCAATGCTTCTTTTGGAGTGTTATAGTTGTATAATACACGTTCGTAAGTCTCTTCAAGAATATCTTGAATTTCTAACCACTTAGGATGAACAGGAGTCATTCTCGAGTTCAATAATTGTTGTGCAAAAACCATCTTTTCTGAATTTGCTTTAAAAAAGTCGTCTTGAAAATAACGCTTATCAGCTGGGAAACCACCCTCTGGAACTTTCTTACAAAATTCAATCGTATTTTTACCATCTGTAAGCCATAAAGCAAACTTTTTCGCATCACTAACATTTTTTGAAGACTTACTAACTGCAATATATTCGCCACCAGCAAAAGAAATCCCTTTGTGAAATTTAGTGTTTGGAATTTCTGTAATTTTATAATTTAATTTAGGATTATCTTTTTTAATCATATTGATAAGCCAAGCACCTGAGATAGTAAAAGCAAGCTTTCCTTGAATGAACAACCTATCAAGATTTCTTTGAATTTCAACAATCCCATTTTGAGCAGATTGCTTATATAAGTTCAAAGCGTATTCATTTTCCTTTGAAGAAATCTCATCATACTTCCAATCTGCATTCGCCGACCAAATATAAGTAATCGCTTTTTTGTATAATCGATTTTTATCAGGTCCATTCACACCAATAGCATAAACTTCATTATTCCTATCATTAATTTTACTTGATATAGAAATTATCTCTTCCCACGTATGAGGAATTATTTCAACATTACTTTTCTTTAAAATATCTGCATTAACAAACAAAACTCTTGTATCAACAATCCAAGGCAAAGCATAATATCTATTATCCCACATTGACGGACTTTTCGAAAATTCAATAAAATAACCAAGTTCATTTTCGTTAAACTCAGCAAGAACATTTGATGCTGAAAATTGCGCCACCCAATCACTCCCTAATTCTAAAACATCAGGTGGAGTATTTGAATTAAAAGCAGCAATTAGCTTAGATTTCCCATTACTCCAACTTAATTGAGTAACGTTTACTTTAATATTTGTTTGCTTTTCAAATTCTTTTATAAGTGAATCAATAACCTTTGCCTGATTCGGCTCACTCCAAAAATGCCAAAATTCAATTTCGTTACCTTCCTGAAATTCCTTAATTTTGTTACAAGAAGAGAATAATAATATTAAAACTATAAAAATTGCTATTATTTTCATTTTATTTTTAAAAGTTATTTACATTAATTGGTAAGTTAATTATATAATATTAAATTTGAAATTTTACATAATGCAAATATAAAAAGATATGTCAGAAAGTAAATCATCAGATAAAAGGCGAACCAAGTATATCTTTGTTACAGGCGGAGTTCTATCTTCTTTAGGGAAAGGTATAGCGTGTGCTTCCATAGGTTTGTTACTTAAACAAAGCGGGTATAGTGTTGGAGTGATGAAATTAGATCCTTACTTAAATGTTGACCCCGGAACAATGAACCCATTACAACATGGTGAAGTTTACGTTACTGATGATGGAGCAGAAACAGACTTAGACTTAGGACACTACGAAAGATTTTTAGACGAATCTTTGAATAAAAAAAGCAATTCAACCGCCGGACAAGTCTATTTCTCTGTAATTAGCAAAGAAAGAAAAGGTCAATATTTAGGTAAAACAGTTCAAGTCATTCCTCACATAACAAATGAGATAAAACAAAGAATGAAAGCCTTTGATGGCGAAAAAGACATTGTCTTAATCGAGATTGGTGGAACTGTTGGTGATATTGAATCTCTTCCATTCTTAGAAGCTCAAAGACAAATGTATTATGAACTCGGGCATAATAATATTTTAAATGTGCATTTAACTTATATTCCTTATATTGAAGCAGCAAAAGAACTTAAAACAAAGCCAACACAACATAGCGTTAAAGTTTTAATGGAATATGGAATAAAGCCAGATATTCTGCTTTGTAGAAGTTCCTATACATTAGTAAAAGAACTCAGAGAGAAAATTGCTTTATTCTGTAACGTTGATTTTGACTCAGTTTTTGAAGCAAGAGATGCCTCCTCAATATATGAAGTTCCAATAAATTTTGCTAAAAAGGGATTAACTGATATTGTATTACAAAAATTAAATTTAGAACAAAAAGAACTTAATATTGAAACTTGGACAAAATTTGTAAAAAGAATTCAAAGTCCTAAATATGAAGTGAAAATTGCCTTAGTTGGAAAATATACTAACTATGAAGATTCTTATAAATCAATAATTGAAGCATTCATTCACGCTGGCTCTATTAATAATTGTAAAGTTCATTTAGATTTAATAAACTCTGAAGAATTATTTGATGACTCTATTAATGAAAGACTATCACAATATAATGGTGTACTAATAGCACCAGGTTTCGGCGGGCGAGGCATTGAAGGAAAAATAAGCGCAATTAAATTTATAAGAGAAAATAACATCCCATATTTTGGAATTTGCTTAGGAATGCAATGTGCTGTCATAGAATTTGCTCGCAATGTATGTGGTATTAATGATGCAAACTCAGGCGAATTTGTAAAAGAAGGAAATAAAGTCATTGACTTAATGGAAGAGCAAAAATCAGTCAAAGAAAAAGGCGGAACAATGAGATTAGGAACGTTCCCTTGCGAATTAAAACCTGAAACAATCGCTTTCAGTGCATATAAAAATAAAAATATTGACGAAAGACATAGACACCGATACGAATTTAATAATAATTATAGGGAAATATTACAAGACAAAGGACTTGTATTAAGTGGATTATCTCCCGATGGAAACTTAGTGGAAATCATTGAATACAAAAACCACCCATTTTTCATTGGAGTACAATTTCACCCAGAATTAAAATCAAGAGCAGTAACAGGACACCCATTGTTTATTGAATTTATAAAAGCAGCTTTATTACATAATAAACAAATTGATAATTGATTAGAATTAAAAATATATTACTCTTAGAACCCGAAAATGTGAAAAATTACTACCCATTTTCTGTAATGCATCCTTTATGGGAATTGCGTTTAGGTTGCTTAAGATTATTTGAAAAAATCAAAGTTGAATTCCCTGAATCCAAAATCCACTTCCAAGGAAGAAGAAATCAAACTATATCTTTCAATCAAAGATTTAACATAAATGAAGAATTTGCTGCCAATAGTGATTTATTAATTATAAATTCAAAAGTTATTCCTGAATCTAACTTATGGGATTCAATAGTTGAAATTTTAATTCAAGAACCGAATAAAAGCTTAGTTATAACAAAGAATAATGAGCCAATAATTGCATGGATTGATAAATCAAATTGGGTTGAAAATTTATCAAAAAATGACCTTTCAAATCTTAGCAATCAATTTTTTAAGAATTTTAAATCAGTTGAAATTGAAAGTATAAAAACATTAGAATATCTGCACGAAGCTATACTAATGAACGAAGAAGCAATAATAGAAGACTCCAAAAACTTCAAATTATTTTCAAAATACGATTCAGCTAAACATCCTGGTTCTTACGGAATCAATAAAAATAATATATATTTAGGTCAAGGTGTAAAAATTGCACCTTCCGTAGTGTTAGACGCAAGTGAAGGACCAATTATTCTTAACAAAAATGTTAAAATAATGCCACAAGCAACTATAATCGGACCCTGTTATATTGGCTCAAATACGATAATTAAAGTTAGCGCAAAAATCTACGAAAAAACCTCTATAGGTGAGTATTGCAAAGTTGGGGGAGAAGTTGAAAACTCAATTTTTCAATCATACTCAAACAAACAGCACGATGGCTTTCTCGGACATTCATTCATATCAGAGTGGGTAAATCTTGGAGCTGACACAAACAACTCCGACTTAAAAAACACCTACCAAAACATATCACTACGTTATAGAGATGAATTAATCAATACAAACACAATGTTTATGGGACTCTTATGTGGCGACCACACAAAAACAGCAATAAACTCAAGATTTAATACAGGTACAATTGCTGGCGTTGGTAGTATGATATTTACACCAGACTTCCCACCAACCCATATACAATCATTCTCTTGGGGAGGCGCAAAAGACTCCTCAATTTATAAAGTAGAAAAAGCAATCCAAACTGCAAAAATAGTCTTACAAAGAAGACAAAAAGAACTCTTAGACATAGAAATAAAAATCTTAGAAAACGAATACAATATAGTTAAAAATAAAGAGTAAAAAGCGAAGTCGAAACGAACTGAATTTTCAAGTCTCCATCTATAGGGAAGGTTTCGATGAGGTTACCTACTTGTCGTGTTAAGCCCAGCAAAACATCTAGTAAAAATACTCATCATTTACTTGTAAATGATTTAGTTATAAATACTTCGGAGAAGTGTAATCTTAATAGTAATAGTAACTATTTACTACAACAAGTTGTTTAAACCCTTTTTTATATATTTTTGATAAAAATGATAAAGTTTGTGGAAAACTATTTTCATAAAATAAAAAAATAATTTGGATATT
>CAYXMM010000002.1:293359-395101 GCA_964465945.1 uncultured Hyphomicrobiales bacterium
AAATTAGCAGTGCTTAAATTAGCAGTGCTTAAATTAGCAGTGCTTAAATTAGCAGTGCTTAAATTAGCAGAAAAATAAATTTACTAATTGATTTTTTTGTCTAATTTATCCAAAAGGAGTCGTTATGAAAAACATAACACTAAAATTAAGCTTTTTTTCTATGATTTTATTATCAACATTAATGTGGTCTTGTAAAGAGGAGTTGCCTGTAAAGGAAAATGAATTTATCGAAGCTAAAAATTCTTATTCTTCTACACTCACTATCTCTAATCCAAATAATTACATGGATTATGTTGGTGAGTGGCATAATGAATGCATTGATTATATAATCAGTAGATCCAGCAAGTGATTTAACAATAAGCCAGATTGCATATAGTATGAGCGCTTGGTTTCATCAAAATCAAGATGTTGTAGTTCAAACACAAGACTTGGAAAGTGAGTTAGAAGTATTTTTAGATTCAGCTAACAACTTTGTTAGTTTAACTAAAAGCCAAATGTATGATTCATTAAACTTAAATTCAACTCAAATTACATATATGAATCAAGCTTTTAATATGTTTTATAATAAATTATCTTCTGACCAAGACACAATTAATTATTTAGATACAGTCGTATCTGCATTTAATAACTTCGAGAATGTAGTTTTATATGATAATTCATTAGATTCAAGTCAAAAAGTAATTATACTAATGACTTCTTCTGTTTTGAAGCATAGCTTTTGCTATTGGAATTCAAATTTAGATTTCTTTTACAACTCTTCGTATGGTAAAAGGAATTTTCAATTTTTATGGTCTTGGAACTGGGGAAAAGCATTAAAAGCAGTTGCTTTTGTGGCGGAATCAGACGCAGTCGGTGCGCTAGCAGGTGCAATTGCAGCAGGAATTGCAGCTGCTCCGGTTAATGTTGTGCCAGCTGCTGGACAGATAACTTATGGTGCGGCTATTGGTTATACAGCTGTAGGCACTGGTGTTGGAAACTCAATTTTAGATGCTTATAATAAATGGGGAAGGCAAACACATTAGGGATATAGGAAAATGACTAAAAAAACAAAAAACTTTCTTAAACTAACAACAATTGGTGTAATTATACAAACAGGTTTAATATTTTTAGGTAATGAAATAATTCCTAAGAACTTCTTTTTTGAAAATGATTTTTTGAATAAGAATATACAATTTATGATATTGTTTTCTATTACATTTTATGTTGTTTATTTTTATGATTATAAACACGATAGAGTTTTGTTTAAGCAAAAAGAAATTGGTAAAAAGGAGTAATTATTATTTATTTACACACTATTAATTTTACTACTTTTAACAAGGGGTTAAAACCCTTTGTTAATTAATCTCACCACCTTCGGAAGGGTTTGAACCCTTCCGAAAGCGGAAAAGACAACCCTTCCTAAATCCTTCCCGAAGTGTAGCCCTGGAATTCAGTTTTTTTCGACTAAGCTCAATGAACTATAACTCAAGCAACCTGAGCGAAGTCGAAGGATGGTGAAATTAGAATTTAGATATTTTCTTCAAGAACGAGTTTCTTACAAAATCTAATTTTGCATATTATCAATAATTCAATTAGTTTTGTTAATGAAAAAATCCCTAATTAAATATTACTCAAAAATTAATCTTGTTATTCTACCAATTAGTCTTATTCTTGTTATTATTACTGATTTCTTTTCATTCGAAGGTAAATGGAATAGTATATTTATGTTTACTCTTGTAATTTCATTTCTATTTAGTGAGATATTAGACCTCATTACATCTGAAAATTCTATATCCTTAATTATACTTTATCTCAATAAATACTCGAAAATTATTACACCAATTTTACTTATTCTTAATATAGTCTTTTTCGCAATATTTATTTTTTTAAACTTTTTACCACAACAATACATCGACTTACTCACAAACATTTCATTTATTTACTCATTTTTACTTCCAATAATTCGTATACTTTATGACCCAGAGTACATTAGTAAAATAACAAATGGACGACTTCAAAGAAGAAGATAACCAATAAATACTAAGAAATTATTAAATTGCATTTTTAAAAAGGAAAAGATATGAAATTTATTTTTACAACTTTATTATTACTTTCAATTAACTTATCTGCTCAGTTACCAGAAAACTACAAAGAGTTACTAGTCCAATCCCCAGGTGAAGATATAACACCTTACTTAAATATAATCTTTGAACTTGCTCCAAGTGATGAAGCTTATGTTGCGTTAATAAGAATGATAGAACCACAACTCAAAGCAAAAGATTGGGAAGGAGCAATTAACACATTGAATGGATATAAAGACTATTTCCCAAATAAAACCGAAGATATAAACTCTATAATTGAAATTTTACAAAGACCAAGCGAAACCTTAGAAGAATTAAATATTGGTTCAGGAGTAAACTCCCTTGTTCCAGAAATTGCCCCAATTCAAACAGCCGATGAGAAAACCCTTTACTTTACTTCTACAAAACGCGATGGATTTGATAACGAAACTGATGACATTTTCTATTCCAAAAAGACAAATGGAATTTGGTCACCAGCTCAAAAATTAGATGCTCCATTTAATACTCCTAACACTCAAGAATCCCCACAAGGTATCACAACCGATGGAAATACAATGATTCTATTCGGTAACTATAAAGAAAAACCGGGTGGGGGAGATTTATATTATGCGGAGAAAACCCCCTACGGTTGGTCTGATGCTATTCAATTTCCAGAAGGAATTAACACAGAATACTTTGATTGCGACGGAAAGCTAACAAATGATGGTAAAGCATTAATCTTCATTTCAGATAGACCGGGTGGAGTAGGCGAGCATACTCGTTTCAATACACTTAAAAACGGCTCATTGTATGGAAATACCGATATTTATATCGCATTTAAAACCGATAGTGGCTGGTCAAAACCTGTAAACTTAGGCAGTATAATCAATACTCCTGGTTCAGAAAGAAAACCATTCTTACATCCTGACGGGAAAACCTTATATTTTAGTTCCGATGGGCAACCAGGTCTTGGCAGACAAGACTTATTTATGTCAAAAAGACTAGACCCTAACGACTGGACAAAATGGTCAAAGCCAATTAACTTAGGTAAAGAAGTAAATACTCCAAATAACGAAAGTGGAGCTATAGTAAGCACAGAAGGAGCCTTAGCTTACTTTGCCTCCGCTGATAGAAGATTGAATTTCGGTAAATCTGATATTTATACTATGGATATTCCCGACAAACTTCGTCCTGAACCCGTTACAACTATATCCGGTAAAGTAACTAATGTTGATGGCTTCCCACTTGAAGCCGAAATCGTGTGGGAAGACTTAGAAACCGGTAAAGAACTTGGTAGATTAAAATCTGACCCAAAAACTGGTGAGTATTTCATTGTAATTCCACACGGAATTAATTATGGACTATTCGCAAACAAAGAAGATTATTTCCCACTTTCAAAGAATTTCGACACAAGAAATATTACTAAATCTCAAAAAATTAATGAAGATATTATTTTAACCTCTATTCTTTCATTACTTGGTGATGACTTAGAACTAGGCGGCGCTTCTGACCTATTATACGACGCGTTCAGCTTGAAAAATAAAAAGAAAATTGATATTAATAACCTATTCTTTGAATATAATAAATCAAACATACTTAAAGAATCATTCCCAGAGTTAGAAAGAGTTGCCTTTTTGTTGAAAAATTATCCAATTGAATTAGTAGAAATTGCCGGTCATACAGATAGCATTGGAAGTGTAGATTATAATATGAAACTTTCTGAAAAACGCTCTGAGTCTGTAAAGGTATACCTAATAAGTAAAGGAATTGACCCGAATAAAGTTGTGATTAAGGGCTATGGACCAACAGAACCAGTAGCAGACAATAGCTCAGAAGAAGGACGTGCAAAAAACAGAAGAGTTGAATTAATAATTTTAAAAGCAGGACGTTCAGTAGAAAAAGATTAAAAATAGTTGCTTTTTGTAATTTTTATTCTTAAGTTTGAATTTTAAATTTAGAATTATAATTTTATTTATAGGAGTTTTATGGAATTAAAATACAAATTATTAGACCACCCATTCTATCAATCTTGGATGAAAGGTGAAATTACAGCAGACCAATTAGCAAAATATCACTCTTCATATAACGAGTTCATTGAGCTAATGCCCGTTTATTGGGATAAAATTATCAAGTCTTTTAACGAAGAAAGTAACTTTGCTAAAAAAGTTGTTCAAGAAGAAACAGAACATATCGCTCTTTGGCAAGATTGGAAAGGTCGCTTACCTATAACAGAAACTTACCCAGGTATGCAAGATGTAATTCAAGAACTAAACAATATGAATACAAGCGAACTTTTAGGTGCTATCCAAGCATTTGAAATGCAACAACCAGAAGTAGCTGAAACAAAAAAAGAAGGATTAATGTGCCATTATGGATTTAACGCTTCTGAATTAAAATACTTCGACGAACACATAAACGAAGAACCACATATTGCATTTGGAAGACAACTTGCAAAAAGAAACGCAAATATGGAAGACTTCCAAAAAGGATTTGACAGAGGCGCAGAACTTTACTACAACGCACTTGACAAATATTTAAACTAATTTTTTTATAAATTCGTTTAAAAGGGTTTATTATTAATAATGAACCCTTTTTTTATGTACAAAATAATCATCTCTTCAATTTTTATAGTAAGTTTAATAACTTTTATTTCTTGTAATACAGAAAAGCAAAACCCACAAGGCGAATGGATAAAAGGAACACCCAAAGAGCAAATTGAAATAATTGAAGAACAATTTGGTGGCTTCGGTTCTGCAATGGTCGAGGTCGGTTATAGATATCAAGAACTTTACTGGGCAGTAAAAGACGGTAACTGGGGCTATGCAGACCATCAATTCGAAGAAATAGAAGAAATCATCGAACACGCTGTTATTAGGAGACCAAAAAGAGAAAAAACATCAAAAATATTTTTTGACGGCGAATTCAAAAAAATGGAAGAATTTCTAAAAAAACAAGATACAACAAACTTTGACAGAATATACCAAAACTTCACAAACGGCTGCAATGCCTGCCACGCAATGGAAAACCACGGCTTCGTAACAGTAAAGCTCCCCTTTCAACGCCAATCACCAGTTAGGTAAGAAGAAAAGCAATCATAGATTATTTAATATCGTCATTCTGAGCGAAGCGAAGAAACCCAAAATGTATTTATCCCCTCAGTTACTGAGCGAAACCGAAGTATCACAGGGGTGTCGGCTTGCCGACCGAGGATGTTGTATTATAATACTTCGGAGAAGTATAATGTTCATAACAAAATTAAACAAAACAAACATACATAACTCTTCCGAATATTAATTACAAACTTAGAAAAAAATAGGGGAGATGAATTGAAAGTATTAAAGATGGTCGCTATTCAAATAGACATATTAAAATAAAAAAAAATCATCTTATTACTAAGATGATTTCCTTTGTGGGCCTGGAGGGACTATAAAATATTTCGCTTAGTTTCGCTTCATTTCACCGAAACGTCGAAATATTTAGTAATTTAGTAATTATTGTAATTCTAAAATGTAAAGTTAAAGAAAAATAATGATTATAAACGAAGTCTTTCTGTATGTAATTAGTATGTATCAAAATGAATATAAATTTTTACTTAAATAATGATAAACGCTCTGCTAAAACAGAAAAATCTATTTTTGTTTATGTTAGAGGACTGCAAAAATACAAAACACTTGTATTAAATTCAAAATTAAGAATAGACCCTAAGTATTGGAATGCTGAAAAACAACGAGCAAAAAAAGGTTCACCGAACGAAGTGCAGATTAATAGATATTTAGATAAATATAAATCTAAATTATCAGAGGTTATACAAGATGCGCTCAATGAAGATGTAGGATATTCTTATAAACAATTATCAAATTTAATAAAAGAAGCATTTGAACCAAAAAAAAGTAGTGATTTTTTTGAAGTTTTTAAAATATATTTAAAAAAGAAAGAGGATATATTTCAAAAATCGACCCTTACGAAATATTTAACATTATTCAATAACATCACAAAATTTAACGATGATAGCAATTATAAAATCTCTTTTGAAACTTTAAATATAAAATTTTGTGAACTTTATTATAACTATTGCATCAATCAATTAGGACACAACAATAACACTGCAAAAAAACAATTTATAATGCTTAATACTTTTATAAAATGGACTATTGATAGAGGATATAATAATAATAATGAAGCATTGAAATATGAAGTAAAAGGATATAAGATAGACATCATTACTTTATCGGAATATGAATTAAAATTATTAGAAGATTACGAACCATCAATGTTGTTTTTATCACACACAAAGGACGTGTTTTTACTATCAATTTACACAGGGCAACGTTTCTCAGATATACATAATTTGAAATTTGAAGACATAGATTATAAAAATAAAATCTGGAAATTAAGAACAACCAAAACTAAAGATTTAATAAAAATACCTTTATCAAATCAAGCGATAAAAATAATAGATAAATATAAAGATGAAGAAGCATTTATTCCTACTATTTCGAACCAAAAATTTAATGAAAATTTAAAAAATTTATGTAAAAACACAGGCATTGATGAACCAGTAACTATAACTATATATCAAGGTAATAAACGCGTAGACGTCACAAAACCTAAGTATGAATTAATATCAAGTCATACGGCACGTAGAACTTTCGTGACTCTATCTTTAATTAAAGGTATGCAACCGCATATATTGATGAAAATTACAGGTCATAAAGATTATAAAACATTAGATAAATATATAAGAATTGATAATAAAGTAACGCAAGATGAAGTGAAAAAGATTTGGGGCTGATTTTTTTCTTAAAAAATAAAATTTTTTTATATATTTTAAACGACTTACAGCGGCGTTTAAATTTTTTTTAAAAATATTTAAAAAAAATTTGGATTATATTAAAGTAGTTCTATCAGGATTGTTCGGATATAATTCGTCATCGGCTATCATTATTTTATTCATAAACCCTCAAATATCTCTTTACTTATTTTACTTTCTAAAATATCTTCAATTTGATTGTCAAGTTGAAAGAATAAATCAATACCAATTCTTTTTTCTAATGCGTCTATTGTATATGAAGCATTTTCGATTATATCGTAGTCGGACGACTTGGCTTCGTTACTAAGTATAAATGCAATTCCTTTATAAACTCCGTTATCATTGACTAAAAAGGCACGTCCGTAATCGCTTGGAACTGCTACCCCGTTTGCACCTATATATTTTGTTACATTATTAAATATCGGAGTTACTACCACCCAAACTGTATCATATTTAGTAACAAGTTCTCTTTCTAAATCTTCGAGTCGAGACCAAACACCACGATTAAACGAAGCATTTTGAGGGGATACATTTGAGTAAAAGAAACTTTCAGCCATTGCAGTAGAATCCCAAGTGCATACTGCTGCTGGCATTAAATGACCCCTATCGTAACCGCTTCCTTTGTAGTCGCTTGCTTCTGCACTGCCAGTTATTACGGCAGGATCTATAATAAAATCGTCTGTTCGTTCGTAGTTTTTAACAAGTTCGTCAATTACTAATTCATAAGCAACCCAGTATGCCTGTTCATATTCCTCAGCATAAGATAAGGTATAATTATGATGGTGGACTATTTGACCGAGTGTTGTGTCTGGAAGTTCTAAGAATGAATAAGTAGCAGGTTTATCTGTCGGACCTGTCGAGTTGCTTTCGGAGCAAGAAAATAGAATTATAGATAGTAAAATTATTATGTAGAATTTCATATTGCACCTTTTATTTATTAATTTTATTAGTTTGCTTGAATATGTTTGTATTTATAATTTTTTCCTACTTTTAATTTATCTATTTATCATTAATTTTTTTTGCATCTCAAGTGTATTATCAAAACGTTCTTTATTAACTGGGATATTGAAATACCCTAATGCAATCAAGAAAATATGATTAAAATCAAAAATATCATTATTACTTAGCCACAATTTTTCAAGCAAATGGATTAACCAATTATAAACATTTTCTTCTTTATTATGATAACCTTTACTGTCCAGTCTATCTTTTGAAATAAAATATCCATATCCGTTTTCACCAATGTGTTCAATACCTTCGTCATCTAATTTCCAGCATCCATATATTAAAGTCATACCTATATTTTTCACAAAATCTCCTTTAATTAAGTAATAAAATTTTAAATATAATTTCATCTCATCCAATAAGCTTTTAAATCCTTTACATTAACTTCCCTATTATATTTTTTAACTTCGCCCTCGATATAAAAATTATCATTCTCTCTGATAACAATGTCTTCATATTTAGGGTTTAATGACCTTAATATTATACCTTGATTATTAAATATGAATATTTTAAGCAGTCGTTCACCATTAAGAACACAGGAAAGAGGTATGCCATCTTTTCTGGGGGTTTTATCTTTGAGATAATCAAGAATTAATAAATCATTATGGTAAAAGTAAGGTTCCATTGAGTCGCCCGATACATAAGCACAATAAGGGTTTTTTACTCCCGTTAAAAAATTAGATGACAATAAAATAGTATCTAATGTATTGTCGATTGGGTTTCCAATCCCAGCAGAATTAGGATTTGGGACAAAAGGAACGGATATAAGTTCAGGGTTTAATATTGTATTCAATTTAACTTTTCCTTTGATATATATGTTAATTCATTCATTTGGCTTTTTGATAAAAGCCCGTTAATTAATTGAGTAAAATCTGTTCTAATTTGAGGTAATTTTCCTGAAATTAGATATGCAATATTTATATTGTAAGTATCCTTGAAATAAACGAAATCGTCTTTATTCAATGAATAGTTATTATGAATTTTATTAACTATTTCAAAAGGCATTTCGTTAAGTAATTTCTCTTCGGTTATCCCGAGAACACATTCAGCGAACTGCTTCAATCTATTATAAACATCTATTGTAGTCATATACAACTATTTTAAATTTGGAGCTAATGGCACAGAGATTGTATCACTTTCAGCAATATCTCTTTTGCCTGTTAATTGATTTCCATGTAATGTTTCAGTTGCAGAAATGAAGTTATAGAAGACATCATATACAACTTTAATTCTATCTTTCAATTCTTCGACTTCGTCTAACGTCATTGCTCTTAATTCCTTTCCGTATAAGCACATTGTAATTGCTTTTACATCGTCATCGTTTGTATGTGTTTTCTGTTCTTTAACTTCACTGCCATTTAATAGCCAATCTGTATCGACGCCATTCTCTTTGAGTTTATCTAAGGCATAGTCAGGAATATCACGCCCATTTTTCCAGTTTGAAACTGCTTGATGGCTAACCCCGACTATATCAGCAATATCTTTTAGTTTCCAGTTATATTTTCTCATTAATAATTCTAGCCTATATGCTGGGGTATCTAAATTTTTCTCTCTAATGATATTGTCTTTATGTAACAGCATATCACCTTGATTAAAACGAATATACATAGGATTAATACCAAGTAGGGATTTTAATTCATCTATCAACTTGTTACCTATGTGCTTCCTTTCTTTATAATTGGCAAAAGTTGCAGGATTTTTCCCTAATAATTTTGTAACATTAATAAGACTGATAAAATATTTATCAGCAACTAACTCCAATCTTTCCAATTCTTTATTCAAATAAAAACTTCCTATTACACAAAAAAATAGAAAAAAATAGAAAAAAATAAAAAAACACTTGCATATATTAAAAATAATCCTTAATTTGCAATTAATAAAAAACAAAACGCAAATATTATTTTAAAAATATTTAATAATTGCAAATAAAAATATTACTTTTATTTTAAAAGCGACGGACAAAATTAATGAATAATATTAATAAAACAAAAAAATATACAAATAAAAGTATAGGACTTGCTGAAAAGCAAACTTTTCGGTTGTATGATGAAGATGTAAAGATAATTGAAAAATTAGAGAAAAGCACAGGATATTCAAAATCTTCGATTATTAGAGAGTTAATTAGAAATGCAGACAAAATTTTCACACAATTTTAAGGTTTATTATGAATGATTACTTAATAGATGAGGTTTTCTCATCACAAGAGGGAAAAGAGTTATCCCTTTCTTTAATAAGAAATATTATCGAAAAAGAACTCGAAGAGAATTACGATGAATGTATTGTAGCATTCTTTAATGAATTTTGCAAGGCAGTCAATATAGGTAAAGCAAAAAACAATCAATTACCTATCAGTAGTTTGATTATTGCAGAGGTCAGGGAAAAGATTAGAAAGAGTAAATTAGAAACACATTATTTAACTGAAATTAATAGGATTTAAAATGAACGAAGAAATTATTGAGAAAGAAGATATAAATTCAAAGGCTGTCTATTTGAAAATAGATGTAGCACTACACAAAAAAGCAACAGAATATGCTTCACTAACAGGCAGAAGCATTAAAGGTCTCTGTGAGTATTTTTTACTGAAAGGTTTGAAAGAAGCTGGATACGATGTAGATGTAATATAAAAAAAGCCCCCACCTTACGAATGGGAGCAAGTAAAATTTCACACAAACAAAATTAAGGAGAAATTATATGTTTTCCAAATATCAAAGTATAGTTACACCAAAACGCAGGTTATACTATATCAAAAAAAAGTTAGTAAGATACAATTTAGAACTTATGATTATAGGTGTTATCTTACTTTTTGCAACAATATTAATTATAAGGTAACAAAATGGCATTAACAATTATAAAAGCAACGGACGATGCTAAACCGAGAAATTTAACTATGTTAATTTATGGTCAGCCAGGTGTAGGTAAAACATCTTTTGCATTTACTTCAAGCAAACCTTTGCTAATAGATTTTGACGGGTTAGCGTTCAAATCTGGTAATAGAAAAGATTTCGTTCAAGTAACCTCTTGGGAAGAAGTTAGAAATATTACAGCAGACGATTTAAAAGATTATGATACTATAATCATAGATACAGTTGGTAAAGCACAAGATTATTGTGAAGAGTATTTATTACGATTAAATCCTAAGTTTAAAACTTCAATGGGTAAAACTATAAGTTTTTGGGGAGCATTAAAAACCGAGTTCGTCGGTTGGTTTAAACAAATGAACTTATTAGGTAAAGATGTAATATTAATTGGACATGAGAAGGAAGAAAAAAATGGAGAATTAATTCAAAAAAGACCTGATATAGCAGGAGGCGCAAATGGAATTGTAACATCCTCAGTTATTTTACTTGGTTATATGCAAATTCAGAATAAAAAAAGAGTGGTTACATTCAATAACGACGATTTATACTTTACCAAAAACGTAGGAAATCCTGGCTTAAAAGATATTATTTTTGAAGATTTTGTAAAAGAACCTGACACGCTTAAGATTGTTTTAGACGAAGTAAAAGAAAAATTAGGTTCAGTATCAGCAGAAACGAACAATCTAATATCAGAGTTAAATGAGTATAAACTACATATATCCAATATAAACAGTATAGAGGAATTAAATTTATTCTATGAAACTATGGATAAACCAAATCCTAAAATTGAAAAGCAAGTAAAATTATCGTTGAAAGAAAAAGCCGATAATCTTGAAGCAATATTTGATAAAACTAAAATGTGCTTTATCACTTTGCAAGAGTTGGAGATGGCTGATGCTTAAATTATCGGTTAGTAAATTAAACGCTGTTAATCTGTATAGACAGAATGATTGGTTTAGTTTTGCAATGTTGGAACAAACTATGACTAATAAATTCAGTCCGAGCATTAAAGCCGATATTGGAACTGATTTTCATTCTATAATTGAAAATAAAACAAGCAAAGTAGTCAATGATGATTATTATATAGGTGATATATCAGGATATAGATTCAAAAAATCCGAGTTCCAAGAGAAAGTATTCTCAAACATTGAATATAATGAATATGATATGTTTGAAGTAGATAATTTTAAAATTTACGATGCAATAGAGCCAGTTAAAATAACTGCGAGAGTAGATATATTATCAGTTAATAAAATAATTGATATTAAAACTATGAGTGATAACACGCTCACTATTGATAAATACGAGAGTTATCATAATTCTTTACAATGGAAAATCTACTTAGATATGTTTAAGTATGATTTATTTCAATATAAAATTTGGTCAGTTAAGATTCACGATAAGATTAAATATGTTGGTATAAACGACGCTTACGAAATTGAATTTGCACCTTGTTATAATATGGAACGAGACATAATACAAACAATAAATGACGCAATAGGACTTATTAAAGAACATAATTGGGAACAATTTAATTCAATTAAAAATGTTGCATAAATAAACACCCCTCGAAGATAGTTTGTTTTGTTACTCCGAAACATTTATTAAACAATCAAGAGGGTATTTAAAAGGAATTTATGAAAAGAATAATAGACTTAAACGAAGATGAATTGATAGCAATTATTAGTTACACATTGGACCAAAAATTAGATGAAAAGTTGAAACAATTAGAAATGAAACAAGATGTTTCTAATGATGGTGATTTAATGACACAAAAAGATTGTGCTAAATATTTAAAGAAATCATTAAAGACTATTCAAAATTGGACTAAATCAGAAAAGATACCCGCTTTATATTTAGACGGGTCAAGCAGTGTTTTTTATTCAAAAAAAGAAATAAAAAAAACTATGGAAAAAAATAGAATGAATTATCAATTAAATTAAATAACCCCAGAATCCCCCTCAAAGATTACTTTTTAAATACTCCTAATGTTTGGGTAGTCGGCGAGGGGATTTTTTAAAACAAAAAGGAAAGATAAAATGAATTTAAGTGAAATAACTAAAATTACTAAACTAAATCCAAACGATGATTTAGCAATTAAAATGAGAAATGGTAAACCGCATAAATCAAACACTGAATATTATAAAATGAGTGTGATTAATACTAAATTAAAACAAGGTGCAAGAAAATGAATTTAAGTGAAATAATAAAATCGTCTGAATTATCAAATGACAAACAGAATGCTTTATTTCTTGCATTCGACGATTACGCAAGAATTACGAATGAATGGAAGGCAAAAGCAGATTTAATAAAAGTTAATAATGAAGATGACATAACTGCAATGAAAGAGGCAGATAATGCACGTAAGATTATTAAAAATGTGAGAGTTGAAATAGAACATAAGCGTAAAGAATTAAAAGAGAGTTCTTTAAGGGAAGGTCAGATGATTGATAAAATAGCAAAATCATTAAAAGATTTGATTGAACCTATAGAACAAGATTTAACACAAAAAGCACAATACGCAGAAATTAAACAAAAAGAAAGAGAAGATATATTAAGAAAATCTAGAAATTTAGAAATTAAAGAATACTCTGAATTCGTGCCTTATGGACTTGATTTAGCAAAAATGAATGATGATGATTATGCTAAATTACTAAATGGTGCTAAACTGCAATATGCTAATAAAATAGCAGAGCAGGAGCGTCTCGAAGCAGAGAGAGTTGAAAGACAAAGATTAGAAGCAGAAGAGCAAGAAAGAATTAGAGTTGAAAATGCAAAATTACGGCTTGAAGCAGAAGCAAGAGAAAGGGAATTAAGGGAGGAGCGAGAGAAATTACAAAAAATGGAACGTGAAAAAGCAGAAAAAGAATTGCAAATTCAAGAGGAGCAAAATAAAAATAAAAATGCTTCCGATGTTGAAAAATTAGAGTTACTAATAGATAGATTAATCAATCTTGAATATCCAGAAGTATCACTGGTAAACGAATATTTAGGTGTATTACACGATGTAAAATATCAAATTAATCAAGTAATTAATACAATTAGACAAGCAATAAAGGTAATTAAATGGAAAAAATAGACATAACAAAAAAAAGAGATTATCAAAATGAAATAGATTATTTGGATCCAAATCAGCGATATGATTTAACTGAAACAGATATTGTGTATGGTGCTATTGAGGTTCTGGAAAAGTTAAATGATTATTTGGATTTCAAAACGGATATTAATTCGTTGATTGCGGAGTTAAAAATTTGGTTTTTTGAAATAGATAAATGGAACAAAAATAATGAAAAAGTATGATGTAAATCAAGCCCGTGCTTTGGCTGATAATAAAAGCGAATTAATTCAAGTAAATAATGTATTTACTGATAATGAAATGTTAGCGTTAAAAGATGAGTTATCGCGAAAAATGATTTTACTGGAAAAAACACAAGATGAATTTAAGTTAATTGCGGACGAATGGAAATCTAAAATAAAAGAGCAAAAAGGATATAACCAATCAATTTTAGACAATATAAAATTAGGTTATGAAATTCTTGAAAAAGAATGTTATCTGATGCCCGATTATGATTTAGAAATTATGAATTATGTAGATGTTGTAACGGGTGAAGTCCATTCAAGCCGTCGATTATTACCTAGCGAAAATCAAATGAATTTAACAAGTGTAATTTACAAAATAAATGAGGTTCAAAATGGATAATATTGAATTAAAATTAAATACCAATTCAGAAGTAGTTAGAGTTGGTGAAGCAGAAAAAATAAGTTACCCAGTAAAACTGGTACAAGCAGGAATTACTTTTGAGAGTTTATTTGAATTAATCAAAACACAACTCGAATATGGAGTCATTGATAAATCTAAAATTGTTGCTGTTGTGGATTATTCAACTGGTGAAATTAACATTGCGACTAATTACAGAGATGAATATTCAGACGCCATGACTTCAAGTCTTCTCTTTTCTAACGAATTAAATAAGTTTAAAATTAATTCAAACGAAGCATACAACCAGCAAAGATTTTGTGAATTAATTAAATTCAATAGACGTTTCATTGTTGGGGAATGGTTGGATTTGTACACTAAAACAAAAAATATAAGTGTAGAGCAAGTTAAATCAATAACTAATAATATTAAAGATAATAAAGCAAATTATAAACAATCTATTGAAGTGACAAATAAAATAGATTATCCTGATACAATCATGTTAGATATACCAGTTTTTAAGAATGACGAGAACAAACAGAAAATTGAGATTGATCTAAATTTAGATGTTATAGATAATCAAATTAAAATTTTCTTAAAATCTCCAAATTTAGAAGAAATATACGAACTTGAAAAAGATAGAATTTTAAAAGAATTTACAGAAAAATATAGAAGTATAGGTGTAATATGTCTAATAGTATAGTAGTCAAATGCTTAGACCTTACCAAGAAGAGTTAAAAAAGCAAGTTCTTAAAGCGTTTAACAAGGTAAATAGGGTTATGTTACAACTACCAACGGGTGGTGGCAAAACTATTACTTTCGTTGATTTGGCTTCGCATTTTGTGAATGAAGGTAAGTCTGTCTGGATACTGGTTCATAGAAAGGAATTAATTGAACAAACTACAAGTAAATTAGTTCAGTATGGTGTAAGACATTCAGTTATACAGGCAGACTATCATTATTCGAGATTTGCACCTTGTCAAGTTGTTAGTGTGCAAACGGTGGTTAAACGATTATCGAAAGTAACGCCACCCGACGTGATAATATGCGATGAAGCACATCATTCGACTGCAAGCACATATAGGAAGATATATGAGTATTATCCTAATGCTAAGTTATTAGGAGTTACTGCAACACCTGTAAGGTCGAACGGGGAGGGTTTTAAAGATTTGTTTGATAAACTAATTTGTGGGTTATCTGTAAATGATTTAATTAAACAAGGGTATTTATGTAAGCCGAAAATATTCGCTAAACCATTAACGATTAACTTGAACTCAATAAAAGTTACTGCTGGCGATTTTAATGATGCTGATTTGTTTGTTGCAATGAACAATAACGAGACTTACGGGGATTTAGTTGCTTCATATAATCAAGAAGCAAAAGGTAAAAAAGCAATTGTTTTTGCTGTAAATATAGAGCATTCTAAAAATATTGTGGAGATGTATAATAATGCTGGAATTAGTGCAGAACATTTGGATGGGAATACACCTAAAATGGACAGAAAGAATATTTTGGAAAGATTTAAAAATGGTAAAACCTTAGTACTTTCAAATGTAAATATTATAACAGAGGGCTTTGATGTACCTGATTGTGAAGTTGTGCAGTTAGTCAAACCAACTAAATCATTAGCGATGTATTTACAAATGGTTGGGCGTGGCTTACGGACTTCACCAGGCAAAGATTATGCTATTATTTTGGACCATTCTGATTCGGTGTTTTATCACGGGTTTCCACAGCAAGATAGGAAATGGACGCTTAAAGGTAAAAAGAAAGTAAAAGGGCAAAATGAATATAATGAGAATGTTTTTATAAGAGATAAAGAGAGTAAAGAATTATATACACGTAAAGATTTACCAAAACACATAACTGATGTAGAATTAGTTGAAATTAACGATTTAACGCAAGATGAATTTAGGGCAATGGTTATGAAGCAATTAATAAATATTTGCATTGATAATGGTAAAAAACGAGGCACTGCTTGGTTTACTTTCATAAAAATGTATAAACCAACTATTGCCGACATAGAAACATTCCAAATCCTCTCGGGACATAACAAAGGGTGGATTTGGTATCAAAAAAGAGATTTTGGTTATTTATAAACAAAGGGAAAAATGAAAGAAACATTTTATTTTACACACGATTATGACGCTTTTAATGATTTGAAAATCCAAGCGCTAATTTCTAAATATGGAATGGAAGGATATGGGCTTTATTGGAAAATAATAGAAATGTTACACTCTGCAACAGAACATAAGTTAGAAAATAAAAAATACATGCTAACAGCAATATCTAATCAAACTAAATTAGAATTTAGTTTCATAGAAGAATTTTTATTAGATTGTGTAAATGAATATAGTCTATTATCTGGTAATGGAACTCACTATTGGAGTGAGAGGGTTTTAAGGAATTTCAATAAAAGAGCAGAAATATCAAACAAGAAGAAAGAAGCAATTAATAAAAGATGGCAAAAAAATAATGAAATATTGAATACAGATGAAATAAATATGAATGAGAATAATATCAATAATAGTGAAATTGTAATACAAAACGATACAAATCTAATACAAAATGATACAAATGTAATACATAATGATACAAAGGAAATAAAAGAAAAGGAAATAAAAGAAAAGGAAATAAAAGAAAAAGAAAGAGAAAAAGAAAAAATAAATAAAAAAGAAAAATTTGAAAATTTTAGAAAAATTTATCCAGGCACGAAAAAAAGTCTTGAAACGGAGTATACAAATTTTCTCAAAAAAACTCGAAACTCAGATGAGATTGTTGAATTGCTCCAGCCAGCAATTGAAAACCAAATGAAAATTAGGGAGGAAAAACGAGAAAACGGGCAGTGGGTTCAAGAATGGAAGCATTTGCAGACTTGGATTAATCAGCGATGCTGGGAAGAAATGGAAGAGGTCAAAACCGATGTAGACGTAGGTGATTACAACGTGATATCGGTTGAAGAGGAAATCAAATTTGTTGAAAGACAGCCAGAATTTTTAAAACAACTTTATCAAAATTAAAAATTAAGTGTTTAATTGCGATTTAAGAGGTTTAAAAACAGCATTAAAAAAAACATAATTGAAACGGAAATTTTAAGAATGGAAAATAATCAAAAAAAACTTTCAAATTACCATCAAAAACCAGAATTTAAAGTTCATACAATCGGTTCAACGTTACCAATTTCAGCAGTAGACGCAGAAATAGCCGTGCTTGGTGGTATGATGATGACGAATAAAGCAATTCCAAAAGTGATAAATTTGCTTGATGAAAAATGTTTTTTTTATGAGAAACACATTTCAATATATAAAGCAATAATTGCATTATACAATAATAATGTAAAGATAGATATACTCACGTTAAAAGAAGAATTAAAACGGATTGATAAATATGAAGATATTGGTGGTGATAAATATCTACTTGAAATAAATAGACGCACTCCAAGTTCAGCTAATGTGGAACAGCACGCTATTATAGTTTTAGATAAATATTATAGAAGAACATTAATAAAATATTCAGAAAAAGCAATAGAAAGGGCTTCTGATGAGACTATGAATATTATTGAAACTATTCCGAAAGTTGAAGAAGCAATTAAAAAAATAATAAATTTAACAAATTCAAAAAATTCAAAAGATGATGCTAATGAATATCATGATTATTTAATTAAAATTAAATCTGGGGAAATAAAATTCATACCAACAGGATTGAGAGGATTAGACAATGTTATTAATGGATTTGTTAATGGTAATTTTGTAGTGGTTGGAGCGAGGCCAGGCGTTGGTAAAACAGCATTAGGTGTTACAATTTCAACAAATATTGCATACAAACTAAAATTACCTACTTTATTTATTTCGATAGAAATGACTAAAAATGAATTAATGAATAGAATAATTTCTCAAAAAACTTTAATACCAATTGAGCAAATTAAGACTAATAATTTAACAACGGAAGAGGAACAAAAAATAAACAATGCTTTATATGAGCATTCGATTTCTAAATATTTCATTGAAGATAGCATCTCAGATATTGATAGAATTATTCAAGTGATTAGGATGTGGGTTATCCGTGAAAATATTAAGATTGTATTTATTGATAATTTTCAGCACTTGACAACCTCGGAAAAATTTAAAGACGATAAAAATACATATTCATATTATTCAAGTCAATTAAGAGAGATAGCAAAAGAGTTGCAGATTGTCATTGTATCATTAAATCAATTAAATCGAAACTTAGAAAGTAGAAAAAAACAGAAGCAACCTATAAAATCAGATTTAAGAGATAGTGGTGGCTTAGAACAAGATGCTCATATTATAATTTTTATCGATAGACCAGAAGCGGATTTTAGGAAGACGTTTGATAATGGTGAATTAGCAGAAGGACTTGCTAATATAATAGTGGCTAAAAATAGAGATGGAAGAACTGGGATTTTTAAAATGGAATATTATGCCCCTTGTGCTAAGTTCCAGAATTATGACCCGCTGCTCACAGCGTCATCGTTAGAACCACCAAGAGGTTTTTATCATAATCCACAAGAGCCATTTGAAGGAGACGATGATGCGCCCAAATTCTAAATTAAATGAAATATTATTTTTTACGCAATTAAAAAGCAATGGAATTAAAGAACCTTTAAAAGAGTATAAGTTCGACTCTAAAAGACGATGGAGATTTGACTATTGCTTTCCAGATTATAAATTAGCGGTTGAGGTTGAAGGTGGTGTATGGATACAAGGGCGACATAACAGGGCTTCTGGTTTTGTCAAGGATATTGAAAAATATAATAAAGCAACAATATTAGGGTATAAAGTTATTAGAGTATTGCCAGAAAATCTATTTAAGTTAGAGACAATCGAAATGATAAAAGAGATAATAAAAAACCACTGACGCTAATCAGTGGTAAAACAAAGGAAAGTTTTAAAGGAAAATTTTAGTAAATCAATATAAACAAAAGCAAAAATACTAAAATATTCGGATATAAACAAATGGAATACTCAAAAACTTATGAAGATAAAATATTGGATAATTTAGAGCCAGAAGATTTAAGTGATGATATGAAGTTATTATGTGATATGTTTGGATTTACTACAACAAAAGAAATAATGAAGTTATTAGGTGGGACGAGATTACACATTCCTATGCCTACGACTTATTCAGTTAAAGCATTAATTAGATATTTGGAAAAGAATAAAGGAAATGAATTATCAATAAATAAAACTGCAAGGGATTTTAGTTTAAGCACGGATACGGTTTCAAAATACGTAAGAGAAGTAATGAATGAAAGATTATTTTGAGTAAACTAAGGAATAAAAATATTTACGCCAAAATTATACGTGTAATTTGCTAAACTGGAAAAATATGATGCGGAAAAATCAAATGCAATACCATTATTTCGCCATACAATCCCTGTTTTATATTTATGCCAAGATAAATAAGTGCCTTTAGTTTCCTTTATACCCTTATATCCATCTTCGCCAAGTATTGTTAATTCAGGTCCCGAAGATACATAAATATAAAGAAGATGTTTGCCATTTTTATTGTTAATTAATTTTAATCCTAAAAAAGGTAGTAAAACAATACCGCTTACCATTTTTAACTCACCATCAAGCACTGAATAATATGATAAATCACCACCAAATAATATTTGATTGTAATCCCAATAATGCTTTCCCCCTAACGAAAGAATATGTTTTGAATGCGTAGAAAGTAAATTATTTGTTTGCTGTAAAAACTGCGAGTTAATGTAAAATGAAGTATTCGAGTAATAATTAGAAATTGGATTATCCTCTTTTATTATAATATTTTGAGACAAAGCATTGTAACACAAAATGATTGATAAAAATATAATTAACTTCATTTAAACCTCGTTTGCTTTTTTAATTAATTCTGATTTAAATATATTTGCTTCTGTTATTGCATTTTTGCCATTAAAACTAAATATAGTTTCGTGTGTAAATTTACCTTGCTTCCAATTTACCAGCACGTAATACTCAATTACTTTAACGTCTTTTGCCATTGCTTTACCCATAGAGCCGTAAGCAAGGACATCCAACGTAGAAACCTTTCGTTCAATGGTTGATTTATCTTCGGAAGTAATATTTTCAATGGCACTTAAAGGAATTTCTCCGATTGAATTAGGAATTTCTCCGTCCATAAAAAATAAAACTATTTTATCTTTATTAATACCAATATTAACTTTTCTTGGAACTGAAATTTCTGGATGTCCTGTTACATACTCGTATTCTTTGTATTTTATTTTATGTGGTTTAGAATCATCTAATATTGCATAATCTATATTTAACACATTCAATTTTTGATTCATTGTATCTTTAATATTTATTATGTTTTGTTCTTTTTCTTTT
Source organism: uncultured Hyphomicrobiales bacterium (assembly GCA_964465945.1). Lineage (GTDB taxonomy): Bacteria > Bacteroidota > Ignavibacteria > Kapaibacteriales > UBA2268 > JAJRPT01. Next base: position 314,122 of record CAYXMM010000002.1, read on the forward strand.
TGAATTTGCTCTTTTTCAGATTGTAATCTTTCGTTGTTTGCAGTTCTTAACGCTTTTTTTGCATTTTCTTTGTCTTTATATTTTTTAGTAGTCGTATAATAAAAAGGTAAAAGTAATAAAATCCCAACAATTATTCTCGCCAGCCCTTTACTTATTTCCTCAAAAAGAGAAATCACACCAGACAAAATTGTTAGTATTCCAAATATTCCAATCAAAATAAAAACCAACCTTTTCATAATTCTCCTTTGAAAATAAAAAAATCTCAAATGCAAACTAAGAATAATATTTGTAAAATAAAAAAACAAAATATAAAGTTACACAAAAAAAATAGAAAAAAATAGAAAAAAATAAAAAAACGCTTGCATATATTAAAAATAATCCTTAATTTGCAATTAATAAAAAACAAAAACAAAAATATTATTTATAAACAAAAGGAATTTTAGAAATGGGAACAACAACAATAAAGCAAATCGGCAATTACTGGGTCGATGAAAATTATAACAGGTGGCATACTTTTGACTTGACAGAAGAGCAAGCAATAGAATTATCTGCAACTATGATAGATTGTAGTTATTGCACTAATAGTAGAGATTGTAAAAGTTCAAGTAATCTTACAGATTGTAAAGGTGTAAAATACTCATCAAACTCACGTAGTTGTTATTTTAGTGAACGCATTCATAATTGCTTCGATGTATCTGATTCCTCTGATATGTCTAACTGCTCTAACGCTCAAAATTGCAAAAATTGTAAAAACTCACAAAATATTTATAATTCTAAGAATTGCAACTATTCAAGTATGCTAAGAAATTGTATTGATTGTGAATTTGTAGAACAAAGTCGGGATTTGGAAGGGAAACATCATTACTGCAATAATCAAAGTGTTTATTAATTATTCAAAACCTCTACTTTATTAAGTTAAGGTAGAGGTGCTTTTAAAATAAAGGAAAAAATATGAACGAATTACATGAAATAAGAGATAGATTTCTTTCATTAGAAGAAGAAATAGGTATGAAGTTAATATCTGTTAATAAAGCACATCTATTGGATATAAGATGTGGCTGGAAGAATAAGTATTTATGGAATAGTCTACAATTAGAAATTAAATTAAAAGATAATGAAAATTATACGGCTCACGACATTTATTTCTCTTTCGAGAGGGACAAAATTAAAGGACGTCGTAAAATCAAAAGAGAGTTTCTACTTACGATAGACGGCAGAGATTATAAATATGACAAATTTACAAATGAAAATGAAATATACGATACACTCGACTTTTTAATTCAAAAGATTGAAGAGTGTGCTAATAAACATATTGAATTTATAACAAGCGAGGTGCTTGTATGAATAAGTTAATTATAGGCACTATAGTGAATGATATTATAAACGAACTTAGCAATTCAAATGATGTTATTAATGGATTTGTTAATAATAAACATTTAATTGAAATAGGTAAACAACGAACTCTAAATGAGTTTAAAAAGAGGTTTAATAAAAGAATGCGTTTGCTGGACGCTATCCCCCAGTATAGTCAAGAGGTGGATAGCACCACCTCAGGCTATATTTTCGACGATTTACAATATGAGGTAATAGAATGAAATTAACTAAGAAGCAAGAAATCTTAACAGGTGGGTTAATATGCTTGTTTGGATTTATAATGATGTATTTAAGTATAATAATATTATATGCGGGGACAAGATGAGTAGAATAGAACCAACACAGCGACTGTTGTTAGCATTTGGGACATCAAATAACCAAATGGATATATTGAGAAAGTTTATTCTTGATGAATACAAAGAGAGAGGGATGGTGGATATACCTATTAATACTGTGATAGATTACATAGATTGTATTATGGATATGAATAATAATGCAATACAAGAACTAAACGAAGGAACTTATGAATTTAAAATTTAAAAAAAGGAAAAGATAATGAAATATGAAAAAGTTAAAAAGTTGTATAGTATAAATAGGAGTTATTTTAAATTAGCTCCTAACTTAGAGGGTTATCCAAAAAACCCGTTTGAGTGCTTCGAGTATTTTAAGCAACATAACGAATTGCCTTATAAGGATAGCGAGCAATACACAAATGAAATGAATACATGGTGCATATATGAATGCTTTATTGCATATCAGAAAAGAGTAGGTGTATCTAATAGTCAATATTTTACACCTCAAAAAATATCTAATGAAGTTTATGATATATATAAATATTTAGACGGCAGAGGTTTATTAAATAGAATTGAAAATTACGTTGATGTGTGCTGTGGCTTTGGTTGTATGACGGCTTCAATACCTGAGATTTTACCGAAATTAATCGGATATGATGGGTATGAATTATTTAAAGAAATATTTGAGTATTGCAACAAAGGTGCAACTTTTGAGACAAAACTATTCAATCAAGTTCGATTAAAGAATAATACATTAGTATTTGCAAATCCACCTTACGAAATGCCATATATGTTGCAATTTTTAACATGGTTATCAGAACAATTACAAGAAGGTAGTATTGCAATACTGTTAATACCTAATGGATTTATTGATAAAGATAGACCTACACAATTAGTTAATTTATTGAATAGATTTAGGATTTTGGACAGGACAAAAATTCATTACCAATTTGAATTAACCAAAACATCAACTGAATTAGTAGTATTAAAAGCAATGTAGGGCTATTATGAGAATAATAATAAAGAATTCCTTTGTTCCATTGGAATACATAGATACAAAAAGATTAGCAGAAATCTAAGAGTTAAATGCTGTATTAATTGCGGTGAATATAAACCATTATGATAAATTTAAGTAAAAAAATATTAGTTTATGAAGAGGGTAAATCTAAGATAATCAAAGAATTAAGATTGTATAGATATCCAAGTCAAAACTATATTAATTGCTTAAATAGGTTGAATATGTTAGAAGCCGCGTTGAAAAGAATGTATGCTGAAAAAGCAGTAGCAGATTTTGAAATTCAATTAAAAATTTGGAATTAAATTTAACTATAAAGTAATCCTTTATAGTTAAGAAAAGGAAAAAAATGAAAAAACACTTTTTTGAGCCACAATTATTTAACGACCATTTTCAGAATTACAAAAGGTATAGCATACCAAAGGCGCAATTAATAATTGCGGATATACCTTATAATATTGGTATAAATGCTTATGCGAGCAATCCCTCTTGGTATAATGAGGGCGATAATAAAAAGGGTGAAAGCAAAAAAGCAAATCAATCTTTTTTTGATACCGATAAAAACTTCAACGTTAATGAATTTATGCATTTTGTATCGACTATGCTAAAAAAGGAGTCAAAAGAGGTAAATAGTAGTCCATGTATGATTGTATTTTGTGAATTCGAGCAACAATTTATGTTAATTGAAGTCGCAAAAAAACACGGATTAAATAAATATATAAATTTAGTATTTAACAAAAATTACTCAGCGCAGGTTTTAAAAGCAAACATGAAAATCGTTGGTAACACAGAATATGCTTTGATATTCTACAGAGATAAATTACCAAAATTTAGGAATAATGGTAAAATGATTTTTAATTGTATGAATTGGGAAAAAGATACGGGTACTATTAAAATTCACCCGACACAAAAACCGATAAAAGTAATCCAAAAATTAATAAGTATATTTACAGATGAGGGCGATGTAATCATAGACCCTACGGCAGGGAGCGGAGTATCATTATTAGCAGGTGCATTAATGGGTCGAAGGTGCTTTGGATTTGAAATTAAAAAGGAATTTTGTGAAAAAGCAGGTAAAACTATATTGGCTAATATTCAAATACCATTAAATTATAGTCAATCATCAATAAATGTTTTTGCGTAAAAAAAGGATAAAAAAATGTATAAATATTACAAAGAAATGAAATTGAGCGCTGACATTCAATGTCTGGCTTGGAAGAATGAATATTACGGAAAGGACTTCTTGAAGATGTCCGCGCAGATATGTAACTTAGAATGGTTTATGTTTGACAATCGGATAAGAAAAGATGCAATTTGTATTAGAAATGACTTTTTTGAAGTTTATTTTTTAAAAGAATTTGAAATTTCAAATGAAATTGAAAATTGGGAGCATATATTTAATTTGATGGAGGCACTTAAAAAAGAATTAGTAGATACTATGCTTTCAAAGGGCTTTTCTGAAAAAGCAATTTTTGATTTATTTGAAAATAATGAGAAATTAGCAAATGAAGAACTCAATGATGTCAAAGAAAGAAGAAAAAGAGCAAGGCGAGTTTATTATTGGAAAAACAAAGAAAAATACAGAGAAAGTCAAAAAAAATCTATTGAAAAAAATAAAGAAAAATACAAAGAAATTCAAAAAAAATATGCTAAAAAAAACAGAGAAAAAATCAAAGAAAGACAAAAAAAATACATTGAAAAAAATAAAGAAAAGTATCAAAAATATCAGCAGGAATATCGCTGGAAAAATAGAGAAAAATTAATAGAATATTTTAAAATTTATCATAAAAGGAATAAAGAAAAATCTGATAAATTAATTAAAGGTGCAGATGCTATTGAGTTTCTTTTGGATTTAAAAGACGAGCGACTTACACCAATCAATCAATATATAAAGGCATACTTATGAAAGAATATAACGATTTGATTTTAAATAAGCTAAAAAAGAAAGTGAAAGATTTTAAATCTGAAATTGCAAAGAAAGAAGCAGATATTACCATTTTAAAGTTAAAGGTGGAACGCGCTGAAGCTGCTATAAAAGAGAGGTTGAACCTTTTAAATGAAGGTATAGTTAAACCGCACCTTTTAACTCAATACGAAAAATTCGTTGAATTTTACAATTATAAAATGTCCGATGTAATCGGAAAAAGTAGAAAGTTAGAATTATGTTATTTACGTGCAGTAATTATAAATGACTTACTAACAAGTAGCATTCATAAACAGCAAGATATAGCAAGGTTATTCAATCGTAATCGAACTACTATAAACACTACACCTGAAAGGTATAATGTTAAATACGACAAAAAATTACGTGAAATGACAAAAAAATTAAAGGAATTAAAATGTTAAATAAAGAATTAATCATACAAAAATGTAAAGAAAATCAAGCATATATAAGCGAATTTACAAAGCTTGTAAATTCTAAAACAGACAAAGAATTTTCAGAAGTATTGTTAGATAATTTGGGATGGTTAAATTCCAAAGATTTAATTAAATACATTGATACGAAAGAGTTATTAAAATATATAGGAAATAATAATAAATGGATTTATAATTATTGTGCATTTATCGAAGATAGACCTGAACTATGGAGTAAGTTAATTAAAGATATATGGATTTATAAATATTGTAGATTTGTAAAAGATAGGAAAGAATTATGGGCTAAATTAACCAGAGATATATGGATTTATAATTATTGTAGATTTGTAAAAGATAGACCTGAACTATGGGCTAATTTAACTAATAGTGAATGGATTTACTATTATTGCAGATACGTAAAAGATAGACCTGAATTAAGAAAAAAATTAAAGGAGTTAAAATGAAAGTTAAAAAAATTGATTATCAAAGAGAAATTGATAATCTAGATGTTAACCCGCAGTTTGTATTTACCGAAACGGAGTTATTACCAAAGTTTATTAAAACTTTGGATTTCATTAAGGAAAATTTACAATTAGAAACAGATATAGAGCCATTAAAGTCAGAGTTGAGAGCGTGGGAAAAAGAATTGTATAAATGGGGTGAAAAAAATGTTAAATAAAGAATTAATCATACAAAAATGTAGAGAAAATGGAGCATGTAGAAGTGAATTTAAAAAGCTTGTAAATTCTCAAAATGATAAAGAATTTTCGGAAGTTTTATTAGATAGTTTAGACTGGTTAAAATTCAAAGATTTAATTCGATATATTGATACGAAGGAATTATTAAAATATATAGGAAATAATAATTATTGGATTTATGAATTTTGCAAATTTGTCAAAGACAAAAAAGAATTATGGTCTAAATTAAATGAAGATTATTGGATTTATAATTATTGTAAATACGTAAAAGACAGAAAGGAACTATGGAGTAGATTAACTGACCCAGAGTATATAATAAGATATTGTGAGTATGTAGAAGATAGACCAGAACTACGTATGAAATTAAAAAAACAAGATTAAAGGGATTAAAATGTTAGAAGAAATTACATTTGAAAAAATCGTAACAAATAAAGAAGAATTTATTAAAAAAATTGATACATCGAATTGCTTCATACATTCCACAATAACGGAGTATAACACACCCACTAATAAATACTTAGGTGTCTGGACTGATGAGAATGGAGATTTTAATATAGTTCAAATAGATTTGAGTAATGATACTTATTCTGATATCATAAAAATGAAAAAAGGTAGTAAGCACGGAAGGCATCATATTTGGGTCTTGGAAGATTTTTATTCAAATCATAAGCACATTAAAGAAATTAGCAAAGAGTCATTTATGGAAAGGTTGAACAATGCGAAGGAGTTTTTAAATGATTTCAATTAAATTAAAGGGAAAAAATGAAAAAGATAAATAAATATTGGGTCGACAAAAATAATAATAAGTGGTCGATTTTTCTTTTCACGGAAGAAGCAGCAGAGGGGTTTTCAAAAAGTTTAATTAATTGTTATAATTGTTATAATTCTCGTAATTGCTACCAATGTAATTATTGCACCAATTGTAATGATAGCAATCAATTATATAATTGTATTAATTGCTATCAATGTAATAATTCTCGTAATTGTAATGATAGCAATCAATTATATAATTGTTATAATTGCCATAAGTGCGAATGGCTTAATAACAAATCAAATTATTTATTTAATCAAGCATTTTAAAAAAAAGGAGTTAAAATGATATATAAATACGAACATAAAATTAAAATGTATTCATTAGGAGTTTATGTTGCAAGACAAAATCAATTAAAATATGTTGGTGATGTAAATAATGACGGAATAGGATATATAGAAAAATCTAAAATAGTTGAAACGTTATTAATCGGCTCACCATTTCCGCCTGTTATAATATACGAAGAAAAATTTGACACAATTCTAATTAAGAATGGTGAAATAATAAAAGTATTAATTGAGTTTGTAAATAATAAATTCAAACTTGAAAATATAAGTTGCAATGACAATTATTATTACTTTGATTTTACGGACGTTGAAAAAAGAAGATTTTTGAATAAAATAATAGTTACATACATGCTTAATGATATACCTAACGAAGATGAAATTGAAGATATTGTTGAACGTTATGAACCAACAAAAATTCAAGATGATTATGATTTAATAAATGGTGATGATTTTAATAGTGCTCCGAAATTTTTAGAATTAATAGCCAATAACAATAAAGAAAAAGTAAAATATAAAATCGAATTTAAAACAACATCAAATTAATAAAAAAAGGAGTTAAAATGAAATTAGCAAAGTGCAAAATTTGCACTTACCAAATTAAAAAGGAGTTAAATGAAAAAATTCAAAACAAATTTACATTATAATCTTGTAAATTACGATAAATATCAAAGTGAAAATACTAATATAGAAGGTGGATTTATTGCTTTACACAAAAGCATATTAGACCATGAAATTTACGACAACAATGATGAAAAATTGATTTTCATTCATTGCTTGCTAAAAGCAGAAGGGAATAGTGAAATTGTGTTTAATGTAGAAAGAGGGCAACTAAAAACTACCATTGAAAAATTAGTTGAAGAAACAAACATAAAAAGCGAGCAAATCATTACGGCTTTAAATTCTTTGAAAGAAAAAGGAATGATTGAAATTAAAGATTTGGATTATAGAAAAATTCAACTAATTACTATTTGCAACTATAACGACTATCAAGATGAAGAATATTAATAAATTAAAGGAAAATCTTATGAATGAGATAGATAATGATATTAACCAATTAGTTAGAGACTTAACACTAGACACACACAAATTAAAGAATTTGACAAATGAATTAGAACTAAGGAAAAAACAATCATTAGAATTAGAAGAAAGAAAGGCGGAATATAATTATCTAAGTTCAATAACAACATCTATATGCAACAAAATAATCAGAGACATTGAAAACGACGAACAAATGAAAAATCAGGGGCAAGGGATTGTTATCGTTAATAATTTTCTCGACAAAAATCTTGATGAAATAGAACAAAAGTTGGAACTAATAAATGGCCAACAAACAATTTGCAATAAAAAAATAAATAAAATAAAAGAACAAATACGAGAAATATTATTATTGTGATATATTTTAATAAATAAAGGAATTAAAATGAAACAAGATTTATTACTAAAAATTCAGATACGTAAAATATCAGACAAAAGGGCGCCTCAACTTAGAGAGATGAAAACTATTCTAACCGACGATGAAAATGTAGTTGGAGAAATCGAAGAATATTACAAAAATAATTTACCTGAGTATTATTCATATAAAGACCACGATATTGTTTTTACGATTGAAGATAGAGCATTCAATAATTGGGAAATATGATGCAAAAAAACGATTATGGAATATAGAACGGAATAATATCAATAAATATTCTAAAATATTTGGATTAATCAAAGTAAATATAGATTTACTAAAGTTTTACTTCTTATAATTGTCAGGCAATTTAAAGAAGATATACTTTTAGACAGAAAAAGGGCAAACGTTGTTAATTGTATTTTAATGAAAATTGATAAGGATTATGAATATGAATGAAAATTTAGAGTTGTTAATTAAAGATGTATATGCTGGATTAGAATTATTGCCACCCGATTTACAAGGGTGGAATGGTAATGACATCATTTTTGAAGAATTGATTGTAAAAACAGGACCTAAGTTAATTATTGAAGTTGGAACTTGGAAAGGACAATCGGCTATTAATATGGGTAAATTAATCAAACTTTATAATTTAGATTGTAAGATTATTTGTATTGATACGTGGCTCGGTTCGTTAGAGTTTATAGACGATACAAGTCAAGAGCGTAATTTACATAAGAGAAATGGTTATCCAACTATTTATTATCAATTCTTATCTAATGTAGTTCACAATGATTTGCAAGATGTAATAATTCCTTTACCTATAGACAGCCGAAATGCTTTTAGATATTTGCAAAAGATTAAGATTAAAGCCGATTTGATTTATATAGATGGTTCGCACGAGTATAATGATATTTATGATGATGTAAGTAATTATTATAAATTACTAACGGATAAAGGCGTTATTTTTGGAGATGATTATAATAAAGCAGAATGGATTGATGTAGTAACTGCAGTTAATACATATTGTAACCAAAACTACAAAAATTTGGTAATTAAAGATAGGTTCTGGATAATCAAAAATTGATTATCTAGTTAAGAAAGAGGCAATGACTTCATATATTTCCTCTAAATCGTCGGGTGATAATACAATAAATGGACGTGCAGGTATTGATTTAGTTCCAAATTGATGAAATATAGAATATGGAGCATTGCTAGATATATAAATTTGATTATTTGAATGACCTACTTCTATGTTCCTTTTAAGGTTACCTGTTCGGTATAAAATTGGAGTAATACCTAATCTGGAATTTGAGTAACTTTTAATAGTAGAATTACTTAGTTTAGCCCATTTTTCAGTACCACCTGAAAATAGGTCTATTTTAGAAGCGTTACCGTTCCAAGCACCTTGTAAATCAAAATTACGATTTATAATTTCAGAGATTAGTGCTACTACATGAGGAAGCACTAAATTTAACTTAATATCGTCTCTAATTTCAGTAAGAGTTATATTAATTTTTTTAATAATATTATCGGAATTTAGCATAATGGCAGAATCTTTAAATAATGAAAAAAAACCTATTTCAATGGGAGAACGTTGGCAAAGCGATATTAAAAGCATTTCCATAATGATAGAAAAGCAAGAAGAAAAACCCAAAATCACAAAAGAGATAAGAGAATATTTTAAAAAAGAGTTTGGAGTTACTCTTTTGGATAATAAATGAGTGTAGCATAAAGAGTTTCAACATCTCTTTCTACTGGTTTTTTTCCTGTAATTTTAGTCATATCTGTTTTAACTTTTTTTTCTTTTATTAAATTAGTAACGTAAAAGCTTGAATTTGGTCTAAAAAGGAACTCTTTTTCAAAATCACTTGCTACTCCTAACTTAGAACCTTTACCTACTTTAATCGTCATAAATATGCTATCCGCCCTATCATTATTAATATTAGCATAACTTAATGAAATATCTTTTGAAGATGAGGCACTTAGAAAGGCTTTTTCTATAAATATTCCACTTTCTAAATCTTTTAAGATATTTAAATAGTCGTTAGTAAAACCTTCTGGGAAAAACATTCCACGATATAATAGTATGCTATGATTTAATTCATAACTTAAATCACCCTCTATGATTGTATTTGTTTTTTTAATATATTCATCTGTTAGTGATTGGTCGTCATTTGTTCCCCTTAACACTCTATTATATTTATCGTATGCTTCTCCCGCATATTCTTTAATACAATCTTTAACTTCTGGTTTTAAAGTTTCAAGATAATTAACACTTATATCTTTATATTCTTCATTAGACAATTCTTTAAATAAAATTTTGCTAAACATATTAATTAAATCCTCTTTAACTTTATCTGGATACTGGCTTAAATCAGGTTTAAAATCTTCGGTAATTTTAAGTCCGTCTTTTTTGGTTTGATTTAATTGCTTCTTAAAAACATCGTCATTACTTAAACGCTTTAAAAAATCATTTCCATTCTCAATTTTGATGCCCTCGTTATCTACTTCTTTTTGACTTAATGAACGGACAGAGCATTTGCAACCAAATCGAGAGGGTGGATAGAATGTAGACCAGAAAGGATCATCATAAGGCAATACTTTGCCATAAAATTGTCTATGAAAATCGTTTTTTTCAGCCGATGTAGAGGCAATGTATTTCAAGTAAGGTCTAATACCAGATTTGCCTAATCTTTGTTGATGCTCATATTGTCCTTTTGCATAAGCAATATTCAAATTAGTTTCATAAACAACTTTCAACCGATTTTCAGTTAATTTAGTTAATTTCCTTAATTCTTCGGTATCTTCTAAAAATTCGGTTAATGTTTGCCCTTTCTTTTTTGCTTCTTCAAGTTTATCATAAATTGCTTTAAGCATATCAGCCGAATGAATACCAGCCACCGTGAATGCTTGGTTGTGTGCTTTGGTGCTCATCTCTTGCCAATTAACCGTAGTTTTAAGATTTTTACCTTTATTTCGTAAATATTCAAGTTGTTTTTCGGGCTTCATTGTTAAGAGTTCTTTCATTATTTTATCTTTATCGAACTCACTAAAAGCCAGGTTCAACATTTTTTTACTAAATATCCGCATTAAATACACCCCCTGCTTGTGAAGCCATTATTGCTGTTTTAAATAATTCTTCGATTTCAGAACTATCTAAATTTGAGTATCTATTTTCAATTAACTCTCTTGCTTCTTCGATAGTATTAGATTGTGTTATTAACTTAACTGCATAGTTCAACATTTTTTCATTTGCTTTAAGTAATGCTTCCATTCCTGTATCGTCTATATGGTCGTGTTCTTCGTCCCCTTCAGTAAATTGAGGTGATGCTGGTGCGGATATTTCAAATTCGTCTTCGGCTATACCATAATTTTTTTGAATGTAATTTTTATTAAATTTAATACCTACTTGTGTGGCTAATAGTCCATCTCTTTCAGCTAATATCTTATCGACATCTTCTTGTTGATATAATCTAAAACGTGGAATATTAGATATAGTGCCGTAATTTATAGTGTATATTTTCTTAATTAATTCATTAAAAGCGGCTTCAACCATTTTTTTATCTGATTCAACTACGTCCGACCTTACTTGTAGATGTGTTTGGGACATTGCATAAGAACCGACATCACCTTGCTCCGTTGTTAATGTTTGTGATAAGATTACTTTCGATAGTTCAGAGTTCCAGAGGTGAATGAAGTCTTTAAATATCATTGGCGAGCTTGCTTTTGTTAAGTCAAGAAAAGTTACATCGTCATCAGAATTAGTGACAACTACACCATCATGTCTGGCTTTATCTAAAGTCAATAGTAAATCTTCTGTACTTTTTTCAATAGTGGAGTTGGTTTTACCATATAAAAACGGCATGCCATATTTTTCAATATAAGTAAGCCAAAATTTCGTTACATCTTTTTTAAATTTAACTGCCCAAAAACATTTAGAAAGCAATGCTTCACCGTAAGGATTAGTATAGGTTGCATTATGTTGAAGCAACAAAAATTTATTATTATTACAATAGACTTTTTCATTTTTAGCATTTACAAAATAACCTAAGTTATTAGAATTAAAAACGAACCAATCACATGGTTTGCCTATTATATCGACAGGTACATAAAAGCCATTGGTTAGTCGCCAATATATTTCAAGATATTTAAACCCATAAAGAGGGGCTTCCAGCATCTCTGATATTATTCGGTTTATATTAAGATTATTAAATATATTTTTAATAAATTCGTTCTCTCGACTCTCATCGTCATATAATATCTCCCATTCTAGCGAAAGTACACCAGATTTACGTGATTGAATTATACTCGATAAATGTGGGTCAGTTCTTAAATCATCGTAAGAACTAATTCTATTACCTATTTGTCTTAATATTTTGTCTGGATTTGGCAGTTCATTATTAACAAAAGTTTTAAGCCAAGAATGCGATGTATCTCTTACAATTACATCTAATAAATTATTCATATTTATCCCTAATAATTTTTATAATTATCAATTACATTATTAATTTTTCTTTCAAGATTAATTCTAGTTGGTTTATACATTTTAGATAATACTTGGAATGCCATAGTCGTAGTATCAACAATATCGTCGTGTTTTCCAGCTGGGAATTGATTATGTTCGTTTAAGAAATCGTCTAAAAATGATTTATTCTTGGGTAAGAACACACGACCTGCTTCAATATATGGAGTTGTTGTATGTGCTCTAACCACTTTATCCATTGGAGCAATACCTCTTACGTTTAATTTACTCTCACGTCGGAGTATCTGTATTAATGATTTACCACTTCCAGCGTCTTCAATATAGATTACATTTGGTTTATGTTTATCATACTGGTTTTCAGAGGCAACTTTTAACTCTGGAAATTGTAATTTGTCTCTAAATAAATCAATTAAATAAAAATTGTCATCATTCCAACCCCAGGTAGCACAAACAGAGTAATCATTTTCTTTTCCTTTTTCAAAAGCAGTGTCCCAGACTTGTATAACATTGTCAAATTTAATTTCACCTTCATTATAGTATTTCCACCAGTATTTTTGAAATATTTGATGCTCATTGTCAACAGGTTGCTGTTGATACATTGCAGAAAAAAAGTAAGAACCGACGGACTTCTTTATTTTTTCAAGTTCAGTAATATTATAACGCTCTGGGAAAAGGGCTTCACCAACTTTACGATTTAAAACATCGTCATTAGTTGCAATAGCAGGGAAATCGACGACATGCCAGTCGGCAGAAGTTTCACTTGCTAATATACGACCTACTAAATCGTCATGATGCCAGCGAGTCATTACTATAATCATAGAGCCGTTAGGTTCTAACCTATTAAATGCAGTAGATTGATACCACCTGTATACTTTATCTCGATAAACATTACTAAATGCTTCGTCGCTATTTTTTACTGGGTCATCTATTATAAATAAATTTGCACCTTTTCCTGTGATAGAACCTCCAACACCGACAGCAGTTAAACTACCTTTTCTGTTTTTTATAGTCCAATGGTTATTTCTATCTATACCAACTTCAAGATTTTTCAAATACGAATAATCTTTAAAGTGTAATTTAGACTTCATAGCCCATTGTTCCGCTAACTCTAATGAATATGAACTTATTATTATCTGGTCATTTGGGCGATTTAAAAGCCACCAAAAAGGCAAGTATTCTGAAATCAAATGAGATTTTCCGTGTCTTGGTGGCATTGAGACTATCAACCTTTTAATCTCACCGCTATATACTTTTAACAATTTATCTTCGAGTAATAATAAATGCTCCGCTGGAATATATTCATTATTAGTTCCTTTACTATCCAACATCGCACAATATATTGGAGTGTTTATCATTTATCTCTTAACGTCCTAATAAAATCTTGATATTTTGCTATCTGTTCATCGGTTTTGGGTACTAAACTCAACTCTATGTTATTCTTATTATCAAAACTAACTTCAACTTTATCAGTATAACCTCTTTCTTTACCTTTCATCTTCAAGAAAAATTCTATTGCATTGAATTTAATTCTTTCATTTTTAGACCGCATTAGTGAATGTAAACCTTCCTCAGCCGTATCCATCGCTTCATCCATAATATCCTGTAATACTTCTGGATTATTCAAAGCCCTAATTCTTACTGCTTGTCTTGAATACTCAATATTATACTGCTCTCTTATTTTACGAGCAGTTCTTGCAAATATTCCAACGTTTTCTCGTAATACTGAAAAGAACTGTTCGTCGCTTAATTTCACGGGTCTGGATTTACTTTTAAGTTTTGCCATAAGTTGTCAATATCTCCTTTAAAATTCAGGGATTAACGTTTCAGTATCTAAATTTTCCAAATATGATAAATCTAAAACTGGGAAGTGTTCAGCTATTTTAGTAGTATCTCCTTTGTAAAAGACCAGTACGTTTTGGTGATGTTTGCCTGCTTTCCTTGATTTACTAAATTGACTACCTACTCTAATTGGAAGACTTGCAAGGTGATTAACTAAAATCATTTCATTATATAATGACAAACCTGCCTTCTCAAAGCATTCAATAGTATATGAAACAAAGTTCTTATAACTACCATTTTTATTTCTAACATCAGCAACAACGAAAACAGCAAATCTATTTTCATTCAACACCCCGCAGGATTTGTTAATAATATCAAAATAAGTCTTTTTAAATTCATCGTAAGGCATATTTGACAAATCGGCAGGGTCATCTGAATAAACTTCTAAATCCGCATAAGGAGGGCAGGAGAATAACAAATCAAACTTTTCGCCTTTAAAAATTTCATCTATGTTTTTACTATCTCCATAAGTCCAAGTTGGTCTTAAATTCTTATTCTTGATAACATCATTAACTTTACTAACTTCTTCATAATTTTTGATATTTGCCTCTACTTGTTCCTTTCTTAAATCATTACCATAATATTTAAACCCTAATTTAGAAGCAACTATACCTCTCACAGAACCACCTGCAAAAGGATCTAGTATCTTTCCATTCTGGGTGTTAAACCATAAATAAGATAACTCACATAATACTGGGTCAAAAATCGAAGTTGAGCCATTTTCACCACCTAATAGTTTTATCCCTCTTTTCCCTGCCTCTTTAAACACTGAATCTGTATCAGCAGGCAATCCTTTTGCTTTCATCTCATTTTTTAAATCGTAATATCTTGGTGATTGAGCGGATTTGCCAAATGTCAATCCGCCTTCTCTTCCTAACTCACTTTTAATTCCTAAGTCTAACCACCAGTTCTTTCTTTGTTGCCATTGTCCTAATTTGGTGTCTAACACTGAAAATGGTGGTATTAAAAACCTGTCAATTAACTTTTTAGGTCTAGCATTAATAAAAGCATCGTCTTCAACTATAAATTCTTTTTCTAACTCCAGTCCCCACTCATCTAACAATGTATTATCCCATTCATTTGCGAGTATATCCGTGTCCCATTCTCCATACCCAAGATTATCTTTGATTATAAACTCTTTTTTTTGTTCTTCCGTTAAATCATCGGCTTTAATAACATACACTTTCTTATGCCCCGCTTTTTCACAAGATTTCAATCTCATATTACCACCAAGTACCATAAAGTTGTTATCAACAACAATAGGTCGTAATTTTAACATCTCTGGGAAATCTTGAATAGATTTAACAAGTTTATCAAATCTATAATCTTTTATTATTCTTGGATTGTTAGGGTTTGGTTTGACTTGACTAATATCAATTAATTGAATATTCATTATTAACTCCTTATTTTTTCAAAAATCCGAACAAAAGAACGGACGACGTGCCGTGTCGTATGGGGCGTCGTATGGTTTGAAGTCCGATATAATCCCTCGAAATTGCAAATAATAAAAATCAAATCCGAAAAATATGTTAAAAACAATCGAAGCATTCAAAGTAGGGGAACATACTGACTCAGCAGGTAATAAAAAAGAATGGACTGCCGAAGAAGCGCAATTCATTACTAAGTATTATAATGAAATGTTAGCAAAAGACCCTTCAATGATTGCACCTATATGCAAAGGACACCCGACAGATAATGCCCCTGCTTATGGTTGGGTTAAATCATTAAGTTTTAATAATAATATTGTAGAAGCAACTATTGACTTCAACGACTCAATGGTTGAAGAAATTAAAGATGGTCAATTTAAAAAAGTAAGTATTGCTTTATATGATGATTTGCTATTAAGACATATCGGGATGCTTGGAGCTGCTGCACCAGCAGTTAAAGGACTTCAACCAGTGGAATTTAAAGAAAGGAAAGAAGATTATACGGAATGGACTTTCTCGGAAGAAGTAGAACCACCAAAGGTCAAAGATAGTAAAGAATTATTATTTGAAAGAGAGGTAAAATATGGTATTGGCAGAAAAGATAATATTGGGTATATAGATAAACCTACGGCTTATAAAGATGTTATCGATGAAGACTTTGCTGACCCTGTTAATTATCTTTTTCCAATTAACGATGAAGAGAATTTTATTGCAAGTTATCAAACTTTTAACAATTACGAGACTAGAGAAAGATATAGTCAGATAGAGCAACAAGTTATTAAAACGAGATTGTTAAAAGGGTTAAAAAAATACAATATAGATGCTAAGGAAGATGCAAGGTTATATAGGTTTTCTGAAAATAGCAATCAATTTACAGGCATCCAATTAAATGATAAACTAAAAAGAGATAAGCCAGCAATTTACGAAAACTATGTTGAAGCAGATTTTGCTGACCCAGTCCATTTTAGATTTCCAATTAAAAATAGAAATCAAATCCTATCAAGTATTGCATTAGTTCATAAAGATAATAACGTGAAAGAATATAGCGAGAATGATATGAATATTATTCGAGCAAGGATTATTAATAATGCAATGGCAATAGGAATAAATCTTAACGGAGATAACTGGAATTATTCAGAAACTAATAATATAAATTTAAAATTTAATAAGGAGTTCAATATGAACGAATGGTTAGAGGCATTAAAAGCCTTTGCTATTAAATGGGTAGGTAGTAATGTAAGTGAAGAGATTGCAAGTGAATTTCAAGCAGGCCTCGGGACCTATATAACTGAAAATCCTATTCCAAGTGCTACGGCTAAACCAGAGGAAGAGAAACCGCAGTTTAGTGAAAATGAAAAAGCAATGATGAATAAAATCGAAGTTCTTGAAAAGAGAAATCGAATTAACGAATATTCAAATTTTGCAGAGAAATTGGTCGTAGAGGGTAAAATTCTACCAGCTGAAAGAGATAATTTGATTCTAACGTTAGAGGCAGTTCATTCTACCCCTAACAAGATAGAATTTTCGGAGAGTGATAAGACGCAATCTTTAACACCAGTTGAAGCGCTTAAAAATATGTTTAATTCAAGACCAGCAATTCACAAACTCGATGTTGAAATTAGCAAAGACGGGAAAGGTGAGGATGAGGGGTTATCTTTCAATGATAAATTAAACAATAAAGTTATTGAATATCGTAAGGAAATGGCAAAAGCAGGTAATAACTTAACTTTTGCTGAGGCATTGAATATTGTATTAAATCAAGATAAAGGAGAATAATAATGTCAAGATTAGATTCATTAGCAATAAAAGATAATCTTTTAACCAATATTGCGAGAGGTTATAAAGATAACAAATACGTCGGCGAGAATATATTTCCTTTCGTTCAAATGGATAAAGAGACAGGAAAGTATTACATTTTTAATGATGAGCAGTTCAAACATTATTCAGTGAAGAGGGCGCCAGGAACTCAATCACAAAGAGTTACTACTGAATTAGGCACTACTGATACTTATAAGTTAGAGCAATATTCATTAGAAGAAGCCATCGATGATAGAGAGCAAGCAGAAAGTGATGTGCTTAATTTAGAACAGCATATTACAAATATGATGTCAAAAAGACAATTGCACGCTTTGGAAATGGAACAAGCAAGCGTAGCAACTAATTTAGCGAATTATAATTCATCTAATAAAGTTACTTTGTCCGATGATTTTTATAATGAAGCGGCTATTGATTTTGTGATTGAAATCGAAAAGAAAAAAGATATAATCAAATCTTCCATCGCTGAAAATCCTAATACGATTTTACTCCCTGAAAAGGTATGGAATTTTTTTAAGACTCACCCTATTCTTAAATCATACCTAGTCAATGATTCGACTAAGAAAATCTTAGTTGCACCCGAAGAATTTGGCAAATTATTAGGTTTCCAGAATGTGCTTATTGCTTCAGCTTTAAACAAAGTTAGTACTGGCTTGGAGGAAGTTTGGGGTAACAATATTTGGTTAGGTTATGTAGCACCACGTCCATCAGCACTATCGGCGTCAGAAAAAGAGCCTTCTTTTGGATACACTTTAAGAAAGAAAGGTTCACCTTTAATTGACAAATATAGAGATGAAACTATACAATCTAATATAATTAGATCGAATGATAACTATCAAGTTAAGATAGTAGGGCAAAATGCAGGTTATTTAATTAAAAATCCTATAGACCCTGCGGTTTATAGTGCATAAGGTTAAATAATGAGTGAATATAAA
Source organism: uncultured Hyphomicrobiales bacterium (assembly GCA_964465945.1). Lineage (GTDB taxonomy): Bacteria > Bacteroidota > Ignavibacteria > Kapaibacteriales > UBA2268 > JAJRPT01. The sequence continues at coordinate 332,847 of CAYXMM010000002.1, forward strand.
GTAATACACCCTTTGAAATATAAGGGTGTAACATACAAACAAGGTGAAATTATAGATTTACCTGATGAAGTAGCGAGTAAAGTTTCAATATCAATTATTAAAATTGATGAAGTTATAGAAAATAAATCAAAAAGTAAAAAAGGAAATAAATAATGAATACATATACAGCAGGATTAATCGACTCGTTCCTTGCTGGAACTGGACACGTAAAAAACAGGTTCTTAGCATTAAACTCAAGCCAAGAAGTTGTATTGTGCGGAAGTGGTAAGAAGTCCATAGGCGCAAGCATATTTACTACGACAGCAGGCGACCAAGCACCTGTTATTTTATCAGGGATAGTTCCTATTGAAGTAGGAGCAGGTGGAATAACAGCAGGCGATTTAGTTACATCTGATGCTTCTGGCAAAGCAATCACAAGAGCGGCTCTATCATTAACCGCAGGTGCAACGGCAGTAACTTCAAATGCAGCAGCTCCGACTTTACTGGGTGGTAATCTACCGCAAGAGTTAAATGGAATCGCGTTAGAAACAGGTGATGCTGGTGATATTGTAAGGATATTGCTTAAATAATGTTTATCGAAGTATCCGATATTACGAATTATATCAATGCAGACCGCTTGGCTGAAATAACGAGTGGGTCTGCTACGATTACTGAAAGAGCAGTAGAATATGCGAATAGTTTAGTAAAAGTATCACTTGAAGATAGATACGATTTACCCTTAATCATAACACCTGGTGTAATTAAAGATATAGCATTGACTATTACTAAGTATAAATTATACGAGTATGTAGATGCCGTAACGGACGATATAAGCAACCAATATAAATTAGCATTGAGTATTTTAAATGATTTTACAACAGGTAAAAGAGTATTAAGTGATATTGAAACGAGTAAAAGACCGACTTTTACAAAGGTTAATGAAAGGGAGCAGATATACACAAAAGATTTACTTGATAGATATTAAGCGGGAATGTTCTAATGTAAGAAGCGTTACTGCCAGTAACGAGATGGGAGTTCAAGTCTTTCTTTCCGCTCTATGAATGAAAAAGCGTTATTACAGCATATTATTAATGGCTTATCTGACGATATTAATATAACTTATGATGTAAAAGAATCAAAGTTAAATTTAATCAATTACAAGCCAATAAATAATGAAATTTTGGTTAAATCCTTAGGCGATAATCCTGTGGAGTATATTGATAGAGGTGGCTTTGTAGATAAATTAACACTAGGGAACTTTGTCATTCAACAATACAAATTTAGACTATTATTAATATCAAAAAAATTAGAAAGTCAATCTGAATTATTAGAAATAACTAGTATCGTTGAAAATGCTATGCTAGAATTAGATAATTTAACTAATGAAGATGAAGGTAAATTTATTTTAATATCGAAGGGTGAACCTTCGTTCGAGGAAAATAAAAATTTCTATTTCAGAGAATTAATATTTATCAAATTAGTATATAAATACATAGGGACATAATGCAAGCAGATGGAGTTACGATGTATGTATTGACTGGTATTATATCAGTATTTGGAATACTTGCGTTTTTCTTTTTTAAAGCATATCTAAGCAGAATTGACAATACTTTTAAAAGGGTGGAAGAAACATTGGCAGAATTAGAAGATAGCATTAAAAAAATTAGTGAATTTATAGCAAGACAAGATGAAAAGAATAGAAATCAGAGTAACATTAATTTAACGGCAGAAAGTAAATATACAAATTTGTCGGACTGGGTAGGGCGACTTGAAAAGCAAGTAACAAAATTAGAAAATAGATTATTAATTGTAGAAAGGTTAAACAATGTTAAATAAAATAAAAGAAATAATTAGTGATATTAGCATTAAAAATATTTTAAATGATATTGGGATTTTTACTTATAGAAATTCAATATGGTTAGGCATATTATTAATTGTGATTTATGTATTTAATCCGACTAGTCGAGAGTGGAACACTGGATTACTAATAATTGCAAATGAAATGATAGCAATATCATTATCTTTAATCATAACTGCAATATTCACAAAATTGAAATTCTTACAGAAAAGCACAGCAGGTGCTGATATGAAGTATAGCGTTTATGAAAGGCAAGCATTAACTCAAACGATAGGGTTGCTATGGCTAGCGGTTCATATATTGGTAGGTTTATGTGTGTTCTCTGTTTATTTAGCTCAATTTTCAGGTGCTGGGTATGCAAAATAGATTTGAACCAGAACATAATCGGCTACTTGTCGCTTTTGCAGTAATAATATCATTTATTGCTATACTCTTGCTTTCATTTAGTATATGCAATGCTCAAACTAAATATGTATTAAAAGCCGATGCTAATATATTGATAGCATCTGAATTAATAGCGAAAACACAAGTAGGAATAGAGGAAAAGAAAGGAAATAAGGGTGGCAACGTAGAGGATTATTTACGTTCTGTTGGAATATATAAACCCGCTCCTTATTGTATGGCAGGGCAATACTGGTGCTTTTGGATAGCCAGTAAATTAACTTCAATTCAAAATCCGATTAAAAAGACTGCTGGCGCAATAGACCAATATAATTTTTTCAAAGCCAGAGGAAAAAGAAGTGCTTATGTACCAGCGGTCAATGATTTTGTTTTCTGGCAAAAAAGCAACTCTTGGGCTGGTCATGTAGAAAGGATAATTGAAGTAGGCGAGAAAGGTTGGGTTACAACTATTGGTTTCAACACTGGGAGTGATGATAGAGATGGCGAAGGTGTTTATATAAGAAAGAGACATATATTAAACCCTTTATCAATGTTGCTAATTAAAGGTCTCGGTGGCTATGAATTCAAGTAAAATCATAACAGGTATAATAACTATATTAATTGCTTTTTTACTTGGTTATTGTAGCAATGAAAATGAAGTAAAAATACAGAATAAAACTATTGAAAAAGTGATAGTTAAGTATGATACTTTATTAATTACTCACAACAAACCTGTAATTAAATATAGAGATAGACTTATAATTGATACATTGATTTTAGACAAAGGTATTAAACAAGTAGATAGTATTACATTCAGTTCTAAGCCATTCACGGCTATTGATAGCGTGGAAGGTAATTTTGGTAAGATAATAACTAAATTTAATTATCCTGAACTATTGTTTGACTATGATATTTATGCAATGGATACTACTTATGAACGAACAATTTATATAAATAAAGAGCAAAAACTACATTGGACACAGCAAGAGTGGTTTATTTATACTACAAATGCAATAAGTTTAATAACTGGTGTAATCGTAGGTTCAAAGGCAACAAGGTAAAATGATGTTTAAAAAAGATACTGAAATTATTGATTTAGCAAGCAATCTAACTACTTCTTGGATATACTTAGATGATTACAAATCACTTATAGATGAAGTAACAATTAATCTAAGTTATTCAGGTGTAACTGGAACTCTAAACGGAACTATTGATGTAGAATTGTTGTTTGATGGCAATACAACAGAGGATTATTCAACGATAGGTAGTTTTACGATTGACTCAGCAAGTGGAAGGAGCGGGATAAGGACATCAACGGATTGTATGGCTATTAGGTTTAAATATACTAAAAATAGCGTTACAGGTGGAACTGCAAGAGTGAATTATATTATAGCAGGGAAGTGATTATGAGTATAAAGAATTTAGATAATGCTGTTAGTTGGGATGATATTACAGATAAGCCAGCCGAATTAGGTGGCGATATTGCTTTCTCAGATTTAACTGACGGGTTTGCATTAACAGGAAATGCGAATAAAGTAGTTGGAGTTAATTCTGCTGGAAACGCCCTTGAACCTAAGACTATAAGCACAGGTGCAGAAACAATACAAACTAAGACGGCTTCAAGCGAGTCGGCTGGTTCAGTCGATTTAAGTTTAGGTCATTGGCTTGAATTAAACTGCGATGCAGATTTTAGTTTCTCAATAATTGACACAACTAAGATGACGGCTGGATATACTTATAAGGTGGATTGTAAAAATACAAAAAGTCCATCGGGGGTTGTAACTGGGAGCATTCCAACTGGTTGGTGGAGTAATGTTGGCTCAAGTTTGCCACTGGCTACCGGCGAGAGTGCTCCTGCGTTTCTAACAAAAAATAGTGCAGGTGTCATTAATATTTTATTTGGAATTCAGCAGGTAGTATAATGTTTATAACAAAAAGACCATATTTGAACTTAAAACTGAATGGGAATATAACTGATAGCGGAACTGGACAAAACTCTGGGACAAACTCAGGAGTGACTTTTACAGCTGATGAATTTGGGCGTAGTAATATGGCGGCTGACTTTGATAGTAGAAATGACTATATTTCATTTAGTTCAGCTGTAGCGGAACAAGTAGCTATCTATCGTAATAGTGCTTCGACAATTTCATTTTTTATAAATATATCGTCACTTAATGCAAGCGCTAATAATATTGTATCTGCTTACAATAGCGGAGCGACAATAGGATTTCAGCATTATATCACAAGTACAAATTCAGCAAATTTGATAAGCGCTTCAGGCACAGGCGGAGTATATAATAATACAGCCACCACGGGAACTTGGATGTTTATAGTTGCTACAACAAAAGATTTTGATGCGACTCAAGTATCGGTGGAAATGTATAAAAATAGTACCCTTTCGGCTTTAAGCTCAGGTAGTGATAAAAATGCAAAAGTAACACCTACCACGGGGCTTAATTCATTGCGGATAGGCAACACTTCATTCGCGAGTACCTCTGGTATGACAGCTAAATTAAATAATTTTAAAATTTATGACAAAAATTTAAGTTTAGCACAAATAAAAGTATTAAATATTGGAAAAGGGCGATTAGCATCGTAAAAAAGGAATAATAAAATGATATATGATAAAATAAGCAAGCAATTTATAAATATGAATCCCAATCAAATCGGTTCAGAGACGGATAGATTTGTAATATTAAATGAAGAACAAATTCAACGTGCAAATGAAATGATTAGTGCAGGTCATTTTAATGAAGATTATGTGCTTGAAGGCACTATCACACCTCCTACTTTGGAGTATTTAAAAGGAATTGCTACAGAAACAGTAAAAAATAATTTCTATTTATTGATTAAAGACGGATGCGCGTATAATGGATTTGTGTTTAATTACGATGAAAATACGATGAATAACATTTTATTGCAAAAAAACAGATATGAGTTTGAAGGTGGTGATATATTTAAAATTTCGGACAGAACAAAGACACAAAGACAATTTACTAAAAATCAGTTATGGGCTTTTGGCGCTGAATTTAGTGGGTATTTAGCACCGAGAAAAGAATGGTATTCTGACATAATGAATGAGATTGAAAAAGCAGAAACGATTGAAGCATTAAATTTAATCAACTTAGAATACCCAACAGAAGAAGAATGAAATTAGCATTTTATAAATATGAATTTGGAAACTGGAAAGATTGGTTAATTGCTAAATTAACTAATTCAAAATATAGTCATATTGAGTTAATATTTGATAGTGGGTCTAGTTTAAGTTCAAGCCCACGCGATGGTGGTGTTAGATTCAAGAAAATTGAATATAAACCTGAACGTTGGGACTTTTTGAATATAGACAGCGAAATAGACAGAGAAAGAGATGAGTATTTAGACCGTGCATTTGACTTGATTAACCATAGGCATCGATACGACTGGCTTTCAATCTTCTTAGGGTGGGCTGGTATTAAGTCATACAATAGATTTAATTGCGTTAATGCTTGTATGTATGTTATAGATGCAGATTTTAAGTATTACACTCCGCAAGGAGTTTATGAAAAATTACAGCGGGGTGGAGCAGTAGGTAGCTCGCTGGTTTCATAAGCCAGAGGTCGCAGGTTCAAATCCTGCTTCCGCAACTAAAAAAAGAGAGAGCAGTATTATGCAACAAAAAAAATGTAGAGTATATAGAACTTATACAAATAGCACAGGTGATATCGTTATTGAGTATGAAGATGGTTCAACTCTCATAGTAAAACCTAGACAAAACGATGGTTTGTTTGGGAAAAAATGCTTCTAAATAAGAGGTAAAAATGATTGTATTAACTAATTTAGATGGTTTGAAGGTTTATATAAAGCATGAGAAAATCAGTGTAATAAATGAAGTTAAAGATGATGGTGATATAAAAGATTTTACTTTAATTTGGTGCGACGGGTGTTTAATTGAAGTCAAAGAAAGTGTAAAAGAAATATTAACTAAAATAGCATACAAGGACAGGTTAAATTGAGTATTAATTATAAAATATTATGGAATGAGAATAATGATTTTTTAGAGCAGGAGGTACCCGCTCCAACTAATACATTCTTTGTAAGTTATGCTTATAATGGATACCAAAGCCCTTATTTTTCAAATATTCAAGACGCAATAAATGAATGCGATGGAGTTAGTTACTACGATATCATTGTTTTTGCTGGAACTTATATAGAAACTCTAACATTAAAAGATAGAGTTCATTTACATTTTGAGAATAATACAAGATTGCACCCTGTTACTGGTAATAGTGGAATTATATTCCCAGATAGTTCAACTAATATAAGTATAACTGGCAACTTAGATATACTTAGCGATTTAACTACAGCACATACTGGTAAATATACGATAGAAACAAAGGGTGGGCTTCATAAAATAGAATTAAAATCCATTAGTAATACTGGTAATGCAACTTATCCAATAAGATTGAATGGGAATATAAATCTAAATGTAATGAATGTAACTTGTCCGATTGAATTAGTTTCTGATTCAACAGGTGAAATTAAAGCAAGAATAGTAAATAAGATTAAGAATAATGGTGCAGTTTATACACTAAAATCTGAATATATAGACGGGCAGATTTGGAATTATGCAGGTAATTTATATGTGTATGATTGTATCTCAAAGGTTACTAATGGTGTCGCTTTTAAAGTTGAAAGTGGGGAGCTAGTATTAAATGGATGTACTGCAAAAGAATATAGTGAGTCTAGCACAGCAATAGTTGAAATTAAAGGTGGATTAACAAGGATTAAAAATTGTTATTTAAAGCATACTTCGGATTTTGGCTCAACAATATTGCAGAATTACAATTCAACTAATACTAATTTAATACTGGTAGCAAGCACATTGATTTCGGGTTCTCATACAACAGCGTTTAGCATAAAGAGTAATTTTTTAACTTATTATTCTTGCTATGGTAGTAATGTATATACGAATAGACCGACTGACTTAAACACAAATTATAAGATAAATTCAATAGTAGTAAGCACAGATGTAATTTAATAATTAATAAAGGAGATAGAGTAATGGCTCTTTCAATGAAAAACAACATAATCCTAAACCAAGTTCCAGTAGCTTGGTTATTTAAAGCATCAGGCACTTCGGGAGGTGCCGCTAGTTTAGAAATAGTATATAAATTTGATAATACTGCATCAGCTAAGGTAAATATACCATTAGCAAGTGCAGCTGCTTCGTCAGATTCAAAAAACGTTCAAATAACAAGAGGAGATGGTGCAATTATACAATTTCCTGCCGTTGATCTAACATTAGACGGGACTGACGAAACAGTTATTGCGGCTTCGTCTGGGTCAGGGGACGCAGGTAAAGGTACTATTGAACTGGTGGTGAATGAAGCACCAATTGGGTTATCTTCATTTACAGCGTTTATCGGAGATTTAGTTGCTAATAAAGATACTATGTTTTTGGTTATTATACCTACTGGTTACTCTTATTCAAGAAAAGGGACTGGTACATCAAAAGAACCAGACGGCTTTATTTTTGCTTGGGCTAAATTTAGTGCGAATATAGATTTGAACTATAATAACCAACATAACCCTTTAACTTTATCTTTTGCGGTTCAAAAGAATACAGAGTTTATAGGTGATTTAACCAGTGACCCTTTTACAGGGCAAGGAATTGCTATTAAACTTGGTGGTTCAGATATTTCAGCCACTTTAAATATACCACCTGCTTTAACAAGTGAACAACAAACATTATTAAATTCTGGTGGAATTGTGGTTGTAGAAAATGACTAATGATATAGTTTTATTTAGAACACATAAGTTTAATAACATTATTGATAATAACTTAAAGCACCTCAAAAAGAGCAAAAAGCAAGTAGAGGTGCTTTTTGACTATTCGAATAGTAGTAAGCAAGATAATTGTGTGAACTTTAGTTTAGAGGATATAAAAGCGTCTGGGTATTCGATTGGGAATATATCTCAATTATATAGAACTTTTATGAATAATCCAGATAGGAGTTTAATTAAGAGATTTCCTACTTTAAGGATGCAACAGATATGGTATAATATCGGGCATTATATAGTTCTGTTTTACGATAAATATCCAAATTATAAATACTATTGGTCGGTCGAGTATGATGTAAAATTTAAAGGTGATTGGGACGATTTTTTTAGTATTTATAATAATTCAAAAATAGATTATTTAGGTGTAGATATTCAAGAAACAAAAATAGATGATACTAAAGGGTATTGGGGATTATTTGATTTTGATGTACCTTATAAAAAGAGATTACGTTGTTTCGGGACAATACAAAGATTAAGTAATAGATTGCTTAAAGCAGTATCTGACGAATTAAAGCAAGGTAGACATACTTATTTCGAGCAATTATTCCCGAGTGTTGCAAAACATTATAATTATACAGTGAAAGACTTAAACGAAATTGCAGTTAATAAAACAGGACAACAGATTTATACTGGTTCAACGATGACTTATGAAGATATAACTTTAAATCAATACGTGCATTTGGCAAATAGTAAAAATAAATTATTTCACCCAGTAAGATGAAGATAAAACAAACATATTCAATTAATGAAAATATTTATGGAAATCAAACTATAAATATAATTCTTACAGATGTTTATACCGAGTTATTTACTTCAACGAGTGTAGATTATAATACAGATATTTTACAGATTGAAACAATTAAAGAGGATTTAGAAGCCAGTAATTTTGCTTTAGCAGTTGATGAGCTTCAATTTACAATTAACGGAGCAAGTGTTAATACAGAAGACGATAAGAATGTTATGTTTTTTTGTTTAGATGCTTCTGAACCAAAAATTAAAAGGTACATATCCGTTTATTTAGGCGACATAAATATTGATAATCTGTTATTTACAGGAATGATTGAAAGTAAAATAAGCGGTGAGGATATAGTGCATCATAAAGCCGACTGGGTAGATAATTTAGGAGTAGTAAGAGATTATAAATTTACTGCTTTAAGTATAGATTTTGCTTTATTAGAAGAATGCGTTTTTAAAGGTGATATATTTGATAAAAATGGAACAAAGATAGACAATATATATGATAGAATTTCAAGCGGTAGTTATTCCGCTTTAAATTTTATATCGAATAATTATAAATGCTATGATTTAATAGACACACGGAAACAAGTTAATTTATATGATGCCTTAAATTTATATTTAGAAAAAGCAAATGATTTATTAAATGAGTTATATGGTATAAATGTAGAATTTTCGTTCGACGAGTGCGAATTAGGATTTGAAGCAACACCTTTACATATTACTTATAATAGTCACCAACACGTAGGAGCATTAAAACCCGATACAAATCAAGTTCTACGTATAAAACTTATGTCTACTCCAAGTTCAACGATTGACGGAGTAAATTATTCTACTTTCTTTATACATCGAGGATTAATAACATCAATGGTTTATTATTCAGATGACAAAGATAATATAGAATGGGAAAAGGAACGTAGTTTCTCTTGGGAGTTTAGGTTCAAAAACGTTGCAGAATTGTTGTATAATTTAGCAAGAAATTATGGTTGTATTGTTACTAAAACAATAACAGAAACTTCAATTAATATTAAATTCAAGCCAAAAAAGGACATTAGTTTAAATAATTCAATTAAAGTAATTGGCGCAAATCAAGCAAGTTTAGACTTAGATAATGAAGAAACCGAAGAAAAGGTTATATACAAAGAAGAAGCGAATTATATGTATTTTTCCAGCCCGCTTATTTATAGACTTACAATTAGTCATCTAAATTTGATGACTATATATGACAATAAAAAAAGTCCAGCAGGTTATGGTCGTGAAAAATTAGGGAATGAAAATTATAAATTTTATAATGACAAAACGAAAATATGGGAAACAATAAGTTTTGCATCTTCAACGAGTGCTTATCTCTTAAATAAAGATTTCATAAAAGAAAGAGAAGAAAACAATAAAGACATTAAAATCTACGATTTTCCAACGTCATCGGCTGAACTTATTGTATTAAAATGTAATACAGGAATTAATTATATACCTCTTCAGACTATTTTAGAACAACCTATGTTATTTAATACTAAAATAGCAACAAACCCAGAAGACGATACTTATTCTAAATTTATTAAACTTCAAGATGAACGTGTTACATCAATGGTGCAAGTTTATTGTAAAGAGCCAGTCGATGAATTCAATAGCACAGAAGATAATTGTTTAAGACCTATTGCAAGAATATTGTCTAAATATAATGACGAAAATATTGAAGTCGGAAATTTTACGGAATATTTAGGAGTGACCAATCAAATTGCAAATGAGAAATATAATACTAAATACACTTTTAAGGTCCCTTACTTAAATTCATTTTCAGAAAATGTAGATGGGAGTAATCCAAGTTGGAGCAATATAAAATTAGGTGCTAATATAACTATAAAAGAAGATGTAAAAAGATATAATGGGACTACGTTTGAAAGCCAGACCATTACAAATGATTTTATGATTGTAGGAATTGAGAGAGATTTAAAAGGAATTGCAACAAACCTTACATTAGTATTACAATCTAAATACGCTTATGGGTACAATGATAGTTTAACTTATGACGATACCGAAGTTAGCATGATTGCAGGTGATGAAACTTATAATGATGTTTTAGATATTGATGGTGCTATAATTGAAAATTATCCAATTCAAGCAGGAGAAACAATAATACCAGGCGACCCAGTAAGTATTAAAACATCAGGAGAAATAGTTTTAGCAAAATTAAAAGCAAGTGATGATGCAAGATTTTTAGGTATATGTTTCAGAATAAATGATGGCTTTGCAGATGTAGCAGTAGAAGGCAGTATCGGTTCAGACGATTGGAACTTTAATATTGGTGATAAAATTTACGTAAGAAAAAATCCAACATTGCAAATAACAAATAGCAGATTAGCATCCCCAAATATTGATGAAGATTTAGTTATTTATGTAGGTGAAGCAATAACCGAACATAAATTAATTATTAATAAATATCAGATTAAATATGGGAGGTATATAATAGCATGAGTTGGATAGCAATAAGAAAATCTACATCAAAACTATCTGTATTAACATTTGATAGTGGAATTGAAGATAGCGAACAAAAGATTTATAATAATATAGCGCCTCGGAAAACCTATATAAACCGAAGTGTAGAAGAGGGTATTTTGCTAAACGGAAGACAATATCAGCATACTTTATATAGGCATAGAGAATGGGATTTGATAATTAGTGCAAATGAAATAGACCAGTCAGATATTAATTTTTTAGATGATTTTAATAATAGTCTGTTTAAATACATATCTTTATATAATGGCTCAGATTGGTCTGATTATATTGAAGTATTAACGACAGACGGGCGATTATCTATTGAATATATTGAAGGACTTGAAGATTTGCCAGAAGTATCATTGAATTTACGTGAGGTTAATAAATATGCCTAATTATATTTATAGAGAAATAGCAGGAGCAATAAACCTTTTACCTATACGCTCACTTTCAGTATATCTTAATTCGACTACTGATTATATTGCGTTCGAGCAATTAGAAAAGGAAAGTTCGTATAATATAACTCCTATTACTAAATCTAACTCACTTGGTGAAACAATTACATTAGGATATAAAATTGAGGTAACTTGTTACTTGCCTTATAATTTATATCATAATAATAATTTAATAAGCCATATCAATTTAATAAATGAGAACCCAGATAACTCTGGAATATTAAGACTTGGGAATAGTAGTGATATAGCATATACACAACCAGAAATAATAAATTCTACGGCAAGTATGCGAATAATAATTAACAATATTAAATTATCATTTGAGATAGAAAGTGTTGAATTACGTCCTCGAATGATTTTAAAATTCTCAAAAATCATTAAAAATTCAGAAATTGAAAATATATTTTATAATTAAAGGGAAAAAATGGAAAACAAAATAATAGGAATTGAGATGCTCTTTAAATTCTCAAACGAGATTGAAGCAACTAATAAACTTTTTGTTTATGACTTCAATAATATAGAATTAGAACAAGGTGAATTAGCGAGAGAAGTAGCAGAATTTAAGTATAATCAAAATGAAGCACAAGCAACGAGTATAAGTGATATATTGCGTTCAAAAGGTGGAGAATGGCTTATTATTATATCCAGTTATTTGTTTAAACAAAAGGTAAATGGAGATATATTACCTTTTGACAGGGCAAAATCTGAAACGGAGTATGATAGATTTTTCAGGAGAATTTCATTTGCAAAAAGGAAATTACTAAAAGGAGCGGTAGAAGATTTTTTGTTGAATATGGGAGAAACTGGGATTGCATCAAAGATATTCTCCAGCACAAACAACAGGCAAAACACATTGAAATTATTGGAGATGATTACGGCGATACAATCGCTCAACGAGACGAATACTTCAACAAACAAATTAAGAAGCAAAACATCTTCAACATCGGAGAATTAGACAGATTATTATCTAATGTTCGTAGTAAAATATGGTATATGGATGTTTTAGCGAATGGTGATGTTACTAAATATAAAGAGATTCGCCAGTGTTATTTAGTAGATGTTTTTGATGTTATAATTAATAAAGTTAAGAGAATATAATGGATAAAAGTTTTAAGTTTTTATTAGATTTTATTGTAGATATAAAATCGGACCCGAGCAAAATAAAATCCACCTCAAAGCAAATTTCTGAAATGTTAGGAGAATTTGCTATTGATGTTAATTTTGATAAAAAAGACGTTGAAAAAGAAATAACTACTTTCTTAAAGCAATTATCTAAATTAGATACTAATAAATTAAAATTGCAGATAGAAACGGGCGAGGCATCAAAGGAATTGAAAGATTTATTTGGGAGTTTTGACGGATTAGGTGATTTTGAAGATGCTTTTAAAAATATTGATTACTCAGAATTAAATAATTTAAAATCTAAAATAGATGATTTATTTAGCGATTTTGATAGTGATAAAATTAGTGAAGGATTGAATGAACTTGGAAATGAATTTAATAAATTCAAAAGTAAAGTTGAAGGTCAGGAGATTAATATTGGGATTGATAAAAATGAATTTCTCAAAAGCGTTAATACTATTACAAATGAATTAGATGAAATTGAGAAAAATAAGATTGAAGTAGATTTTGACGCAGGGAAAGCAAAAGAGCAATTTAAAGAATTATCGAATGTTTTAAGTAATTCAGGTGTTGAAGGATTTCAGGAAGCAATAGATAATATTGATTTTTCTGAAATAGAGAAGATGGCAAAATCAATGAATTTAGATTTTGATGTTGATGGCATTAAAAAATTAGCAAAAGAAATTGACAATGTTGGTAACAATACTACAGGGTTTAAAACGATTGATGATTTAATCGAAAATTTAGAACAAAATGTAAATTCAACCGATTTTAGTAAGTTTAAGAATGGTATTGGTGACATTGATGATGCGGTAAAAAAAGCCAAGAATGAATTAAATGATATGATTTCTAAAAATAAGAACGTTTTAAGTGTTCTTGAAGCAACTGGCAAAAGCGGAAGTGAAGCATATAACAAAATCGAAGCAGAAATTAAAGAAGCAGAAGCAGCGCTTGGTAAATTAGGAGCAAAACAAGATGACTTTCAAAAAAGCACTAAATCAATTGGCGATAAAATGGCTACGTTTGGTATGGCTTATCAAGGTATTTCAGCAATATCAGATACTTTCAGTCAATTCATAGAACCATACAAAGAATTTGACGTTCAGATTAGGAATATTGGAACGTTAGGGATTAAGAATTTTGAAGAATTTAGAAGTAAAGCAATCGAATTATCAACTGAAATTCCTGAAAGCGTAGCAGGTATTACAGCCGCTATTTATGACGGGATTGGAGCAGGTGCTATTAGTGTTACAGATGATATGGCTGATGTTGATGATGCAATCCAAGCTGTAACTGCAGCTAATAAATTAGCAGTTGCGGGTGTAACAACAACAAGCGCTGCAATGCAAGGTTTATCGGCTGTAACAAATGCTTACGGAAGAGATACGCTTTCAATGGCGAAAGCAAGTGATACAATGTTTGGTATAGTAAATTATGGAGTTGCTTCGGTTGAAGAGTTAAACGCTTCATTATCGAATGTTGTTCCTATTGCAGGCGCCGCAGGTGTTACATTTGACCAAGTAGGTGGTGCTATTGCAACGATGACAAAACAAGGGACACCAGCAGCGCAAGCAACTACTAAAATAAGGTCAGCAATAGCTGAAATAATGAAACCAGGTGCTAATCTTAAAAAGGTTATGGACGAAGCAGGAGTTTCGATGGAAAGTTTAAAATCCGAAGGGCTTCAAGCGACATTCAAGAAGCTTGGAGAGACGATGACTAAAATGGGGACTGATTCAGCTAATACATTTTCTTCCATTGAAACTATAAGCTTTGCTCTTGCTGTTACAGGGGATAATGCTTCAAAAGCACAAGCCGATTTAGAGGATGTTCAAAATGCTACAGGTTCAGTAGATAAAGCGTTTAAGATTGCTGGTGCTGGTGTGAAAGGGACCGCAGAAGCTATTATGAATGATATTCAAGCAACTGCATTTAAGGTGTTTGGGACTATTGGAGATGGTACAGTTGCATTTTTAGACACTACAAATAAACTTGCACCTGCTATTGCTTCATTTGCGGGACTGAGTACAATAGTCCCTGATGGGTTTGGTGCTAAATTAAAAGGATTTAGTTCAACGATTAGTACTGAATTAGGATTAGCATCTAATAAGGTTAATGAATTTACTAAAAATTTCAAATTATCAAATATTGAATTTAGTAAATTAGGTTCAATAGATACGTATAAAAAAGGAATTAGCAGTATTGGTGGTAGTGTTGGAGGATTGGGTAGTAAATTAAAATCAGTTGCTCCAATGCTAACTAATCCTTATTTACTCGGTGCAGCTGCAATCACTTTATATTTAACTCAAACGGAACAAGGCAATAAAATATTAGATAAACTTGGAGAAAGTGCGAAAGCATTATTTGAGAAGTTCAAACCATTTGTAGAGTTAATAGTTAATGTCTTTGGTGTCGTGATTGAGAATTTAAGCGGTTATATTATGGGTATGGTTGATGCTATTGGTGTATTGATTAGTTCTGTTATTGATGTTTATGGTGCATTTTTCGAAATGACTGGTATCTCAGACATATTGAGTTCAATATTTGGTGATTCGATAAGTTCAACCGAGGAATTTTCTGAACAATTAGATAGTATTTTAAAATATATAATGTTAGTACCAGCATCAATTAAAATATTAGCATTAGCTTTTAAAGGGTTCTTTACTAATTTACCAGCAATAGCAATAGCATTTTTTGATTTAATGAAGGAAGTTATTAACCCAGTAAATTGGTTTGATGATGGAGATGCTATATCAAAAGCAAAAGATAAATTTGCTAATGTAGTTAGCAATGCAATGGACGAAGCAACTAATGAGGTAATTAAAACAGCAAAAGACCTTGCAATAGACGATTTTATTAGATTTAAAGAAAAAGATACTAGGATTAAAGCATTAGATAATTTAGTTAGTCAATTTGAGGATACGAAAGATGAGGTTGCAAAAAATAATATTGCTATGGAAATTGCAAAAGATATGCCTGAGGCAGTAAAAGGATATAAAATGGTAGCCGATGCTAATGGTAATTTAATTAAAGTATTAGATATTAATATTGACAAAGTCAAGGAATTAAATAAAGCGAGGGGAAGTTCAAATTCTGCGGATATGGTTGAGAAAGAAAAACAAATTGCTAATGCTATTTTATTACAAGCAAAGTCTTACGATAAAGTAAAACAACAAAGTAAAGATTTGTCTAAGCAAATCATAGAAGCACAAAAGAAAGGAGATACTGGATTAGTCAATTCACTTAAAAAAGATTATGATAAGGTTCAAGAACAAATCATTACAAAATCGAAAGATTTAAAAACTCAATTAGATAAGGCAACTGAAATGGGAATAACGATGAAAGATGTTAAAATCCCACCTAATTTTGAAAATGATTTCACAAATGAATTGCTTAAACTTCAAGATATTGCAGACGAGAAGGAAATTGGTAAAAAAATTACTGAAAGTATACAACTTAAAGAAAGTATTGATAAAAACGGAGAACTTAATAAACTTGTAGAAGATTACAAGAAGGCAGGCAATGATTTCGAAAAAGAAAGTATTGCAAAGAAAATAGCAAAAACTGCCCCTGAATTAGTTCAAGCTACTGGCTCAATGGTAGCAAGTAACGGGCAGTTAGTCAAAACTTACGAAGTAGCAACCAATAAAGTTAATGAATATGTTGCGAGCAAGAAAAAATCATTGAGTAGCGAATTAACTAATAAACAAAATGAAGTTTTGAATGGTATTAAAAATGAAGGTAAAGAATACGAAGCCCTTAAATCCAAAATTCAACTTAAAAATAAAGAGATTAGTGAAGCAATAGCAAAAGGTCAGGATACAAGTGAATTAGAGAAACAATTTAATACTTTAACTCAAAAAGCAGAGCAAAGTAAAAACTCTATTGTTAGTAGCATGGGTAAGGCAAAAGAAGGAGGTATTGATGTAACTAAAGTTTATGGTGATGTATCTAAAAGTATTGGAGTGAGTAAGGACGAAGTAGCTAAAATGACCGACGCACAAAATAAGTCAAAAGACTTAACTAAGGAGCAAAAAACTGAAACAGAGGATTTAGCTGCGGCTTGGAGTAATGTAAAATCTCAATTAGATGATACAATCAATAAGCAGGTTTCTACTTTATCCGAAATGAGGAGACAAAGAGCGGAAGGTAAGTTAACTAAGGAACAAAAAGCAGAAAGTTTAGCAAAAGAAAAAGAAATTTTATCTACACTAAAAGATAATGCAAAGGAGCAAAAAAATCTCGAAAAGATTAATGAGAATGTATTAATTCAGGCAGGACTTAAAGAAGTATCTGGGAAAAGCGCTTGGGAACTTGCAAAAGCAGAATACGATTTAAAGAAATCTAAAACAGAATTAGAATATGCTGATTTTGAAATATCACAAACTCAATTAGTTATGCAAGGTAAAATTAAAGATGAAGATGTGGCACAATTAAATCTGTTGAATGAAAAAAATAAAACTGCGAAGATTAATAAAGATAATTTACTTGAAGTATTAAAGACGAAAAGATTGATTACAGGGGTCGACGATAAAGGCGAGGTAGTGTTTAATTCTAAAATTAAAGATGTAGATAAAGTTGATATTCAGAAGTTAATAAATGATGTGAATAAAGAAATTATTTCTAATGAAAAGTCTGTTAAAGATATTCAAGTTAAGGTTAATAAAGATAGTGAACAAATAAATAAAGAGATTACTGAATTAAATAAACAAAGGATAGACTGGCAAATAAGTTTAAATGTTCCTAAGTCTGATATATTAGAACGAGAAGTAGATAGAATAAAAAGTAGTTTAGACATTGCATCAAAAGAAGCACTAAATTACAGCAATCAAATCAAAGTTATTGAAACTAAAATTTTAAATGAAAAAAATGAAACTACTAAGGTTGAATTACAAAAAGAATTAAATATTATTAAAGGTAAATATTTAGAAAAAGCAAAATTAGAGTTTGATACTAATAAACAATTATTAGAAGCGACTAATAATTTTTACGAAGAAAAAGCAAGAATTGCTTCCGAACAAATTCAAAAAGCAAAGGACGGCGTTAATAATGAATTTGATATAGCAATATCTGAGTTGGAGAAATATAATACGAAACTTAATGAGTTAAATTCGAATAAAGAGAATGAAGAAGCTGATAATAAACTAAGTAAGATTGATAAAAATCAAGAAAAAGAATTGAAGAAATTAGAAGATTGGCAAGGGATGCAGTTACTATCTACTTCTGAATTTGAAAAGAAAAAAACTCAAATCGAAAAAGAAGCAGAAGAAGAGAGGGCTAAAATAAGGGAAGGACTACGAAAGAATGAAGAACTAAGACAAAATGTTTATGATGGCGAGCAACTCCAACTTCAAAATCAGAAAGCAATATTATTAGCTGAAATCGACAAAAAAGGAGCCGACGAGCAATTAAACATAGTAGCAGAAAAATATAAATCAATGGGAAAAGTAATAGATTTTGATACTATAAAAAAGGCTCAACTAGAAATTATTGAAGCAGAAAAAAAATTAGAACAAAATAAATATGATACAAAAGCACAACTACAAAAAGAGAATGCTGATAAGATAATAAAAGAAAATATAAAATTATTAGATGAAGGTAGTAGAAAATCAGTATTGGAATCTTCTAAATTATGGGCTTCAGCTCAAAAAACAACAGAAGAAAAAGCTGATTTATTAAAAACTTCAATGGATATGTTTAATGGGTCTATGCTGAAAGGAATAGAAGGAATGTTTGAGGGCGACCCAGAAGCTATGAAAGATAATATGCGGTCTTTTATGCAAAACATTGCTGGTTTTTTAAAGAAACAATTAGAAGCAACAATCTTGCAATTAGTATTATCAAAAGGAGTTCTGGCACAGGTGAATTTATTACCATTTCCAGCAAATACTTTAGCCCTGGGAGCAATTACACTTGCAATTAAAGCTGCAGTTAATGCTATCGCCAACCCAGTTATATCTTCATTAACTTCATTTGCCACTGGGGGTAGAATAGACCAGCCAACGCTTGCAGTTATAGGTGATGGTGCAAAACTTGGTAGTAATAATAAAGAATGGATTTTTAGGGACGAGCAACTCAAAAAAACTATTAATATGGCTAACAATCAAAGCAATAGAGAAGTAGTAGCAGAATTGAAATATTTAAGAGAAGCATTCCATACTTTAAAACTCGAAACTACATTACGTGGTGAAGATATTTACATTTCAAATAAAAAAGTAAGCAATAGAATAAACCGACGACAAATGTAAAATTAATTTTTTACATTAACGAAAAAAGCAGTAAGTCCGCACCAACTTACTGCTTTTTTTTATAGATAAATTAGAGTTTCGTATGTAATTTGTATGTAAAAATTTAACATACGCTTCTAACCTATTGGATTAGAATAATCTATAATTTAGTCTTGTGGGCCTGGAGGGACTTGAACCCCCGACAAACGGATTATGAGTCCGCTGCTCTAACCGACTGAGCTACAAGCCCATTTATAAAATTTAATTCTGTGTTCCAGAACAGACTCCAAAATTAAAAAAAAATTAGTAATTAAACAAGCCCAAAAATATTCCGAACTCAAAATTTATTCCACTATTGGTTAACTTGCTGGGAGTATTAGATATAGTTGTTACATTATTTAGTCGCCAACTCTTATCTTCTGCCCCTGAAAATGGATTATCAAAAGCTAAGTTATAACTTGCCATAAACCTAAACATTAAAAAACTTGTTGCAGCCCATTCAATAGAAGCATGAGGACTAAAGTAAGCAAAGTTTTTATCTAATGAAAAGTTATATGTGGAATCATCTAATTGAGGGTTTAAACTACCCCAATCTTTATTTTGCAATCCCTTTGAAAGATGTAAATTAGTACTTCCCCAGCCAACCTCTGCTCCTAACAATAAAGCAAGGTGATTTGTTATTATATAACCATAATCAATAGTAATCCCAGTCATATTTAAGCTTAAAGTCTGGTCAATGCTATATTTATCTTTATTCGTGGTGATTTGGTTACTTCCACCAACACTTCGAACTCCAACTCTCAAATTTTTCGTAATTGGCAACCCAGTGAAGCCAACGCCTCCTTGCATAACCATACCACTTTTAAACTCGCCAAGTCCGAACTGATTCTGCATTAATTTATTATACTCATCAACGTTAAGCATATAATAATTAATAGAAAAGCCCCCGCCAATAACAAAGTAATTTCTACTTTGTTGTTCAACAGGGGTATCATTATAAGGTAATTTATCTAAATCTTCATCTTGTGAAAACAAAATGAAGTTAGATATAAAAATCAAACATAAAATTCTAAACATTTTTTACCAATAATATTTAATACCTAAACCACCACTCCAGTATAAAAAGTTTGAATTAGAACCTAATGTATACATCGGAGTTATATCTACTGAAATTACAAATGGAACTTCCTTAAAAGCATATTCTAAACCAGCAAGTCCATTAACACCAACAATAGTAGCATCAGAACTACCACCAAATCCACTTGTACCAGTGCTTATATTAAAGGCGTGTGCACCAACACCTAAATACCATTCAAATTGCTTTGCAGAAGTAGTGAAGTGCCATTGGTAGTTACCTAACAAAAACAACCAACCATCTCCGAAAGACAAATCAAATTCAATAGGATTTGTATTTGTGAAGAAATGTTTATAAGTAATACCACCACCAGCGCCACCTTTTAAGCCAATAGCGTTAGTATAATTCTTCGCATCTGCCATCTGAAATGCAAGAAGTAACGCAAAAATAACAACAATTCTTTTCATAAAAGCACCTTATATTAATTTAAAAATATATAATTATGAAAGCAAATTAATAAATTATTTGAAAATAAAAAATTTGTCTTTTTTATTTACTAAACCATTTCTGTAATAAATAAAATAAGCACCAGTATTCAAAGAATTTATGTTAAATTTAAAATTACCTAAGTTTAATTCATCTTCAAATTTTTCATAAACTTTGTTGCCTAATAAATCATAAATCACTAATGAAAAGTTCTCTTTATTTACAATTTCATAAGCAATTTCAACTGATGAAGAAGAATTTTGATTAATCTTTAAAATGTCAGAACTACCAAATTGAAACTTCATTTCCTCAAAATCACAAATTCCAGTCAATTTAATATTTAGAGAATCTTTGATTATATTAATCACTGCATTAGACAGATAAGAAACATTTACAATATTAAATTTTGTAAAAGCATCATTACCAACTAATGGACGCATTCTATAATCTATCACACATTCATTTAACTCTAAAAGTTCTATATACATTTTGTTATTTTCGACATCAAAATCAACTCTAAGTTTATTCGGGTCATAGCCAGAAACTGAAATTAAATCCAAGACAAAAGTATTCAATTCAATTTCAATTTTAAAATTCTTAATTTCAATAGTATCTAAATCATAATTTTCGGCTGAAATCTGCATTTCTAATTCAAGTATATCATTAGCATTATGACTAAAACTATTAGGTAAAATTAAATTAATATCAATCATATCTTTAGGTTTAGCTTCTGCTATTAAAACAATATCCTTAGTAATTAAACAAGGATAGTTAGTTGAAATAGTTAAAATTGTCGTGTCGTGTGAAACTTCATTAGAAACATAAGACAAGTCAAATATATGCTCTTTTTCACTTGACTTAATTAAGATGTCATTTGAGTTATTAATACTAAACTTAGAGTTTGAAAGCGGAGTAATGTGCATATTATAATCACTTAAAGAATTATTTGTCAATGTAACACTTGCCGTGCTTAATACATTTTCTTTAGTAACTGGAAAATAAATTGTATCAGGAACATCAAAACTAATGTCGGAGTAATATCCACTCAGTTCAATTGAATCTCGCTTACCACATGGATGAAAAATAAAATATATTTTTTCATTATAAAATCCTAATGTGTCAGGAGTAAAAGTAACTTTAAAATTATTTGAACTAAACAACTCTGTCCCTTTTTCTAAATCAATTTTGAAATACTTTGATGTAGAGATTGAATCTATATGAGTATAAAGAGTATTATTACTATTAATTTTCAACTTGTTACTAATAATCTTGCTTAATTCAGAATTACATTTAAAAATTGTATCAAAATCAATTTTTCCATCATCAAAAATATAATCAATATGTGTTTTAAAACCTGTTATACTAATTTCTTTTTGCAAATCACAATCAGTATAAGTGAAATATGGTTTAAAATTAAAAGCACCAATAGTTTGAGTGCTAATTCTGATAGGAACAATAATAGAATCTTTTGCAGGAATTGTAAATGGAATTATGGCAAATTGAACACTTTCATTAAATTGATTATCTATTGTCATATCAACTAGACCAGTATTAGTAATTTTTAAAGTTGTATCAATGAAATCTTTACATTCTTCTATTTTTCCGACATCAAACTTTTCAGGATAAACAGATATAGCTTGATTTTTTATTCTTACTTCAATTGGCACTTTAAAACTATAAGTAGAACCTGTGCGAGTATAATAGACAACTAAAGTATCAACAATATCTGTTGACAATTTCGCATTTAAAGAAATTTTAATTGAATCAGAAGTAAATTTATATAAATTAAGAGGTAAAGGAGTATCAATTACAAATGGTGGCTTAATTACAGGATTAATACTAACGTAATCTTTTTCAAAATTACTATTAGAATATGAAATTTTAATTGTTGTATCTAATTTTATTGTATCACATGTATTTATAGTTCCAAAATCAATTTCCTTTGGCTCATATTCTACACCCAATCCTTTGTTAGTTACTCTTAAAGTTATAACTTTTTCATCAATACAAGGAGATTGTATTCTAAGAAAATAATCTTTGTTTTCAATATTATCACTATTCAATAAAATTGTAATATCATAAGATTCACCTGGTTTAAATGTTTGTGGAAATAAATATAACTTTTCAATTGTAAATGGAAACTCAATATTAAAATCAGTCCTATCAATTGTTAGGTTTCTATTTGAAGTATTTGTTATTCTTAATGATTGCTTCCATTGAACTCCTGAATACTTATCAACAAGAATAAGTGTTTTATCTACTTCAAAAGGGATAATTTCATTTTTCAATTCAATTACAAAAGAAGTATCAGCGCATTCTCCATTTGAAGCAATAGCGATGAATTTTCCATATTTGGAAGGGACAAAATCAATCTTACTACTTATTTTTTTATAAATCCCATTTTCAAATTCAAACCATTCAACAATACCATTGTCATTCTCACCAGTTAACTTGATAACATCATAGATACAGCCAGAAATAATAGTATCAGAAGTAATTAATTTTCCGTTAAATTTTACTGAAATCTTAGGTTTTAAATTAATTTGTAAATTAATAAGATTAGAATTTTTAAAACAACCCTCTTCATTGCTAGCTTGAACAAAATAATTTCCTGTTGAGTTAACATTTATTGATTTATTTTCACCATAATCTCCGCTTGCTAAAAATATTAACCCGTCTTTATACCAAGTGTATTTATACTTTTCAGGATTTGTAAAATCAGTCGAAATTGAAATTGACGTATCTTGTTGAACGCAGAACACTCGCTCATTATTTGGAGTTTTAATACTAAAATTTTCTACTGCTTCTTTCTTAATTTTCCCAGATAAAAACTTTGAAGTATTATAGCAAATCCCATTACTTGAATATTGATTATTATTTTGCAATAAATCTCTAAATCTTCCTACGACTGCTGAGACTGTATAATCCGCACCGCAATTTAAAGATGTGTTAATTTTAAAAGAATAAGTAGAATTTGTATTAAACACATTTATTACTTTTGAATTTCCAATTATATCTCCAACTTTGTAATTTGTTCCATTTTTTGGTAAATCGTTTTGAGTAACATTCCCGCTTGTAAGAAGAAATAAAATAGTATAATAATCATCTGGTTCAGTTGTGCCTGTTACTTTCTCCCAAGTAACATGAAATTCATTACTAATTTCAGTAATAGTCAAATTATTTGACTCGGTCCATTCAGGCTTCCTTAAACCATCTATGAAACTAAAATTAATAGGTGTACCTGTAGTTTTTCTATTAGCAGATCCTAAAGTTGCAAAGTTATTTACAAAAAGAAAATCACCATTTTGGTCATATCCTCCGAAGTATTTGTTAACACCATCACCTGGAATAACCGATAGACATAAATTGCCACTTAAAATTGAACTAAGCAAAGTTCCCCAAGAATTATTAAAAAATCCAATCCCATTTGAACTATGTCCTATTGAATGAATAATTGTATTACCATTCTTTATTGTGAATAACTCAGCAGAATTATCAATATTAAGTGCCTCATTATCCCAATTTGCAATATCACATGTTTCGCAATATTTATCGAAATACCAAATATCACTCGCTTCTAAAACTAATCTACCTTCTACTAAGTTTAAACTTAACAAATTATTTATTACATCATTGAGATATATAGTTATAATTGTGCCTTTTGGAAGATTTTTCCATAAAGGAGCATCTTTAAATTTAATTCCACCATTGAAGCCAGAAGGAGCATTGTCAGCTATGATAGCGTCGCAAAGAGTAAAACCAGAAATATCAACATTATCTTCAGTGACTACTAATTCGACCCATTCATCCAAATTATTTTCTGTATTATAATATTCGTTGATTAATATTTGAGAGAATAAGTTAATTTTGAAATTAAAAAAAAGCAAAATTAAAAATACAATGAAATTTAATCTCTTAAACAAATCTGAAAATTTAGTATTTTCTCTTTTTTTAACCATTTTCTTAGTCTTTTTCTCACAACTTATCGTCATTTTCTTTTTAGAAAATCAAAGTGATATTTTGTTATTATTATTTTTCAGCCAATTTTTATTTTTGTTTATCCCAGCTTTATTTCTAATTTATCATCAGAAATATTTAACAATAAACAAAAATTCCGTTAATAGTTACAAATTTAGTAAATTTGATGTAATTATAACCATTGGAACAATAATTTTTACTCAATCAATTGGCGTTTTAACAAGTTTAACTTATGAATATTTCATTCCTGAACACATTTTAAAAATAATTAAAGATTTCGGTGGACAAGAAGAATTAATAAAAATGTTATCTTTTGAAAACGGCAACATTTTTATTATTATTCTAAGTATTTGCATAGGTCCAGCCATTGCAGAGGAGTTTATTTTTAGAGGATATTTACAAAAAAATCTCACTAAATTTTATTCACCTAAAAAATCAATTATACTTACATCGGTAGTATTTTCACTAATACATTTGAATGTTTTTGGTGTCTTTGGAATATTTTTGTTAAGTTGTGTAATTGGTTATTACAAAGAGAAAACAAATAGTTTACTTATGCCAATAATAATCCATTTTTCAAATAATTTATTTTCAGTTATTTTAAGCAGTTTTATATAGTATGCAAGAAGTTGTCTATCACAGCAATTATGAAATTGAAGAAACCTATTTTTGGTTTCTTGCAAGAAATGAAATTTTAAAAAAAATAATAAAAACCCAAACCTCAATTACTAAAGGCGACAAAGTAATTGATATAGGATGCGGAACCGGTGGCTTTGCTAAAGTTTTAGAGTATGAAGGGTATGACGTAACATGTTTAGATACACAAGAGTTAGCAATAGAGTATTGCAAGAAGCGAGGAATTAAAAACTTACACTTAGGAGATATAAAATCATATTTAGAAACTCATAACGGAAGATTTAAAGCTGCATTTATGCTCGATGTTATTGAGCATATTCCAGATGACCAAGATGTCGTAAGTGATGTTTATAAAATATTAGATGATGGGGCTTATTTCATAGCAGCAGTTCCAGCATATCAATGGTTATGGAGCAAGCACGACGAAATACACATGCACTATCGCAGATATAATATTTCAAATTTCATCCCACTTTTTAAAAACGCTGGGTTCAAAATTGAGTATGTCTCATACTTTAATTCATTTTTATTTCCACCAGCTGTTTTAAAAAGATTTGTGGATAAGTTAACTAAAAATGAAAGTAATAAACCCGTTGATGAAGTTTCAAGCTTTATTAATAAATTATTTTTTAAAATATTCAAATTTGAACAGAACTTTTTGGGCAAAATTAAATTCCCTTTTGGATTATCAATTTTATTAATCGCAAGAAAATAATATGAAAAACATTCTAAACGCTATCAAAGAAAATAAACTAATTCTAATTATTTCCTTAGTTACAACATTTATTTTCTTTCATGAACAAATACTTGGAACATCATTTTTCTGGGATGATTTTGTAGAGTATGTTTATCCAACTCAAACTTTTGCCGCAAGAGAATCAGGTTTATTTGACATACCTTTCTGGAATCCATATATTTATAATGGAATGCCATTTTTTGCAGATATTCAAGTTGGATTCTTCTATCCATTTCATAGAATTTTAAACTTATTTGTGTCAAATGACGGCACTTTACCTGTTGGTATATTACAGCTTATAATTATTATTCACTTTATAATTTCTCAAATTAATACTTATATTCTTGCGAAATCACTCGGTATAAGCAAAGAAGCATCAATATTCTCAGCGATTTCTTACTCATTTTCAATGATTCTGGTCGTTCATGTTATTCACCCGATGATGCTATACCATTTAGTCTGGTTTCCACTAATTTTTCACTTTTTCAGGAAAGGAATTTTGGATTTAAACTATAAGTATTCAGTTATTTCTGGTTTGATTTTTGGATTCACAATGCTTTCAGGTCATCCACAAATGACATTATATATTGCATTTTTCCTTTTTCTTTATGCTATTTATACATTAATTTTTGAAAGAAGCAATCTAATATATAAAATTATAACTGCTACTTTACCTATAATTATTGCATCTGGAATTTTCGCAGTACAATTCCTACCTTCAAGTGAACTAGCTGGCTTATCACAAAGAGAAGAAAATACTTATGAGTTTATATCAGAGGGCTCATTACAATTAAAACAAGCTGTAACAATGATATTACCAGAAGTATTTGGTAAGATAACAGGCGACCCAACAGCAAACACAAACACATTTTACTTACATATTGGTGAAGTTTTCAAGACATATCATTATTGGGAAACTGCATTTTACTTTGGAGTTATAACATTAATTTTAGGAATTTATGCTTTACTTGTTAATTTTAAAGACAAAAAAATATTATTCTTATTTATAGTGTCAATTTTTGCTTTATTTTTTAGTTTTGGTTCAAATTTCTTTTTACATAAATTGTTTTACAACTTGCCATTCTTCAATACATTCAGAATGCCCGGTAGAATTTTATTCTATCTAACTTTATCATTTAGTTTATTAGCAGGATTTGGTTTAGATAAATTAAACAAAAAGAATTTTAAACTAATTTACATTCCATTTAGCATAGTTTTAATAATAATTTTCTTAGGGATGTCTGATAAATTTTTTAATACTGATAATGTTCAACAAAACATAATTGACATAATTTCAAAGTCATTCAACACATCGCTCATTATAGTAATTTTATCTTTCGGATTAATTTTCTTAACAAATATCAAATCTATTAAAAAAGCTTATGTAATTTTAGCACTTGCTTCGCTTAGTTTTATTGATTTATACTTGGCAGGAAGTGAATTTAATCAAAGCCCTATAAATCCTAAAGATAAATTTCAGATAAATAACGAGTTAAAAGAATTATTCAAAATTCACCCCCCAAATGATATTTTTAGGGTTAATATGAGAATGTATAATCCTTCTTATATGGCTTTGAACCGAAGTCAAGGAATGCTTGATGGCATTATGCTTGTCGAAGGGTATAATCCTTTATTACTCCAAAGACCAGTGCCTCGCTTGAAAGACAAAGAGAAAATCCATGATATACTAAATGTTAAATACGAAATTGGAATTGACAGACAACAAAATCAACCAAGATTTTACGAAAGATTCGACAGATATAAACACGTTTGGGCGACAAACAAAGTTAAAATTGTGAATGAAAATAATATTTTAAATGAAATAAGTCAAACAGAAGATAACTTAAGGTATATAACTTGGTTAGAGAAAACGCCAAATCTTTCTTTAACTGAGAATGATTCACTTGATTTCAGTTTCGGTATGCAAAAATATCAAAATGATGTCCTCGAAATCAAAACAAAGTCAAATACAAATTCGATGATGGTGCTAAGTGAAATTTTTTACCCTGCTTGGAAAGCTTTTATTGATGGAAAAGAAACAGAGATTTTCAGAGCTGATTTCGCACTCCGAGCAATCGAACTTCCAAAAGGAGAACATACGGTAACTTTTGAATATAACTCAGATAAATTTAAAACTGGAATGACAATTTCAGTTTTAACATTACTTTTGAGTACAATGATTTTATCTATAAAAAAGTTTCCAATTATTAACAAAATAAAATAGTTAGACAAGAGAATTACAACTAATTTCTTCAAATATTTATTTTTGTTAATATTTTGCTTTTGAAATGAGTAAAAATTACTTTATATTTGAAATTGTGGAATTACAAATTCAAAAAGGATAGTAAATGCCAGAAATCAACATACTATGGGAATACATACCACTAATTGTAATGGTTCTTCTTGGACTATTCTTTGGTGTACAATTTGTATTTTTATCCGAAATACTCGGTGCAAAAAGAACTACTAAAGGAAAACAAACAACCTATGAATCTGGAATGGTGCCTGTTGGAACAGCACAAGAAAGATTCTCAATCAAATTCTATATGACAGCGATAAGTTTTATCGTCTTTGATATCGAAGTTGTCTTTTTATACCCTTGGGCAGTACAGGTTCGCGAACTTGGAATACCTGCACTTATTGCAGCAAGTATTTTTATTGTGATTCTACTTATTGGATTATACTACGAGATTAAGAAAGGAGGATTGAAATGGGATTAGGAACAGAAACATCTTCTGAACAAAATAGTTATTTTACCACTTCAATTGAAGCAGTTGTCAAATGGGCTCAAAAGAATGCTTTATGGCCTATGCCACTTGGTATCTCTTGTTGTGCTATTGAAATGATGGCTATGGGGGCACCAAGATTTGATGTCGCACGCTTTGGCTCAGAAGTTATGCGTATGACACCGCGACAAGCTGATATCTTACTTGTTGCAGGAACTGTTACTTATAAAATGGCTCATGTTGTTAGAAAAATTTATGACCAAATGCCTGACCCAAAATGGGTAATTGCAATGGGTGTTTGCGCTTCTTCTGGTGGAATGTTTAGGTCTTATTCGGTCGTGCAAGGTATTGATAAATTCTTACCTGTAGATGCATATATTTCCGGTTGTCCGCCAAGACCAGAAGCAGTTATTAAAGCGATTATGGCTATTCAAGATAAAGTAGAGCATAGACATCATCCACCACTTATTAACTTAGGTAAAGATGTATCTCACACTCCTAAACAAGAGTTCTTTAACTCAAAATATCATGGAGTAAAAGATCAAGATAGTATGAATTAATATCTTTCCGCTCATAACTTTAATATTTTTAAAAGTCGTATATAAAATATGCGACTTTTTTATTTAAGAATTAACCATTTTAGCCCGATAATTAAATAGTATGACAGAATATCTAAATTTAATATATAAATACTTATCTTACATAGATTGGGTCAATCTTACTTTGCTTTATTCAATAATTCTAATTTTTTGGAATTGGTTCACTCTTATTTCAAACTTTCACGCAAGAGCAAATAGTGCCTTTGAATTTTATTTAAGACACTTGACAATTATACCTTTTTGGATAATATTTATTATATATTTATTTAATTTTACTTCACCAATAAATTTTAATTCTCTTACTAAAACCTTTCCAAAAGAAATAATAATAGAAAATAATTTAAAGAACGACTTAGAACTTAATTTTTATGGAAAAGGAAAGAAAGGCTATTATCAACTATTTAATAATTACGAAAATTACTTAAACCCTGTATTTTCGTTTGATAAAAAAACAAAAAATAAACTGACATTTGAAATTGACACAAGCTTAATAAAATACATCTATGTTACAAAAAACATAGACAATCTAAATTTTAGCTACACCCAAGCATTTGAAGTAAATAACACAAAGTTAATTCTATACGGTGATGAGTTTGTTAAAAACCCATCAAGGAAAGTTGACCTAGATTATAGCTACTATTATAAATTAATGTTAATATTTTTGTTAGCAGTCACAAGCTCTTGGTATTATTACTTTTTGTCATTTATGAAGAAAAACAAAAAACTATTTATGATTATATCAATTTCAATTTCATCAATAGTTTTTATAGCACTATTCTTAATTTTTAGAATATTTTATCTCAACTTGTAAGTAAAATTCAAACCTACTTTATTATTAATAACACCAAAGTTCATGCTTGTATCCTCATTAATATCAAAATGATACAAATAAGCACCTGTGTAAGCATCTAAAATACTCACAACATAAACAGCTACTAAATATAAATAAAATTGGTCGCGACTATCTCTATAAAACTCACGTCTCTGCTTTAATTGATAAACATAAGATTGATTATCAGAATTTTGCTTAATTAATTTTTCAATTTCAGTAAATTCATTATTATAATACAATGCTAAACCTAACATTGTCCCAGCAGAGCCAAACAAAATAGGCGCCTTCCAATAATCTTCATTATAGACTTGCCCAAGCCCCGGAACAACACTCAAAGCCATAGCAGTAGTAGGCGACTTCGTAGAAGATTCTTGTGAAAGAACTACTTTAATATTAAGGACTACAAATAAAAATATTGTGATGATATATTTCATAAATTAAATTACAGCAATAGCTTCAATTTCAATCATTGCATCTTTTGGTAATCTCGAAACTTCAAAAGTAGCCCTTGCTGGTTTTGTTTCACCAAAAAACTCAGCATAAACCTTATTCATATCGGTAAATAAAGATAAATCCTGCATCAAAACAGTAGTTTTAACTATATTTTCAATTTTTCCTCCAGCAGTTTCTACAACTGATTTTAAATTCTCTAATGCTTTCAATGTCTGAGATTGAATATCCTCTCCAATTAAATTGCCAAAACTATCCATTGAAACCTGACCTGATAAAAATAAAAACTTCCCTTCTGCCATTACAGAATGGGAATATGGTCCAATTGCTTTTGCAATTTCATTACAATTTATTTCTTTTCTCATTATATCTCCATTTTTTTAACAAAAATAACTATAAATATTGTTTAAAAGAAATACGAAAAATGAAAATATAAAGATACAATAATCGTCTCAAACCATTTGAATAGCAAATTTCTAAAAAAAAATATTTTGAAATGAGGAGTTAATGGATAATAATCAAGGAAAAAAACCACTTAGGCAAGCAGCTAACGCAGCAAAAGATATTTATAATACTTATGTAAAAAATTCAGACAGAAATATTCCAATTGATAGCGATGAAGACAAAATTGATGATTTAGATGAAAAAATCAGCGCTGCCTTTGCTGATGATTTTGTTGATAATGAAGAAACAGACACTTTATATAATACAAATAACGAAGCAAAATTCGAAGAGTTTAATAGTTCAAATAATAATGAAGAAATAGAAAGATTAAACACTGAAATTGCCTTTTTGAAAGATTCTCTCGCGCGTAAAACAGCTGAAATGGAAAATATGCGAAGAAGAATGGATAAGGAAAAGTCAGACCTCATTAATTATGCAAATGAAAAATTAATAAATAATTTGTTAGAAATTCCAGATACAATTGCTCAAGCATTAAGTTCTGCAAATTCAACTAATGATTTAGAATCCCTAAAAAAAGGCGTTGAACTTATATATCAAAAAACTATGAAATTATTTGAAAATGCTGGTGTTAAACTGATGGAAGACCCAACGGGTAAAGAATTTGATGTTGATTTCCATGATGCTCTAATGCAAGCCCCAA
The DNA here is from genome assembly GCA_964465945.1 of uncultured Hyphomicrobiales bacterium. Taxonomy (GTDB): domain Bacteria; phylum Bacteroidota; class Ignavibacteria; order Kapaibacteriales; family UBA2268; genus JAJRPT01. Next base: position 364,540 of record CAYXMM010000002.1, read on the forward strand.
GTGATATTGTACCAGAAGGACATATCATTCAAGTTCTACAAGACGGCTATTTATTAAAAGATAAAGTTATACGCCATGCCAAAGTTATCACTTCAGCAGGTAATTAAAAATTATATTAATTGAACAAAATTTAAAAAACCAAAATTAAAAAAATGAGTAAAAGAGATTATTACGAAGTATTAAGTGTAAATAAAACATCAAGTAAAGATGAACTAAAAACTGCATACAGAAAACTTGCTATAATGTATCATCCTGATAAAAACCCAGGCAATGCAGAAGCAGAAGAGAAATTTAAAGAAGCTTCCGAAGCTTATGATGTTTTATCAAATGACGACAAAAGAGCACGTTATGATAGATTCGGACACGATGGACTAAGAGGTGCCGGAGCAAGTGGATTTAATAACACAGATGATATTTTCTCTGCATTCTCCGATATATTTGGTGGAGGAATATTTGATGATTTCTTTGGTGGTAGCTCTCGTGGAAGAAGAAGAGAAAAAGGACAACGTGGCTCTGATATAAAAATTCCTATGCCACTTACATTAGAAGAAATTGCCAAAGGTACAACTAAAACAATTAGTTTGAAAAAATGGGTGAATTGTAATTCTTGCTCTGGCACAGGAGCTAAACACGGAACTGGAACAAACACTTGTTTGTCTTGCGCTGGCACAGGCGAAATCAGACAAGTTTCAAAATCTCTATTCGGACAATTTGTAAATGTTTCCACTTGTCCACACTGTAACGGTTCAGGTGAAGTAATCAAAGAAAAATGTAACGATTGCCATGGCGAAGGCAGAGTAAGAGGTGAAGAAGAAATTAAAATTGATATTCCGGCTGGCGTCGAAGAAGGAAATTATTTACCACTTCAAGGTAAAGGTAACGCTGGAAAAAACGGAGGCATTGCTGGAAACTTAATAGTTGTAATGGAAGAAAAAGAACACGATATGTTTATCCGTGAAGGTAATCATATTATTTACAAACTAACCATTAGCTTCCCTGATGCAGTATTAGGAAACACCTTGGAAGTTCCAACTCTTTGGGGTGAAGAAATGCTTACTATAGAACCTGGTATTCAACCAGGAACTACTCTTACATTACGTGACAAAGGAATCCCCAACCTAAACTCTTATGGCAAAGGCAATCAATATGTTATGATTAACATCTTCGTTCCGAATAAATTAGCAAATAAAGAAAAAGAAATAATCAAAGAATTAAGTGAAGTTGAAGCATTTTACCCAGAAAACAAAAAATCCTCAAAATCAGGATTCTTTGAAAAAGTTTGGGATAAGATTTTTTAAAAAAGCAAAATAGAAGAAGTAATAGAAAATATATGGATATATCAAATAAAGTTGTAATAATAACAGGTGCTTCCAGTGGAATTGGCGAAGCAACTGCAAAATTACTTTCACAAAAAGGCGCCAAATTAGTTTTAGGAGCAAGAAGATTAACTAATCTTGAAAATCTTGTCAAAGAAATCAAAGCAAATGGTGGAGATGCTGTTGCCATCAAAGCCGATGTAACAAATAGGGAAGACTGCAAACATCTTGCAAACATAGCAATAGAAAAATATGGTAAAATTGATGTTCTTGTTAATAATGCAGGTCTTATGCCACTTTCCTTTCTTGATAAACTTAAAATTGACGAATGGGATAGAATGATTGACACAAACATAAAGGGCGTGCTATATTGCTTTGCTGCAGTTTTACCTTCAATGAAATCTCAAAAATCTGGTCATATAATCAATATTTCATCTATCGCTGGAAGAAGAGTAATGAAAGGTGGATCCGTATATTGTGCAACAAAGTTCGCTGTTACAGCCCTTAGCGAAGGAATGAGACAAGAACTCTCACCAAGAGATAATATCAAAGTAACTTGTATAGAGCCAGGTGCAGTAACAACAGAACTAAGAAACACAATAACAGACCAAGACATAATCAACAACTTAGCAAAACGCAAAGAAGAATTTGAATATTTAGAAGCAATCGATATAGCAGAATCAATTTTATACGCAATTTCCCAACCAAGCAGAGTAAACATAAATGAAATTTTAGTATTACCAACAGGGCAAGGATAAATTATATTAATCTATTTTATAAATCAAAAATCTACTTGATGAAATAACTTTTTCTTTAATTAAATTAAATTCCCAATTAATTTTCTTCGATAAATCTGATTCGACAACAATAATTTTATCTAAAAATTTAGATTTGTTAATTGATAAAACCTTTTCAATAATTTGATACTCATTACTAAAGTAGGGTGGGTCAATATAAATTAAATCAAATTCTTTTCCAATATCATCTAAAATAATACTTGAATTTGCTTTACTTATCTTATAATTTTCAACCTTTAAATCATCAAGAATTCGTTTTATATACTTAGTAGAATTTATATTCTTATCATTAAAATGCACAAATCCTGCTCCACGAGATAGAAATTCTATACCTATACTTCCTGAACCAGAATATAAGTCTAACACACGTAAATTTCTATATTCTAAGATATTATCAAAAATATTAAATAAAGTTTCTTTTGACATATCAGTAGTTGGTCTAATACCATCTGGCAATTTGTAGTTAAACCTTCTTGATTTGAATTGACCTGAGATAATTCGCATTATAAAAGTCGAATTCTATCGTGATACGCAGGGATTGCAGCTCCAACACATGGTGGAAAAACGTGTTGCATAATTTTGCAATAATTTTTCAAACGTTCCTCAACATTTGGTTTTACCATTCTGAAAGCATTAAGTCTGCCTGACTCTACTCCAAACCCATCAGCCATATTATAACCTGCTAAAAATACTCTTTTTGTTAAGCCAGTACCAAAAAAATAAATTCCATCAATTGTATCAACTACTTCATTAAGTACTTTTTTATATTCCGCTTCTACAATACTTCCAAATTTTTCTTTATCAATATCCGAAAACGAAAGTAAATTATAGTATGCAGGCATCGAGTTTTTAATTATACTAACATCAATAAATTGGTCTTGAACACCTAAAATCATAACTGTTTTTTCAAGAGATTCAGGATAATTATAAATAAATGCAGTATGAGCATTCATCTGAGAAACTTCAATGTTAGTAATAGGTAAATAATCCTTGAAAATTTCCTTACAAGTCTCAACAATATCTTTTTGCATAATTGATGCAAGCATCATCTCCATTCCATTTTTTCTCTTTTCTAACGGAATCACATTAGACACAAACTCATCTGTGTTGAATTGAGGATAAGCTTGTTTAATCTCTAAATTTACTAATTTGTTTAATTGGTCTTCATCCATTCCTTTTTTACCAGGAAACTGAGCTACGAAAACACTCTCAGCAGGAATAGTAACTGATACTCTATTTATTTGATTACTTACAGAATTAATAAATTCCCGAAGTTCAATAACGCCTTCATCGTTATTAACATCAAATATATTTTCTAAATCAATTCTCTTTCGAGTAGCTTCAACATAATCTAAGCTTAATGAGTTCTCATGAGGAGAGAGTATAGCCATATATGTTCTATCTATATTAAAAAAGACTGATATTGCTGATTTCATAAATTTCAAATTATTTAAAAATTAATTTACTAATTTATAAATAATTAATCAAATATCCGAAGAAATACTTAAAATTATGATAAAATCATGTTATTTAAGTATTTTAAAAAAAAATCGGGGAGAACCCGATTTTATGCTAAAAACTCAATTTGATCTTCAAACAAATGTAGTATATCACTTGGAGTTATATTCGCCTGAGCTTTCTCCATAAATTCTTTATTATTTGCACGAACAACTTTTCTCAATTCATCTAATGCTTCTTTATATGATTCGATTGGAGCATTATTTTCATTAAATAGGGGACTACTATTATCCACCTGAATATTATTCTCCAAGTTGTCTAAAGCGGAAAGTAAGACATTTTGTTGCCATTTTACTTTATCAAAATCAGAACTTTTAGTTGCAATATTATTTTCTATCTTTTTTGAAGTCTTTGTTTTACCTATATTTAAAGCATCAACTAAAAAAGAATCATATTGAGCATTTATGCTGTTTTGTATATTTTTGACATCCATTTCTAAAACCCTTTTATAATATGGTAATTTAAAATGTCAAATTCAATGCCAAAGTTATTTACTCACACGTTAATGTACAATAAACAACATCACCATCTTTAGACCACTTTTGTGATTTAACTATACCTGTTCCATGAACTTTTGTCAACACATTTGAAGTATGTAGTAAATTTAAAGCTCTTCTTAAAGGCATGCCAGTAACATCAAAAATTTTAAAGTCAGTTAGTTTTTTATTACGGCTAATCAGCTGAACTAAAATTTTACTATTTTTAGCAACAACATCACCAGCTTTAGGATTTTGAAAGAAAATCATACCAGATTTTTTATTTCCTTCAATTTCAAGATGAAAATAGCTTTTTAGATTCTCAACATCTGTATAATTCATACCAATTAAGTTAGGAACCAAAACACTATCTTTACCTTCTTCTTTTACTGGAATATTCATTTTACCAGAACGAAGTTGTAACCAACGAGTTGCAATTTCTTTAAAAATTGGAGCAGCATTAACACCACCATATATACTTTTTGTAGGTGTATCAACAATTATAAGCATAGCAACTTCCGGATTATTAGCAGGGAAGAAGCCAGCAAATGAAGCATAATACTCACTTTTACTATACTTACCAAATTCATTAATTCTCTGCGAAGTTCCAGTTTTTCCAGCAATTTTCATCCCTTCAACCCTTGCCCTTTTTCCAGAACCACTATCAACAACCCCAATAAAAAGCTTTCTAACTCGATTAGCAATCTCCTCATCAATAACTTTTCTAATTCTAATTGGCTCTTTATTAATTAAATCATGTTCTTTATCATAAACCCTTTTTAACAAATATGGTTGCATCATAACACCATTATTAGCGACAGTTGCATAAGCATTTACAACTTGTAAAGGAGTAGCAGTCATATCATATCCATGCCCCATATATCTTTTACTACTTTTATAAAATTGCTCTGGTTTCTTAACTTTTCCAGCAATTTCCCCCGGCAAGTCAATATCTAACTCATTACCAAAACCAAAATTACGAACATAAGAATAAAATTTCCCATCAGAAATTTTATCTGCCACACTTGACATCACTATATTGCTTGAATACCAGACTGCTTCTTTGAATGTTGCCTTTGAAAATTTATGAACATCCCTAATTGTTCCCCAACTAAAATTTAATTCACCATTATGTCCATTAACTGTATCAGTTTCTGATATAACACCTTCTTGGAGACCAGCAGCCGTTGTAATCAGTTTAAAAGTAGAGCCAGGCGCATATTCATCAGTAATTGCTTTAAGCTTTGTATTTTCAAATTTAATCGAACTCCTATCGTTTGGATTATAAAGCGGGAAATTCGCAATCGCTAAAACCTCACCAGTTTGTGGTTTAATTGCAACACCAATTCCACCTTTTGCAGCCGACCATTCAATCCCTTTTGAAAGTTCATACTCTAATATCCTTTGTAATTCCACATCTAAAGCTAATTGAATATTATATCCATTATGTGGTTCAACCTTTGGCATTTCAGCACTCGCATATTCCCTTTGCCTTGCATCACGTTGAAGCATAATAAAGCCGTCTTTACCTTTAAGAGATGAATCATTCAAAAACTCAATCCCGCTAATACCTTTATTGTCAATATTAGTATAACCAATAATTTGGCTTGCGACCTCACCATAAGGATAATATCTGCGTGGTTCATCAACAAGAATCAAACCCTTATCTTTTAAATCAAACAATTCTTCTACTAAATCAGGATTAACACCACGAACCAACCAAACAAACCTTTTTTTTGCACTCACTTTACGAGTTAATACATTTTTATTCAAATTTAGATTTTTACTCAGAATTTCAATTATTTTAGTTTTTTTAGTCGAGACTTTTGGATCAATCGCAATTGAAAGTGTCATTATATTCGTAGCAAGGACTTTCCCATTTCTATCATAAATAATTCCCCTCTGAGCAGGTAGAACCATTTTACTTTCATGCTGCCTCTTTGCCATTTCCGAATATTTATCACCATTAACGACTTGAACAACGAAAAGTCGGATAATTACAGCAACAATTCCAAGAGCAACTAATGATACAATAAGTAAAAACTTCCAATGTTTATTTTTATTACGTGGGTGTTCTTTTTCATCAATGCTTGGATCAGCACTTAACAATTCATTCAAATATGGAAGTAATTTATTCGACATTTTTCTTTGGAAGTATAGTTGGGAACTCTTCACTTTTCACCATTTGGAGATTTTCTTCGGCAATTTTACAAATCCTTTCTGCGCTTTGCAACTTAATAACATCTGCTTCAACCATTCTTTTACGAAACTCAATTCTTTTCTCTCTTTTTTCAAGAATACGAATTTCTTCGGCAAGTTTATTTATTGAAAGCACATTATAGACATAAAATATCATCATAGCAGAAGTAAATATTAAAAATAAAAATATACTCCATCTATTCAATGATACCCAAGATTTAGCAAACTGCTGAACTTGTTTATCGGTTAGTAATTTCGATAATTCTTTTTCCTTTAGATTATCTTTAAATCCCCCAAACAAGCATTTCCCCCTAATGCAAATTATATAATGCAAACTTATGAAAAATATATTATTTATTAAATTATTTAAAGAAAATAATTTTATGAAAAATGATTTATAAGTTTCATTAATTCATCATTACTTAAATTTCTTTCATCTTCTTTCTTTTTAATTTGAGGTTTAGCGTCATCTGACTTTTCTTCTAATATTGGTGAAATGTTTAATGTAGGTATTATTTCTTCAAAAGTATCAGGATTAATTGGATTGTCATTAAAATACTTTAAAAGTAAATCTGTTGGTTTTGTTTCATCTTTTTGAATATTATTATAAATTTCTAACTCTTGTTCAATGACATTAGATTTATTAAACATCCTTAGTTCAAGAATAAATTGCTCTGAAAGGTAATAATCTGATGAATAAAGCTTTGCATAACTAAGTATTTCTCTATCTGAACTAACAATTACATAGTCTTTAGAATTAACAGCATTACTAATATATGACTTAATAATATCATCTGCTTTCAGCTTTCCAGAACCTTCTACATACACATTAACAAAAGGGGAGTGTATATCAAATGGATCACCATCAAATATGAGCGTGAATTTCTTCTTTTGATTATGAAATGCAAATTTTGCCAACAACTTAAAAAGTTTTTCAGATGCAATCCTTGGCGAACTATTCAAAGAAAATAACAAATCAGAATCTTGATGAATTAGATTATATGCATCTATAAGATAGTGCTTCATTACCAGTCAAACCCTAAAGAGAATAAATATTTTGGCTGTGTCCAACCTGAATAAGTCTTCTGCCAAGCAATATCTACTTTAAGAGGAAGACCAAGTAAAAAACTTCTTATTCCAATTCCAGAACTCATCAATAAATCTTTATACTGCGTAGTTCCATTTACGTCTTTGCTTGTCATCATAAGATCATCATCAAAAGCAGTACCAATATCAAAGAAGAATGAACCCATAACTCCTTGAATCAAAATAGGAACAGGTCCGGCAACTAATGCTTGGAAGAGAGGAAACCGCATTTCTGCATTTAAAACCCCAAATTTTGAACCTGAAATTGCATTAATTTGAGGTCCCCTAATTGGCATTTCAAACTGCATAAAAGCAAAATCTTCTGGGTCATAAAATGGTAAAAAACCCGAACTAAATGAACGATTTATCCAATTTTCTGTTCCTCCTAACCTAAATTTCAATGGATTTGCACCCACAGAAGCACCGCCAGTTAATCTAAAAGCTAAATTTATCCAAGATGTTACCGGAAGATATTGTCTAAAATCGAATTTCGCAGTAAAAAACTCAGTTCCTGAACTTCCAAGTTTTGGTGTCCCAAATAAATGAATATAATATCTATTTCCAATAGTTGGAGCATACATATAACCTAAAGTATTATCATGAACATATTTAACCTGTGGAACAATTAAATTCCTTTCAATTCCTGCTTCAATAGGATTTTGAATGTTTGTTCTTGAAATGTTTTTATATGTAACCCCAAACTCAAACCTATTAAACAAATCAAATGGATAAGAGCCATTTGCTCCAAACCCCCAATCTCTATATCTATATAATTGAGGATTATAAAGGTTGTCCTGCGGAGTAAAATCTTGAGAAACCCATGCTGCTGTATGATAACCACTAAAATTATAATCAATAATTTCAGGCAAATAAGAATATTGAGCAAAAAAAGTAGAATTTCTTAAATCAAGCAACAAATTTGCTTGTAAAAATATCTTATGATTACCAAGCATATCACTAAACTGCGCTTGCGTAACACCTTGAACACCTAAAAAAGTGTTATACCCAGGGTTACCAAGTATAATATCAGGTGTGAATTTTAATTTATAATCTTTTACTTCAAAAGTCGTATCAATTCCATTTTTACTTTTTCTTTCATTCAAATCTAAATTTTTAATAGCATCAGGGTTCGGTTCCACTAGCTTTTCATTATCAAAACTAACTTCAAATTCACCATAACTAAGTTGCTCTTCATTTATACTATCATTTTGATTTTCTATTATACTACTAATAATTTTATTAGTTGTATCAGAACCCTTCAACTCTTGTTTAAATCTTGTTAATGGCAATTCATTTTTGCCTAAATCTATATCAAAAGGATAACGCAACATAAATATCTCATACCCACCTTCTGTTTGAATACCAAATAATAACTTTGAATCATCATAAGATAACGAAATATGATTAATTGCAGATAGTGAATTTGTTTTTGGTTGAATTTTATTACTTTTCAAATCAAGTGAATACAAATTTGAAATTCCATTCCTATCAGATACAAAAAGTATCCGTTTGTCATCTTTTGACACTGCAATTGAAGTTTTCTTATTATCTGGGTCGAAAGTTAATCGCTCAATATTTTGAGTTTCAAGATTAACTCTATAAATATCACTTTGATGCACATTCTCGTCCCACATTGAAATATCATCAGATTTTAATTTATACTTAAAATGGTTAGATCTATCCGAAATAAAATAAACCTCATTAGAATTTGGACTCCAAATAGGCATCATATCCGAAAAAATATCTTTAGTTAGATTAACAACTTCTTTACTTTGAATAGTGTAATAATAAATATCAGACTGCGAATTTTTCGAAGCAACAAAAGCAAGTTTTGACCCATCAGGTGACCAACTCACTGATCCAATAAAATGAAAGCCTAATTTAATTTTTTGGTAATCCTTTGTTCTTGTGTCTATAATAAAAATAGCATCTTCACCACCGGCCTTTGCTGAAACTGCAATATGTGTCCCGCTTGGATTCCAAGAAATTCCTGGAGTAAGCATATTCAAATCTTCAAAATCCTGTTGTCTAAATGAACTAATTAAAAACTTCTTAGTTTCTGGCTTATCAATATCCATTATAGCAATTCCCAAAACGCCATCATCATCAGTTATAAACGCCATTTTATTTCCATCAGATGAAATAGAAGGGGAGGAGTTATAAAAATTACTCATCTTCTTTCTGTCAGTTACTTGTACCGCATAATCTTTTGGCGAATCAAACTTATCAAGCTCTGGGAAATAATACTTCTTAATTTCACGTTGCCACATATCAGAAAACTCAGACAAATTCATTTGAAACGTTGCCTGAAACGCCCTATCTACATTCCGATGAATTTTCAACTTATTAATAAAATCACCAACACGTTCCTTCCCATACTTCTGAGATATATACCAATAAAAAGTCTGCCCAGCTCTATAAGATAAATAACCATCAATACCATCTAAACTTGGTAAATTTTCATTGATAGTCAAATCCCTCATAAACATATCAGTTTCAGTGTCAAACCCATTCAAACTCGAGTATTCAGCAAAACCCTCATTCAGCCAAGTTGGAATAAAATACCCACCCTGTGAAATAGAATTTTGCAAACTTCCACCATGAAACATATCATTTAAGACCCCGTGAACAAGTTCATGATGAATAACATGTTTGAAATTATAATAATCGCCACTAAAAGGAAGCACAACCCTGTTTTTAAATAGTTGAGTAACTCCACCAATTCCTTCTGAAAGAAACTGGTCTATTACATTATTTTGTTGAAATTGATTATGCGAGTTAAAAAGAATTATAGGTATTCTATTTTGTATATTATAATTTAGTTGTGACTCAATTGTTAATAATGCTTTCTCAGCTTCTATAGCACAATATCTTGCAATATAGTCGCCACCTTCATGAAAATAAACATCAAAGTTTTCACTTGAAATATACTTCCATTTGAATTCCTGATATTGAACCTTGTTTTTACCAAACTGGGCAAAAATAGAAATAGGAAGAATAAGAAATAGATAAAATAACTTACGCATTAAATTTCCCAATTATATAAGCAAAATAGTAAAGTTGCATAAGTTTATACGGAATTGTGATTAATTTGGTTTAAATTCGTTTAGAATATTCTTTTAGGAAATTTTGTTCAGTAAAAGTTAGCGAATCATAACCAAAACTATTTATTTTATCTAAAATATCATTCATTTTTTCTTCATCTGAATAAGAATTTCCCGTAAAAATATTTGGCTCCTCATTTTTATATTTTACCTGATTAACCCGCATATTTGATTCGCTAAACTTAGAATATGAATGAGAATGCTCTAATTCATCAAAAACTTTTTCTCTTTGTTGAGCAACTACTTTTCTTTTACTTTTCAACTTTTTAATCAAATAAATCTGAAAATAAACAACTAATGCATTCAGCGTTCCAAACCCTGCAAGAAAAAAAGAATTCAATACAAAATTTTCTTCATAAGCATAATAATTTAATAATTGAGCAAAAACCCAAAGTGATATAATTGCCCCAATCACCACCTTATTCACACTAAAAACAAATGAAGCAATAGTAAGCCGTTGATTCTTATTAAGTAAAAAATAAAGAGTAATTATAAAAAACGATAATCCATCAGTTCCACTTACAAATTGCTTCGAATTCGAATAAATCAAAGTAAATAAAGTAGAATGACAAAGAACAATTAATAAATATACAAAAGGAATGATATTAGACTTATAAACTCTTTCTAATTTCTTAGAAATAATACCCATCGCAAACATAAAAATAAGCAACGAAGCAAAACTTGTGAATTTCAATGGATATGTTAATAAACTCCACAAATTATTATAATTAGTAGTTTCATTAGTATTTAAAATAAAAATATGAGATAATTTATACCCAGTTATAAAGTCTAAAAAATAGACTGATATTACAAGGAATAAAATATAACTTGACTTGTTTTTAATATTTAGAAACTCAAAACTCATTTTAAATTATTAATTAAATCATCCACTTTTTGAATATTTATATTTTCGTAAAAAACTTCATTAATAGCAATCATTGGAGCGCCACCACAAGCACCCATACACTCTGTCTCTTCCAACGAGAACAAACCATCAGGAGTAGTTTCATTATGTTTAATATTCAGTTTATTAGAAACATGATCATAAATTTCTTCACCATTACGAAGCATACAAGAAACATTCGTGCATACCTGAATATGATGCTTACCCATTGGCTTTTTAAAATACATAGTATAAAAGCTTGCTACACCATAAACATGAGAATATGGCAAACTTAAAAGTTCGGCAACATATTCCATAACCTCTTTAGAAAGCCAACCGAATTTATTTTGAGCCATCCACAAAACAGGCATTATAGCTGCTTTTTGATTAGGGTATTTAGCTTTATGATACTCAACTTTTTCAAGTTCTTCAGAGTTAAATTTAATTTCTTCCATTTTTACCTAAATAAAAAGTTTAAAGTCCTCAAAATTACAAAAATTTATGATATATTCATAAACCAAAAATAAATATATCTAAGTATAACGAAGTATTTGTCCTAATAATATTATATTATTAACAAAAAAAGTTCTAAACAAAAATAATTATCATTTTTCAACGCAAATTTAAAATAATAATATAATTAAATTCACTTAATCATAACAATAAATTATAACAATTATTTTTATTTGAATACAATTATTTAAAAAGTATAAATATATATAAATAATATACTTAACAACCAGTAAAAGTTAATTTTTTACAATTACATAAAATAATTATTAACATGATTGTAATTTAGTTCATCAACAAATAACGAATCCCAGTTATCTGTTCCCTTGATTTCAGTTGCAACATTTTTAATATTATTCATTGCTGATAAAATGAGTTTACCACCAATACTTATCCTATTTACTTTTAATCTTTTTAATTCAACAACTTCCATAGTGTTAGTTATTAGTATATTCAGAGGTAAATTTATAAACGCTTTGAGTTCGGCAACTGTTTCAATTTCACTAACAAAAGGAACAAAAATTCCATTTGCACCTGCTTTTTCGTAGAATTTTGCCCTATTGATACAAATATTTATTTTATCTTGTAAAGATTCATTTTGCAAAGTAAAACCATCAACTCTTGCGTTAATAAATAAATTGACTTTCATTTCATTACTTACCTTACGAGCAATTTCAATAAGTTTTACTTGATGTTCAATATCATTAAGTATATTCGTTTTAGGATTACTATCTTCTAAGTTAATACCGACAGCTCCTACTTCAATAACACTACTAATAAAATTAGCGAAACTTTCTAAATCATCTCGGTAATATCCTCCTTCTATATCAGCAGTAACAGGCACACTCACAACCCTTGCAATTCTGCCAATCGCTTCAATCATTAGTTCTGGTGGAATATTCTCCCCATCTTGATACCCAAGAGACCAAGCCATCCCAGCACTTGTTGTCGCAACAGCACTAAACCCAACTTCTTCAATCATTTTCGCCGAAACACAATCCCAAGCATTTGCAAGAAGTAAAGCCCTCCCAGTTATATGCAATGAATGAAACTGCTCGGCTAAATTATTTTGCTTAAAAGCATCAAACCTTTTATACATGTGTTATCCTATTTTAATTAATAATTTTAGTTACCCTTACTTTCCATTCTTCTGGACCTTTAATTAAATATTCCCAACGGAATGGCTCATTGCTCTCTGCTTCCATCTGATAATAAAGTGGTTTTGGGTCATGGTCATTTATGAACTCAAATGCCTCGCCCGGCTTTATATCGGCAAATGCTTGATAAAACATCTCGTGTCTCTCTGTCGGAGGAAATGGTCGCACATCAAACTCATTAACAACTGAAAACCCAATATCGCCCAAACCACTATCTTTAATCTTAGTGATATGAACGATATACTCACCCGGAACTTCTTTCTTATACACCCATTTATGCATACCTGAAAATTTCTTGTTAAACAATTCTTGCACTTCGATTGGCACATCTTTCGTTAATATTTCCATTGTTGTGTTAGTCTTCATCATACCATAGCGGTGAAAAACCACCTTTTTCCATTCTTTATTATCTACTTTTCGTAAGTCTAACATTGTGGCAATATCCTTAAAATCTCTTCCAGTTGATGCTTGAATTTTAGTAACCTTAACTTTCCACTCCCTTCCACCTCTATTAAGATATTCCCAACCAACAACATCGCCATAAATAGAGCAAAACTCATAGTAAAGTGGAATTGGATCATGATCATTAACAAAAGTGAAATCACTCTTTACTGGCAATTCCTTAAATAATTTCAACAATAACTCGTGGCGTTTAATTGGAATTAGAGTTCTAACATCTAATTCATCATAATTTATATTATCCATTTTGGACTTTCAATTGTTATTAAAAAGTTGTTTGAAAAAAGTAATTTACATTTTCCAAATTATTTAATACAAAAGTAAGGAGATACTTTTATTATGGCAAATGAAATATAGAAATAACTAAATTTAAGTATTTTTGTTAATAAGATATTTATAAATGTAAATATATAATTTGTAAATTTGTAAAGTTAATGAAACTAATTTATATAAAATGATTAAAGAACAATTATTTGGAAATTTAGACTTTCACAAAATTGAAAATGATAATGATTTTAAAGAAGATAGTGTACGTGAAGTAATAATTCTTCCAATTCTTCAATATTTAGGATATGAAAATAAAAACATCGTTAGAAGTAAATCTTTAGAACATCCTTTTCTTAAAATTGGTAGTAAAAAGAAAATTCCAATTAAACTTATTCCCGATTATTTATTAAAAGTTGAAGAAAACTACGCTTGGGTTTTAGATGCGAAATCACCCATTCAAGATGTGAATAATAGTGATAATGTAGAACAAGTTTACTCTTATGCTACTCACCCAGAAGTTAGAAGTACATATTTTGCTTTATGCAATGGGATTGAATTTTCACTTTATAGAAGAGAGCAAACAAATGAGCCAATTTTATTTTTTGGGTTAGATGAAATTGAATATTATTGGGATAGATTAAAAATGTTTTTATCTCCAAGTAGCTTTCAAATTGGGAAAAATTTCACTTACGATAATATTGCAACAACAAACAATAATAAAGGGTTTGACTACATATCAAGACCGCTTCTTGAAGAAATAGTCGTTAAAAAGCAACAAGCTAAAAGGCATTTCGGAGTTCACGGCTACTTTACAAAACAAGCATGGAATGTTGTTGCTGAGTATATTAAAAACTTCACGAAACCCGGCGATTTAGTTCTTGACCCTTTTGGTGGTAGTGGAGTTACCCTTGTTGAGGCATTGATGAATAACAGAAGTGGGATTCACATTGACATTAACCCTATGGCTGTATTTCTTGTTCAATCGCTGCTAAATCCCGTTGTTAAAGCAGATTTAGCTATCAGCTATGACAATATTATAAAAGAATATAGCGAAAATGAACCAAAAACCGAAAGTGAAATTAAAAAAGCAATTAAAATTTATCCGCAACCCAAACCTTTACCACTCCCTAATGGCTCGGACGTTGATACTGTCGATAAACTTTTTAGTCCTAAACAATTAGCACAATTAGGATTCTTGAAACATTTAATCTTAAAGCAAGAAAACTCACATATTAGAGATACTTTTTTATTAGCATTTTCTGGTGTTGTTACAAGAGTTAATCTTACGTATCATATAAGTACTTCTATAAAAGCAAAGTCTGGATTTGGTGGCAATGCAAGCGCTTTTATGTATTATCGATATAGAATAGCAAAAGAACCGACAGAGGTAGATGTTTTAGAATGTTTTAACCTAAGATACAAAGCAATATTAAAAGCAAAAAAGGAAATTGAATATTTTATAAATGAAAACACAATAAATAATGCGCAAATAATTAAGGGTTCAGCAACAAATTTAAGTTTTATACCAAAGGAAAGCGTAGATTATATATACACCGACCCCCCTTATGGTAAAAAAATACCATATTTAGATTTATCTTCAATGTGGAATGCTTGGTTAGATTTAGAAGTAACTGAGGAAGATTACAAACAAGAAGCAATAGAAGGTGGCGAGCATAACAAAAGTAAAAACGATTACAATAACTTAATTTCTCAAAGCATAAAAGAAATGTATAGAGTATTAAAATTTGATAGATGGCTTTCCTTTGTTTTCGCTCACAAAGACCCAGAATTTTGGCATTTGATAATAGAAACTTCTGAAAATTGTGGATTTGAATATATAGGCGCTGTGTCCCAAAATAATGGGCAGACAAGTTTTAAGAAAAGACAAAACCCATTTACAGTGCTTTCAGGGCAATTAATAGTAAATTTCCGCAAAGTTCGCAATCCTAAAGCCATTTTAAAAGCAAATTTAGGGGTCGACATTTTTGAAATAATTATGCAAACTATTGAAGGGATTATTGCTAAAAATAATGGTGCAACACTGGAGCAAATAAATGATGAATTAATTATTAAGGGATTAGAACTTGGCTTCCTTGATTTACTTAAAAAAGAGTATACTGACCTAACACCTATTTTACTTAGTAACTTTGATTATGACGACGCAACGGAACAATTTAAAATTAAAAATGATGCAAAATTCAGAACTCATATTGATGTTAAATTAAGGATAAGATATTATTTAATTAGTTATTTAAGACGCTCGGAAAGAGAAGGCAAAAATCCACATTTTAATGATATTATTTTAGCAATTTTGCCATTGCTAAAAAATGGAATAACCCCAGAAAACCAAACTATACTTAGCGTTTTAGAGGACATTGGTGAAAGAGTCGGCGAAGATAGTTGGAAACTGAAACAAGAAGGACAAAACACGTTATTCTAATATAAGTAATCTTAGTTTCTCTAATTTTTCATAAATTTGCAAGTTTGAACCTAAAAATTTAATAATAATGAACAAAGATATTCAACTTCTCGGACTTGGAAATGCACTTATTGATTTACAATACCTTGTAAGCGACCAAGAACTAATCGACCTAAAATTTGAAAAAGGCACAATGACTCTTGTCGATTTCGACAAGCAAAAAGAAATAATGGAAAAGTTCTCCGATAGGGGACAACACAAAATGAGCGGTGGCTCTGCGGCTAATACTATTATCTCGTTTGCAAATCTTGGAGGGAAAGCCGCTTACGAAAGTTATCTTGGAAATGATGAATTAGGTGAATTTTACTCAAATGAATTTAATGAACTTGGCATTAAACTCAGTGCCACAAAAACTAATGATGATTTAACTGGAACAAGTTTTGTATTAATAACACCAGACTCCGAAAGAACTATGGTTACTGCATTAGGCGCAAACACAAAGCATAACAAAAATGACATTAATGAAGAATTAATCAAAAGAAGTGAATGGCTATATATCGAAGGATACAAACTCACAGACCCACAATCAGCAGAAGCCGTTTTCCATTCTATTGATATTGCAAATAACAACAACACCAAAATTGCACTTTCATTTTCAGATAAATTTATAGTAGACTTTTTCCGAGACCCACTTGATAAAGTAATCAAACACTCAAACCTAATTTTCTGCAATGAATTAGAAGCAAAATCTTATACCGGCTCAGAAAAAACAATTTACACTTTTGAAAAACTAAAAGATATTGTGCCAAATCTTGCCTTAACATTAGGAGCAAATGGCTCATTAATTCATTGGGGTAAAGATAATTTACATATACCCTCGTATTCGGCTAATCTGATAGACACAACAGGAGCAGGGGATATGTATGCAGGTGCGTTTTTATATGGGATAATAAATTCTGGCAATCCACTTTACGCTGGTCATCTTGCTTCAAGGGCTTCTGCATCTATCGTTAGCCAACTTGGTGCGCGATTAAAAGACGATATTAAAATATTAAAAGAAGAAATTGACAATAAAGAAAAGATTGGCGAGTTAAAAGAATTTTTCTCAACATTTTCTGAATTAAATTAACATTTCAAATTTAGACAATGTTTAATTTACTTTTTCGTTAATGTCCTAAATTAAAAATGAGAGTTTATGAATTTATTATTAAAATTTACAATAGTAATTAGCTTATTAACAACTTCACTTTTTGCAACATCCGAACATTTAAGAATAAAAGGAAACACGACAAACCTTAACCCAAAAGCAGGTGAGGAATTTGAAATTCAACTAGATTTCGAACTTGACAAATATTGGCATGCTTACACTACAGAAGTTCAAATAAGTAAAGAAGGCATTGGACCTCAGACAACAGAAATAATTATGTATCCTGAAAATATGGTTGAATTGATAGGTGAAATCCAATTCCCAGAACCATCACATAAATATGATGAAGGATTTGAAATGAATGTTAATTACTTTAATAACAAACATAGCTACGTATTAAAGTTAAAAGCATTAAAAAACATAGATATAATCAAAGATAGTTTATTTGCAGAAGTGTATATTCAAATCTGTGACACAGCAAGATGTCTGCCCGCTGAACCTTATAATGTATATCTTACTAATAAAATCGAAAAAACCGAACTCTACTACGTGCCAGCAGAACACGGAAAAAAAGATGCAAAATCTACAACCGAAAACGTAACAGAATCTGCAAAAGAAATAGCAAATGCTAAAAGCGAAGGAATTTGGAGCTTCCTTTGGCTTGCTATAACCTCCGGTGCCTTAGCCCTTTTAACTCCTTGCGTTTTTCCAATGATTCCAATCACAGTTTCATTCTTCACAAAACGTTCCGAAAAAGCAAACGCAAAGGGCTTACGAGATTCATTATTATTCGCTTTTGGAATCATCTCCACATTCACAATTTTTGGCTTTGCAATGGCGCTTATTGTAGGTCCAACCGGTATTAGAGACTTTGCAACAAACCCATTCGTGAATTTATTCATAGCCACAATATTTATTGTATTTGCTTTAAACTTATTCGGTGCTTTTGAAATCCAAGTTCCCACAGGCATAATGAATAAATTAAATGCAAAATCACAAGGTAGCGGAGTAGGAAGTATATTATTGATGGGCTTAGTTTTCTCTTTGACCTCATTTACCTGCACAGTACCTTTTGTTGGAACTGCACTAATTTCTTCAACAGGAGGAGAATGGTTCTACCCTGTAATTGGAATGCTCGGCTTTTCCGCTACATTTGCAATTCCATTCTTTTTATTCGCTTTATTCCCAAGTTTATTGAAAAACTTACCGAAAGCAGGTGGCTGGATGAATAACCTAAAAGTAGTAATGGGATTTTTAGAAGTTGCCGCTGCGATTAAGTTCTTGTCAAATACTGATTTAGTCTGGGACTGGCAATTACTTACACGAGAAACTTTCCTTTCAATTTGGATAGCTTGTGGAGTTTTGATTGTTGTTTATTTACTTGGCTTTATTAAAATGAAACTTGATTCGGAAATTGATAGATTAAGCGCTACAAGAACGGTTTGGGCTATTGTATTTGCATCCGTAACAATATATTTATTCTCTGGCTTATTTGGAAAGCCACTTGGAGAGTTGGACGCATTCTTACCCCCAAAAGGTTATGGCGGTAGTGCAGCAATACAGTCAGGTATAGGATTAAGCGACAACAGCAACGCTACTCCAGCATATAACGAAGCAGAATGGTATAAGGATTATAATAAAGCACTTGAAGTGGCTAAAAAAGAGAATAAAAAAATGTTCTTAGATTTTACCGGCTGGACTTGTACAAACTGCCGTTGGATGGAAGCAAACTATTTCCCTGACCCTGAAGTAGCAACTTTAATGAAAGATATGATTAAAGTGAAATTATACACAGATAGAAGAAAAGAACCAGAACTATCAAACAAAAAAATGCAGGAAGAACGATTTAATTCTATTGACTTACCATTATACGTAATTCAAGACCCGAATGAAAACGTCTTAGGTACAAAAGTCTTTACTCGCGACAAACAAGAGTTTTTAAACTTTCTTCATAAAGGTGCAAATTAATTGATTTTCAACTTATTTAATAAAAAAACAAAGTTCATAGATTCAGGGACCTGCGAACCACAATTTAATATGGACTTTGATTTAGAATTATTAAATAAATTAGATAATTCAGAGGTAGAAGCATATTTCAGAATTTATGCGTGGAAACCCTACGCAATTTCATTGGGTATGAACCAAAAAGAAGATGAAATAGATATAGAAAGTTTAAAAAAAGATAATTTTGCCATAGTGCGTCGCCCAACAGGGGGAAGAGCCGTTTTTCATGCCAACGAACTCACATACTCTTACGTAACAAAGTTAGATAAACATAGTAAAAGCGAAATATACAAACTAATTCATATTGAATTTGATAAGATTTTAAAACTTTTAGACATAAACTCAGACTTTGCGAAAGCAAACGCTGATTTTAGAAATATATATAAAAGTTCAGAAAGTAGGAACCTATGTTTTGCTTCAACAGCAAAATACGAAGTTGAAATAGGAGGGAGGAAGTTAATAGGTTCGGCACAAAGAATTATAGAAGATAAACTACTCCAACACGGCTCAATTCCAATTGGTAACACCCATTTAAACATAGTAAATTACCTTAATACCTCAAACAAAACAAAATTAAAAGAAATATTAAACTCAAAATCAACAGATATTACAACACATAATTCAGAAATAAAAAACTATGATAATTTTGCTGTTATTATAAAAAAGTATTTTAACATTTATTGAAAAAACATCTACCATACCTATTTACCATTTCAGCTATATTCACATTAGTTCTAACTATTGTTGGCTTAGGAGGAGAATATCCAATAGGCGACGACTGGTCATATAATTTAGCATTAAAGCATCTCATTGAGCATAATGAGGTTAAGTTGACTGGATGGACTTCAATGCCATTAATAACTCAATTATACACAGGAAAACTATTTTCCTTTGGTGAGTTTAGTTATATTAACGCCCGAATATCTACACTATGTCTATCATTTCTAAACTTAATAATCATCTACTTTTTATCCTTTAAATTTACAAAAAACAATAAAATCAGTATTATTGCTTCACTTTTACTTCTGGTTTTACCAGAATATCTAATGCTTTCTTTCTCGTTTAATACTGATGTTCAATATTTATTTTGGTTTTTGTTAACTCTACTAACTTTATTAAAATACTTAGAAATAAATAAGATTACTTGGCTAATTTCCACTTTCATTTTCTACACCATATCTATTTTATTGCGAGATTTAACATTTATAATCCCAACCGCATTAATAACCTATGAAATAATAAATAAAATAAAATTTAAAGCAATCAATATAAAAAATATTTTAATTTCATTAGTTATGATTATAGTATTTATAATTACATCATTCTTATTCAGGCAATTTTTAGAGTCAAACCATAATCTACCTATTTTATTTGACATACAAAAGGAAAATCTATTTAAAACATTATCAAACCCAATTTTCACTATTTCTCAAATAACAAAATCAAGTTTTAAAATTATTATTTATCTTGGAATTTTTCTTTTTACACCAATATTTCTACTACACAACAAATTTTCCAAATTAAATTTAAAAAAGACTTTGTTGTCCCTTTTAATTGCATTTACACTCATCTTGACATTAATTTTGTCCCAAAACGAAAAAATACTAACTTATTTATTTTATGACTATATAATGGAAGCAAATTATCTAATTAATGATATTAAATTTCAAATTTTTGCCTATTCATTAATCACTTTAGGTATATTTTCAACAATCTATTATATTACCAATAAACAATTTCAATTTAATAAAGAAAAATTACTTATTTTATTCATAGGACTACTTTATATAATATTATTTTCATTAGTACTGCCATTTACTCGTTACCTAATGCTTTTAGTACCGTTGCTGTTTATTGTCTTGATTAATCTTAAAATGACAAATATAAAAGTTGGAATCACTTACATATTATTTCTTTTTATCATCATCTCAATACCCATGGTCAAGGATTTCAATGAAATTAATTCTAATAAATTAAAAGTAATAAATAAACTAACATCGGAAAACATAAAAACAGAGAATATTAGTGCAGGATTTGAATTTTCTGGCTGGTATAACTATTCTGATGACAAAAAAATAATCAAAGATTATTACTGGGACAGAAATACAATATATTTAATATCAACACAAAAAAAACAAGAATATAAAACTATTGATAGCATGAAAATACAATTATATAATATATTTAAAAATGATTATTATCTCTATATACAAAAAAATAAGAGGCATTTGCCTCTTAATTAATCACTTACTAATTTCTAATACTTCAAAAGATTGTGTCCCAGCAGGAAGTTTAATTTCGACTACATCTCCCACCATTTTACCAATCAATCCCTTTCCGATAGGTGATTCAATTGAAAGTTTATTTTCCATAAAATCCGCCTCTGCATCTGATACCATTGTATAATCAAAAGTCTTATTCATTTTCACATTCTTAACTTTGACCTTTGAAAGAATATAAACTTTATCATCAGGAAACTCTGTTGTATCAATCACTTGGCTACTTGCTAACGTTTTAGAAATTTTATTTATTTTCAATTCTAAAAGCCCTTGTTCATCCTTTGCAGCATCATAATCTGCATTTTCAGACAAATCACCGTGCGACCTTGCTTCAGCAATTTTCCTTGCAATATCGGCTCTACCTTTTGTAGATAAAAGATTTAGTTCATCTTCTAATTCTTTTCTTTTTTCTTTTGTCAAATATATTACTTGCGACATTTTAACCTCCTAAAATTCTCATTCATTCAAAAAAAAAGCAAGCTACAAAAATATCTTCCATAGCTTGTAAAAACATAATAACGATTATGTTTGTAAATATTGTTAAATAAAAGGGACAGAATCTACGATTTCAATCCCAAAACTCTTAATTCCAATCCTCTTCTTTGGACTATTCGTTATTAGTCTCATTTTCTTTACGCCTAAACTTGATAATATTTGAGCGCCAATTCCAAAATCTTTAGGGTCGGGTTTTACACCTAAGTTTTCTAAAAACTGCTTTGTATTAGCAATATTATCTTGTTTAGATAAAGCATTAATTCTATCACTTAACTTCAAATCATTGATATTATGATTGATACATAATAATACACCCTTACCTTCAATTTCAATCATTTTCAATGCTTTACGTAAAACAGATTCATCTTCACTTTTTAAATTTCTAAAAATCATTCCTGTCAGTTCTTCAGAATGCGCCCTTACTAAAATCGACTCATCATCTTTCCAATCGCCTTTTACTAAGGCAATATGCTCTTTATCATCAACAGTATCTGTGAAAGTATATAAATCAAATTTCCCATAAACCGAATCAATAGTAGTTTTGGAAGTTTGTCTTACAAGTGAATCTTTTTCAAGTCGATGAGCAATTAAATCTTTAACAGTAATAGTTTTAAAATTATACCTTTCTGAAAACTTTTTAATATCATCGAGGCGAGCCATTGTTCCATCTTCATTAATAATTTCACATAACACACCACATGGTTTTAAACCCGCTAATCGCATTAAATCAGTTGTCGCTTCAGTATGACCTGGACGTCTTAAAACACCACCTTTAACAGCAATCAAAGGGAAAATATGCCCCGGTCTTGCTAAATCACTTGGCTTAGTATCACTACTTGCTAACGCACGAATTGTAGCTGCCCTGTCCATCGCAGAAATTCCTGTGCTTGTCCCGTGAGCATAATCGACAGAAACTGTAAACTTTGTAGAATGAAGTGCAGAGTTACCCTTAACCATTTCAGAAAGTTCAAGCGTGTCTGCTCTTTCCTTCTCTATTGCTACGCAAATAAGACCTTTTGCGTAAGTTGACATAAAATTAACTGTTTCTGGAGTACATAGTTCTGAAGAGGCAATTAAATCACCCTCATTTTCTCTGTCTT
Organism: uncultured Hyphomicrobiales bacterium; assembly: GCA_964465945.1. Taxonomy (GTDB): domain Bacteria; phylum Bacteroidota; class Ignavibacteria; order Kapaibacteriales; family UBA2268; genus JAJRPT01. Next base: position 387,756 of record CAYXMM010000002.1, read on the forward strand.
CATCATCCATAACAATGATTATCTTACCAGAAACTAAATCTTCTAATGCTTCTTCTATTGTGTTCATATTAAATTAAAAAAAAATGAAAACTACTTAGGCAGTTTTCAAGTTTTTACTTTCAAATTAATGATTAATTATTTTTTTTGAGAAACTGCAGATTTTACAAACCTAATATTTGAATTGTCTGAGACTTTTAACAAAACAGTTTCTTCATCTGTGTCTTGAACAGTCCCATAAATTCCTGAGCTTGTAATCACCTTATCACCCTTTTGAAGCTCGTTAATTAACTTTTGTTGCTCTTTCTGCTTTTTTTGTTGAGGTCTTATCATCAAAAAATACATTATAACGAAAATCGCTCCGAACATTATTAGCGTTGGCAACATTGAACCAGCACCACCTTGACCACTTGCGGGAGGAGCACCCATTAACAATAAACTTAAAAACATTCTTTTTCCTATTTGTAAAAAATTATCTACAAAAATAATAAATAAAAATTAAAAAACTTAATCTACTTTTGTTTTTGCACCTGACTCACTTTTCCAAACCTTATACATACAAAAAAGGAAAAGAGAAATAACAGTGCCCCAACCTAAAGTCATAAATAAAATTCCGCTTGACGTGAATGAACTTTCCATTAATTTATTTTCCCTTATTTAACAATTCTTGATACTTTTTATAAAGTTCCTTCTCATCTCCAGGTGCATACCCATTATGCTCCCAAACAATATTCCCCTTACCATCAACTAAAAAAGTATGAGGTGGATTATTAACATTAATTGCTCTTTTGAAATCATTATTAGGGTCAAGCAAAACTTCATAATCCCAGCCACGACCGCTTACAAAAGGAGCAACCCTCTTAGTATTTCTTGAATCGTCAATTGAAATTGCATAAATTTTTATACCCGATTCTTTCTTCCAATCTTTATAATAATCGTTTATATTATTAAGTTCCTGAATACATGGCTTACACCAAGTAGCCCAAAAATTAATTATGTATGGCTTTCCATCGTTATGGAAATTTTTAGTATCAATAGTTTTGCCTTTAATATCTTTCAATTTCACAGAAGGAACACTTCTTTCACTTGCTTTTAAACTAATTAAAGAAAAAAACAATAATAAGGTAAAGATTTTCGTTTTCAACATTTTAAACCTATTTTAAAATAAAAAAATTAAATTTGTAATTATTACGAATACAATTATAAAAAAGTTTATTTAAAGGAAAAAATTTATGAGATTAGGGATTTCAATTATATTTATCCTATTATCGGCAAATATAACTTTCTCGCAAGCTTTAAAGTTAGATTGGATGGATAAAACAATTCAAAAAAACTTCATCACAACAATAGAAGATTCACTCCTATATAGTTTTAAAGCAACTGCTAAAGGTGAAATATCAAATGCTTCTTTTACTGATATTGATTTATTATCATCAGTGAAATTTATTCAAAAAACAGACGGACATTCTGTTGGCTATTGCACTAAGATATGTTATGCAGCATTTGATACTGACTTTGATGAAACAATGCCTTATTCTTTGGAAGCTGGAACAAGTTCTGATGCAATTTTTAGAGGAACAGATGGAAGCCCTGGATTTCAAATCTATTTATATCCTTTTCCTCCAGGAGCAGATGACCAAGACATTAGAATACCTGGCGTAACAATAATTAGAGTTAAATTTGTGAACGTTGCAAACCCAGAAAATGATTATATCGAATTTGACATTAGATTTGAAATTTCAGTTGATGGAGCAAATTCAGTAAAAATAGGGGAGCCAGGTGAATTCAATATATATCCTAACCCAGCCAATGATTTTGTCAAAGTTGGTGCTAATGAAGTAAAATTAACACAATTTAAAAATTCATCTGTTAAAATTTATGATATGCTTGGAAATATTGTAAAATCAATAGATAATTTTAATTTAAACGAAGAAATTAATATTTCAACTTTAGCTACTGGAAGATATATTCAAGTGATTTCAAATTCAGCAGGACAAACATATTCACTTCCTTTAATTAAAAATTAATTTTTAAACAAAGAACAGTTGTGAAAAACAAAAGGCATTCAAATTTGAATGCCTTTTTCATTTTTTGTTGAAATTTTGAAAAGAAAATAGTTAAACTAATTCTTTACGTAACCTTGCAACTGGAATATTAAGCTGTTCTCGATATTTAGCTACAGTTCTTCTTGCTACGTTATAACCTAAACCCTTTAATTCCTTACTTAATTTGTCATCACTGTGAGGTTTATTTTTCTTTTCATCTTCAATAATATTTCTCAACGCTTCTTTAATAACTTTTGTAGAGATTTCCTCTCCTTCATCGGTCGCTAAAGATTCGGAAAAGAAGTACTTAAGTTCAAAAGTACCGAAAGATGTTTGAACATATTTCCCATTCACAATTCTACAAACTGTTGAAATATCTAAACCAGTATGCTCTGCAACATCTTTGTAAATTAATGGTTTAATTGCATTTGAACCATAAATAAAAAACTCACGTTGAAGATGAGCAATTGCTGTCATAACTTTAAGCATTGTTAACTTTCTTTGTCTTAATGCTTGTATCATAAACTTAGCTTCTTCTTTTTTCTGTCTTAACCAATCTTTTGTATCTTTATTAAACTCTTTATACTCCAATTCCTTACGCATATTATCATAAGTCTTATTCAACTGAAGAACAGGGATCCTATGATCATTTATTTCTATCATAATTTCGCCATTATCCTCACTTTTATAAACCATAAAATCTGGTATAATCGAATTAGTTTCGCTATGAAAATCTAAACCACCTGGTTTAGGATTCAAATAACGAATTTCATCTAATGCTTCTTTTAAATAATCTTCACCAACTTCTAATTGTTTAACTATCACATGATAATGCTTTTTAATAAAAGCGTCATAATAATTTTCTAAAATCTCTTTCGCTAATTTTTGAGCCGGATTTAATTTCTTCTTAACATATAACTGAGACAAAAGGCATTCTTGAATATTTCTAGAACCAATACCCGGTGGGTCTAATTGCTTTATTTGAGAAAGTACATACTCAGCATCACTAAGGTTAACTAATTTCAAACTAAATTCATTTGAAATTACTTTATTTTCAATATTACCTTCAAATTTAGAAGACTTATCAGGCAAATTTCCTTCAAGAAGTTGCAAAGACTTATATAATGAATTTACACTACTTTCACCTATAGCAAAACCTTTAGCCGGATTAACAAACTCTTCTATTATTTCATCATGGTCAAAATTACCTTCTAAAATATCAGAATAACTTCCTTCAAAATTCATTTCAGAAATTAACTCATTTGTTTCATCAACAATTTCAGATAAATCTCTTCGCAAATAACCATCATAATCAATATTGCCAAGAATTTGTTCACCTAAAATTCTTTGTTCCCTTGTTAATTTGAACAAGCTAAGTTGATTTGTTAAATCATCAAGGAAATTTTGATTATCTTTAATTTGAAACGGCTCAAAATCATCTTCATCTGACGATTTGTTTGGATTATATGTATCTTCGAACGAATCCATAATCATAGATTGAAGCTCAAAAGGTTCTGGCTTATCATCAATAAATAACTTTTCAGATAACAAATCAGATTCTTCCAAAGTAGCATTGTTATAATCTTCTTCAACATCACTAAGTTCTACTTCATACTTATCTTCATTCTTTTGCTCAGTTAAAGACAATTCCCAATCGTCAAACCCTTCACCTTCCTCTTCAAGCATAGGATTCATTTCAATTTCCTGCCTAACGTGTTGTTCAAGCTGCATCACAGGAAGTTGTAGCAATTTCAAATACTGAATTTGCTGCGGTGTGAGCGTTTGCGATAAAGATGCTTTTATTCCTAAACCTAATTTCATTAGTTCCCCCACTAATTAAATTATGAAATTTTTATTTCTATTTTACTTATCTATTTGACCTTCAAATTGTTCTAAAGAATATTGTAATAACTTCTTATAAAACTCTTCTCCATATTTTCTAATTAAAGCAGATTTAACATTTTCTAATAACGGATAATTTTCATTTTTTCCTAATTCCCTTCCTGGCTCACATTCATCAAATTGCTCATAATGCAAATAATCACCACCATAATTCGCAACCCTAATAGGGAAGAGATGACAACTAATCGGCTTTCTAAAAGCAATTTCCCCATTATGGAATGCTTTCTCAATACTACATTTTGCAATATCGCCATCATAAAAAACAAAAACACAATCTCGCTTATTAATACACTTCAAAGCAAGTGATTTTCCATCCTTTTCCCAAAAACCATGCTCTTTTACATACTCTTTCGATGTTTCAGACATATACTTACTAAAAATAGGATAAAGTTTTTCAATCTCTCCTATCTCATCTTTTAGAACAGGTGCCCCAGATTCACCAGGAAAAGTGCAACAAGCACCTTTACAATTTTTTAAATCACAATGGAATTTTGTGCTTAGTATCTCTTCATTTATAAGAACATTATCAATTAAAATCATTCCGTTTCACTTTTGTAGAAAAAATTGTGCCAACTTTTTAGCAAATTAAAAGATTAATTCTAAATAAAAAATAAATATTTTAAAAAAATAAAAAAATATTTTCAAATCTTAAATTAATATTGAGTTTTCAACTAAATATACTATAAAGTGTGTAATTTTATACACAAACTATTAATCAAACATCTTTAAGATATAAATCAATCTGACATTAAAACCTTAGTGCCTTCAAAGAAAAAAAGTCATTCAAGAAAAATGTAACTTTAAAAATTTCAAAAAAAATATTAACATTACTAAAAATCAATAAATTATAAAATAAAAAATTAGTTAATTTTGCAAACAAATCTTTTAAATAATTAAAATAATAGAGTTTTAAAAATGTCAATTCGATTGTCTTCTCTGCAAAATCTATCTCAAGTTCGTGAGGATAGAAGGTTCGTTAGTAATACAAAAGATAAAGCGCTTTCAAAAATGTTCGGTCAATTCGTCTTCGGCGAAGAAGCAATTAAAAAATACATTATGCGAGATGCTTACGAAAGTCTTATGAGTTCAATTGAAACAGGGGAGAGAATTGATGAGAAAACTGCTGATTTCGTCGCAGTAGGTATGAAAAACTGGGCGATGGATCTTGGCGCAACTCATTATACTCATTGGTTTCAACCCTTCACTGGAAAAACCGCTGAAAAACACGATTCTTTTTTTAGATTAGATAAAAAAGGAAACCCTCTTGAAAACTTTGATGGCAAAACATTAATCAAACAAGAGACCGATGGTTCAAGCTTTCCAAATGGAGGATTAAGAGCAACTCATAGCGCTCGTTCATACACAGTATGGGACCCATCTTCATTCGCATTTATCCAAGAAACTGCTTATGGCAAAGTTCTTTGCATACCTGCTATATTTATAACCTACGAAGGAACATCAATGGACTTAAAAACTCCATTGTTAAAATCAATAAATGCAATTAACAAAGCAGCAGTTTCAGTTTGTAAATTATTTGATGAAAATATAACGAAAGTTCACCCTAAACTTGGTTGGGAACAAGAATACTTCGTAGTTGATGGAAGTCTATATAATGCTCGACCAGACTTAATGCTTTGCGGAAGAACATTATTCGGTAATGCCTCTGCAAGAGGACAACAACTTGACGACCATTACTTTGGAGCAATCCCCGAAAGAGTTCATGACTTTATGATAGACTTTGAAGACGACTGCTTACTTATCGGTATTCCACTAACAACAAGACATAACGAAGTTGCACCAACTCAATATGAGTGCGCACCTCATTTTGAATCCGCAAACACTGCAGCAGATAACAACCAATTATTAATGGATATTTTAGATAGAATTGCAAAAAGACACGGACTTAGAGTTTTACTACACGAAAAACCTTATAAAGGTATAAATGGCTCTGGAAAACATAATAACTGGTCTTTGCAAACTGATACAGGTAAAAATCTATTTGATGCAGGCGATGACCCAGCTCACGACCTAATGTTTTTAACGTTTTTTATCAACACAATCAAAGCCGTGCACGACAATGCAGAACTACTTAGAGGAAGTATTGCTAATGCAGGCAACGAACATAGATTAGGAGCAAACGAAGCTCCACCTGCAATCATCTCAATATTTACAGGCGACGACATTGCTGTTGTTCTTGAAGACTTCAAAAATGATATTACAAGAGAAAAAGAAGGTGAGAAATTACTTGAAATTGACTTAGAAAAAGTTGCAAGAATTAAGAAAGACAAAACAGATAGAAACAGAACATCACCATTCCCATTCATCGGCAATAGATTTGAATTTAGGGCTGTTGGCTCGTCTGTAAACGTCTCTCACCCTGTTACTGTTTTAAATACAATTCTCGCAGACCAGTTAACAACATTTAAAGCTCAAATAGACATTAGATTAGCTAACGGAGAGAACAAAGAACTCGCAATCCGAAATGAACTAAAGAAAATACTCATAGAATCTGAAAGAATAATATTCAACGGCGACGGCTATTCAGATGAATGGGTCAAAGAAGCTGAAAAAAGAGGATTAGCACATATCCGTTCAACCCCAGAAGCACTTAAACACTACATCTCAGAGAAAACAATTAACTTATTTGCAAGACAAAATATTTACACCACAAGAGAATTACACTCAAGATATAACATTTTCATCGAAGAATACATTAACAAGATTGACATAGAATCAAGACTAATCGATGAAATCGCTACAACAATGATTCTCCCAGCATGTATTGAGTATCAAAATAAATTAATTGAGAACTTTAAAAACCTTACATCGATTGGTGCAAATATTTCAACTGAAAAACTACAAACATTAATCAAAAAAATATCTGAAGACATTAACAATATACTCGTTAACATTGACTTAATGAAAGAAGAAAGAGAACAAGCCAATAAATTAGGTCATTCAGAGACCGCTTACAACTATCATTACAAAGTGAAACCATACTTTGATATAATTCGCGAAAACGCAGACAATTTAGAGATGTTAGTAGATGACAAAAGCTGGCCTCTCCCTAAATATCGTGAATTACTATTTCTACATTAAAATTACAAAGCCGAGTTTTCACTCGGCTTTTTTTATTAATAAGATCACTTCATATAGTCAAAAAAATCAAAACAAACCAAATCTTCAAATCCTCCCCTTCGGAGAGGATTTAGGTGGAATTGCCAGCCCGACATATTAATCAAAAAAAAAACTATCTTGCCCAAATATTTCCTATTTTACAGAATACATTTCCCATTTCGCAGAATATATTTCCCCTTTCACACAATATTTTTTCCATTTTATTAAGTACATTTTCTTGCAGACGAAAACGACAATATTTTTACACATATCTTATAACTATCA
>CAYXMM010000003.1:0-317818 GCA_964465945.1 uncultured Hyphomicrobiales bacterium
TAAAGTCGAAAGACAAACGAAAGAAGCCCAGCATATTGCTGGGCTTCTTTTTTGTTTTTGCGATATTTGAAGAGCGATAAAATTTTCAATCAATTCTGCAAACGACAATATTTTACGTATAAACCCTTATATTGTATGTTTTAAATATATCATAATAAGGATGCCTTATGAACATTATAAATATTAGTTCAAAATATAATCTTTCAAACTCACAAGTTGAGTTCGCTGAAAGAATCATTGTATGTGGGAAAGACCATTACATGAGAGACAATGAGATATACTTCTTATCTAAAACAATTCCTTTATATTTAGTAAATTCAAAAGAGTTTGAAAAATATAGATTAGGAAATGATGATGAATTTGAAAAAGATGGAAGTAAGAAACCAGCTACAGAAATGTTAGGACTTTATTATAGCAAAGGCAAACATAATATTAAAGAAATCTATTTATGTCCTGAAAACATCTTAAAATATACAAACGATGACAATGAACTTAAACATATAGTTGCTATGGTTATTATTCATGAACTTGCTCATGCTTACTTGGATAAAAGAGATAGATATACACCTATTGATGCTTTTTATAGATGGATGGAAGAATCTATGGCAAATAATATAACACTTCAATATTTTGAATCATATTATGATAATTGGCATCACAGACGTAGATATAATTGTGATAATGAAACACTTTCACACAATAGCTCTTCTAAAATAAATTATGTAGAAGAATTTATTATGAATCAACCTAAAAATTATAAATTAGGTTTATATTTATATAGATCAAGATTTCGTCACGAACATTTCTGGTATAACAATAAAGTAGAAACACAAAAGAAAACTAAAGCAAAAGCTGAATGGTTGAACTATGTTAAAGGAATAATTAGTAATGATATTTCAAAAGTAAATCTTAAAGAACTTTACGAGAAAACAAAGACTGTTCTATTAGAAGATCCATATTGTGAAATCACAAAAGCAAACAATGCTTAAATATTGTGTTAAATTTTTCATAATTCAATAAATTTCTTAAATTTGTGGACTTACGAATGTGAAAAATGAAATCTTTTAGAAAAGAACTTTGGTTTAATACTCAACATAGACGGCAGTTTATAAATATTACAAACGATGTAGATGTCGCCCTACAAGAAAGCAAAATTAGAGAGGGAATATGCTTAGTGAACGCTATGCATATTTCTGCCTCTGTTTTTATCAATGATGACGAAAATGGGTTGCATCACGATTTCGAGAATTGGCTTGAACGTCTTGCTCCTGAAAAGCCATACAATCAATATATGCACAATGATACAGGAGAAGATAATGCCGATGCTCATCTTAAAAGACAAATTATGGGTAGAGAGGTTATGGTGGCAATTACTAATGGGAAATTAGACTTTGGTCCTTGGGAGCAGATTTTCTACGGCGAGTTCGACGGAAAAAGACGAAAAAGAGTTTTAATTAAAATAATCGGCGAATAAATATTATTAATTTTAAAGGTGATTTATGAAATTTGTTAATTTCTTATTATATTCTCTTTTAATAATTTCAATTGTAGCTTGCAATAATGAAAAATTAGAAGTAGATAAAAATTTAGAAGCTCAAGCACAATTATTTTTAGATAAGTACAATATTGATTATCAAAAGTATTTATATGCTTCTTCAAAAGCGGAATGGAAGTCAAACACGTATATAGTTGAAGGTGATACTTTAACTGAAAAGTTAGTTCAAGATGCTAATGAAGCATTTTCGGCTTTTACAGGTAGTATTGCTAATATTGATTCAGCAAAATATTATTTAAAGTCTAAGGATAAATTAAATCCTTTGCAAGTAAAACAATTTGAAACTATCCTATATATGGCTGGGCGAAACCCAATGTCTGCTGAGGAAAAAGTGAAAGAATTAATTACTCAAAATAATTCCCAAAATGGTAAATTATTTGGATTTACATTCAGAGTCAATGGTAAAGAAGTTACTCCAAATCAGATTGATAAAATTATGACTGATGAGACTGACTTAACTAAAAGACTGGAAGCATGGGAAGCATCTAAGCAAGTTGGAGTAGAATTGAAAGATGGTTTGGAAAAATTACAAACTTTAAGAAATTCTGTTGTTCAATCGCTTGGCTATGAAAACTTCTTCCAATACGAAGTTTCAGATTATGGTTACTCTACTGATGAATTAGTTAGCGTTTGCAAAGATATGATTTCTGATATTTGGCCACTATACAGAGAGTTGCACACTTGGGCTAGATATGAGCTTGCTAACAAATATAAAACTGATGTTCCTGAATATTTACCTGCTCACTGGTTACCTAACAAATGGGGACAAGAATGGAATGATATGGTGCAAGTTGATGGAATTGATATTGACCCAGAATTAAAAAAGAATGGTGCAGAATGGGTTGTGAAAAAAGGTGAAGAATTTTATGTTAGTATGGGCTTCCCAAATTTACCTAAATCTTTCTATGAATTATCATCTCTTTATCCATTGCCGGCTGATGCAAAATATAAAAAAAATACTCATGCTTCTGCTTGGCACATGGACTATGCCGAAGATGTACGCTCTTTAATGTCTGTTGAACCAAATACTAAATGGTGGGGAACTACATTACACGAATTGGGACATATATATTATTATATGTCATATTCTAACCCAGAAGTTCCAATTATTTTAAGAGGTGGAGCTAACAGAGCGTTCCACGAAGGTATTGGAACTATGATTGGGCTTGCTTCATTACAAGTTCCTTTTTTACAAGGTCTGGGATTAGTTAATAATGATATATCAATCGACCAAACAAAGTTATTATTAAAAGAAGCAATGGACTATATCGTTGTTATTCCTTGGAGCGCTGGTGTAATGACAATGTTTGAGCACGAACTATATGCGAAAAATCTACCGAAAGATAAGTACAATGCTAAATGGTGGGAATTAAAGAAAAAATATCAAGGTATAATTCCACCGTCTGAAAGAGGTGAAGAATATTGCGATGCAGCAACTAAAACTCATATTATTAATGACCCCGCTCAATATTATGACTATGCAATTTCGACAGTTTTACTTTTCCAATTGCATAATCACATAGCAAAGAACATTCTGAAACAAGATCCTCACAATACAAATTACTGGGGTAATAAAGAAGTAGGAACTTTCTTAAAAGATTTAACAAAAACAGGAGCTACTGTTGACTGGAAAAAACATCTCCACAATTCTATTGGCGAAGATTTCTCAGCAAAAGCAATAGTAGATTACTTCGAGCCATTAATGAAATGGCTACAAGAACAAAACAAAGGTAGGACTTACACATTACCTAAAACTATCGATTAAATAACAAGGGCTATCATTTTGATAGCCCTTATTCATTCTAATAAATTAACTTGAAAATCAAGTTCCTTCGTTGTACGAATTAATATAACTTAATTGCTCTGCTGATAAAACATCTAAATTCATTTTCATTGATTCAAGTTTTGTTTTAGCAACAAATTGATCTTGTTCTAATGGAATTTCAATCACTGCATTTTCATATTTCTCACCATTTCTATGTTTCATCACTAAATTAAGATGAGCTAAGAATTGATTAGCAAAAGACATATCCATTACTTCTGATGGATGTCCTTCTGCTGCTGCTAAGTTAATCAATCTACCTTGTGCTAATAAATAAATTCTATTACCATTTTTCAAAGTATATTCTTCACAATTTGGTCTAATCGTTCTTTTTGAAACTGATACTGATTCCAATTCTGGAATATTAATCTCAGCATCATAATGACCAGTATTACAGATTATAGCACCATCTCTCATTGTTTCAAAATGTTGCTTTCTAATAATATCTTTTACACCAGTTGCAGTACAGAAAATATCTCCAACTTTTGCTGCTTCGTCCATAGTCATTACTTCGTGCCCATTCAACACACCTTTAATAGCCGCAGTTGGTTTAACCTCTGTAATAATTACATTTGAACCCATACCTTTTGCTCTAAGTGCAACACCAGAACCGCAATGTCCGTGTCCTGCAACAACGAAATTTTTACCAGCTAAAAGCACAGAAGTTGCTCTAATAATACCATCTAATGTAGATTGACCTGTTCCATAAACATTATCAAAATCCCATTTAGTTTCAGCATCATTTACCGCAAATACTGGGTAATATAACTCACCAGCTTCTTGTCTTGACCTTAATCTATGAACACCAGTAGTTGTTTCTTCAGTTCCACCGATTACTTCATTTTTAGCATATTCTTTATATTTTTCATGAACTGTATTAATCAAATCACAACCATCATCAAGTGTTAAATGTGGTTTAGGGTCGATTGTTCTCTCTATACACCAATAAAAATCGTCGTGATTACCATACCAAGCAAACATACCAACACCTTCAGCTGCAAGAGCTGCAGCCACAGCATCATTTGTAGAAAGTGGATTGCAGCCGGACCAATAAACTTCAGCACCCGCTGCTTGTAATGTTCTTATTAATATTCCTGTTTCTTTAGTTACGTGTAGACAGCCAGCAATTTTATAACCCGCAAACGGCTTAGTTTTTGAATATTCTTCACGTAATTTCATCATAACGGGCATTCTGCTTTCAGCCCAATCCATCAGCAATTTACCTTCTTCGGCTAAGCTAATATCCTTTACACAATATTTTCCTTGCTCGTAAGAAAATTTTCCTGTTGCTTTCATTTGTGGAATTGACATTTCATTTCCTAATTTTAATTTTTACAAAATAAGATTTCAAAATTACGAAATTTATTTTTATTTCCGTAATCCTATTAATATTATAGGATTATTTAATTGTTAATTAAAAATTAAATTAAAACAACAATCTAACTACATTAACAACTTACTTCCTCAATTCACCTGGCATCCAAGGTGAATTAGAATTTGTTAACTTCCCTTCAATGTCTTTCAAATTATTCTCAATTAAAATTAAATTAGCTTTAACTTGTGCATATTGTTTCTCAAGTAAATCAAGAGTTCTAACATTAGTTAATGTTGGTTCTGCCGTCGAATACCAAAAACCATAAAGCATATTTTCCAAACGTGAGCTCATTGAAGGAGTTTGGTTTTCACTTCTTGAACTTATTGCACTATTTCCATTAATTAAAATATTAGTCGCATCTAGCAAAGGATTAACCTTATTTAATTGACTTAAAAGACCTTTATCAACATTATTAGTTAACATAATTGCATTTTCATAAGATTTTACCTTATTATTCACTGATTTTAGATAATTATTTGCTCCGTCAAGATTTTTTCGCATCTCAAAAGCACGTTTATGGAAAGCTAAAAGTTTTTCGTTATCTGCTCTGGGAATAGCATTATTGTCAAGCGGTTTAGCTGTGAAACTAACTTCATCTGAAATTTTAGTTAATTCTCCATTATGCTCTTTATATATAGAAACAATATACTTACCTGGCATAACTGGGTATCCAGAACTTTTATTAACATTTGTGTTCTCATTCACTGGACTTGTCTCAGGATACCTCAAATCCCAAACTAACCTCTGAACCCCCTTTTTATATGGAGCTGTAAGCTTTCTAACTTCGTTACCCGCTGAATCCTTTATTATAAAAATCAAGCTTGGCACTTGCTCATCATCTTCTTTCTTTAATTCTTCTAAAGTCGGATAAGGGACTTTTTGTTTATTTTTTTCTAACTCTTTAGCCTTCTCCTGTCTTTTCGATTTTAATGTCTCGTAATCATCTTTTATGTAATAAGTAAAATGTGCACCATAAGCATAATTTTCACCCCGCCAGAAAGTATTCCCAAGATTATCACCACCAAACGACCTATCTTCAATAAACATCCAAGCATCTTTTATAGGAAACAAAATCGCATCTTTCTTAATCGATTCGTCATTTATTTCTCTAAGTGAACTATAATCGTCTAAAATAAAAAAACCACGTCCAAATGAAGCAAGAGCAAGGTCATTTTCTCTACGTTGAATTTCTACTTCCTTGATACTAATAGTTGGTAGCCCCGCTGTTAATTTAACCCAATTCTTACCAGAATTATAAGTATAATAAACTCCAAACTCTGTTCCAATAAATAATAAATCTGCTTTTATATGGTCTTGCTTAATTGAATGAACTGGTAAATTATCAGGCAAGCCGTTAGCAATGTTCTGCCATGTTTTCCCTTTATCTTTTGACATTAAAATATATGGCTTAAAATCTCCTCGCTTAGTATTGTCAAATGTAGCATATACGGTATTCTCATCAAATAAATCTGACTCAATATCAGAAACATAAGTCGTTTCCGGAACTGATGCAAAAGTAGAAACTTTCGACCAACTTTGCCCATCATTATCACTAACTTGAATTAACCCATCATCAGTCCCAACATATAACAAGCCCTTTTTCTTACTTGACTCATCTAAAGAAACAATATTACCATACAAAGAAGTAGAAGAATTTTTAGCAACTGCTTCCGGTTCCCACACTTTTCCCATTACTTCAAGTTGATTCCTATCAATTTGTCTTGATAAATCACCACTTACTTTAATCCAAGAATTACCCTTGTTAGTTGATTTGAACAATTTATTTGCTGCAAAATATAAAGTACTATTATCATGAGGTGAAATAATAATAGGAGAGTTCCAATTCCATCTTAGTTCCTCATTTTCCTCTTCTTGTGGTTGAATACCAGTTATCTCGCCAGATTTTTTATCATATCTAACTAAATAACCATATTGTGGTTGTGAATACACAATATTAGCATCTTTCGGGTCAACTACAGTCTTAAACCCATCACCACCAACAGTAACATAAAAATCTTGATTCATCAATCCAGACTCATTCTGAGTTCTTGTAGGTCCGCCAATCGTATTGTTATCTTGAGTTCCACCATAAATATTATAAAAAGGGAAGTCATTATCAACAGTTACACGATAAAATTGTGTTACTGAAAGATTCTCAAAATATCGCCACGTAGTAGCATTATCGAATGTTTCATATAAACCACCATCGCCACCAATTAAAATATTATTCGGATTTTTAGGGTTTATCCAAATAGCATGGTCATCGACATGCCTTTGATTATTGCTAACTCTATTCCAAGTTTTCCCTCCATCAAAACTTCTTGTAGTATATGTTGAAAGCGAATAAATTGTATTTTTATCATCAGGATGCATTACAATTTCTTGATAATATTGCGGAGAACTTGATATAGCAGAATTTTGCTTTTCCCAACTCGCACCTCTATCAATACTTTTAAAAAAACCATTTCGACCCTCTGATGCTTCAATAATTGCATAAACATAATCTGGCTCTGTCGGAGAAATTGCCAACCCAATCCTACCAACCAAACCAGATGGCAAACCATTCGAAAGTTTGTTCCAAGTCTTCCCACCATCTTCAGATTTATGAATTGCACTTTCAGGACCACCATTAACTAAAGTCCAAACATGCCTTCTTCTTTGATATGATGATGCATAAATAACTTCAGGATTACTCGGATCCATCACTATATCACTAATTCCCGTTTTTGGAGAAATATCAAGAACTTTATTCCAAGTTTTCCCATCATCAATAGTTTTATACAATCCTCTATCACCACCATCTTTCCAAAGAGGACCTTGTGCTGCGACATAAACAATATTAGAATTACTTGGATGCACAATAATCTTTCCAATATGCTCGGAAGCTTTAAGCCCCATATTTATAAAAGACTTTCCACCATCATCGCTCTTATAAACCCCATCACCATAACTTACAGAGCGTTGCGAATTATTCTCACCTGAGCCAACCCATATAATATTTTCATTATTTGGGTCAATTGTAATACAGCCAATAGAATAAGAACCATAACTATCAAAAATTGGTTTAAAAGTAGTCCCATGATTAGTAGTTTTAAATACTCCACCAGAAGCAATAGCAACATAAAACTCATCAAAATTATTAGGATTAACTGCTAAATCAATTATCCTTCCAGAATTGAGAGCAGGACCAATAGATCTAAACTTCAAACCACTTAGCATCGAAGTATTAATTTTATTATCTTCTGCATTCAAATTAAACACTAACGTTATAAAAACCAACAAAATAAATAATGTTCTCATACCTAACCAATTATATTTAAAATAAATACAAATTTACGCAAAAAATGCAAAACTATAACCAAATTACATGATATCTCTCGGTTACTGAGTGAAGTCGAAGTATCAAATGGAAATACCTGTTACGTCATAAACAACGCAAACCTCTCTTCCATTGAGGGAAGTGCCTTTAGGGCGATGGGTAATTTTTTGTTCGTCATTCTGAGCGAATGTGAAGAATCTCTCAAAAAAGAACAAAGCCATATTAAGCAAAGCAAAAAAAACATCAAAATTTCATAATTCCCATCCAGTTGGAGGGGTGGCAGCGATAGCTGACGGGGTGGTTGCATTTAAAAATACTTCGGAGAAGTATAATATTAATAGAAAATGGGTCAACAAAAAATATCCAACTTCGGGGAAGTTGAATATTAGGAGCAAAAATAAACAAAACAAACACCATCTTCGGAAGGTTTCAATCACTTCCGAAGGTTAAATTAACAAGTATGATACAACACTATTTCGCAGAAAAATAAACTATTTTACCCCAAATTTTATATTTTTGCGAAAGTGTTCAAATAAAATTAAAAATATGCGTCAAAAACTAAATCTTATTACATTAGGTGTAAAAGACTTTGAAAAATCTGTAAAATTTTACGAAGATGGCTTAAAATGGAAAAAGTCAGAAAAATCAATGGAAGGACTTGCCCTGTTTCCATTAGGAGGAATTGTGCTTGCATTGCATCCAATTAATGAACTAGCAGAAGACACAGGACTAAGCTTTCAACCTTCAAATTTTTCAGGGCTAACAATTTCTTATAATGCAAAATCAAAAGAGGAAGTAAATCAGGTTTTAAAAAAGGTACAATCATTAGACGCTACTATTGTAAAATCCGCCCAAGAAGTCTATTGGGGAGGATATAGTGGCTATTTCAAAGACTTAGATGGTTACCTTTTTGAAGTCGCTTACAATCCATTTTGGGAATTAGACGATTATGACAATTTAATTTTATAATATTGCCAATGAATACATACATATCATTACTAAGAGGTATCAACGTTAGTGGGAAAAATTTAATCAAAATGGACTTACTTACTCAATTATTTATTGAATTTGGATTTGAAAACGTTGAAACTTATATCCAAAGTGGCAATATAGTTTTTACCTCAAAAGATGAGGATCTAATTGAAATCGAAGAAAAAATATATAACGGTATTTTAGAAAAATTCAACTTAAATATTTCAGTTATAATTATCAAACTTGATGATTTTCAAAACATTTTAAATCATTGCCATTTTACAAAACTAAATGACATAGATGAAAAAAACATATATATCAGTTTTCTCTCAGAAGAATCAACTAACTATGACAAGACAAAAATTTTAGCTAAAAAAAATGAGTCAGAGTTAATAGAATTTTCAGAAAAAGCAATATATTTATATTGTCCAACTGGTTATGGAAATACAAAAATTAGCAATAATTTTTTAGAAAGCGCATTAAAAGTAAGCATAACAACCAGAAACTGGAATACTTGCAATAAACTTTTAGAAATTGGAAACAAAATAAACAATATAAAATTACAAAAATGAGTATTCAACTAAGTAACATAGAAATAATATTATATGTATCAGATGTAGAGACTAGTAAAGAGTTTTATAAAAAACTATTCAGAATGAATCCAATATTAGATTTGTCGACTATCTCAGAATTCAGCATTACAGCAAATTTCAAAATTGGACTAATGTCAAACAATAGTATAGCTAAAATCGTAAGTAAAGAATTGCCACACCCAAATGAAGGTAATGGTATTCCACGATGTGAATTATATTTAAACATCAATAATATAGAATCAGAATATAAAAACGCAATTAATTCAGGTGCTAAACTATTAAGTCCAATACTTGATAGAGACTGGGGCGACAGAGTTTGTTACTTCGCCGACCCCGATGGACATATAATTGCATTTGCAGAAAAAATTAAATAAAGGATACCCTTATGCTTCTGCATAAAGTTCATATTCACCAGCATCAATAATTTTTGCATTAACAAATTCACCAACTTTTAAGTTCTTTTCATTTTCGAAAATCACGATATTATCAACATCAGGAGAATCATGTTCAGTTCGACCAATTGCCTTATCTTCAAGTTGCTCATCGACCAAAACCTTAATAGTCGAACCGATTTTAGCCATATTTTTTCTTAATGAAATTTCTTGTTGAGCAAGCATAACCTGACCTCGGCGCTCATCTTTTTCTTCTTGAGAAAGACTATCCCCAAGAATAAAAGCACCAGTATTTTCTTCTTGTGAATAAGTGAAAACACCAACTCTATCTAATTCCACTTTCTTAATAAAGTCAATTAATTCAGCAAGTTCGGATTCAGTTTCGCCAGGGTAACCAACAATAAAAGTAGAGCGAATAGCAAGATTATCAATTTTCTCTCTGAAAGATAAAAGTAAATCTTCTAACTCTTGACGTTTTACACCCCTACGCATAGAACGTAAAATTTTATCAGAAGCATGTTGCAAAGGAATATCAATATAATTACAAATTTTAGGATGCTTAGCGATTGTATCAACAATTTCCATAGGAAAATCACGAGGATAAACATATTGAATTCTAATCCATTCAAATCCTTCAATTTCAACGAGTTTTTCCAATAATTCAGGTAGTGCTTTTCGATTATAAATATCGAGCCCATACCAAGTAGAATCTTGAGCAATAATAATAAGTTCTTTGACTCCCAACTCAGCAAGACGCTTAGCTTCATCAACAAGTTTTTCAATTGGTTCAGAAACATGCTTCCCTCTCATCAAAGGAATAGCACAAAAAGAACATTTTTGATTACAGCCCTCTGAAATTTTAAGATAAGCATAATGTTTAGGAGTATAAAGCATACGCTCACCATCAAGTTCATACTTACGATTACCCATTAAGATTTTAAGAATTTTCTCATCAGAATTAGTTCCAAGAAAATAATCTACATTCTTAATTTGTTGCTGAAGTTCAGTATTATATCTTTCCGCAAGGCAACCAGTAACAATTAATTTTTTATACTTATTTTTTCTACGTAATTCAGCCGCTTGTAAGATTACATTAATATTTTCTTCTTTTGCCGCTTTGATAAACCCACAAGTATTAATAATTAGCGATTCTGCTTCATCAGGATTGGATAGAATTTCGATTCCATTACGTTTAAGCAAGCCCGAGAATCTCTCACTATCAACAAGATTTTTAGCGCAACCCATCGTAATAACAGAGGTATTATTAATTTCTTGTAAATTCTTCGTCTCTTTCAGAACTCGGCGTTTAGTTTTAAGCATTTTTCCCTTTTGCATTTTTATTTCTACAAAATTAACTAATTTTATAGTTTATTTTTGAAATATAAAATCAAAAAAGGAAAATCATGCTGTAATTTTCCTTTTCTAAAACAAAATATATTTTAATTATTTACAGCGAAATACCTCTTACCGCTTCATAGACATATTTTCCCCAAGTTAAATTCATGCCTATTTTTTTATATGTTTTGACTCTACGAATAGCAAGTTCAGCCGCAGAATTAACTACCCACTCAAAGTTCTCTTGCCCGACAGAGTTTAAATCGCAATCAGGAGCTGGATTGCAAAAATCAATAGCGTAAGGAATACCTTCTCTCACAGCAAATTCTACTGTATTAAAATCATAACCTAAGGCATTATTAAGTTTTATAACATATTTATTAATCTTAGTAAGCAGTTCTTTTTCAACTGGTCCGCCACCAATTACATATCGTTGGTCAGCAGGATTGCCTGGTTCATACTGCATAATTCTAACCATATCCCCACCAATGCAGTAACAGCGGAAATATGATTCATAATTTATATTTTCTTGAAGCAGCATCACAAGGTTTCTTGTTTCTTGATATTTTTCAAAAAACTCTTCTCTATTGTGGATTTTATAAACATCTCGCCAACCACCTCCATCGTGTGGCTTCATAAAAGCAGGAAAACCAACATAATCAAATACTTTATCCCAAGAAAGAGGATACTTCAAATTTAAAAAAGACTTCTCTGATGTGCTTTCAGGTCTATCTTTTGAAGGAAGAAGTGCAGTTTTCGGCACTGGTACTTTAACTTTTAAAGCAATACCATTATTAAAGAACTTCTCATCAGCACTCCACCAAAACGGATTGTTTAATACTGCTGTTCCAGAGAGTGCCATCATTTTTAATGTTGCCCTATAAAATGGAACGTCATGAGAAATTCTATCGAAAATTACTGCATAAGGTGCTTCCATTCCTTGAACTACATCATCAATGAGAACTCTTTCCGCAAAGGCTTGGGTTTTACGTTTATTGATTTCTTCAACAAGAGCTTCTGGGAAAGTTCTTTCCATTCCATGCAAAACGCCAACTAATTTATGGATTTTCTTAGCCATATTTAACCTACTATTTTGTTAATATACTCAGGGAACATTTCACGCCAAACGGGCCAATCGTGGCTCTGATTAGGTCGAATATCTAACCAGTGTTCAATTTTTTTATTAGTTAGTATTTCCGACATTTTAATATTATCTGGCAAGCAAAAATCATTTCCACCAACACCAAAAACTATCCCAATTTTATTAATATTCTTATTTTCAAGATTTGGAATATAATCTGGTGGATTATTGAAATATACATTATCATCATAATATCCATTCAAATGCATTTTAATATCAAATGCACCACCCATATTCAATATGTTTGAAGTAATTTCAGGGTATCTAAATCCAAAATTTGTTGCGTGATAAGCACCAAAACTACATCCTGCAAAAATTACTTTTTCTTCTTTAGTCTCATCTAAAATTCTTGGCATTAACTCATGTATAATATAAGTATCATATTTTAAATGAGTCAAAACTCTTTGAGATGGCGGTATTAATTTATTATACCAGCTTTGCTCATCAATTGAATCAGGACAATAAATTTTAATTTTTCCTTCATTTACTTTATCTGCAACTGTATCAATTAATTTAAAATCTTTATTTTGATAAAATCTTCCCATTGATGTCGGGAATAAAATTACTGGTTTCCCTGAATGACCAAAACACAATAGCTCAGTTTCAAACCCTAAACTCGGTGAATATATTTTACAATACTTTTCTTCCACTTTCTCTTTCCATTATTCTTTTTAATTCAATAAAATTAATACTATTTACTAAAATAAAAAACATTTAAAATAATTAGAACAAACTTAGTAAGTATTTAATTATCAAAAGTTAATTTTTACAATAGTTGTAAATAATTTAATTATTTTTTAAGCAAATCTCTAATTTCAGTTAATAAAATTTCTTCTTTTGTTGGTTCAATAATTGCTGGTTCTTCAACAACTTCTTCTTTGTTCTCTATTTTCTCTTTCAGTTTATTATATGCTTTTACTACTAAAAACACAGCAAACGCTACCAATAAAAATGTTATTATGTTATTGATAAACATTCCATAAGAGATAGCAACTTCAGCGACAGCATCGCCCGCTCCTGCAATAGATTCTGGGCGAGCTTCAGTAAGAACTAATTTTAATTGTTTAAAATCCACTCCGCCAAGAATTAACCCAAGTGGTGGCATAATAATATGATCAACAAGTGATTTGACTATTGCACCAAAATATGTTGCCATAATTAAACCGACAGCCATTTCGATAACATTTCCTTTATTAATAAAGGTTTTAAACTCTTGAAACATTAACTTTCCTTTTTAAATTTGATTATTAACAAACACAAATTAAAAATTATTTTTAAATAAACAAATTCAATGTATAAACTTAATTCAAATTACCTATAAATATTTAAAAATATTATATGCAAAAGTCATTTAATATTAGTAGAAATTAATTTAAAAATGAGAAAATTATATGATATTTTTCTCTGAGCTAGTGCAAATAAAAAAGGGCTTTCGCCCTTTATACTTCAATTTTTTCTAAATCTGCTTTTAATCTTTTTATTACTAATTCTTCGATATAGGATTTCATCTCAGGAACTTCTATTCGGCTGATAATTTCAGCACAGAATGTATACATCAGCAAGGAGCGTGCTTTCGGTTTTGAAATTCCACGTTGCATTAAGTAAAACATTTGATTTTCATCAATTTTACCAGTCGTTGCCCCATGAGAACATTTTACATCATCTGCGTAAATCTCTAATTCTGGTTTTGTGTAAATCGCTGCATTGTCGGAAATTACTAAGTTTCTATTTTGCTGGTATGCATCTGTTTTTTGAGCGATTTGGTCTACATAAACTCTACCATTGAAAATCGCTTTGGCGTTATCATCAATAATACCTTTGTAAAACTCATTACTATGGCAATGAGGAGCTAAGTGATTAAAGATTGTATGATTATCTACAATAGATTTACCATCAATTAAGTATAACCCATTATAATATGACTCAATGTTTTCACCTAATAAATTTGTTCTTAAGTCATTTCTGACTACTTTCCCATTTAATGTGATTGTGTTATCAGAGAAAAAGCTTGACTTTTGCTGGTTACATTGGTTATACGAAAATATAACAGAGTTCTCATCATCATTTTGGAAATTATAATGAAATAGACAAGCATTTTCATTGACTTGAAAATCTGTACAAGTATTTAGAATATAATCGCTTGCCCCAATATTATGATAAGATTGTATTACTTTACAATTTGAGAATTTCTCGGAAATAATGATATTTTTTGTATTAACATAAGCTGTATCTGATTGATTATTGAAAACATTCAAAATGTGAATTGGTAATTTAATTTCAGAAGATTCTGAAATTCTAATGTAAATTCCATTTTCAATAAAAGCAGTGTTTAACAAAGAAAATGGGTGCTTGGATTTTAAATTTTCATTTAGAATTTTGGTAACTTCATCATTAGGTAATTCATTCTTTATGTTTTCTATAATAAGGTTATTATCAATTATTCTGGAATGTTTTGGTTCAAAGTTGCCATTAACTAATACAATTAAATTCTCTTTAATATTAGGAATTAATAGATTTTGTATTTGTTCGTTCGAAATTTCATTAGATAATTTAGAATTATCGAAATTTAGCTTACTTAGAAAGGCTAAATTCAGATACTTCCAATCTTCATGTTTTTTAGTTGGAATACCAATTTCGCAAAACCTTTGATAAGCTTCTTTTTGAATTGAGGCAATTTCTGTATTAAAATTAATATTATTAAATTTTTCTTCTATGAAAGAAATAAAGTTTGACATTGAATCTCCAAATTAATTATGCTTGTAACTCTTTAACCCAGTCGTAACCTTTTTCTTCTAACTCATAAGCGAGTTCTTTGCCACCAGATTTAATAATTCTACCATTAGATAGAACGTGAACAAAATCAGGAATAATGTAATTTAAAAGTCGTTGATAGTGAGTTATAACAACGAAAGCATTATTCTCGTTCTTCAATTTGTTTACTCCTTCGGAAACAATTCTCAATGCGTCAATATCAAGCCCTGAGTCAGTCTCATCCATAATAGATAGAGTAGGTTCAAGCATAGCCATTTGAAAAATTTCATTTCTTTTTTTCTCACCGCCAGAAAAACCTTCATTTACTGAGCGAGATAAAAATGATTTATCAAGTTCAACAAGTGCAGCACGTTCTTTCATAAGTTTTAGAAACTCACCAGCATTTAAAGGAGCAAGATTTCTGTATTTTCTAACTTCATTAACAGCTTGTTTCATAAAATTTGCATTGGAGACACCAGGTATCTCAAGAGGATATTGAAAAGCTAAGAAAACTCCTTCTCTTGCTCTATCTTCTGGCTCCATTTCAAGTAAGTTATTACCATTAAAGAGAATTTCTCCCGAAGTGACTTCAAAATTTTCATTACCTGCGATTACAGATGCAAGCGTACTTTTTCCACTTCCATTTGGTCCCATTATAGCATGCACTTCTCCAGAATTGACTTCCAAACTCAATCCTTTTAAGATTTCTTTATCTTCTACTTTCGCGTATAAATTTTTTATTTCTAACATTGCCATTTTAATACTTTCTTTTTTATTTATTAATTTTATCCAACTGAGCCCTCTAAACTAACTTCTAGGAGTTTTTTTGCTTCAACAGCAAACTCCATAGGCATTTGGTCCATTACTTCTTTTGCAAATCCGTTTATAATTAGTGCAACTGCATCTTCTTCGCTCATACCGCGTTGACGGCAATAGAATAAGATGTCCTCTGATACCTTTGAAGTTGTTGCTTCGTGCTCGACAATCCCGCTACTATTTTCAATTTCGATATAAGGAAAAGTATGTGCTCCACATTGGTTACCAATTAATAATGAATCACATTGTGAAAAATTTCTTGAGTTTTTAGCTCTTTTATTAATTCTAACTAATCCACGATAACTATTGTTTGATTTTCCAGCAGAAATTCCTTTTGAAATAATCTTACTTCGAGTATTCTTGCCAATATGAGTCATTTTTGTACCTGTATCGGCTTGTTGCATTTTATTTGTTACTGCAACAGAATAAAACTCACCGATAGAGTTATCCCCTTTAAGAATACAAGACGGGTATTTCCATGTAATTGCAGAGCCAGTTTCAACTTGAGTCCAGGAAACTTTTGAATTTTCACCTTCGCATAAAGCACGTTTAGTAACTAAATTATAAACCCCACCAACACCTTCTTCATTACCAGGATACCAGTTTTGAACGGTTGAGTATTTCACTTCAGCATTTTTGTGAGCAACAATTTCCACAACCGCAGCATGTAACTGATTCTCATCTCTCATAGGTGCAGTGCATCCTTCAAGATAACTAACGTAAGAACCTTCATCTGCAATAATTAATGTTCTTTCAAACTGCCCTGACATAGCAGCGTTCATTCTGAAATAAGTAGAAAGTTCCATAGGGCAACGCACACCTTTTGGAATGTAACAGAAAGAACCATCTGAGAAAACAGCGGAGTTCAATGCTGCAAAAAAGTTATCAGTATAAGGAACGACAGAACCAATATATTTTTCAACTAATTCCGAATGTTTTTGAATTGCCTCACTCATTGACGTAAAGATTATACCTAATTTAGCAAGTGTATCTTTAAAGGTTGTTCCTAATGAAACTGAATCAACTACAACATCAACTGCAATCTTTGGCTCGACACCAGTTAAACGTTCTTGTTCTTGAACTGAAATTCCTAATTTCTTGAATGTGTCAAGTAACTCAGGGTCAACTTCGGCTAATGATTTTGGTTTTGCTTTTTGAACAGGAGCTGCATAGTAATGCTGGTTTTGATAATCAAACGGAGGATAATATAATTTAGCCCAATGATGTGGCTCTTTCATAGTCTTCCAGTACTCAAAAGCTCTTAATCGCCATTTTAGCATATACTCAGGTTCATTCTTTTTAGCAGAAATAAACCTTATAACATCTTCATTTAACCCTTTTGGAGCATATTCAGTTTCAATATTTGTAACAAATCCATATTTATATTCACTTGTGGTTACTTTCTCCAAAAGTTCCATTTCGTCAGACATAAAATCCTTTCCTTATTTCGGAATAGTTAATTCAACTGGCTTATTTCTAATAAACTCAGATAAATAAGTTTCTTTAAATACTTTATCAACTTTTTTCTGTAAAAGCATCATAGGGTTACGAATAGAGCAAAATTCAAATCTACTACAACTATTATGCTCTTCTAATGTGCATTCAACAATTTCAGGATGACTTTCTAAAGCAGTAATAATTGTCATTAGAGAAGTAGTGTGAGCGTCAATATTAAGTTCATACCCACCTTTCATTCCTTGAATTGTATTAACTAAACCTTCTCTTTTCAAATGTTGAAGTGTTTTTGCTAAAAATTCAAAAGAAAGTTCTAAATTATCAGCAATTTCTTTAGCAGTAATCAAACCACCTTGATTTTCGGCTAAATATTGCATTGCCATTATACCATATTCAGATTTTTTAGATAATTTTAGCATCTTACTTTGCCATTCAAAAAATATTGTTGATTTGATATTTCAAAATTACGACTAATTTACTCTTATTCCAAAAAAAATTATTAAATAATTAAAATAAATATAGATAAAATAGTTTATATTTATTACTAATTTGCATTTAAAATCATCTAATATTATACAAATGTTTAATTTTAAAGTGATTAAATGTGTATTGCTTGACTTATTCAGTAACATTTGTTCTAAATATAAAACTTGAATTATTATAAATTTATTCAACCTAAAAATATATAAATTAATATTTCTTATATTTGCAAACGAAAACAATATAATTTTAAAAATGGAAATTTCACCTTTATTCGCAGTAGATGCTGAAGAACTATTAGAAAATGGGCAAGTGCAAGAGGCAATTGATTTGTGTCTTGCTGGGCTTGAAGTTTATCCTGGATACCCTACTGGCGAAGCAGTTTTAGCTCGTGCATATAAAATGACAGGCGATGCTGATAAAGCGAACGAAATTTTAGAAGAGGCAATTAGCAAAAATCCATTTAACAAAGCACTTGAAACACTGAAAAAGTTCGATTTAGAAATTGAAAGTATAGAAAAAGTCGAAAGAGTAAGTAGGTTTTCTAATTTTTCAACAAAAAGTATTGAAGTTAGAGAAAATATTGTTGAAATTGAGAAATCTGATGATGGAGATGAAAATTTTGAAACTCTTGAAGATTTCAAGTTTGATGATGAAATTGATATATTATCCGATATAGAAGATTTTGAGAATGAAAGTAATAATGATAATGAAGAGCTTGATTTAGATTCTTTTATGGATTCTGAAGATGATTTAGAAAAAGAATTAAATGAAAGTGAAATAGAAGTATTTAAAGATGAGATTGAAGATGATTTTAATTTAGATTTGATAGAAGAAAGTTTTAATTTAGAAGAAAAATATTTAACTAATATAAATGAAGATTATTCTGATTTAGAAGATTTTGATTTAGTTGAAAAATTTGAAAATGAAGAAGCGGTTTTAATTGATTACGAAGATATAAGTTTAATCTCAGGATTGAATAAACAGGGTAAAATAATTGATATTAAGCCATTTAAGAAAGAAGAAATTTTAAATGTTAATTTTGATTATAATTTTAGTCAATTTCCAAAAGGACATCAAATAACAATTGATGGTAAAATTTCATCACTAAGTGTGGAAAGTTTAGCTAATAGTCTTATTAAAAAGAATGCATCTCGTAACAGAATTGAAAACATAGAGTCCAATATTAGCGATTTTAACGTTGGCGAAATTGTTACTGAAACTATGGGTGAGATTTATTTTGAGCAAGGTGCATACAATGAAGCAATTAAAGTTTTTGAGAAATTAAAAACCCAAAAACCAGAAAAAGTTAAGTTATATATTAGAAAAATTGAAGAGATTGAAGAAGAGAAAGAAAAAGATTTGAATAGTAAAAGAAATTTTAATTTTAAAAAGGATAACTGAAAAGGAATTTGAAATGATTAAGTTTGGAACTGATGGTTGGCGAGCCGAGATTGCTCGCGATTTTACATTTGAGAATTTAACTTATGCAGCCATTGGGACTGCTAATTATTTATTAAATAAAAAAGCTGATAATTTAGTTGTGATTGGGTATGACACAAGATTCTTATCTGGTGATTTCGCAATGGAATGTGCTAAGATTTTGAGTGAGAAAGGAATAAAAGTAGTTATATCGGATTCTATTTCCACAACTCCACAAGTCTCATATTTTACAAAAGCCCTGAAAGCTGATTTAGGAATTGTGATAACTGCATCACATAATCCGCCTAAGTATTCTGGATTTAAGGTGAAAGGGAACTTTGGAGGTCCTTCAAGTCCTGAAGAGATTGCTGCTATTGAGCAAGAAGTAAATTTAGTTGAAAGCAAACAAGAGAAAATTAGTTTAAAATCTACTGAAAATTACATAAATAATGGTTTTATCACTTTAAAAGATTTTAAAAATGAATTTTATGAATATGTGAAGCAACAGATTGATATTGAAGCAATTAACAATTCTAATTTGAAAATTATATATGACCCTATGTTCGGGGCTGGAATATTAAATATAGATTATTTGTTGAAAAAAGTTGATGTTATACATAATTTCCATAGCACTAATTTTGGAAACATCGACCACCCAGAGCCAATCGCAGAGTGCTTAGGTGAACTTATTGAAATTGTAAAAAAATCTAATTATGACTATGCTTTTGCCACAGATGGCGATGCCGATAGAATAGGAACAGTTGATGGCGAAGGGACTTTCGTCGATTCACACAGGATATTTATGATATTGCTGAAATACCTATATGAAGTAAAAGGACTAAGAGGAAAAGTTGCAAAAACTGTTTCATTAACAACAATGGTTAATTTATTTTGTGATGCAAATAATATTGAAATAATCGAAACACCAGTCGGCTTTAAATATATTGCTAAACTGATGGTTGATGAGGATATTCTAATAGGTGGGGAAGAAAGTGGTGGATTATCTACTAAACTCCATATTCCAGAAAGAGATGGAATTTTTAATGCTATGCTCCTTTTAGAAGTAATGGTGAAAAGAGGAAAATCTTTAAAAGAACTATCCGACGAATTAGACGCCCAATTTGGTGTGCATAGATATAAACGAAAAGATATAAAAGTAACCGAAGACACTAAAGCAAGAATAATGGGCGCTTGTGCTAAATCACCGAAAGAGTTAAATGGCTATAATGTTGAAAGAATTGATACAACAGATGGCTATAAATTCTTTGTAAATGGTGGCTGGCTAATTATCCGAGCATCTGGCACAGAACCATTATTAAGAATATATAGCGAAGCAAACTCTTACGAAATGGTCGATAAATTAATTGATGCAGGGTTGAATTTGGCTTAACAAATATTAATTAAATTGTGAATTTTATAAGGATAATTTGGCTAAAATAACAGGTAATTAATACAATTACCAATTATATAAATATGTCAAGTTAAATTATAATAAACGTATTTTAAGTAAATTAAGCATCAAATATTATATGTTCACTCATATTAACACATATCTGTGAAGAGTTTAAGGTTATATATAATATAACTTTTATATTTACTTAGTTATTTACTTAGTGTTATAAAAGTATAATTTTAAATATAATGAAATGTAATAGGAAAATGCTGGTGAATTAATAGACTTTTTTATGATTACCAATATCAATCAAAAGTACATTTTTGTCATTAATAAATCTGAAAATTACTCTTAAAGCATATTCAACAAAAAAAGCCCAATATTCTTTTAATTTACCTTTTAACTTATGTGTTTTTAACTCTGAAGAAAACGGGTCAACTGAAAACATCTCAAATTTTTCAAAAATTAGTTCTTTTAGGTATGGATTCTGTTTAATAAGTTTTTTATAATCTCTTTTAAATTTACTATCCCAAACAAAATTAATCATCTAAGTCTTTAAATAGATCATTAACACTTCCAATTTTTACTTTTTCAATTTTGAAGTTTTCTTCAACTTCTAATACACGATTTAATAAAATATCTTCGTCACTTGCTAGGAGTCTATTTTTTATAATATTAAAAAATTACTTCTTTTGACTTAATTCTAATGAATCAAATTCATTTATCATTGTGTTTATTGTATCCATTAAATCCTCCTCTTTAAGATATTATTACGCAATAAACAACTGAATATTTTATTAATATTCTTGAAATAAAAAAAAAATTAACAACAACAGATAATATAAAGTAAGCCACTTGGTTTGCTTTTTTAATTTTTGGCATATAGATTGTCAATTCTATTATGGTTTTAGTTATGTCGAATATTATTCAGGTCTAAATTGAATAAATATTTTAATATATTATATGTAAGTCTTTTCTTTTTAATGGGTTCAATTAATCCGATAAAGGCACAAACTGGTGGAACTCCTTCACTTAGTTTACCTTCACTATCGGTTAATATTGACCAAAAGAATGAAAAGAATGACTTAATGCTTACATTACAAATTTTAGGTGTTATTACAGTATTAACATTAGCGCCTTCTATTTTAGTAATGATGACTTGTTTTACTCGCATAATTGTTGTATTCCATTTTCTTAAACAGGCACTTGGAACTACTACTCAACCACCTAACCAATTATTAACTGGATTAGCCCTATTTCTAACTTTCTTCGTTATGCAACCTGTCCTCGACCAAGCGAATAATGAAGGCATTCAGCCATATATGAGAGAAGAAATAGACCAAGATCAAGCGATTGAAAACGTAATAAAGCCATTTAGAAACTATATGTTAAAGCACACTCGTGAAAATGATTTAGCTTTATTTATTAAATTGAGTGGAGGTGAAAAACCTAACTCAGTTGAAGAAGTTTCTATCTGGGCGATTATTCCAGCTTTTTCAATTTCAGAGTTGAAAACCGCATTTCAAATTGGATTTTTAATTTTTGTGCCTTTCCTTGTTTTAGATATGATTATTGCCTCGACATTAATGTCATTGGGTATGTTTTTATTACCGCCACAATTAATTTCCTTACCGATAAAGATTCTACTATTCATTTTAGTAGATGGTTGGAATTTAATTGTACATTCATTAATGAAGAGTATTTTACAGGAATAGCAAGAGGTAAATTATGACTGACCAAATGGTTATGAGCATCGTTAGGGATGCGTTTTATTATGTTTTATTAGTTTGTGGACCGCTATTGTTGGTTTCATTAGTTGTAGGTTTGGTAATTTCAATTTTTCAAGCTGCAACAACGATTTCAGAACAAACTTTGACTTTTGTTCCAAAGCTAATTGCTGTATTTATTGTAACTGTTTTATTATTGCCTTTTATGTTAGGCACGTTAAAAACTTTTACTATAGAGATGTTTAATATGATTGCCCAAATGGGTCCAATGAAGTAATTAAAAGGATATTTTTATGGCTGATGTATCAAATTCAAATTTAGAAATAGTTAATAATACTGTTCGATTATATAAAGGACTGAATAGAAATCAAAAAATAATCGGAATTGCAGTTATTTCACTTGTTCTAATTGGCTTCACATATTTAGTTTTTTCTACTGGTGAAAGCAAATTTGTTGCCTTATATACAGATTTAGAGCAAGATGATTCTGGTAAAATAGTTGAAGAACTTAAAGCACAAGAAATAGATTATAAATTAGAAGAAAATGGAAGTAAAATTTTAGTTCCAAAAGATAAAGTTGATGAAATTAGAATTGACCTTGCTAAAAAGGGCTTACCTGAAAATTCTAATGTTGGATACGAAATTTTTGATAGAACAAACCTCGGAATGAGTGAGTTTGTTCAGCAACTTAACTATCGAAGGGCGCTAGAAGGTGAACTTGCCAACACTATTTCAAATATGGAAGAAGTGAAAAGTGCAAGAGTTCATATTGTTATCCCAGAAAAGGCACTTTTCAAAAAAGACCAAAAGAAGCCCACTGCTTCTGTTACTTTACACTTAGAAAGTGGAAGAAGCGTTAATAAAATCAGTATCGAAGGTATTCAAAATTTAGTTGCCTCATCTGTAGAAGGTCTTATTCCTGCTGATGTTAAGGTTATGGATAATAAAGCTAATGTGTTGTCAGAAGAAGTTTTAGATGAAAACTCTGTTGCTGGGAAAACTGCTCAACAGCATCAACAACAAAAAATCGTTGAGAACTATTATTCTGAAAAAATTAAATCTTTATTAGATGGAGTTCTTGGTCCAGATAATACACAAGTTAAAGTTAATGCAGAGTTAGATTTTACACAAATAGAACAAGAAAAAGTGCAATTCGATCCAGATGGTGCAGTTGTTAGATCAGAACAAAATGTTAAAAATACAAATGAGTCAGCTGATTCGCTAAGTTATCCTTATGTGAATATGGCAAAAGATGAAGATACTCAAATTGCAAATTATGAGTTATCTAAAAATGTAGAACATATAATTCACGAAGTTGGGGCAATAAAACGACTGACAGTTTCAGTTTTAATAAATGGGACAGCACAAGTTGTAATCAAAAAAGATAATGAAAAAGTAATTCAATATACTCCAAGAACCGACGAAGAAATGCAAAAATTTAATGAAATTGTTCGCAATGTTGTTGGATTTGATGCAAATAGAAATGACCAAGTTAGCGTTATTAACGTTCCTTTTGCGTATAGTTTAGACAAAAATAATTATATGGACGAGTTCCAACCACCTTGGTATCAAATTGATGGGAATAAAAGAATTGTTTATTTAGTTGGCTTAATGTTTGTTATCTTTATTCTAATGTTTATGATATTACAATCTAAACAAGTAAGAGATAGAATTAGAATTGCTATGGGCTTGCCAGCCAAAGTAGTAATTGATGATTATGAAATTGAAGAGGAACACAAAGAAGATCAACTTGAAGCAATTGATTTTGATGATGATGATTTACTTTTATTACCAGCGGAGTTGCCTGAGCAGTTATTAATCGACCAAGATGCAATTTCAACAAGTGATGAATTAAATGAAGAAATTGAATCTGAACTACAATTTGAGAAGAGCTCATTAGCAAGTATGGCTGACGCAGATTTTGATGATGAAGATTTGTCAGAAGAAGCGCTGATGAAACTTGAAATAAAAGGTAAAGTAGAGCAATTTATTGATGAAAATCCCGTCGAAGCAGTTAGATTGATGAGAATATTGATGCAAGATGAGGAATCTAAATTTATATAATGAAATAAAAAAATAATAGGTTTAAAAATGGCTAAAAAAAGAGACCTAAAATATGAAGATTTAACTGGTAAACAGAAAGTTGCCGTATTGCTAATGTCAATGGATGTTGATGTTGCAGCAAAAGTCTTTCAAGAATTTGATATGAAAGAAGTGGAACTTGTTGCTGTTGAGATTACTAATCTAAAAGAATTAAATCCAAGTGTAATTGAAGCAGTGATAGAAGAGTTCTATCAATTAATGACAGCATCAAATTATTTAGTTGAAGGTGGTCTTGATTATGCTCAAATGATTCTCGAAAAATCTTATGGCGCTGACAAAGCAAGAGATATTATAGAGAAAATTAGAGTATTGACTTCTGTTCGTGGTTTCACTGTGCTTAAAAAAGCAGATCCACAACAACTTGCAAATTTCTTGTCAAAAGAACACCCTCAAACGATAGCACTTATTTTATCACACTTACCTGCTGACCAATCAGCTGAAGTGTTAGGTGAATTTGACGAAGCACTTCGTTCAGACACTGTGTTTAGAATTGCAACATTAGGCAAAGTTTCACCATCAATAGTCTCTGAAATCGAGTCTGTTGTTGATGAAATTGCTGAAACAACACTATCGCAAGATTTAGCAAAAACTGGTGGTACTCACATGGTTGCAAGTATCTTGAATAAATCTAACAATCAAATTGCAAAAACTATTCTTGAAAATATTGAAGAACAAAATTATGCAATGGCTACTGAAATTAAACGATTAATGTTCTTGTTTGAAGATATAATCTTGATTGACGATAGAGGAGTTCAAAGAATTCTTAGAGATGTTGAAAAATCTGACCTTGCCCTTGCTCTTAAAGCTTCTGACAATAAAGTTCAAGATAAAATCTTTAAAAATATGTCTCAAAGAGCTGCCGAAGTTATTCGAGAAGAAATTGAATTTATGGGACCTGTTAAACTTAAAGATGTTGAATCAGCTCAAATGCGAATTGTAGATGTAATCAAAGACTTAGAAGCAAAAGATGAGATTATGATTGGCGGTAGAGGTAATGAGGACGTATTCGTTTAATAGATTATGCAAAGATACACTCTTAAAATAGGGCAACAAGCTAAGCGACTTCGAATTATTCGTGATAATGAACGAATTAACGAAGAACTTAATAAATATAATCAAAAAAAATATGAAAAATATTTATTAATCTCACGCGAACAAGAAATTCAACAAGAAAAAAAGAAGAAATTAGATGCTGAAGAAGCAGAGCGAAAAGCCGAAGATGTTGAAAGAAATGAGCGTTTAAAAGAGCTTGAAAAAAAAGAAGCGCAAGCCACAAGATTTTGGAAAGAGTTTGTTATTGCTAATGAAGGTAAATTAGTAAATTTAGATTTAAGTAAAATTTCAGAAGATACTATCCCAATTAGTGTAGCAAAAGAAGAAATTCAACATGCTTATGAAAGAGGTATGGAAGATGGACAACTTCAAGCAATGTCAACGTATAAAATTGAAATTGAAAAATATCAAGACTGGATAAGAAGAATAGATAACTTAAGTAACGAACTTTCTAAAGAACATACTCTTGCTATTGAAAGCTTTGAAAATAACTTAGTTGATTTATCTGTGATGATTGCCGAATCAATTCTTGACGAACATATAGCGCAAGATAAGTCTATTGTATTAAAGCAGGTTAGAAAAGCAATTGCTTCTGTATATTTTGAAAAGATTTTTAAAATCCATGTTAATCCAGATGCTGTTCGTATTTTAACAGAAGTAAAATCTACTTTACTTCAAGATGAAATTGAAGCAAATAAAATCGAAATTTATCCTAACCCTGGTGTGCCTGTTGGAGGTTGTCTTCTTGAAACTTCTGGTGGAATGCTTGATGCAAGAATAAAAAACCAATTACGAAAAGTGTATAAGGAACTTCAACTTGAAGACGAAAGAGTATTTAATACGAAAGAAGTCGAAGAAGAATTAAATAGTTTCTATGATAAAGTTGATGAAGAAATTAATAGTTATAGATTTGATGAAAGCACTGATAGTAGTGAAATAAGCGATTATGATGACGAAACTTTATTAGAAGAAATGCCAGAAGAATATAAAGAATTATATGGCGATGATATTTTTGGAGAAGATGAACTCGATTTAGAAGGCAATAAAATAGAAGATATTCCAGAAGTAGAAAAAGAAGAGCAAAGTAGCGAAATAGACTACGGAAAGTTGTATGAAGATGAAGTAAAAAAACAAGAAGATGATGAATTTAGTTTTGATGATGAGCTGGGAGAAGATGATTTAGACGAAAACAAAAGTAACGATGAATTTGGATTAAGTGACTTTAATTTCGATGAAGACGTTAATAATGATTAATTGACTACTTGGCACTTATGATTAAAAGTAATTTAAAAAAAGTTAGATTTGAACAAGTTTTAAAAAATGTCAATCCTTTTCAAAAAATTGGAAATTTAACTAATGTTGTAGGTCTAGTTTTAGAATCAAATGGACCAAAAGCTCCCATTGGTCAAGTATGTGTTCTTCGTGATGAAAAAGGAAGAGATGTTTCAAAAGCAGAAATAGTTGGCTTTAAAGAAGGCAACAAAATTTTATCTATGGTGCTTGGTGACACTAATAATATTTCACCAGGAATGGAAATTATTTCAACTGACGAAGAATTTAAAATCAATGTATCAACTCAATTAATGGGTCGTGTTCTTGATGGATTAGGTGAACCAATTGATGGACTTAGAGTTGCTGCAAATCAAGAAAAGCGTTCAATTTATGCAACTCCTCCCAACCCTCTTTTTAGAAAATCTATTACAGAACCTCTCTTTACAGGTGTAAGAGCAATCGATGGCTTATTAACAATAGGGAAGGGTCAAAGAGCTGGTATTTTTGCTGGTTCAGGTGTAGGTAAGTCAACTTTATTAGGTATGATAGCAAAAAATTCTTCGGCAGATGTGAATGTTATTGCTTTGATTGGTGAGCGTGGTAGAGAAGTTAAAGAATTTATCGAAAAAGACCTCGGTGAAGAGGGATTGAAAAGGTCTGTTGTTATTGTAGCAACTTCTGACCAACCCGCATTAGTAAGAGTAAAAGCTGCTCTTGTTGCTACAACTATTGCAGAATTTTTTAGAGACCAAGAACTTGATGTAATGTTAATGATGGATTCTGTTACGCGTTTGGCTATGGCTCAAAGAGAGGTTGGCTTGGCTATTGGCGAACCGCCAACTACCAAGGGCTATACTCCTTCTTGTTTTTCAATTATGCAAAAAGTAATGGAACGAGCTGGGACAAGCGATAAAGGAACGATTTCTGCTCTTTATACAGTATTAGTTGAAGGCGATGATTTTAACGAACCAATTTCAGATGCTGCAAGAGGTATTCTTGATGGGCATATTATGCTTTCAAGGAAAATGGCTAATTTAGGTCACTACCCTGCGATAGACACCCTTGAATCAATTAGTAGGGTTATGAGTAAAGTGATTAGCAAAGAGCATTTGTTAGCAGCAAGGCGAGTTAAAGAATTACTTGCTAATTATCGTACTTCCGAAGATTTAATTTCAATTGGTGCTTATCAAAAAGGGACTAACCCGAAAACGGATATGGCTATCCAAATGAATGACAAAATCAACCAATTCCTTCGCCAAGAGGAAAATCATACAAATGAATATGATGAGACAATTGATTGGGTTAAAAATCTTTCTTCACAAAGCCAATAATTTTTACTTAGATAATAATATTTTATTAAATTTGTTTTATTGATATTTATAAATTAAATTTTTTAAATATGAGAGTTGCTCTATTCCCATTAGCATTAGTTTTATTCCCACAATCTTCATTTAGTTTACATATCTTTGAAGATAGGTATAAGAAATTAGTTAAAGACTGCTTTAACAAAAAGCTGCCTTTTGGTATTAATTTCGTTCATAACTCTAAAATGTTTGATATAGGGTGTTTAGTTGAAATAAGCGAAATAATTCAAGAATATGAAGACGGGAAACTTGACATAATAATCACAGGTAAAGATAGATATTATTTGCAAAATTTCAATGATGGAGAAAAGGCATATTATACTGGGGATATTACTTTGTTTTATGATAATAATGAATACATTGACCCAAATTTAGCAATTGATTGCATTGAAAATTTTAATAGTCTGATTAAAAGAATTGAAATCCTTAAAATTAATAGTATTTCAATGAGCGAATCAAATAATCGGCATCTATCATTTCTAATCGCACAAAAAGCAGGTTTTACAGGACTTCAAAAACAAGAACTAATTGAAATGACTTCCGAAAATAAAAGACTATTATTTATTAAAAATCATTTTAATAATTTACTTCCAACTCTTGATAAAGTTGAGCAAACTGAAAGAATTATAAAAAATGATGGATACTTAACTAATTATTAATTACTATGAATAAAATTGTTTTTCCAAAAATAATGGGAATTATAAACGTTACACCTGACTCTTTTTCAGATGGTGGAGTGAATTTTTGGTATAAAGATGCAATAAATAATGCTTTAAAATTAATTGATGACGGCGCAGATATTATTGATATTGGAGGAGAAAGCAGGCGACCTGGTTCTGAATCAATTAGCTTAGAGGAAGAAATAAATAGAGTTATTCCTGTTATTAAAGAAATTAAAAGATTGCGACCAAGTATTAAAATTTCTATAGATACAGTAAAATATGAAGTAGCAAAACAATCCTTAGATTTGGGTGTGGAAATTATTAATGACATATATGGATTAAGTTTCGAACCGAGATTCGTTGATTTAGCAAAAGAATACAATGCTGGATTAATCTTAATGCATATTAAAGGGAAGCCGCGAACTATGCAATTAAATCCAACTTATGATGATTTAATTGGTGAAATATCAAGTTTTTTACAAGAAAAAGTAAACATTGCAATAAATAAAAATGTGAATTATGTTTGGGTTGATGTTGGAATTGGATTTGGGAAAACTGTCGACGACAACATCAATTTACTCCGTAACCTTGAAAAATTTAATAACTTAGGTGCCAAGCAAGTTTTAGGAATTTCGCGTAAAACTTTTATTGGCAAACTGCATAATATAGAAAAAGCAAAAGACAGAGACATAGAAACTTTAATTTACCATACATTACTTTTAAATAAAAATGTAGATATTATCAGAGTTCATTCTGTAAAAAATTACAAAACAATGAAAGATATTTTTAATTTATTAAAATAGTAGTTCTAAATCTCATAATTTTTAGGAAAATCAA
The DNA here is from genome assembly GCA_964465945.1 of uncultured Hyphomicrobiales bacterium. Lineage (GTDB taxonomy): Bacteria > Bacteroidota > Ignavibacteria > Kapaibacteriales > UBA2268 > JAJRPT01. The sequence continues at coordinate 29,839 of CAYXMM010000003.1, forward strand.
AAACTTCTAAAGTTCCATTAATTTCATCTACCATGTTCCAGGTATCTATTTCAAACGTAATTATAGCAATCCCGCAAGAAGGTAGCGTGCCTACGTTTGTAGCCGAGTAGTACTTTACTAATGAGGAAAAATCAGGATTATGACCAAAATACATTACTGAATTTATTTTATCATTTAACAATGGCAAAGTTTCTCGAACAAAAGTTATTCCACTATTATAAATCTCTTTAGTGAAATTAACTTGTGAAGGAGCAAGATTTAATTCATTGATGAAAAATTCAGCAGTAGTTTTAGCTCGCACTGCAGTTGAAGAGTAAAGCATATCGACTTTAATATTGCGTTCAGCAAAAATATTTGCCATATATGGCGCATCTCTCATTCCTCTATTATTGAGAGGTCGTTCAAAATCGTGTAAACCAGGATGGTCCCAGTCAGATTTTGCGTGTCTATTAAGTATTAATGTTTTCATTAGTAGTAGTCAATTGAAATTATACTTTGGGCTTCTTTAAATTTCCCTAAAGCAATATATGCTTGTGATAAAATATCTTTAAACCTATATTTAATCTTATTTCTGATTTGTTTGTTGCTTATTTGTAACCACGATTTTTGCTCAAAGTAGCGTTTTAGTCTATTTATTTTCATTTGATTATTTGGATGTTTTTCTGCTTCATTAAGTAAAATTGTCAATTTATTTGTAATTAATGCTGAGTTTGCACTATCATTAGAATAATTTTTTGTTGACAATAACGAATCTAAAGATGTTTTATTAAATAAATCAATTACTTGGTAGTCAGATATTACTTTTGGCTTAACAAAATTATGTATCTCGGTATGTTTTAAATTTCTAAATGAATTAGATAAACTTAATAACTCTGGTTTCGATAAATTTGTGTTGACTAACTCTAAAAAAATGTTAAAAATTAAATCAGGTGAATTCTTTGCTAAATCATTAACTTTCAAAATTGCTCCTTTAATGAAATGTCCTTGATTATAAGAACGTTGAAAATCTCCTATCCTATAACTCTTCCTATCTCTAAGTAAGCGCAAAGTAGATTTTGCATCATTGAAACCAAGATTTTCTATAATACCAATTGCTTGTGAAAACCCAAGTTCAACATAGAAATGAATATGATCAATTTCTGCAATCCTTGCTAATTCTTTCAAATACGCTTTTCTACCTTTTCCTCCGAGAACGTTTGCGAGAATATTAAATCTCTGCAAAGTGTCTTCTTCAAATCCAGCATCTGCATAAGTATCGCGAGGTACTGAGAATATCTCGATTACACCTTGCTCAGGCAATAATGAAATAATATGGTTTGCATCAGCGTGCTTATAATTAACACCTAAACGACTATCGACGCCTGTTACTGCAATATTTATTCTTTTTCCACTGAATACCTTTGTGGTAACTTTTTTATCTTCTATATTGATTAAAAAAGGATTTTTAACATCTATAGTATCTGAAACAATTAGTTTATTACCTGTAGTGTCAAAATCAAGGTCTAACTTATATAGATTATTTTCATAACTTGAATCCAATTCTATTGCACCATTTACTTTATGAAAAGGACTAAACGATTCAATGATGTTTTCTTTAGCAATTATTGTGGCTTTTGTTTGTTTGGATAAAGCAAAATAAACAAAGCTTATAGAAATAATAAATCCAAGAATAATCATGGAAATCGCAATTAGTGTTATTATTTTTTTCTTTTTACTTATTTTTCATTAACCTTTTAATAAAATTAGTTATCGGCAAACCTAGTTCAGAAGTTAATGCACCACAAAAAATTATAACTGCTCCTAAAGTTTCTCTGTCATTGAGAATTTCACGAAATGCAATATAAGCAAACAATGTTGCAAATAGTGGTTCTAATGAAAATATAATTGCTGCTTTAACTGGTGTTGTATTCTTTTGAAAATTAGTTTGAATAAACATCAATATAAATGAAGCAACAATTCCATTAAATGCAATTGATTCTATTAATTTATAATTAAAATTCACATAAAAATTATGCGATTCAAATATAAAGAATCCAACTAAGCAACACAAGAACATCACAAATAATTGAACAAAAACGAGATTATATGTTAAATTTTTTGTTTCATTCAGATAAGTGAATTTATCTAATGTTGGAATAAATATAGCCCAACAGAATGTCGAAAAAAAGGTTAGCAAATCACCTTTATTTATATCCGAAAAATCTGGATTTGCAAAAAGATACAACCCAATAAAGGCAATCACAACGGCAAACTTTGAAAATAGTTGTACTTTCTTGTTTGATATAATCTTCGTCGTGAATGGTGTCATCACTACTGCCAATCCTGTAATAAAAGCAGATTTTTGCACTGTGGTATGTTGCAAACCGAGAGTCTGGAGTATAAAGCCAACGCCATAAAGTGACCCAAGTATTAATCCTTGCTTAAGTAACTTAGTGTCTTTTAAATTTAGCTTGTGTCCAAAAAAAACAAGTACTAATGCAACCGCTAAACCAAATCTCAATACAAGATAGAAATAAGGTCCAGTTGATTCTAATCCAATCTTTGTAAATAAAAATGTTGCTCCCCAGATAAGCGTCATTAGTAGGAGCATTAATTCAGAAGTCCAACTTTTCAATTTAAACTCTTAATAAATTACAAAATTAGTAATTTTAAATAAGAATTGTGTTACTTAATTGTTAAAAAGTATTTATTAATGTTTTATATTAAAATTGTATTTTGGCATAAAGATTGATGTTATTGAGTGAATTTAACTAAATAAATGGAGAGAAGATGTCTTCTATAAAAGATTTTACTGTGATTGGAATTGATGGCGGGGGAACACATACAAGAGGTGCTTTATATAAAGGAGAAGAAATTTTAGCAGTATCAAAATCAGGAACTACAAGAATTGGTGCTGTTGGAGTAGGGGAGTCTTGTGAAAGAACATTAAATGTAATAATTGACCTGTGTGCTCAAGCAAATATCGAACATAGCGAAATTGACGCTGTTGTTGTTGGTCTTGCTGGAGTATGGCTTGATGAAGAGAAAAAAAGGTCAGCACATTTATTAAAAACTCTTGGTAGAGGACATAATTTTGAATTAAATGATTTAATCGTAACATCTGATGCAGAAATTGCCTTAGAAGGTGCGTTTGATGGTGGTGATGGAATAATAACTATAGTTGGGACTGGCTCAATCGCTCTTGCTAAAATTGGAGACAGATTAGAAAGATGTGGTGGTTGGGGCATCGAACTTGATGACGAAGGTAGTGGCGCTTGGATAGGTAGAGAAGGGCTTACAGCTGTGGTTAGAGCTATTGATGGTAGAGGTAAAAAAACTATTATGACAGATAGAGTAGAAGATCTATACCCAACTATTAGCATAGCAAACCCAAGAACAATAGTAAAAGCATATAACGAAGGTGCATTCAAATATCACATGCTAACCCCGACTGTAATGCAATGTGCTGAACAAGGCGATGAAGTCGCATTAGATATTATTACAAGAAGTGCTAAACATTTAGTCGAATTACCACAAGTATTAAAACAACATTATTCTAAAAAACCTGTTCCTGTCGCTTTAATGGGTGGAATAATCGATAACGATACGCTTTTAGCTGGTATGCTTTTAGAAGAAATCAAAAAAGATAAGCAAATAAAAATAGTTGAGCCACAAGGAACTGCTTTAAATGGAGCTTATAGAATGGCAGTAAATTTAATTGAGAATATGGATTAAACAAATGGCTCATTAAGCTTTTGTTCAATTTCTTCAAGCTGGGATTTATAATTAGTGATATCAGCTTCAAGTTCTTGAATTTTAGCTTGTGTAGCTTTAATATCTGCATTTATGAGGGATTTTACTTCTTCTTCCTCTTTAATTTTTACTTCTATATCTTTAAGTGAGAGTTCTTGCGATTTTCTAAATTCTTTATCTTTAATTCTCTTGAAGATTCTTACTAATGATTTTGATACGAAAAGCAAACCTAATATACTTGCAATCCTTAATATCCATTCAATTATTGTATAGAAGATGTTTGGATCTAATTCATTTTGTGAAAATATATTAAGAAAGCTTATAGATAATAAAAATAATGACAATAAAGTAACTCCAATTGTCTCAGTTACTGGTCTTTTGTGAGTATATGGCAATAAAATACTCTTTACTTCATCAATATTTCGATTCTCTTGGAATAATACATTGTTTATATTCTCATGCTCTTTGTTAAATTTATCTAACTCATCAATATAATCTTTGATAGACTTGTTGGTTTTATCAATATAACCTGATAATTCTGACTTCCTTTCAAAAAGTATTTTCTTTGTGTCTGTCCATGCAAATTTAACTTTTGCCTTGATTTTAGCGTGGTTTGATTGGTCTATAATCTTATTATAACTATCAAGTTGACTAAAATACTCTTTCTTCAAACTATAATGAAAATTATTCTTATTTAACAAATGTTTATACTTATCTAGTAAAAGAATATACTTTTTAGTCGTTTGAGGAAACACTCCAGAAATAGCATTATTTATATCAAAATAATTAAAATATGCTAAATTCCGAAAATATGCGAAGTCCTCTTTATTAACTTTTTGAATAAATTTAATAGCAAATTCATTCAAGTTTGCTCTACCTACAAGCTCTTTTAGTAAAGTAGGATTGTTTTTTTCAAGACAAATATAAAGGAACTTATAGATTATATCACTAACTTCATAAAAGTCGCTTGACTTGCTTATAAAGTAAAAATTTGAAACATAATGCTCAATTAATTCGGGTTTAACATTCAACTCGGGATACAAATCAAATGATTGGACATCAAACTTTTTCATTAAAATCGCTATTGAAATCAAATTCCTTTCATATTCTGCCGAATATTTAAAGAAAAGCTCTTCTGCAAGTGAGTAATTGTTTGATTCATAATGCTTTAAACTATCAATATATTCTAAAATCCCTGAATTTTCAGCATCTGAATAAAGTTTACTATCTAATTCAATCTTTGTTTGATATTTCTCAAATGATTTATTTCGTGATGTAAGAATTATCCTAATATCCAGAAGTTCCGACAGCTTTATATCTTTATCTTTTGTAAAATCGTAATTCTCAAATTTGCTAATTTTTGCTTCAAGATACTCAATAAGGTAACTAATAAAATTATCGTCAATATATTTAAGTATATGGTCTATTTCGTCAAAAATAAAAAGAATCTCAAAAGGTTTAATTTTTGATAAATCATTAAAACTATTCGGGTAAAGCAAACTTATCAAATCGACTAAGAATGATTCAACAACAATTTTGCCTTGCTCCCAAACAAGTCGGTTGTCCGACTTATTAATAAAACTATTTTCATACTCAGATATATCAACAGATTTATTACTAAAGTAATCAAAATTGCTTTTTATTAAATTTTTATCTACAATCTTATCGTATAAATCACTTTTAGTTTCTTTATTTATAGTTAAAAACTCTTGAAATCTATTCGCGTTTATTTTAGTTTCTGAAAAAGCATTTTCTGAATCTGTATCGATATTATTCGCAAAATGATTCGCTAAATCAGTAATAAAATGTCCATCAAAATTGAAAGAATTAAAAACTATAGAATTTCTTTTACTAACAAATTCATTCACAAAGGAAGTCTTACCACTTGTTAAATCACCAGTGATTAATATTACTCTGTGTTCTTTATTGAATGAACTTTCTAATTCTTTAATTTTATCGAGCATAATTTAATATTCAAATATTAATTCTATTATAGTACCGTTTTCTGTGCTTGTAACTTTAAATTCTTTTGATAGTTCTCTCATTAAGAAAACTCCTCTGCCATTATCTTTTAAGAGATTTTCAGGGTTCCTTGGGTCAGCAACATTTTGCGGATTAAATCCCAGCCCTTCATCTGAAATTTTACAAAAAATTAAGTTATCAGAAGCCGCAAGTTCTAACGTTACATATTTACTTGGGTCGAACTTGTTTCCATGTCCAGACGCATTATTAATTCCCTCTGTAATAGCAACCATCAAATTAAAGTATAAATCATCTTTTAAATTTAAAGAACATTTAAAATCACTAAAAAGTTCTTCAAAATTGTAAATAATGTTTCTACTGCTTGCAATAGACTTTTTTTTATTATATATTAGCATTAATATAAATTAATTTGTGTTTCTAACTTTAAATTTGGAATAATTCTCAAATTACCATTATTTTTTTGATATTCATACCATCCATAGACTACTAACTTCGTTCTTTCTTGTAATTTAATTCCAAAATCTACTACAGGGCTAATTGAATTAAGCAAAAATGAACTATTCCCCAAGTTTCCTACATTACGATTATTATCTAAATTTAACTTATAATATCGAATACCTAAACCATAATAGTTTTGTTGTTTATGAAGATAGAACAGCATATTTAAGTAAAATTCATTTTTTACTTCAAAAATAGACTGAGAAAACTTCTCCCAATTAAATAACCCTGTTTCTCTATACCTATAAATATAGGATAGGTTAAATCTATATTTATAATTGATATAATAATTTATTGAGTCTTTAAATGTCAAAGACCTTTGGGCATCACTTCTAATATTTTGAAATAAATATTCGTAATCGTAGCTTCTAAAATTTACAAAAATTTGAAATTCTGGCGTCATTTCCAATTTTTTATTTTTGTATTTATAATATGGAGCTAATTTTAAACTTCGCTCTTTGATATTATTTATTGAATTTTCTCCCTTTAAATAAACTAAATGCCTAAACCTTGCTTCAAGTTCTAATCCAAAAGTAAAAAAATCAGAAAAAATATGCTCATACTTTTGATTCATTTTTATAATTATCTGGTCTCGGTCTCTATTTTCATTTTTACTCGGTGTGTCATATCTATTGATTTCGTAGAAAAACTCAGATATAAATAAATTGTTATAATCTAGTTTAAAATTATTTTCTAAAATTATTCTTGAATAAGAGTTTTGGTAGTCAAGTAACGAAATATTGTTTTGCTGTGAAATCAAATCATTATCATTTGTTAAGAATTTATTTTTAATTGAATTATCTAAACTCTCAGTATATTTTTGAAATGAAGCTCTAAGTAATGACTTACTATATTTATAATTAAACTTAGTAAAAAGATTGTAGCCATCTAATGACCTAATTTCATAAATTCCAGAACGTAAATTATTTTTATCAAACTCACGATAAGAGTTATTTCTCGATGAGCTAAGATATGAGATAGAAACCTCATTAGTTAAGTTCTCTATAAGATTATATGAAACATCTAAGCCCAAGTTAACTTTCGTTTCATTTCTATCTTCTATCTGATATATATTCTGATTAAATGTCGCAAAATCATTTTCTAAATCATTATATGACGAATTTATATTTAACCTTGAATTATCCACAACCCTTGATAAATTTAATTTTATATCATTTAAAATATAATTTCTTTGCATTGTTCTTTGCGTGTTAAAATGCTCCAAACTTGATTCTAAATTAAATTCATCAATTTGATAATTGTATTTTGAGTTTAAATTAAAGGCAGGAGTAAATGACTCAATACCTAATTGACTATGATGGTCATATCCATAATTAAAATTCACCGACCTATTCTCATCATATTCATACATTACACCTGGCAAGAATTTCACATTTAACAAATCATTATTGATTTCAGATGAAAAATTATTTCCAATATAATCAATTCTTTGCTTTGACATTAGGTAGAAATTATTCAAAATTTCCTTCTTCCAATTCAATTCAAGTTTTTGGTTATCATTAATGCTTTTTGTTGGCAAATATGAATTACCAAAATAATTTTGTTGAATATCGAAATCACCCAATCCCGTTTTTAATTGTGAATTAACATCAATAAAGAAGTTTATATTTTGATTAATCCTGTTAAATCCATAACTCGATTGTAAATTTGATTGTGCAATCAAATTTACAGCAAAAATGAAAAGTAATATGATAAATGTAATTTTCAATTTAGTCAAAAATAAAAAATACCTTATTAAATAAGGTATTTCAAAAAAAAATTAATATTTAAACTAAGGTTATATTCCTAAACGAGCAAAAATAAAATCAACCGATTGAAATACTTTCTGATATGAGAACATATTTCGTAATTCATCTTCAGTGAAGTGCTTCATAATATCTTCGTCATTAAGTAAATTCTCAATTAATGGAATTTTCTCGTCCCAAGTTTTCATTGAGTTTCTTTGTACCCAAACATACGCTTCTTGGCGTTTAATTCCTTTTTTAGCAAGAGATAACAAAACTTTTTGAGAATGAATAAGCCCATGAGTAAGTTCTAAATTTTCAATCATTCTATCAGGATATACAACTAAATTATCAAGTACCTTTGTTATTCTCTGTAAAGCATAATTTGCAATTATCGTTGAATCAGGCAAAATCACCCTCTCAACAGAAGAATGACTTATATCACGTTCATGCCATAAAGCATTATTCTCTATTGCTGCAAAAGCATTTGTTCTAAGTAATCTTGCTTGCCCAGATAAATTCTCACTTGCAATAGGATTACGTTTATGAGGCATAGCAGAGCTACCTTTTTGTCCTTTTGAGAAAAACTCCTCCGCTTCACGAACCTCCGTTCTTTGTAAATGTCTAATCTCTATTGAAATTTTCTCAATTAATGATCCAATTGAAGCAAGCACTTGCAGATAAGATGAATGTACATCACGAGAAATCACTTGTGTTGAGATATTAACTGGTTTTAAGCCCAATTTTTCCGCAACATACTTTTCAATATACGGGTCAAGATGTTCATACGTTCCTACTGCACCAGAAATCATACATAAAGAAACATCATCTACTGCTAAATCAAATCTCGCTTTAAGTCTTAATAATTCATCATACCAAAGAGCGAATTTTAATCCAAAAGTCATTGCCTCTGCATGAATACCATGACTTCTTCCAACACAAGGAGTATATTTAAACTCATTCGCCCTTCTTCTTAATACACTTAAAAGATTGTCAATATCGTTAGAAATAATTTTTGATGCTTTACTTAATTGAACTGAAATTGCGGTATCTAATACGTCAGAAGAAGTCATTCCAAGATGAATAAACCTTGAATCCTCACCCACGTGTTCTTCAACATTAGTAAGAAAAGCAATTATGTCGTGCTTTGTTACCTGCTCAATTTCAAGTATTCTATTCGCATCACATTTTGCTTTATCTCTAATATTCTTTGCAATATCCTTACTCAAAATACCAAGTTCTGCCATTGCTTCAACTGCAAGAATTTCAACTTCTAACCAAGTATTATACTTTGATTGTTCAGTCCAAATTTGCCCCATTTCGGGTAAGGTATATCTTTCAACCATTTTCTCTCCAAATTTTCAAATATTTTTTACAAAAATACGATATATCTATTAATGTTTTTCAAAAAAGAAAAAAGTATATAATTTGAGATTGATTTTTACTATATTTTTTATTACAATTAGTTTATTTAGTCAAGATATTAGAATTTTTAATATTGACAATTCTAATTATCCATTAATGAAAGGAAATATAGTTCTATTAAATGCCAATGGTAGTTTAGTCTATAGTCCAAATATTGCAAGTGTGAAATTGTTTGAAAATGGAACACAAATGAATGTTCTTAATATTACTTGCGATATAAACTCAAAAAAAGACAAAATTTCAGCAGTGCTATCCGTAGATTTATCCCTTTCTATGAACGGGCAACCTTTTGCGTTAGCAAAAGCAGGGGCAAAAGCTCTTGTAAGTATTATGGATTCGAGTACCGATGAAGTCGCTATTACTGGTTTTTCAGATTTTGCTTTAATGATTAATGATTTCACTAACAATAAGAACTTTCTTAATACTTCTATTGATGAGATGTTCTTAATTGGCGGAACAAATTTCAATGAAGCATTTTTAAATAGACGTGATGGCTCTATTTCTATCGCATCAAGAGCACAACATAAACCAATTATTATTATTCTAACAGATGGTTTCGCAAATGGTCGAACTCAAGAAGTGATTGACAAAGCTAAAGAAATTGGCGCTGTAATCTATTCTGTTATTCTTTACGGGCAAGCACCGCAATTTCTTTATGATGTAACAAGGGAGACAGGTGGATTAGTATTTGAAAATATTAAAACCGAGTCAGACATTGTTAAAGCGTATGAAGCAATTTATAGAATTTCTCAAACTTTAAATGCATGCACAATTACTTGGGAATCAAAGAATTGCGATTTGGAAAGACGTTTAGATTATGAGTTTATGGGAGTTAAGAAGTTCTCAAATTTTAGTGTAAATAATCTTCAATTAAGCAGTTTCGACTATCCAAATAGTAAATTTATTAGTTATAAAGGGACATCATTAGGGACTACTGGTAGAAGACAATTTGGCTTAACCGCGAGACAAGAAGACTTAGTTATTGATAACATTATAGTTGAAAATAGCAAATTCAAAGTTATACTTCCTCAAAATGTAAATTATCCTATTAATATTCAAAGAGATTCCACTTTCCAATTCTTTGTAGATTTTGATTACGATATTGAAGGATTTCAATTTTCAAAATTTACAATTTCCTCAAATGTTTGTAATGACAATATATTTTATGCAAGTGGTGGAATACCAGCTGGAGCGAATAGTCAATATATTGATATTATAGAACCAAATGGTGGAGAGGTTTATTTCAGAGGAGCTGATTCAACAATTAAATGGCAAGCAAATGAAGCTGATGATAAACTAATAATTGAGTTCTCATCAGATAAAGGTAAAAATTGGAAAGAACTTGCAAGAGATTATAAAGGATATAATTTAAACTATAAATATCCAAGTATAACAAGCAATGATTGTCTTGTTCGAATTACAAAACTATCTGATTCAGTTGGTTACGAATATATGGTAACAAACACAGATTCTGTAAATAACTCTTCTGTAAGTTGGCAACCCAGTGGGGATAAAATTATATTAGGTGGAAATGATGGGTATATTAGAGTAGTAGATGGGTTTACCCATTATAATATTACTAAATATTATGCTCATAGCAAAGTAAATGATATTGAATGGTCGCCAGATGCTATAAGATATGCGAGCGGTGGAGATGACGGAAAAATAAAATTATGGATTGATGGCGATAACATAGCGTATGATAGTGTTGATGCTTCAAGCGGCGCCGTTACAAGCTTAGAATGGTCTACAGATGGTACTCGACTCATTAGTGGTGATAATTTAGGTAACTTAACTCTATGGAACTCCGCTGATTTAAGCAAGATAAAGCAGTTAAAAATTTCCCAAAAGCAAATTAACGACATTAGTTTTTCTCCAAATGGAAGTAAATTAGCGGTAGCATTATCAGACACTACCGTTTGTATCTTATTAGCTAATAGTTTCCAGCAATTAATGAAATATCCCTTGCACCAAGGAGCAGTAAGCTCTCTCGACTGGCTTAATGATGACTGGATTGTTTCTGTTAGTACGCAAGCGTTTAATAATAACGTTATTATTTCTTCAAGCGTTTTAGGTCAACAAATTGCTGCTTACCCAGTAAAAGAAACTCTTCAAAAGGTCAGAATTAGTCGGCTGAATAACCTCGTTGCGATGGTTGGCTCAAATGGAACTATAAATCTATGGGGTTTAAGTGATTTTAAAGAGAAGTATAATATTAAAACCGCTACGTCGTGGGCTTCTCAGGATTTAGCAATTAGCCCTGATGAAACAAGAATTGTAGTTGCTTCAAATGGAAAAAATAGCGGTCAAACCTTGAAATTTAATTCAATTAGAAAATTCCCACAATATAGAACAACTTCTGATTCAACATTTAGCTTAGTTGATTTTCAATTATTTTCTGATAATATAGATTTTGGAAAAATTTTAATTGGTAGAACAAAAGACTCAGTTGTAACAAATTACATTACAATTAATTCAAAGCTACCAATCCAAATTGACTCTATGCGAATTGTGAATGATATTGATGATGTTTTTAATTTAACAAGTAAAGGGAATGTGTTGCTTTTTGAAGACGATATATTTGATTTGAATATATCATTCACTCCAAAAACAACAAAAACATATATTGCTCGACTAGAAATTTTCACAAAACAAGTTACTTACAGCAAAGAAATTAGGGGAGAAGGATATAAGAACGGAATTAACGATTATTACTTAGACTTTGGCGATTTAGAAATTAATAAAAGTATTAGAAAACAACTTGAAATCTCTAATAGTAGCACCGATGATATTCAAATAGATAGCATTATTGTAAAAGGTCCAAACTTAGATATTTTTTCTTTAATTCAAGGAAATACTCAAAGTATTTTAAAAGCCAATAATCAAAATAATAAAAATTTAATCTTTGAGTTTGTGCCAAAATTAGATGTAAACTACACTTCTCTTGCATATATTTACTTCAAAAGTAAAGATTCCCCAGCTAGAATTTTCATAAGTGGTAGAGGGATAAAAGCAGAGCTTTTTTATTCTCAAAAAGACACTTTAATTTCAAATTGTGATTCAAATTTAGTTCAAATTATTAATTTTAAAAATACAGGAACATTAAACTTAGAAGTAAAGAATTTAAGTTCCTCAGATTTAATTTTTGATGATACTGACTTCACAATTAAACCAGATGAAGGAATTGATATAAAAGCAAGTTTAAATTCAATGCCAAGTGGAACATATTCGATTCATTACTATTTTTCTACAAATGATATTGATAATTTGAATATTAGCAATTCATTTACCTTTATTCAAAAAAATTCCAATTTAGAAATTCCAATTAGTGTAATTAATTTTGACAATTCTATTTTAAATAACAAAGAAACTCAAAACATTGTCGTAAAAAATATTGATGAAATTGATATTAATTGGGATTATTCTCTTCCATATCAAATTAATAATTCTGAATTTTACATTGAGTCAGTTAATCCATCAAAAATCTCTAAAAACGAAAGCTCCACTTTTGTTATATCTTTTACCAGACAAGACAAATTAGATAAATCTGAAATTTTAGAAATTAAAGATGCTTGCGGTAAAAATTATAATGTAATTATCAACTCAAAATATAATAACGGAATAGACGGAATAAAATACCCAACTAAATTAGAGAAAATCCTAACTTGTGAGGTATTTTTAGATACTACTATTACTATTGAAAATATAAGCAGTAATATTCTAAAAGTGAAAGATATATTTTCTAAAAAATATAATTTTTCAACTATTGATTTTCCTTATATCTTAAACCCAAACGAGAAATTAAATATAAATATTAAATTCAATGACTTCGGAATTGACTATATAGATACCATCGAAGTGAAATTTGAAGATTTTAGTATTTATATACCTATAAAAATTCAATTTAAAAATTCTCAAATAAATCTAATTGATAATGACAAGATAATCACTATTGATAACTCTGGAGCTACTAATTCATACTTTGTTGTTAAAAATATTGGAAGCTTACCAGAATATTGGAATAGTATTAATATTAATAATACGAGTTTTAAAATTACTAATATTCAACCAAGACCTACTTTACCGAATGAAAGTGCAACTTTTTCCTTTACTTATGATACAAAAGAAGAGAATTCTATATCATTTGAGATTTTAGATTCCTGCCAATTTATCCATACCCAAACTTTACACTTTAAATATGGTAATATTCCCAAATTAAGTCTAAAAGTTCAAGATATTAATGGTAATGTTGATGATTTTAAAAACATAATAATTGAATTAGAAAACTACGAAGATTTTAATTTGAATGACAAAGAAGGAATTTCATTTCAATTATCTTATAATTCTACATTATTAGAAAATAAAAATGAAAATGTAATGATAGATAGTAATAATAGAACCTTAGAAGATTATGAACTAAAATTTAGCGATTTAATAAATAATAAATGGCAATTAGAAAATTATAAAATACTATGGGGCAATGATTCTACTTCAGCATTAAAGTTAGAAAACATAAAATTTATCTTTGATGATACAAATAAAGTAGTTAAATCTACTGATGGTTTATTACGAGTTTTAGATTTATGTCAAATTGGAGGAACAAGGTTATATTTCACAGGCGATATTCCATACTTAAAAGGTGTTTTTCCGAACCCCGCCTCTACAAAAGTTAATATAGAATTTGGTCTTATGAATGAGTCTGAAATTGATTTAGAAGTTTTCAACTTCCGTGGCGAAAGAGTATATAAAAATAAATTTAATAGAAATAAACAAGATAGCAAAATCATTTTAGATATAGATTTGGGCGATGGAATGTATTATATAAAAGCATCTATATATGATAAAATTCTGAATAAATCGTTCAACTATGATTATAAATTTATAGTTAAAAAATAATAAACATATCCGATATAATTTTTCTTGTTTAATTTTGAATAATATTTTTTAATTAATTTATATTTGTTTTTAATTATTATATGTATGACCTTATAGTGATAGGTGCTGGTGCTGCTGGAATGATGGCTGCTATCCAAGCAGGAAAAAATAATAATAAGGTATTAGTTTTAGAACATAATTCCCAAATCGGTAAAAAAATTCTTATTTCCGGTGGTGGTAGATGTAATTTTACTAATATTAATGCCCAGCCAGAAAATTATATTTCATCAAACCCTCATTTCATTAAAGCATCTTTTTCTGAATATAAACCACAAGATTTTATTAACCTAATCGAGAGCTACGGCATCGAATACTATGAAAAGAAACTTGGGCAATTATTTTGTAAAAGTTCCTCAAAAGAAATTATAAATATGCTATTAAGTGAAGCAAAAAAGTATAATGTTGTAATAAAAACTGATTGCAAAGTAATTAAAATTGAAAAAAATGAGAATTTTATAGCTAAAACTTCATTAGGTGATTTTGAAAGTAGAAAATGTATTGTAGCTTGTGGTGCTTTATCTTTCCCTAATAAAGGAGCAACCGATTTAGCATATAGAATTGCTAAAAATTTTGGACATAAAATAATAAAAACTGAACCTGGTTTAGTTCCATTTGTCCTAGCTGTTCCTATGATGAAAAAGATAAATGAATTAAGTGGGATTTCTTTTGAAGCAAATGTTAGCTTAGAGTTTAACAATACACCTCGAAGTAAAAACAAAAAAATTAATTTTACTGAAAACATTTTAATAACTCATAAAGGAATGAGTGGTCCTGCAATTCTGCAAATTTCTTCATACTGGCAACGAGGTGATATTTTAAAAATCACAATAGAACCAAATATCAAAATTGAAGAATTAATTCAAAAAAACACAAATTCAACCAAAGAATTAAAAAAATTATTATCTGAAGTGTTGTCTTCAAGATTTGCTGAATTTATTTGCGATTATATAAAAATCAATAAATCTATTAATCAATTATCAAACAAAGATAAAGAAAGAATAATTGAAGTGTTTGACTGCTTTAAAGTTACACCTATTGACACTGAAGGATATATAAAAGCCGAAGTTACTATCGGAGGAGTTGATACTAATGAGTTGAACCAAAAAACAATGGAATCTAAAATTGTTTCCGGTTTATACTTTATTGGTGAAGCCGTTGACGTTACTGGTTGGCTTGGAGGATACAATTTTCAATGGGCTTGGACATCAGGTTATGTCTCTGGCAAGAGTATATAATCAATCAATTTTAATTTTACTCAAATATTCTTTAATTTGCATTTCAAAGATTTGAAAAAGGAAATATCATAACTTATGAAGAAAAAATTAGTAACATCTGCTTTGCCTTATGCTAATGGCTATATACATTTAGGGCATTTAGCTGGAGCATATTTACCAGCAGATATTTTTGTAAGATACCAGCGACTCAAAGGAGAAGACGTCTTATATGTTTGTGGTTCAGATGAGCATGGAGTGGCTATAACTATTGCCGCAGAAAAAGAAGGAGTTTCTCCACAGAATATTATTGATAAGTATCACAACTCCAACAAAGATGCTTTTAAAAAAATCGGAATGAGTTTCGATATTTATTCAAGAACTTCCAATAAATTACATCATAACACTGCAAAAGAGTTTTTTGCTGATTTTCTAAAAAAAGGTTACTTAGTAAAAAGAGAAAGCGAACAATTTTTTGATAAAAAAGCTAATATGTTCTTACCTGATAGATATGTCGAAGGTATCTGTCCCAACTGCGGGAGCGAAGGTGCAAGAGGCGACCAATGTGATAGCTGTGGAGCATATTACTCACAAACAGAACTAAAAAATCCTATAAGTTTAGTTTCAAAAGAAACACCAATTTTAAAAAGCACTGTTCATTGGTATTTTAGATTTCAAGACTTCCAAGATTTTTTAGAAGATTATATAAGTAAAAATGAAAAATTTTGGAAAGACAATGTTATTCAACAAACAAGAAGTTGGCTTAAAGCTGGCTTAGCTGAAAGAGCAATAACACGTGATTTAGAGTGGGGAGTCGATTTAACTGGTATTGAAGGGGTTAGCGAAGAAGAAGCACTTGGAAAACGACTTTATGTCTGGTTTGATGCTGTTTTGGGTTATATTTCAGCGACTAAAGAGTATTTTGGCGATGAGCGATGGAGAGAATGGTGGCAAGGTGAAGATACAGATTATATTGCCTTTATCGGCAAAGATAATATAGTTTTTCATACCCTTATTTTCCCCGCAATGCTTTTCGGTAGAAGAGATAGTGCTAATAAGTATATTCTTCCAAGTAATGTCCCAGCTCATGAGTTTTTAAATTTAGAATCTCAAAAGTTTTCAAAATCTAAAAATTGGTCTATTGACTTAAAGGATTTCGTTACCGAATATCCAGAATCAAATTATATTGATACAATGAGATACGCTCTTGCAATGAATTTTCCTGAAACAAGAGATTCAGATTTCACTTGGAAAGATTTCCAAGCAAGAGGGAATAATGAACTTGCCGCAATTTTAGGAAACTTTATTAATCGTACTTTGCAATTCCTTAATAAAAATTTTGAAGGGAAAGTTCCAAATTTAGCAGGAAATTATAAAGAATATTTAGATACGCTAAACAACTATATTGAAAATTCTAAAAACGATAATTTAGAAGAA
The DNA here is from genome assembly GCA_964465945.1 of uncultured Hyphomicrobiales bacterium. Lineage (GTDB taxonomy): Bacteria > Bacteroidota > Ignavibacteria > Kapaibacteriales > UBA2268 > JAJRPT01. Next base: position 46,805 of record CAYXMM010000003.1, read on the forward strand.
AATGATAGAATTTTACTTGAAACAATTAAACTTGAATTATATAATGTAAATAGAAATTGGAATACTTATAGATTTAGAGACGGGATTGTCAATATTATGAATATCGCTCGTGCAGCAAATAAATACTTCAATGATGAAGAACCATGGAAATCTATTAAAGATAATAGTGACAAAACTGCTAAAAGTTTATTCATTTGCTGTCAATTAATTAGAACATTATCAATATTATTTGCTCCTATTATTCCAAATACTTCTTCTAAAATTCAATCCATACTTAATGTTGATGAAGAAGTAGGAAATAATAAAAAAAATGGAAATAATTTGTGGGAAAACTCATTAAAATTTGAGTTAAAATCGGGTCATCTCATCAACAATCCTGAGATTCTTTTCCCAAGAATCGAAGATGAATTTGTCGAAAAAGAATATTCAAAACTTGGTAGTAAAACTAATAAATTAGAAAGCGCTGTAATTAATAATAATGAAGAAAAGAAAATCGAAGGCATAATTGAGTTTTCTGATTTTATGAATGTCAAACTAAAAGCAGCTAAAATTATTTCAGCTGAGAGTGTTAAGAAATCTGATAAATTGGTTAAACTTCAAGTTGATTTGGGTTATGAAAAAAGGCAAATTATTGCTGGAATTGGTAAATTTTATAAATGTGAAGATTTAGTGGGTAAAATTATAATTATTGTGGCAAATTTAAAACCTGCAAAATTAATGGGCGAACTTTCTGAAGGAATGTTGCTTGCTGCAAACTATAATGATGGATTAAAATTAGCTACTTTTGATGGAGATGTTGAATTAGGAGCAGAAGTAAGATAATGCTATACGAACTTTTTGCATGGATACATAGAACATTCGATACGCCTGGTTTTGGGGTGTTTCAGTATATTACTTTTAGAAGTGCAGCCGCGGCAATCACTGCTCTACTTATTAGTTTTATTGCTGGTCCTAAAATTATTGCTGCACTAAAAAGAAAACAAATTGGCGAACAAGCAAAACTTGAACTACAAGGAATTGGGTTGCACGTAAATAAGGCAGGAACTCCAACAATGGGTGGGCTTATTGTTCTAACCTCTATTCTTATTCCAAGTTTGCTTTGGGCTGATTTATCTAATATGTTTATAATTTTAGTAATACTTACAACAGCTTGGATGGGAGCAGTTGGGTTCTTAGATGACTATCTAAAAGTAGTTAAAAAGTACAAAAAAGGGCTTTTCGGTAGATATAAATTAATAGGTCAGATTACTATAGGAGCTATTATCGCAGTATTTATTTACTTCTTTCCAGAGTTTTTTTCTAGTTCATTTCATAAATATAACACTCTTGCGACTATTCCTTTTGCAAAAAATATGAATTTTGATTACACCTATGCTTTCATATATATTCCAGCCGTAATATTTATAATCACTGCTACTTCAAACGCTGTCAATCTAACTGATGGATTAGATGGCTTGGCTATAGGAACAGTCGGAATTGCTTCACTTGCTTTTGCAATTATCGCTTATGTCAGCGGGAATGTGAATTTTGCCGACTACTTAAATATTATGTATATAAAAGGTTCTGGAGAATTAACAGTATTCACTGCCGCTATGGTTGGGGCATCATTAGGGTTTTTATGGTTTAACTCTTATCCAGCACAAATTTTTATGGGTGATACTGGCTCTCTCGCCTTAGGTGGTGCTATAGGAGCGTTAGCAATTTTGCTTAAAAAAGAGTTTATTCTTCCTATTATTGGTGGAGTATTCTTTGCTGAAACTTTATCCGTAATTATTCAAGTTACATATTTCAGATATACTAAAAAGAAATATGGCGAAGGAAGAAGAATTTTCAAAGTGGCTCCAGTTCACCATCATTTTGAGAAAGTGGGATTACATGAATCAAAAATTGTAACAAGATTTTATATAATGGCTGTAATGTTAACTATTATAGCAATGGCAACATTCAAGGTGAGATAATGGTCGATATTTTGCTTAAATTAATAAGTTTTGTATCTTTAGGTCTAATCATTTACGACTTCGGATTTGATAAAACCTTTATTGCAAACTCATTTATTAACATAAGTTATTTTACATTATTATCAATTTATTTAGTCATTGACGCATTTAAAACTTTTAAAAATATATCTGAACTTAAGTTTAAAAGTATCGCAAAAATTGCTTTTCACTTACTTGCAATTTTAATTGTCTGCTTTTATGCTTTTCAAAATAATGTTTCAATAGTTTTTGCAGTCGAAAATTATCTTTACTTTTACGTTTTGACATTTCTGGTAATATTTTTTCTTGAAGTAAATAATATCTTATCTTCTATATATACATTAAAATTTAGTCCGGCAATTATTTTTGCAGGTTCATTCTTTATTCTTATAATGATTGGTTCATTACTTCTAATGTTACCAAATTCCACAACAAAAGGCAGCATTGGAATAGTCGATGCAATTTTTACTTGCACTTCCTCTGTATGCGTTACAGGATTAGTCGTACTCGATACTGGAAAAGATTTCACTTTGATGGGACAGACAATTATTATCATTCTAATTCAATTAGGTGGGCTTGGTATGTTGACTTTGACAAGTTTTTTCGCTTATTTTTTCAAAGGCGCTTCATCCTATCAAGAAAACCTTTATCTAAGAGATTTCCTATCATCTGACCAAATTGGTGGATTACTCGGTTTTGCTTTGAAAATTGTACTTCTCACACTTTTTATTGAACTTATAGGTGCAATTTTAATATTTATTAACATTCCAAATGGATATTATAATTCTTTATTTGAAAAAATTTACTTCTCTGTGTTTCACTCTGTATCGGCATTCTGTAACGCAGGATTTTCTACTTTAACAAATAATTTCTACAATGAAAATTTTAGATTCAGCTATAATATTCATCTTATTTTATCATTTCTAATTATATTTGGTGGCTTAGGATATGCAGTTACTTTTAATCTTTTTAATTACTTAAAATTAAAAATAAAAAGCTTATATTTTAAATATATATTAAAAATAGAAAACTATCATAAGTCATTAAATGTACTAACGTTAAACTCTAAAATTGTTGTATTTACAACATTATTCTTATTAATAATTAGCACAGTTGCCTTTATGTTTACAGAATTTCATAATACACTCGAAGAGCATACAAGTTTTTATGGCAAGTTAGTAACATCATTCTTCGACACAACTGTTCTTAGAACTGCTGGGTTTAATTCGGTTGATTTATCTGCCTTAACAGTTCCGACCGTGCTATTTTCTTTAATACTAATGTGGATCGGAGCTTCGCCAGCTTCAACAGGCGGTGGTATAAAAACTTCAACTTTTGCACTTGCGGTAATGAATATTTATTCAACAGTTACAGGAAAGCATAGAATAGAAATCGGTACACGAGAAATACCACAAGATACTGTAAATAGAGCATTTACTATTATTATGCTATCGTTATTTGTCTTGATTATTTCGGTAACAATAATTGCCATGATTGAACCAAATATAGATATTTTAGCAATTACTTTTGAATGCTTTTCAGCTTATGCAACTGTAGGTTCAAGTTTAGGAATAACTGGAACTCTTTCTGATTCAAGCAAAGTCGTTCTTATTATTGTGATGTTTATTGGTCGTGTTGGAACAATAAATTTACTCATTGGAATGCTTAAACAAGTTCAAGACTTACCTTATAAGTATCCAAAAGAATCAATTTTAATTAACTAATTTAGTAAAATAAGGAATTAAAAAAATGAAAATAATTGTATTTGGTATGGGGAACTTCGGTTCTTCGCTGTCAATTTCTCTATCCGGAATGGGACACGAAGTTATTGTCGTAGACCACGATATGCAAAAAGTCGAACAAGTAAAAGACAAAGTCACTTACACGATTTGTATGGATTCAACTAATATGAATGCAATAAAAAACCTTCCTCTTAGCGACACAGATATTGCAATCGTTGCTATTGGTGAGAATGAAGGAGCATCTATTATGACAACAGCAAATCTGAAAACATTGAATGTAAAAAGAATAATTTCTCGTTCTATTTCCTCTACTCAAGAAACCGTTTTAGAAGCAATGGGGGTTCATGAAATAATTCAACCTGAACAAGATTCCGCTGACCGACTTGCCAAAAAATTAAACCTTAAACTCGCAGTCGAATCTTTCGACTTAGACCAAGACTATTCTATTGTTGAACTTAGCATTCCTAATCATTTAGTTGGGAAGACTCTCTCCGAGCTTAATCTAAGAAGTGAATCCGGAGTTAATATTGTTACAATTATCAGAAAAAAAGAAAAGAAAAACTTACTCGGCGTTAATAGAATGGTGTATGTTTCCGAAGGTGTAGTTGGTCCAAACACAATGCTGCAAGAAGATGATTTACTTGTAGTTTTTGGCTCAAATGAAAACATTATGAAATTTGTAGGAACTACATAATTAATTAGCTTATATATTTTCAATTACTTGACATTTAATAAAATAAACATACCTTTATTAAAATTATTTTATTTTTGATTAAAAACATTATAAAACAAAAAACTAGTATATATTAAAAAAAAATAATATTCTTTTGAAAATGAAATTTATTTTCTTAATTTTAAAAATAAAATTGGGTAAATAAATGAATGATTCATTAATGTGGTTCCTCTTATTTATAGTCTTTATAACTATTGAGGTTATTTCTCCTGGTATAATATTAATTTTTTTCGCATTCGGTGCTTTAGTTACAAGTATTTTAGAAATATTTATTGACTTACCTTTAGGTTTTGAAATAGGGGTCTTTGCCATAAGTTCAATTGCATCTTTAACTACTCTTCGTGGAAAAATTAAAGAAGCTTTAAATATGCGTCATTCAAAATTTTTACCTGCTGATGAGTATATCGGGAAAAAAGTTATTGTAAAAGAAAAAATTATTGAAGGTGGGTTAGGAAGAGTTGAACTACACGGAACAGATTGGAACGCAATATCAGAAGATGAAATGGAAACTGGGGAAGAAGTTATTATTATTGAAAGAGACAATTTAACTTTTAAAGTAGCAAAAATTGATAATTAGTTTTTTTATTATTTTTAAGGAGTATTTATGGAGATATTTTTTCTTGTTGTTATTATCTTATTCGGTTTATTGCTTTTTAATAAATCGTTTAAAGTTGTTCCACAGCGAAGTGCTTATATAATCGAAAGATTAGGAAAATATAATGCTACTCTAAGTGCTGGATTTCACGTCCTAATTCCGCTTATTGATAAAGTTGCATACAAACAAAACCTTAAAGAAATTGCTTTTGACGTTCCACCGCAAAATTGTGTTACAAGAGATAACGTTTCAGTTGAAATAGACGGAATACTATACGTTCAAGTTATTGACCCACACAAAGCATCTTATGGTATTCAAGATTATAGATTTGCTGTGATTCAATTAGCCCAAACTACTATGCGGTCCGTTGTTGGTAAGCTTGATTTAGATAAAACATTTGAAGAAAGAGAAGCAATGAATAGCGCAATAGTAGCGGCAGTGGATAAAGCTGCCGACCCTTGGGGGGTAAAAGTTGAAAGATACGAAGTTAAAAATATTCATCCGCCTCAATCTGTGCGTGATGCTATGGAAAAACAAATGCGTGCGGAACGTGAAAAAAGAGCTCAAATCGCCGAATCAGAAGGGGATAAACAATCTAAAATCAATCGATCACAAGGTGAAAAACAACAAATGATTGAGGTTTCAGAAGGGGAAAAAATGAAAAGAATTAACGAAGCCGAAGGTAGAGCAGCCGAAATTGAAAGAATAGCCAGCGCAACAGCCGAAGGTATTCGTAGAATTGCAGAATCTATTAATATGCCAGGTGGAAAAGAAGCCGTTCAATTACAAGTAGCGCAAGATTACATTAAGGAATTTGGTAAATTAGCTCAAACTAATAATACTATGATAGTGCCAAGTAATGTATCCGATGTAAGCTCAATGATTGCAACTGCTACCAAAATTTTTGACAATGTTAGAGACTAACCCTCAATTTTGAAGTTTTGAATATATTCATTCAATTCTTCTTTGTTGAGGTTTGATGGAACAATAATTGGTTCTGATACTTTAAAATATATTTTAGAAAAAGGCATAGGAAATTCAAACATATCCCATGCCTTTTTAAATATAAACTTACTTTTAATTTTCACATCAATAAAATAAAATGGCTTTTGTGTCCTATGTGATGTTATAAATATACCAGGTTTAAAAACTTCTTTTGGTCCTCTTGGTCCATCAGGAGTAATTAAAATCGTACTATCATTTAAGTTTTCAATGATTAATTCTAAAACTTCCTTCCCACCTTTTGAGGAAGAACCGCGTATAAGTTGTAGCCCCCAAGATTCTAATAATGAAGATAAAATTGCTCCGTCTTTTGATTTGCTAACAACAGCATAAGGATTGATATTCCTAAAATAGAACCACACAGGAAGCATTCTACTATGCCAAAATGCAATTATTGAATTTTCTTGAAAATTAGATTTTTCTACTTCAATACGCCAACTTTTTGCGACTAAACTGACAATTATATTAAATAATTTACCTTTCATTTAATACTTCTGAATATATTATTTGAGCCAACGTTTCAGATGCAGAATACTCACCTAACTTTTCTCTTATGTGCTGAAACTCTGAATTAATAAAATTTATTCTGTCTTCGTCAAGATAAAGACTATTAAGCTCTTTTGCTATATTCTTTGGATTTGCATCTGACTGAATTAATTCAGGAATCACACTTTTATGCTGCAAAATATTAACAAGTGAAATATAATCCAAATTTATAAGATATTTTCCAATATTATATGTTAGTTGTGAAGTTTTATAAATCATAATAAATGGCATACCACTCAAAGCTGCTTCTAAATTTGACGTGCCTGTTTTCACTATCCCTATTTTCGCAACTTTCATCAATTCTATCGAATCCTCCCATAGCTCCACATTTTCCAATTTCAATATCTCTTCAAAATGAGAAATATCAATATTAGAACTTTTAGCCACAGCAAATTTAAAATCATTTAATTTATTGGCTTCTTTTATTACATTTATAAATAATTTTAAATGATTTTTTACTTCTTGGAGTCGAGAGCCAGGCAACAATGCAATTAGATTATTTTTTCTTTCTAACTTTATATCTATAAACCGCTTATCATCTAATAATGGATGCCCAATAAACTTTGCATCAATACCTTGATTCCTGAAAAATTCTTCTTCAAACGGAAATACTACAAATAATTTATCAATACTTTCCTGCAAATTAGCCGTTCGCGACTTTCCCCAAGCCCAAAGTTGTGGAGCAATATAATAACAAACAGGAATATTTTGTTCTTTAACAAAACTTGCTAACCTTATATTAAAACCAGGATAGTCAATAGGTAGAAATAAATCAATATTTTTATCTTTAATTAAATCTTTACATTCTTGAAGCAATTTTTTAAAAAAAGAATAGCGTTTAGCCACTTCCCAAAAGCCAACAACAGATATTTGCTCCATAGGTACAATGGACGTAAAGTTCCACTTTTCCATCTCCTTCCCGCCAATTCCAATAAACTCTATACTTGGATTTAACAAAAGCAATTTCTCCATTAATCGAGCTGCGTGAATATCACCAGATGGGTCGCCAGCAGATATGAATATTGTCTTTTTCAAATATATTAATAATTAAAAGTAATAAATACAAAAATATTAGAAAATTTCTATTTAATATTTTTTAAAATAAAAAAAGTATCTCTAATTGCTGTTGCTGAGCCGAAGACACCTTTAACTTTATTGCCACTCACAGAGCTCAACAATTGGTTATACTCTCCTTGATAATATTGCCCAAGCCATCTGAACCAATTATAATCTGGATTATATATAGTGATTTCTTGCATTCCATACCATTGAAGAGAAGTCCATACCATACTACCTTCATTTGATGGAGCTAACCCATGTCTAGTTGTATTTTTATAAGCATAAGCCCTGTTTCCAAATAAAGTGATTCGGCGGTTTAATTCATCTACAGATGGGTCTAAATATATACCATAATTAAGTGTATCTAAACACTTAACAGTTACATGATAGTAGTTTAATGCTCCAGGATTTTCCCATGATAACTTGACAATATCATTCAATAGTATCGAATCCTTAGGATATTGAAAAATATCTGGCAGTCTTTTAATCCATTTAAATGACTTTGGAGTGAATGTTTTACCTATTATAGTATCATTGTTTACAATCACAAATAAATGATATTCTTCATTTTCTTTTATTAAATAATTTTGGTTTATTGCATGATAATAAAAATTAATATTATCATATTCTAATTGAATGGTATCTCCATTTTTTGATAAAACATATACTATAGCATCTTCAATAATAGAATTTTCCAACTTGAAAGTATCTAAGATCGGTATTGTATGAGTAATTCTTACGTTTTTAATTGGTTCACCAACAATTAAATACGCTTCTATTATAGTATCTTCAGTAAATTTATCTTGATTCTCCTCCATACAAGAAATCAAAATTAAACAAATAAAAAATAAAAATATTTTCTTCATTAAAATTTTATCTCCCATGATATTGAAGGAATTATTGGAAGCAATTGTACATCCTGAATTGTTGTAACATCATCGCTTGTAATATATTGCCTAAACCAAATATCTCTTCTATTATATACATTATAAATGTCGAAAATTAAATTTGATTTTAATCCAAACATAATAAACGAATAAGTTGCATTTAGATTTAAAAAATGACTATCTCTTAACCTTAGATTATACCTTGGGGCAGGTATAGTTTTACCTCTACCATATTCATCTCCCGGTAAGTATGATTGCCAACGTGAGACTTGTTGAGTATAAGGTTGACCCGTTTGATAAGTAAAGTTCATACCCAAATTCCAACTTTCATTTAGTGTATATTGTATAACAAACTTGAAATCATGCCTTCTATCATATCTAGGTCGAAACCAATTCCCCCCGTTTATACTATCATATTGTGCATTGATAAACCCAAAACCATAACCAAGCCACCCACCAAGTTTCCCATATTTTTTTTGTAAAAAAATCTCAAAACCAAATGCTTCACCATTACCTTGATATAGAGCGTCTTTTGCTACTTTAATTTGAGAAACATAACGGTTTAATTCATTGATATTTTGCAGAGATTTATAATATATATCAACATTTAAGTTATAACCTTCAACTGGTATAGTTTCAATAGAAAAAATATAGTGATCAGAACGAGCAACTTTTAAAGTAGTATCAGTTCCAAGCCAAGTGTCAAAAATTGCCACATCAGGTTGAGTTGCTAATTTTAAGTTTTGATGATAAATACCCCAAGCTAGTTTCAATTTTACTGATTGATTAAGTTGCCACATTGTAGCAAGTCTTGGGTCAAAATTTATTTGATTAATAAATTTCCAATAGTTTAGTCTAATTCCACCTTGAATGGCTAAATCTTTTGTTATATTATAATTACTTTGAGTATAAATTGAACTATGAATATCATTAATTTCGAAATTTGGAAAATTATTAAGACTATCTGAAATATTATTGTCAGAGTTGTTATTATAGTCTTGTTTGTAAGCGAATCCAATAGACTTCACTTCAATACCAAATTTATTAGTTAAAATATCTGATGCAAGCCATTCAACGTCATATTTAGAAGTATAGTCTGTGATAGAATTTGTTGTAGTGAACTCATTTCCACTAAAAGCACCTGATAAACTATTATTATAATTAGAATAACTTAATACTAGAGTTGATAGAATATTATCCTTATAAATATGGTTCCATTTTATTGATGAGGTTTGATTACCTAAACCTAAAGTTAAATTTATACCATATTGATTAACATAAAGATTATCTTTAGTAAAGAAACCAATTATTGATAATTTGTCATTTTTTCCAATATTTTGGACTACTTTGGCATTAATATCATAAAAATTATAATCTGGAATTGGTGTATCTAAAGAGGGACCTATAGCAGATTTAACTAATTCAAAATAGGTTCTTCTACCACCTAAAAAGAATGAACCATTTCCAACAGGTCCTTCAACAGAAGCTTTTGAACTAAGTAAACCTAAATTAAATAATCCAGCAAATTTTTCACCATTACCATCTCTTTGAGTTAAATTAACAACAGCAGATAATCGACCACCATACTCAGCATTAAAACCACCTTTAATAAGTTCTACATCTTTAATGGCATCAGCATTAAAGGTCGAAATAAACCCAAATAAATGAGATGGATTATAAACTGTTGCACCATCTACCAAAACAAGATTTTGGTCTGGAGAACCACCTCTAATATATAAGCCATTAGAAATTCTTGAAGAAGTTAAAACCCCTGGTAAATACTGCAAAGCCCTAAACACATCTGCTTCGCCACCAATTCTAATTTCTTTTAGTTGTGTTAATGGTATATCAACTCTACTTATCGTGATATTTCGTTTATCAATATTTTTGTCCGCTGTAACCGTAACTTCTTGACTTAATACCGAGTTAGGCGATAAATTAATGTCAATTCTTAAGTCTTGTTTTAAAGATATTTTCTGCTCATACTTATCAAATCCAATATATGAAACCTTTAAAATATACTCACCATCTGGAACGTCATTAATTATAAAATACCCATTTTTGTCTGAAAATGATCCAAAACTTGTATTTTCGATAAATACTGAAGCACCTATGATTGTTTCTAAATTTTCTTTATTTTTTAAAATACCTGAAATAGAATTGTTTGAGAGTAAATTAATATTGAATGTTATAAATAAAAATACTAAAAAAATAAATTTCATAAAATAATGTTTTTTCCTAAAATTAAATTAATGATATTTTAATAATTAATATTCAAAATTAGCAAAAAAAAAAACTAATTATAACTAATTATATAAAAATAAATTATATCTACGTTTGAAGTGATATTATGTTTATCAAAAAAACATATAAGTATTTTAATTATTTCGATATTATTTTATTAAATAAAATTTTATTCTTAATTTTAAGAATATAAAAAGTAAAAAATGAAAAAAATATAATTTAGGAGCATTATGGCTAAGAATAGTTCTGCGAAAATTGAAGAAAAGAAGGGCAGAGGAAGACCTAAAAAAACTGAAGTTATTGCTAAAGTTGATAGCGAAATTAAAACTGAAAGAAGGGGGAGACCAAAAAAAGCAGGATCTCCTGTTACTACAATAAAAGTAGATGGTAGAGGACGACCAAAAAAAGTTGTATCTCCAAATGTTGTTTCAAAAGTTGATGGCAGAGGAAGACCAAGAAAAACAGAAGTTATAGCAAAGGTTATAGGCGAAGTAAAAACAGAAAGAAGAGGAAGACCTGCTGGTGCAACTAACAAAGTTAAAAGCGTTGCGAAATTAGCTATCGACTCAAAAGTTAATTTCCCTTTTGAACTTAGAAAAGGTATTTTTAGAACTGAAAAAAGCTCTCAAAAAATAGTTAAAATGCCTTTTAAAGATGGTGAGTATGAAGTTGAACTTTATTCTGAATTTGACTTAACTGGCTTTGATAAAAATACAATTAAAAAATGGTATCGTCTTCAAACATTAGGCAGAAGATTAGATGAAAAAGCTGCCTTATATTTAAAAATGGCAAAGGGTTGGTCTTACCACGCTCCTGTTGGCGGTCATGACGGTATTCAAATTGCCTTAGGTCAGATTTTTAGAGCTAAAAAAGATTTCTTATTTCCATATTACAGAGACTTTTTAACTTGTTTATCTGCTGGTTTAACTCCAGTTGAAATAATCTTAAACGGCTTATCTAAAGACACAGATGTTGCTGGCGGAGGAAGACACATGAGTAATCACTTCGCTAAACCAGAGTGGAACATTATGAATGGTTCTTCCTGCACTGGAAATCACTCACTACATGCAGCCGGACTTGCTCGTGCAATCAAAAAATACAATGGCGATGAAGTTGCTTATTACTCTGGCGGTGATTCTGCAACAGCTGAAGGTTACTTCTACGAAGCAATTCAAGCTGCAGATTTAGATAAATCCCCTTGTATTTTCGTAATTCAAAATAACTTCTTTGGTATTTCAGTTCCACTTAATGAAGTTTCTGCTAATATAATCCCAACAGATAATTTTAGAGGATTTTCAAATTTAAAAATCTTTGAATGCGACGGTAGAGACGTATTTAATTCATACAGAACCCTTGAAGCAGCAAAAGCGTATGTTCAAAGCGGACAAGGTCCTGCTTTAATTCACGCAGAATGCGATAGATTAGGTTCACACTCTAACTCCGATAGACACGAAGGTTATCGCTCAGATGAAGAACTTGAAGTGATGAGAAGAAGAGACCCATTAATGCAATTCAGATACCATATCTGGAAAAATAAAATTATGTCATTACAAGAGTTAGACGCTCTTGATGAAGAAATTAAAAGTGAGATTTTTGCGGCAGCAGATATTGCCGAAGCGCAACCAGACGCTGATGCAGATACTTGGAATCAATTCTTATACCCAGAACCGGCATATAAAATAGAAGACAACACAGAAATTGCAATACCTGCTGGCTCAGAAGTTGTATCTTTCCTTGAAGGGATTAACTACGCTTTAAAATATGAATTTAGACGTAATCCTAACACATTTATGTGGGGACAAGATATTGGTAAAGGGGGAGTATTTAATGTTGTTAAAGGTATGCCCGAAGAATTTGGTAGAGAAAGAGTATTTAATGCTCCTATTTGTGAAGACCAAATCTTAGGAACTGCAAACGGATTCTCACATTACAGAAAAGACATTAGAGTTGTGGTTGAAGGTGCAGAATTTGCTGACTATTTCTGGCCCGCTATGGAACAATATTTAGAATTAGCCCACGAATATTGGAGAACTAAAGGTCAAACTGCTCCTAACGTAGTTTCCCGTTTAGCTTCTGGTGGATATATACAAGGTGGTTTATACCACTCACAAAATATTGAAGCCGCTTTAGTTACAATCCCTGGCGTTAGAATTGTTCAACCTGCTTTTGCAGACGATGCTATTGGACTTTTAAGAAATGCAATACGTTCAGAAGGTCCAACTATGTTCCTTGAACCAAAATATTTATATAATTTCAAACCTGCCTTCGGTCCTATTCCTCCTGATGATTTTGTCATTCCATTTGGAAAAGGTAAAGTAAGACGAGAGGGAACTGATGTAACAATTATTACTTACGGTACTGCCGTTCACATGAGTAACTTTGCTGCTGATGAACTAGCTAAACAAGGTATTTCTGTTCATATCTTTGACATTAGATCAATTAATCCTCTTGACAAAGAAGGTATTTACAATGCAGTTAAGAAAACTAATAGAGTAATAGTTGCCCACGAAGATAATTTAACTGGTGGGTTTGGTGGCGAAATCGCATCTCTTATTTCACAAGAATGCTTCGGATTCTTAGATGCCCCTGTGAGAAGAGTTGCATCAAAAGATACTCACGTTGGTTTTGCTAAACGATATGAAACAAAAATATTACTTTCTATCGATGATATTGTGAAAGCAGTAAAAGACACTTACAATTATTAATTAGAAATTAAATAATTTATTTTTCAAGCCAAACAATAATTTGTTTGGCTTTTTTATTAAAATGCAGTAATTTTAAAATTATTAAAAATTAACATTTATGAAATACCTTTTTTTAATTATTACTATTTTACTTATTAATTCTTGTAGCGAGGGCTTAAAAGTCGATATTATTGAAGATTCATATCTAAGAGGAACAATATACTATAAGAATGGAGCAAATAATTGGCCAGATTCTGTAGTGGCAGTCAGAGTTGGAGCTTTCAAAACTGACGACCCAAGCAATTTTCAATTAGAAGTATTAACAGGAAATGTATATGTAGATTTTAATTCTTTACCTTTAAGAGTTGATTCGACAAATTTTGAGTTACTTATTACCGACCCACCAGTTGAATTAAAATACATAGCCGTTGCATTGCAAAAAAATACAGATATATTTAATCAACAAATAATCGGAATATATACAATCACAGGAGATAAATCCCAACCTGGTAGTATAATGATTGAAAAAGGGAAAAGTGTAAATAATATTAAAATTGAGGTAGATTTTGACAACTTGCCACCGCAACCTTTTGGTAATTAGTTTGTTTTTATTTTCTATTTTTACTACCATTTCCTCCGAAATTAATGGTCGTTTATTCTATTTAGAAAATGATATTGAAAAGCCAATTATTGGTGCAACAATTTCATTAATCGGAACTACAAGCGGTGCAATTTCAAACACAGAAGGTAAATTTAAAATAATTATAAATGACAAAATAAAGTTAAATGAAATTAAACTAACTATTAATGCAACTGGGTTTAAAAGTAAATCTGTTATTTGGAAAAATGAATTTCTAAATATTAAACTCGAAGAAAAATACTTCCAATCAGATGGAATTGTAGTCTCTGCAAATAAAAAAACAGAAGCAATTCAAGATGTTCCTATTTCAATTTCCACAATCTCAGAACAAGAATTGCAATTAAGACAAATGAACTCTCTTGATGTTGCATTACAATATGTCCCAGGCGTTCAAATCAATAGAGATAACGTCAGTATTAGAGGTTCTTCTGGATTTAGTTATGGAGTTGGCTCAAGGGTGTCGATGTTGATTGACGGATTTCCAATACTTTCAGCGGATAATGGTGATATAAAATTTGATGCGTTACCAATTTTTAATACAAAGAAAATAGAAATTGTAAAAGGGGCCGGCTCAGCTTTATATGGCACAAGTGCCATTGGTGGTGTGATTAACTTAATAACGCGAGATGACTATGAAAGTTCAATGTTTTCATTCAGAATATACTCTGGCTTTTACACCAAACCAAAATATAATAGTTGGATTTATCAAGATGCTTTAAGCTTTGACAATGGTTTCGATTTCACATATACAAAAAAAATAAAGGAATTAGGAATTTTAGCAAATTTCTCTGTAATTGATAAAAACTCATGGCGAGAATACGATAAAAAAAGAATTTACAATTCTCTTATTAAATTAGATTATAAATTAACAGAATTTCAAAAAATCAAACTTATGTCAAATATCAGTTTATCAAAAGCTGATGACTGGTCATTTTGGAATGGACTTGATTCAGCAACTCGACCTCCTACAAATGTTGACCAAAGTATTTACAATCAATCCGATAAATATTCAGTTATGGCAGGATATGAAAATATACTAAATAATAGCACAATATTAAATATTAAAAGCGGAATTTATTACACGAATTATCATAACAATTATCCGAAAGACAATGATGAATTTAGAGAATCTTCTGCAATTTCAAACAATAACGAAATCCAATTCAATACAACGTTTAACCAAAATAATAATTTAACTTATGGTGTCAACATATTAACAAACAGCGTTAACTCAGTAGTTTATTCTAATAGATTGCAGAATATATATTCTGCTTATTCTCAATATGAAAGAAAAACTAATTTTTCATTGTTTGGAAATGGAATTGAGTGGATCCTAACTTTAGGTGGACGGCTCGATTATGAAAAAAGCGAAAATTTACCAAAATCATTAGAATTTTCACCTAAAATTGGAAATAACTTCAAACTAAATGATAATAATACCCTTAAAATTTCAGGTGGCAAAGGCTTTCGGGCACCCCAAATCGCCGAACGATTCGCTCAAATTAGGTACCAAGGATTTCGAGTTGAAGAAAACTTAAAACTTACTCCTGAAATAAGCTGGTCAGGAGAGCTTAGTTATATTCATGAAAATAAAGTAAAAGAAATTCCTATTTATTTTGAAGTCGCTTTTTTTCAGAATAATATGAAAAATTTAATTGAACCAAGTTTTAAGCAAGGTTCAACCGCTTCTATTCAGTTTCAAAATCTTTCAGAAGCAAGAATTAGAGGTGTTGAAAGTAGTTTTAAACTATTTTTTGGAATAATTGGCTTCGATTTTTCTATAACATACTTAGATCCTATTGACTTAACTGCTGGTAACTTTGGAAACACATTAAAATATAGGTCAAAATTTGTTTCTCAGAATAAAATGTATGCTAAATATAAAGATTTTATCTTTGAAGTTGATTTTAGACATTATAGCAAAATCGAAAATATTGACAACTTACTCGCCCTGCAGATTAAAGATGCAAATGTAAGAAACCATTCAAATATTGTCGATGTAAGATTAAACTATAACACAAAGCAACTTCTTGGTGAAAATAATAATTATGATATTACACTTAATTGTTTTAATATTTTCGATTATTATTACACGCAGATGGTTGGAAATTTAGGAAAAACACGACAAATTAATTTACAAATAAAAGCAAGTATTTAATTCTTGATAAAAATTAATTAAATTTTTATAATTTTGTAAATATTTAAAAAGATAGAGGTTATTTTGAAAAAGCTTATTTTATCTATATTAGTTACATTGTCTGTTGGGTTTATCATTCAAGGATTTCAATGTTCATCAAAAGAAATGCTTGATGCTAAAACTCAATATGAAAGAAAAGAATACGACAAAGCTATTGTAAATTTAGAAAAAGAACTCGCAAAAAATAATAAAAACGACGAAGCTAGATTATATTTAGTGAGAATCAGAATGGAACAAGGCGATTTAAGAGAAGCTGCGAAAATCCTTATGGATGCTGAAAAAAACGCAACAAATCCTAAATACAAAGACCAATTCCCTAAATATAAAAATAAAATGTGGGTCGAGAGTTATAACAAAGGTATCACTTATTATAATGAGTATTTCTCAACACAAAATGTAAGCAAACTCGATAGTGCAGATTATTATTTCGAAATTGGTTCAATTTTAAGACCTACCCTTTTAGATTTCTATTTTCTAAGAGGTAATTGCTTGCAATTAAAAGGGGATACACTTGCTTCAATGCAACAATATGCTAATTATGTTGAAGGTATGTCTGAAGATATTAAATACGCTTTTGATAATAAATTTTATATTAACCAAGATATTAATGAAGTTAAATCTGAATTAGCACTTGATACAAAAGTAAGAATAGATACTATTAACGAAAATACTATCCAACGAATTGGAGAATCAAAAGGAAAGTATTTTTATTCTAAATTTAACAAAGATACTGACAAATTTGAACTCAAAGGTTGGAGAACTTCATTCCCCGCTGATTGGCTTGAAAATGAAAAGTTAACTTTTGTTGAATTTAGAACTGATGTGTTTTTCCTTTTGTCAGAATATTATTATACTCACAAAGATTACGATAATGCTTTAAAATTCTTAGAATCTTACCAAAAAATTGACCCATTAAATAATAAGAGTAATTCATCTATAATACAAATTTATAAAGAAATGGGTAAAGAAGAAGTAGCTATTCAAAAACTTGAAGCTCTAACAAATGATAGCCCAGATAACCCTCTTTACTGGACTATGTTAGGCGATATGTTTGCAAGTTTAAAAGATTATGATAAAGCTATTTCAAACTATGAAGCAGCAATAAAAGTAGATGGAAACTATGATTATGCTTTACGAAATATTGCCTCTACATATAAAAATAAAGCAGTTAGTGTCCAAGACGAAGAACAAAAATTAAAAGAAAAAGACCCTAAATACAATGTAAATGTAGAAAAATACTTCCCTTTCATTGAAAAATCATCTGAGTATTTTGAAAGAGCAAGAAAAACAGAAACATTCAAAAATGATTTCGTCTTATTAATGGAACTTGCTAATAATTATATCGTTTTAAATAAAACAAAAAATGAAAACTTCAAGTCCGTATTAAATGATATTGAAAGAATTGAATTTAAAGTTGATGAAGAGAAAAAAAATGAATTTTATTTAAAATGGTTAAAAATCGCCTCTGACGTTAAAGACAACGCAAGAGTAAATTATATATCTAAAAAAATCGAACAATTAGGAAATTAAAATGGCAGAAAATAACAAACCAAATCAAATTAATATTGAATTATCACCTGAACAAGCTGAAGGCACTTATTCAAATTTAGCAATCATTGCTCATTCGCAAGCTGAGTTTATTATTGATTTTACAAGAGTTTTGCCTGGAGTACCAACAGCCAGAGTTCAGTCAAGAATTATTATGACGCCCGTTCATGCTAAAATGTTAAGCAATGCTTTGGCTGAAAATATTGCAAAATTTGAAAGTCAAAATGGAGAAATAAAAAGCCAAAATGGAAATGATCCAATGGGCTTTGTTCCAAATAACACAAAAATTAATTAATAAATCTTTAATTTTAATGGACGATATTAAATCTCAAATTGATAATTTATTTAACAAAACTCTGGAATATAGAAGACATATCCATTCTAACCCGGAGTTATCTTTTTATGAATTTGAAACCGCAAAATATATTCGTTCAAAATTAGATGAACTACAAATTAAATGGAAAGAATGTAGTGGAACAGGCACTATTGCTCTAATTGGTAATGGTGAGAGATGTGTAGCGCTTCGTGCTGATATCGATGCTCTACCTATTTTTGAAGAAACAGATCTTAGTTTTAAATCCAAAAATGATAACGTAATGCACGCCTGCGGACATGATATGCACACTGCTATGTTACTAACAGCCGCTGAAATTTTAAAACAAAATGAAGATAGTATTAAAGGAAAAGTAAAGTTGATTTTCCAATTAGGTGAAGAGCAACTGCCAGGCGGTGCCTCTTTAATGATAAAAGATGGTTGTTTAGAAAACCCAAAAGTAGAAGCAATTTTCGGTCAACATATCTACCCAGGTGAAGAAGTTGGAACAATTTCATTAAAAGAAGGACCAGTTATGGGTTCCGCTGACGAAATCTATATCACAATCAATGGAAAATCCACTCATGCAGCCCAACCTCACTTAGGTGCAGACCCAATTTTAGCTGCCGCCCAATTAATAGTGTATTACCAAACTTTAATGACAAAGTTTAAAGACCCAACAAAAGCTGGTGTTTTAACATTAGCATCTATTAATGGTGGTTTTGCAACAAATGTAATACCCGATAAAGTTGAAATCAAAGGAACACTACGGGCATTCGATAATGAATGGAGAAAAGAAATACATAATATTATGGAAGAGAAAACTCAATTAATTGCACAGTCATATAATTGTGAGGTTGATTTAGAAATTAGAAAAGGTTATCCTGCTGTTATTAATGATAAAACACTTCATAATCATTCATTGAATACAGTAAATTCTATATTTGAAGGCAAGAATATTTTGGAATTTGAACCGAAAATGTGGGGTGAAGATTTTGCTTATTATGGTAGGGAAATTCCTGCTTATTTTTGGTTTTTAGGAGTAAGACCTAAGAATTTAACATCTATGCCAGCACTTCACAATTCTAAATTAAATCCAGATGAAAACGCTATGAAATATGGTATTCAAATGCTTGTCCTATCCGCAATTAATTACTTAAATAATTAAACCATTATTTAATAATATTATTATTTTTTTATATTTTTATTGAAACTAAATTACAATTATTTAATTTTGTGTTTTATAAAATTTTAAAAAAGTAAATTATGCAATTCATTGATTTAAAAACACAATATTCTAAAATCAAAGATTTAGTAGATTCCAAAGTCTTAGCTGTATTAGAATCCGGCGCTTATATTGGTGGTCCAGAAATAACAGAATTAGAAGAAAAATTAGCAGAATTTTCTGGTGTTAAACACTGCCTTGCGTGTTCTAATGGAACAGATGCTTTACTCATTCCACTAATGGCTTGGGACATAAAACCTGGTGATGCTGTTTTCACTACTTCTTTCACTTTTATTGCAACTGGTGAAGTCGCTGCTCTTAGAGGAGCAACCCCAGTTTTTGTTGATATTGACCCCGACACTTACAATATGTGTCCTGATTCATTAGAAAAAACTATCCAAAAAGTAATAAAGGAAGGAAAACTAACTCCAAAAGTCGTTATTCCTGTCGATTTATTTGGAATTGCTGCTGATTATGACAGAATTAATGAAATTTCAAAAAAATACAATATGAAAGTATTAGAAGATGGTGCTCAATCTTATGGTGGAACATACAAAGGTCGTAGAACATGTAGCCTAGCCAATGCAGCGTCAACTTCTTTCTACCCCGCAAAACCATTAGGTGCTTATGGCGATGCAGGTGCGAGTTTCACAAACGATGATGAATTAATTAATATCTACAAATCAATAAGAGTTCACGGGAGTGGAATTGATAAATATGATAACATTAGAATCGGCTTAAACGCACGAATGTCAACAATTCAAGCAGCAGTTTTACTAGCGAAACTCACAATTTTTGATGACGAAATTATATCAAGAGATAGAATCGCAAACAACTATCACCAACTATTAAAAGACAAAGTTAAAATTCCTATCGTCCCTGAAGGATATACTTCCGCTTGGGCACAATATACAATCCAAGTCGAAAGCACAGAAAAAAGACAAGAAATTTTCAAAAGATTTAGTGAAAATGGAATTCCTTACTCAGTATTCTACCCAATTCCATTACACAAACAAACAGCGTATAAGGATATATGTGTAGTAGCAGACGATTTAAGCAAATCCGAAATTGCAGCAGAAAGAGTATTCTCAATCCCTATGCACCCATATTTAGAAGAGAAAGACCAAGAGAAAATAGCAAGCTTAATTTATTGAAAATAAAATAAATTATTTATAAATAAATTTGATACAAAAACTAACTTCCATTATTTTGGGGTTAGTTTTTTTTTTGTTAAATTGTTATAAAATCGCTAATTAAAAATAATTTTGTAATTTGAGATTGAATTTTGTGTTGTTTATATTAAGTTCTTAAAACTAACAAATCGAGGTATTAAATGAAAATACTAAGTATCTATGGACTATCACTATTGATACTCCTAAATTACGCATTAGCTCAAAGCCAAACAAACACAGCAAGCTATGATAATCTAATGCTATTAGGTAAAGAGCATGGTGTTCACTGTATTGAATACCCAGTTTATCTGGATACAACAGGAATTGGAGATAGAGTCATTGCAAATCCGCGGGCACTTATGGATTCGCGGAACTACGAAGGAAGAATATATAGTAGAGGCATTTTTTATTTTAATTATGATAATTTTGAAGATGAATACCAGCTTATAAAAGATGAGTATAATAATAGTGATACTCTGCTTGATTTAGATGCAATTAATGACGATTATCCTGAAATAAAATCAAAATTATATGCCATAGCGCAAAACTATGGTAAGTTTAAGGTGGGAAAAGAAGATGTAAACAAACAATTTAGCGATCTGATATTTGTATTTGATGAAATAGTGAACGCAGATAGCGCAGAAAGAGCATTTAAAAATGTAAGCCCTGATTTTAATGGCGAATTTAGATGTCGACCTGCATTTTTACATGAGGATGATGGTGTTTCAGTTGGAAACAATGATTTCTACGAAGTCAAAGAGGCAACAATTTATTTTAAACATCTTGTAAAAGAAATTGTTTGTTACAATATCTTAGGTAACGAAGTAATGAGAAAATATAATTCAAATCTAATTACACTAAATAACTTGAATATAGGTGTATATTTCATAATGTACAATTACGATAATCAAACCTTTTACATAAAATTTAATCGAGGTATTAAATGAAAATATTAAGTATCTATGGACTATCACTATTGATACTCCTAAATTACGCATTAGCTCAAAGCCAAACAAACACAGCAAGCTATGATAATCTAATGCTATTAGGTAAAGAGCATGGTGTTCACTGTATTGAATACCCAGTTTATCTGGATACAACAGGAATTGGAGATAGAGTCATTGCAAATCCGCGGGCACTTATGGATTCGCGGAACTACGAAGGAAGAATATATAGTAGAGGCATTTTTTATTTTAATTATGATAATTTTGAAGATGAATACCAGCTTATAAAAGATGAGTATAATAATAGTGATACTCTGCTTGATTTAGATGCAATTAATGACGATTATCCTGAAATAAAATCAAAATTATATGCCATAGCGCAAAACTATGGTAAGTTTAAGGTGGGAAAAGAAGATGTAAACAAACAATTTAGCGATCTGATATTTGTATTTGATGAAATAGTGAACGCAGATAGCGCAGAAAGAGCATTTAAAAATGTAAGCCCTGATTTTAATGGCGAATTTAGATGTCGACCTGCATTTTTACATGAGGATGATGGTGTTTCAGTTGGAAACAATGATTTCTACGAAGTCAAAGAGGCAACAATTTATTTTAAACATCTTGTAAAAGAAATTGTTTGTTACAATATCTTAGGTAACGAAGTAATGAGAAAATATAATTCAAATCTAATTACACTAAATAACTTTAATATAGGTGTATATTTTATAATGTACAATTACAATAATCAAACCTTTTACATAAAATTTAATCGAGGTACTAAATGAAAAGATTAAGTATCTATGGACTATCAATATTGATACTCCTAAATTACGCGTTGGCTCAAAGCCAAACAAATACAGCAAATCTAATGCTATTAGGTAAAGAGCATGGCATTAACTGTATTGAATACCCAGTTTATCTGGATACAACAGGAATTGGAGATAGAATCCTAAAAACTCCAGGTGAAGTTGGTGATATTCGCTATCACGAAGGAAGACTATATAGTAGAGGCATTTTTCATTTTATTTGTACAGAGTTTAACAAAAACTATCAACTTATAAAAAATGAATATAACAATAGTGATACTCTACTTGATTTAGATGCAATTAATGATGATTATGCTGAAATAAAATCAAAACTATATAGCATATCCCAAAAATATGGTAAGTTTAAGGTTAAAAAGTCAGATGTAAGCAAGCAATTTAGCAATGTTATATTTGTGTTTGATGAAATAGTAAACGCAGATAGCGTAGAAAGAGAGTTTAAAAATGTAAGCCCTGATTTTAATTGTACATTTAGATGCCGACCAGCATTTTGGCCGGAAAATTCAGTTTCAGTTGGAAACAATGATTTCTATGAAATCAAAGAAGCAACAATTTATTTTAAACATCTTGTAAAAGAAATTGTTTGTTACAATATCTTAGGTAACGAAGTAATGAGAAAATATAATTCAAATCTAATTACACTAAATAACTTGAATATAGGTGTATATTTCATAATGTACAATTACGATAATCAAACCTTTTACATAAAATTTAATCGAGGTATTAAATGAAAATATTAAGTATCTATGGACTATCACTATTGATACTCCTAAATTACGCATTAGCTCAAAGCCAAACAAACACAGCAAGCTATGATAATCTAATGCTATTAGGTAAGGAGCATGGTATTAACTGTATTGAATACCCAGTTTATCTGGATACAACAGGAATCGGAGATATAGTCATTGCAGATCCACGGGCACTTCAAGGTTCGGAGTACTATGAAGGTAGACTATATAGTAGAGGTATTTTTCGGTTTATTTGTAGAAAATTCAAAGGTGAATACCAACTTATAAAAGATGAGTATAATAATAGTGATACTCTGCTTGATTTAAAGGTAATTAATGATGATTATCCTGAAATAAAATCAAAACTTTATAGTATATCCCAAAAATATGGTAAGTTGAAGGTTGGAAAAGAAGATGTAAGCAAGCAATTTAGCAACCTTATATTTGTGTTTGATGAAATAGTTAATGTAGATAGCGTAGAAAGAGAGTTTACTAACATACAACAGGATTTTTATTGCGAATTTAGATGCAAACCTGCATTTTTGCCGGAAAATTCAGTTCCAGTTGGGAATAATGATTTCTACGAAATAAAAGGAGCAACAATTTATTTTAAACATCTTGTAAAAGAAATTGTTTGTTACAATATCTTAGGTAACGAAGTAATGAGAAAATATAATTCAAATCTAATTACACTAAATAACTTTAATATAGGTGTATATTTTATAATGTACAATTACAATAATCAAACCTTTTACATAAAATTTAATCGAGGTACTAAATGAAAAGATTAAGTATCTATGGACTATCAATATTGATACTCCTAAATTACGCGTTGGCTCAAAGCCAAACAAATACAGCAAATCTAATGCTATTAGGTAAGGAGCATGGCATTAACTGTATTGAATATCCAGTTTATCTGGATACAACAGGAATTGGAGATATAATCCTAAAAACTCCAGGTGAAGTTGGTGATATTCGCTACCACGAAGGAAGACTATATAGTAGAGGCATTTTTCAGTTTGATCGTAAAAAATATAATAAAAACTATCAACTTATAAAAGATGAGTATAACAATAGTGATACTCTACTTGATTTAGAGGCAATTAATGAAGATTATGCTGAAATAAAATCAAAACTATATAGCATATCCCAAAAATATGGTAAGTTTAAGGTTAAAAAGTCAGATGTAAGCAAGCAATTTAGCAATGTTATATTTGTGTTTGATGAAATAGTAAACGCAGATAGCGTAGAAAGAGAGTTTAAAAATGTAAGCCCTGATTTTAATTGTACATTTAGATGCCGACCAGCATTTTGGCCGGAAAATTCAGTTTCAGTTGGAAACAATGATTTCTATGAAATCAAAGAAGCAACAATTTATTTTAAACATCTTGTAAAAGAAATTGTTTGTTACAATATCTTAGGTAACGAAGTAATGAGAAAATATAATTCAAATCTAATTACACTAAATAACTTTAATATAGGTGTATATTTTATAATGTACAATTACAATAATCAAACCTTTTACATAAAATTTAATCGAGGTACTAAATGAAAAGATTAAGTATCTATGGACTATCAATATTGATACTCCTAAATTACGCATTGGCACAGAGCCAAACAAATACAGCAAATCTAATGCTATTAGGTAAAGAGCATGGTGTTCACTGTATTGAATACCCAGTTTATCTGGATACAACAGGAATTGGAGATATAATACTATCAGATCCACGGGCAACTCGAGATTCGCGGTACCAGGGAGGTAGATTATATAGTAGAGGCATTTTTCAGTTTGATTGTATAGAATTTAACAAAAACTATCAGCTTATAAAAAATGAATATAACAATAGTGATACTCTACTTGATTTAGAGGCAATTAATGACGATTATGCTGAAATAAAATCAAAACTTTATAGCATATCCCAAAAATATGGTAAGTTTAAGGTTAAAAAGTTAAATGTAAGTAAGCAATTTAGCAGTGTTATATTTGTGTTTGATGAAGTAGTGAACGCAGATAGCGTAGAAAAAGAGTTTAAAAATGTAAACTCTGATTTTAATGCTGAATTTATGTGTCGTCCAGGATTTTTACCGGAAAATTCAGTCCCAGTTGGAAACAATGATTTCTACGAAATCAAAGAAGCAACAATTTATTTTAAACATCTTGTAAAAGAAATTGTTTGTTACAATATCTTAGGTAACGAAGTAATGAGAAAATATAATTCAAATCTAATTACACTAAATAACTTGAATATAGGTGTATATTTCATAATGTACAATTACAACAATCAAACCTTTTACATAAAATTTAATCGAGGTATTAAATGAAAAGATTAAGTATCTATGGACTATCACTATTGATACTCCTAAATTACGCGTTGGCTCAAAGCCAAACAAATACAGCAAATCTAATGCTATTAGGTAAAGAGCATGGCATTAACTGTATTGAATATCCAGTTTATTTGGATACAACAGGAATTGGAGATAGAATACTAAAAACTCCAAGTGAAGTTGCTGATATTCGCTACCACGAAGGAAGACTATATAGTAGAGGTATTTTTCGGTTTATTTGTAGAAAATTCAAGATAATCATTATAATTAAGTTCGTCATCATTTGAATTATATTCTATTCCGACATTATAAGGAGGTGAAGTTACAATTAAATCTATAAACTCTGAATTAAAAATGTTTGGATTAAGGCAATCATCATTTAGTAATGTAATATTTTTAAACTTAAATATATTCTCTGGCTCTTTCTCAAATGTGTGAGGTTGAGCATCAAAAATTTCTTTGTTAATTAATTCAAACATATTTGCAAATTATTTGTATTAAAGTTAGTAAATTATTTTTAATATTCTTCTTCTTCTTCATCAATTCCTTTAATAAGAGTGTTAGTAGCGGAAATCATATCGTAGTGAGGGATAACTTTGTTTAACTCAATTTTTCTTAGCTTACTTTTTGCCAACGCACGTTTAAGTGGCGTAATTCTATCAAAAAACAGCACTGCATTCAAATGATCAACCTCATGTTGAATAATCCTTGCAAGTAAGCCACCAGTCGCTATTTTCTTTTGTTTCCCTTTTAAATCAATATATTCAACTTCGATTTCTGATGGTCTCATCACAATTTCATAATATTGTGGAATACTTAAACAACCTTCTTTATAATCTGAAAGAGTATCCGAAAATGCAACAATTTTAGGGTTAATCATTGCAACAGGTTTGAAATCTGACTTTTCTGTTTTTGTATCGTCAACAATAATAATAGAACGTTTATTTCCTACTTGATTTGCTGCTAGCCCAATACCATCAGCATTATACATAGTTTCAATCATATTATTTGCAAAATCAATAAGACTTTGGTCTATTGTATCAACTTCTATAGTTTTTTCTCTTAAAATTGGATTATAACAATTATATATAGGTAATATCATATTAATTTATAGGTTTAATGGATTTACGAAATTCATTAGAGTAATTCACATAATTTAATGGAGTTTTCTTAATCATCTCAATCTCCCTTTCATTCAAATCTCTAACAATTTTAGCAGGAACTCCTGCAACTAAAACACCCTCAGGGACAACAAAATTTTCTCTAACTAATGAGCCAGCTGCAACTAACGAAAAAGAATTTACCACTGAATTATCAAGAACTTTCGCTCCAATTCCAACTAAGACATTGTCCTTTATTGTCGTACCATGCAACGTAACAGAATGAGCAATTGAAACATTACTACCTATATTTAAAGCATGTTTTCCATTAGTAACGTGAAGCATACACATATCTTGAATATTAGTATTATTACCAATTTTAATATAATGTACATCACCACGAATAACTGAATTAAACCAAATTGAACAGTTTTCTCCAATCTCAACATCACCAATTATCTTCACGCCATCACATAAAAAAACTGATTTATGTATTTTAGGACATATCCCCTTATAAGAATATAGTTTAGCACTATTTCCGTCTTCAATATAATTCATTATTATGTTATTATTTATTAAAAATTTTGTAAATTCGCTTATTATTTCAATAAAATTAAGATAAATACTATAAGCAAAGCTATACTAAATACAAAATTAAGAAAAAAATTTAGATTGATATGACAGAAGAAAATTTTGATATTGACGATTTGTATGATGAAACAAACACCTATACTGGTAAAGATCAAGATACAAAAACCGATGAAGCTAAAGTTAATTATGAACCCTTAGATAGTTCATTAAATTTATCTAATGAAGCTAAAGTTAATTATGAACCCTTAGATAGTTCATTAAATTTATCTAATTTTGATTTAGATGACGATGATTTCGACGAGGTAGAAGAGGATAATGCAATGGCAGAGCCAATGGAAAGTTATCCTGTACTTGTTATTGATGATGATAGATGGATTCAAAGAATATTTAATCAATATTTAAAAAATTGGGGTTTTGAGCATATTAATGCTTCAAATTCTTATGAAGGTTTAGATTTAGCAATCAAGCACAAGCCATTATTAATATTTTTAGATATAATAATGCCAGATGTAACAGGTGATATTACTTTAAAATTTATAAGAGGCATTGAAAGCATAAGTAGTATCCCAGTTGTAGTTATTTCTGGAAATCTGAATAAAGATGTATTAAAATCTACTTATAAAGATGGAGCAACTGGCTTTGTTTCTAAACCATTTACAAAAGAAATTTTATACGAAAAAATAAAAGAAGTCTTAGACCCAAAAATCTATAACCGAATGGTTAACGATGGTAAGATAGACCCTAAATTACTAAAATCCAATAAAATATAATTATTGAGGAATAATGATTAAAAGTATGACTGGCTTCAGCAAAGTAGAGAAGTCAAATAATAATTTGAATTTTTCTATTGAACTTAAAAGTTTAAATGGAAAAAATCTTGAATTAAATTTTAGAATGCCTAAATATTTGAATGAGAAAGAAATAGAACTAAGAGAAATTTTTAGAAAAAAAATATTCAGAGGCACTGTTTCAATTTATATCAACATCGAAAATAAAATAAAAACGCAAACATTTTCTTTTAATAATGAAATTGCAAACACAATTTACACCGAACTTCAAAACACTCGTAAAGAATTAAAAATTAAAGATGCAATTAAAATTGAACACATTCTAAAATATTCAGATTTATTTATTGAAAACTCTTCAATAAATGAAATCACTAATGAAGATTGGGCGTTCATCAAAGATTGTGTTTACGCAGCGATCGAAGAAATGGACTTGATGAGAAGAAAAGAAGGTGGGAATATTTCTAATGATTTAACTCGTCGATTAAAACAATTCAGTGACCAAGTTAAAGAAATTGAAAAATTAGGTATTGAAAGAATACCAGAAGAACAAGAAAGATATAAAGAAAAAATCGCTAAAATGTTTGAAAACGATGAAATTGACGAACAACGCCTACAAACCGAAATAGTACTGATGGCTGATAAATTAGACATATCAGAAGAATGCGTAAGATTACAATCCCACTTAAAACTTTTCGATGAATATATGAAAGATAAATCACCATCCGGGCGAAAACTAAACTTCTTAATGCAAGAAATTCATCGTGAAGTTAATACAATTGGCTCTAAATCATCTTACACTAAAATATCACATAAAGTTGTGAATCTAAAAGAAGATATAGAGAGAATAAGAGAACAAGTTCAGAATATTGAGTAATAAATCAAAATCTTATTTATAATTTCATTTGATTTTAAACGTCAATAACTAAAAAAAAGGAAATTTAAAATGCCTACTTATGTTTATAAAGTGAAAAATTCTAATCAAACTTTTGAGTACAAACAATCAATAAACGACAAACCATTAGAATTTTTACCTAAAGATATTGAAGGTTATGACGAAACTAATCCAAAAGAAGTCGAAAGAATTTTAACTCCTAATGTTAATTTCTTATTCCATGGCTCTGGATTTTATGAGACTGATTATAAAAAAAGCGAAAAGAAAGTAGATTCAAGTTGTAGCACAAATTCTTGTGCTTGCTCTACGAATTAAAAAAAAAGAGGTCAATTGACCTCTTTTTTATTTAATTTCACTTGAACTCTCAGTGGAACTTGGACTACATAACGTTTTATCATCTACACGTAAACTATCAAAATTAGCACTCACGCGAGAAGTTAAGCAAAAATCTGCACCATAAGCATAAACAGAGTCAAACCTAATATAATCCAACCTACTGCCTGTAAACTTCACATAATTAAAGGAACTGCTATTAAATATTCCATAAGTAAGGTCAGTATCTATAAACTTTGAACTATCAGCTAATGAAGAATCAGCAACAGTCCCAATAAAAAATGAATTTTTAAATTCCGCATTCTTAAATGTTGAACTTGCCAAAATACATGACTCGAAATTCACATACCTTCCATAAGAGTTATTCAAATTAACTCTATATAATCTTGAAAAATAAAAATCTACATTATTCATATCATAGGTGTTACTCAAATCCGAGCTATCTAAATTGCAATATCTAAATTTTGCAGAGTTTAAATTCGTATGACCCCAAAGAAAATCTTTTGTATTGTTTTCAATAAATGAAGAAAACTTAGTATTATTTAATATAGAATGTGAGAAGTCACTATTTCTCAAATCCGAACCTCTAAAACTAACATTTGATAAATATTGATAATCCATTATACCACTTTCTGCGCTTTTTAAATCACAATACTCACATTTACCTATTGAAATTAATTGATACACATCTCGTTTTAAATAATTCTTAGTTAATATTTCATTTGCAAAAGTATTCAAATACATATTATCCGGCTGAATAAATACAGGTACTAAACTCGAATCAGGAGAAACCCACTCAACAGGGTTGATAATTTGTAATCGATAATTTCCGGCAACCAATGCACCTTTAAATTGCATATTACTTTCATTCAATTCAAAAACTAACTCACCGCTCTCCTTTAAAAACTTCACAGATGCTAAGTGTCCATTTAGTTCCAACCTATAATTAAACTCATAATCCTCTGGAATATTAATCTTCACTTCATCAACTCCTGACGTCCCAGTATCATAATTCCAACCAAAACAAAACTGTAAATCTTGATTAATATACTCAAGTTGCAAAGAAACAACCTGACCTGGAGCAACAACCTTGTCTTTCTTTGCAATTTCTTGCTCCGAAGTCGCCTTCCTCTTGTCATAAATATTATCAGGCAATTTCTCATCGTTACAAGAAATTAGAAAAATCAATGATATTAACAATAAAATGTATTTCATTTTTATCCTTACTTAATTCCAGTAGAACCAAAACCGCCTATTCCACGCTCACTTTCTTCCAACTCATTAGCAAGCTTCCATTGAACAAATTCGTGCTTCGCTATTACTAACTGAGCAATTCTCTCGCCACTTTTTACAATAAACTCTTCTTTAGAAAAATTAGCTAGAATCACTTTAATTTCGCCACGATAATCACTATCAATCGTTCCAGGCGAATTTAAACAAAAAACCCCATTCTTTAAAGCAAGACCACTTCGGCTTCTAACTTGGCACTCGAAACCCTTTGGCAACTCAATCGACAAATTAGTAGGAACAAGAACAATACCACCAGCAGGAATCACTATATCTTCAACCAACGTAGCACAAATATCCATTCCAGCTGAACCCTCTGTTTTATAAGAAGGCAAAGGAATATCTAAGAAATCATTAGAAAGACGTTTAATTTTCACTTCAAGAAGAGCCATAAACCCAATAAAAAATAAATTTACAATCAACAAATTTAAGAAAAAATTCAATAAATTGCGAAATAAATAAATATGATTTTATAATTCAAAGAAAATTTGATAATTTTGCAAACTTAAATGCACCCGTAGCTCAACTGGATAGAGCATCTGACTACGGATCAGAAGGTTTGGGGTTCGAATCCCTTCGGGTGTACTTGTTAAAAACACTTACTAATCAGTTCATCAAATCATTTTTTTAACAAAGTCGATTTAGTTAAATCAAATTTAACATTAGTAAAGACTTAGTTGTCATATTGAGGGTAGCGAAATACCCAGTAAAAATATTTAAAATCGAAGATTTTTCCAATGTTTAAATAGGAATTTTTAAGAACACATTGATTATAATAGAAGACACTAAACCACCGAAATATGTCTATACTACTTAACAATGGGTTTCAACCCATTGTTAAATTTTATAAATACAATCCGAAGGATTTACGCTTTCATTTAAAAGTGAAGAAATCGGAAAATTTCAATAGGATAAACGGAAAAGACTAAGTTAAAACTCCATTATAATACTAATATTATGAGTTAACCCAGAAGCTGAAAGAAATTCTTTATTGATTGAATAATCAATATTGAATTTCATAGGTAAGTTTTCAAATGTAGGTTTGATAGAGAATCCGCCACTCCAATAATTCATTGGTAAGAAGCCAATTTTTCCTTCGTTTTGTCCATAAAGAGTTATCCCACCTCTAAGAGCAATCATTTCATAAGGAACTGCTTCAACACCTAAAACAAAACTCGGATTTTTATCATATTGATACATAACAGCATCTAAACTGACTAAAATATATCGAGTAGGAGGGACATAAATTTGTCTAATACTACCGTCTTCTTTTGACCTTGTTACATAATAATCATCGTTCAATCCAAACTCAGTGGCAATACCTGTTCTCACGTTATAAGGTAAAAGCTCGGAAACTGCACCTTCAAAATCATATTGATTCCAAGTCATAATTGAGCCAATATTTTGAACTGAAGCACCAAAAGTGAATAAATCTAACACATCAAACTTAGTTCCTATATCGAGAGCGGCCCCTGTTGCATAAATATTAGAACCAATTAAGCTATGATTCAAATATTTCAATGATGCACCAACACTTACAGATTCCTTTCTATAGGCAGCGGCTAAATGTAAAGAATATTGCCAATCTTGTAAATTACCAACTTTATATCCCTGAATATCACGTTGAGCAAACTCTTGTGAATTTAAACTGTTTAATGCTATCCCAAAGCCAATTTCTTCATTTAGAGTTTGAGCATAAGCAAGAGTAGAGTGCGTTCTACCTAATCCAAGATTTGATACAGAAGCCATTAGCATAGGTTTTGCTGGCAAAAAGGCAATCCCAGCTGGATTATAAAATATAGCAGACGGCTCATTTGCTATTGCAGTGTAAGCACCTCCCATACTTGTCGCCCTTGCTCCAATATTACGAAGTAAATATGACTCTGCATATCCTCCGTTATTTTCTTGAGAATAAACGCTTGTAAATGAAGTAACTAAGATTAATATTGCGTAGATTAAAAGAGCAATAAAGAAAAATTTTAATTTTCTTTTAGTTCGGCTCAAATCACCAAACGAGCCATTTTGTTCACTCATTTGATGAATATTAGACATTGCTATCTCCGAATTGTAAATTTATAAGGGTGCCGGAAGCCATTACCTTGTAGAATAACGAAATATATTCCATTTGGTAGCATTGAAGCATTAAAATCGTATGTAAGTTCTTTTTCAACAGGTGCTTTCCCACTATATATTGTTTTAACTGGCTTTGCAAGCATATTGTAAACTTCAAGTTTGATTTCAGATTCCTCTGACATACTTAATTTTACATAAAATTGCTCACCATCATTATAAACACTAACAATTTTGTTTTTTATATCAAATGTATCAGAAGGTTGTTCTGATTTCATCCTACTTCTTTGAATATCAATTTTTGTGCCATCATTAGCATTTGAATTGACATTCTGTTGAGCAAAAACATTTATTGCTATTGCAAATAATAAAATTATATATGTGAGTGTTTTATTCATTGTCCTTAGAATTATCAACGTTAAATTTTTTATTTAGTTTCGATAAAAGTTCATTATTATCAGAAATATTATTTAAGTTGTTTTCAATATTTTCATCATTTTCAGAATTATCATCTTCTCTAAGTTCTTGTTTATCATTGCTATTACTTTCTTTTTCATTTTTTCTTTTTTGGTTAGCAATGTCAATTAATTGTTTTTGTTTAATCCTATTTTTTTCTTCTGCCAATCTTAAAGCAAGATTCACATCTGGCGAATTTGATTCAATTTTTATATCATTATCGGAGCCATACTCTTTTTCTTTAGATTGCGCTTCTACCTTTTTCTCATCTTCTTCAATTCGTTTCAGTGGTATGAAATTAGTTAAAAACTTCTCAAGTTGTTCCTTGTTTGTAATTTCTTTAACGTTTTTGGTTGCTTTTACTTTAAATTGTTGAATATTATCCTTTTTTGGAGTTGTAGGACTTTGACCATATTTCTTTTTAAGTATATTTGGTTTTTCATCAGTTTCATTTTTTGTAATACCAAGTTCTTCATTAACTCGCTGCTGGTCTTCAATCTTATACTTCTGTTTCATTCTCGCTTGGCGAATTTCTTCTTGAAACATATTACTACTCATATTTTTGAACTCTTGGATTTTGCTTTTCTTCCACTTATTATACACATAATAAAGCATAAATGCACTTAAAAGAAGTATAATAATTGTGAAAATAACATACCCATCGCTAAAACCAAGTAACTCGCTAACAGATTTTCCTTCTGAATCTGCTAAAAAAGTATTACTCGCTTTTTCATCAGTAATTGTTGTGTCAAGCCCTTCTTTATTATTTGCTTGGTCATTTGAATAATAATACTCTGGAACTACTAAATCTTCAGGATTTCCTGAATAAGCATAAGAAGGGTAACCTGCTAACTTAGTAATACTCCGAAAAATGCTATCATTCTTATTTGCATCTTCTGTAAATCCTTTCCATTTGAATATTTCCGCAAGTCCAGCATAAATATCTTCAATTGTAGAGCTATCGCGATTTGCTTCAAAAAGATGCTTAGCACCTTCAATAATATTACCATCTTTAAGTTGAAGTAACCCAAGTATGGCCTTCGCATCGGCTATTTTACCATCAGCAATAGTCAAAAGCAATTCTTTCGCTTGCTCCGAACTACCAGATTCCAATGCTAAAAGTGCCTCACGATAAGTATCTTCCTCCTTATCAATATTTTCCCATGAAAATCCTTCGACAATAATTGAATTAGAAAATGGAAGTGGAATTGCAGTATATCCGCGATTTGTAGTAAATTCTATTTGAACTTTGACCTTCTTTTCTACAAGAGTAACAGTAACAAACCTAACAATTCCTGTCCCAGAAACTTGTGAATACCTATTAACAAATTCGCCATCTTCAAGATATAAAAAAACATTCTTCTTATCTCGATTAAGTTCCGACTTATAAGTAGGAATAGTATTAAAATAAAGATTAACTCTATTTTTAGGATTAATAATTACCCGCTCTAATTTGGCGTTCAAATTATAAGTTAAAGCAAATAATATGGTTATAATTAATAGTTTCATTTAATTTTCAAAGCAAAAGTCGTTCCTATTTTTTTATCATTAATTACTTCAATTTCAAAATTATTTGAATTTACAATATTAATAATCGCTTTTAATTTTAAAAACGCTGATTCTTTAAGCTCTTCAACCTTAGTATTATATAAAATTTTCTCAAAATCAGAATTTGTGAAAACTGCACTATCTAAATAAAATTTAATTATAATTTTATTCTGACGTTTCTGAGTTGATAGCATTAAATTCCCTGATTCAGGCATTAAATCAGTTGAAAGCAAAATTATAAGCGTAATTATATTTTCTAAACTTTTATAATCACAACTTAATGAATAATTTTTTAGTAAGTTCATCGAGAACTCAACGCCCTCTCTATGCAGGTAGTTTGTTGTAAGAAACTTTATATCTTGAATTAAATCATTCAAACGAAATTCACTTCCTGCGAAATCTTCTAAAATTAGATTCTCAAATTTACTCTTTAATGTTCTGATATATTTAATATTACTATTTACAATTTCTAATCTTTTTTTACTATCGCCTATTCCTTTATCTAATAAATCTATATTAGATTCAATAATTTGAATTGGTAAATCAAATTCACTTAAAGCAATTCTGATTAAATCTGTGTTATTATTAAAATTTTGGATAGTTTTTGAATCTATTAAATTTTCGCTTTTTTGCTCGTCTTCCGTTAATTTATCAAAATTAAAGCTGATACTTTGTAAAAATTGTTTTAAATTTAACTTGTAATTTTCATTAAATTCAACTGCTTCATAACCTATTTTACCAAAAAATAGAATTGCATTATTATCTATCTTACTAAAAGCGAACACATTATTTATAGTCTGTTCTTCTGAAGAGTCAATCAATGAAGGTGCTATTTTAACATCATCATTAGATAATACCCATTCTAATACTCCATTTTCCTCAAGTTCGTTTATTTCATCAAGTAGTTTGCTATTTTTCTTACTTATTTCAGTGAAAGTAAGTTGTTTTTTTTGTTGTAAATCATAAAACACCCATTCTAAAAATAATTTAGAATTTTCAAGAGTTTTATTCGCTAAATCAATTAAATCTAGCTTATTCTTAGCATTGATTAGAATATCAATATTTTCAATTAGAATATTCTGCTTTTCACTTAGATTACTATTCTCAGTTAATATTACATTTGCGGACTTCTTTAAGTTTTCAATCTCTTTTTGAAGTAATTGAATAGAAATTTCCAACGATGAAATATACTCATCTTTACTTAAACTTGGAATTTCATCAATATTTTCTTCTAAATTAAAATTCATTTTTCTCAAAAAATTTGAATATTCAAATACAAAAATAGTAATAATTGCAAAACTATGTATAATCTAAGTAAAAAGAAATTTGTATAATTCAACGATTTTCAGAAAAATAATTTAAAAAGAAGTTACAGCATACAACTAAATAACAGAAAAACACTAAGAAAAAATCATCAAAAAGTTTTCAACAAAATGTATTATGAAACTTTTTTATTGAAATATAATAAAAATATAATGTATAATACAACATAAATGATTTAAAATAATTATAACTACAATAATAACATATATATATATGATTATTAATTTTGATTTTATTGTAAATATTATAAATTTAAAATATTTTACATTTATTCCTTTATTTGTATATATAACAAGAGCTTATAAAAATATTATCAGTCTTCGCTTAATTATTAGAAACTAAGTAAAATTTATAACTATTTTACAAAAAATTAGAGAAAATTAATTTTTCTCTTGCATATAATTAAAAAATCTCTTACGTTTGCTTTATAAATTTTTACAAAGCAGCATAAAGTGGTAATCCTCCTCGGATTCCCCAAAAAGTAATGAAAAAAATTAGATTAATATCATTCGTGGTAGTTTCACTCCTCGTATTTGGTATTTTAGTATTTGCTTCAGGTCAAAAAGATGGCGAAGTGAAGATTAAAAGTATTAAAATCGAAGGAAATAACTATTTGTCATCTTCTGAAGTTTCTGACATTATTAAAAATGATGTTATAAATTTTAGCAAAGACAGCATTGATATTATTAAAGTTAAAGATAAAATTCAGAAAAACCAGTACATTAAATCTTCTAACCTTGTTTTTGATGATGAAAATTTAATCGTAAGAATACAAGAAAGAGCTCCTATTGCATATTATATCCAAAATGACGAAACAAAGTTCATTTCTAACGATTTCAAAATAATGGACTATCGTAAAATTCCTGCTCATCTTGATTTGCCAATTCTTCATTTAAGCAATTTCAAGAAACTAAGCCAACTTAATAATTTGAATAAACTTTTTGATTTTTTCCATAATGAAAATGTTAGCTTTCTTAAATCTCATATTTCTGAAATATTTTATAACACAAGTTCAAGCGAAGTTGAATTTATTTTAACTGAAAATGCTATTAAAGTTAAACTTGGGTATTATAAAAACTGGGAAAAGAATGTTAGAAAACTCGAAGATTATTGGCTGACAATTTCACTAAATGAAAGAAACAACATTAGTTTAATTGATCTTCGTTGGGATAAAAGAATAGTAGTTTCATAAATTTAAAGTTAATATGAAAAAGCAAATTACAGTTGGATTGGATGTCGGCACAAGTAAAGTTTGTGCTTTGGTTGCTTCTATCGCTGATGACGGAGGACTTGAGGTTCTTGGTATTGGCATCACTGAAAGCGAGGGGCTGAATAGAGGAGTTGTTGTAAATATTGATAAAACTGTAAAAACTATTAAAAAAGCGATTGACCAAGCAGAGCAACAATCTGGCGTTAAAATTAACGAAGTCGTTGTTGGGATTGCTGGTGACCATATCGAAGCAATTCAAACTCGGGCGATTGTTGGTATCTCCAACCCTAATCAAGAAGTTCAACAATCTGACGTAGATAGACTTCTGATAAATGCAAGAAATATTAAAATTCCTGCTGAAAGACAAATAATTCACATTTTACCACAAGAATTTATAATTGATGGACAAGATGGAATAACTGACCCAATAGGTATGTCTGGCGTTAGGATGGAAGCAGATGTTCATATTATAACTGGATTAAATACTGCTATTAAAAATATTCAAACTTGCGTAGAGCGTGCTGGTATCAAAGTACAACAAGTTGTTTTAGAACCTTTTGCCTCTAGTAGAGCAATACTAACTCAAGAAGAAAAAGAAGTTGGAATTGCCTTAATTGATATTGGTGGAGGAACTACTGATATTGCTGTTTTTGAAGAAAATATCATACGATTTACTTCTGTTTTCGGTATTGCTGGAAAGCACGTTACCGATGATGTTAGAAAATGTCTTGGAATTATTGCAAATCAAGCCGAAAGAGTAAAAAGGGAATATGGAAACTGCTTTGAAGCAGGAATTATGAGAGATGAAATTTTTATGATACCAGGTATTTCTGGCAGACCTCCAATGGAAGTCTCTAAAGTTGACTTATGTAAAATCATTGAACCAAGAATGGAAGAAATTTTTGAATTTGCTTTTAGCGAATTAAATAGATCCGGCTTCATTGATAGATTAGGTGCAGGAATAGTTGTTACTGGTGGTGCTTGTCTTTTAAATGGAACTGAAGAGTTAGCAAGAAAAGTTTTTGGAATGCCTGTAAAATTAGGTATTCCAACAGGAATTTCTTACTCTGGCTTAGCTCCAGAAGTTGAAAGCCCTGTTTACTCTACTTCTGTCGGGCTTGCCTTATATGGGTTAGATTCAGAAAATACTAATACAAGATTTTCAGAAGAAAAAAGCGTTGAAACTGAAACAAGCAATAAAATTGAAAATGTTGAAATTGAGAAAAAAGAAAGAAGATTATTCAAAAAATCTGAGAAAGTTGAAAGGTTTGAGAAAGTAGAAGAAAAAAAAGTTGTTGAAAAGCAAGTAGAAAATAAAAGTGAAGAGGAAACTGAAGAAGAGAAATCAAGTAACAAGGTTTCTTTAGTTTCTAAAATAAAAGGAATATTAGAACAATTATAATTTATGGAGTATTTATGATTTCTTTGGATACTAATTATAAAAACCCATCCGGTGCAGTAATTAAAGTTATTGGAGTCGGAGGAAGCGGTGGAAACGCTATTAATAGTATGATTGAAAAAGGTCTTACTGGAGTTGAATTTATTGCCGCAAACACAGATAAACAAGCACTTGATAGTAACTTAGCGCAAGTTAAAATTCAACTTGGCAAGGATACAACAAGGGGATTAGGTGCTGGTGCAAATCCAGAAGTGGGTAAGGCATCGATTGAAGAAAGTATCGAAGAAGTCAAAGCGTGCTTAAAAGGCGCAGATATGGTTTTTGTTACTTGTGGTATGGGTGGTGGAACTGGTACAGGCGCTGCTCCTTATATTGCAAAAGCAGCGTTAGAATTAAATGTCCTTGTTGTTGGCATTGTTACCAAGCCATTCAAATTTGAAGGTAAAGTTAGAAACAACATTGCAGACGAATGGATTGAAGAATTTAAAAAATATGTTGATGCATTAATTGTTATCCAAAATCAAAGAGTTTTAGAAATTATTGATAAAAATACTGGATTTAAAGAGGCATTTTTAAAAGTTGATGAAGTTCTATACGACGCTACTCGTGGTATTTCTGATATTATTAACTCAAATGGCTATCTAAATGTTGATTTTGCGGATGTTAGAACTGTGATGAAAGGTGGTGGAGACGCAATTATGGGTATTGGCGTGGCGACTGGCGAAAACAGAGCCAAAGAAGCAACTCAAAAAGCATTAAACTATCCTTTATTAAATGGTGTTTCAATCGCAGGTGCTAAAGGTATCCTTGTTAATGTAACTGGCGGAAAATCAATGGGGATGCTTGAAATCTCTGAAGCTGTTGAATTAGTAAACGAAGCAGCAGGTGAAGATGGGAACTTAATACAAGGTATTAACTATAAAGATGATATGGACGATGAAATTATGGTTACTATTGTTGCGACTGGATTTAATAATAATGAGAAAATTATTGTTGCTCCTTTTGAAGAAGAAGCTGAATTTACATTGCCAAGTATTAAAAAAGAACAACTACCTTCAAGAGCGCCAGTTGGTCCTAATGATTTAAAAAAATATGATACACCTCCTGCAATTAGAAATAGAGTGAATTTAGGCGAGTCAAACACTGCAAGAATAAACAAACTTTATAACAATAAATTTGACCCTAACGAAAAAGCAGTTCAACAAACTCCTACTTTCATTAGACGAATGATGGATTAATTAAATAAATTGGAAATTTAAAATTAGAAATTATTAAAGATCATTATACATGCCCGCCACAAGCGGGTTTTTTTACAAAAAAGAGGTTTTTATGAAATACATATTATTATTAGTAGTATTTTCTGCTTCAACTTTATTATCTCAATCTGATGATAACTTTGCTAAGCATACTGCTGGGCTAATTGGCTCATATAGTATTTTCCTTGGTGATTATGGAGCAACTTACAATAATGCGCCAGGAATTGGATTAAGTTATGAATATAGAAGTGTTAGAGAGTTTTCTTTTGGAGGACAAGTTTCCTTTCAAAGATGGGGAGACGTGAGAAATGGTAATGCACAATTCCCTTATAATCAATATCTTGACGATTTCAAATTTGCTGGATTTGCAAAAGCGTTTATTGATGCCCCAGAAGGCTATGATGCTTATTTCGGGCTCGGGCTATCTTACAACTCAATTGATTTCATCAATGACAAAGATCAAGGTAACAACAAATACTTACGTTACTCAAGTAATGATGGAGTTTTGGGTATTGATGGCTTTTTTGGAGCAAACACTGCTGTTTATGAAAAAATTAAAGTCGGAGCAAAAGCAAATCTTGGTTGGTTGAATATGCAAAATTCTGCATTCTATGTCTCATTAGAAATTGGTGTTTTCTATGGATTTTAAATAAAAAAAATGGGACATAATATTGTGTCCCATTTTAGTTTAAATCTATTTTAAATAATTAACCAATTTTATTTAAGTCTGTTATCACTGCTTCAGAAAGTAAATCTCCAAAAGAGAATCCACTATTTTTTGATGTCTTTTTAAATTTATCATCAATTTTTTCTCTCTTTTCTGCTTTTGGCTCAGGAGCCACTACTTCTACATTTGGTCTTAATATTAATGATTCATTTTCTGGAACAATTTCAGCAATAACTACTTCAACCATATCACCAACATTATAAGTAATAGGTGCATTTCTTTTACCGCCTGAAATTTTACTTTTCGGCATAAATCCATCTACTTCATCATTAAGTTCAAATACAACACCCTTAGGATTAATTTGATTTACTTTAGCGAAATAAACAGAATCAATAGGGTATCTGTCTTTTAGTGTTAACCAAGGGTTTTCAGTTAATGCTTTAATACTTAAAGTTGCGTTTTCTTTCTCTTCGTTTAAATCTTTTACAAGAACTTCTACTTTACTTCCAGTTTTTAAAATATCAGATGCTTCTTTAAATCTTTTAGTCCAAGAGATTTCGCCATTTCTTAACAATCCATCAACACCTGGCTCTAACTCTAAATACACACCAAAGTTTGTTATTCTTCTAACAATTGCTTCTTTTTTGCTACCTTTTGGTATTCTTGCCTCTACACCATTCCAAGGACTTGGTTCGTATTCTTGATGAGATAATGATATTTTCTTATTTGCTTTATCAATTTCGATAACTTTTGCTTTTAAAGTATCACCCTTTTTACAAACTTCAGTTGTTTTATTAATTCTTCTTCTTGATAATTTAGAGATATGCACTAAGCCCTCAAAACCACCTAAATCAATAAAAGCACCGAAAGTAGGAGTTGATGTAACTACACCTTCAACTTCATCTCCAACTTTTATTGAATCCCATACTTTTGAAGCTAAATATTTCTTTCTTGAAACAACATAAGTTTTAGAATCTTCTGTGGACTTAACATCTTGAATATTCACATCAAAAGAACCATTTTTAATTTCTTCTAATTCTTCATTACTTGGGATTCTTTTATTAGAAACATGAGATATAGGCAAAAACATTGAGTATGACTTATAAGCAACTCTGAAACCACCGATAGTTTTATCAACAAATTCAACTTTGAAACTTGTGCCATTTGTATTAAATTCATCAAGTTCTTTTTCAATAGATGACTTTTCTTCATCGCTCAAACTTAAAGTCGGATTAGCAGTTTCTACAATTTCAACAACTTTACTTTCCTCTACTACAGTGGGTGCAACTTCAATTGGTGTCGGCTCTGTTGTAGATATATTTTCAGTTACTTCACTTGCTTCTAAATTAGCATCTGTAATGCTTGTTTCATTCACCTGAATAAGTTCATTATTCTCAACGTTTTGTTCTAAAGACATAAATATCTCAATTGTTTTTTATTAAATACAGATTGCAAAATTAAGAATAATATTTCTAATAAAAAATATTTTTATTAATTATTATCATATTCAACATTGATATAATCATTATTTGAATAGATTTTCACAATTCTTTTATAAATTAATAAAAAAAAAGGAAGTTTTAAACTTCCTTTTACGCTTGATTTTTTAATTGTGGATCGATTTTCTCTGTTCTAAATTCAAATTTTGGCTCTTTCTTCTCTAAAACAGTTTCTTTTGTAATTATACACTTTGAAATATTCTTTTTATCTGGGATCTCAAACATTATTTCATTCATTAATTCTTCAGTAATTGAACGAAGACCTCTTGCACCTGTTTTGCGTTTCTTAGCTTTCTCTACGATTGCTAAAAGAGCATCTTCTTCAAACTCTAACTCAACCTTATCCATCAAAAACAACTTTTGATATTGCTTGATTAAAGCATTCTTAGGTTCAGTTAAAATTGAAAGCATCGCCTCGTCAGAAAGTTCATCTAAATATGTAATAACAGGAAGACGACCAACTAATTCCGGAATGAAGCCATATTTATTCAAATCATCTGGTTCAACATATTGAAGTAATTGAGCGTTCTCTTCGATTGCCTCACTATCTGTTCCATTAAACCCAATAGTTGTGCTTCGCATTCTTTGAGAAATAATTTTCTCTAATCCAACGAATGCTCCGCCACAAATAAATAAAATATTCGATGTTTCAACATATAATAGAGTTTGCTCAGGGTGTTTTCTCCCACCTTTTGGAGGAATCCCTACTCTTGTTCCTTCTAACATTTTTAAAAGTGCTTGTTGTACCCCTTCACCTGAAACATCTCTTGTAATCGAAGTCGATTCACCTTTACGACTAATTTTATCAATCTCATCAATATAAACAATACCTCTTTCTGCAAGTTTTTCGTTATAGTCTGCATTTTGAACTAAACTAAGCAAAACAGATTCAACATCATCACCCACATAACCCGATTCAGTGATTGTTGTTGCATCTGCA
This sequence comes from uncultured Hyphomicrobiales bacterium, assembly GCA_964465945.1. Classification (GTDB taxonomy): domain Bacteria; phylum Bacteroidota; class Ignavibacteria; order Kapaibacteriales; family UBA2268; genus JAJRPT01. The sequence goes on from CAYXMM010000003.1 coordinate 89,548, forward strand.
ATCGCAAAAGGAACATTCAAAATTCGAGCTAATGTCTTAGCCAAAAGCGTCTTACCTGAACCAGTAGGTCCTAACACCAATATATTAGACTTTTCAATTTCCACGCTATTCAAATCACCAGCGACATCTTCATTGTTGATTCTTTTATAGTGATTATAAACTGCAACAGAGAGTATTTTTTTTGCTTCATCTTGACCAATTACATACTGGTCTAACATACTCTTAATTAAAGATGGAGTTGGCAAGCCAGAGGGTTTATCAAACATATTCTTATCAGCATTTGTTTTGTTTGATTTTATAATATCATTTGCACTATCAACGCAATGATTACAAATAAAAATATTATTAGGTCCTTCTATTAATGAAGTAACTTCTCTTGAATTCCTTCCACAAAACGAGCAATACAGTTCACCTTTATAATTAGCCATTTTTAACTTCAGATGTTGTTAATATTTTATCAATAATTCCATAATCAAGAGCTTCTTGAGCGGACATATACTTGTCTCTATCAGCATCTTGCTTAATTTGTTCTTTTGTTTTTCCAGTGTGATTAGAAATAATATTATATAAATCTTCTCTAATTCTCACCATTTCTTGCGTATATATCTCAATATCAGATGCTTGACCTTGAGTTCCACCCATTGGCTGGTGCATTAAGATTCTTGAATGGGGTAGAGAATATCTCTTCCCTTTAGTTCCTGCACTAAGGAGAACTTGTGCCATTGATGCGCCCATTCCTATACAAATTGTAGCTATATCGTTTTTTACAAACTGCATTGTATCATAAATTGCAAGTCCTGCACTAACCGAACCACCAGGAGAGTTAATATAGATATTTATATCTTTCTTAGGATTTTCGCTAGCTAAAAAAAGTAACTGAGCAATTACCAAACTTGCTATTTGGTCATCAATTGGAGTATTTATAAAAATAATATTGTCTTTTAATAATCGAGAATAAATATCAAAACTTCTTTCACCTCTTGAAGTTTGCTCTATTACCATTGGGATTAAGGCATTTTGCATTAATTTTCCTTAAATGTAAAAAATAAGTATATTGACGATAGCAAATATAATAAATTGCTAATTCAGTTTTACAAAATTATTGAAATAAAATGAAATTATATTAATAATACTTTAAAATTATTGAAATAGCAGGAAAGAATTTTATTTATATTTTTGCTTTATGAAAAATAGCAAGATATATATTTTATTAATAGTTTTTATCTCAATTGCCTACTTTATTCCTTTTTTAGGAGATGTCCACTTATTTGATTGGGACGAGATTAACTTTGCCGAATCCGCTCGTGAAATGATTGTTTCTGGCAATTATACTCAAGTATCTATAAATTTTGAACCATTCCACGAGAAGCCACCTTTGTTTATTTGGTTACAAGTTATTTCAATGAAAATCTTCGGTATTAATGAATTTGCTGCACGCTTTCCTAACGCTATTGTTGGTCTTCTCACCTTGCTTTTTGCTTTTTATACTGGAAAAAAATACAAAGATGATGATTTCGGATTTACATGGGTCTTAGTATATTTTGGCTCATTTTTACCATTTTTCTACTTCAAAAGTGGTATAATTGACCCAACATTTAACTTGTTTATATTCTCTGCTATTGCTTACTTTTACTACTTTTACCGCTCAAATAATATCAAAGACTTGCTAATATCTTTAACATTAATTTCGTTAGCAGTTATGACAAAAGGACCCGTTGGACTTTTGATGTTTGCTGTAACTACTTCTATTTTTGTCATTATTAACAAAAAATTCAACTATTTTAAGCATATATTTTTAATTTTTGTTTTATCACTAATACCATATTTATTATGGTATTACACAGCATTCGGATATTCCGAAGAAATTCTTCAAAAATTTATTTATTATCATATTAAGCTCCTCACAACTGGTGATGCAGGGCATAGTGGTCCCTTTTATTATCATTTTGTTGTTGTTTTATTAGGTGCATTCCCTGCTTCTTTTTTTGCAATTCCTATTATTTCAAAGTTTAAAAAATATGATAAATCTTCGTTTGTGATCATTAATTTAATACTATTGTTTTCTGTTCTTGTAATCTTTGGAATCGTTAAAACAAAAATTCTTCACTATTCTTCGCTTACCTACCTCCCTTTAACATTCCTTGCCACCTTATATATTGATGATATAATGTTTAAACTAAAATCCATATCAAAGATTAACAAAATTTCAGTTTTAGTTTATGGAATAATTCTTTCATTAGCTTTAATCATCTTCCCAATATTTATGATGAATATAGATAAATTCCTTTACCTTGTAAAGGATAAATTCACTAAATCTGTTTTGTTAAGCGAGGTATATTGGTCAGGTTTTGAACTTATTCCAGGTGTAATTTTAATTTTTGGAATATTAATTTGGTATTTTTTAGTTAAGCGTGAATATGAACTAAAAGGGTTCTACATTCTGTTTACTTCTGTTGCTACAACTACTCTAATGTTTATGTACTTCCTCGCTCCACAAATAGAGAAATACACTCAAAATGCTCCAATCGAATTCTACAAAAAACATAGTAATGAAGATGTAATTATGATTCCATTAGGATTTAAAAGTTACGCCCACTATTTCTATGGAAATATAACCTCAGAGAAGCAAATCGCAGTAATACACAATCCCGAACTTAAAGATTATCTACTCGAAAATAAAATAGACAAAAAAGTATATTTTGTGATAAAATCAAACAAAATTGAAAAATATTCAAATTATAACTTGAAATTCCTTTATTCTAAAAATGGATTTTCTTTTTTTGAGAAATAAGATTACTCCCAAAAATTATAATTTAAGCCCAAAGAAAAACCATTATTCCAAGATGAATATGTGCCTAACTGATTTTGATAAACTAAACTTGACAAATCAAATGAAGGAACAAATGACAAATTATTTGTTACTCGAATTTCAAGTCCCATCATCATTTTTGCAACAGCACCAACGCTTGTATATCCAGCTCCTGCTTGAATAAAAGGATATATTTTATAAGAATTAAACAAATCCTTCGCCATATATCTTGCGCCTAAGGTAAGAACCATATAATTAGGATTCTGCATAGTTTGGAACATTAACCCATCTTCAGTTATATTTTTAAAATCTTGATAATAATTCTCTCTCGAATATTCTGCAAAAACTGCCCAATTATTATCTAATTTATAAGCAACATCAACTGCATAATTAGCTATCGGAATATTATTGAATGATTCCGATTTATACAATGATGAGTTATTTATTGCCCTCACTGAAAAGCTAAACCTTGTATGGTCAGGTGAAATAATATAATCCGAAGTCATTATCGGTTCATTTGATAAAATAAAATTTTGAACTACAATATTACCTGCAATATTATTAGAATTAATACTTTTATGTTCTATGTTTGAAGACAATTTAGATGGAGCTAAACTAAAAAATAAACTTTCGTTATTGTTAATATTCAAAGCTTTTATTTCTTCTGATTTATTAACGTTTGAAGTATTTAAGTTTTCATTACTAATGTTCTTTATCTTACTTTCTAAATGAGAATTTATGCTTCGAGAATTTGGCTTATTAATTAATTTATTGTTACTTGAATTAGCTTCATTGTTTAATTTATCCATTTTATTTACTTTCTCATCTTTCAATGCGACATTTATCAAGCTATTTGAAGTAAGCACACTTACTCTACTTTGTGAAGCAAATTTTCCATTAACTTGTTTAGTTAATTTTACACTCTCAACTATACCTTTATTTCCACTCAAATACGACTTAATCCCATCATAATTTGCTATTCCATAAGTTAAAAATACTAAAGGAATTAGTGCAAATAAATAAGAGAACCTAAATCCTTGCACATAAGCATAGGGAGAAGAAAATCCAGCAATACTAAAAACTCTATTTGTAAGCTCTAATGGTGGAGCGATATTCTCAAAATTCTCTCTCGCCATTTGTTGAATTTTTAATTGCTTATTAAACTCACTTCTCATCTCGCTATTCTTGGCAAGCTCATTAAATAAGGTTTCTTGCTCAACTTCTGGCAGCCCCTCATCTAAATAATCGTGAATAAGTCTTTCGTAACTCATTGTAAAACCTTTATATATTTATTTTTTCTTTTAAAATTGGCTCAAGAATTTCTTTAAGTTTCTCTCTCGCCCTAAAATACCTATTTCTCAAAGCCGGAATTGATGTATTTGTTATTTCTGAGATTTCATCATAATCCATATTATTATATTGCCTAAGGACAAATATCTCTCTATGATTAAACTCAAGCAATTCCATAGCTCTTGAAATGATTTCCATTTCTTCTTTTCTCTCTAATTTATCATTTTCGTCATTATAGAACAAAAAGTCAAAATCTTCAAAATTATAACTCAGTTTTTTTTTATCTCGCTTATTATTTAACTCAATATTCCGTGCAATTTTGATTAAATATGCACTTATATTGCTAAATTCTATTTTATCTGGATTAATATTCAAAAAACTTGTAAAAGTCTCTTGAAAAACATCATCAGCATCTTGCTTGCTGTCAGTAATACGTAAACAATAAGCATATAGCTTATTTGAGTACTTATTGTAAATATAAGTAAATGCAAGCTCTCTCTGCGATTTTGAACTATGAAACATTTCATTTATATCACTCACAGAGTATTCAGATTTATCTATATCTTTTTTGCTAAACCACACTAATCGACTGCTTCCGCATTATTAATTAATAATTTAAAATTAACCTTTTCCAATAAAGAGTAATAGATGCTTCTTTCACCGCTAAGATTATCTATTATAAATAAATATATAATCTCATTTTTACTACTAAAATACACTTTTTCAATTTTTTCTACTAAACTACATCTGTATAAAACGTTAGCATTATAATATAACGCACTATCGTTATATAAATAAAGCTCTTTTTTAACTAAAACTGGTCTCATCCGCCCAAGTTCTATGCTCATTGTATCTACAATAGCCAGATTAAAATCTAAAAAATACACTTTGCTTATTATATCGTTATAATTTGAAAAAACTACACTCTCTTGATTTAAAACAATATCTGAAAGTTTCTCATAATTGAAATTAAACGATTTATTTACATTTAAAGTGTTTTGTATATTTCTTAGAACTAACAAATTCTTATTCTCTTTCCAATAAGCAAAACTAAATGAATTTATAAATATTTCGCTACACGAAAAATTATTATCAATAAACTCTACATTATTTGATAAATCACTTTTATATAAAATAGAATCTGTTGAAAGAATAAGCAAATCGCCACCATCTTTAGTTAAAAATGCAGTTTTAACATTTATACCTGGCACATTATCAAAAATCAAAGAACTTTTAAGAGAATATTTATCTAAAATAAAAATTGAGTCATTGTTAAATAAAATTGACTTTTCAATAGTATTACTTTTTCCCAACTTTAAAGTAGAACTTACCTCACGCAATTTGAAAGTTTCATAGTCAAATCGAAAAACTTCATCAATTCCGTCTTGGCTATTACTTTGAATAATCACATATTTTCCTTGTCTTGGATCACCTCCATCATCTTCACATGGATTGCAAGAAATTAAAATAACCAACCAAAAAATATAAAGTTTTTCAAAATTTGTAACTTTCATATATATAATGACACATAAGTAGCGAAAATATATCACCAAAAATAAAATATTTTTTTAACTTTTTTCACAACTTTTTATATCTCATTATAAATCAGTAATTTATAAGCAAAAAAAAATTTCATCTTTTTCTTAATTTTTCAAGAAAAAGATCATTTTATTGAATTTTGTTAAAAAACTTTTCGTTTGCTTTACTAATAATTTTTGAATTTTGAATTTCAAAATGATTTAACACTTCAACAAAATTGTTGTCCGATTTCCCAATTTTCACAAAAAATTTCTTAACCACGTTGTTATTTATTATAAAAATATACGGATTATTCTCAATGGAAAAAATGGAATTAATTGGTATCCCAAAAACACTTTGTGAATTGATATTTAAACTGACTTCAACGAAACTCCCAGTTGGTACAATATTTTTACTTTTAAAAGCGATTTGAATTTGAAACATATTTGAACTTTCCCTAACAACTTTAGAAATTCTTGTAATTTTTCCATCGAATTCATATTCATTAAAAATTATTTTACAAAATTGATTATTGCTGATAGAATTAATATAGCTACTCGGAGCCATAACTTCGATTATAGGTTCTTCAACATTAAACATTTCTAAAGCCAAAAAGTTCTTATCAATAAATTTTCCGTCATTAATATTAACTTGACCTATATATCCATTTTTTTCTGTTTTAATCGATAATTTATATCCCAAATTATTATCCTTTAATAATACATCGGGATTAAATCCTAAATAACTGATTTCATTTCTAAGAGCATTAAGATTATTTTTAATATTTTTATACTCTTTTTCTATTATGATGTATTCCTTTTCCGAAACTGCTTTATTTTTAATAAGTTCAGTTTGTCGCTTATACTCAATTTCTATTTGAATTAGGTTGTTATTCATCTCAATAAAATTTCGTTTTAAATCTATCAAATCTGAATTTTCAATATCAAAAAGTATATCTCCTTTGTTCACTTTATCACCTTCCATTACTTTAATATTCTTTACAAATCCGGGATAAGTAGTATGCACATCAATTTTATCATTAGGGTTCAATTCTACTCTACCAGAAAGTTTAATAGAACTTGCTAAAGTTACCTTTGCAATACTTATAAATTCTATTTTATATTTATTTATATCATCGTTTAACATAATAAATTCTTTATTAACATTATTAGTATCACGTAAAACACTTTCCTTTTCATTGTTACAAGAGATTAAAGCAAGAATTAATGTTATTATAATTATAAGTTTCATTTTTTTATTTCCTTATTTAGTAATATAATTAATTTGATTTTTAATTAAATCAGCTCTTAACTGATTTTCATAGTTTAGAATTACAGATTCTTTAATTGTCGTTAAAGCAGTATAAAACTCAATAATTGACAAATTACCTAAGTCAAAACTTTGAGACAAAATGCTAACTACCTCATCAAAAGAAATCGAATAGTCAATTTGTTGCAGTTCGTTTAAAATAATTTCTAATTGCTTTAATTCATTCTCTAGTTCAAGTTTTTTCAATAAATAATTGTTTGTTTGAATTTCTCTATAAATTTCTGCTTGATTTTGAAGCATAGTATTGTTACTACTAAAAAATGGAAGAGCAATGTTTAAAGCCACACCATTAGAATTTATCCCAGATGGAAACTTTCTTCCCATATAACCAATACCAATCGCTGGTAGATTATTTAATTCATAAATATCGCTTTGAATTTCTTGTTGTTCAATCTGATTTGAATAATAATCTAACAAGTGTAGGTTAATGTTTGAATTTTGTGTTATTACATCAATTTTCAAATCACTTTCTGGTATAAAATCGCCAAATCCAATTTGAATAAGACTGAATAGTTGACTTTTCACATTATTATACTCAAAAACAAGTAAGTTCTTTTCATTTACAATTTTAAAAAAATTCGCTTTAATTAGCGTAATATCTAAAATTGAGATTTCACCAATATTGTATTTCAATTCAGATTTAGATAAAATTGTTTGGTTATATTGAATTAATGAATCAAGAGTGCTTTTTTTCTTAGATAAATAATACCATTGAATATATATTTCTCTAATTTTAAACTCAACTTCTCTTTCTGATAATTTAAGAAGTAATTCTGCCCCTAACTTATAATTTTTATTTAAGGCATTTTGCTTACCGAGTGCAAAAACATTATTAAAGCTTTGGATTGCTTGTAATTCAGTTTCAGACTTATTATCCATAATGTTAGCTTGTAAATTTAAAACTGAAAATGGATTCATTGTTTTACTATATTCGTCCATATAATCAATATTTAATTTGCTATTTTTTATCTCGTAACTTTTTTCTAATCCTATTCTAATAGCATTATTTAGACTCAACACATCTTGAGAGTATGAAAATTGAGAAAAGCAAAAAACAATTAAAATAGCGCCGAAAAGATTAGCATTAAACTTTAATTTTCTATTAAAGTAATAATAAAGAATGGGTAATATAATTAATGTAAGAACTGTAGAAGATATTAACCCACCTATCACAACCGTTGCTAAAGGCTTTTGAACTTCAGCACCCAACCCCGTGGAAATAGCCATTGGCAAGAAACCCAAAGCCGCAACCATTGCAGTCATTAAGACTGGTCTTAATCTACTTTCTACACCTTTAAAGATTAACTCTTTAAGCGAGCTGAAGTGATTCTTATTTTCTTCAAAATAGTCTATTAACACTATGCCATTCAATACTGAAATTCCGAATAGAGCAATAAAACCAACACCAGCTGAAATGCTAAATGGCATATTTCTAAAATACAAAGCAAAAATACCTCCAACTGCCGAAAATGGAACTAATGTAATAATAATAAAAGATATTTTAACCGACTTAAACGCTAAATATAGCAACAATAAGATTAACAATAATGCAATTGGAAGTAACAACAATAATCTATTAGATGCCGATTCAAGATTTTCATACTGACCACCATAATGAATAGTGTAGCCAACTGGTAAGTTTATTTTATTATCAAGTAAACCGCTAATATCTGAAACTATTGTCTTTGTGTCGCGACCTCTTACATTGAACCCAACAACAATTCTTCTTTTGGTTTGCTCTCTTGAAATTTGCATAGGTGCTTCAATAAAATCCAATCTCGCAAATAACGAAACTGGAATTAACTCATCGTTCCCATTTCTGACATAAATTGTATTTATATCAATATTGTTATTATCTTTTATATTGCTTCTAATTACCAAATCATAGAATCTATCTTCTTCAACAGTATAGCCAACTTTTTCACCAAGTAATAGACTCCTTAAAGTAAAATTGACATCATTAATATCAACATTCATTCTTGACATCTTCTCTTTGTCGTATTTGAAATTTAAAACTTTAAGCCCTTCGGTTACTTCTTCTTTAATATCGTTCACACCATCAACTTTTTGAATTAAAATTTTAATTTCATCAGCAATGGCTTTAAGTTTTTGTAAATTATCGCCAAAAACTTGAATTGCTACGTCAGACTTCGACCCAGTCATAAGTTCGTTAAATCTCATTTGAATAGGTTGTGAAAACTCAAAACTTGCTCCATTTACTTTTTCAAGAGCATAAGACATTTTATCAATGAGTTCCTCTTTTGATTTAGCAGATTCCCATTTATCTTTGTCTTTTAAAGTAATAACAATATCGGCAGTTTCGATTGACATAGGGTCGACTGGGACTTCGGAAGTTCCAATTTTTGATATTACATTTATAACCTCTGGAAATGTATTTAAAAGTATCCTTTCCAATTCCGTAGTTTTTTCAATGGTCCGAGATAAAGATTTTCCGGGTTCTAATGTTAATTGAACAACCAAATCATGCTCATCTAGTTGTGGTAAAAACTCTGCACCTAAATGACTAAAAGTCCAAATTGCAACAATTAAAATCAATGCAGAAATTGAAACAACTATTAGTTTGAATTGAAATAAAAATTCTAAAAGATTCAAATATGTCTTGTTTAAAAATCTTACAATTTTATCAGAGAAATTCTCTTTCTGAGATTTTTTATTGGAAAGGAATAATGATGCCATCATAGGCACGTAAGTAATTGATAAAATCATTGAGCCAAGTATAGCAAATATTAATGTTGCTGCCATTGGTTGAAACATTTTGCCTTCAATACCTTCTAAACTAAAAATTGGAATGAAAACTGTTAAAATAATAAATACTCCAAAAAATGCAGATTTATATATCTTTGAAGAGCTTTCAAACACCATTTTTTCTATATCTTTTTTTGAACTAAAATTTGAATTGCCACTACTATGAATTACATAAAGTATATTCTCAATAATAATAACAGCACCATCAATTATAATTCCGAAATCTATAGCGCCCATTGACATTAGATTTGCTGAGTAACCAAACAAATTCATAAGAATTAACGCAAAGAGCATGGAGAGAGGAATAACAGAAGCTACAATAACCCCACCTCTGAAATTTCCTAACAAAAGTACCAACACAAAAATAACTATTAATCCACCTTCAACTAAGTTTTTTGATACTGTTTTTATAGTTTCATTAATAAGAAATGATCTCTCTAAATACGGCTTAATTGAAATTCCTTTTGGAAGAATTTTATTTATTTTTTCAACTTTGTCTTTTATTCTATTAATTGTTTGATATGAATTAGCACCTTTTAGCATCAAAGCAATACCACCTACTGCTTCACCTTCACCATCTTTTGTTAAAGCCCCATATCTTATTGGAGAACCAAGACCTACTTTGGCAATATCTTTTACTTTAATCGGAAAACCATCAATACTTTTAATTCTTATATTTTCGATTTCTTCAATTTTATTGGCTAATCCTTCTATCTTAATATAATAAGCATTTGAGTTCTTTTCAATATAGCCAGCACCAGAATTTTCATTATTTCTATTTACTGCATTAAAAACATCAGTTACTGTTAAATTATATGCTTTTAATTTTTCGTTGTAAAGTGAAATTTCATACTCTTTAATATATCCCCCGAAGCTTGAAACTTCAATTACACCCTGCGTCCCAGACAACTCTCTTTTAACTATCCAATCTTGAACGTCTCTTAAATATATTAAAGAATATTTACTTTTATAATCATCATCAACTTCTAATGTGTATTGATAAATTTCGCCTAAGCCAGTAGTTATAGGCATTAATGTTGGCTGACCCAACCCGTCTGGTATTTTTTCATCTACAGATATTATTTGCTCATTTATATATTGCCGAGCAAGCATAGTTGGTATATCATCTTCAAAAACAACAGTGATAATTGATAAACCATATCTTGAAATTGACCTAATTTCTTTAACATTTGGAATATTAGAAAATGCAATCTCTAACTGATAAGTTATTAATTTTTCAACATCTTCAGTTGCTAACGAAGGAGATACAGTAACAATTTGTACCTGATTATTTGTAATATCAGGTATTGCATCTAATGGGATTTTCAACATTGAATTAACCCCAAAGACTATTAAAAATAAAACTCCAATAAATATTATAAGTTTATTTTTAATAGAAAAGGAAATAATCTTCTCTATCATTTGAATACTTTAAATTTGTTAATAATAATTTCTAAATAAAAAAATTATTAACTAATAGGAGGCGCTCTGAGTAGTTTAAGCGAAAATAAACGAATTGATATGTAAGAAAAAGAATAATAATTTTGATAAATTGTTTTCTTTTCAACCTTGAAATATTTAAAGACAAAATATAATTGGATTGAAAATATTTGAAAAGAAAGAGTGTTTTTAAAATTTTCAAGGTGATTTAAACCAATATACGTTTTTGCAATTTTCCCTAATATATTATCAATAAAGTCAACAATATTGCTATTTTCTACATTTGATTGGCTAACTATTTCTTCGTAATGATTTGGACTTGGCGCCTCTTCATTATGATTATGAAGAATGATTGAGTGTAATAATATAAATAATACACTCAATGTTGATAAAAAAGCACCTATTTTTTTAATTGAAATCATAGGTAATATGAACGTATTAATAATATAAATATTGTTTATGTGCGAAAGGAGGGATTTGAACCCTCACACCATACTGGCACTACCCCCTCAAGATAGCGTGTCTACCAATTCCACCACTTCCGCAAAAATTTGAATGCAAAATTATTGAATTTCCTTCATTTTACAAATAAGATTTTCTAAACAACACTTTTTTACAAAATAAGACTTTATTAGTCTTGTTTTACAATATTCCTTAGTTTTGTATAATTAATAAGCGTAATCGAAAGAAATTAATGAAATCAAAAACTAAATACCTACTGAGTAACTCAATGGCAATCCTAGTTGTATTACTTTTAATGCCCATTGGACACATAATTATGTCTTTTATGACAGCACGTTATGACTTATCTACTCAAATGTTAGGCGCTGGAATTTTAGGATTTATCGGCTTTTTATTAGTAATACTTTTCAACCGCTCAGAAAATGAAATCAAATCTTCATTATTAGGTCTATTAGCTGGGGTTTTAATCTGGACAGGTTGGGTAGAATTTTCTTTTGTTTATTTTGCAGATAGATTAGCCGTACAACCACTAATGGAAGGTGGAGAAATTGTAACAAGACCTGAATACTTAGTAATGATTTCTTCGGCTGGACTTGTTTTCACTGTGTTAACTACTATTATATTAAATTATGCAACAAATTGTAATTTCTTCGTTTGGGTACAAAAAATACTAAAAACTCCCCGTTCCGGTGTTAAAAGAAAAAATTACGTTGCCCTTACAGCTTATGAAACAGTGATAATTCTTTGGTTCTTTTACATCTTACTTTTAATCTCTTATGATAATCACCTTTTCGGCGATAGACATTTTGTAACCTATTTCATTTTCTTTGGAAGTTTGCTTTGGAGTGCTTTCCTATTCCGTAACTTATACCAATTAAGACACTTTGGTAAAGCAGTAAGATATGCTATACCCACTGTTATTATTTTTTGGAATTGTATTGAAATTTTAGGTCGTTGGAACTATTTCCAAGAGTTTTGGGTCGAACCAAATAAATTTTGGCGTGAATCAATCCTAATTCTTTTAGTCTTTGCAATTTTATTTGTGTTCTCATTATTTACTAACAAAAAACAAAAAAAATTAAAACTAAAATTAGAATCCTAAAGCAATCTGTCTGGGTTGTTTTTAATAAATTCAGCCCAGTTTTTGGAAGTCGCTTTTACTCTCCCTGAGCTAATACAATAGGCGAGAGCCACAGCAAGAGCGTCTGTAGCATCAAACAACTCAGGAGTCTCTTGAATACTTAGCAAAGTTTTAACCATAAATTGAACTTGTTGCTTTGATGCGTGCCCTCTCCCAGTAACGCTTTTTTTTATTTCATTTGGGCTAAGTTCTGCAATTTGAGCATTATTAGTCGTTCCAGCAAGCATTCCTGCGGCACGAGCATGAGTCAATTTAATAAGTGATTGAGTATTTTTCGCATTAAATACCGTTTCTATACACACAACATCAGTATTGTATTGAGCAATTTTAGCGGAAAGTCGCTTAAAAAGAAGGTCAATTCGTTTAGGAAATTCATCTTCAATTTTCTTAAGCTGAATTATCCCGTATTCAATTAATTGAAATTTATTATTCTCATAATGGATTGCTCCCCACCCACAATTTACACTACCAGGGTCAATTCCAAAAACAATCATTACTCTAACTCTCCGGCAACTTCATCTGTGATTTCAAAATTCGAATACACATTTTGAACATCATCTAAATCTTCCATTTTCTCAATAAACTTCATTATTTGCTTAGCCTCTGAAACATCATCTATTATAATAAATTCGTTTGGAATATATTCTATTTGAGAATCAACCATTAAAAATCCATTTTCATCAAGAAATTTCATTGCCTTTCCAAAGTTCAATAAATCACATATAATTCGGCTATGTTCTTCATTATATTGCAAATCCTCACCACCACATTCAATAACTAAGTTAAATAGATCTTCTTCAGATTTACTTTCATTATTAATGAAAATCACCCCTTTTTTAGAGAAATTCCACATCACAGAACCATTTTCAGCAAGATTTCCATTATACTTAGAAAAAGTTGATCTTACTTGAGGCACTGTCCGTCTTTTATTATCAGTAAGTGTTTCTACAATTATTGCAATTCCACCAGGTGCATAACCTTCAAAATTAACTTCTTCAAATTGTTCCCCAGAAACTGGCGAACTACCTCGTTGTATTGCTTTTTTAATATTATCACCTGGCATCGAATTCAATCGAGCTACCTTTAATGCAAGACGCAAGCGTGGATTTGAATTTGGGTCCGCTCCATTATCTCTTACAGCTATGCTTATTTCATTCCCAATTCGAGTAAAAACTTTTGCTTTCTTTGCATCTTGTCTCCCTTTCCTGTGCTTTATATTCGCCCATTTACTATGTCCAGCCACAAACTAACCTTATCTTAAAGCAATGCTATTTAAACAAACCAACTTTTAAATCTTTTGCAGTATAAATATGCTCCCCATCACAAAATACTTTACCTTCTCCTACCACCATTATAAGCTTTGAATGAAATTCTCTTTTAATATCAATTTGATACGAAACCTTTTTATTTGTTGGTAGAACTTGCCCAGTGAATTTCACTTCACCACAACCTAAAGCTCTTCCTTTTCCTTGATAGCCCTGCCAAATTAAAAAGAAGCCAATTAATTGCCATAACGCATCAAGCCCTAAACAACCAGGCATTACAGGGTCACCTAAAAAATGACAATCAAAAAACCATAAATCTGGGTTAATATCAAGTTCAGCTTGTATTATCCCTTTTCCAAACTCCCCACCTTCTTTCGATATATTAACAATCCTATCAAACATTAGCATATTAGGAAGTGGCAATTTACCATTCTCTATCCCGTAAAGTTCACCTTTCCCGCATTTTATAAGTTCATCATAAGTAAATGAATTTTTCATTCAATATTTCCATTAAAAATAGTAATTCAGCAAATTTAAGATTTTTTTTCAATTAATTTCAACTTTCCTATACTTTCGATATGATATGTTTGTGGAAACATATCGAACGGCTTAATAAACTCAATAGTATATTTTTCTGCTAAGTCCTTGCAATCTCTCGCTTGTGTCATCGGATTGCAACTCACATATATAATCTCTTCACACTCAATTTCTAATAAATGCGAAATTAAATTTTTATGCAACCCTGCCCTTGGTGGATCTAAAATAATCTTATCTGGCTTCGGATATTTCGATAAAAGTTCTCCAATATCTTTTGAGTTTAAATCATAAGTGATAAACTCAATATTCGACAAACTATTCTTTGTCGCATTCTTTTTAGCATCAGCGATTGAACTTTCCACAAGCTCAATACCCAATACATTCTTAACATACTTAGAAATAGGTAACGTAATCGAACCAGTGCCACAAAATAAATCCCAAATATACTCATCTTTTGTTGGGTTAACACTTTTAATTATTTCATTTATAAACTTATCAACTTGATATGAATTTGTCTGAAAAAAACTAAATGGAGAAACTTCATAAACAATATCAAGAATTTTCTCTTCAAGTTTCTCTTTCCCAAAAATCAATTTGTTACTTTCGATTGTAACCGGATTCTTACTTATATTTATTGCATGATAAAACGAACAAACCTCTTTAACACTACTTAAAACTTCTGCGATAATATTAATCACATCATTTTCTAATTGAGTTTTTGGATTATGTGTTATAAGAATTACCATAAACTCGTTCAAGTAATTACTTTTTCTAATAATTAAACTTCGTAAAAATCCATAATGGTCTCTTAGATGATAAGCACTAATCTCATTTTTTACACAAATCTCTTTCACCTTATTCAAAATAACATTTGCAATTTCATCTTGAATATGACACTTATTAATATTTAATATCTTATCAAATCTTCCTGCAACGTGCAGTCCTAAAGCAAAATTTCTATCAATTTCATCATTACTTGAATTAATTTCTTCATCTGTTAGCCACCGAGATGCACCAAAAGAAAACTCCATCTTATTCCGATAATTAAAAATCTTATCACTTGAGATTGTATCAGTCAACTCCTTAACCTCTAACTTATTATGTCTGTAAAAAGCATCCTCTACGTGCGTTTTCTTCCATAATATCTGTTTTTGATATGGTAATTGCTGCCAAGAACAACCACCACAATTATCAAAATGTTCGCATATCGGTTCAATCCTATCATCAGACTTTTTTATAAAATCTAAAATGATATTTTCACAAAATCGCTTCTTTTTTCCTACTCTTAATGCATTTACAATATCGCCTGGCACACCATCTTTTACAAAATGCACAATCCCTTCTTTCTTTGCTATTGCTTTACCTTCAAAGCCAATAGACTCAATTTCTAATACTTCTTCTACTCTTTTTTTACTTTTCAATTGTTTTTCTCAAATATTATATTTTATTTTGTAATTATGATTGAAGACAAATTTAATAAAATAGAATTAAGTTCGGAACTAATTTCCGAACTTGTTAAAAAATTTATTAGTGATTCAAAAGGCAAAAAATCAACTATTGCTACAAGAGAGTACGCTCTCCTATATTTTTTGCAATACCTGAATAACCAAAAAGAATTCTATTTTATTCCTGAGAACATAAAGCAATATATTGATTTTCTTCTTACTAAGTCAAATTTATCCGTTCACTCTGCAAGAAATTACATCTCTACGCTCAATATCTTTTGCGAATACCTCGCACAATGTGGAGTTATTGACAAAAACCCAGTCAAACGTGTCAAAAGAATAATCAAACAAAAAGTAACAGATTTACATTATATAACTTTAGAACAAATTCATCATTTACTGCTTCAATCCCAAAATGAAACGAATAAAAATTATATAAGTTATAGAAATACTTTAATTCCATTAATAATGATATTTCATAATTTTGAACCAGAACAAATTTTCAACTTTAAAGTTAAAAATATAAAGAAAATCAATGGATCTTATTTTATAAAATTAAATAATAATCAAGTTGAATTATCCCATTTACTTTATGAGATAATAGCTGAATATATGAACTTTCGATATCAAATTAATGGAAAAGATTACTTATTCGTATCATCAAGTAAAAGTTCAAAAGGCGAGAAACTTACTTTTAGAAATTTACGCGAAATAGTAAAATATTTCATAAAGCAAAATGGATTTGGAGACTCACCCTTGCGAACAATAACAAACACTTCAATTCTTTATCATTATAGCATATCTAATGATATTGAAGTTTTTGATTCAATATTCAAAATTAAAAATCAACTAATAATTAAAAAATATCTAAATGAAATAAATAGATTTAAAGGAGAATAAATGAATAACATCACACTTGAAATTCAAAATAAAATTGCAATTTTAAGATTAAATAGACCCGAAAAATTAAATTCTTTCAACACCGAAATGGCTAAGCAATTACAAAATTACCTCGACTATTTAAGCAATGATGAAAATGTAAATTGCATTATAATCACTGGAGAAGGTAAAGCATTCTGTGCTGGTCAAGACTTACAAGAAGCAATAGGGGAGAACGCACCCTCAATAGACTCAATAGTAAGAAACACCTACAACCCAATTATTACCAAAATTAAGAACAACAATAAGCCAGTGATAGCAATGGTTAATGGCGTTGCCGCAGGTGCAGGTGCAAATATTGCTTTCGCTTGCGATATAGTAATTGCTGCTGAAACAGCGTCATTCATTCAAGCATTTAGCAAAATTGGCCTAATCCCAGATAGTGGAGGAACATACTTCTTACCACGATTAATTGGAGCAAAAGCAATAGCATTAATGCTCACAGGTGACAAACTCTCAGCCATTGAAGCCGAAAAAATGAACCTAATATATAAAGCAATCCCACAAGAACAGCTACTCGAAAGCACATTAGAAATAGCAACAAAAATTTCAAATATGTCAAAAACAGCAATGACACTAACAAAAAAACTCGTCAATGCCACATGGTCAAACACTTTAGAACAACAACTACAACTTGAAGAGGACTATCAAAAATTAGCTGGGGACTCACCAGAATACAAAGCAGGAGTAGAAGCATTTTTAAACAAAAGCAAATAATTTAAAAACCTATATTGCATATTAACAAACTTTTCATATTTTTGTAATTCTGTTTTTTCAGAAAAGCAGAAACAATGGTGATGTAGCCAAGCGGTTAGGCACCGGTCTGCAAAACCGTGAACGCCGGTTCGAGTCCGGCCATCACCTCTCTTTTCATATTACTCCTTAAATAAGAAGTCACTTAGCAATAAGTGACTTCTTTTGATTTATAGATGGTTTGCTACTTACACATATCTCTAACACTTATTTTGTATTCATAAAATTTAAAAAGAAATTTTATTTAAAAATATTTTTTGTTTTTAATAAAAAACTTTTAATTTTGCGACTTGTTTTTTTCGATTATGATTTTAATTCAAAATTGTAATGATTTTATTATCAAACTATTTTTTGAAACTTATTAAAAATTCATTTCGTATAAATAAATGTTATAGGGGTAAATTAAAATCTCAATGAAAAGAATAACATACATATTTCTATTATTAACTTTCTTAAATTATTGTTTTGCTTTCGCTTACGATATAGAGGAAGTTGTTGATAATGTTACTACTCATTCAAAAATTATTACTCTTAAATCAAAATTACCTTTATTTTCTCATTCACACCAAGTATCTTATGAAAAAAATCATGATGAATTAAACAGCTACCATCATGAATATAAAATGTATTTACCTGAATTTTCAGAGGAAATCACAGAAGAAATTAGCAAAGTCCTAAACTTAGACCTTCACTTAATAGAAGAGCTATACTTATTATCAGCTAATAATCAACTAGAAATAGAATCTGTAGATAATAACTCATTATCTAAAGTACAAACTTCATCTTATATAATCTTATTCGAAAACTTTAGATTATAAACTACACTAAAAATCGTTCCGATTTTTACAATCCAATTTCGCTTTACTGACAATAGAGTCAGCATTTAAACAAGATTAAAAACTTATTAACAACTAATATTTGTATATTTATGAAAAATGTACTTTTAGCAATTAGTCTCATAGCACTAATTAGCTTAACTTCTTGTAATACAGAAGTATCAATAGCTCATGATAAAAAAAATGACGCTCAATATCTAATCTCTAGCCCAATGGTTAAAGACACTACAATTATCAAAGAATATGTCGCACAAGTAAGAGCAATAAGACATATTGAATTAAGAGCATTAGAAGGTGGCTATCTCCAACACATCTTTGTCGATGAAGGGCAACACATCACAAAAGGACAAAAAATGTTCCAAATTTTACCTTCTCTTTATAATGCCGAACTTCAAAAAGCAAAAGCAGAATTAAACTTCGCTAATATTGAATATAAAAACACAAAAATATTAGCCGATAAAAATGTAGTATCAGAAAATGAACTAGCACTTGTAGAAGCAAAACTCAAAAAAGCACAAGCAGAAGTTCTACTAGCTGAAACTCATTTGGGCTTCACAGATATTCGCGCTCCTTTTGATGGCATTATGGATAGATTTAACGCCAGAGAAGGAAGCTTAATGGAAGAAGGCGACTTACTTACCACCTTATCTGATAATAGTGAGATGTGGGTCTATTTTAACGTCCCAGAAGCTGAATACTTAAATTATAAAATGAACGATAAAGATCATCAAGATATGATAGTTGAACTTTTAATGGCAAATAATAAAATATTCGACCAAAAAGGTGTAGTTAAAACAATCGAAGCAGACTTCAACAATGAAACTGGTAATATCGCTTTTAGAGCAACTTTCCCTAATCCCGAAGGACTATTAAGACATGGTGAAACAGGAAATATTCAAATTGAACTTCCATTCAAAAAAGCATTATTAATCCCTCAAAAAGCAACTTTTGAAATTTTAGACAAAAAGTTTGTTTATGTTGTTGATAAAAACAACGTAATTCATTCAAAAGAAATCAAAATTAAAGAAGAATTACCACATTTATATATCGTTGAAAGTGGCTTGAAAGCAGATGATAAAATACTTATTGAGGGATTAAGAAAAGTATTTAATAATGAAAAAATAAACATAAGTTATGAAAAACCAGCAGTTGTATTCTCAGGATTACAAGCCCCGGTTAATTAAATAGGTAAAAAATAGGATGTTTCAAAAATTTATACATAGACCCGTATTATCGATTGTAATTTCAGTAATATTTGTCTTCTTGGGACTTTTAGCCATTAGCAATAGTCCAACATCACAATTCCCACAAATTGCACCGCCAAGGGTAATAGTAACTATTGCTTACCCAGGAGCAAGTGCGAATGTGCTAGTGAAATCAAGCTTAATTCCATTAGAGAGAGCAATAAATGGTGTTCCAAATATGCTATACATAATCTCTGATGCAACAAGTGCAGGTGAAGCAACTATCCAAGTCGTTTTTGCGTTAGGAACTGACTTAAATCAAGCAGTTGTTAATGTTAAAAATAGGGTTGACCAAGTGATGAACCGACTCCCACCTCTCGTTCAAAGAGAAGGTGTGGTTGTATCATTCTTACAACCAAGTATGTTAATGTACGTTAACTTATTTAGCAAAGACACAACAGCTGATGAAAAATTCTTATACAACTTTGCCAACACTAACCTATTGCCCGAAGTAAAAAGAGTAAGAGGGATAGGAAATGCTAAAATCTTAGGTAGCCGTCAATATGCAATGAGAATTTGGCTTAAACCAGATAGAATGAGAGCATATAATATTTCTACAGAAGAAGTAATGAAAGCAATAGATGAACAAAGTGTTATCGGACGTCCGGGTAGATTAGGACAGAGTTCTGGTATTCAAGCGCAATCTCTTGAGTATGTATTAGTATATAAAGGTAGATATAACACACCTGAGGAATATGGAAACATAATCTTAAAAGCAAATCCGAAAGGTGAAATATTGAAGCTAAAAGACGTTGCTAATATTGAATTAGGTAGTGAGTTCTTCGATATTTACTCTCACCTCGACGAACATCCATCAGCTGCTATTGTTTTAAAGCAAAACTATGGAAGTAATGCAAGTGAGGTAATTCGCAACGTAAAACTAAAACTTGAAGAACTTAAAACCAAAACCTTCCCAGACGGAATGGAATACGAAATCAACTATGACGTATCTAATTTTCTTGATGCATCTATTGAACAAGTATTACATACCTTACTCGAAGCATTCGTTTTAGTTGCTCTTGTAGTATTTATCTTCTTAGGCGATTGGAGATCGACATTAATTCCAACATTGGCAGTGCCCGTATCTCTGATTGGTGCGTTTATGTTTATGCAAGCATTTGGCATCTCAATCAATTTAATAACGCTATTCGCACTGGTGCTCGCCATAGGGGTCGTTGTTGATGACGCCATTGTAGTAGTTGAAGCCGTTCATGCTAAAATGGAAGAAAAGCATTTAACTCCTTATAAAGCAGTTAAAGAAGTAATTGGTGAAATTAGCGGTGCCGTTATTGCAATTACTTTGTTAATGACTTCTGTATTCGTGCCTATTACATTTATGTCTGGACCAGTTGGCGTTTTCTACCGAGAATTTGCCATCACAATGGCAACATCTATCATTCTTTCTGGTACCGTTGCATTAACTTTAACCCCTGTGTTGTGTGCTATGATATTAAAACCAACTCATGGCGAACATAGAAAAAAACACTTATTAGCAAGAGGACTTGATAAATTTAATGAAATATTTGAAAATGCGACCAATAAATATGTTAAACTATTAAGACATATTGCTAATAAACGTTTAATAACTTTTGGGTTAATCACTTTATTCGGCTTAGGTATTTTATATGTAAATAATCTCTTACCTGCAGGATTTATACCAAGCGAAGACCAAGCAATAATTTATGCAATTATTCAAACGCCGCCTGGCTCAACATTAGAAAGCACAAACGAAGTTGCTCGACAATTACAACAAATCGCAGAACATGTCGAAGGAGTCCAATCTGTTTCTGCTCTTGCTGGATATGAAATTCTAACAGAAGGTCGTGGTTCTAATGCAGGTACTTGTTTAATTAACTTAAAAGACTGGTCAGAAAGAAAACAATCAGTTCAAGAAATTATCGAAGAACTCGAAGAAAAATCAAAAAATATGGGTGCTATTGTTGAGTATTTCGAGCCACCAGCAGTACCTGGCTACGGTGCTGCAGGAGGATTTGCCCTAAGACTCCTCGACCAAACAAATAGCGACGACTATAAAGAGTTTGAACAAATCAACGATGAGTTTATGGCTGCCTTGCGTAAAAGAAAAGAACTAACTGGTTTATTTACTTTCTTTAGTGCCAATTACCCTCAGTATGAACTCATAATTGATAACGAACTTGCTATGCAAAAAGGCGTGAGTATTGGGAAAGCAATGGAAAACCTAAATATTTTAATCGGTTCAACTTACGAACAAGGTTTTATCCGATTCGGTATGTTCTTCAAAGTTTATACCCAATCAGGACCAGAATATAGAAGGTTGCCAAAGGATATTCTTAACTTATTCATTAAAAACGACCATGGCGAAATGGTGCCTTATTCAGCTTTTATGACAATGAAAAAGACTCAAGGACCAAATGAAATTACACGATATAACCTTTACTTCTCTTCTGCAATTAGAGGCGCTCCAGCTAAAGGTTACACAAGTGGTGACGCAATTGATATAATTAAAGAAGTGGCAAAAGAAACATTACCAAAAGGTTATGACATCGCTTGGGAAGGTCTTTCTTATGATGAAGCACAAAGAGGGAATGAAGCCCTATATATTTTCTTAGTAGTTTTAGGATTCGTTTATTTAGTGTTATCCGCTCAATACGAAAGCTTTATTCTTCCTTTCGCAGTAGTTCTATCACTGCCAGCAGGAGTATTTGGTTCTTTCTTCTTACTTCAACTACTTGGACTCGCAAATGACGTTTACGCCCAGTTGGGACTGGTAATGTTAGTAGGGCTACTGGGTAAAAATGCTGTATTAATAGTAGAATTTGCAGTCCAAAAACATAGAACTGGTTCCACCGTTTTTGAAGCAGCAATCGAAGGTGCTAAGGTAAGATTTAGACCAATCTTAATGACTTCATTCGCCTTTATCGCTGGTTTAATTCCACTCGTTAGAGCTTCAGGACCTGGTGCTATTGGGAACAGAACAATAGGGACATCCGCATTAGGAGGAATGTTATTTGGGACAATATTCGGAGTAATTATAGTGCCAGGTCTTTATTATATCTTCGGTCGCCTTGCAGAAGGTAAAAGCTTAATTAAAGACGAACACGACAAACCATTGACTGAAGAAGAAGAAAAAGCACTTTTAGACCATAAACACGAAGTTGGAGCAAACGAAGAGAATAATGAAGAAAGCAACGTTGAAACAAATGAAGAACAAAATAATGATAACAATAATTCAATTGAACCTTCTGACGAAAAGGAGGAAACAAATGAGTAAGTTAAATATTAAAAATTCATTATCTTACGTCATTTTACTTTTAGCTGTGTCTTCTTGTGCTATTCCAGATTTACAACAAAGAGATGTCAATAAAGCAACTCCAAGTATGTTCTTTAATAATAATAATGACACAACAAATACTTCTAACTTAAACTGGAAGGCATTCTTCGATGACCCATATTTAACAACTCTAATCGACAGTGCCTTAGTCTATAATCAAGAACTAAACATAATCTCACAAGAAATCCTTGTAAGCAGAAATGAAGTAATGGCAAGAAGAGGGGAGTACTTACCTTTTGTAACCCTAAATGGTGGCTTGGAGGGTGAAAAAGTAGGACGCTACACAACGCAAGGTGCTAATGACGCGAACACAGACATTATGCCAGGCAGAAAATTTCCCGAACCACTTACAGATATGTTCTTGTCTGCAAACGCTTCTTGGGAACTGGACGTATGGCGAAAATTAAGAAATGCTAAAGATGCTGCTGCTAAGCGATATTTAGAAAGTGTTGAAGGTCGTAACTTTGTACAGACACAACTTATTGCCGAAATTGCAGAATCTTACTATGAACTCCTTGCCTTAGACAATCAACTCGATATATTGAAAAAAAATATTGAAATTCAAGTCAATGCCTTAGAAATTGTAAAACTTCAAAAAACAGCTGGTAAAGTTACTGAACTTGCTGTTAAGAAATTTGAAGCCGAAGTTCTAAAAAATCGAAGTTTAATTTTCAATATTCAACAAGATATCGTAGTTTTGGAAAATAGAATTAACTTTTTAACTGGTAAATACCCTAAAAATGTTGAGAGGGACTCACAAAACTTTAATGAAATTACCCCTCACAAAGTTCTTGTGGGCCTCCCTTCTCAACTTTTAGAGAACCGACCTGATGTCAGACAAGCTGAATTAGAAATAGCAGCAACAGATTTAGACGTAAAATCTGCAAAAGCAAACTTCTATCCAGCATTTAGATTAACCGCAGGTGTTGGATTTGATGCTTTCGAGCCATCAATCTTCCTCCAATCGCCTGAATCAATGATATACTCACTTGCTGGTGAGCTAGTTACTCCTTTAATTAATAAAAACGCAATTAAAGCACAATACTTATCAGCAAATAGCAGACAAATCCAAGCAATTTATGAATTTGAAAAAACTTTATTAAGCGCTTATGTTGAAGTTTCAAATCAAATTTCAAACGTATCTAATCTACAAAATAGTTTTGATTTAAAACAGAAACAAGTTGATACACTCAATGAAGCAATTCAAATTTCCATAAATTTATTTAAGTCAGCAAGAGCCGACTACCGCGAAGTGATGCTAACACAGCGAGATGCCTTAGAAGCAAGATTTGAATTAGTTGAAACGAAGATGAAGCAAATGAAAAGCGTAGTAAATTTGTACCGCGCATTAGGTGGTGGCTGGGAATAACTAATTCATTGAAATAAAGGGGAAGTCGTAAGACTTCCCTTTTTTTTAAAATATTATTCAGAGTATCTGTAAATTCAGTCGCCAATTTTGACCATCGTCGAAACAAACCAAAACGAACCAAATCTTCAAGCCCTTCCCTTCGGGAACGATTTAGGAAGAGTTACCTGTTACGTCATTCCTATTTTACAGAAGAAAAAAACTATTTTGCCAAAGTATTTTCCATTTTACACAATATTTTTTTCATTTTGTCGAGTACGCTTTCTTGCAGACGAAAACGACAATATTTTTACGCATATCTTGTAATTATTTATATTATATATAAGTTACACGATTTTAAAAAAAAACAAAAACACCCCGAATCTGCAAAAATAATACAATAACACATCAAAAACTCAAATTATAAAATCAATTTATAAAATATTAAGTTGTATAAAAATTCTATATTCTTAATTTTGTAATACATAAAAAATAAGATTAATTATGAAAAATAAATATAATGTAATAATAACTGGCTCAACTGGAATGCTCGGAAAAGCATGCTTGCTTGAATCTATTAAAGATGATAGAATCGAGAAAATATTACTAATTAATCGCTCTAAAATAGATATTATAAGTCCAAAAATTAAAGAAATTTTAGTTAAAAACTATATTGAATTAGAAAATTTCAAAGATGAGTTAAACGGATATGACGCATGTTTCCATTGCATGGGAATTTCCGCTGTTGGAATGAGTGAGGAGAACTATACAAAAATCACTTTCGATGCAACAAAAATCCTTGCTGATTTACTATATAGTCTAAATCCAAACATTATTTTTAATTACATCTCTGGAACAGGAACCGACTCCACAGAAAAATCAAGTATTATGTGGGCAAGAGTAAAAGGAAAAACTGAAAACTATATACTAAATAAAGGATTTAAAAATGCTTATGCTTTTCGTCCAGGGCTAATAATCCCAGAAAAAGGTGTTAAACCAAAATCAAAAGTTTATTTTATTGTTTATCTTATTCTTAGTCCATTTCTACCTTTATTAAAATTATCAAGTAAAGTATCGACTTCGACTAAAATTGGAAGAGCAATGATTAACACTTTATTTATAAATTATCCTAAAAATCACCTTGAAAATAATGATATTAGTCAACTTGGGGATAACTAATCAATATATTTCATAATTTTGTATAAAAAAGGAAATAGAAATGGTAAAGATAGCAGTAGAATATTTAGGAGATTTAATGTGTTCAGTAGAACACACTCCATCAGGAAACAAATTTTTAACTGATGCTCCTTTAGATAATAACGGAAAAGCAAGATATATTTCGCCAACAGATACATTATGTGGCTCATTAGCGTCGTGCATTGCTACTATAATGGGGATGAGAGCAAACGATAATAATGTCGATATAACTGGTTTAAAAATCAATGCTTATAAAGAAATGATAAACGAACCTTTCCGCAGAGTTGGTAAAATATCTTTTGAAATAATCTTTGCTAAAGAACTTGGTGATAAAGAATTAGCAATAATGAAAAATGTTGTTAAGACTTGTCCCGTTACACGCTCCTTACATCCAGACATTAAGTTAGAATATGAGTTTAAATTTAATTTAGGTTAAAATTATGAGGTTTTTAAGAGAAGATTGCTTGTTTGTAGTTATTGATGTTCAAGAAGGAATTTTTCATCATTTATTTAAAAATGATTTCTTTAAAAAAAACATTAAAATCCTGATCAAAGGTATGCAAATCCTTGAAATTCCAATGCTTTTTACTGAGCAATATCCAAAAGGGTTAGGTTCGACTTCTCAGTTTATAAAAGATTTATTTGTTTGGGAATTTAATGCAATAGAAAAAAACACCTTCTCGTGTATGTTTAATGAAGAGTTTAAATCACAATTAGAAAAATCAAACAAAAAAAATATTATCATTGCAGGCACAGAAACACAAGTCTGCATCTTGCAAACAGCTATTGATTTAAAGGCAAAAGGATACGAAGTGATGGTAATTGAAGACTGTGTTACTTCAAGGAAAGAAGAAGATAAGTTAATTGCACTCAAACGATTACAACAAGAAGGAATTTTGCTTTCCTCCTATGAATCAATTTTAACAGAACTTTGTATTGACGCAAAAACTCCAGAGTTTAAGCAAATTTTAGAACTAATTAAATAACTAATATTGCAAGAATTAAACCCAAAAGTTGATATATATCTTGAAGAAGGTTGTGGAAGGTGTTCTAAATTTAGAACACCTCAGTGCAATGTCCATAGATGGCAAAATGAGTTGATCGCATTAAGAAAAATTGTTCTTGAAACGGGTCTAAAAGAAGAAATAAAGTGGAGCTATCCTTGCTATACTCATAATGGCAAGAATATACTAATGCTCGGAGCATTGAATAATTATGCCACATTAAGCTTCTTCAAAGGGCAATTACTAAAAGATGAGTTTAAATTACTTGTTACCCCTGGTGAAAACTCTCAATCTTATGCTTTATTACAGGTTACAGATTTTAGTAAACTATCAGAACTTAAAGATATAATAAAATCATACATTTTTGAAGCGATAGAAAACGAAGAAAAAGGGTTGAAAATAATTTATGATAAAAGTAGAGAACAAATTCCAATAGAATTAACAGAATATTTTAATAACAATCCAGAAGTTCAAGAAGCGTTTACATCTCTAACACCTGGTAGACAACGTGGTTACATCATTTATTTTTCTGCACCCAAACAATCTGCGACAAGAACAAAGAGAATTGAAAGCATGGTAAATAAAATAATGTCAGGCAAAGGTTTTCACGATTAATCAGTTATCTATTTAATTAAAAAAAATAATTAGAATATAGTTTCCCAGTAAGTTTTAAAATTCTAAATTATATAGTTCTTTGACAATTAAAAAATAATATAAAGCAAATAATTTATCTTTTTACGTAATAAATTAAACATAGCGATAGAACTGCAATAGACATCCAAATTAAATTCCAGTTAGGGATGTTAGCGGAAACAACAAAAGCAGGCCCACCTGGGTCGTGAATAATTCCATTTACAATATTATCGTAATCTCCTTCACCTCCGTCAACAATCGTAAATGTAATTGTTGCAACCTGTTCGCCACCAACCATTTCAAATGAAGACTCAACATTTTTAAAATTAAAATAAAAACTATTTGAATTTAATTTGCGATAAATAGGATTATTTAACAAATCAGTCCCATGATAATAGATTTTAATCCTTGTAGTGTTTGAGTTCACCTTAAATTCAACTAAACCAAAAGGATAAAATAAACTATTTGAATTATCTGTTTCATTTAAAGTATTTACATCATAAATAGTTTTACCATTCAATTCTTCGACTGTAATATACGAACTTCCTGTTGCAGCCAATAAAGTTTTTACATGACTTTGTAACGAATCAACAATTCCGTCACCATTTCCATCGCCATTATTTGGAATTTGGACTCCACTATCAGAAGGAGTAGTTATTGAAATTTGATTACTATAACTTGTCCCTTCCCCATTAGTCGCATAAGCTCTTATAAAATATGTTGTTTCATCATTTAAAGTATTTGCTGTATTTGAGAAAGCTGCCGAACCGCTCCCACTATTAAATTTAAACAAATTTGAACTAATTGTTGGATTGCTTGAAGTGCTAATTACAAACCCTTTTTCAGTTATTGAATTATTCCCATCTGAAGAAATTGAACCATTTAAAGTTACTGAATTTGCTGTTAAATTAGAACTTAATAATGTTCCTAAGGTCGGCTTTCTGAAATTATATTTAATTATTCTTCCATTAGTCCCAACCGCTATACCTGTTTCATTAAAGAATTCAATTCTTGACAGATCTTGAGTTGTACCACTTGGTTCATTTAACCAGTTTGCACCACCATCTGTAGTTTTCAAAACCATACCACCAGAAGCTGATATCCAACCAGTATTTGAATCTTTAAAATATACGCTATATAATGTATTTAAAGTGCCACTCGTTTGTAGCACCCAATTATCACCTCCATCTGTGGATTTTAAAATTATGCCATTCGCAGCTACAATATACCCAATTTGACTTGTCGGAAAATGCACATCCCAAAGCAAATCAGACACACCAGAGTTTATAGTGTTCCATGATATTCCTCCATTACTTGATTTCGCGATTTTTCCATTATCTCCAATTGCAATAATTGTACTGAAATCAAATTGCCAGACGCTCCAAATTGCTCCTGTAAGTGCGCTAGGTCTTGAAACCCAGTTGTTTCCTCCATCACTTGAATAAAAAATATAATCGAATGACATAAATACCCAGAGATTCTGACTATCATATACACATAAATCGCCTATAACTCCAAAATTTCCAGTATGTTGGTATGTCCAATTTGTTCCGCCATTAGTAGTCTTTGCAATTGTACCGTTTTCTCCAACAGCCCAGCCGAGATTACTATTTATAAACTGCACTGAATTAAAGTATGATGTTGTTCCACTTGGAATTGAAGCCCAGTTATTACCTTCATCAGTTGTTTTAACTATAGTTCCTTGGTCGCCAACAGCATAAGCAGTGTTATCATTTATTACAGATACACCCCATAGATTATGACCAGCACCTGTATTGACTTCTGTCCATGTTTGGCTAAGCAAATTCTGATTTGAAAATAGAATTGTGATAAAAATTATTTTAATGATATTAATCACTAAAGTTCATCCTGAATATAATTTTATACACTGATTATCGGTTATATTTTGAAAAACTTTAATTTAATTAAAAATAATTCATCTTCCATGAGAAATTATTCGCCCGTCCTCCATTTCAATTGTGCGAAAAGTTTTTGCAGCGAAGTCCATATCGTGTGTTACAATCAGTAATGTTTGCTTATAAACTTCGGCTAATTCAAGGAAAATATTAAAAACTATCTCGCTGTTTTTTTTATCTAAATTACCTGTTGGTTCATCTCCAATTATGATTAATGGGTTGTTTATCAATGAGCGGGCTATTGCTACTCTTTGTTTCTGCCCACCGCTAATTTGATTCGGTAATTTATAAGCTTCACTATCAATCCCTAATATTTTTAATTTTTCTATCGCATTGTGTTCTACTTCTTCTCTGCTTTTCTTTCCATACTTTAAGCCGGGTATCATAACATTTTCTAATACGTTAAATTCGTTTAATAAGTAATGAAATTGAAATACGAAGCCAATTTGTTCATTCCGCACTTTTGATAGATGACTATCTTTTTTACCTGTCATTAAAACATTGTTTAAATATAATTCACCTTCGTAGTCTGTATCCATTGTTGATAAAATGTAAAGTAATGTTGATTTACCGCAGCCAGATTTACCAATAATGGAGACAAATTCGCCAGAATCAACATAAAATGAAATCTCTTTTAAAACTTTGATTGAGATTGGGTCAGTAAATGTTTTACTTATGCTTTTGGCTTCAATTATTTTAGAATTTTGGTTAGTCAATTATTTCCCTCTAATTATTTCGACAGGGTCAATTTTACTTGCTTTCCGTGCTGGAAAGTAACCTGAAAAATAAGTTGTTATAGTTGAAAATGATACACCAATTATATAAAATAATGGATCATAATTAACTGGAAATGTTGTCATTGTTGGCAACGATTCGGCATGGAACGGAATGTGGTCAATAATGTATGAAAAACCAAATCCTAAAAGTAACCCTACAATCCCACCAACTATACCTATTACTAAAGCAATCTCAATAAATATAAAATTTACATCTTTCCCAGAAAAATCTGTTGAAGTACTATCAATAAAATTCAAAACTTATTGTCCCTTCGATTTTTGTGGAATCAGAATTGACAACCGTGTGAGTAGTATTATATTTTTTTTCATCATCAATATAAATATAAAAATAATCAAACTCTACCGATGGATCGCCATTTGATAAGTCTATAACTTTGCTTTCTCCGGGTATGTAATATTTTAATAAATTAAATCCGCTAAAGTGAAATATTATACTAGTTTTTTCTAAATAAACTCCCATTTCTTCCCCGTACCTTATTTCAATATTTTTTATGTTTAAACTATCATCAATATATATAACAGCATCGTATATTTCTTTACCTATAACATTAGTTCTATCAATATAAGTATAACTAAATGGATAAATACTATTATTGTCTTTGTTTATAATATCGTAGTAAAAAATATTAAACTTATATGTTACTGTATCATTTTTATAAAAATATTTATTATTAGTATTATAATCATCAAAATATAGTAAATTAATAAATTTTATATCAAATTGACTAACGGCTATTATTTTACTTAAACCTGTATTTATTTTTTCTGGTAAACTTATATTCTCAAGATTTTTTGTCATATAATTCTTTTTTATTAAACCAATCGTCCATAGGATTCTTGTTGGCATAACATCCATTACCATGTATTCATCTTTATAATTATTTAGTAGTTTCTTATAAATTGTTTTTGTTGCAGTCTCTATTTTAATAAAATAACACAAAGATCTATTGTTTGTAGGAAAATTTTTATTTACGTAATTACTATTGACATTTGAATTTAGAATAGTTCTTCCTAAAATATCATAGACTTCAACACTACGCATTTGTTCCTTTGAATTTATTCTTAAACTATTTCCGCTTATCGCTATATCAATAAAATTTTCTGTTGACACAGAATTCATTTCAAGTATATCACTAATGTCAATAACTTTCGAGTATGGTATAATCGTATCAATCTTTAAAGCATGACAATAAAAAAATACTGAATCTAAATCAATATCTTGTCCATTGTAAATATCAAAAATATCGAATTCTATTTTTTGAGCAAATATATTTGAGTAAAAAATAATTTGAAAAATCAAAATATAAAATACTTTATCCATAATTATACCTCTTGATTTTATTTATTAGAATATTTTTTCAAAATTATAAAAAGTTTAATTAATAATGACAAATGAATAATAAAAATATTAAAAAAAAAATCATACTTATTAAAATTATCACTATAAATAATTTAAATAACCTATAACGTAAAAATTTTTATAAATTTCAAAAAATTTATTTTTCCTATTTTTTTACTCATAACCTTATTCATTTATTTACCTCTTATAATCTCTACAGGGTCAATTTTACTTGCTTTCCGTGCTGGAAAGTAACCTGAAAAATAAGTTGTTATAGTTGAAAATGATACACCAATTATATAAAATAATGGATCATAATTAACTGGAAATGTTGTCATTGTTGGCAACGATTCGGCATGGAACGGAATGTGGTCAATAATGTATGAAAAACCAAATCCTAAAAGTAACCCTACAATCCCACCAACTATACCTATTACTAAAGCAATCTCAATAAATATAAAATTTACATCTTTCCCAGAAAAGCCAGTTGCTTTCAAAATTGCAATAGAATCCATCTTTTCATATATCATCATATTTAATATATTATAAATTCCAAAGCCAGCGACAATTAGCAAGGTAATCCCCACCGCATAAGATATTAAAGACCTAACCGATGAGCCAGTTTCAAATTGCGAATTTGCTGTTTGAATATCAACTGCTTGTATCTCAAATACTTTAGCATATTTCTTTGCTAATGCAGGCGCTTTATTTAAGTCATGTAACTTTATTTGTATATCAGTGATGTAATTTTTAGGTTTTCCGAGTATTTTTTGTGTTGTAGAGATGTTACAAAAACTCTGAACCTTGTCATATTCTTCAAGCCCAGACTGAAATATTCCAACTACTTTCAAAGGAAAAGTATTTCCATCAGTTGTTTTGATTTGAATATTATCCCCAACGTTAGCCATTATTTTCTTTGCAATTCCAGAGCCAAGAATGATACTATTTGGCACGTTATTCAAGTCGATTGAATTTCCTTGAATTATATATTCATTAAACTTAAATAAATTTGCTTCTGAAACTACATCAATCCCATTCACCATTCCATTTAATCTAATTTGTCCAACCATAAAAAATACAGGTGCTGATGTTCTTCTTGAAATTCCAAGCACATTTGGGTCGCTTTCTAAAACTTTTATAATTGGTTCGCTATTATAAATTTCAATTCGTTCATTTTTTGGTTTGATATTTTTAACAAAATTTATTGAATTTTTATATTCAGAGCTCTTGTCTATTGCTTGATTGTCTGATGCCTGTATCTCTTTATATAATCTAATATGCGGTGTTCTATTCAAAATTAATCCGTCAAGCATTTCATTAAGTCCACCCATAAAGCTAAGTAATGTGATAAACATTGAAATACTAAAAGTAACGCCTATTGCTGCAATAAGAGTTTGTTTTAGTCGAGCTTTAAGTAAAGCAAATGAAATATTTGAAATTAATTTAAATTGCATTTAGGGCTTTATAATTTCTGTATTTTTATCAATTCCAGATAGAATTTCTACTTTTTTATAGTCTTTCAAACCAGGTGTTACTTTTTTTGAACTGCCATCTTTAAGTGTAACGCTATTGTTATTCAAGTATTCAAGTGGGATTACAAGTGTATTTTTTTTAGAATTAATAACTATATTCGCTTCAAAACTTGAGTTTGGATAAAGAACGTTTGGACGCTTTACAAACTCTGCTTCTACTTGAAAGGTTTTAGTCTGCTCATTCATTAAAGGGTTGATTTTAGAAACTTTCGCTGTAAAAATACTATCAAGGTAGCTATTTAATTCGATAATAACTTCTTGTCCGATTCTAATATCTTTAATGTCTTTCTCGTCAATATCCATTTTAAGAATAAAGTCATTTCTTTTTCCAATCACTGCAAGTGGTTTTTGTGGAGTTACAAGATCACCTTTCTCAACGTAAATTTCATAAATTTCACCATTAACAAGACTTTTAATACTAAAATCATCAAATAATGCATCAGCAATTTTTAAATTATTGATTGATTGTTTCGCGCTAAAATTGACTTGTCTTTTTACTTGGTCATACATTTCTTTTGCAGAAATATAAGCAGATTTTGAACTTTTATATTTTAATTCTGCTCTATCTAAATCATTTTTTGAACCAACTGATTTAGTCCAAAGATTTTTTTGTTTTTC
The DNA here is from genome assembly GCA_964465945.1 of uncultured Hyphomicrobiales bacterium. Taxonomy (GTDB): domain Bacteria; phylum Bacteroidota; class Ignavibacteria; order Kapaibacteriales; family UBA2268; genus JAJRPT01. Next base: position 123,016 of record CAYXMM010000003.1, read on the forward strand.
GTAGAGCAAAGAATCATTTTCAAGGACACTTTCGGCAAGATTAACTTTACTTTTCGCTTCATCAAGTTTACTTTGATTTAATTTTCGGTCGGAAAACTCTCGTGAAAGAATAGCATTTTCCTTATTAAAGTTTTGAGCATCATTTTTAATAGAAATAAACACTTCACCAGCATTTATACTATCACCTTCAACTTTTACAATATTTTCAACAATCCCACTTACAGTGGCAAACACTTGATATTGTTCTCTTGCTTCGATTTTCCCAGATGCATAAACCGATTCTGTAATATTGCTTATAATTGGCTTAATACTTTCTTTCTCCTTAGAGCAAGAAATAAGAATAAGAAGTAAAATAGGTAGATAGTATTTCATATAAAACTTGTTATTTTCAATATGTCAAAATTAAACAATAATAAGGTTTTAACCTAAAATTGAATATTTTTTTCTTAATTTTTAGCAAATCTTAATTCTATTTGCCTGAGTATATACTTGTAAATTTATTCTTGAATTTATATTTTACTTTTAACAAAAAAAAGCCCTAAAAAATAGGGATTCGCTGCGCTCATTATGGCGAGTTCTTAGGTTTTGTGATTGGTTTGATTTATTTGATTGAAATAAATCAATTCGCCCAAAGGAAAGAAATTAAATTATTTCATTTCGGCTCCGCTCAATGAACTAAAGAAAACCACCCCGTTTACTTCGCTGCCACCCCTCAAATATAGAGGAATTTTTTATTGGAATTTTTTTTACTACAATTTCACTTTCCGTGTGATATTATTCTACCACATTACAATATTGATTTATAAATGCTTATGTATTAAACATAAGAAAATTTATATGATTAAATTTGAATTAATTATATTTATATAATATAAGTTTATTTATTACGTTAATGGAAAAAAATGAGGGATTAAATATGAAGTTTAATGTAATATTATCTGAGGCAGAAGAGGGTGGATATAATTCTATTGTACCAGCTCTTGATGGTTGCTTTTCGGAAGGTAACAGCATAGAAGAAGCATTAGAAAACACAAAAGAAGCAATTTTTTGTTATTTAGAAGGTCTGGAAAAAGTTAATAATTATAGAACTCAAAATCATGACATAATTAGGGAACTTGAGGTTATAATTTGAGTAATACTTTTTCTGGTAAAGACGTAATAAAAGTATTAAAAAAGTTAGGATATTCTATTGATCATCAAAGGGGTAGCCATATATTTTTGTACAATCCTGAATTAAATAATAGTGTTATTGTTCCTAACCATAAAGAATTAAAAAAGGGTACATTACATAATATTTTAAAGAAAGCAAAGTTAAGTGTTACAGATTTACAAAAAAGTAAGTAAATATTTATTATTTTTATTTGAATTTATTTTTTTAACTGGATTTTTCGCTTCGCTCAAAATGACGGGAGTGGTGTTTTTTTGTGCTTAATTTAAAAGAACTTTTATTCTTGAATTTATATTTTTATTTTCAACAAAAAAAGCCCTAAAAAATAGGGCTAATTAAAAATATTATGAAGACAAAATTAATTAGTTATTTATAAGATTAAATTCAATTTCATTAATTGCCTTAAATTCTACTAATTCATTGTCTTTGTTATACTCACCTTTGAAAAATAAGTTATCTGAAACTTTAGCTGTTACGCTAACGATTGGGTCACCAGTAACTATAACCTTTTGTTGACCATAAATAAAAGGGATATACCAACTATAGTGGCTGATAACAACATTTGTTAACCCAATTGCCCCCGGAACAGATTCAATAGCGTTATCAACTGCTTCCTTAAAAGTAGAAGCATCAAAAATATTGCCAGTAGGAATTATTATAATTATACTTACTACTGCTTCACCTTCAGCACTTTTTTTGGTAATACTATAGTTTTTATTAAAATCAATATTCTTTGTACTCAATAGTGTAAAATCATGAGACCTTATTGTGCATGAACTTAGAATAGCTCCAATTAATAAAAATAAACTTATGATTGATAAATATTTTTTCATTTTTATTCTCCTGACTTAATTATGTTATATTCCATTTCATTTATTTTATCTACGCTTTCAACACTTAGGTCATCATTCATATAGACCTTGTAGTAATTACTTTGACTATTGTCTTGGCTTAATACGGCAATTCTTGGGTCTATTATAGCATCACCTTCAACTTCAATTGAAGAATACCCATATAATAATAGCCACATAAATTTGCTAGTTATTACACCATTTGACAATGCTACACAACCCGGAATAGAAGCTATAGCGTTATCAATTGCTTGTTTAAGCATTTGACCATGACCAGAATAGAGCTTGGTTGGGAAAAACAAAATTATATGAACTTTTTCCTCTTCTGTTGCCCTTTGAGTAGTAACTTTATACTCTTTCATTCTTGTTACATCAAAATTCTTTGTAGAAATTAAAGTATAGTCTACAATCCTTTGAGAACAAGAAGCTAAAATGAATGAAAATACAAAAATTAATGCTATGTATTTTTTCATAAAAAAACCCCTTATTGAATAAATAAAAATGCAATATAACAATATTTTAAAAAAAAAATTTAATATTCTAATACTGTATTATTTTACAAAATAAATTAGATTAAATAAAAATGCCGAATATATCTTCGGCATTTCAATTACTTAGTTGGGTCTGGTTGAGAATCAAAAATATTTAGTAATTCTTGAATTGTTTTTGTTCCTAAGTCTCCAACCCCGTGTTCTCTTAATGCAACTGTTTGAGTTTCTTGCTCTTTTGGTCCTACGATAATTGAATATGAAATTTTCTTCTGCTCTGATTCTGCTATTTTCCTTTGAATCTTCTCTGCTCTCGCATCTATTTCAACTCTATAGCCAAGTTCTTTCAATTTATCATTTATAGATTGGGCATAATCCATTGTTTTATCTGAAATTGGTAGAATTGATACTTGGACAGGTGCTAACCAGAACGGGAAGTTACCAGCGTAATGTTCTATTAAAATTGATACAAATCTTTCCATAGAGCCAAAAGGTGCTCTGTGAATTATCACTGGTCTATGTTTTTCGTTATCTGAGCCAGTGTAGACTAATTCAAATCGCTCTGGCATCACATAATCGACTTGTACTGTGCCTAATTGCCATTTTCTACCGATTACGTCTTTCACAATGAAGTCTATTTTCGGTCCGTAGAATGATGCTTCGCCTCTTCCAATGAAATAGTCTAATTTAAGTTCATCGGCTACGTCTTTTACAATTCCTTCTGCTTTTTCCCAGAGAGCTATATCCCCAGCATATTTATCTTTTACGTCATCTCGGAAAGATAAACGTGTGCTTACTTCCATTCCGAATGTTGTGAAGACAAGTTGAGTTAATTCTATGCAATTTATTAATTCATCTTTAAGTTGTTCTTCTGTGCAATAAATGTGGGCATCATCTTGAGTGAAGCCACGTACTCTTGATAAGCCTGAGAGTTCGCCTGATTGTTCGTATCTGTAAACTGTCCCAAATTCAGCTAATCTTAAAGGTAAATCACGATAAGAGCGTGGTTCGTTGTCATAAATTTTATGGTGATGAGGGCAGTTCATTGGTTTTAGCATATATTCTTCGTCTTCAACTTTCATTGGTGCAAATTGCGACTCTTTATAATATGGGTAATGACCTGATGTTCTGTATAGATTTAAGTTCCCGATATGTGGTGTTATAACTTCTACATATCCTCTTTTCATAAGTTCATCTTTAATAAATGCTTCTAATTTCCTCCGTACAAAAGCGCCTTTTGGTAGCCAAACTGGTAAGCCAGCACCAACTTCTGGGCTTATCATATATAAGCCAAGTTCTTTACCTAATTTTCTGTGGTCTCTTTTTTCGGCTTCTTCACGTAAGGTAATCCATTCATCTAATTGTGTTTTTTTTGGAAATGAAATCCCATAAATTCTGGTCATCATTTTCTTGTTAGAATCACCTCTCCAATATGCTCCGGCAATAGAAGTCAATTTAATTGCTTTAATCCAGCTTGTGTCAGGGACGTGTCCACCACGGCATAAATCTACGAAGTTACCTTGTGTGCAATAGGTGATTTTTTGACCTTTGAAGTCTTCTAATAAATCAATTTTATATTCATTTCCTATTTGTTTATAGTAATCATAAGCTTCCTGCCATTCCCATTCGTTCATAATGAACTCGCTTTTATTTTTGGCAAGTTCTGACATTTTTGCTTCAACTTTACCTAAATCCTCAGTTGTAATTTTTATATCGCCTAAGTCTATGTCATAATAAAAGCCTTGCTCAATAGCGGGTCCAATTCCAAATTTAACACTTGGGTATAGTTCTTGCAATGCTTCCGCTAATAAATGGGCGGACGAGTGCCAGAACATTTCCTTGCCTTCTTCATCATTAAATGTAAGTATTTTAATATGAGCGTCTTCTGTTACTTTGGTATTAATTTCTTTTTTTATTCCGTTCAATAAAATTCCAACTGAGTTTCTTGCTAAACCTTCAGAAATTGACTTTGCAATGTCATATCCGCTTGTTCCATTTTCAAACTCTTTTTGACTTCCGTCAGGTAAAGTTATTTTCATATAAATTCCAATTTTGCTTTAATTATTTTACAAATATAAGAAAGTTAAAGAATTTAATTATATGAACTAATTTGTAAAGAATTTTATGCTTAGTAATCTCTAATTTCTGGCATAATAATTTTAAGTTTTTAATCAAGTATGTCAATTAATAATATTATTTTATAATTATTTAGTAATTCGAGAATTTCTTAAATTATTATTGGTAATTAATTATATAATAATATTTATATATATATCAAGGGTTTAGTTTGGTAAATGACTCTACAGTCTTGTTCTTTATGGGCAAATTTATAGTTGGAATGCTTGTTTTTGTCCGTGTAACTGGAATATTAGTAACCGCACCGCTATTTAGGTCGTCGGCTATTATTCCTCATGTCAAAGTTATGATTGCAGTCATACTGGCTACTATTATAACTTCTGCTTTGTGGAAAGAACACCCTACAATTGAATTTCACCTTTGGAATATGATTTTTTTGGTTTTTAAAGAGCTATTTGTTGGTTTGATGCTTGGATTTGTAACAAATACGGTTTTCTGGGCAGCGAGAATGGCTGGTGGGCTTATTGATATGGATATGGGTTATCAGACTGCGACACTGTTTGACCGCGATAATTCAAATCCTTCACTTGTTGGGGAATTAAAGGAGCTTATCGTGCTAATGGTGTTCTTATTTATAAATGGGCATTATTATATTTTTGAGGCAATTTTCTTTTCAGTTAAAGCGATTCCGTTGACGACTATGTCTATATCTGAAAGTTCTGTTACTTTGTTGATGAAAATGGCAACATCTGTGTTTATTCTTGGAATTAAGATGGCTTCACCTGTTTTAATATCCTTATTTCTAACAAATTTATCACTTGCTTTGTTGGCAAGGGTTGCTCCCCAAACGAATATATTTATTTTAAGTTTTCAGTTAAAAGTGGCAGTTGGTTTGATAATTTTAATGGCATCTGTGCCGTTGTTTGTTGTTATTGCAAAGTATTCTCTTGCAAACGTTCAAGACCAACTTTACACATTTTTATTAACATTATACCCCGGACGAGTTCCATAATAGGATAAATAAACTATGGCAGAGAATAAAGACGGACAAGAAAAAACCGAAGACGCCAGCCGGAAGCGGTTAGACGATGGTCGAGAAAGAGGTCAAGTATCAAAGAGTATGGATATTACTACATCAGCCGTACTATTGATAGGTGGGCTTGCCGTGTTTGTTTTTGGTATTCCTTTGATTAACAATTATATGAGTTTTATGACTTCTGTTCTGCAAAATTCGGCTCAAATTAATGTTAATTACGAAAACTTTATTGCTTATTATCCTAAAATTATCGCTTATATAGCTGGGTTAATCCTTCCTGTGATTTCTATTATTTTCTTTATTATTCTAACTTCTGAAGTTAGTCAAGTTGGTATGAAAGTCGCATGGAAGAAATTCTCAGAATTTGAAGATTTTAAAAAGATTTTTAAGTTTGGGGAAGGGCTTAAAAAAATCTTCTTTTCTTCAAGGTCAGTTTTTGAATTAATTAAAAATTTCGCAAAAATTATTGTGCTTGGTGCTATCATTTTTACAACTATTTATAGTAATATTGATGATATACTAACTGTTGGCGAGAAACCGTTTATGGCTATTGGGCTTTTGATGAGTAATTTAGCATTAGAGATGCTTCTAAAAATGGGTATTATTTATGTGCTTATTGCGGTTGCTGATTTTATATATCAAAAGTGGAAATTCAAGCAAGATATGAAAATGACTAAGCAAGAGGTCAAAGAGGAACATAAACAGATGGAGGGCGATCCAAAAGTTAAAGGGCAATTTAGAAGTTTGATGCGACAAAGGATTCGTAAGGCGATGATTAACGCTGTGGGTGAAGCTGATGTTGTAATTACTAACCCAACTCACTTTGCTGTCGCAATAAAATATGACCAGAGTGCAATGGGGGCGCCTCGTGTAATAGCAAAAGGTGCGGATTTTATTGCTCAACAGATACGTGAAAAAGCTAAAGAAAACAATGTTATTATTTACGAAGAGCCACCTCTGGCAAGAGCTTTATACTATAATGTTGAAGTGAATCAAGAGATTCCTGAGAATTTATTCCGTGCTGTTGCAGAAGTGTTGGCTTATGTTTATTCGTTAAAAGGCACAAATAATAAATTTAATTAAATTTAAAGTGTAAATAAATACATAGATTTTCATATTTTTGCGATAAAAATTATAAATAATTATTATGAAATACTTTTCTGTTTTAATTTTACTTCTATTTTTGCTTTCATGTGCACCTAGATACGACTATGGCTCGCTTAGTTATATGCGAAAAGGTGCGCATAAAAATCTAATACTTCAAGATTTTAATATTGATGCAGACGACGTTTTTAAATATTCTAAAGATTCATTAAATTATGAAGTTTATGCTCAAAAATATTTTGTTGTGTCTGATAATAGTATTTATGGGGGTGGGACTTATGATTATTTTGTTTTTATCTTTAAAGATAATCTATTAGTTAATTGTGGGACATTAGAAGATTTGCGAAGAAGTGAAAGTGAAATTGATAGGGGAATTGCTAAATTTATTACGGAGGAACTATGAAATATATAGCGATAATATTTATTTCAATGTGTTTATTCTCTTGTACCTTGCCAATAGTCGGAACTAATAAGTTTAATCGAATTTATAAAGGAATGGAGAAGCCAGATGCTCGGTTCTCTGTTAAAGATAGACCTGATTTTTCTGATAAACTCTTTTTTGAAAATCAGAATTTTGATTATGATGTTTATTTAATTCATTTGACTACTTATACTGAAAAAAGAACGGAAAATAGACCAAATTATATTGGAGGAACTGACACATATAATGTTACTGAAACAACAAGTTATAGCTATCCTTATGTAATTTTATATTTAGATAATAAGGTATATTTTCAAGGGTTTATTTGGGAATTTAAAAGTAATGTTAATCCAAAAATCTATGGTTTAGGTGAAGCTTTGAGGAGGGAAATAAATGTTTAATAAATATTTAAGAAAAGTGTTATTACTTGCTTTACTAACTTTGTTTGTTGCCTGTAGTTCTTACTTATATAAACACGGGAATATTGAACTTTATAAAACAACATTTTCTGATTTTCAAGAAACAGATGCTTCAATTTCAGAAAAGTATATTGTAAAACTGGATAGTAACAATAGGTATTTATTAATTGAATCGAGTGTAAAGCACGCTCCTGGTCAAATGACATATTTATATGCTTTCCGAAATGATACTTTATTATATTTTGGTTACCCTTATCAATTTTCACAAAGTAGTGATAAAATTATTAATGAACTTGGGAAGTATTTTAATACTTTGCCACAAGATTAAGAGTGATAATAGTTTTTTAGTGCATTTCAACTCCACTCAATACCCTCCCCAGTGGAGGACTTTTGATTTATTTCGTCTGCAAGAGATTGTAGATTTTTTTAATACAAAACACCCCGTCGGCAAGCCGACACCCCTCTAATAGAGGGGAATTTTTTGAGGTTTTGTCGGTTTAGCTCAGAATGATGAGCAGGCAACCCCTCTTAACCCTCCACGAAGGGGAGGACTTTTGAATAAAGTGCTACTCCGTTATTATTATTTTTCTTGTTCTTGTTTCAGTTCCGTGTGTGATTTTCATTATGTAGATTCCTGGAGATTGATTGCTTGCATACCAGGTTATGTTACCCTGCCAATTATTTTCTTTTATGACATTTATTTGTCCGTCGGTATTTAGTTTTGTTCCTGTTAGGTCGTAAATTTCTACGTCGTCGCTCGTGAATGGCAATTCACTATCCCAATAAACTTTAACTTTTACTTGATTATTGCTTGGTTGTGGATATGGCGGATTAGTCCAAAGATAATTGCGGTTTTCGGTGGTTTCGACGCTGGTGTAGTCAATGCCAAGTTCTGAAAGAGGAAGAGTATAAATTCCGTAAGAGTAAATTAAAATTAAACTATCTTTATTTATATGTAAATTATATTTTCCAAATGCAATTTCAGAAAATGGTATTTCTTCAATACCGACATTGTATGCGCTCCATGTTGAACCGGAATCTCTTGAATAATAAAAGCCACTTCTTGTAATCATAAAAAAGTATTCTTTATAATTTATTAATCCTTTTATATAAGTTTCGTTTCCTAAATCTTTAATTTCACCCCATGATTTACCTAAGTCGTTTGATTTATATATTTTAAAAGTATTCGTTGATTGAGCAATGATTGTATTATTATGCACTGCAAACTCTTCTATAAATTCACTATTCATTAGATTAGTTGTATCATTTGATAGACTATTCCAAGTTTCACTTTTATCAGTCGAAGTTACAATTCCATTTCTACTTGTTCCTGAAAATAACTTTCCATTTATCTCTTTTATGGAAGTGAAGTTAAAATTTATTTCAGGATGATATTCATTGTAATTATACCAATTTTCACCATTATCTTCAGAAATAAATAACCCATTATTTGGATTATAAAAACTAATATTTAAAGTTGAAATGAATAATTTATTATAATGTCTTGTAATATCATTTACCCAGATACTAAATTCACCTATGGTTTTATCTTTCCAGGTTTTTCCAAAATCTTTTGAATATACAAATTGATTGCTTATAACATAACTTAGTATTATATTATTACTGTCGACGTAAAAGTCAGTATATTGAAAAGATTCTAAATCGGTAAGCTTCAACCAATTTTTCATATTCGAAGATGAACAATACAAATTATTAGCGGTTAATAGATATAAGCTATCTTTTATAATTTTTGATTTCACATTATTACTTCTAATTTTAAAATTAGATTGTAAATAATTTGAATTTTTATCTAAAAGAAAGTTTCCAAATATTTCTCCCCAAACATTAAAGTATAAATTATTGTTTATACTTTTTATTAAAGATATTTTCCCTTTATTACCATTGTTATAAACTTCTTCCCAATTGCTTTTTATATTGTTTGACTTATATATTTCACCATAATTTGTTCCAGCATAAAACGTATCTCCTATTCTTTCAAATGAAATAATATTTCTATTAGTAGTACCATTAAAATTAACAAGTGCCCAATTTTCTCCTAAATCCTCAGAATAATATAACCCTTGTTCACCAGCAATAAATTGATAATCTGAATATATCTTAACTAAATTAAATTTCTTATAATTAATATTGTCTATTCCATTTAATTTATTCTTAAAGTTATAACCTCCGTCAGTTGAGATAAAGACTCCTTTATTGGCATTTGCACCACCTTTATCGGCTACAATAATATTATCATTATAATTATCAATTATACCATCAAATTTTGGTAAGCTTGAATTTGAAACTAAGACCCAGTCTTTGCCATCATTTGTAGAGCGAAATAAACCACGGTTTGATAAATAGTGTAAATTTGATTCAATTTTAAACACATGATAAATTCGATTAATTTTGTCATCAACAAATACAATTTCCCAATTTTCACCTAGATCATAACTTTTCAGTATCATAGGAAAGCCATTATTACTATTAGCAACTGTTCTAAATAGATTTTTATCAATTAAATAATATCCATCTGTTACTTGGTAATTGAATGTTCTGCTATTATATTCATTTTCCCAAGTGTAGCCATTGTTGGTGGATACAAATATTATATCATCAATTATAAAAATTAATGTATCATTAATATTAAACATATATTCAGCTACATGTGTTTCTTTTGGCAATTCAATTTTTTCCCATTTTGCAGAAAGAAATAATGGAAATATTAACATTATATTTAGTAATAAAATTCTCATTTATTTTCTCCATTTAAAAATAAAAATTTTGACATTTATTTACCTTGAATTAATTTAAAATTTAGTGAATCAATAATTCATAATATAATTATGAACGCCAACAGCGGTTTGCATTTCGTTTAGATGCCACACCGCCTAAACTTTTGTTTCACTAAATTGTAAAGTTTGAACTCCTGTAAATTATTTTGCTTAGAACATTTAATCTGTAAATTATTTTTAATTTTATAGTAGAGAGAATTTGCGATTTCGGATTGTTGTATAAAGCAAGCGTATATATATATATATATAAGGAGTTAGGAGAATATGGTAAGTTTTGTTATGCAATTTATTTTCACATTTTTTATAATACTTTTGCACTTTTTGAAAATTTACTTTCTGCAATTTAATAAATGTTTTTTAATATGCAAGTGCTTTCTTTTATTATGTTTTGTCTCTTCCTTTATTTCACTATTACGGGCGTAAGTAATGTTTACTATAAATAATAGAGTGTTTTCAATTCATTCCAACTCCATTCAAAGCGCTGGTTTAATTATAATTCTTTTCAAACTTATAGTTTATTATGAAGTACAATGAATCTATTTTTTTCGTGTCGCAAATTAGATTGCGGATATATGAAAATTCTATATTTACTCGGATTAGGTTGTCATCAAGGTTTTGCTGATATATGTTTGATATATCAAGTCCTTTAAGTTTATTACGAAGCATTGGTAATTCGTCGTAAATGTTAAGTTTGTCAATTGCTAATATTCGATGTCCTGTTGGAGTTGCAAGGTATTCAGTTGCTGCTGGGATATTATTTGAATCTAACTCTGCTTTAAAAAGCAATACTGCTCCGACAGGGTTTTCTCTTGCAATGATAATAGTTTTAACTTCTTGTGGCTTTTCTCCAATCTGGATTATTTCACAAGCATTTAATAGGATTGTAAGTAATATAAAAATTAATTTTTTCATTTGTTGATAAATTCAATTGTTTTATTTATTGCGTAATCTAAATTTTCATTTGTTGATATAAAAGGGTTACTCACTCCAAAAGTGTGATTACATTTTTCAATATAATGAGCTTCTAAACTTATTGAGTTTACGGCTGATTTTTCTAATGCTTCAGCTTCATTATATCTAACTGTTAAATCTAATTTTCCTTGTATTATACAAATTGGAATTTTGAGTTCAGAAATTTTCCCTTTTAAATCAAATCGTTTTTTATTACGTTCTTTATCTTCGAGATATTCAACGTCTAAAAACAAAGTTTGTCCTGATTTGCTTTCTGTAAATTCAATATATCCTTTTTCTCTCCATTCTTTTTTTTGTCGTTCGGTATTTCTATCTGACTTGGAAATTGAATTCCATAAAATAATTTTGTTAATGTCATTTCTTTCGTGAGCAGTGATAATTGAAACTGCTCCTCCAAGTGAATGACCTATTAAGTTAATTTCACCATTCCAGCATTCAGATAAATTTATATTAAAATTATTTGATTTTATATAATCTAATAATATATTCAGGTCTTTTAATTCTTGTGAAATAGTGTTTTTTCTAAATTTAGAATTATCATAAAGCATTTTACCTTCGTCAATCACTCCATTTAATGAAAAATCTAAATTTATGGTAGGACCAGATTGTTCAGATAGTTTCTCAGCCATACGCGGAATAAACCCCCAATTTCTAAATGCTTTAAATCCGTGTAAGATTATATTTAATGGCGATTTTTGACTATAAATTTTTTTACGTAAATCAAATTTTATTAGATCGTTGTTGTCATTAAAAATTTCAAAATATAATTTTTCCATAAGCAAAATTAAAGGAAATTTTGCTACTTACCTAAAATTCGAATAATCAATTTTTCAAAAGTAGATTTAAAATCAATGTTTAACCCAGAATTTGCTCTTTCAAAACCGATAACTTCATTATTTTTAAATATTAATTTAAATTTGAATACAGATGAGTTTTCCTTGCTTAATTGTTCATTACTAACATTAAACCTTAAATCACTAAAGTAAATATCGTTTCCTTTTTTCTCAAATTTATAAAGTCCTCTTGAGAACCAAAGAAGTTTTTGAATTGGATAATCGTTTAAATTATGTTTAATCAGATAAGTATTTCGTTCTAATGATTGGTAGTTAATATTTTTAGTTTTGTCTAAGTGAGAATAATCAGCAAAGTAGACTTTGTCATTTTCGCATACAATCAAAGTGTTCCAAAGAATTATATTTAAAGGGCTTGGGGCAGAAAAGTCTTGAATTATTTGACTTGTTTCTTTAAAGCTGTCCTCGAAAACAATATCTGCAGAGTATTTCGAAATTAGTCCTAAAAATAAGTAGAATGTTGTGAAAATTATTGCCGAATAGTTTATTATTCTCCTTTGTCGGGAATTTCTCTTTTGGAATAAAATTATTATTAAAGCAAAGATAAATGGAAGCGTATAAACTAAGTCAATGATAAAAATAGAATTAAAAGCTACAGGGTAATTTGAAAATGGTTGAAAGAGTTGTGTTCCATAAGTAGTAAAGGAGTCTAATAGTGGGTGAGTTACTACTGACAAAAATGACAGTAATGTCCAGTTTTTAAAAGTGGCTTCTTGTTTTTTATGAATTTTAAATTGAATAAATCCTAAAATTGGTGCAATTAAAATTGCAAAAAGAATAGAGTGAGAAAAGCCTCTATGTATGCCTAACATTTCAACTTCATTGAAGAAGTATCGCATAAAAACGTCTAAATCGGGAATAGTTCCGCAAATTCCTCCCCAAAGCATAGCCCAATTTCCTGCTTTCTTCCCTGCCACTGCTTCACCAACTGATGCACCTAAAACAAATTGCGTTACTGAATCCACAAAGCCCTTTATTTAATAAGTAGTAAGTCTTGTGATTTAGTCTCTTTAGCCATATACCTTGTAACTAAGTGGTGCATTGGGAATACTTTAAGATTATTTTGTCTAGCATAATCTAAGCTGAATTTTATTAATTCAGTTCCTGCACCTTGTGTTTCTAAGTATTTTGGTACTTCGATTTCATAAATAACAATATGATTTTGTCGAGGGATATAATCGAGTGTTGCGGTATGTCCGTCATCACTTAATTCAAATCTATTTTTATCTTTCAAATGTGTTATTTTCATACACTACCTTAATTTTTAATGATTGACGAATACTTTGTTAATAATATTTTGTAACTAATTTAATTTTATTGTGTTAATATTTAATTAAAGTTAAATATGAAAGAATTTCATATTTTTGAATAAATTATTAATCCAAAAAGAGGGAAATATGTTGAAATTTTTACTTCTTATAGCGACAATATCATATTTTGCTTTTTCACAATATGATGTAGCAAGAATTAGAAGTCCATACCTAAATGAATATAAAGAATTAGAAAAAGGTCCAAACGATGTGCTTTGGGTTGGGACATGGGGGGCCGGTATAAAGAAATCTACCGATATGGCAGTAAATTGGACAACTATAAATAATGGTCTGACTGATTTATATATAACGGATATAAATTATAAAGATGGAATTTTACTAGCTGGGACTTATGGCGGTGGAGTATTCAAATCAACCAATGAAGGTGCAAATTGGACGGCTATAAATTCTGGGCTTTATAATCTAAAAGTTCAGGGTGTTGCCGTTAAAGATGATAATACATATTTTATAGCAACAGAAGGTAATGGAGTTTTTAGAACTACAAATGGTGGAACAACCTGGGAGGAAAAAAACCAAGGAAATAATTTTCAAGATATGAGATTTGTTCATATAACACCTGAGGGTAATATTCTGGCTTCAAGGCAAGGAGATGGGCTAATGCGATCAGATGATAATGGTGAATCATGGACACGTTCTCAATCTGGAATTTTTAATAATTATTTAATTTCTATTCAAACTTTGCCAAATAATGAAATGTGGATAACATCAGCAGGTGAAGGAATTTTTCAGTCATCAGACGATGGAAAGCATTGGTTAAGAGTAGAGAGACTCAAAAATCTAATTGATTTGAATATAGAGTCATTTACATTTTTTGAACATGAAAATGAGTATTTTGCGATAGTTGGAACAAGGAACTGGGGAGTTTGGAGATTTGATACTCAGTGGAATGACCCTCGATATTTAGTAACTTTATACACAACTCGAACTGCGCATTCTATGGTAACTTTATCTAATAATAGAGTAGTTATTGCTGTTGGCTCGGAAGGGGTGTCATATACTGATGATAATGGTGCTAATTTTACTCCCGCGGTTGGGTTAAGAGAAGATAAGAATAATGATTATGAAGTTTATGTAAAAGATAAAAACGTAATGGTAGGTTTGGGCACAAAAGGTGTATATCATTCATCAAACTATGGCTATGCTTGGGAAGATAGAGGAGAGACAGCAGGAGATTATTCAATATTCAAAGAACAAAATAATAAGTTTTATATCTCTTATGATGGGAAGTTGAAATCGACAACGGATTTTGGTCAAAATTGGACGACAATTAATGTAACTGATGTTTATCCAAGTCAAGCAAGCTTTAATAAAGTTTATTCATATAACGATATACTTGTTGATGGTAACACTTGGTATTTGACATATACTTTTGGTTATGTGTATACAGGTTCGGCTGTTCCTCCACCTGCGCCACCTACTTTTAAATATAGCTTATTAGTCTCAACTAATAATGGAGCGACATGGGCGTTGCATCCAGATATTGCTATTGATATGCCTTTTAAAGGAATTGGGAAAACTCAAAGTGGAGCTATTGTTGCTGTTAATGAAATATCTGAAATTTATAATAGTGTGAATGGTGGTGTTGATTTTAATAAAACTCCATTTAATATTAACTCAGATAATTTCACAATAAATTTTTTAAAAGTTGATAGAAGTAAAGTATATTTAGCGGGTGATGATTCATTACTTATCTCAACAGATAATGGTGAGACTTTTGAAAGAAGTAATTTCCATTTTGACCAAATGGAATTTAAAGGGTTTAAGCCAAAAGAAGATGCAAGAGATATGGTCTTCACAAGTGCGAGTAGTAATTTTGTTGGATTCAAAAGTAATTTAGGTGTATATCATACTAAAGATAATGGCGTTACTTATGATTCGATAAACAATAGCTACCCAACTGAGACAGTTCGTTCAATGGATGGGAATTCTGATGGAGATGTCTATATTGCTACATCATCTATTTGGAGATATGTAGATGCAAAAGGTTTACCAATACCTAAATTAATATCACCACCTGATAAAACAGGGAACCTTTCTGTTAGCCCAACATCTTCTGGTGGTAGAGCAACTGCTGTGATTACTTGGGAAGACACTGAAAAAGCAGATATGTATGAAATTCAAGTATCTGAATACGAGCAGTTTTATAATTATATGTATAAGAAAGTGCATGCTGGTTCATCGGCAACACTAACAGATTCACTTAAATACAATACAACATATTATTGGAGGGTAAGGTCGAAAATTAATGATTCTTATGGTAAATGGTCTTCAAGGTGGGAATTTACAACAGAGTTGCCTGCTCCAACATTAACTTACCCAGCAAATAATGATTTTGGCGTTCCATTGAAACCGACATACCAATGGGACGAAATTCCTAACTCTTTATATTATGTAGTTCAACTTTCGTCTTCGACTGCATTTAGTGATGTGATTTTTAGTAGTACTGTAACCTCGACTACTTTTTCTTCTGGGACTTTCACACCGGAAAATGTGTTAACTCCATCAACAATGTATTATTGGAGAGCGAAAGCAGTAAGTAGCAAAAGCGAATCTAACTGGTCTGATTATAATGTATTTACTACTGTTACAGGTAAACCAACATTGATTTATCCTGAAAATAATTCAACGGAAATACCGACTGCATCTACGTTTAAGTTTAAAGGTGTTCCAAGTGGAACCAAGTATTTCATTCAAATTTCATCAGATTCTACGTTCCAAAATTTAGCATTATTAATATTGAACAGAGAGACTGAGACTGATTCAACTCACTTTTTCGACTTCTTGCAGTATTACAAAGAATATTATTGGAGAGTTCAATCTGCTCTAACAATGACAGATGGTCAAGGCAATGAGGAAGTATTCAAGGGTGAGTGGAGCGATGTATTTAGTTTCACAACAGGCATAAAACCGCCTGGCTTAATATCTCCACCAAACAATGCTTTTGATGTTCCATTAACAACACAACTTGAATGGGATAAGTTCGATGGAGCAACTGGCTATCATATTCAAGTGTCACCAGACCAAAGTTTTGCAAGTGATTATGTGATTGAAGATACTTTAACTACATTAACTTATGATATACCAGCCGGAATATTAACAAATTATACGATGTATTATTGGAGAATGCGAGTTGTGCTTTCAGATAATGTAGCAGCATGGGTATCTCCATGGAGATTCACTACGATAATGGAATCGCCAGCACAAGTATATCCAGAATGTCATCAAAATGATGTAGATTTACAATTCACAATAGTATGGAGTAAAGTTTTAGGCGCAGAGAAATATAGAATACAAGTAGCAACAACACCAAACTTTGGAGAAAGCGATATTGTATTCACAGAAGAAGATATGACAAATGACAGAACAAAAATCGAATCTGGTTTAGAAGCAAACAAAACATATTATTGGCGAACTCAAGGGTATAATGATGTGAATACAGGACCTTGGTCGACAGTGTGTGATTTTACAACGCTTGCCTTAGGGGTAGAAGATGAACTTGCAAAAGAATTAAATTTCATCGCCTATCCGAACCCAACATCAGATAAGATGAATTTTGAATTTACGCTTAAAGAAGCAAGCAAAGTAAATATAGAAATTTACGATATGTCAGGGTTAAAAGTAGCGGAATTATTAAATGGAAATATCGGAACAGGCACACAATTCATAAATTGGAATGTAAAGGGAGTTTCCAACGGAACCTATAATTTAATAATGAGTGTGAATGGCAAAACATACATCAAATTAGTTGGTGTTAGTAAGTAAAAAATCAACTAAGCACAAAACAAAAAGAGCCGATTTAATCGGCTCTTTTTTTATGGAAAAAGCATAATAATGAACTTAAGTTAATTTTTTTAATCGGGAAAAAAGTGGTATCTTTGCGTTGCTTTTTTTACAAAATTAAAAATTAAATATGAGGTCTGTTGATGGCAAAAGGAAAAGAAAAGAATGTAACAAAAGGAAGACCTACTACTGGTACACCTCACACACAACTTAATCTTACCAAAGAAGACTTATTAAAAGCTTTAAGATTTATGATGCTTGCTCGGAATACGGATGATAAGCACATGACTCTTGTAAAAAGTGGGAAATCGTTTTTTCATATCGGTTGCTCGGGACACGAATGTATTCAAGTTGCAGTAGCATCAAATATGAAAAAAGAAGATTGGGCATGGACTTATTATCGCGATATGGCACTTGCTTACACGAAAGGTATGACGACGAAAGATTATTTTTTACTTGCCTTTGCAAAAAAAGATTGTAAAGCTTCGGGTGGTAGACAGATGCCAGGACATTATGGTCACCCTGAACACAGAATGCCAACTCAATCATCTCCAACTGGAACTCAATTCCTTTCTGCTGTTGGAACAGCGCTTGCTATTAAAAAATCAGGTTTAGATGAGTTTGTATATGTTGCTTCTGGTGAAGGCACTACTTCACAAGGGGAATTTTATGAAGCAGTTAATTGGGCTCATAAAGAAAAATTACCAGTTTTGTTTTGTATCCAAGATAATAAATATGCAATATCTGTAAAAAGAGACGACCAAGGTATGGGCGGAACGGTTTCTGACCTTTTTGTTGGATATAAAGACTTATTAAAAATTTATGTAGATGGGACTGATTATTTTGAATCAACAAAAGCAGTAAGGGAAGCGGTTGAGTATATGAGGGCGGGGAAAGGACCTGTGCTAATTCATGCTGATGTTGAAAGATTAATTTCCCATTCATCTTCTGATGATAATAAAAAATATATTCCTCATGATATTCTTGAAAAAGCCAAAAATGAAAGAGATTGTATTAAAAAACTTTCTTCATATTTAATTGAAAATGGACTTTATAGTGCTGATGAAATTGAGAACCTAAGAAAAGGTGTTTTACAAGAATTGAATGAATCTGCTGATTGGGCTTTTGAACAAGAAGATCCTGTTGCAGAAGATTCTACTAAAAACAATTTTGCGGATATTTCAACAAGAAACTTAAACTATGCTACTTCTGACCCTACAACAGGTAATGAAGCAGTGATGGTTGATGCAATTAATCACGCTCTAAAAGAGGAAATGGCTTTAAATGATAAAATCCTAATTTTTGGTGAAGATATACAAGATCCAAAAGGTGGAGTATTTACTGCTACTAAGGGTTTAACAGATACTTATGGAGAGAATCGTGTATTTAATTCGCCACTTGCAGAAGCATCAATTGTGGGTGTTGCATTAGGACTTGCTACAAATGGCTATAAGCCAGTAATTGAGATTCAATTTGGAGATTATATTTGGCCTGCATTTATGCAATATAAAAATGAAGTCGCTGCTATGAGGTTCCGTTCTGATGGAAATTGGGCTGCTCCTGTTGTAACTCGTGTTGCTGTTGGTGGTTATATTCACGGTGGATTATGTCACTCTCAAAATATTGAGTCTATATTCTCCCACGTTCCTGGAATACTTATTGCATACCCTTCTAATGCAATGGACGCAAAAGGTTTATTAAAGACTGCATGCCGACTTCAAGACCCTGTATTGTTCTGTGAGCATAAAGGTATGTATAGATTACCTTTTTCAAGAACTATTGAACCAGATGAAAATTATTTAATTCCATTTGGAAAAGGAAGAAAGGTGAAAGAAGGAGCAGACGCAACTATTGTTACTTATGGTATGTGTGTTAAAGATTCTGTTAATGCTGTGAAGAAAATTGAAAAGGAAACTGGAAAATCTGTTGAGATAATTGATTTAAGAACTATTGTTCCTTGGGATAAAGAGATGGTTTTAGAATCAGTTAAGAAAACTGGAAAAGTAATTGTTATTCACGAAGATTTACAAATGAGTTCAGTTTCTGGTGAGATTGTTTCTGCAATTTCTGATGAAGCTTTCCGTTGGTTAGATGCTCCAGTTAAAAGACATACAGCTAAGGATACACATATTCCTTATCATCCAAATTATGAAAATGATGTTCTTCCAACTGAAGGAAGTATTTATAATAAAGTTATGGAATTAATTAACTTTTAATATATAGAATTTAATTATAAAACAAAAGCCGAGTTTAACTCGGCTTTTGTTTATATTTTACTTAATTTCTATTTAATTAATGTTCGGGTTCAAATTTCATTATTTCTTCATAAAGCCGGTCAACTATTTCTTCTTCTTTGATATGAGCCACAGCAACACCTTTTTTGAATAATAAACCCTTTCCTTTTGAAGCTGCAATCCCAATATCTGCATCTGCTGCTTCACCTGGTCCATTAACTGCACAACCTAAGATTGAAACTTTTACGGGCTTTTGAATATTGCGGGTTTTTGCTTCTAATTCATTTACAATCTTAAATAAATCTACATCAAGACGACCACAAGTAGGACAAGAGATAATCTCAACTGTTCGTTGTTTCAAGCCAAGTGCTTTTAGCATTTCTTTGCCTACTTCTACTTCTCTCTCTGGCTCATCTGTTAATGAAACTCTAATTGTGTCGCCAATTCCTTCGGCTAACAGTGTTCCTATTCCAACTGAAGATTTGATTATACCAACTCTTGGAATACCTGCTTCGGTAACACCTAAGTGTAATGGAATATCTGTTCTTTGTGCGAATAATCTATATGCTGAAATCATTAAAGGAACGGAAGTGGATTTAACTGAAACAATGACATCGTCAAAATTATAATCTTTTGCAATAGCAACGTGTCTCATTGCAGATTCAAATAGTGCCTCGTCAGTCGGGTAGCCATATTTGTCTAAAATATCTTTTTCTAATGAACCAGAATTTACTCCGATTCTAATTGGAACTTGGTATTCTTTTGCTTTATCTAAAACTTTTTTTATTCTCTCGGTTTTTCCAATGTTTCCTGGGTTAATCCTAACTTTTGCTACACCGGCTTCAATTGCTTTAATTGCAAAAATATAGTTGAAGTGAATATCGGCACAAATAGGAACTTTTACTTGCTTTACAATTTCACCAATTGCCTCAGCAGCGTCTTTAGTGTTAACTGTAACTCTTACTATATCTACACCTAATTCTTGACATCGATTAATTTGAGCAACTGTTGCTTTTACATCGGCAGTTTTTGTTTTAGTCATTGTCTGAACTGAAATTGGAGCATCACCTCCAACCATTACTCCGCCAACGTTGACAGCCCTTGTTTTTCTTCTTGGAAATAGAACTTGCGAAGGATGTTCTTTTCTTTCTTCGGCAAGCGTTTGTAATTGAATAATGTTGCCATTATTACCACTTTCAAACATAAGATTATAACCTTTTACTTAATTCGTTTAAAATATTTTTTTCTTTTTCAGTTAGACTTCCATACCCTGATGCAGAAATTTTATCTAATATTACATCAATTTTATTTTGAGTAATTTCTTCACCATCAATAACATAAGATTTTTTATAGTAACTTGATGTTTGAGTTTGTTGTCTTTGGCTGCTGGAATTATCATTACTTCCCCAACTTGATTGTGTTGTGTATGAATGCACATTTCCGCTATTTCCACCATAGCCACTATTCCATTGATTACTTCTTGAGTTAGTGCCTTTGAGTTTTAATAGAACATTCCAAATACCGTCCATTCCTTTAAAAATACCTAATTTATCTCCAAACTTTAATAGCAGAAATCCTGTTGCCGCACCGCCAAGATGAGCAAAGTGGGCAACGCTTGAGTTTGTGGAATATATACCTGATAATAGTTCTATTCCAGCAAAAATCATAACAAAGTATTTTGCAGAAATTGGTATAAATAAAGGGAACATAAAGATTTTTCTATCTGGGAAAGTTACACCAAAAGCAAGTAATAAGCCGTATATTGCTCCTGATGCCCCTACTGTTGGAGCATTACTTATGAAAATTTGTAATAAGCCGGCACCGATTCCACTTAAGAGATAATATGTTAAAAATCTTTTTCCACCCCACATTTGTTCGAACTCAATTCCGAACATCCATAAAGCAAACATGTTAAAAAATAAGTGAAATAATCCACCGTGCATAAATTGATATGTTATTAGCTGCCAAGGGTAAAATGATGAGCCGTAAGCAGATTCAACAGGGTTGAGGGCTAAGTATTCGCTCATAAATCTTTCAATTTGGATATTGCCTAATACAACACTTCCAAATAATGTTTCAAAAAAGAACATTGCGACATTAATAACTAATAATGCTTTAATAACTGGAGGAAACATTCCAAAACTACTGGATTGCCTATAATAATCAAATCTACTCATTTAATCCTTTCTTTTGAAACTTAGACGAATTTATATTTTTTTTAATTTAAAAATATATCTTACCAACTTCAAAATTAAAGAATTATTTGTTATATATATAATTTAAGTTCATATTTCTATTGATAATTAAGAAGAACAACATTTTGTATTAAAAATTCATAATATTTGTATAGAAAAGCAACTTTTCTTAATTTTAAATTAATTAATTTGACAATTTAAGATTTATAAAAAGGGAATACAGAATGGGAGCAGAAATAGCTCAATTAGAGCCAAAAATTGTTTGGGAATATTTTTATGAAATTACTAAATATCCAAGACCTTCAAAACAAGAGGAAAAAATCGTTGCTTATGTTGAAGATTTAGCAAAGAAATTAAATTTAGAGTACCAGAAAGATAAATTAGGTAATATTGTTATTAGGAAACCGGCAACTCCTGGTTATGAGAATAAAAAGGGCTTTTGTATTCAGGGTCATCTTGATATGGTTTGCGAAAAAAATAGAGATGTTGAATTTGATTTCGATAATGATTCTATACAGACTTATATTGATAATGGCTGGGTGAAAGCAAAGGGAACAACTTTGGGTGCAGATAATGGGGTTGGTGTTGCTATGGGAATGGCAATTCTTACTCAACCTAATTTGCAGCATTCAGATTATGAATTACTTCTTACTTTGGACGAAGAAACTGGTTTAACAGGTGCTATTCAATTAGGTAGGGATTTATTAAAGACTTCGGATATTTTAATTAATCTTGATACTGAAGATGACCACGTTTTCTCAATCGGTTGTGCTGGGGGGATTAACTCATTAGGTAATTATAAATATGAAAGCGAAAGTGTTCCAACTGGTTATGTTGCGTATGAAATTGGGGTTAAGGGGCTGAATGGCGGACATTCAGGTGTAGAAATTCATAAAGAAAGAGGTGCAGCAACTAAATTTATCACACGATTATTATATGAATTGCAAAAGAATTTTGATATTAGAATTTCTTCAATTGATTCTGGTAGTAAACATAATGCAATCCCTCGTGAAGCGTTTGCCCATGTTGCTGTTAATCCAAGTCAAGTAACTGAACTTGTGGCTTTTGTAGTAGAACACAATACTATTATTAAAAATGAGTATAAATCTGTAGAGAAAAATTTAATTGCATTTGCTGAAAAGATTGACAAAGTTGAAAGAGTGATGACAAAAGAATTTCAAGTAAGGTTGTTAAATTCTTTCTATGCTATGCCACATGGGATTATAAGATGGTCGCCTGATATTGAAGGATTGGTGCAAACTTCAACAAATTTTGCAGTTATTGAAACAACAAGTGATTCAATAAAAGTTTTAACTTCGCAAAGGTCTTCAGTAGAAACTGAGAAGATGAATCTTGCTAATCAAATTAGAGCCGTGATTGAACTTGGTGGTGGGTCAGTGATTCAAAACGATGGTTATCCATCTTGGGAGCCGAATATGGATTCATCAATTTTAAATCTTGCAAAAGAGGTTCATACTAAAATTTTTGGTTTTGAGCCAGTTATTGAGGCAATTCACGCTGGGTTAGAATGCGGATTAATTGGTGAGAGGTACCCTCATCTTGATATGCTTTCTTTTGGACCAACTATTGTTGGACCGCATACTCCAGACGAAAAGGTTGAGATTGTAACTGTAGATAATACTTGGAAATTACTTTTAGGTATAATTGAAAATTTACCGAGTAAGTAAATTGAAAGATTAACTGAAAAAGAAAAGCCAACTATTTATAGTTGGCTTTTTTATTTTAGAAAGAACTGTGTTTTCTTTTATTTGGGTCTAATTCAAATTTTCTCATTCTTACGCTTTCAGGTGTAATTTCCACAAGTTCATCTTCTGCAATGTATTCGATACAAGCGTCTAATGACATAAGTTTTGGTGGTCTTAAAGGAATAGTGTTATCTGCGGAAGCAGCTCTCATATTAGTTAATTGTTTTTCTCTAACGATATTAATATTCAAATCGCCTTGTTTATTTCTTTCACCAACAATCATACCCATGTAAACTTTAACGCCAGGAGCGTGAAGTAATTCGCCTCTATCAACCATTCCTGTTGCTGCATAAGCGGTAATTTTACCGGCTCTATCGGCAATTAATGCACCTTGTGAGCGTTGAGGAATTGGTCCAGCCCATTCTGCCCAACCCTCGAATAATGTATTTAATATTCCAGCACCTTTTGTGTCTGTCATAAATTGACTTCTGTAGCCAATTAATCCCCTTGAAGGAATGATAAACTCAAGGTCAGTTCTTCCGTGACCATGTGCCATCATATTTATTAATTGACCTTTTCTAATTTGAAGTTTTTCTGTAACAATACCAGTATTTTCGTCAGGCACATCAATAAATACTCTTTCAATAGGTTCTAATTTCTTGCCATTTTCTTCTTTTGTGATAACTTGTGGCTTAGAAACCATTAATTCAAAACCTTCTCTACGCATAGTTTCGATTAGAACTCCTAATTGAAGTTCTCCTCTACCTGCTACTTCAAAAGCGTCTGGTCTATCAGTTTCTTTCACCCTTAAAGATACATTAATTCTTGTTTCTTTATCTAATCTTGCTTTGATGTGTCTTGAAGTTAAGAATTTACCTTCAGTTCCTGCGAATGGAGAGCTATTTACATAAAATACCATTGAGACTGTTGGCTCATCAACTGTAATTCTTTCTAATGGTTTTGGGTTATCATTATCAGTTAAAGTATCACCAATTTTAATGTCATCAATACCTGCAATAGCAACAATATCGCCGGCTTCTACTGATTGAACTTGCTGTTTGCCTAAGCCAGAAAATGAGTATAAAGCTGATAATTTAATATTACGCGTGATTTCATTTTCTCTTGCTAAGGCATATTGTTTGTTCATTTCAATTTTACCATTGATAACTCTACCAATTGAAATTTGCCCTACATAAGAATCGTAATCAAGTGATGCAGATAAGAATTGCAATTCATGTTCATCGTTTGCTTCTGGACCAGGAATTGATTTTAATATTGTGTCAAATAACGGCTTAAAGTCTTGTGAATTATCATCTAATGAATATTTAGCAATTCCTTCTTTACCGATAGTATATAAAATTGGAAATTCAATTTGATTCTCATCAGCATCTAAGTCAATGAATAAATCATATACTTCGCTAATTACTTCATCAACCCTTGCGTCAGAACGGTCAATTTTATTAATTACCAAGATGATAGGCATTTTGCGACTTAATGCTTTTTTTACAACAAATCTTGTTTGTGGCAAAGGACCTTCTGATGCATCAACTAATAAAATTGCACCATCAACAATAGATAATGAACGCTCTACTTCACCACCAAAATCGGCGTGACCAGGAGTATCCATTATATTTATTTTTACACCTTCATAAAAAACAGCAGTATTTTTTGCAGCAATAGTAATTCCTCTTTCTCTTTCTAAGTCCATAGAATCCATTACTCTTTCAACAATCTGTTGATTTTCTCGATAAGTACCCGATTGCTTTAACATCGCATCTACCAGAGTTGTTTTTCCATGGTCTACGTGCGCTATTATTGCAATATTTCTGAAATTATTTTTTCTCATATAAGACAATTTTATTAAAAAATTTTTACAAAATTAAATAAAAAAATAAGAAAGTAGTTTATTTATTTTCAATTAAATCAATTAAATGTAAAACTGAACCTGTTACATCTTTATAATTTTACTTTATCCTCACTTGGTTTATAAGTTAAAATTCATTATTTCTGAACTAATAATTTATATCTTAGGTTTTTACCATTAACTATAACTTCTAAGTAATAAACACCAGAAGCCAAGTTATTAGTTGAAATTGTAAATTGATTCTTTCCAGCAGATATTTGACCACTAAATATTAATTCAATTTTAGAACCATTATTGTCTAATAAATTCAGATCAATGGTTGAATTCTTTTCTAAATTAAATTGTAAATAAGCTACTGCATTAGTAGGATTAGGATAAATTTTTAACTCATATTCTTTTGTAAAAACCTCTTCAAATATCATTTTTGGATTTGTCGCCCCTTCAACACAATCTATTTCAAAAATCTTAGCACAATAGGTGCTATCTTCATAGGAAACCTTAATTGTAAGCTGTCGAGAATTACAAGTATCATCACCGTAAATACTTGGTCGGCTACTATATTAAATGTAGATAAAATTACAAGAATTATACATATAATAATTTTACTCATACAATATTTTCCTAAATTGTTTGTCTCTACTTGCAAGCTACAATTTTATTTTTGAATTTCCTATGAGTAAACTCATTTTATTTTTAATTATACTATCTTACCCCTTATTTTCTCAAAACTGGACTGTTTACCACTCCTTTATAAAATACGGTAGAATTTTAGACATAGCAGTTGACTATAACAATAATGTATGGTTATTAGACGGTTATAATGCAGTCTGTAGATTAAAAGATAATAATTGGATTAGATATGATAAAGAAAATACTGGATTCAAAACTTTTGAATTTAGTTGCATTGAATTACTCGAAGACAATTCTTTAATGTTCGGACATATGTCCGAACATGCTAATCCAGACATTCTTATTTTTAAAGATGAAAATTGGACAGAGTTTAAATCACCAGATGAGTTTTTTAATTATTTTGGAGCAAAAGATATTTTATATATAAATGAAAATAATATTTGGTTTGTAACTTTTTTTGGGGTTTTTCATAAAGATTACAATAATTGGACTCATTATATAAATGACCAAAATTACGGACATAATTTAGAAACTGTCCATAGATTAAATAATGATATTTTTGTTTTTAGTAGATTTGGAACAACACATAAGTATGTATATGATAATCAACAAAAAAACTTCTATTTTAAGCGAATAGACCAAGACTTTCCTAAAAATGTAGGCGATGGTCCTTACTTTTGTAATAAAAAAGAGGATCATATTTATGCAAATTCAAAAAATGGGAAAGTTTTAATGAAATTTAATGGGAAAGAATGGACTGAAGAAAGTTTCAATTTACAAGATACCGTTAAAAGTATTTACTTAACAAGGGAAGACAAAGTTATAGCAATAACACATAATTCTGTGTATGAATATAAAAACAACATCTGTGAAAAATTATTTGATATTCCTGATTCCATATACACATACTTAATAAATCGTCCGTTTTTAGCATTAAGAGAAATTGATTATGATGGTAATTACTATTTTACTGATCCTGATGATTGGACTTTAATTATTTACTCATCAAAACCAACGTCAGTAGAACCAAAAGTAGAAGTTCCCACTATTTTCCCTAACCCAACAAGAGATATTATAAACCTAAATATAAGCGAACCAACCCACATAGAACTTTACGATATTCTTGGAAATAAATTATTCGAGAAATTTAGTACAAGATTAGATTTAAGTGATCTTAGTCAGGGGGTTTATTATATTAAATATTCAGGACAGACAAAAATGGTAGTAAAGGAGTGAATTGCAATTAACACTTAATAATAGAAATTTCTTAACTTTGCGGATTAAATTTTACAAATTTAGGCAATAAAAATGGGATTAATGGACGATATAATATCACTTTCAAAAAGGAAAGGATTTGTTTTTCAATCAAGTGAAATTTATAGTGGTTTAAATGGCTGTTGGGATTTTGGTCCTCTTGGAGTTGAACTTTTAAATAATATTAAAAGAGAGTGGTGGCAAGCAATGACTTATCGGGATGATGTTGTTGGAATTGATGCCTCAATTCTTATGCACCCACGAGTTTGGGATGCTTCCGGTCATACTAAGCAATTTTCCGACCCTATGATTGACAATAAAACAACTAAGAAAAGATATAGAGCCGATAATTTAATTGAAGAGCATATTCAAAAGTTAAGAAAGAAAGGTAAATCAGAGAAAGCAAATGAGCTTGAAAAAAGATTGGATAGCATAACGGATAATAATGAATATTATAATATTATAATGGAAGAAGGTATTGCCGATGAAGGTAGCACTGAATGGACAGAGGTAAAGAATTTTAACCTTATGTTTAAAACTTTTGTTGGTCCTGTGGAGGATTCCTCTGCTGTAGTGTATCTTAGACCTGAATCTGCACAAGGTATTTTTGTTAATTTTAAAAATGTAATGGAGTCGGCAAGGCAGAGAGTTCCATTTGGAATTGCACAAATTGGTAAAGCATTTAGGAATGAGATAAATACTAAAAATTTCCTATTTAGGACTCGTGAATTTGAGCAAATGGAGATGCAGTATTTCGTCAAACCGGGTGAAGAAATGAAATTCTTTGATGAATGGCAATCTTTTAGATGGAATTGGTATACGAATCTTGGTATACCTGAAAGTAAATTAAGAATTAAGCCACATGAAAAGCTTGCTCATTATGCTAATAGGGCGTTAGATATAGAATTTGAATTTCCTTTTGGGTTTGGTGAAATTGAGGGTATTCATTCAAGAACTGATTTTGATTTAAAAGCTCATCAAGAGTATTCAAATAAAAAAATGGAATATGTAGATACAGTTAATCAAGAAAGATATATTCCTTATGTGATTGAAACATCAGCAGGAGCTACTCGCGGTCTTATGGCTTTCTTATGTTCTGCTTATGAAGTTGAAAAAATAATTGAAGAGAATAAGGAGGAATCAAGAAATGTTCTGCATTTCCATCCAAGATTAGCTCCAATTAAAGCAGCAATTTTTCCGTTAGTTAATAGAGATGGATTACCAGAAATTGCTCAGAATATTCATAAAGATTTGCAACGACATTTCAAAACTGAATATGATAGTGCCGGCGCTATTGGTCGAAGATATAGAAGACAAGATGAAGTTGGAACTCCATATTGTATTACTATTGATAGCGAAACTCAAAGTAATAATACAGTAACAGTACGAGAAAGAGATGCAATGACCCAAGAGACTATTTCTGTAGATAATTTGAAGCTTTATTTGCTTGAAAAAATAAGTTAATAAATCTTGTTCTTTTAAATTTGAGAATAGAGAAATTTTTATTATTTTTGAAAAATTAAATTTTGTTAAGGGATAAAAAGTGAGTTTAACTTTAATATTTTTCCTTGTTCTTGGACTTGTTGCCATAATAGGAGCAATAGGAACGGTCGTAGCAAAAAACCCAGTAACGTCAGCAATGTCTTTAATATTGCACTTTTTTATGTTAGCTGGGATATATTTAACTCTTCAAGCACAATTTATTGCGGCTTTGCAAATATTAGTTTATGCAGGAGCGATTATGGTTCTTGTTGTTTTCGTTATTATGTTATTGAACTTAGGTAAGGAGAGTCATTTAGTTGAAGGAAGTAATGCCAGAAAACATGTTGGGGTTGCTTTTGGTTCTGCACTTGGACTTTTATTATTTACATTATTAGTTATAAATCATTCCAAATTCACTGGTCTTAAGAAATCTGCCACTGAAATTGGAACTGTTGAGTCTTTAGGTAAAGTTTTATTCACTGATTACTTGTTTCAATTCGAAGCGATAACATTATTACTTTTGGTTGCTGTTATAGGTGCAATGATGTTAGCAAGAAAAAGAAGAAGTAACGAAGCGTAAAGGGAGTAAAAAAATGGAAACAATTTCAGCAATACCATTAGGTTATTATTTAATTTTGTCAGCTATTGTATTTTCAATAGGTGCTATTGGTGTTATAAGTCGTAGGAATGCAATTATTATTTTTATGTGCATTGAATTAATGCTTAATTCAGTAAATTTGACTCTTGTGTCTTTTGCAGCTTTTTTGGGTGATGCATCAGGTCAAATTTTTGTATTTTTCATTATGGCAGTAGCCGCAGCCGAAGCTGCAATTGGTTTAGCTATAGTCTTAGCACTTTATAGAAATAACAAGACTATTTATATCGACGAAATTAATTTACTGAAATGGTAATTAAATTTTTTATTGGTTTTAATAAAAAAGCACCTTTTGGGTGCTTTTTTTTTTAGTTTTTTGATGAGTATAAAAAAGGGAGCGTTTCGCTCCCTTTTTTATTATTTAACCTTCGTTCAAGTAAAATAATCTGATAATTTTTAAATGGTCGTAGATTATTGAGCCATTAAATTTTTTATATATTGAATCTAAATCTTGGCAACCATAAGCATCAAAAGCATCTGTAACTTTGTCTAATGTGTCTTTACCTAGTATTCTATTTGCAAGCCAGTCAATTTTCTGCAACTTTCCACCTGAGTTAATATAGTGGAATAGATTATCAAGAACTATGGTGTATTTCATATCAAATTCATCGGCAATCTCACGTATAGGCATTCCTTTGTTGTATTTTTCACCAATTTGCATATATTTATTGCTATCTGGAATGTCGCCGACTCCATTGTTATCTTTACCGTCTTGATTTAATTTTTGTATCAATTCAATGAATTTGTCTCCATACTTTTTGAATTTGAAGTCAGTTAAACCTTCAATTTCTAAGAATGCATCCCTTGTTCTCGGCAATGTTTTAGTCATTTCATGAAGACTCTCTTCAGGAATTACAGCATAAGAAGGTATTCCTTGAAACTCAGCAAATTCTTTACGCAAGTCGTTTAAAGCATTAAATATTTCTGATTCTGTGCTTGTTCTTGATGCTTCAACACTTTTTTTCTCTTCTTCTACTAATCGACCAAAAACAGGGTATTGTTTATTTAAGAATGCTAATGCTTTTGGAGTTAGTTCAATAATGTCTTCTTTCTGTCTCCATTTAATAAACTCCATATCTATTAACTGACGAGCAATTAAAGCCCATTGGTATCTTTGAAGCACTTTACCAGTTCCATAAGAGTTTAAATCATCATGTCTCTTGTCAAATATTTTATGATCTTTAACACCACGCAATACGTTTGCAATGTAGCCAAGCCCATAAGGGTGATTTAATTCTTTAACACAGTATAAATATTTGTAAACGTGGTCTGTGATGTCTGCATCGCCTGTTATCTGTGCAAGACAGTTATCACACATATCGCTACATTTGTTTTTTTCATAAACTTCGCCGAAATATTTTAATAATGGTACTCTACGGCAAACGTGAGATTCGAGGTATTCTACAAGAGCGTTTATTTGCTTTTCTGCAATTTGTCTCTCATTATCTTCTTTTCTTTTTAATAAATATTTGAATTTTGTAATATCTGTGTAACTAAATAATAGTAAGCAATCAGATTTTAATCCATCTCTTCCAGCTCTACCAACTTCTTGGTAATAAGATTCAATTGATTTTGGTAAATCATAATGAATAACGAACCTTACATTTGGTTTATTAATTCCCATACCAAAAGCAATAGTTGCTACAATAATTTGAATTTCATCTTTCAAAAAAAGTTCTTGATTTGTTTCTCTATCTTGATCAGACAAGCCAGCATGATAAGGTCTTACAGTATACCCGTGTGCTTGTAGTTCTTCACATAAAGTTTCAACTTGTTTTCTTTTAAAGCAATAGATAATACCTGGTTGTTTTCTTCTTTTCTTTAAGAACTCGAGAGTTTGTTTCGTTGGGTCAATTTTAGGAATAACTTTTAAGAATAAGTTAGACCTATCAAAGCTTGAAATATACTTAGTTGGTTCTCTCATTTGCAATGAATGAACTATATCTTCTTGCACGCGGTTTGTTGCAGTTGCAGTTAATGCTAACAACACTGCTTCTGGATACTTATCACGAACAGAAGCAATACGGCTGTATTCTGGGCGGAAATCGTGTCCCCATTCTGAAACGCAGTGTGCTTCATCAATAGTAATCATATCAACTCTGACTTGTGAAAGTAATTCTTGTGTAGCATCGGTCATAAATGTTTCTGGAGCTACATATAGAAGTTTTACTTTACCTTCACGCACAAGGTCGACGTTCTTTTTATAATCCTTCTTTTTTAAAGAAGAGTTTAAGTATAAAGCGTCTATTTTTAAATCTTTTAATTGCTCTACTTGGTCTTTCATTAAAGAAATTAAGGGTGAGATAACAATGGTTAGACCTTCAAAAATTAGTGAAGGAATTTGGTAGCAAATTGATTTCCCTCCGCCAGTAGGCATTATAACAAGAGTATCTTTTTTTGCAAGCACGTTTTTAATTATATCTTGTTGCAAATCTCTAAATTCGTTGTATCCGAACTTATTTCTAAGAATACTTTTAGCTTTTACGCTCATATACTAAAACCTCAAATAATTATTCCATTTTAAAAATAAATCCCAAGTAGCAGTAACATCTCTTAGACAATATTCTGCTATCTCTTCGATATGTCCATCTAAATATAATTGATTAACTTTCGACCCATCTACTCCTTCTGATTTTGGCGAAGTGATACCAAAACTTCTTGCATAGAAGTCGAAATTAAATCTTTTTGTTGCTCCAAATCCAAAGCCCGCATAGAATGTTAATTCGTCTGCAAGGTCAATATGAGAAGGATAATTAAATTTTGTCCCAGCCATTAAGTTTCTTGATGGTCTTATATTATGAATTGCTGACCTTAACATCAAGAAAGGGCAATCAAAGTTTCTACCATTAAAGGAAACTAAAACAGATGCTGGATATTTTGATAAAATTTTCCAAAAGTCTTCAATTATCTTTTCTTCAGTAGCAAGGAACAATCTATCACCTGTTGAAAGTTCGATTTCTCTTCTTTCTTCAGTAGTATATCCAAGTTTTGTTGATAGTGCTGCTTTACTTATAACTTCCCAAGAGCCATCATCGCTTTTTTGCATTAACATTAAACCTATGCAGACAACGCTCGCAGTCATAGGAGTTAGGGCGAGTTCCCATTTCCTTTTCTCGATTTCTTCGTCTGTGGTTAATCCTCTAAGAAGATATTCTTGTTGTGATTCTGAAAACAACTCCCAATCAAGAGCAGTCGTTTCAATATCAAAACATAAGTATTGTTGTGCCATAAGCCATATTAATTTGCAACACTAAATTACGAAATTTTAAGGAAATATACAAATCTTTAAAAAATGTAATTTTTGGATTGCAAAATTCGAAAAAAAATTTGGTTTTTAAAAGAAAAAGATTTAATTTTGAAAATTATTTTATGGCGGATGTAGCTCAGTTGGTAGAGCGTCAGTTTGTGGCTCTGAATGTCGTCGGTTCAATCCCGATCATTCGCCCCAAAAAAAAAAAGAGATTAACAATGTTAATCTCTTTTTTTTTATTTATAATTTATAATTTTTAATTTAATTACTCAAAATTAATATTTCGACATCAGTAACGCCATCTTTAACCATATCTATTGCTTCTGCTGCAGCTTTAGATAAATCAATTATTCTTCCATCTATGAATGGTCCTCTGTCATTAATGATAACTTCAACAGATTTTCCATTTTTTAGATTTGTTACTTTACATTTAGTACCAAAAGATAATGTTCTATGAGCAGCAGTAAATTCATCTTGGTCGAAGATTTCACCAGATGCAGTTTGTCTGCCATCATATTTATCATTATAGAATGATGCTTGTCCTCGAAAAATAGCACCTGCTTGTACTTTCGCATTGCTTATATTTGAGTTACCTGATTGATTATTCATATTATATTTACCATTAAACCTGACCGAGGAGGCGCAGGAACAGAGGAAGATTGATACTAATGTTATTAAAAGTAGTTTTTTCATTTTTGTTTTAAACACCTTTTTTATTTGGCTCCCAGATATACTTATGTATTTGGAACTGCATTCTAAAGTTATGTTTTGTATTTTTTACTAATTCAGCAAGTTTTTGTAAGTCAATACTATTAAATACAGGTGAAATTAAAATAGTCTTAACTTTTTTATTCAAATTATATTTTTCACAAATTTCTTCTGCATATTTGAAGTCCGTTTCAGAGCCGACCACAAATTTAATTTCATCAGTTTTGTTTAAGAACTCAATATTTTTAAAGTTATTTTTCTTGTGCATTTTAGAATCAGGACATTTTATATCCATAATTTTAGTTGCACGTGAATCTACTTTACTTATATCCGCCTGCCCGTTAGTTTCAATTACAACATCATATTCTTTATCACAGAAATACGAAATAAGTGGGAATATATTTTCTTGTTCTAATGGCTCACCACCTGTAAACATTAAAAATTTGCAGTTATATTTTGAAATTTCTTCTTCAATTTCCTTTCCGTTCATAATGTTTACAATTTCATTTCTTTCGAGTGCATAAGGCGTATCGCACCATGAGCATCTTAGCAAGCAACCCTGAAGACGAACGAATATACAAGGTAAGCCAGCCCTTGTTCCTTCACCTTGAATTGAGTAAAATATTTCGTTAATATTAAATTTTAGCGTTTCTATCAACTTTTGCCAATTTTTATAATTACAAACTTAAGAAAAATATATACTAATTTTGTTAACAGATTAATGATTGAAGTAAAAAATACAGGTAAATTAATTTATAATTATCTTAGATATATTAAAGTTGGCATAAAATTGTAACGATACTAAATGTAATTAAATTTGGATAAAGGAAAGACATTTTGTCAGAAGAGTTTGAAAAAATAGTTGTTATAGTAACTTTTATTTTCTAATTTCGTAAAATAAAATAAAAAATAATAAATATTTTAAAGTTAGTGTAACTTTTTTGCATAAAATGTGTCTTTTATGTAGTGGCAAAAACAAAAAAAGAATATAAAATAACAAAAAAAAAGAGTGGAGGTGCGAATATGGATTTAGCATTTCAAATAGAAGAATTATTTAAAAATGATAGAAAAAAATTCCTTAGCTTTATACGTCAAAGAGTTAGAAGTCAAGAGGAAGCAGAGGATATTTTGCAAGATGTATTTACTAACGTTTTAGCAGCGTCAAGAAATGTGCAAAGACCGATAGAAAATATTGCATCGTGGGTTTTTACTGCGGTAAGAAATAGAATTATAGATAATTATAGAAAGAAAAGAGCAGAAACTTTTTCTGAACTACAAACTCCTGGTCAAGCAGATGAAGGAATGGATAGTTTTGAAAATTTCTTAGGAGATATTACAACAAGCCCAGAAAATAGTTTAATAAGAAAAACTATCTGGGAAGCAGTCCAGGACGGGCTTCAGGGGTTGCCTGATGAACAGCGAGAAGTTTTTATTAAAAATGAATTTGAAGGTATTTCGTTTAGAGAGATGTCAGAAGAGACAGGAGTAAATATTAATACTTTGCTTGCCCGGAAAAGATATGCTGTTATACATCTTAGAGGGCATTTAAAAGAGTTATATAACTCCTTAAATGCTAACTAAATCATTTTATCTCTATGTTTGATACACGCTTAACACAAATTTTTAATAGTGGAATAGCTCGCTCGGTGTTTTTTATAATATTCACCGGTGGGCTATTACTATTTTCTTCGATTGTTTTTACAAATATTTGTAATATTACTTTCTTGGAAAGGTTTAATCTTCCTTGTTTAAATTACCTCGAATCCGCTGGGATAATGGCGTTCGTTTACATTTTTGGCTTCGGTATTAGGTATGGTATTACCAAGAAAGACCTGACAAATTCTCTTATGCCAAAATTTCAGAATACTGACAGGAATGTCAAATCTGAGAAGATATTTAGCAATATTAAGCAAATGTCTCCTGAGGAAAGAGAAATTCTTAAACAACAACTTGCAAATTGTTGTGGTGTGCAGAAAAAAAATAATCCACACGACGCTACAACTTAACTTACTCAAAAATAATTTCCGTAATTTTGAAGTTTAAGTTTTTATTGGACTTCATTTGGAAAATTTCAACAAATTACTTGCAGAGTTAAAATCTAAACAGAGTATTTATAGAAGCAAAAGTATTGGCTATAATATACCTAACCTTTGGCTTGGTGAGGATAGTATTAGTTGCCAGTATATTGAAGTTAATCCTTTTGATTTTTTTACCGAACAACTTGCAAAGATTTTAGATGGAAAAGTAAAATCAAATGGTGATGTAGTTTATAATATGTTTATTAGAGCTACACTTTCTTTCGACCATAATTTACAATCTAACGTTAAAAATTTTAATAAAAATTTATTCAAGAATACTGGAACGTTTCTAAAAGCAATAGCACTATTGCCATATTTATGTAAATTAGGAATTAAAACAATTCACATTTTACCGATTAATTCGATAGGAATTGATGGAAGGAAAGGTGCATTAGGTTCGCCCTATGCAGTTCGGAATCATTATAAATTAGACGAAAATTTAGGTGAAGAAGTTCTTGATTTAAGCATTGAAGAGCAATATAAGGCGTTTATTGAAGCAGTACATTTCTGTGATATGAAGTTAGTTCAGGAGTTTGTTTTCAGAACAGCAAGCGTTGATTCTGATTTGACTCTAACTAATCCGAATTGGTTCTATTGGATTAAAAACACGCTAAAAATCGCAAAAGATAAAGAAGAGAGTGGTTATTCATCGCCGAGTTTTTCCTCTAAACAATTAGAAAAGATTAAAGAAAGAGTTGAAAACAATGATTTAACTAAGTTAATTGCTCCTGAGGAAAAGTATAGAAACTATTTTACTAATATTCCTATAAAAACTGCAAGGGTTGAAGATAAGATAATTGGTGTTTTGCAAAATTTAACTAAGCCAAAAAAGACTAATGAAACTCAAATAGCACCAGCATTTGCTGATTGGCCTCCAGATGATAATCAACCAGCTTGGAGTGATGTTACTTATTTCCGATTGTATGACCATAAAGAATTTAATTATATTGCTTATAATACAGTTAGAATGTATGACAATGTTCTTTCAATGCGTGAGAATATAGTTGTGGATTTATGGGAGTATATTGCCAATATTTTACCTTATTATATTAATGAGTTTGGAATAGATGGAGCGATGATTGATATGGGGCATAGCTTGCCTATTGAATTGCTCGAAAATGTCTTATCAAAAGCAAAAGCCACAAAGCCAGATTTTATTCTTTGGGAAGAGAATTTTAATTTAAGTAAAGAGTCAAGCGAAGTTTATGATTCTACTCTCGGTTATGCAATTTTTGACTCTCATATTCCAGAGAGATTATTTGAGTTATTGAAACGATTTGAAAATAATGATATTCCAATAAAGTTTTTTGCTACTCCTGAAAATCACAATACCCCAAGGGCAATGCACAGAATCCCAAATATAAATTACTCAATTATGATTTTTGCAATTTATAGATTTTTAAATGTTACTCATTATATTCACTCAGGTTTTGAAATAGGAGAGGTTAATCCTATTAATACTGGCTTGCAATTTAGTGATGAGGAAATTGAAAAGTATAAAATTAATGGCTTAGCACTATTCGATTATAAACCATTTATTTGGAATGATATTAATATTATTAAAGAGATTATTAGAATAAATGAAATTTTTAATGATAATAATGATGTTTATGATTTGAAAGTTAAAAAATTTGAAAATGGGTTGTTTTGTTTGGATTTGATTGGAAAGAATAATATAAAAATTATTTATAATCATTCAAATTTGGAAATTCAAATAGAGAAAAATGAGAATGAATTTATTTACTCAAATGCTGTTCAAGAAGTAGAAAAAAACTTTGTTTTTAATAATTATGGAATAGTAATCTTAAAAATCAATTAAAAAAAGTTAATTATTTATAACAAATATTTGATTTCTAAAGAAAACAACTAATATTTTTGTAATTTTGAAAATATTAAAAAAGTGAAATATAAATTTATTTGGAAAAACTATAAGATCCTGATAAATTTCCTTAATTTAAAGAGTTTAAAATATAAATTAGAATTAATGAGTAGCAATTCACCAAAGAATTTGAATGATTTTATAAAGTTTTTAGCACCATCTGATGCTTTACCTATTTCTATAATTCTTGCTGGAATTCTGTTAGCAATATTCAATGATGTTACCGCTTTTAGGTTAATTGGTATTGGTGCAAGTATAATTGGATTAATCAGTATTTTTATGATTATTACCCAACGGATGAATGAATATGTCGATACTCGTTACAAGTCAAAGGCACAAGCACCTAATTTTAATATTACAACTAAGAAAGATACGACTGCAAAACGTCAGACTTTTGAGGATTATGCCGATTCAATGAAAGCAGAAGATAAAAAAGAAGTTAAAGAGCCAGAATTAAATCAAAATAATAACCAAGTTCAGTCAATTACTGATGGATTTAGAGTTGTTAGTAAAAAAAACATAATTAAAGAGCAAGTTAGTGAAGAAAAACAAGAAATAAAAAACATTGCGAAATCAGCTGAAAGTAAAATTGTTATAAAAGTTGAGCAAGCAAAGCTTGTTTTTGATGATGAAGAAGACATTCCTGAAATGCCTGTTAATTATCATTCAATGCAAAATAAGAGTTCAGAAACTCCAAATAGTCAGATGAAGACAGATTCTACGACTATAAAACAGCCAAATGCGAACGATAAGTTAAAAAATACTGAATCTGAGATTAAAAATAGTAAAACAATTGAAGATAAGCCAGTTCAACAAGAACCCAAAAAAGTAATTGATGAACCTATCAAAAAGCATTATGAAACAAGGAAAATTGAGGGTTTATCTGCAGATTTCTTAAAACAGGACCCAGTAGATAATCTTTCGGACCCTAAACAAGAGTTTGAATATTGTATAAAAAGAATTTTAAGTGCAATTAAATCAGTTGGTTCAATCGGTACAACGGCTCTTTTTATGGTAAATCGTACAGGTAATGAATTTAAACTTGATGCTTTTAGTACTAATCTTCCAGAAGATAAAATTACAAATAAAAAGAAATTTGCAATTAGAAATGATATTATAAGTCAGATAATTACAAATTCTAAGCCTGAAATATTGTCAGAAATTAATCCGAATTCTGAACTTGAAATTATTCCATATTATATAGACAAAGTAGGTATAAGATCATTCATAGGTGTTCCTATATTTTACAGAGAAGAAATTATTGGAATATTAACTGCAGATTCTGAATATGCTGATGGATTTGATGCTGCGACAGTTAATTATTTCTCACATTTTACTCGATTAATTGCGATATTAATACATAATTATGTTGAGAAATATGATTTAACTCAATCCCAAAAAACTCTTGAAGCTTTGCACAAATTTAAAGTAAATAAATACTCAACTAATATTGATGAAATTGGAGTTGATGTATTTAATACAACATTAGATTTATTTTCTTTATCTTATGCGGCACTTATTCTTTGGAATGAAGAAATTGGGAACTGGTCTGTCGCTTATTTATCCCAAAATGATATTAATGAAAATTTAGAAATTGAATTAAATAGTATTGTTAGTCAATCTATTGAAATAAATAGCCCTATTTATAAGAAAGTTTTAAATAATGGTGAATTTTTGTTTAATAGTCAAGAAACTCTTCCAGAATATAAAAAACTTGTTACATTACCTATAATTTGTTCAAATGTTACATTCGCAGTATTAGTTTTAGCAAGCGATAATATTGAGGATTTGTCTGATTCAGATTTAGAATCAATTGAAATACTTTGTGATTATGCTGGTTCTGCGTATGAAAGATACCATTTGTTAAGTATTGTGAATGAGAATAGTTACGTAGATAGAGAAACTGGATTATTGAATAATCATAGTTATCAAGATAGATTAAACGAAGAATTTGAAAGAGCTATTGAATATAATAGAGATTTAGCTCTCATCTTAATTAAGATTGATAATTATACTGCTTATGAAGATAGTAAATATCTTGAAAAAATGGAGTATATGTTCTTCAATACAATTCAAATTATTAATAAACTGAAACGACAATTTGATATTATCGCGAAGTTCGATGAAAATAGTATTGCTATAATATCACCAGAAATTCAATTAGATAATGCAAAATTTTGGGCTGAAAAGCTTAGAAATGAAGTTGCAACATCAATTTTAGAAATCGACGGAAAGCAATTTAATCAAACAATAAGCATAGGCGTTGCTTCAAACAAAAATACAAAAAGCATTTCTGATTTAACAGAAAATGCAAAACTTGCTCTAGCAAAGTCGATGGAAAAACACAACTTGGTTACTATTTTTAATTAATTTTTAATTAAATATAATGGATAATAATTTAATATTAATAATATTTGTTTTAATTTCATTCCTATTTGGTGCAATTCCAACTGGGGTTATTGTGAGTAAAGTTATTTTTGGTTTTGATATTAGAACCAAAGGTAGTGGGAATATGGGAAGTACAAATGTAATGAGAGTGTTAGGAACAAAATGGGGAATTTTTGTACAAATTGTTGATATTTTAAAAGGGTATTTACCTGTATTTATAATAACTTCTTTCTTTGCTTCTGAATTATTATCTAATTCATTTTTTGCTGATAATATTATAATATTAAAGTTAATTTTGGGTTTTTCGGCTGTCTTAGGTCACGTATTTTCACCATTTGTTGGATTTAAAGGTGGGAAAGGAATCAATACTGCAACAGGGATGCTCGTTGCAATATCACCAATTGATATAGGCGTTGCATTCGTTTGCTTTTGGTTAGTTGTATTTTCAAGTGGTTATATTTCGCTTGGTTCTATGACTGCAGGTTTTATTCTTCCTTTATCGCTGTTAATAAGATATAACTTATTGCATCAAGATATAAATAATTATATCACAACTCTTGTTTTCTTTTTTGTTGTCGCTTTGTTAATACTTTATACTCATAAAGGAAACATAACACGGCTTCGACAAGGAAATGAAAACAAGTTTGAAAAATTGCATATAATAAAATTCGGAGCAAAGTAATCTAATGAAAATTAATGTAATTGGCGCTGGTGCTTGGGGTACAGCGGTAGCAAATCTATTAAGTGAAAATGGGAATGATGTTGCTCTTATTACTCATGAAAATGATGTTATAGAAAGCATTAATAGAGAAAATGAAAACAAAGCATATCTAAACGAGTTCAAATTAAGTAAAACGTTAAAAGCGAAGCAAATTCAAAATTATGAAAATGATTGTGAATTGCTTGTAAATGCTGTGCCTACTCAGTATATTAGACATTATTATACAAAACATCACATTAAATGCTCTACTCCACTACTGAATATATCCAAAGGTATAGAAAACAGCTCAAATTTCTTAATCCATGAGCTTTTTGAATTAATATTAGAATTACCTTCAATTAAATATGCTGTTTTATCAGGTCCAAGTCATGCTGAGGAAACTGCTAAACAAAAACCAACGACTGTCGTTATTGCTTCTAAAAATAACTCGTTATCTGTTTCATTACAAGAAATTTTCAATAATAATTATTTTCGTACATATACTTCAGATGATGTTGCTGGTGTAGAAACAGGTGGAGCATTAAAGAATGTCATTGCTCTTGCAGCTGGTATAATAGATGGAATTAATCTTGGTGATAATGCCAAAGCAGCTCTTATAACAAGAGGTCTTGCTGAAATTAGAAGAATTGGTGTAGCAAAGGGGGCAAACCCACATACT
Organism: uncultured Hyphomicrobiales bacterium; assembly: GCA_964465945.1. Taxonomy (GTDB): domain Bacteria; phylum Bacteroidota; class Ignavibacteria; order Kapaibacteriales; family UBA2268; genus JAJRPT01. Next base: position 164,010 of record CAYXMM010000003.1, read on the forward strand.
TTTTCTGGTCTTTCAGGACTTGGCGATTTGTTTGTTACTTGCAATAGTCAATTATCAAGAAATAGAAGGGTTGGGGAGTATATTGCAAATGGTATGACTTTGCAAGAAATTACAGAGAAGCATAGGTTTGTAGCAGAAGGTGTTCCGACAGCAATTTCCGCAAAAGAACTTGCATCTAAAATGAATGTAGAACTTCCAATAATAGAAAAAGTTAATGAAGTATTATTTCAAGGTAAAAAACCAATCGAAGCTGTAACTGACTTAATGACAAGAAGTTCCAAATCTGAAAGTGAGTTTATGGATTAAATTAATTCTTAGGTGATTAGTTACTTTATAAAAAATTATTAAAAATTTAAAAATGAATTTGGAAATAAAAAAAAAAGTCTTTATTTTTGAATTCTATTCAAGACGAGAGGGGAGTGTCGCATAATTGGTATTGCATCGGTCTTGAAAACCGACGACCGTGAGGTCATGGGGGTTCGAGTCCCTCCACTTCCGCGAAAAAAAAAAGCGAGTTAAATGTTTAACTTGCTTTTTTTATGCTATTTTTTCAAAAACTTAATTCATACTCCCAGTAATACTTTTCACTTTGATATTCCCAGTCAATTTTTATTATCCATTTTCCTTTTGCTTGGTTTGATATATCTATTTCTTGTTCCGATGAAGTGTTTAAACTTAGTGGAAGTGAAAAATCCTTACTTGCGTCTGATGGTCTAAATAATATTATATTTCCTTTTGCTGTGTTCTGTTCTAATGGAAAGATAATCTGTAATTTATTATTGATTACTTTTATTGATGGTTGAATTGCTAATCGATTTGTGTTATTTTTTTTATTAATTATCTGTTGATATGCTTGCTCATCTCTGTAATAATCATTACTAACTAAATCTGGCTTTACAAATGTTGAAGCATATACTGCAACGATAAATACCAAAACAAAAGTAGAATAAAATATTGCTATGCCCCAACCCCAATTCATTTTCATTTTTCAAGTCCCGAAAAATTTGTATTTTTAGTTAATATAACTTCACCTTCTTCATTTACAATCTCAATTTTAACTTGATTAACTCCTATTTTGAGTTCATTTTTAGGTATTTCAAGTAAAAACGAGCCTTGGATTGTCTCATTTGCAGGCACTAATAAACTCTCTCTTCCGGCATAAGTAATTTTCGATTTAAAATCTGGCGTTCTAAATTTTAAATTCATATCATTATTAGTTTTGTTGCTTAATCGAAGTGTGAAAATATTTATTATGCCATTATTTTCTGATAAGATTGCTCCTTGTCCTTTTGCTCTTAGAATTGTTACGTCTACGTTATTTCGCAAAATAAGGAGGGTAATTACAACAGAAACAAGCACAGTAAGTAATGCGCTATACCCAATAATTCTGCCTGTAACTTTGAATTTATCTCCATTAGCAATGTTATTTTCAGATGTCCAACGAATTAGACCTTTTTCAAATCCAACTTGCTCCATAACATCATCACATGCATCAATACAAGCCGCACAATTTACACACTCTAATTGAGTTCCGTTTCTAATATCAATACCAGTAGGGCAGACGTAAACGCATTTATAGCAATCAATACAATCTCCTAAGTCCTCTTCACGCTTTTTGTTATATTTTCCCCTTTGTTCTCCTCGTTTGTAGTCATAAGCAACAACTATAGTATTTTTATCAAGCAAGACGGATTGTAATCTTCCGTAAGGACAAACAAAAGTGCACGCTTGTTCTCTGAACCAAGAAAAAATCCAAAAGAAAAGAAAAGAGAAACCCATCATTGCTATAAAACCACCAGTATGTTTAGATATTGGTGAAGTAATAATGCCCCAAAGTGCATCAATTCCTATTATATATGAAAGTAATAAATTTCCAACTATGAATGAAATAGAATAAAATATAGATAGTTTCAATCCCTTTTTCCAAATTTTTTCGATGTTCCAAGGTTGATTATCTAATTGTTTTTGCGCCCTCGCATCTCCTTCAATTTTATACTCAATTTTTCTAAATACCATTTCCATAAAAATTGTTTGGGGGCAGAACCAGCCACACCATATTCTTCCATACACTGCTGTAAAAAGTATTCCAAAAACTGCGAGTGTTAATAATAATAAGCCGAAAATATAGAAATCTTGTGGTAAAAAGACTAATGACATTACAATGAATTTTAATTCGACGAAGTTAAATAAAAACAACGGGTTACCATTAATTTTTATAAACGGAATTGAGAAAAATATTGCGAGAAGAACATAACTTACATAAGTTCTATAATCATAAATTTTCCCCTTTGGCTTCTTTGGATAAATCCAATTCCTACCTCCAGACTCAGAAATTGTGTAATTTCTATTTCTAAAGGACTCATCTTTTGGTTTTATAGATATAGGGGGGCTATCAGGGAACTTAAGCTCATTAATATTAATACTTTTACCAAATTCTTTTTTTGTATTATCAGATTTATTTTCGCTCGACACTAAAATGCCTTTCAAAAGATTTTCAATATTACAAAATTAACGAAATGATTTCTATAAAAAAAGACTTTTTTGTCTTTAAACTAAGTAAGCAGGTAATATTTATAATTTTTATTTAACTATATGTTTAATACAATACCAATTCATTTTCTAAGGACTCTAGTCTTTTTAAAATTGTATCGTAATAAATGTATGTTAATTCACTCCCAATGTAATTTCTATTCATTTTTTTTGCAACAAGGGCGGTAGTACCTGTGCCCATAAATGGGTCATAAACAAGATCATTTTCATTATTGGTTGTATTACGATTCATTGAAAGCAATTCAGCCGTTTTTGATGCCTCTAAATCATAGCAGAAATATTTGGTGACTTTGACTTCAATAAATTTTTAACATGTATTGAAGATGGGCATATTCAATTTGATATAAGAATTGGTGTATATAATTCAGTTAAAAATTATGGCAAAACACATGATAATGGAAGCGCGTTTAGAATTAAATATGAAAATATTAAGAAGTTATATAATAAATTAGAAAGATTAGACGGTAAAAAATAAAATATTTCAAATCACTCAGTCAAATTATCTTTTCTTTTCCCTTTAAATAACTCATACTTATTAAATCTTGCTTCGAGATTTCCATTAAATAGTTTGATTTTTTTTGCTGGCTTTAAGCCAATAAATTTTAACGCTTCAAAATTTGCAGAGATTATCCAGCCAGTATGATTCGGGAAGTTAAATTTTAATGCTTTGCCAATTTTACTATATAAATCATTTATGTTTTCTAATTCTAAACGTGTGTCATAAGGTGGATTTATAATCATTATTCCAGTTTCATGCTTTGGTGATAACTGGCTAATGTCAGTTACTTTAACGACAATGTTTGAAAAGAAATCATTTCCTGCAATAATTTCTCTTAAAATATCAATTGATTTTTTTGATAAGTCTGTTGCGTAAATTGGGGTGTTATTTTGGGTGATTTTTGAGTTTGCTTCTTTTTTTATGCTTGAAAATAATTTACTATCGTAATCTTTCCAGCCCATAAAGCCAAATTGTTTTCTAAAATAACCAGCAGGAATATTTTTTTGAATTAATGCTGCTTCGCATACTATTGTCCCTGAACCAGTCATTGGGTCATATAGTGGAGTATCACCTTTGTAGTCTGCTAATTTAAGCATTCCAGATGCTAAAACTTCCGATAAGTTTGCTTCTAAAACTTTTGAGCGATAACCTCTTTTATGAAGTGATTCGCCTGAAGCATCTAATAGAACTGATACATCAGAATTAGATATATGTAGATTAAATTGATAGTCGGGGTTTTCAATTGAAACACTCGGTCTTCTTCCGTATTTTTCTCTAAATCTGTCTGCAATAGCATCTTTCATTTTTAAAGAAACATACTTTGTGTGATTAAAATTTCGAGAGTTTACTGTTGAGAATATAGCGAATGTATTAGTTACGTCAAACAAAGACTCCCACTCATAATTAAAGCATTCTTTATAAAGGTCGTCTTCGTTTCTTGCATTAAATGATACCAATTCAACTAAAACTTTAATTGATAAACGTGATAAATAATTTACTTTGTATAATAATTCTAAATCGCCTTCAAACTCTACTGCTCTATTCAGAATAATACAATCAACTGCACCAATTTCTTCAAGTTCCGACTTTAAAAGTTCTTCTAATCCATATAATGTTTTAGCAATTATTTTCATTAAAATTCTTCTGTTTTTACTCTTTTTATATTTGCTCCCATCTCAATAAGCTTATTTTCCATTAACTCATAACCTCTATCAAGGTGATAAATTCTAAGAATATCAGTTTTACCTTCTGCTACTAAACCCGCTAAAACTAATGCTGCCGATGCGCGTAAATCTGAACTCATCACTGCTGCACCTGATAATTTCTTACCGCCTCTAATAATTGCAGAGTTATCAGCTAATTCAATATCAGCACCTAATCTATTTAATTCAGGAACGTGCTTAAATCTATCCGTATAAATATTATCTGTGATTTTGCTTGTTCCATCGGATAAAAGCATATAGGCATTCCATTGAGCTTGAACATCTGTAGGGAAGCCCGGATAAACTGAAGTCGTAATATCTGTTGGCTTTGGCAATCCATTCATACTCAATACTATTGTATCTTGATTAACATCAACTTCGCAACCTGATTCTTCTAATTTATCAATTACTGCTGCTAAATGGTATGGATTAACATTTGTCATCTCAATTTTACCCTGTGTCATTGCTGTTGCAATAAGATAAGTAGCTGCTTCAATTCTATCTGGTATATTTGTTTCATCGCAAGATTTTAATTCATCAACTCCTTCAATTTCAATAGTTGATGTGCCTAAGCCATCAATTTTCGCTCCCATTTTCATTAAAAAACGACCAAGTGCAGTTATTTCTGGCTCTATTGCTGCATTTGTAATTCTTGTTGAGCCGGACGCTAAGCTTGCTGCCATTAACACATTACCTGTTGCTCCAACGCTTGAAATATCAAAATGAATTTTACCACCCGATAGTCTGCCATTTTTGGCTTTTGCTATTACATAACCTGCTTCTAATTCAATTTCGGCACCTAATTTTTCCATTCCCTTTAGATGTAAATCCACTGGACGGGGTCCCCAAGCACAACCACCAGGTAATGAAACCTTTGCATATCCGTGTCTTGCTAAAATTGGGCCTAAGACATAGAATGAAGCACGCATTTTTTTTACTTGTTCATAAGAAGCAAACGTGCCATTCGCTTCACGTGTATCCACAAAAAGCTCATTCCCATTTAATTCACAAAAAGCGCCTAATTCGCTCATCAAGCGTGATAAGGTCCATACATCTCGCAAGTTTGGAGTATTGTGAAGTCGGTAAGTTCCTTGTGCGAGTAGCATTGCAGGGATTAGTGCAATAGAGCAGTTTTTTGAGCCGGATACTTTTATTTTTCCGTTCAATTTGCTTCCACCTTCGATTACAAATTTATCCATTAAAATAATTTTTAATAAAAGAACAAAATTAAGGAATTTTTGGAATTGGTGGTGATTGCGAATTAAAAAATTAGATTGTGAAAAAATTAAGGAGTATTTAAAAATTAAATTAATGCTTAAATTTGAAAATAGAAATAAGGTTTGAATTAAAATGTTTGATTGTATAATCATTGGTGCTGGTCCGGCAGGTGTTGCTGCCTCAATTTTTCTTAAAAGAGCTGGGTTTAATATACTTTTGATTGAGAAGTATGAGATTGGAGGGTTAATAAGGAATGCTTATGAGATAGAAAATTATCTGGGTTATCGAAGAATATCTGGAATAAAATTTGTTGAATTGCTTAAAAATCAAGTGGCTTATAATAAAGTGGAGATTATTTATGACGAGGTAGTGAGTTTTGATTTTAATGGGTATTTCAGTGTTAGGACAAAGACAGGTTTGTATTCTGCAAAGACTCTTTTAATTGCAACGGGGACGCAGCCAAAAAAAATAGAAATTATAAGCGATGGCTTAATACCTCAAAAGAAGATTTTTTATCATATTTCAGAACTTCCTACACATATTATAAATAAAGATATTATTATTATTGGAGGTGGTGATATTGCATTTGATTATGCTCTGAGTTTGAATAAAAGGGGACATAATGTGAGTATATTATCAAGAAGTAAAGTTAAGTGTATTAAAATGTTGAAAGAAAAAGTAGGGCAAATAGGTTTAGATATTATAGAAAGTTGTATTTTTGAAAAATTATCTGTTAAAAAAGATAAATTACTCTTATATACGAATACTAATAAATATTTGATTGATTATTTATTTGTGGCGATAGGGCGAGAAGAATGTAAGCCAAATATGGGTTTTGACAAACATGAATTGTGCTATTTTATTGGCGATGTTAGTAATATTGGGTATAGGCAAATGTCTATTGCAACTGGCGATGCTTTGTTAAAATCTATGAAAATCGAACAATTTTTAAAAAATAAAGGTGAAGAATGGAAATAGTTAGACAAGTTGGGAAAGATGAAATTGCAAATGTATTTATAGCTAAGATGAATAATAAATTAGTTGAGTTTGCAGAATCATTGGAATATCCAAAATCTATTGAAGAGAAATGGGTTCTGACTATATCGTGTCTATTTGGCTGTCCGGTGCAATGCTTAATGTGTGATGCAGGGCAAAATTATTATGGGAAGATGTCTAGAAGTGAAATTATTTTACAGATAAAATATATGGTGCTACGTAGGTTTCCGGATGGGAATGTACCAGTTAAAAAATTTAAAATTCAATTTGCGAGGATGGGTGAACCTGTTTATAATCCTGATGTATTGGAAGTATTAAGCGAATTACCGACTTTATTTAATGCTCCAGGTTTAATTCCTTCTGTTTCGACCATAGGCCCTAAAAATTCCAAGTATTTTTTAGATAGAATAACTGATATAAAGGATAAGTTTTATGGAAATGGGCGTTTTCAGTTACAATTTTCAATCCACACAACAGATGTTGAAAAGCGTGATAAGTTGATACCTATTAAAAAAATGTCATTTACTGAGATTGCTCAATTTTCAGATAAATTTGTTAAGAATAATGATAGAAAAATAACTTTAAATTTTATTGTTATGGAAGATTATCCTATTGTTCCAGAAATTATTAAAAATTATTTTGATCCAAGTAAGTTTATGATTAAACTTACTCCATTAAATCCTACGCTTAATGCGAGTTCAAATAATTTAAAAAGTAAATTAGACCCTCTGAATGATAAAACAATTTCAGATTTGGTTGAAAAACTCAAGGCAATGAACTTCGACAATGTTGTAAGTATTGGGAATTTAGAGGAAAACAATATAGGAAGTAATTGCGGGCAATATATTACACTTGCTAATTAATGGAATTTGTTGACATAAATATAAACAACTTTGCTGAACGTTCAAGGGAATGGGAGAGATACTATCTTCAAAATAAATATTTTAATTTAGAATGCAAAATTACAGATACAATTTTATTAGTGATTGATATGCAGGATTACTTTTTAGAACGTTCCTCTCCCGCTTATTTTAAAAATGCTGAACTAATTCTTGATAATATTAATAATTTAATAGATTTTGCAAGGCGAAATAATATTAAGATTATTTATACTTTGCAAGAAAACAAGAAAAATGATAATATGAGTTCAATGGAAAGATGGTGGAAATATTTACCTCGTGATATTAAGCATAGATTACATAAAGGAATACAACTTAGTGAAAGTCCTGATATAGTAGTTAAAGAGACTTATTCAGCTTTTGTCAATACTAACTTAGAAGAAAGTCTAAAGATAGCAGGGATTAAAAATATTATTATTTGCGGCATTAAAACAAATTTATGTTGTGAGACAACTGCGAGGGATGCCTTTCTGCGTAATTTTAATGTTGTTATTGTTGCAGATGCAACAATAACTAATAATGAGTTTATGCAGGTGGCGTCTCTTGTAAACTTATCTTATGGATTCGCAAAAATTATCTATGGCTCACAAGTTGATACACTGTTTACTCATTGTTTGATTTAATGTCCCTGCTCTTTCTGCTTATCAACATTGCTTACAGGTCTAAAAACAAATAAAAATACGAGCGTAAGCTTAGCTAAGAATGAGAAGCCAGACATCACAGAAAAGGTGGTGCTTTGATACATTTCAATGAAAAAAGCATTGATTGAGCCGTCTGAGAATGTATTAACTCCGTCAAGGAATATTGCCATTGATAAACGGACTTGCTGAAAGTTGCTGTAAAAGTCTAAGCCGTAACTTATGAAAAACATTGCGATAGATATGAATAGCCAGTTGCGTTCTTTGACTTTTTTTCTTAGGAAAAATATGGAAATTATACCTAAAATAAATGATACTATATAGGAATAATACTTAACTGGCATTAAAAAAGCGTAATTTTTTATTGTTATAAATGATACTTCTTCGCTTGCTGATAGTAAAAAATTTCCTTGTGGGTCTATATCAAACACAGAGTATGCGAGCTGATTTAAAATAACGTCTGATGCAAAGTATTGCATAAATGATAATAGAAATATACTTAAGATTAACTTTTGTAAAAAATTGAATTTCATAAATTTGACTATCCTTAAAAAACAAAAATAAGCATATTTTAATAAATTTTAAATTAATATATTATTGATTTTTTTTCTTTCATTTTATCAATATCTAAATCCTAACGAAATTTGCCGTTTTGAAATTAAATATTTAGATAATGGATAATTTAGACATATATAAAATAATAGATAAATGCTCGGAAGGAAGATGGAAAAGGGCAGAACACCTCGATAGGATTATTGAATTACTTTTAAAAATAGAATCAAGAGAAACGAGATTTGCAATAGTTAATATGCCCCCAAGACACGGGAAATCTCAACTTATTAGTGTTTATTTTCCAGTTTGGTATATGCTTAAAAATCCGAATCACAAGATTATAATTACAAGTTATAATTCAAGTTTTAGCTCTCAATTCGGCACGGAAATACTTGATATATTAGAAAATAATGATTTTGGAATTAAATTATCAAAACGAAATAAATCCAAAAATTATATTAAAATAGATGGAACATCCGGCTCGTTGAGTTTCGTTGGGGCAGGAGCATCACTCACAGGTAAAGGTGCTGACTTATTAATTATTGATGACCCTTTTAAAAATAACACTGAAGCGGAAAGTTTTGTAATTCAAGAAAAGATTTGGAATTGGTTTTTAACAACGGCATATACTCGATTGGAAAAAGATGGAGTTTTAATTATTGTAATGACAAGGTGGCATAAAGAAGATTTGTGCGGCAAGATTATTAAGAAGTTTAAGTTGGATGGTGGGGGATAATCTGTTCGATTCAACTATGCATAATTTATTTAAAAAAAAAAAACACACTTCGTTAAAAGTGTGTTTTTTTTAGATTATTAAATTTTGTAATATTATCTCGGCTCTTTAATTTCCAATTTGTGAAAGAGTTCGCCAGTTTCTAAACATTTATACCTTACAACTATTTGTCTATTGTATATTTCTGTTTGGTTTAGTTTGTTGCCTAATAAGTCGTAATATTCTATTGGAATGATGTTTTTACAATCAATTATTAGACTTTCAACACTAAGTTTTTTAATATTAACAGGAGGATATTGATATTCAAAATCGCAATATTTTGAGTATGCTCTTATTTGGTAATTACCAACCTCTGGAATATAATCCCAAATAGAAAGCCCTGTTTCTACAAAGTCATTTCCATCATATTTAAAAACTTTGTAAGTGAAAATGCTTGTGTCTAAACCATCAATTTCAAATTTATTTGTGTTTTCGTTGAAGAAGGTAGTGAAAGAATTATTTTGATTAATACTATTGTAGAAAATTACATCGAAAACATCAGTTCCTGAGTATCTAAAATAACTTGTATCAGTTTCGTCATGTTTAGAAAACTCTAAGATATGGGTAGGATGAATTAAATTACTTAACCGACTTTCATTAATCGCATCCTCACAATATAATGCCATTTCGTTTGGTGAAATTTTATTATTATTAATTCTAACAAAAGTTGTAGGGTTAACCTTTAAAGAGTCAAATAATTTATCAAATTGATTTCCTTCTAAATTAAGATTAGAAAGATTTACGGCAATAACACTTGGCATTTGACCTGAAAACTTATTAGCACCTAAGTTTAAACATTCTAAATTTTCATTGTTAATTTCGAAATTAATTTCACCATCTAACATATTATGACTTAAATCAATATATCTTAATTTATTGCTTTTGAATAAGTTTGGGTCTAAATTTCCAGTAAAAAATGCTCTACTAAAATCTAAATATTTTAAATTTGGTGTTATAAAAACAGGTAGTTTACTTGACATATCAGAAAAACTAAAATCAAAATATTCCAAATTATCAAGTTTAATTGTATCAGAAATTGAATCAAATCGATTTGAACCAATTCTTAAAAATTTTAATTTTGGAGTGTTAAGCTTTGGAAATTTTCCTTTAAATAAATTAGATTGAAGTTCTAAAAACTCTAAATTTGGAAAGTTTAGTTCAGGTATTTCTGCGTTTAAATATGTATTTGCAATAGAAAGAGATTTTACATTTTTTAAATAAGATAACACTTGATTTATATCAGTTCCTTCTAGCCACATATTAAATTTTATTCCATTCAAAGGAGGGTAATAATCATCACAAATTTTAAATTCTTCAACATTTTCTAAATTAGAAATACTTAATGTCGTACTTAATTTTGAACCGATTATTTTAAAAGTTTTGCATTTTGGAAGATTTATATTAACTAGGTCAAAATTATTTAGAAAAAGGTAGAAGTCTAATACTTCGAGGTTTTGAAATTGATTCAAATCAATGGTTGTAGTAAATTCAACATAATGAGATTTGAATACTTTTAAGTTTGGGGCGAAAAATTGCTTTTCATTATCAATCAAGTCACATCCACTAATACGGAGTTCTTCTAATTTAGAAAATGTACCAGAAATAAATCGACCTCTGTTAAGTGTGCGTGATGGATTATATGAACCTGGCTGAACAATCATTTCATCAAAATTTAAAACTTTGAATTTATAAATTCCAATTTCTTCACCCTTAATAGTTGTATCTCTATCAAACGTTATTCTAACTTTTGGTAAATTTGAGTGAATAAAATCTTCGTTCGGGTAAATTTTGCCAAAATACAATTTAGAAAAATCATCTCTATACCACATTGAAGAGTCGGTTGAATAGTAGAAATTTTTGATTGAACTTAATTCTAAACTATCCAACATTACCCTTTTTGAAAGGGCGATGTTGGTTGTGAATAATATTACTATGAAAATTAATATTGATTTAGCCATTTTTTATTCCTTTAATAATTTGAATACTTGTATTCTATTTTCGTTGTTTTTATTTAAATTAGTTAAACTGATAGATTTTTCTCCACCTAAATTTTTGTTTAAATAAATTAAATAAATCCCAAATTTCATAGTAAATTTTTGAAAATATGAAGTGCGATAAATACTGAATTTCTTTTTTCGGAAGTATGTATAAAATACGCAAATACGCAAATACGCAAATACGTTATTATAAGGAGTTAGAGTAATATGTTCAAAATAAAAAAACATAAATCAAATTTACTTTTTTTATATACCATTACAGTTAATACAAAAATAATAAATTTATTTTAAGAAACAAATATTAATTCAAACTTTGGCACAGAATTTTACATACTATACTTCAGATTTTAATATTGAAAATCTCTGTCATTGTGGCAGTTTAATTATGACAAATAAATATTTATGACAAAATTACATTAAAAGGAGTGTAAAATTATGGGTAAAATAATTGGAATTGACTTAGGAACTACGAACTCGTGTGTTTCGGTTATGGAAGGTGCTACACCGCAAGTTATTGCAAGTAGCGAGGGAAATAGAACTACACCTTCAATGGTGGCGTTTACTAAAACTGGTGAGAAAATAGTGGGGCAAGCTGCTAAAAGACAAGCGGTTACTAATCCACAAAAAACTATCTATTCTATTAAAAGATTTATGGGTAGAAAAAATAATGAAGTTGGCGAAGAGCGTGGAATGGTGCCTTATAAAGTTGTAGCATCTGATGATGGAAATTCAGTAAGGGTTGATATTGACGGGAAGATGTATTCTGCACCAGAAATTTCTGCTTTGATTTTAGGTAAAATGAAGCAAACAGCAGAAGATTATTTAGGACAAAAAGTTGATGAAGCTGTAATTACTGTTCCTGCTTATTTTAATGATGCTCAACGTCAAGCAACTAAAGATGCAGGTGAGATTGCTGGCTTAAAAGTTCGTAGAATTATTAACGAGCCAACTGCTGCTGCCCTTGCCTACGGACTTGATAAGAAAGGTAAAAATATGACCGTTGCAGTCTATGACTTAGGTGGTGGTACATTTGATATTTCAATCTTAGAAATTGGCGATGGCGTATTTGAGGTAAAATCTACAAATGGCGATACACATTTAGGTGGTGATAACTTCGACCAAAAATTAATTGATTTTCTTGCTGATGAGTTTAAAAAAGACGAAGGAGTTGATTTAAGAAATGACCCTATGGCTTTGCAACGTTTAAGAGAGGCGGCAGAGAAAGCAAAAATTGAGCTTTCACAAATGCTACAAACTGACGTTAATTTGCCATTTATAACTGCAACTGCTGATGGTCCAAAGCACTTAAATATTACTATTACTCGTTCTAAATTTGAATCTTTATGTGCTGATTTATTTAACAGCACTTTAAAACCAGTTGAACAAGCAATGAAAGATGCTAAAATGTCACCAACTCAAATTGATGATGTTATCTTAGTAGGTGGTTCAACACGTATCCCTAAAATTCAAGAACTTGTTAAAAATTTCTTTGGAAAAGAACCATCAAAAGGTGTAAATCCTGATGAGGTTGTGGCAGTAGGCGCAGCAATTCAAGGTGGTGTTCTTTCTGGTGATGTTCAAGATGTATTGTTACTTGATGTAACACCGCTTACTCTTGGTATTGAAACTATGGGAGGCGTTTTAACTCCAATGATTCAAGCAAACACAACAATTCCAACAAGAAAATCTGAGACTTTCTCTACAGCATCTGATAATCAGCCATCTGTGGAAATTCATATTTTGCAAGGTGAAAGACCTATGGCTAAGGATAATCGTTCGCTTGGACGTTTCCACTTGGACGGCATTCCGCCAGCACCAAGAGGAGTTCCACAAGTTGAAGTTACTTTTGATATTGATGCTAATGGTATATTAAGCGTTTCTGCGAAAGACAAAGCCACTAATAAAGAGCAAAATATCAGAATTGAGTCTTCAAGTGGATTAGGTAAAGATGAGATTGAAAGAATGAAACAGGAAGCAAAAGCAAATGAAGCAGCGGATAAGCAATTCAAAGAACAAGCTGAAAGACGTAACCAAGCAGATGCAATGTTGCATTCAACTAAAAAACAATTAGAAGATTTAGGTGATAAAATTGGTGCTGAAGATAAGACAAAAGTTACAGATGCAGCGGATAGATTAGAGAAAGCATTAAAAGAAAATGAAGCTGATATTCAACCAGCGTTAGATAATCTAAATCAAATTTGGAGTGCAGTTTCACAAAATCTTTATTCACAACCAGGTGCAGATGCGGGACAAGGTCAAACTCCTCCTCCACAAGACGGACAAACAAGTTCAAACGATGTAGAAGAAGCCGACTACACGGTAGTCGATGAAGACAAGAAGTAAAAATAGATTAATTTATATTCAAAAGCCCTCGAAAGAGGGCTTTATTTTTTTGGTGCTATTTTAATATTTTACTAGCTTTATCTTTTAATGAATCATATAATTTTTGGTTGCTAATTCTACAAGAAGGATGATAAAAATCAATTATAGTAGTATTTTTATACTTCAATAACTTATTATCTTGTTTTAAATCTGAATCAAATAGTTTTTCCCAAACATCTGAATATGAAATTCCTCCAACAATTATATTTGGATTAATAATATTAATTTGTTCTTTTAAAAACTCTTTATTCTTTTCTAAATAAATAATTATTTCACTTTTATTACTTGTTGATTTACCACCGGTTTTCTTAAGGTTAATAAATGCAACCTTTTGTAAAGATTCATGTTTTAATTTATTTGTCAAATTATCAAGAGGCGGAAACTTGTTTAATAACCCATATGCCCATGTTCCTATTCTATGTGCATGAATACCATATAGTTCTTCACTCCACCATTTTCTAAAATCTCCAGAATTTTGAGTAGGATTATTAGCTTCTTTTGTAATAAAAAGAATCTTCAAATTACTATCTTGATATTTTTCCTCATTTATTATTCCATCTTTTTTAATTCCTTTTATAGAATTAAAATATGAATCGAATAATTTATCAATATGTTCATTTTTATTCATTATAGTAATCGTATAATTCTAAGTAATTTATTAAATCTAAAGTTCTATCTTTTGTTATCTTATACATTTTAAGACCTATAGATTCTCCAAGATTCATAGCATTATAATTCATACTATCTTCAGCTATAACATGCAATTCGTCAAAGTTTTCTTTTTCTTTTTCCTTGAATTTAACCCAAGCAATTTGTGCAGTTTTAAGTTTTTCAAAACTTTCTTTAGGAAGTTTTTTCTTTAAAGTTTGATAAACTTCATTTAGTTTTTTATCCCATTTTTCTTCTGCTACAATGTAACATTCAATAGGTAACTCTTCTTGAGTTTCTATACAATTTTGTAGTTGCGTCTCAATTTCTTCTATGCTTTCTGCAATTGAAATACTGATATTGAATAGAACTAAGACAATAGTAAATATAATGCCTTTCATAATGCTCCTTGATTTGTTTGAAATTAAAATACAAAAATAAAAAATATTTCTAAATAAATTAATACATGTTTCTGTCGTTTAATTTGTTATAGTAATTGTTAAGTCTAATATTAGAATAAATTAAAAATTGTTAAATTCTAATATTTTGGCAATTATATTGTCAATTTTTTTTATTAATCTACCATTTGATAACTTAAAATATTTAGAATTAGTAAAATCAATTGCTAAATCCATTTTACCATATATTTTTTTTAATTTATTTTTCTCTAAAAACTTTTTTGTAGATAAATCTTCAGTTAAAGGTTCAAATTTAATATTATCTTGTCTATTATTCTCAAAATCCGAATATTTATTATTTATTAGATTTTTAAAATAATGTTCAATTTCTCTTCCTTCTGTAATCCACAAACACTCATCATCATAATCTTCAATCTCAGATTTAATTCTTTGAAGTGTTTCTTTTAGTTTTAATTCATCATTTTCTCTATCTTTATCAGATACAAAAATAATATTTTTATTAATGTTATATAACTTTATATAATCATTAACTAATAATTCGTTCTTTTTTTCATTTGGGTTTAAATATAAATGAGATTTTAAACTACCCCCATAAAACATAATCTGATAATGAAAACCCTCTTGTAACTCATAATTTCTTAACTCAATCATTTTATTTATATAAATTCTATCACTTGGACCTTCAACCCAAATAATACAATTTGCTGCTTTCAATGAAGAATATCTTACCCCTATCAAATCTAATGCTTTTGTGCTTTCACTACTTACTTTTTCAATAATAAATTTTTGTTTATCTTTATCTTCATTTTGTGTTTCATCTTCTTCTTTTTCAATTGTGAAAACTGAAATTTTCTTAGAAAATTCAAAAGTATCAATAATATGGTTCGAATGAGTTGCTATATAAAATTGAAAATTTTTACTTCTTGGATGTGTTGTAAAAACTTCTATAAGTCTGCGTTGCATTTTTGGATGTAAGTATAGCTCTGGCTCTTCAATAAAAATCATACCACTATCAAAATGAAATAGTGGGTAAGTTAATAGTATAATCATCTGCAAGCCAGTTCCTAATTCGTAAATAGGTCTCTCTTCTTGATTTCCAATTTTAATTTTTAGATGTTGTTCTTCAATTTTGACTTCACTATTAGCAACAGGTGATATAGAAACCTCATCTTTATTAAAAAAATTTTCTGATAAAAAATCTTCAAACTCTAAATGCTTACTTCTTGTTTTTTTTGAATTTATTAAATTGCTACTTACTAAGTTAAAAATATTCTTTCCAATTTCGATATGAATTTTAGAATTATCATTTTCAATAACCTCGATGCGGTTTTGATTATCTGTAAACTTATACTCATTATTAATCATTGTGATAAAGTTATTATTTAAGTATTCATATTTTGAAGTTCGTATACTATGAATATAAATTTTATTTAATTTATCAAATTGATTTTTATTATCTGTTTGATTGTTTATACTTTTAATGATTTTTTTTAAGTCTTTAATTATTGTGTTTAACCTATCTAAATTATTAAATTCTACTTTATATTCATTAAATTTTTTCTCGATTTTATCTTTTGCATTGATAAGTAAATTATTGCTTAATTTAGAATAAAACCTTTCATCTGTTTCTACTACTCTATCTTCATATAAAATTTCTATAATATTTTGTTGAATGATTTCAAAAAACTCAATCCAAAAACTTAATTTATTTAAAGTATTATCTTTTAAATAATTATTATTTTCGTTGTTTTCATATAATCTGGAATTAATAGAATCTCTATATTTAATTTCAGTATTAATATATCCAAATTTTATTTGAAAACCTTCAATTCTTTCATTACCTTTAATAACCTCATTTATTATTTCAAGAATTTGAGTGTTGAAATTAGAATGAAATTCTTTTAAAAACATTTCAAAAGAGTATGAATAAATATCATAAATTTCTGACTTTATAATCTCTCTTAAAATATAACTTTTTCCTGAATTGTTTTCACCAATAAAAATATTGACTTTATTCAAGTTTTCTAATTTCGATAATATACTTCCATTTTCGTTTATTAATTTATTTTCTAATGAACTAGGTAATTCGATATTTTCGAACAAATTATAATACTCTAATTTTTCAAATGAATCTTTAAATGACATAAGATGCCTCATTTCCCTTTCTCTTTTCACAAAAATATTAATTCTTACTTAATTTTCAAACCTTCATCGAAAACTTTCTTTTTCATATAAGTGCCTTTAAATTTTAGTCAAATTTTCTTTCTTTCAATTTTAAACCTTATTTTTATTTTTTTGTCTAAAATTAATATTTGATTATTGAGGGAAATATGAAGTTTTTTACGTTTTTGTTTATTTTGTTGTTAGTCTTTAATGTAAAGTCAGATGAGTTGTATTTTCCTCCTATTGCTGGTAGCGATTGGGATACTTTATCGCTTCAATCTCTGAATTGGTGTGAATCGAAAATTGATAATCTGTATAATTATCTTGATGAAAATCATACTAAAGCTTTTATCGTGTTGAAAGATGGTAAAATTGTTTTAGAAAAATACTTTGGTGAATTTACTAAAGACTCGATTTGGTACTGGGCTTCCGCAGGCAAGACTCTTACTGCTTTTATGGCTGGGATTGCCCAACAAGAAGGGTTTTTATCAGTCAATGATAGAACGTCTAAGTATTTAGGTGATGGCTGGAATTCCGAAACGCAGGAACAAGAGGATAAGATTACTATTTTACATCAACTTACAATGACGAGTGGCTTAGATGATGGGGTGAAAAATTCTTCTTGCACAGAAAAATCTTGTCTAATTTATAAAGCAGATGCTGGTGATAGGTGGGCTTATCATAATGCTCCTTATTCGCTTATTGATTCAGTTATAGAAGTCGCAACTAATAGCACAATGAATAATTATGTTCGTAAAAAACTTACATTAACTACTGGAATTACAGGCGGGTTTATTAAATTAGAAGATTATAATAATGTATTTTTTAGTAAGCCGAGAGATTTCGCTCGATTTGGATTGTTAATTTTAAATAAAGGGAATTGGGCAGGTAATCAAATTATGGCTGATGTTACTTATTTTAATAATATGACGAACACTTCGCAGGAACTTAATAAATCTTATGGCTACTTATGGTGGCTAAATGGTAAGGAAGAGTTTATGTTGCCCGGCTCTCAAATTAAATTTAAAAGGACATTAATGCCAAATGCACCTTCTGATATGATTGCTGGAATGGGAAAAAATGGTCAATTCGTGGATATAGTTCCGAGTCAGAATTTAGTTTTAATTAGAATGGGAGATTCACCTGAGAATGTGCCAGTTCCTTTTTTAATGAATGATTCAATTTGGGTATTTATGAATGATTTGGAATGCACAACTGATGTAAGCGAAGCTAAAGAAATTCCTAATATTAATATTTATCCAAATCCAAGTAGCAACAACATAAGTCTAACTTCAAACAATATTATTTCAAATCTTAAAATCTATGATTCTCTTGGGAAAATAGTATTACAAGAAAACCCTTTTATAAACAAAATGACTATAAGTTTAGAACCACTCAAAAATGGAATATATTTTGCTCAAATTACTCTCGCCAATGGTGAAAATTATACAAGAATTATAACTAAAAATTAGTAAATTAAACAAAATCAAATATATAAAATGAGTTTTGTTGTTATTACTCATTTTTATTCCATTTTCCTTAAATTGCAGTTTTATATTCAATTTTTGGAAACATAGATGACAAGATATTTATTTCTTAGTTTTGTTAGTTTCTTTCAAATCATAAAAAATATAAAATATAAATGAATAAATATTCATAAATGAAAATTATTTTAAAATTTTAAAAAAAATATTTTTTTATAACTCTTGAAAAATCAAATATATACTAAAATATTAATTCCAATGTGAAAAATAAATTCAAAAATTTGTGTAATATTTGAGTAACTTGCGTGTTATCATATATATATTATTTACAAAAAATAAAAAGACTTGAGGCGTGAAATGAAAATTATTTTATTCTCAATATTAATTGTAATCTCTATTAGTCTAAAAGCTAGTAATTGGGTCATGTTTGATGAATACTCATTATCAAGTGAAAAATTTGGAAAAATTGAAGAATGGAGACTTTCAAATGGTGAAATACAGATTTATCAAAATGGCATTAGTTATTTTTATAATGAACGAACCTTCAAGTTACTAGATAAAATAGAAGTAAAAAAGGACGTTTATATATATCCAAATGCTTATGCTTATGATTCAACAAAATCATATTTGAATGTTATGGATAACAAATTTGATAAAAAGCAATTAATACTTAACGTGTCTATTTTAAATGTGTTAAATGAAAAATCGGGTGATACACTGAACTCAATAAATCTAGATAATTATTGTAAAGTACCAAAAGTTAGCTCATCACAATCTTTATATTTAGGTGATAGATATAGTGTTTTCAGTATGGGGGATAGTTTGATAATATACTGTACTCATAGTTACACAGAATGGGGTTATCACTCTTGGAACTTTTTATCTTCATCACATATCCATACTTATGATGTTAAATCAGATTCGGTAGTTTCAGTACAGCTTTTCGACAGAGTTTATGCAAACCCTTATATAATAAATAACAACGAAGGGGACTCATCAAATATTCTATTCAGTACTAACAAACAGCTATATAAATACAACCCAAAAGGTAACAGACTATATACCATCTCAACAAAATTTGAAAGTCCATCTTCAAAAAGCTTTTTAAATAAAAACATGAGTTATATAATTTACTACCAGAATAATATTTTATCAAAACGAGACCTGAATAAGTGGGATACTTTATATATTGATACAAATATAAGGAATTTTCGAGCTGAATTAATTTTAGAAACAAAGCCAAATATACTCTTATTTAAATCTGACTCTGTAGGATTCTTTATTTATAATATTGACAACGAAACCTTTGGAATAGTTGATAAATTAAATAAATATGATAGCTTATTTAAAATTAGGAATATAAAATTTAATTCTGATAATTCAAATCTTTATGCAGAAACAAAAGATAGTAATATAATAAGAATAAACTTAGCCAGTTTTTTAAATAATTTTATTTCTGTAGATTTTACATCAGATAAATATATGGCAGATTCAAATTATGTTTTCAATTTTAAAAGTAAAATAAGCGACGAATTAGATTCTGTAATTTGGGATTTTGGCGATGGTATTATTTCTAATGAACTTAACCCGAAACATCAATATAAAAGATCAGGAGATTATAACGTTAATCTCGTTGGATTTAAAAATGGTGTAAAAATTACAAAAAATAAATATAAGTATATTCACATTCCAACACCAGTCCGATTTAATATTACATATTCTTTAACAATAAATGAAAATGACGCAAAATTTTATGTAAATAATGGAGTAACTGGTAGCGGTTATATTAATAATTATATTTACGATAATATTGAAATTGAGCCGCTTTTTGAGGACACACTTTATGGAAGTACGTATTCGTTAAATACAAGAAAAGCATTTACAGAAATAAATTTTATATTTTATTCATACAATGACATGTATCATGCTTCTACTCATTTTAGACTTACAGGACCACAATTCGATTTTTGGAATAAAGATTTAAAAGAAAATATTTTAATAAAGGATCTTCCAAGGAAAGATGCTAATATAGCAAATTCACATTATCTCATAGAAAAGGTTGATGGGTTACCATTTATTATTAAAGAATTTACTAATGGTAGAATTTTAATAAAGAATATTAATAAAGCTACTGACACTTTTTGTATTCAATCAAAGAGTGTTCTATTACACTCTAATAAATCAATAGTAACAAATGATTTTATGATTTATTCATTTCATAATAAATCTTCAATAAACTATTTAGATAGTATATCAGTTTACGATAAAATTAATATTGACACAATTAAATTTGCTGATATTTTAGATGAAAATCATTATATTTTTATCGATAATAACAACTCTTATGTTACAGACTTATATGGAAACATTATCAATTCCTTTCCTATGCTTAAAGATTCAATTTTAGCTGTTAAAAAAGTTAAAGAATATATATTAGTTTTAAATGTAGAAAAAAAAGTAGGTAACAACAATTTATTCTTAAACAGATATGATAATGATGCCAAACTAATTGAAAGTAATCGTATTGATAATGCTGATATAAAAGCAAATTTTCAAAAGGTATATGCTAATGTTGAAAATGATTCATTATATTTAATATTTGATTATGTAACTAACTTTAAGATTTTCAAACAAAAACTTTCTTCATACTCTATGAAAATTAACTCTCTTATAATTGAAACCAAAAATGCTAATGTATTTAATTCAAAAATATTTACATTTGGTAATTTAGATTTATCACTTTATGACAAAAACTTGCAAAATTTATACCATTATTATGTTGAAGAGAAATTCGGAACTTTTTACTCATCTATTAAAATTGACAATAAAATTTACATTTATGGTCTAATGTTATCTGACCCCGAGAGTGGTAGTTATAACGAAATATTTGCTATTTTAGACTTAAAAGATAAACTAACCTTAAACATCAAATATTCAGATATCAGTAATTCAACCTTGTTTCCTAATCCTACTTCCCATTATCTAAATTTTTACTCAAATAAAGATATAAATGAAGTTGTAATTTACGATTTACTAGGTCAAATTGTGTTACATCATGTTATCAATGGCAATAAAATTGATGTCTCTAATTTAACTAACGGAATTTATTTTATTAAAATTAATAATGGAGTAACACAGAAATTAATTAAGGGATAAAATTAAATACTTAAAATCTTATAACTCGTTCTCCCTCATTTTCCTTAAATTGCAGTTTTATATTTAATTTTTGGAAATATTTATGTTTAAGATTTTAATTCTGATTTTCGCAGTTAGTTCTCTGTCTTTAGCGAAAAAACTTGATACCGAATTGTTAATGAATTTTCAGAAGATTTCTGGGTTTACTATCTCACCCGATGGGAAGTTCACTGCAACTATTGTTAGTAAATCAAATATTGAAAAGAATAAGTCTGTCTCACAAGTATATTTAATTGATAATAAAACTAAAGAATCTAAGCAGTTTACAAGTGCTGGGGAACATAATAGCTCGCCTACTTGGGATAATTCCAGCAAAAATATATATTATTTGTCCGATAGAAGTGGAGATATGCAAGTTTGGAAAATTAGTATCAATGGTGGCGAAGCAATACAAGTTACAGATGTAAAAGATGGTGTTGCGAATTTCAAATTATCTCCCGATGAGAAATTTCTTTCCTATACTGCGGATGTGGAAATTGGCAAAAGTTTAAAAGAATTATACGGCGAGGATAATCATAATCTTGATAAAATTGATGCTATGGTTTATGACAATTTAATGTTGCGTCATTGGGATCATTATGAAGATAATAAATGGAGTCATATTTTTATTATGGATTTGCAAACTAAGGAATCTACTGATATTATGCCTAATGAACCTTATGACTCTCCGATGTCTCCTTTTGGTGGTCGAGAGCAATATAACTGGTCGCCTGATAGCAAGAGCATTGCTTATACTTGTAAAAAGGTTAAAGATTATGCTCAATCAACAAATTCAGAAGTTTATATTTATGATATAAATAGCAAAACGACAAAAAATATAACTGAGGGATTAGTTGGTTATGATAATGACCCTATTTATAGCCCAGACGGAAAATATATTACATTTCAATCAATGGCTCGGGCGAGTTATGAGTCCGATAAAAATAGAATAATGCTTTATGATATTGCAACAAAGAAAATCCGTGAAGTTTCTGATAAGTTAGACCAACCAGCAAGTAAGGTTCAATGGAGAAATAGCAATGAATTAGTATTTATGGCGCCAGATGGCAAAGGAACAAATCAAATTTATTTAATCCAATTGAATGGAGTGTATCGGCTTTTAACTTCTGGCGTTGAAGATAATGGATTAAGAGGGTTAGACATAACAACTGACGGAAAAACATTAATTTACTCTAAAGAAAATTACACGACTGCTCCAGAAATTTATCTTTTAGATATTGATAAAAAAATGGAAACGAAACTTTCAAGTTTCAATGATGAGTATGCAAAAGATATTGATAAATGTACTTATGAATCAGTTTGGGTTGATGCAAGCGATGGCAAGAAAATCTTAACATGGATTACTTACCCTCCAAATTTCGATAAAAATAAGAAATATCCATTACTTGTTTATTGTCAAGGTGGTCCGCAACAAATGATTTCACAATATTTCTCTTATGGTTGGAGCGTTTGGAGATTTGCAAGTGAAGGATTTATTGTTGTAGCTCCTAATAGAAGGGGTTGTCCTGGTTTCGGTCAAGATTGGACAGATGCTATTAATAAGGATTGGGGAGGTATGCCTGCTGATGATATTATGCAAGCAGCGAAATTTATGGCTGAGAAACCTTATGTTGATAAAGAAAAAATCAGTGCAGTTGGGGCTTCTGCTGGTGGATATATGGCATTCTGGCTAGCTGGAAATCAAAGTGAGTTTTTTAATGGGTTTATTTCTCATTGTGGAGTTTTTGATGCAGTTTCTATGTATGGCGCAACTGAAGAAATTTTCTTTCCAAACCACGATTGGGGTGGGGCATACTGGAATAATAAAGATTTTTATGAAAAACATTCACCACATAATTATGTAAAAAATTGGAAAAAACCTATTTTAATTATTACTGGTGAAAAAGACTATAGAGTTCCATACACTCAATCGTTAGAAGCATTTACTGCTGCTAGGGCTCAAGGAATCCCAGCGAGATTATTAATTTATCCGAGTGAAAATCACTGGGTTTTACAACCGCAAAATCAAGTCCTATGGTATGAGGAATTTTTCAGATTTTTAAAAGAATATAAGTTGAATTGAGAAATATTTTGATTTTAAAAAAGCACATAAGAAGTAAACTTATGTGCTTTTATTATTAAAGTTAATCTATAGTTATTTCCTAAAGAAAAATATATAATTCAATTCTTCAGGGTCATTAGATTCAAAATATAAATGAATTAAACGCCCATCACTACTCGTGAAATAATTTGTTGCTTTATTCAAAAATGTTGTGAATTTGTATTTAAAATCAGGATCAATTTCATTTTGACATGCGTTTTCTGTTAAAAGTGAAATGTCTAAATCTATATCGCCTGCACTACTTTTAATATTAAAAGTGCCTGAAATATTATTACATTCGCAATTCCCCGATATTGACTTATTTTGGTTAAAAATTATTTTTTGCTCACTAAAAGACCCTTTGAAATTAACAGAATACTCATCATAGTAATGTCCATATCCTTCTAAAATGTATTCAGTGTCTAATTTCAAATCAAATTGATTCGTTTTTACTTTATTAACAGGTTGAAAAAGCATAGCTAAGGATTTATCTTGGCTATATAAAATAAGCTGGTTTGTTGGTTTTTGTATTTTATAATTAAAATACTTTGAGTTTGCAAGCATTACATAGTAAGCATCATTAAACCCACAATCTGTTTTCATCACCATTTTATTAATATTTAATGATTTATTATCATAATTAATAGTGTATGCTGATTCAAAGTTTTCACAATCTGCAATACCAGAAATTTTATCTGAATTAAATTGTAGAGTAAATTGCTTAGATGCTATTTCTATCTTATCGCCATTCTTATCATTGTAGCTTCCATTTGAGAAACTAACTCCACCATCAGTAGACCATGCTACAAACTTCCATTTTGTGCCATCTAACTTATAGATTTCTTCAGGTACATAAAAATTATAATGAAAAGTATAAATATCACCATTGTTTAGCTTTGATGTAATTATTAATTTTTCTGGGTTTGAATAGTCTATTTTTATTGCATAGTTGGCTAAAATACTAATATATAAATCTGACAAAGGGCATGCAACCTCTGTGTTTGTAAAATTATTAATTGACAAACTATCGCCTTTGATAGTATATTGAGCCATATAATCATTACAATTTGACTTTCCTTCAAGATGTGAATCTTTATTAAATTTAATAGTAAATGGTTCAAGATCAACTAATGTCCAGTTAGTTTCAGCAGATCTATATAAGTTTGGATTAATAATACTTCCATCTGGTTTAATAATTTTTGTTAATTCCCAATTTTTTCCATATAAATCTTCTAAGTTTAAAACACTTTGTTTGATAATTTTTGTTTCTAAAAATTTTACATTTTCATTATATTTATCAATTTCAACAAAAACAACAGGATAACCTATATCATCAGTTCCAATTCCAGGTATATACAACTCTGAGCTTACTTCAATAACTCCTTCTACCATGTTTACAGCTGTAATTCTTAATTTGTTTGAACCTGATGGTTGAGAAGTGAATACAATACCTAATAACATTTTATCATTAAAGTCTGTTGTTGGAAAATCAGGTTTTGGTATCACATTGTTTGTCATTTTACTTAAGAAATCCTCTAGTTCATCTTGGCTTTTGATTACTATAGTCTGTCGTTGATTAAAGTTGTTACTATAAATGTGATTTGAATTAAAGATTTCAACAAAATCTAATGACTTATTCTTGTCCAATGTTTTTTTATTGTCTTCTAAATCAAAAGGATCTTTGCAAGAACTAAATAAAGTAATTGCTATTGTTAGTAATATTAATATTTTTTTCATAAATACTCCTAAAATTATTTTTAAATTATTTCCAATCAAAAGTCATATCTAATACCATAGTTTAGCGTAATTTTATGCGCATTAAAATTATCATACTTATTGCTAAAAAATAGATTAGAATATTCAAAATTCGTGTTTAAATAAAATCCGTTATATAACTCATACTGAGCGCCTAAAGCTGTTCGTAAAACAAATCCACCTTTATTCAACCCACTTTCTATTTTAGAATAGTTTGTTAGTCCATCAATCACAAAATTCTTCAAAAAGTTATATTTTAGTGCAATAGAATAAGTTGTGAAATTTGGTGTTTGTTCGTATAATTTTAAATTATCTTCATATTTTTGAAAAAAATTCTCCTGTCTAAATTCAAATCCTAAATCAATATTATCTGATAAAGCATAATATATTGCAATATTATTATTGTTGAAAATTTGCAATGAAGAAGGACTTATAGATTCTAATGGAATATTGCGGTTGACAGAACTGCTCCATTCAAAATAGAATTTATTTTCTGAGTCTGGATTAATAGTTTGTTGATATGCTAATGTTTCAGCAGACATTTTGAATGGCTTTTGAAAAAAATCTTTAATTTGAAACAGTTCAGAAACATAGAGTTGTTCCTGATTAACGTTAGTTTCTTCAATAATGTTATCGGAAACAAAATTCTGTGGAATTATTCCATTTTGCTTTTGAAAAGTTTTATTTGAAACAAAATTTCTTTTAGAGAAAATTCCCGTATTATCATTCTTATTTGATATTTTATTGATATGCTCTTCTTTTTTTAAAGGTAAGTCTATACTTGTTAAAAATCTATTTGTTAAAGAGGTGGCATTAGAATCAGTATTCCTATTTTCATTTTCTAAAATGTTTGAAAGATAAAAAGAACCAAATAATACTAAAATAGTTAATAATGAACTCGCTATTCCTACGAATGTTTTTGAAGTGATAAATGATTGTGATGGGTTTTCTAAAGATAATCCTATTGTATTAAAAATAGATGCTTTACTACCTTTTGGTACTAAAAATAAATCTCTATTTTCTTTCAAAATATTATTCAATGAATTAGCATTTTTAAATTCTTCTCTTAATTCTTTATTAGTTGACAACTGATTGAAAATCTCTATTTCATCTGATTCTTTCAGATTACCATCAATAAGGTTATATATATCAATTATATTTTTCATAATATTACTTCAAATTTTTTTCTAAATCGTTAATATATGGTTTTAAGATTTGCATTATTTTTTGTTTTGCTCTCGTGTTTCTTAACTTAGCATTTGCAAAAGAAATGTTTTCTAGATCTGCAATCTCTCTAAATGAAAGACCATTTAGTTCTCGTAATATAAAAACATTTCGATACTTTTCATCAAGAAATTCCACAGAATTTAACACCAAATCTAATAGTTCTTTATTTCCAATAATATCTACTTCATCTTCACCAATTTCGATTTCATCTAATTGTAATTCTTGTTTTCCGTTTCTTTTGTAATTAAAAAATAAATTTCTTGAAATTGTTGTTATCATTCCTGGAATATTTACTTCTTCCTTATCTAATATTTGGTTATATAATCTAATAAAAGTTTCTTGAAAGAGCTCTTGAGCAAGAGATTCATTCTTAACCAAATTCCTTATAAAACCAATAGCAAAATTACTATATCTATCAAAAATTTGCTCAAAAGCCAAGTTTCGTTTGTTATTACTTTTAACAAGTTCTTGTAATTCTTTATCTGAATATTTGCTCAGTGATTTAAACATTTATTTTTAAAATATTCTCTATTTTAATGTAATAACACTTCAAATTGAAAAAGGCAACAAAATGTTGAAAAAATGTTAATATAGGAATAAGAAGTGAGGATTAGTGACTTGATAGATAAAAGTAATTTACGTGCTTTTAAATTTTCTTAATCGTTTCTCAATTTATTTATGGCTATGAGATTCCTTCTAACAATCCATTTATTTGTTTAACTAATTTATTTTTAGTTTTTTCAAATATTCTTTCTAAATTAGTGCTTTTTAAATCGAAATTCGAGCATTTAATGTCGAGTTGATAAGGATAAATAGTAATTGTCTGGTTTGGAAATTCATCAATAATGTTTAATGAATTTATTTTGTTTTCGTTTTCTTCGGTTTTTGGATAAAATAATATTATATTTTCACATTTATATCTTATAGCATAAGCTACCATTTGATATAAATCGCTCTGGCTTACTGGCTTTTTATCGTCAAAATTTAAAATTTTATATTTCGTATCTGCTATGTATTCTTTACTATTATAAGTAATTTTTAAATCTGGTTTTAATTTATATGATTTATCTTCGGTTAAGAAAATGCCACTACTTTGTGATTTTACTCCTAATTTTAATTCTTTCTGAATAAAGCCATAAATAAATTCTTCAAATAATTTTTCCATTGGAATTAAAAAAGCGAAAACTTCGAGTTTATTTCTATAATTTACTGATATTGAATTAGTTAAGAATAATTTGCAATATTCCAATATAGTTACAAAATCACTTTGAAAGTGGTTTAACCGCACTTTTGAGCAATCTTCTATTGTAAATCGCTCATCGGATACGTCGGATAAGATGAAAATTATATCTTGCAAAAGGTGTTTTGTTTCATCGTTTTGGCTGAAGTTCATTAGTAAATTTGCTACGTATTTTATTATGCGGTTAAATTCATTGTCGAGTTCAAAGGAATCGTAACGGCAATAGACTTTACCCCACTTTGCTCTGGCAAGATGTTGATTTATATAATCATTAAACATAAATTGCCCTTTGACGTAACTTGTTTCACTTTCTACTTCGACATAGTTTTGGAATAGATTATTATTTAAGGTTTCTTTTGTGTAACTCGCAAATAACCAAATAATTATTTCCAAAAAACTATTTTCAATGCTCGCTAAACTTGAAATGCTTTTTGGGAATTTTATTTTTGTTGTGTAAGATAGCCACCAAATTATGTTTAAGTTGATTTTTTTTATATCATCGTCATTATTAAAAATTTTTGGTAAAAGATTTATTGTTTTATCTTGAAACTGGATAACTCCTACATAGTTTTTTTGCTTTACTTTGTTGTCTCGAAAAAATTGTAAAAATTGTTGAGTAGAGTTATCGGGGTCGTCATTTGAATATTGTGAGTCATTCTTGTCCCGTCTCTTCCAAATTTCATCTAAATAAATTTCGAGTTTATCAAGACAATCTTTGTCAAACTTTTCTTCAGTTTTTTGATATTCATAGAGATTTATTGGTTCTGTTTCTTTCATTTTTTTTTTTTTCGAAAATTATTCTGTCTCTGCGTTGATTGTAGGTTCGGTTTCAGATTCTCCCACTGCTTCTGATTTCTTATCATCGTCATTTCCAGAATTAGTTGTTTTCTTTTTAATTTGAATAGGGTATGAATTTCCTATTATTTCAAAATCCATTTCTTTTAAACTATCTCTAACTAATGTTTCTACATCTTCAACATTATTCATAAAGTATTCCATTAAAAGTGGGATTACTTTGTTGTTCATTGCTTCTATGAAATCGTCTTCATTTTCTAATTCCATAAAATAAGAGTGTCCAATTTGTAAATCATTTCCCCTTCCTTTTTTAAGTTCTTCAACAATTTTTTCATTAAGTTTTTTTAGATAAACAGAATATGAAGAATTTTTATATGTTACATCTGGGTGGTATAGCGGGTACATTGGAATAAAAGTAAATCTGCGACGTAGGGCAACGTCGAGCAAAGCAATTGATTTATCGGCAGTGTTCATTGTTCCTATTATAAATAAATTATCAGGAATATCGAATGAGTCTCCACTCGGAAGGGTTACTTTCCATTTAACTTTACTTTCATCGTCATTCCACCTTTTATCTTTTTCAATAAGAGTGATTAGTTCGCCAAAAACACGAGATATATTTGCCCTATTAATTTCATCAATGATTAAGACATAGGAATTTTCCCGATTATCTTTTGCCTTATCTGCAATCTTTTTAAAAATGCCATCATGTTTTGTAAATTGTAATCCGTTTTTATTTTTTTCATCAATTTTTGGTCTTATTCCTTGTATGAAATCTTCATAAGAGAAATTTTGGTGGAAGGTAATGAATTCCAATCTTTTTCCATTTTCTTTATTAAATTCTTCAACTGCTTTATTATAAGGAATGCTATCATCACAAGTTAAAATCTGAGCTGCTAAACGAACTGTATGATAAGTTTTCCCAGTGCCGGGTGGTCCATAAAGTATTTGGTTAAGGTGGTATTTATTTTCGCAAGGTTTATTCGGATGTTCTTCTGTTGAACTCTTTCCATCTTCAAATTCTTCCCAAATCTTTGTCCCAGCAATTTCTTCAATTTTTTTTTTCATGTCCTTAAAGTCATTAGCTGAAATCAAAATTCCCTTGGTAAGTTTCTGCGAATTTACTTCTTTTAATATAATAGGTTCCCAAATATTTTTATAAAACTCATCAAAAAATGTTTGTAATTTAGTAGCAATGTTAGAAAGATTAATTGCAATAGGATCAAATTCTATAATATATACTGAGGGAAGGGTAGGTGTAACTAATCCTTTTATTTTGTATGTTTGATTTAATTGAGTTAATATTGAAGAGTAACAAGCAAATTCACTTGAACCTACTCCTATGTTTCTTAAATCAAAATTTAACTTTATAATTAAATTATTCTTCGCATTTATTGTAAAGTTTAAATTGATTACTTTGGTTCCACCACGATCACCATTTCTTGTTGATACTAAACCCAAATTAATATTGTTATTACCGCCTACAAAATAATACCCATTCGAAATAGTCCTTTTTCCAGAATTCGCTTTCTTCAACTGAAATGTAAAGTCATTATTCGCTTGATGTAAAGCAAGCAACTTGCAAAATAAAATTTTATGCAGTCCAAGTATTGTCATAGTTTTACCGAATATGTTATAAAAATATATGCAAGTTAATACAAAAATCTTATTAATGCAATACTAAAAAATGTCGTATTATTTTATATGGAGACAAAATTAATCTAAAATTATTAATATTTCAATAATTTTATTCATATCTTTCGAGTTTGAAGGTTTCGCCTAAATAGCGTTTTCGGACTTCTGGGTTGTCGGCAATTTCTTGGGCTGTACCTGAGATAAACATAGTTCCATCAATTAGAATATTTGCTTTATCAGTGATTGAAAGCGTTTCATGAACGTTATGGTCGGTGATTAACACGCCGATATTCATTTTTTTTAGGTCTTGAATTATCCTCATAATATCTTCAACGGCGATGGGGTCAATACCTGCAAATGGTTCGTCGAGCAGAATGAATTTCGGACTTGATGCGATTGTTCTTGCAATTTCGCAACGCCGCCTCTCGCCACCTGAGAGCATATAACCCTTCGATTTGCGAATATGCGTAATTCGAAAAATTTCAAGAAGTTCTTCGAGTTTTTCTTTTCTTTGACTCGATTTAAGTTTCTGCAATTGAAGTATTGCCATTATATTTTTTTCGACAGATAATTTTCGGAAAACGGAAGGTTCTTGCGGTAGATAAGAGATACCCATTCGAGACCTTTGGTACATCGCTTTGTTTGTAATCTTTTTATTATCGAGAGTTACTTCTCCATCGTTGGGTCGCACCATTCCTACAATCATATAAAAAGAAGTAGTCTTCCCAGCCCCATTTGGACCGAGAAGACCAACAACTTCACCTTGCTTTACTTCAAGGGAAACACCTTTTACAACAGTTCGCTGACCATATTTCTTAATTAAATTTCGAGCGGATAAAACGCTATGTTTTATTTCATTTTCATTCATAAATATTTCATTCTATTATTCACCAGGTCTTGGCACTAAAATTAAAGTTTTAATTTGTTCTTTTCCATTTCGCAAAATACGAAATTCAAGTTTATCACTTACAAAATTATCATAAGTTGCGATAATAAAATCCTCTTGATTCATAATTTTATTATCATTGATGGATAAAATTAAATCACCTGGCTCTAAACCAGCCAAATGTGCTGGAGAATTTTTAAGAATACTATAAATAATAAGCCCTCTATCTTGTTTAATATCAAGGTAGTTTGAGAGTTTGCTGTCTAATTGTTTAACATCAATTCCAGTGTAAAAATTTCTTTTCAAAGTTCGATGTGAAATTAACTTATCAACAATTTTAGCAACTCGATTAATCGGAATCGAAAAACCAATTCCAATCGAGCCAGCACCTTTGCCGTCAGTTGCAGTAGAGAATATAATTGTATTCATTCCAATAACTTCACCTGCTGCATTTATTAATGGACCGCCTGAATTACCTGAGCTAATTGCCGCATCTGTCTGAATCATACCCTTATACACTCTGTAATCGCCATTATCCTCTTGAGCGAAATCGACTCCCATATTTGAAACAACCCCAACAGTAACCGTTGGCTTAGCATTCTTGTCAAATAACCCAAAAGGATTACCCATCGCTATAACCCATTCTCCAATAATTAAGTCATCAGAATTAGCCATTTTAATAAATGGAAAATCATTTTTGCCTGAAATTTTCAACAATGAAACATCAGTAGTAAAGTCAGTACCGATAATTTCGGCTTCATATTCTTTTCCGTCAGTAGTAGTGATAACGATTTTACTTGCGTTTCCTGCTACGTGATTGTTTGTTAAAATATATCCATCAGGCGAAATAATGAAGCCAGTTCCAAGTCCTTTTACTTCGTATTCTCTAACACGTGGAGTTGAACGGAAGCGTCGGAAAAATCTTCCAAAAAATTCATCATTAGCAAAGGGACTAAGCTGATCGCGATAAACGACACGTTTTGTTTCAGTTACATTAATTCCAACAACAGCATCAGAAGCAATTCTGACAGCATTAGTGATTGAATTATTCCGTGAATTATAAATCTCATCATTTTTCTTAGCAATTTCTTCTATTTTGCTTAATTTTGCAATATCCTTAAATGATTGAGATTGAATTTCAACTTTTGGACTTGATTCTTCTGAAGAGCAAGAATTAAACAAAAATAAATTAATAATAAATAATATTATCAACATAATAAGTCCTTTTAATATTGATTCATAATTTAAAAATAGCATTGCCTGTAAAAATCAACCAAGAATTCACATATTCCATTTCATATAATGGCAATGTAAATGAATTAATAGGTTGTAGGGTACTTGTTAAATTTAGTGAAAAAACTTATACCGGTATAATTACTAATACGGATTTGGAAACCCATAGTTTCGAGATTAAATCAATAACCAAAGTATTAGATACTCGCCCTATAATGAATTTGAAACAAATAGAATTGGCAAGGTGGATAGCTCAATATTATGTTTCAGAAATTGGAATTATTTTATTTTCGATGTTGCCGAGTTCTTTTAATAATTCTTCAAATTTAATTATTAAAAAACTTGATTTAATTAATGATGATAAAGAAAATAAATTAACTAAAAATAATAAATTAATTATTGAGTTTTTAAATAAACATAAAAATAATATTTCATATAATTATTTAAAAAATAATTTAAAATTAAGTAATTTAAAAAAAAGTTTGGAACAACTTGAAAATATTGGTATAGTTAAATTAGAAGATAAATTCTCTAATAATATATTTGTATATGAAGATTATATAAAATTTAATTATAATTTATTTAATTCAGATATTGAAGATGATTTTTATTATAAAGAATATAAAATAAAATCAAAAATTGATAAAGAAATAATTGAGTATTTTAGAAATAATAATTTATTATTTGATGTTCCTAAATCAGTTAACCAATTAAAAGAAATAATTAATATTAATTCTGTTGCTATTAAACGATTAAAAGACAAAGGAATATTAGAAGTAATAAAGGTCAAGCGTGATAGGTCGTTAAATACATTTAATAGTGATGATTTGTTAATCAATGAATTGGAGTTACAACCAAATTTAGAGCAAGAAAACGCGATAAAATATATTTCAAATAGCATTGAAATAGATAAAAAACCAATATTTTTGAATGCAGTTACTGGCTCAGGCAAAACATTAATATATATGCACTTAATTAAGCAGATATTAGAAAATGGAAAATCATGTTTATTATTAGTTCCAGAAATTGCTTTAACAAATAATTTATTTGAAAGGTTTGAAACGGCATTTCCAAATAAGGTTAATATTTACCATAGTAAGATGTCAGCGGGTTCTAAATTAGATTTATGGCATAAAATTAAGTCTGAAAAAGCTAATTTTGTTATAGGCACGAGGTCTGCTATATTTTTACCATTTAATGATTTGAAACTATTAATAATCGACGAAGAACACGACCAATCATACAAGCAATCAGATAAAAATCCACGATACAATGCTCGAGATGTGGCTATTTATAGGTCATTTATAGAGAAATTCAATGTATTGTTAGCGTCTGCTACTGGTTCTATGGAGACTTATTATAATTCAAAAATAGGGAAGTATAACTATTTTGAAATTAAAAAAAGAGTTGATAATGCAAAGTTGCCAAGTATCAATATAGTTGATTTTTTAGACGCAAAAATAAAAGCATCAGTTAAAAGCAATTTCACTAAAGTATTATTAGATAAAATGTTAAATAAACTGGCAATAGGGGAGCAGGTTATTTTATTTTTAAATCGACGTGGATATTCTGCAATGACTATGTGCCGAGATTGTGGGGATATTAAAAAATGTAAAAATTGCGATGTTGCACTGACTTATCATCAAACGACAAATTCTTTGCACTGCCATTATTGTGGATATAAAAGAAACGTTGAAAAATCGTGTTATGAATGTCATAGTCATAAAATATCGTTTATGGGTCTTGGAACGCAAAGAATTGAAGAGGATTTAAGGAATGTTTTCATTGAACTTGGAATTGATTTAGAAATTAGGCGAATAGATACTGACACAGCAAAAACACAAAAACAAGTAAAAAATATAATTGAAGATTTTCAAAATAATAAGTACCAAGTATTAATCGGGACGCAAATAATATCAAAAGGGTTTAATTTTAAGAATTTAACTTTGGTTGGCGTAATAAATGCAGATTTAGAATTGTATAGGGCTGATTTCAGAGCAAATGAACGAACTTTTCAGTTATTAGAACAAGTTGCAGGTAGGACAGGACGAATTAAAGAAAAACCAGGTGAGGTTGTGATACAAACATATCATCCTGATAATTATGCAATTAACTATGTAAAACAACATAATTATAATGGATTTGTAGAAGAAGAGTTGATATACAGGGAAGATTCAGAATACCCACCATTTTGGAGAATGAATAAAATAATTATTTCATCAAAGAATGAAAGTGATGTATATAGGTTTTCTAAACAAATTTATAATATTATTTATTTTAATTCCGATAATATTCGTATTTACGAGCCTGTATCACCAAATATATCAATGATTAATAAAGTATTTAAACAATATATTTATGTGAAAATAAAAAAAGACGTTGACAAAAGTGGAAGCATTATGAATAAATTATTTAATAAAATAAATTCTAATATTAATAATCTTCCTAAAAGTATTAAAATTGATTACGATATAGACACATATAGTGAAAATTAGCTAGAATAAATCAATCTTTTTAAATTGGAAAATAAATCATAGTTTTGTATTATAAAATTAAAGAAAGTAAAGTATTAATGACCAATTTTAACACCATATTCAACCAATATCAAAAGTTAATTAACGATAAATTAATTGAAATAGCTAATTTAAGTTCTCCAAAATCAATGCGGGAGCCGTTTCTTTACTTAATTGAGAATGGTGGGAAGCGATTAAGACCAATATTAACAATGCTTTCTTGTGGTGCTGTGGGTGGCAATCCAATTAGCGCTTTAAATTCAGGAGTTAGTTTAGAAATCCTCCATAATTTCACTCTTGTGCATGATGATATAATGGATTCAGCTCCACTCAGAAGAGGTAGAGATACAGTTCATATTAAGTGGGATAATTCAACAGCAATCTTAGTTGGCGATTTAATGATTGGTTATGCTTTAAAATTATTATCAAACGATAATTTATTAGTTAATAAAACAAAAATATTAGAATTATTTGCAGATGCGTTAGTCATCGTTTGTGAGGGGCAAGCTCTTGATATGGATTATAATTCAAGCAAAGAAGTGAGTGTTTCCGAATATATAGAAATGATTCAGAAAAAAACTACTAACTTAATTCGTGCTTCAGTATTAATGGGTGCTCATTGTGGTGATGCAAATAATGAACAGATTGAAATATTAAATGAGTTTGCAATTAATTTAGGTTTAGCATTTCAAATTCAAGATGACTATTTAGATTTAACAAGTCAAGTAAGTGGGAAAGTTATAGGGCAGGATTTGATTGAAGGGAAAAAGACTTATATGATTATCCGGGCAAAAGAGATTGCATTTGAGCCAGAAGACATTGAATTAATTAATTTATTTTATAAGAATAATGGTGTTAAATTAGAGCAAATCCCTGAAATGTTAAATTTGCTTCAAAAATTATCAATATTAGATGAAGCAAAAAATCTATTTTATTCGTATTATGAGAATGCTGAAATATCATTAAATAAATTAGAAAAAAATAATTATACTATTTATTTGACTGAAATATTAAAATTAACTAAAAATAGAAATAATTAAATATACAATATTAACACTATCAACAAAATAGAAAATACCTTGCTTGTGCCTCTATGGGTTAGATATACAGACGCTATTAGCAAAAAACCATTATTTAATGATAAAGCATCAATAAATATTGTTAAATATTATGAAAATAATTTTAATTTAATTAATGAATCCTCAAAAATAGTTAAAGAAATTACTTTTAAATCAATCATATCAAGAGAAATAATTATTAATAATTATTTGAATAATATTTTAATTAATAGTAAAAATTATACAATTATAAATTTAGCGGCTGGTCTAGATTGTCGTTATTTAATGTTTGAAGGTAGATTTAAAAAATGGTATGATGTTGACTATGAAGGTACAATAAATATGAAGAAAGATATTTGCCTCAAAATTGATAATTATGAATTAATTTCTGCGAATATGTTTAACTTAGATTGGGCAAAAAATATAGAAAAAGAAAATATTATAGTTATTTGTGAAGGTGCTTTGATGTATTATAAAAAAGAGAAAGTAATTGAATATTTGAATAAACTATTTTCATTATTTTCAAACTCACATTTTATTTTAGAATTTATTGGTAAGTATGGCGTCAATTATTTGCATCCTATGTTTAAGAAAATGAATATTAATTTGCCGTATCAATCGTCATTAACAAAAGGAGACGGAATTGAGCTTTTGAATGCAAAATTAGTAAAAGTTGAATGTGTTTTAGAAAATAATTTGGTAAATTGGTTTTATCTTAATAAATTAGTATCATTATTTGGTTTAAAGAAAGAAAACATTCTTTCATCAATTTATCTATTTGAAAATGAAAATTAGCATAGTTTTAATCTTATCAATGTTTTTATTCTCTTGTTCTTATAAGGGCTTCCAGCAAGTTAATGAAAGCGTTTGTATCCCCGATAATACTAATAGTGTATATCAAAATAATTTATTTCCAATTTCAACTGGATATAAATGGTCATATAAAATGGAATATGATAACGATTATTTAATATCATTAAGTGAGAATGAAAAATCAAAACTTGCAAAATCTTATACATTAGAAATCGGAGCTAAAAAGGAAATATATTATAATAAAAATGGTAATATAACTCCAATTCAAGCATTTACAATGATTCAAGACGGGAAAAAGTCAAGTTACACTTATCTCATACCTTGTGAAAGTGGAACTAACTTCGTCGAAGTTAATAACCCAGAAGAATTACAAATTGTTGCTAATTTATTTATTTCAAACAAACCAAACTCTGATACAATTTATTGGAGTGGGATAAATAAAGCAAAATACCAATGGCTCTCAACAACAACATTAGATAACCCGCTTGAAGCAAATGGGGCTTATATTTTACAAGAATATCTATTTAATGAATACATATTAAACCCAAATAGTGATAAAATGAAAAGTGAGTTAATTTTTTATAAAACCGGCAAATCTTGGTATAAAACAGGAATAGGTTTAATTAAAAAAGACATTTATATTGGAGATAAATTTATTGGTGTTATGAGTTTAGAGGACTACGATTTAGAGAAACTATCTAGTCCAATCGAGCCATAATGATTATTTTGCATTATCTCTAAAACTTCTGAAATTAAAAAGAATGAGCCAATTATAAGACAATTATCTGTCGCATTAATAATATTATTTACCAATAATTCTAAATTTAATTCTTCTTGAAAATTATTAATACCTATCTCTTTGCAAAACTCAATTAAATTATCAATTTCTTCATTCCTTGTTTGCTTAGTTTTAGTGAGAATAAAGTTATTTGCAATTTCACTTAAAATCCGCAAGTTATTTAGATTGTCTTTGTCTTTCATTCCTGTATAAATGATTGTAAATTTATTGTCAGTGTTTTTTGTAATAGTTTTTACATTATGAGTTATCGCTTCTTCATTGTGTGCTGTGTCAATTATTAAATATGGATTCTTTCTCAATACACTTAATCTTGCGAAATATCCTGTATTCTTTGTTAAATTATATATACTTTTTCGAAAAATATCAAAATTAAAAATATCTAAATATTTCAATGCAGAAA
The DNA here is from genome assembly GCA_964465945.1 of uncultured Hyphomicrobiales bacterium. GTDB lineage: Bacteria > Bacteroidota > Ignavibacteria > Kapaibacteriales > UBA2268 > JAJRPT01. The sequence continues at coordinate 202,058 of CAYXMM010000003.1, forward strand.
TAAAAATAGAAAAATTTAATTTATTTGGCTCACCAATTAAGTTTGTTTTAAATTCAATCTCATTAAATTTATACTTAGCAGTGAAGTCATTTTCACTTTCACAAATTAAATTATTATATATCACTTCAATAGAAATAATATTACTTTCTTGACTAACTACTTTTTCATTAATAACGTTTTGGGCTTGTATTGGTAATTTTCCTAAGACGACTGGAGTTTTATATTTTATAATACCTGCCTTTTCATAAGCGATACTTTCGATTGTGTTCCCTAAATACTCCTTATGGTCAATAGAAATAGAAGTAATAACACTCAGAATTGGGTTGATTACATTTGTGCAATCAAGTCGTCCGCCTAACCCAGTTTCAATAATACAAATATCGCAAATATTTTCGGCAAAATAATTAAATGCGATTACAGTTGTTATTTCAAAAAAAGTAGCATCAATTTCTTCAACAATATTTTCTATTTTTTTATATATATCAATTATATATGAATCTGGAATTTTCTCACCATTTATTCTAATTCTCTCATTAAATTCCAAAATATGAGGTGAAGTGTATAGCCCAACTTTTTGTCCTAATTCTTTGTAATATGAAGCTAAAAGAGAGGAACATGTTCCTTTTCCATTCGTTCCAGCAATATGAATACATTTTAGTTTTAAGTGAGGATTGTTCAAACATTCTAATAACTTCAAAGTTCTTTCAAGTCCTGGCTTAATCCCAGATCTTTGTCTTGAAAATAAATCTGCAAGTAAATCCTGTATATTTTCCATTTTAAAATGTTAAATCAGAATAGTTTATTAAATGATTGCAAAATTATGAAAAAAAAGGATTGCCTCTTAATGAAACAATCCTTAATTTTAAAATATAATATAATTAGACATGTCTTTCTGCGTGATATGAAGAGCGGACAAGCGGTCCAGACTCAACATAAGGAATGCCAAGTTCTAAACCAATTTCTTTAAATCGTTTAAATGTATCTGGATGCACAAACCTATCAACTGGTGCATGTTGAACTGATGGTTGTAGATATTGTCCAATAGTGAAAACATCAAGTTTTATAGGAACTAAATCTTTCATTAGTTCTATTACTTCATCATCTGTTTCGCCAATTCCTACCATTATACCAGCTTTAGATTTAATTCCTCTTTGTTGAATATATTCTAAAACATCTAATGATCTTTGATATTTTGCTTGAGGTCTAATTCTTTTATAAAGTCGAGGAACTGTTTCTAAATTATGACTTATTATTGTTGGTTCCGCATCAATAACTCTATCTAAGCATGTTTTATCACCCTGAAAATCAGGAATTAAAACTTCAATAGTTGTATCAGGATTAATTTCTTTGATTTTAATGATAGTTTGAGCCCAGTGGTTTGACCCTTGGTCTTCCAACTCATCTCTATCTACTGAAGTGATAACTGCATGTTTAAGATTCATTTGCTGGATTGAGCGTGCTACATCTAATGCTTCGTGTGGATTAACTGCTCCAGGTCTTCCTGTTTTAATAGCGCAGAATGAACAAGAACGTGTGCAAGTATCTCCAAGTATCATAAATGTCGCTGTTCCAGCACCCCAACATTCTCCAATGTTTGGACATCTTGCTTCTTCACAAACCGTATGAAGAGATTTTGCTCGCATCATCTTTTTGATATCAGAATAGCGCTCACCGCCTGGTGCTCTTACTTTTAACCATTCAGGTCTTCTACCGATTGTGGTTGAGTTAGTTGGATTATTCCGATTTAAAACTGGAATGTTAACGATTCCGTTGCTATTCTCAATTTGTAGATTATTTTTTTCTTTCTCTTCTTCAGAGATAGTTATATTATTCATAAAAAACTTTCGTTTAATTAACCTAAGAAAGTTCTTAGCGATTTAGAACGAGAAGCGAATCTTAGGCGTCTAATTGCTTTTTCTTTAATTTGTCTTACTCTTTCACGAGTCAAGTTGAACTTTTCACCAATTTCTTCTAATGTTAAAGCATTACCATCTAAACCGAAGTATAAACTTATAACATCTGCTTCTCTTGGGGATAAGGATGTAAGAACTTGTTTGACTTCTAATCTTAATGACTCTTGAATTAACTCAGTGTCTGGTGGTGGTTGTTGGTCGTTTGGTAACACATCGAGAAGTCGATTATCTTCACCTTGAATAAAAGGTGCATCTACTGATAAGTGTCTTCCAGAAATTTTAATTGTTTCTGCTATTTCCGCAACAGACATACCGAGCTCATCAGCAAGTTCGGCAGCAGTTGGTTCTCTTTCAAATTCTTGCTCTAATTGGCTGAATTTTTTTCCAATTTTATTTAAAGCACCAACTCTATTGAGTGGCAATCTTACTATTCTTGATTGTTCTGCTAATGCTTGAAGGATAGATTGTCTAATCCACCAAACAGCATAAGAGATAAATTTAAAACCACGAGTTTCGTCGAATCTTTTCGCTGCTTTAATTAATCCAAGGTTTCCTTCATTTATTAAATCCCCTAAGGAAAGACCTTGATTTTGATATTGCTTAGCCACAGATACCACAAACCTTAAATTTGCCTTAACTAATCTTTCTAAGGCACGTACACCACGTCGTCCACCTTGTTTTATCAAAATGGCTAACTCGATTTCATCGTCAGCAGTTAAAAGCTCTACTTTCCCTATCTCTTGTAGATACTTATCTAACGATTGACTTTCTCGATTGGTATATTGTTTCGTTATTCTCATTAAAGACCTTCTTGTAATGAAATTTTATCAAAGTGTGTAACGACGATAAAAGTTTTTTTTTATTTGAAAAAAAATTATTGCTTTGAGTCAGATTTTTTTTGAACACTTAAAATTTGATTATAATCATTTGACCTTAAAAGTTGTGCACTCTTGATTATCACTGAATCTTTACTTTTATATAGACCAGATAATTGCTCGTTATTAAAATACCTTCTTTTAAATTCATAATCCAATAATACTTTAATTTCTTTTTTGTTATTATCGAACAATTTATGATTTAGTTTAGTCATTTTCTCACTAAGTTTATCTAAATCCTTCTCAATATCTTTTAATAGCTCATCATTTGCTGCAGTTTCGTATATTTTTTCTAAACTTTCTGATGTTTTACTAACATTTAAGAGGGATTTCTCGGCTAAATATTTTTTAAACTCAGAAATTATTTCATCACTCACATCAAAATCTAATGTAATCGTTTTATTATTCAAATACTTATTAGAAAAACTAAAAAACGCATCTGAATTATAAAGTTTTCTTGTGTATTCGTTATATTTAACTGCTTCTAACACAGAATCAGGGCTTATACCTTTACTTTCTAATACTTTCCTTCCTGCTGATGTATAAAATATTGAATCTGATTCGGCAACTTTATGTTTAGCATAATCAATCCTTTGAATACATCTCCCAGAAGGTGTATAATATTTTGCTGTTGTAACTTTTAGATTTGCTCCATAAGGTAAATCAATAACTGACTGCACTAATCCCTTTCCGAAACTTTGTTTCCCTGTAATAATTGCTCTATCGTGGTCTTGCAAGCAACCTGCAACAATTTCCGATGCACTTGCACTACCTTCGTTAATAATTACACAAATAGGTGTAGTTAAATCAACTGGCTCGGTGAATGACTTATAAGTATAACTTCTAATACTATTTTTACCTTTTGTGCTTAGTAGAATAGAACCTTTTGGAACAAACATTTCGCATATATTTAATGCCGCTTCTAAAAGTCCACCAGGATTATCTCTTAAATCAATTATCAGACCCTTTAAATTCTTTCCATTTGCTAAATCAAAATAGGCGTTTCGGAAGTCATTATCGGCATTTCTTGCGAATTTTTCTAATTTAATATATGCAGTAGAATCATTTAGCATTCCATGATAACCAATGTTACTAAGCTCTACTTTATGTCTTTCTAATTTCAAGTTCAATGTGTCTTGCTGTCTTATAACATCAACATTTGCAATCGAACCAGGAGAACCTTGAGTAAATTTCTTTAATCCATCTTGTTCGATATTTTCAACTAAATTTCCATCAATTTTATATAGAATATCGCCAACACGCAACCCATCATTAAAGGCAACAAAATCGTCGCTAATTCCCATGACGGTCATTTTTTTATCAATAGACCTAACAGTTATCCCAAAGCCAACATAATGACCATAAGTAATCATTTCCAAATCTTCTTTATTATCTTCTTGGTAATAAACAGTATATGGGTCTAATTCATCAAGCATTGAATTTAATGCCACATCGAAGAGTTTGTCATTGTCAACGTCATTGACATATTCTTTATTTATCTCTTTAAAAACAGCACCGAATATTTCAAAATTTTTATTTAATTTAAAATATTCTACATCTGTAAAAGAGACGAATAGAATTGAAGCAACAACAAATAATAATATAAGAATTTTTTTATTTTTCATAATTTATAATACGAAATTAAACCTTTTTCGTTAATTAACGTTAGTAAAATTAAAATAATCTCACAATTAGTCAAAATTCCAATATAATTACGTATTTTTGCAATTAATATTATTAAAAAAGGGGACACAATGAAAAAGTATGCTTTAATAATGCTATTATTAGCGTTTGGTTTGAATGTAAAAGCACAAGACAATGAAACTCCAGAAAGACCGCTTAATTTTGGTTTATATTTAGGTGGAAATTTCAATATGCACAGCCCAAATCTTGCAATTACGCATTATGCTGATGCATTAAATCCTAATTTATACCCATATCAAGATATTAATATTCCTTATAAAAATAGTGCTAATGGTTTTGGATTAAATATCGGGGGTGTGATTAATATTCCAATTAATAGAACAAATTGGATTTCATTGCGACTTGGTTATAATAATGTTAGTGCTGATTTTTCAGAGAACTACAATCAAATTATTGATCCATTAACAGGCTCAGTGGACCCAAATGCGAGTGCAGTTTATAATTTAGATAATTCAATTTCATATATCGAAATTGCTCCAATGTATCAAATTTATGATTTAATTCCAGTTAAAGACTTATATCTAATGGCAGGAGTTGAAATAGGAATTGCTCCCAGTGTGTCTCATAACTTTAATGCAGATGTTACTTATCAAGGTGCTACACCTCCAACTACTCATATAAACATTCCTGTTGGCAATTTCCAACCATCAAATAATAGATATGCTCTTGCTATTGGAGCTGGTTATATGTATGATATTAATGAAAATTTCCATATTGCTCCTGAAATTTCATATAGATTTTCATTCTCTGATGTAATGGATTTTGTTGACTTTAACAAAACTAATAATCTTGATTTCTCTTGGAAAGCAAATCAATTAAGAGTTGGTGTTAATTTTACGTATTCTTTTTCGCCTGAAAAAGAAGAAATAAAACCAGAATCACAGATTAGTGCTGATGTTCCTGGCGCTTATTATTACAATAATGGTGCAAGGGTTAAAGCAGAAAAAGTTACAGTAGAAGATGTGCAAATCTCTGAGCTTTTCCCATTACTAACTAATGTATTTTTTGAAGAAGGTAAAGCAGTTCCAGCAACTGACAACCAAACTCTTGCAATTGAAACTGAAACAGGCGAGTTTATGGTAGAAAATCTTCCGGCAAATGCTATCGAGATTAATAAGTCCACTCTTGATATAGTTGGAAGAAGAATGCAAAAATTCCCTAATGCAAGAATTAAATTAACTGGTACTAATGACAATAAAAAAGAAAAATTAGACCTATCAAAAAAACGTGCTGAATTTGCTAAAAATTATATCGCTGTTAATTATGGTATAAGCCCAGATAGAATTGATGTTGATGCTAAAAACTTACCAGAGAAAGCATCATCAACAAAAGACCCAGAAGGTGTAGTTGAAAATAGAAGAGTAGAAATTACAAGTAATGTTTCTGCTATCACTGAGCCGATTATTATCGAACAAGATAGACAAACTTTTGCTACTCCAAATTTATTAGAGTTTGAACCAACTGTAACAAGTACTGATTCTATCACTTCTTGGACTTTTGAAATTAATCAAAGTGGAAAAACATTAAGAAGTTTTGCTGGAACAAATCAACCAAGTAAAATCCAATGGAATGTTCAACCAAATGAATTAAAACAAAGCGATGTTCCTATTGACTTTACTTTCTTCGCAGAAAACTCAGCCGGAAAAACTGTAATGAAATCTGGTTCTGTTCCGGTTGAATATTACTCTTTCAATAGAAAAAAAGTTGAAGAAAGACCAGACAAAATTATTTCTAAGTTTTCACTTGTAGTTTTTGATTTTGATTCACCTGAAATTTCTGAAAAAGATAAAGAAATTTTAAGAAAGAATGTAATTCCATCAATTAATTATAACTCTACAATCCAAATTTATGGTTACTCAGATAGAATTGGTGATGAAGAATATAATCAAAAACTTGCTTTAAAAAGAGCAGAAGCAGTGAAGAAATTTTTAGCTCCTAATACCAAATCAAACACTGTTGAAGTTTTCGGAATTGGCGAAAATATAGAAGCTTATGACAATAACTTACAAATTGGAAGACAACTTTCAAGAACTGTTCAAATTTATGTTGTAACTCCAAAAGAGTCTAAATAATAAGGAAGAGTGAATTTATTATGTCAGATGACATCATATATAGGTATTTACAAGATATTAATTTTCCAGAAGATTTAAGGAAGTTGCCGATAGAGGCACTTCCTGAAGTCTCAAATGAAGTCCGTGAATTCGTTATTGACACAATTACAAAAACCGGTGGTCACTTCGGAGCGGGATTGGGTGTTGTTGAATTAACAGTTGCTTTGCATTATGTTTTCAATACTCCAAAAGATAAAATAATTATAGATACAGGGCATCAAGGTTACCCTCATAAAGTCTTAACTGGTAGAAAAAATGAGTTACACACAATTCGTCAGAAAGACGGCTTATCAGGATTTTTAAAAATTGGTGAAAGCGAGTATGATGTATTTGGTGCAGGGCACGCTTCTACAAGTATTTCTGCTGCCTTAGGTGTAGCAACTGCAAGAGATTTCAATAATGAAGATTATAAAGTAATTGCAATGATTGGCGATGGAGCTATGACTGGTGGTATTGCCTTTGAAGCTCTTAATAATTGCGGGGTGCAACAAAGAGATATGCTTGTAATTATGAATGACAATCAATTCTCTATTTCACCGAATGTTTCTGCTGTTTCAAATTATTTTAGTCAGATTTATACAAGTGAAACGGTTCAAAAAATCCGAACTAATATTTGGGATTTCGCGGGTAAATTTGATACTGTTGGTGATAGATTAAGAAAACTTGCAAGTAGAATTGAAGATAGTGTTAAAGCTATTGTAACCCCTGGTGTTTTATTTGAAACTCTAGGGTTTAATTATATTGGACCTATAAATGGGCATAATGTAAAAAAACTCGTTGAAATTTTACAAAGTATTAAAACATTTAAAGGTCCCGTGTTCTTGCATGTGATTACACAAAAAGGATATGGTTATAAGTTTGCCACTCGTGAAACTAAATATTTACATGCTATTGGAAAAATTGACAAAATCACTGGTGAATCAATGGATAAAAAGCCAGTTGTTTCCCCGCCCCCTGCATATCAAGATGTTTTTGGCGAAGCAGTAAAAGAAATTTTTGCAGTTAATCCTAAGGTAGTTGCTATAACTGCAGCTATGCCAGGTGGTACTGGCTTAAATATACCTCAAAAAGATTACCCAGAACGAGTTATTGATGTTGGAATTGCAGAAGGTCATGGAGTAACCTTTGCTGCTGGAATGGCTACCGAAGGAATTATTCCGATTGTAGCAATATATTCAACATTTTTGCAACGTGCCTATGACCATATAATTCATGATATTGCGTTACAACATTTACATGTTGTGTTTTGCTTAGATAGAGCTGGTCTTGTAGGTGCGGATGGTCCAACTCACCACGGAGTTATGGATTTAGCATATTTAAGAGCAATTCCTAATATGGTGATAATGGCACCAAAGGATGAACAAGAGCTTCGGGATATGCTTTGGTCGGCTGTAAATGATTATAAAGATTATGTTGTAGCAATAAGATACCCAAGAGGAAGCGGACCTGGTGTTCCAGCAACTCAAATGAAATCTCTTAAGTTAGGCAAATGGGAAGTTCTGAAAAAAGGTAATGATATTGCAATCCTTGCTGTTGGAAAAATGATTGAATATGCGGAAAAAGCAATTGATAAATTAACGATTGAAGGAATTAATGTCGAACTTATTAACGCAAGATTTATTAAACCATTAGACACAGATATGTTAGATAATATTTGTACTAAGTTTGAAAACATTATTACAATAGAAGATGGTCAAAAGCAAGGTGGATTTGGTTCGGCTGTTGGAGAATATTTACTCGAAAAGCAATATAAAAATAATTTATTTGTTATGGGTATTGAAGATGAATTTGTAACTCACGGAACACAAGAAGAATTGCATAAAATGATTGGGCTTGACGAGAAAGGTATTATAAATAAAGTGAAAGAAATATTAGTAAAAAACTATATTTCTGCATAAAATTAAAAAATATTTTGGTAATTAAAAAAAACTTCGTAATTTTGAAATCTAACGCATTTGCGAAGTGAAATTTTAGATCTCGTAGCTCAGCCGGTAGAGCATTTGACTTTTAATCAAAGGGTCGTGGGTTCGAATCCCGCCGAGATCACTTAAAGCAAGCCACAAATAATATATTGTGGCTTTTTTTATTTTCACTGACAAAATAAGAAGAATATGTCCGTTATTGTCTAAATTTTAAGAAAAAAAAAGTGTTATGCTATAAATTCCATTTTATTACAATAAATTCCTACTCTTCCGTCTATAAATAGAAATAATTAGGAGATAATATGATTAAAAATGAAATGATAATCGCTATAAATAACCAAATAAGTAAAGAGATGTATTCTTCAAATCTTTATTTGTCAATGGCTGCATATTTTCATAATGCAAATTTGAATGGGTTTGCAAATTGGATGCGAGTTCAAGCACAAGAAGAAATGATGCATGCTTTGAAGTTTTTTGATTATTTATTGAATAGAGGTGCTAATATTGAAATTGGAAATATTGATGCACCTAAAAGAGACTGGTCCTCTCCTTTGAACGCTTTTGAAGAATCTCTCGCTCATGAAATGAGTATAACCGAAAGTATTAATAATCTTGCAGATTTGGCTATTAATTTAAAGGACCATGCAACTTTTAATATGCTTCAATGGTTTATCCAAGAACAAGTTGAGGAAGAAGCAACTGTAAATGAAATTTGTGATAGATTAAGATTAACAGAAGGTTCGGCTGGTGGTTTGTTTATATTAGACCACGAAATGAAACAAAGACAAATTGTTGCAGTTTAGCTTCAGGCGATAAGTAATATAAAATTATGGCTACAATATTTAAAGTATTGTAGCCATTTTATTTAATCCATTAATTAAAGTTCCTTCTACATAGGTACTATAGTTGTTAGTCAAAAGTACATTCACTTTTTTACCTTTTTCAATATTTTTCCCAGAAAATGCAACATTAACATAGTTATCAGTATGTCCCCGCCATAAATTTGACGATTCAATATATGTTTCAGGTAATACTTCTCTAACCTTAGTAACTTGAGAATTATAAAAATCGTTAAGTTTAATATCAGATAACTCTCTAAGCGCATTAGTTCGCTCTTTTCTTATATCATGAGCCACAACTCCATCCATTTCAACAGCAACAGTGCCTTTCCTTTCAGAATATGTAAACACGTGTAAATACGAAATCGGGGAATTCTTAATGAAATTATAAGTCTCTTGAAAACGCGCTTCGGTCTCACCTGGAAAACCAACAATAACATCAGCACCTAAACAAGTATCAGGCATTTTAGTTTTAATATCATTAATTAGTTTCTCATAGTTTTTCACTCTATATCTTCTTTTCATTCGCATTAAAACTTCTTGTGAACCACTTTGAAGAGGAATATGAAAATGATGAACGAATTTTTTCGATTTTTCAATAATATCAATTATTTCCGGTTTTAAAAGATTCGGTTCAATTGAAGAAATTCGATATCTAATATCTGCTGGATATTCGTCTAAAAGTCTAACAACATCAACAAACTTTTCACCTGTTTTTGATTCATATTCGCCTAAATTAATGCCAGCAAGAATAACTTCTCGAAATCCTTCTTCATAAAATTTATCAATTTGTTCAGTAATTTTGTCAAATTCCATTGACCTAAATCCGCCTCTTGCATTAGGAATAGTGCAATAAGTGCAATTATACTCGCAACCGTCTTGAATTTTAAATACTGCACGTGTTCTGCCTGCATTATCACTTACTGCCGAGGTATGGAAAGGAATATCTGACATATTCCCAACTAAAATTTTAGGTGTTTCTTGCTTCTCAAAACTTTGTATAAGAGTTGGGATATTATACTTTTCGTTCTGACCAAAAACAGCATCTACACCTTCAATTTTAATTACTTCATTAGGATTGAGTTGAGCATAACAGCCAAGAACTCCGATAAATGCTTCTGGTGAACGTCTTAAAGCCCTACGAACTATTTTCCGACAATCAGCATCGGCTTTATGAGTTACGGTACAAGTATTAATTAAAACTATATCACTATCTGCTTCAAAATCGACTATCTTATGCCCTAAGTCTTCAAACTGTCGACCTATACGAGAAATATCCGCAAGATTAACTTTGCAACCTAAATTATAAAATGAAACTTTTTTGCTCATTTTTTTTTCTTTCAGAAATTCATTTTTAAGATTACAAAATTAAAGATTAAATTTTAATTACTTACTTTTAATAATTATTTTTAAATCTTTTTAATATTAAGTATAAATATTAATTGTGTTAATCAATCATATTTCTTTAATTTTGAACTTTTAAAATTAATACAATTAAAAAATGAATAATCACCCTTGGCATAATATTGTTCCGAATACAGAAATAGCAGATACTTTTAAAGCAGTAGTTGAAATTCCTAAAAATTCGAGAGCTAAATACGAACTTGAAAAGGAATCAGGGTTACTAATATTGGATAGGGTATTGTATTCAGCGATGTATTATCCAACAAATTACGGATTCATTCCTCAAACTTTATCAGAAGATGGAGACCCATTAGATATTTTAGTTTTTTCTCAAATTGCTATTCAACCATTATGTCTTGTAGAAGCAACAGTAATTGGGGCTTTCAAAATGTTAGATGAAGGGAAAGCCGATGACAAAATTATTGCAGTTGCTAAGAATGATATGAGCGTGAATCACGTCAAAGACATTAATGGGCTAGCAGAACATTACCACGTTGAAATAAAAAATTTCTTTGAAGAATACAAAAAACTTGAAAATAAAAAAGTATTAGTAAATGAGCTTCTTAATAAAGATGCGGCTCTTGAAATTATTAATCACGATAGACAAAACTATATTAATACTTTTAAGAAATAAAACAGTTATTTTATCAAGAATTTTCAAATTCAAACCCTGCAAACTGATTAGAGGTTTCTGCCAATTCTTGTTTATTTTCGGCTCTTATAGTAGAAACAATTTCAATTTCAGTATCAGAGGGGATTTCTGTATAAGATATTACAGACACCATTGGATATTGTGATTTAATCATTCTATAAAAATACGGGCGAATCTGTGCGGAACAGATAATTGTTGGGAGATGCCCTACAATAGTTATATCATCAATAGAATCTGATATAGATTGGAAAATTGCTTGAATTTTACTTGGCGATAAGCCCATTGTTGAGCTAACATTTCCAGATTGATTTTCTTGTAATGCTTTAGTTAATTCGTGTTCTAAACTCGGGTCAATACCTATGGCATGAATAACTCCATTTTGGTCTTCAAATATTTTCTTAATTGTTTCGGATAGACTATGTCTGACATATTCAGTTAAGACATCACTATTTTGGGTTACTTTTGAATATTCCAAAAGGGATTCTAAAATTATAGGTAAATCACGTATTGGTATGTTTTCAACAAGTAAATTTTGCAATACTTTTTGAATTAACGATAATTGTAAATTATCTGGCTTAATTTCATCAAGAAGAGCAGGATAGTCATCTTTTAAATTATCAACCAAGTGTTTAACATCTTGACGAATTAATAATTTATCTGCATTTCTTCTTAAAAGCTCTGTTAAATGGGTGATTAATACTGTTGCCGGTTCTACAACCGTGAAACCAAGAATTTCAGCATTTTCACGTTGATTCGGGCTAATCCATGTTGCAGGTAAACCAAAAACTGGTTCTGTAACCGTTATTCCTTGAACTTCTCCATCAACTGAACCCGGGTTCATAGCTAAAAGCAAGTTTGGATAAATCTTATTTGTTGCAACTTCATTACCTCTAATTTTAATAATGTATTTCTCTGCTTCAAGTTGTAAATTATCACGAACACGAACAGGTGGAATAATTATTCCTAATTCTTGGGCTAATTGCTTACGAACATTGGTGATACGTTTAAATACATCACCACCTTGGGTCTCATCTACCATAGAAATAAGACTATATCCAAGTTCAATTTCAATAGGATCAACTTTAAGTAATTCTTCGACGGGTTTTTCATCGCTCGTTTTTTCGGTTTTTTCTGCTTCCATAATCTCTTTACGTAACTTATCTTCCGCTTCATCTTTTATAGATTTTGTTCTAAAATATGCTATCGAAGCGCAAGCCAACGCAAAAAATAGAAATGGAATAAAAGGAAATCCAGGAAGTAAGCCGATTAAGAACAATACGGCTGAAGCAATAGCGAGTGGCTTAGGGTCGTTACCAAACTGTTTAGATAATTGTTTATCTAATTTCTCGCTTGAACCTGAACGAGTAACAACTAAACCTGCTGCTACTGAAATAAAAAGAGCAGGAATTTGAGACACTAATCCATCACCGATAGTTAAAATACTAAATGTATTCAAAGCAGTAGTGAAATCCATCTCCATTTGGAGCATACCAATTACGAAACCACCAAGCAAATTTATTGCTGTAATTATTATACCTGCTATAGCATCTCCTTTAATAAACTTTGCAGCACCATCCATAGAGCCATAGAAATCAGTTTCGCTTGTTAACTCTTCTCTTCGTTTTTTAGCAGTTTGTTCATCAATATATCCAGCATTCAAATCAGCATCAATACTCATCTGTTTACCTGGCAAAGCATCTAAGGTAAATCTTGCTGCAACCTCTGCAATACGCGTAGAACCTTTAATGATTACAACGAAGTTTATTATTAATAAGATTAAGAATAATATGATACCGACAACGAAATTTCCACCAACTACGAAATTTCCAAAAGCGTTTATAATATCTCCTGCGTGAGCTTCTCCGAGTATTAATCTTGTAGATGCGACATTTAAGCCCAATCTAAATAAGGTCGTGATTAATAAAACTGCTGGGAATGATGAAAAATCTAATGGCTTAGTTAAATATACGGAAATCATTAAAATCAATACTGAAATTGCAATATTTACTGTGAAAAATAAATCTAATACAAAAGCAGGTAACGGAATAATCAAAAGAGTTAATATTAATATCATTCCAAAGGCAAGTCCTAAATCAGGATTGTTGCCAATTTTATTAAAGACATTATTCTTCAACCCAATAAATAATTGGTTCTGTGATATTGAATCTGGAATTTTAAATTGTGTATTATTAGCCATACTAATGATAATATTCACCCAAATCGTGATTTTTGGAATGAAAACATACTTTATTTACCCTATTTTATTATAATACAAAACGCTTGCCAATAATTTAAAACATATTTGTTTGATTAGTAATTTTTAATTATTTAATTTTGAGACTTTATTTTATACTTGAGTTGAAAATGGCAAAACCGATTACAGATTTCATTGAAAATCATTATAAACACTTTAATTCTGCTGCACTTGTTGATGCTGCCAAAGGGTATGAAGCCCATTTGAATGAGAACGGAAAAATGATGATTACGCTTGCTGGGGCAATGTCTACCGCTGAGTTAGGTAAATCATTAGCTGAAATTATTAGACAAGGAAAAGTTGATATTATTTCTTGCACTGGGGCTAATCTTGAAGAAGATATTATGAATTTAGTTGCACATAATCATTATAAACGCGTTCCAAACTATAGAGATTTAACTCCTGAAGATGAAAGAAATTTATTAGATAATCATTTGAATCGTGTTACTGACACATGCATTCCAGAGGAAGAAGCTTTTAGAAGATTACAAAAGCATATTCACAAAGTTTGGAAAGATGCTGATGATAGTGGCGAAAGGTACTTTCCACACGAATATATGTATAAAATGTTACTTTCTGGTGTATTAGAACAGTACTATGAAATAGACCCAAAAAACTCATGGATGCTTGCAGCAGCTGAAAGAAATTTACCTATCGTAGTGCCAGGTTGGGAAGATTCAACTATGGGTAATATTTTTGCTTCGTATGTGATTAAAAAAGAAATTAAAGCTTCGACTATGAAGTCCGGCATTGAATATATGGTATGGTTAGCCGATTGGTATGTGAAAAATTCATCTGGAAAAGGTGTTGGATTTTTCCAAATCGGCGGTGGTATTGCTGGTGATTTCCCTATTTGCGTTGTGCCAATGCTTTATCAAGATATGGAAATGGAAGACATTCCGTTTTGGTCTTATTTCTGTCAAATTTCCGATTCTACGACAAGTTACGGCTCTTACTCTGGAGCCGTGCCAAATGAGAAAATTACTTGGGGTAAATTAGATATTGATACACCGAAATTTATTGTTGAGTCAGATGCAACCATAGTTGCACCGCTAATTTTTGCTTATTTACTTGGCTGGTAAATGAAGAAAACTTTTGCTCTTATTCACTTCCCTTACTATCAATTAGACCCAGACAAGGGGAGAGGTGTAGAGCATTTTATTAAGAAATATTTAGAAATTGAAGGTAATCAGGTCATTATTATCAGACCTGATTTACCTTTTTTTGATATTTTCTTTAAAATAATAAGATTAATCTATAAAACTTTTGGAAAAGATTATCATTTTTATCGTAAAAAAGTTATTTTAAACTATTTAAGTAAGAGTGTTAATAAAAAATTAGATGCAATCAATTATGATTATATAATTGCATTCGGAACTTTACCACTTTATAATATTACATCAAATAAAAAGATAATAATGTGGTCGGATGCAACTTTCCAGAACATCCTAAACTATTATAACGACTACAAAAATCTTAGTATTGCACAAATTAATGAATTTGAAAATATAGAGAAAGAGGTGCTAAAAAAAACGGATTACGTTTGTTTGACTTCTTCTTGGGCTACGAAAACTGCAATAGAACACTATAAACTTCCAGAAAACAAAGTGTTTGAAACTCCATTTGGTGCAAATTTATTAGATGAGGTAGAAATTAATATTAGAGATTTAGAAAATAAATCAAATAATTTAGAAACACTTAATCTTTTATTTATAGGAAAAAATTGGGAGAGAAAGGGTGGTGAATTGTTATTTAATTTATCTACAAAATTAAAAGAGAGTAATATAAACTTTAAATTAAATATTATTGGTTGTGCACCTGCAATTCCTGAAAATTTACAATTCAATATTGAAAGTTATGGTATTTTAGATAAAAGCAAAAACAATGAAAATCATTTATTTAATGAATTGTTAAATCTATCACATTTTTTCATTATGCCAAGCAAAGCAGAAGCATTCGGACATGTTTATTGCGAAGCAAATGCGTATGGTATCCCAGCAATTGGGAACAAAACCGGCGGAGTTACATCTGTTATTTTAGATAATATAAATGGTTTTACTTTTAATAAAGAAAGTTTTGTTGTTGATTGCTTCAATTACTTAAAAAACATTCAAAATAATAATGAAGAGTATTTGAATTTATGTTTAAGATCAAGAAAAAGATATGAAGAGTACTTAAATTGGCACACTTCTATCAAGAAAATTCTAAATATTATTCAATAGACTCCGCAATATGAGCATAAAAGTAAGTAGCAACCCTATTTATATATTTCAAATCTTTGTTTGAATATGAATTTAATTTATATTGATGATTAAAATACTTATCAAAGATGTTTCTATCACTCGAAACTGTTCTAAACATTAATTTTCTTTTATTTTGCATAGAATTAATCTTATTCCAAAGTGTTGTTAAATATTCTTGATTATTTATCAAATGCCAATCTTGGTGGTCTAATAAATTAATAATATTAAATTCATCTAAATCCAGAGCTTGTAATAATGGAATATCTATCAATGACATTTTGTGAATATTTGATTTAATTCTATTAAAATTCTCTTCTTTTAAATAGTTAGGACAAAATTGCTCATTGTATTTTCCAAAAAAATATAAATACCAAAAATAATTACTTGTATTCGGGTATAACTCAAAATGGTTTTTAAGTGAAACTCTAATATTCTCGCTAATTTCTGTAACACTACTTAGTTTCATCTGTGAACTCGGAACACCGAATAAATTATGCACATAAGGCAAACTTAGAAACTTAATTATACTATGATTCCAAATCGTCTTTTCAATAAAATCAAAATCTGTAGATTTATTATTAAGTATGTTTTCAATTTCTAATTTTAATTGTTTATTTCGTTTTAATAATTTTTGAATATAAAAAGCAATAATTCCACTTGCCCCATGATAATAAAACGATCTTCTATTCCCTGCAAAGTAATGAATATTCTTATCCCAATATACTTGAGAACTTTCGCTTAGATATGGTTTGATTTTAATATAATCTTCCTTATATGCAAGGTTAGTCCCAGTCATAAAAAAGCGTGAAAGCACATTGTAATCAAAATATGTAAAGATAATTCTTTTCAATTCAATTAAAGCAATTTGAGCTTTATTAATTTCGCAAACATAAAGTTTTTTAGGATTTTCAAGAAGATATTCGAGTGAATTATCGCCTGCCGAACCAATATTGAGAATCACAGAGTTTTCATCAATTTTCAATAAACTCAAATCAATTTGAGGATCTTCCCAAGAAGTATTAAAAATAAGCTTATTATTTAAAAGGTATTCAAAAATCATAATAATAAAAAAGGGCTGTATTTACCAGCCCTTGTGAAAGTTCAATTATCTTTTTCCATGCATTAGTTTTAAAAGATACTTATTTATAAAAAATAAAATTATCCCTGAAGCTAATGAGATAAAGAAAAATAGCATAAAGAAGTCATATAAAGTAGCAATTTGGTATCCAGCAAAATGTTTAACTGCACCACCTTCTGGATAAAAAGAAGATAATGTTCCTGCAAATTTATTTGCAGCTGCTGTTGATAAGAACCAAACACCCATAAGCATTGAAGCTAGGTGAACTGGCGCTAATTTATTAACCATGGATAATCCAATTGGTGATAAGCAAAGTTCACCCCATGTATGCATTAAGTACATTGTAACTAACCAAAGCATACTTACTTTAACTCCTGGATCAACATCTTTAACTCCAAATGCAATAATTAAATAACCTAATGAAAGCATAACTAACCCTATTGACATTTTTAAGGGTGAATTTGGTTCAAGTTTTCTTTTGCCAAAATATTCCCATAAAATAACAAATATTGGTGCAAAAATAACAATAAAGGCAGCATTTACAGATTGAAAAGCAGAAGCAGGAACTTCCATTCCAAAAATAAATCTATCTGTTTGTTCATCAGCAAAAAAGGTTAAAGAGGCACCTGCTTGCTCGAATGCAGCCCAAAAGAAGATAACGAAAAATGCCATAATAAATATAGCAATCATCCTTTCTTTCTCTTCTCTAGTTGATTTTTTATCAGTAAGGAAACTAATAGGTGAAGCGATTGAAGCAGCAAATATAAATGAACCAATAAGGTCTAAGTGCATTATGTAGTAGAAAATAACAAAAGTAATTGCTAAGACTCCTACTGGTAGCATAAAATCTTTAGGGTCAATTTTCACTTTTGTTGCAGTATTTACTTTTTCTCTTTTAGGAATACCACCAACAGGATTTCCGTGGCTATCAACAACATATTTATTTTTAAATACTTCAAACAATGTAGTACCAATCAACATTCCTATACATGCAGCTAAAAAGCCCCATTTAAAATCAGCTGGATCCCCTGTATTCCCTAAGCCACCGGCTACTAATGGAGAGAACATAGCTCCTAAATTAATACCCATATAGAATATTGTATATGCGCCATCAATTCTTCTATCACCTTCTGGATATAGCTGTCCTACCATTGTAGAGATATTGGGCTTGAAGAAGCCATTACCAAAAATCAAAGCACCTAATCCAGCGTACATCAATGTAGTTGCTAAACCAACCTCTGTGTAAAATGTACCTGATAAAAACATAAAAAACTGACCGAGCGCCATTATTAAGCCACCCCAGAAAATAGATTTTCTATTTCCCCAATATCTATCGGCAACATACCCACCTAAAAGTGGTGTTAAATAAACCAAACCGGTATAACTACCATAAATATTTGATGCAGTTTCTTTATTTAATAAAAGAGCTTGCACCATATAAAGCGTAAATATTGCCCTCATTCCATAATATGAGAAGCGTTCCCACATTTCAGTAAAAAACAGAACATAAAGCCCTTTCGGATGTCCTTTCTGCGTTTGTAAATCATTCGCCATAAGCGTTCTCCATATAATTAAATTTTCGTATTTTCGTAAATTAGATTTTAAATTTAAAGAAATTTATTTACTTTCTAATATTTTTTTTAATAAAAGTAGTTGTTTTTTATGTTAATGTTAATAATTTTTTTATTCTGCAATTCAATTTTTGCAGAAGAAGTTGAAATTCCTATTGAAAATTCCAAAATTTATGGAACATTGGAAAATCCTACAAGTAAACATTTAATTCTCATAATAAGTGGCTCAGGTCCTACTGATAGGAATGGCAACTCGGCTATTTTACATGGTGATAATAACTCATTAAAATATCTTTCTGATGGACTTGTTAAAAAAGGATTTGCTACTTTTCGTTATGATAAGCGAATGATTGGTAAAAGTAAAGGATTTAAAGGTGAAGACTCAACTATCTTTTTTGACTTTGCAAAAGATGCTATGTTTATTACTAATTTCCTCAAAAA
Organism: uncultured Hyphomicrobiales bacterium; assembly: GCA_964465945.1. GTDB lineage: Bacteria > Bacteroidota > Ignavibacteria > Kapaibacteriales > UBA2268 > JAJRPT01. Next base: position 221,065 of record CAYXMM010000003.1, read on the forward strand.
GCAATACCATTTCACTAACTTAACTGTTATTGGACATTCTGAAGGTGCTTTGATTGGAGGGATTATTTCTGCTATGTTAAAGCCAGATAATTTTGTTTCTTTATGTGGCATTTCCGAAAGTATGGATTCAACCGTAATCAAACAAATTTCACAACGAGCACCCGCTATGCTCGATGATGTAAAACATTACTTTGATGAGTTTAACGCTGGCAACAAATTAGATAGCATTAATCCTATGCTTTATAGTATTTTTCGACCTTCCATTCAGCCATTTATTATTGATATGTTAAAGTTTAAGCCCGAAAAAGTATATAGTAGCATTAAATCTAAAAAATTATTCATTTCAGGTGGTCATGATATTCAAATTTATTCCGATGATATGAAAAAATTAGCAGAGTTTTGTAAAGCACAATATATTGATTTCCCAGAAATGAATCACGTTTTGAAAAAGACTCCTAAATCATATTTAGAACAAATTTCATCATATTCTAATCCAGATTTACCTCTTTATGATGGTTTGGTCGATTCAATAGTTAAATTTATTGAGAAGTAAATGAAATTAATTTTGATGCTATTTTTTATTTTTTCTGCGTTATCATTAGCTGACGAAAAAAAAGAATTAGATTCTATTTTTGTTAATAAGTTAAATCAAGAAGCATTAAGGCTAGTTGGAAAAGACAACCCAAAGGCAAAAATATTATTGGATTCTGCTTTTAATTATGCTTATTCTCATATTTCACATTTTTGGGTAGCAAAAACTTATCAAAATTTAGGACTTTATGAAATTAGTAATGATTCTATAAATAAAGCGTTAGATTATTTAGAAGTTTCATCGCGTGCCTTTGCGGACGTAAAATTTTATGATGAATCCGCTTATTCAAGCATTATTCTGTCTGATTTATACTATTCAATTGGTAGATATAAAAAAGCAATAGAAGTCTTAAAAAGAAGTGAAAAGAATATTGATAAAGTTCAAACCACCTATCAAAGTAATTTTTATTTAAAATTATCTGAACTATATCAGAAAGTAAATAAAAAAGATAGTGCTGCATATTACAGAACTAAAGCAAATATTAATAGTGAAATTTTTGATTTTAAAGTGAATATTGATAAAAATGTTGCAGAACATATTAATGTTGAAAGTCAAATAAAAGATTTAAAAATGGAGTTGAAAGTTGAAAAAATGAAGTCAGAGTTTGTTCTCTGGATGTTACTTGGAACAATAATATTTTTATCATTAATATTAATAACACTCGCAGTTAAACTTTTCAATACCAAAAAAGAATTATTCCATCTAAAAGAAAAAAATAAATAATGCTCGCAGTTCAAAATGTATCTCTTTCATTTGGTGGTAGAGATATTTTTAAAAATATTTCATTTAATGTTAGACCAAAAGAAAGGGCTGGTTTAATTGGCAAAAATGGTGCAGGTAAATCTACTTTGCTTAAAGCCATTTCAGGTAAAATATTACTTGACCAAGGGAGTATTTCAATTCCCAAAACATATAAAATTGGATATTTAGCCCAAGAAGCTAATATTGAAAGTACTGCAACAGTTTGGGCAGAAACTAATAAAGCATTCGATGAAGTAAATCAACTTCAAAAAGAAATAAATGAAATTAACATAAAATTATCAGAAAGAACTGATTACGAAAGTGATTCTTACCTTCAATTGATTGAAGATTTGAACAAACATAATGATAAATTAAATATTCTTGGCGCTTCAAAAATTGAATCTGAAATTGAAAGAACTTTAACCGGTCTTGGCTTCTTACGTGAAGATTTCAATAGGAAGCTTAGTGAGTTTTCTGGTGGCTGGCAAATGAGAGTAGAACTTGCAAAAATACTTTTAAGACGACCTGATTGCCTACTTTTAGACGAGCCCACTAACCACTTAGATATAGAATCAATTTTATGGATGGAAGAATTTCTTATTTCCTACGAAGGAGCAGTATTGCTTGTCTCTCACGACAGAAGGTTTCTTGATAACGTTACTAATAGAACCATCGAAATTTCTCTTGGGAATATTTATGATTTAAGTGTAAATTATTCAAAATTTGTTATCCAAAGAGAAGAGCAACGCAAAATACAACTTGCCGCAAAGCTGAATCAAGATAAACAAATTAAAGAAATTGAAGACTTTGTTACAAGATTTAGAGCTAAAGCAAGACAAGCATCAAGAGCGCAGTCAAAACTAAAACAAATCGATAAAATTGACAGAATTGAAATTGAGGATGAAGACAATACACAAATCCATTTTAAATTCCCTGCAACCCCAAGAAGTGCCAGAATTGTTGTTGCTTGTGAAAATTTAACAAAAAGATATGGCGGAAAACTTGTTCTTAATAAGATAGACTTCGTTTTAGAAAGAGGCGAAAAAGTCGCTTTTGTTGGAAGAAATGGAGAAGGAAAATCTACACTCGCAAAAATTATTCAATCTCAAACAGATTGGGAAGGTGAGTGCAAAGTTGGGTCAAATGTGATTTTAGGTAGTTTCGGACAACACGAAGCTCAAGTTATGGACGGGAATTTAACACCTTTTGAAGTAATTGATAGAGCCGCACAAGGCGAAATGAGGACACAAATTAGGAATATACTTGGTGCTTTTTTATTCAGTGGTGATGACGTTTATAAGAAAATTGCTGTCCTTTCTGGTGGTGAAAGGTCGCGAATTGCTATTGCTAAACTACTTTTAGAGCCATATAACTTACTTATTCTTGATGAGCCGACAAACCACTTAGATATGATTTCGAAAGATGTTCTTAAAAATGCTTTATTAACATATAATGGTGCTTTGATAGTTGTTTCTCACGATAGAGAGTTTCTCGAGGGCTTAACAACGAAAACTTATGAATTTAGAAATAAAAAAGTCAAAGAATATCTTGGTGATATTAATTATTTTTTAAGCGAAAGAAATGTGTCTCATATTCAAGAAATTGAAAAAAAAGAAGAAGTTGTTACTTTTCAAAAAGAAAGCGAATCAAAAAAACATATTATTTCAAATAAAGAATATCAAAGAGAAGTTAGAAAATTGACTAATCAAATTACTAAAATTGATGAAAATATTGAAAATTATAAATCTAAAATTTCTAAAATTGAATTAGAGTTAAGTCAACCTGACTTACATAAAGATTTAGAAAAATTAAAAAAACTTAATTCAGATTACACAGATTTAAAAGAAAAATTAGACGAAGAAGAATTAAATTGGTTAGAAGCAAACGAGAAATTAGAGTTTATTGAAAATTCAAAATAAAGTTAATTTTTTCATAAATTTAATTTTAATTCGTTTTACTATAAAATTATATAAAATTGAGTTTAATAATGTTTACAGGATTAGTTGAAGAAGTAGGTGAAATTGAAAGTATAATTTCACTTGGTGGTGGCAAAAAGCTTAAAGTCAAAGCTAAGAATATATTAAATGATGTAAAAATTGATGATTCAATAGCAATAAATGGATGTTGTCAAACAGTCATAGCATTTAATAGCAACTCATTTGAAGTAATTGCTATTGAAGAAACTTTAAAGAAAACTACTCTTGGTAATTTTAAAAAAGGCACAAATGTTAATCTCGAAAGAGCGCTCGCCGCTGGAACAAGAATGGGCGGACACTATGTGCAAGGGCATATCGATTGCGTTGGGTCTGTAGTTAAAATTGTTGCTGGTCGAACTGAGCATCTTGTTACAATTTCTTTCCCAACAGAATTTAGAAAATACTTAGTAAATGTCGGTTCTATCGCTCTTGAAGGAATTAGTTTAACACTCGCCAAAGTTGAAACTAATTCTTTTACTGTTGCAATTATACCACATACTTGGGCGAACACTTCAATTAATAATTTGAAAGTAGGTCAAAAAGTAAATTTAGAATTTGATATTTTAGCTAAATATGTTGAAAATATGCTAAAATATAAATAAATCAAAATCTTACGATATATATATGCAATTCTATAGAAAATAAATTTATTAATTCTGTAACTTTTACCTATCTTGATGTGTCGTTTGTTTAGAAAGTTTAATACAAATTAAAATGTTTTTTAAAAAGAAAAATAATATCCCAAATGTAGAAGAGCAATTTTTAGACGAAATTGCAGTAGGAAACGCTGATGCTTTCCAACTTCTATACCATAAACACTCACAAGGTGTTTACAGATATTGTTTGAAAATTCTAAAAAATGAAGCAACAGCCAAAGATGCCTTACAAGAAACCTTTATTAAAGTCTATGAAAATAGAGAATCCTTTAATGGTGTCAATTTCAAAGGCTGGCTTTTTACTATTGCTCGTAATACTTGTATGAACTTTCAACGTGGAAAAAAAGAATATATTGAGTATGAAGAAGGAACTCGTCCTCAATATCAAAATGATGATTTTATATTGAGAGAATATATTCAAAAAATGATTGACACATTGCCCGACTCTTACCGCGAAGCGATAATTTTAAGAGAATATGAAGAACTTAGCTACGAAGAAATTTCAAAAGTTTTAGATGTAGAAGTTAATCTTGTTAAAGTTAGAGTCCACCGAGGTAGAAAAATTCTTAAAAAGTTACTTGAACCAGTTGTTAAAGAAATAAATGAACTTTGAAAATTTAATATCGAAATACTTAGATAGTGAGCTTACTCCAGATGAAGATAGCATCTTGAGAGATTTACTTACTAACGACCCTGCTAAAAAACGAGAGTTTAACGAATTCGTTGAACTGCATTATATACTAAAGAATGATGCTCAATATGAATATTTAGATGAAGAAGACTTTAGCGATGTGGAAGATAATTTTCTTATGCATATCTTAGTTTCCCAGAATACAGAACCCAAAAGAACTTATGCTGTAAATTATAAAGAATTTTTAACTCCTGTTATGGCGACTTTTTTAGTTTTCTTTATTTCAATATATAATATTTTCGATGTCAAGTTCTTTGATAGCCAAAAACCATTAACTTATAATTTGACTATTCCAAAAGAAAATTTATCTGCAATAAACGTTGAAACAATTAGCTTTGCTAACTTTTCAAAGAAAGTTAGCAACTCTAACCAAGTTAATACAACTAAAAACCAAATTCCAAATACTATTAATTCTAAAGTGAATAACTTAGAACTTGTAAATTCAAAATTAGATAATTTAGAAAATTCTGATGAAATTAATATTACAACTTCCTCAAATAATGAAATTGTTGAAGTGCAGTCTAATAATATTGAGAAATTAATATCAAATGAAAATAAAAATCAGTTGGAAACTAAGAGAATTTTAAATTCAAATACTCAATCTACGTCTTCTCAATATATTTCAAACGAAGTATCTTTACTTCAAATGAATTATATTCAAGAAAATCTAAATATTAAGAATTTAGTTTTTGAATCAAACATATTGTCAGACGTTGGTAGGACAGGTTTTACACCTGTTGATAGTAAAAAAATAAATACTTACACTCAATCAGTTGCAATTAAAGTAAATGACAAATTTAGAATAGGTTTAGAGTTAGGGACATCAAACTACGATTTTATGACTAAAAAAGAAGTTACAATACCATATAATCAAATTGGAAATTATCCTAACAATATATTAAACGGAAGAAGATTGCCCGGCGGTATTTTAACTACAATAGATAGTAAAATAAATTATAATAATTATTTCGCAAGTGTTTTCGCAGATTCAAAACTTTATGAAAATCAATACTTTTCTATTAATGGAAGAACCGGCTTAGGTGTTTCTAATGGTGGCTTATTAATAACTGGACGGCTTTATGCTGATATAAGACTTTTTGGTGCATTTCACTTAATTACTGGCATTGATGGGCGAACGTTTCAAAACGATAATGAATTTTATAATCAAAATGGAATATTTAACGCAAATGTTTCTTTTGTTAATGGTTTATACTTTAATTTTTAAAAGGAATTATTAACAATTAATAAGAATTTCAACAATAAGGTATAATTTTTTGAAAAAATCTTCATATATTTGAGAGTTTAAAAAATATAATTGGGGCAAAATGATTTTAAGCATTACTATTATCAATAATTTTATTGAATTTCATAATTCTCTGCCCTCTCTCATTTTTAAATTCGAAAGTAATATTAAATAAATTTTTAAGGTGTATAATGAAAAAACTTACTATAGTCATTATTACGATACTTCTTGCATTAGGTTACAATGCAGAAGCGAGTATCTACTCTACACTAAAAGGTACTGTTAAACTACCTGACGGAAAGCCCGCAGTCGGGGCTACTGTTCAAGTAATAGGAACTGTGAAAGGTGCATTTGTTAAAGGTGATGGCTCGTTCATAATTACTAATATTGAAGCCGGTAGTTATGAAGTCAGATTTTCTTTTACTGGGTTGCAAGAACAAATAATTAAAGTCAATTTATCTGCAGACCAAACAAGAGAATTAAATGTCCAATTAAAAGAATCATCAGTTAAAACAGAAGAAGTAGTCGTTACTGCTGATAAAACTATGGTAGCTGCAACAGCCATAGGAGTTACAAGAGGATTCGCAAAAGAAGACTTAGAAACAGTCTCAACTAATAATGTTAATAGCGTTGTTGCTCTATCTGCTGGTGTTATGGAAAGTGAATCTGGTTGGACTATTAGAGGTAGTAGATCAAATCAAACTCAAGTTCGAGTTGATGGTGTTGAAGTTTCGGATCCTTTTTCTGGTGGATTATCTTTTGGAACTGCTTATACTCCAACAACATCACAATCAGCAATTGGTGAAGTTCAAGTTAAAACTGGTGGTTTTGGTGCTGAATATGGTTCTGCCTTAGGTGGAGTAGTTAATAGTACTGTAAAAGTAGGTAAAACTGATAGAATTGCTGGTTTCTTTAATTATAGAACTGATTTACCTTATTTTAATGGATATTCTCCATCAAACATTAGATTAGTTAAACAAGATGGAAATTTGAAAATTCAAAATTATGGTGAAGGATATAAATATCAAGGTGCTATTCAAGACCAGTTCGAGTTTGGTATCGATGGTCCTATTCCTTTTCTAAGTAACTCAACTTTTAATCTTTCAACTAACAATAGATTTGAAGAATATACCGGACATTCTTATAAAGTGTTAGACCCTGCTGGTAATAATTTAGGTCAATTACCTAATCAATCCGCTTGGATTAAAAATATTACTGGTAAATTAAACTTCCAAATTAATCCTAATACTAGAGTTCTTGTTGGAGGACAATGGGGACAATCAAATCTTCAAAGTAGTTCATGGGGTTGGTTATATGCAAATTCACCAGGAATGTTTATTACAAGAGATGCAAATTTCAATGCTACTGATACTGTAATGAGGAACGTTCCTGAAAATATTTATAAACAAGGTGGAAGAGAGTTAACTAATGTTACAGGGTATATTACGTTAAATCAAGTTATTTCTGAAGTAAGTTATTTTGAATTATCTGCAAAATACTATTTAAATATAAACTCAAATGGTAGACTTTTGAAATATGAGGATCCAAATTATTTCACAGGCTGGGAATTTCTCGAACCAACGGACAAAGTTACATTATCTCTTGGTAAAGTTTATGTAGATAATGAAGGAAATAGTTACAATCCTAATCAAATTAATGATTATTATGAAGGAACTGAAATTCAAAATCAAAAAACTGCCGACGGATTTCAAACAATGGCTATTCCAGTTAGAAACATTTATTCTGGGTATTTTGAAGGATTACAATCTAATAGAGGTACTGCAAATCCTTATGGTGTTAATAATCAATTTATTAATCACTCAAGTGAACCATTTGCATTAGAAAAAGGTTCTTATATACAATTAGATGGAAATTATAATAATGAAATTTTAAGTGAAAATTTTTCTCATAAAATTAAAACTGGATTTGAGTTAAGATTAAATAATATGCAAAAGCATGAAAATCTAACACCATCATTATCTACTATAGTTGGTAAAGATATTTATTCTAATCTCTGGGGAGGAAATATTTATGAATTAAATCCAATTGCAAAAGAAGTTACTTCTAAACCAAGGACTCCAACTACTATAGCAATTTATGCAGAAGATCAAATAATGTACAAAGATTTAATAATTTCACCAAGTATAAGAATGGATTACTTTGACCCTGCTTCTAAATATAGATTAGTAAATAATGTTGATTATTTTATTCAAATTCAAAATATTAATGATCCAAACTCTTTTGCTGTATCAAAACCGAGAATTATGTTCTCTCCAAGATTAAATGTAAGTTTCCCAATTACTCCAAATAAAAGACAATTTATAACAATGAACTATGGTATATATTATAAAATTGCACCATTAACTGATATGTTTGCAAATTATAATGTTAATCACGTTCAAGTTGGCGGTTTAAGAATTGGTAATCCAAATATGAAACCAGAAAGAGTTAATTCTTATGAAATCGGATATAGTAATCAATTCTCTGATGAATTTGCCTTCTCAGTTAATGCTTATTATAAAGATATCTATAATGAATTAGGTGTTGCTGCAGTAAGAATAACGCCAGCTCCATATTTCCAAACAACTGTTTCTGAATATGGAAATTCAAGAGGTCTCGAATTTGAATTAAGAAAAAGAAGATCTAACAATTATTCATTTAGATTGAATTATACTTTAATGAATGTTATGGGGACTGCGGATAATGTTAATACTAACTTGGGTATTAACCCTGATAGATCAGTTCCTGGTTTATCTTTCTTCCCTTACCCACTCGCTGCTTATCCATTAGGGAGAGACATACCTAATAATATCAACTTATTATTAAACTTATATTTTGATGACAATGATGGTCCTTCAATTGCAGGAGTTTATTTACTTGAAAACTTCGATTTTGGTTTAACATTTAATTATACTTCAGGTTCACCTTTTACTGTTACTGACTTAAATGGAGTTCCAAGAGGGGAAAGAAATGCAGATAGATTTCCTTCTCAATGGAATGCAAACTTAAAAGTAAGAAGAATGCTTGATTTAGGTGATGTATTTGGTGATTCATACAAAGGTAATAATGTTGAATTTTATTTAGACATATTTAATGTGTTTAATAACAGACAAGCTTTAAGGTGGAATACAGCATCTAAAGACCCTGATAATAATCCAAGAATCTTAGCAACTCAAATAGGTCAAATTGCTGGTATAAACTATTACAAAGATGGTAACTATGCAGACCCAGCATCTTTCAACGTAAATCAATATGATAACTATGGTTATAGAATTTATCAAGCAGATAAAAGCGGTTTCGCTCCTTCTGATGTTGATAAAAATGGTATAATTACACAACAAGAAATGTATGACGCAACATTGAAATATTATGAAGACCAATTGAAATTCAAAAGTAATTACAAAATTCCTATCACTGTTTTCTTTGGTATTAAAATTAATTTTCAATCATTATTAAGTAATTAAAAATTTTAGAGGTTTAATATGTTGAATAAACTATTATATTTAGGAATTATATTGGCAGTTTTAGGTGTAAGCACCGCTATTGCAGATATTCACCCTGAATTTAAAAACAAGAAAGGCGATAAGTTACAACGTAACCCTACTGGTCTTTTTGATAACCAAAAAAATACCGTATCGAACTTAGAGTTCTTTGCTTCCAATTATGGTATTTTTGGGTATGATATTGCTAATAGAGTTGGTGGTGGTTACTGGCCCCGTAACTCGAAAAACCAATATATCTATGCTGGTGGTGCGTGGTTCGCTGCTTTAAAACCAAGACCAGGAGCAGGTGTTGATGTAAATGGTAAACCTATTTACAAACAATATGTTGTTGTTACTTATGACCCAAGGGAAGGAAAATCATGGTTTGTTCCTGGTAGAATAAGAGACAAAAATGACAAACCAACTTATGAGGCAGATTTTAACGATATATATAAATATCGTACCTATTTTTCTACTGATTTCAATAGAACTACAGGTGAGCCACTTGACCCATCAGATCAATATAACTGGCCAGTTTGGGATACAGTTGATAAAGATACTTTAAAAAATTCAAGATATTTTGGTTTATATGTAGAAGATGAAACTAAAAGAAATGTAGAGACTTACCCAAAAGGTCCTGCTTTTATTTCAGGTGAAGATATTTTCTCTACATTTAAAGACTCAGACTTAAATTACTACCAAAAAGGTTATGGTAAAGCTAAAGAAGAGGGCTATCCTTTATATATTCAAATCGAAAATATGATTTATTCATGGGGATTTGGTCAATATAAAGATATGGTATTCTTAAAATACGATTTCATAAATATGTCTCCTGATACTCTTTTACAATGTTGGCATGCCCCTGTGATGGACGTCGATGTTGGACGTAATCCATTCACAGCATTTGGTGCAAGAAATGACCGGGTTTCTTGGTATACTTGTGATACTACTTTAAATATGGCTGTTCAATGGTCAGACCCAGAAAACGGAGAAAGAGGGTTTGGTTTCGGTTACTTAGGATTTGACTACCTTGAATCTCCTTCTATTAACAAATATTATATTATTGATGGCGAAGGAAATAAAGTGCAAGTTTTACCTTCACCAACAATGCCTTATCCTTTCTACTTCAATAGAGATGGGGACACCCTTTACCGAAATGAAGATACTTGGGACGACACTGGCTATTTAAGAAAAACAAGAAGAGTTTATCCTGTTGAAGAACAATTGGGCTTAGTAACTTTCCAAAACTGGTCAATCGAAGATGATAAAGTAACTGACGAACAAAGATATGAATATATGTCAGATGCTAATCCTGCAAAAGATACAGGACCTGGTGATAAAAGATATTTAATGGCAACTGGTCCTTATAATATGCTACCTCGCGATACTGCAAGAGTTGTAGTTGGTGTGCTTCTAGCTAGAACAGCAAAAGGTGGAGAAGCGGAGGGAATGGACCATTGCGATGACTTAACTGAACTTGACAAATTAGATAGATTCGCACAAGATGTTTATGACAATAACTTTAAATCTCCACTTCCTCCTGAAAGACCTGTTATTTCTGATTGGAAACCATTAAACAATGGAGTGATGATTAAATGGGATAACACATCTGAACTATCAGAAGATGATGAAGCAGATGGTCTTGATTTCTTGGGCTATAAACTTTATAGAGCAAGAAGACCAGAACTTGATACTTTCAATTTAACTCAAGCTTCTCCAAGTGGCGAATTTCCAAATGGAACTGGTCCTCTTGGCTGGAAACAGATAGCAAATTATCAAATTCCAAATCCTTTTTTAAAGTCAAATATTACAGTAGGAAATGGTAACCCTGAATACTATCCAAACATAGACCAATTAAGAATTGCAGGCCCAGTTGTGAATAATGGACAAGCAGTTCCTTTATCAGAACCATTCGACTTATACGCTATTAATGTAATGAGAACACCAGCAGGTGCATTAGTATATGATTTAATAACTTCAGTTTCTATTTCAAACTCACCTTCAGTTAAAGAAAGTAAATTAAGAGGTAAAATATTACCTATAATTGCTGCGATTGATACGTCAGGGTTTATGAGTTCTGTAAATGGTACTTCAGTATTTACTGTAAATATTGGTAAAGAATGGCCTAAATATTTCCATAATTATGCTGGAGGTAACGAAGGATTTACTGATGCAAATACACAAAATCCATTTTTACTTTATAACTATTACGATGAAAAAAATAATAATAAATTATTAACTGACATACTAATTGGTAAAGTTTATTTGAATCGTTCATTAGTTGCAGTTAATCCACTTCATTATAAAAAGAAAAATATAAAAATAGACAAAGCAAAAAGCAACTGGGTTGAATACTTATATACAACAACAGGTGCAGCTCAGGTAATTGGCGACCAAATAATAGTTAGAGGAAAAGAATTAACTGATACAATTAGAACAAAACTAAGAGATTCAATTGTTGTAATTGATGATTCAACTTCATATAAAATCAAAGTTAAAGATACAATATGGACACCTGACCCTAATAATCCAGGTCAATTTATTGCAGTTAGAGATAGCTTTAAAGTTGATATTCCAAAAGTTGACTCTGTTTATTATTATAATACACTTAGAAATCCATTCGGAACTAATGAGTATACCATTGACATTTCAGTTCAAAGAACTGAAGGTGAATTAATGGCAGACCAAGCAATTCTTGAAACATTAGACTCGATATATATTTGGTTAAGAAATGGAAGTGCCAGAATTGAATGGCCAGAAGTGCAGGAAACTTTTACTGATAAAAAAGGTAACTTAGTTACTCGTTCAATTGGATTCGAACAGACAGAAGCTGTAAGAAAAGGTGTTATTTCTGAAATTATGGGACGGATAACTAATAATAGAACATTTATTGATGTGGGTGATGACAATAAAGATGGACTGATTAGTACACAACCAGACCCTACTGCGACAGAACAACTTATCAATAATGTTAATTATTTCTATAAACTTATTCCGTATGATGAAGGGGATTATACAAGGAATTTCCCTCAACAACCGAATACAACACCATTCTCAGCTAATTTTGACATCATTACTAATGTTAAGAAAACATATCCAGAGGCGAGCCCTGTTGGTCCTACTCCCAAAATTGAAATAATCAGTAAAACTGATGACTTATTAGGTGGGGTTTATAACATTAACTTCTATGCTCTAAATAATGATAGAGTTAAGCAACTTTTTGCTGGTGATACTTTAGAATTATCTTGGGAGCCATCTTGGGTTGATGGACAATGGATTCCAATCGGTGAAAAAGATACAAATAAAGCAGTAAACTATTCATTGTTATATAGAAATTTAAAACTAATAAATATTAGCGATAATAATAAACTACTTTATTCAGCTCAAACAAGTTTTGAGCCAGTTGCTTGCGAAGGCGGTCTGTTAGGTGCGCTAACTGAGAATGCTGGTTCTTATGTAATGGCTGTTGGAGATTCTATTTTAGTTGACTCCGCTTCAATTAGATACGTTGGAGGTCAAGCAGTTTATGACACTATTACATTGAATAGATTAAATTCAATGGAAACAATTAAAAGAAGAGGTCATTTTACAACGGGTAATATGGAACTTAAAGACTGGTGTTATCAAAGAGGTTTTGACCAAGACGCTTATGGAAGTATTGGTTTTGAATATGATTTCGTTGTGAAGCAATATGGTGGCGTTTTCAGACCAGAACTAATTGAAAAACTCGGAGATGCTAAAAATCGAAATACTATTATTAAAAAAATTGACCAGACACAGCAATTTAATCCAGATAGGGTGAATATCACACAGGTGGTGAATTATGATGAATCTGGAATTAGATTAGCGGGTGCAACTGGAAATCCGCAATTTGTTGCTCCTAATTTGCAACCTGAAAAATCAAGCTTTAACAATGGTCCAGGTGATTATATTGTTGAGTTTCTTCCAGGTGGTGTTGAAAAACACACTTTCCAATATGGCGACGACCCAAGTTCTGCTAATATAAAATCTATAACTTATGATTTAACTTACTTAAATGTAAAAGTTACTAATGTTACTGATTTTAAACGATATGATGACAAAACTAAGGATTCAGTTTCTATTCCATTCAAAGCAAATTTAGAAAATGTTAGCTTACCAACTTCTGGTCCAAGATATAAAGTTGGAACTGGCGGAACATTAAAAGATTATTTAATGTCTCCTGCTTACTACCCTCATCCTAAGAACTTAACTGCTGCTGGAAGAGATCCATTAGAGTTTTATGGAAACTTTAATATCTATGCTACAGGTTGGATTGGATTAAGAGAATTAGGCAAAATGCCATCATTATTGCCATTGATTGAAAAATTATATGCTTATCCCACAAATGTGGATTATGACAAAACTGATGTAAGAAACGCGTACCCATATTCTGGCTTACAAGGTAAATATTACCTTTCTGCAACAACTACTGGTGATGACGGAAATCCGATAAGTATTGATTTCACCCACGTACTAAATATTGCAGGCGCACAATATATTTTAGATTTTGCTAACGCTGGTCGTTTAGTTCCTAACTTAACAACCGACCAAAGACAATATGATGCAAACAAACCAGAACTTGGATATCCTGCTTTAAAAGATGCCCAAGATTTTAAACCTGGTGATCAAATTAAACTTTCTAACTGGGGTTCTGCACTTGGTTTACCTTCTGTTGGTGCAAAAGTAAGAGCAGTTGTTAAAACAGAAAGTACAGACTATAAATATACAGAAGATGATTTAAAAGGCATTGGAGTTGTTCCAAACCCTTATTATATAAATCATCAAAATCAAAGGTCTCCTTATGACGCTCAATTATATTTCACAAGTCTTCCAAAAGAATGTACTATTGAAATATATACTATGTCTGGCGATTTAGTTAAAAAAATCGAACATAAAGTAGGTGAGAATGGTCAAAAGAGAGCAGTTGAAATATGGGACTTGATTTCTAAAAATGGATTTAGAGTACAAAGCCAAGTTTTAATGGCAGTGATTACTACTCCAAGTGGTGAAGCTGTAACTAAGACTTTCTCTGTTGTTGTTGGTAGTTTCAGAATTGTTGATTAATCAAATAGGAGAAAAAAATGTATAAATCAATTTTAATATTATTAATCGTTTCAGTTACTGCTACTTTTTCACAAACAAATTCTGGGAAAAATGGCGCTGTTGTAACTGGTTCAACTTCTGGTGGAAAATTTGAAAAAGTTGGTTCTGCTGGAGGACAATTCTTGAAAATTCCAATCGGTGGTAGAGGTGTTGGTATGGGTGGAGCATTCTCATCAGTTGTTAATGATGCGAGTGCAATCTATTGGAATCCTGCTGGTTTATTAGGAGTACAAAACACTCAGGTTTATGTGGCATACTCAACTTGGTACGGTGATTTTACTAACAACTTTGCTTCTGCAGTTGTTAATATCGCTGATAACTATAGAGTAGCTGCTTTCGTCCAAACTTTTGGTGCGAATAATATACCTGTTACTACAATTAATAACCCTGAAGGTACTGGTTCTTTCTATTCAGTAAATGATATGGCAATAGGACTAACTTTTGCAGGCGCTTTAACTTCACAGTTTACTTTTGGTGTTACTGCTAAATATGTACAAAACGCTTTCCAAACTGTTAGTGCTAATGGTGTTGCTTTCGATATTGGAACTCAATATGATACTGAGTTAGAAGGTATTAAACTTGGATTTTCCATTATGAATTTAAGCACTGAAACTCAATATGAAGGTTCTGGATTAGATAGAGATAATAACAATATATCAGGTGATAATAAAGACCCTAATAATCCATTAGGTATTCCTAATTATGGTATTAATTTACCTGCATATCCTTTCTCTTTACCAGTTATCTTCCGTGGAGGATTATCCTCTGAAGTATGGAATGATGAAACTAACAAATTGTTAGTTTCTGGTGATGTAATTACTATTTCTGACTCGCCAGAGCAATTCGCTCTTGGTGCAGAATATACTTGGAATGAAATTTTATCATTAAGAAGTGGATATTATTTTAATAACGACCAAATGAACTTATCAGGCGGTTTAGGATTAAAATACTTAAGCGGTGATTTTGATGGAACATTAGAATATAGTGCTTCTAACACTACTTCTTTTGGTATAATTCATAGATTAAATGTTTTATTAGATTTTTAATCTATTTATCATTCATTTTAAAGGACTAAACATTTATTTGTTTAGTCCTTTTTTTATAAATAAAATTGAAACAAAGACGTTGATACATAAATGAAATATTACATATTTATATTGATATTTACAGGTAATATTATGTTCGCCAAAGAGCATAAAGCAGATATTGATTATACTATATTCTATTTGAATAATGATTCTATTTCTGTTGAATTTTATTATGAAATAAACTCTAAAGATTTAGATTATTTAAAAATAACTGGAATGTATTATTGTAATATTGTTTTTGAAGCCGAAGTTAAATCCTTACTTTATAATTCTAAGTTTGTATGGGAGTTAAATTCAAAAGAAAGTGATTTATCAAATGAAAAACTTATTTTTGGAACTCACTCTATCACTTTACCAAAAGACCAATATGATATAAAGATTAAATATTTCCAAGATAATGAACCAGATAATTTCAAAGAGTTTAAAACAAAAGTATACCCAAAAAACAATAAAGATTTATTTATAAGCAATGCCTACTTCGCTTCAATCATAGTTCCGCAAGATTCCACAAATATTAATTGGGATAAGCAATTTTTAAAAGCTAAGAATTATATAATTCCAAATGCTTCCAAGCAGTATTTCAGTTCAACTTCTGAACTGCTATTTTATCATGAAGTTTACAACTCAAAATCAAATTGTGATAGCGAATACACTATTGAATATAAGGTGATTGATGCAGTTAAAAAAGCGAAAAGTGTTTTACTTAAAAAATCTTCTGAATTATCAGACAAACCAATAATTGAAACACAATCAATTCCAATTCCAAATTTAGCCACTGGGGTTTATTATATTAATATTGCTATTTATAGTGATAACAATAAAAAAGCCATTGATGAAGTAAATCAAAAGTTTTTTTATTTGAACTTCAATAAAGAACCTGAATTAAACGTTAGATTTACTGAAAACGAACTATTTGAACGCTCCGAATTTATCACGTTTGACGAAGAAACTCTTAAACGAGAATTTGATAAACTAAAGTTTATCATGTCAAAAGCAGATCTTTCAATTTGGGACAATCTACACGACCTAAAAGCAAAGCAAAGAGCATTATTTACATATTGGCGAAGTAAAGATAAAGACACTTCCACCTACTTTAACGAAGCAAAAGAAGAATTCGATAGAGCAGTTAATTATGCAAACACCTATTTCCAATATTCACCAAGTATTGAAGGTTGGCGAACCGATAGAGGACGTGTATTATTGAAATATGGTTTCCCAATGTTAGTAGAAAAATTCCCAAGAAAAGGCGAATTAATCCCTTGTGAAATCTGGTATTATGGCGAAGCAGGTGGTGGAGCATATTTCTATTTCGTTGATAATGGTGGCTACCATAATATGATTCTCGTGCATTCAACCTTATTCGGCGAAAATCAAAATGAATATTGGATTGAAGAGTTTCACCCCGCTGTGAATTTCGACCAAAATATCAAAAGGAGTAGCAACTATTTTAAATAGATTTAGTCAAAAGTTAAACGCTTTCTTAATAAACTTTATTGGAGTAATATCAAACAATTTACCTCATTCTTTTAGAATTATTATCGCTAAACTTTTAGGTAGGTTATTTATTATAATTGATAAAAAAAGAAAAAATATAACTTTAAGTAATTTAACGAATGCGTTCCCTGAGTATAATAAGAAAAAAATTTATAGTATCTTACTTGAATCATATTATAATCTATCGATAACTTTAATAGAACTGCTATATCTTAAAAAAATGAACCCTATTGAAATTTCTAATTATATAAAATATGATAATATAGAATTAATTGATGAACTATTGAAAAAAGGGAAAGGATTGCTTTTGCTTTCAGGTCATTATGGAAATTGGGAATACTTAGCTTTTTCTGCTGGAACTTTAACAGGGAAACCTTTAAATATTGTAGTTAAACCACAGAAAAATAAGAAATTAGATAGAATATTAAATTCTTATAGAACAAAAAATGGTAATAAAATTATTCCAATGAATAAAGCAGCTATTGAAATTGTTAGAATAATTAAAAATAAGGGAATGGTCGCACTACTAGCCGACCAAGCAGCTTCCAAAGAAAAGGATATATTTGTGAACTTCTTCGGTCGCCCAGCAGTAACCTATGAATCACCTGCTAAACTTGCCTTAAAATTTGATATTCCAATAATAATTGGCTTTGCAGAAAGGCAAGATAATTATAAATATAAAGTACACCTACAAGAAATTAAATACGATGACCTTAAAAATGAAGAAAATGCTATCGAACTCCTCACCCAAAGGCATGTTGCATTGTTAGAAGAACAAATTAGGAAAAACCCAAGCCAATGGGCTTGGCAACATAATAGGTGGAAATATTCTAAGTAATTGATTATTTGTTCTTTGCTAAGCTGTTATTTCAACTGGCTTAATGAATTATTTAGTTGAAGAGTTTGCAATAGTTTTTGCATATTTTTACTTCTTGTCTTCTTTGCAATTAAAAACCAATCGGCAATAACCCAAAGCCCTGACATTCCGAAGGTTAAAAGTTTAAAAACACCTAACCAAGTATCACCTATGTAAAACCTATCCACGCCTAAAGGACCAAGTAAAACAGATAGAATTAATGCTATTTTGGGGTCTTTAAATTTTAATGCTCCTAATAAGAGTAATTGATCTTCATTTAGTTTTTTCAAAAGCATTTGTAACGATGGGAGACTTTCATTTTCAAAAAATGATGGATTAACTTCTGAAATCATCTTTTCCTCAATTTGAATTAATCAAAATACAATATAATAATTTATTTTAGAAAATTAAATATGCTACACGTATATTATAATTAATAATTAATTAAGTTTTGCAACTATACCGCTGAAATTTAGTAATTTTGAAACTAAATTATGTAATTTTCGTGTTATATTTGTATAAATTAATCAAGATATGAAGCCAACTATGAAGCTTTTATTATTCTTTTTTGTATTGAGTAATTTACTTTATGGTCAAAATTTTAATGTTTCCGTAAGTCAAAATCCAGTAACAGAGGGCGATAAGTTTAGAATTGAATTTACATTAAATTCAAGTGGAAGTAATTTCACTCCACCTAACTTTTCGGGTTTTGATGTCTTACAAGGTCCATCAGTTTCTAACTCTACTCAAATTATTAACGGCAACTTTTCACAAGCAATTAGCTGGTCGTATATTCTACAAGCTAAAAGTAAGGGGTCTTTCTTTATTGCACCTGCAAGCGTTACCGCTAATGGAAAAACACTAAAATCTGACAGACTTAAAATTGATGTTGTCGAGCCAAATGAAGATGAGAAGCAAAAACGCCAACAAGAGAAAACCGCCGAACAAGACTTACAAGGTCAAGCTATGAAGCTCATTAGCGACAACCTATTCGTAAATGTAAAAATTAACAAAAATTCAGCATACACTGGCGAACAAGTTATCGCTACTTACACATTATATTATCACCCAGAACTTAATATTGTTAGTTTGAATTATGATAAAAAACCTATTTTCACTGGTTTCTGGGCACAAGAAATTGATTTAGGTAAGTCGAATCAATGGGAAGTTGAACGAGTGAATGGCGTTCAATATCGTAAAATTGATGTTCTCAAAGTTATTCTTTATCCACAACAATCGGGGAATTTGAAACTCGAACCAATGGTTTTCAACTCTGTTGTCCGACTTCAAGTGGGAGGAGGCAGACGT
Source organism: uncultured Hyphomicrobiales bacterium (assembly GCA_964465945.1). Taxonomy (GTDB): domain Bacteria; phylum Bacteroidota; class Ignavibacteria; order Kapaibacteriales; family UBA2268; genus JAJRPT01. The sequence continues at coordinate 240,316 of CAYXMM010000003.1, forward strand.
TCCAATAGTATTTTTGATGAATTTTTTAGTCGCAACTCATATAGAGACTTTGAATATAAAGTAAAATCAAAAACATTAAATGTTAATGTCAAAGATATTCCAAGCCCAAGACCTCTTGATTTCTCTGGTGCAGTTGGTGATTTAAAGTTTGAATCTTGGTTAGATAAAAATAAAACTGTTACCGGCGACCCTATTACTCTCAAAGTCAAAGTTAGTGGAAATGGTAACCTTAAACTACTAAGTGCTCCGGATATTAAATTTCCAACAGGATTTGAAGTTTATGACCCAAAACTTGTTGATAACGCCACTGTAAGCTTATCTGGAACTTCAGGAAATGTGCAATTCGAATACTTACTTATACCAAGAAACCCAGGTGAATTTAAAATTGGTCCAATTGAACTTTCTTACTTCGATTTAAAATCCGGACAATATAAGAAATTCCAATCCGAAGAATACAAAGTTACTGTTGGCAAAGGGAGTGGAAATACTTCAAGTAGTGTGAATTATTCAAATAAAGAAAACGTGCAGTATATAGGCAAGGATATTCGATTTATTAAAGATAAACTTGACTATTCATCAAGTAATTTCTGGTTTTTATCTTATACTCATGTTGGTTCAGTGCTTGGTGCTATTTTGCTTACAATCGCTGCTTTCTTTCTTGTAAAAAGAAAAGAAGCAGATGAAAATGATGTGCAAGGTGTAAAACTCAGAAAAGCTAATAAAATTGCAAAAAAACGATTAAGCGAAGCAAAAAAAATGCTTGATATTAGCAATAAAGAAAAATTTTATGAAGAAATTTATAAAGCAATTTTCGGCTATATTTCTGATAAATTACAAATTAACACTTCGGATTTGAATAAAGAAATTATTATAAAAAAACTTGAAGACAAAAAACTAAATAGCGATATTTTAAACAAAGTAATTAAAACTATTGATATGTGTGAGTTTGTCCGTTACGCTCCAAGTATGGCAGAAGATAATCTGAATTTAATCTACAATGAAGTAAGCGATATTATAGCTAAATTGGAGGATACATTATGATAATTTTCTTAATATTTATCAACTCATTGCTTTTTTCTCAAAACTATGAAGCAAATTTCAATAAAGCGAATAAATTATTTCAATCAAATGAATTTCAAAAAGCAATTACTGAATATGAAAATTTATCTCAAGAGAATTTAAAATCCGCTGAATTATTTTACAATTTAGGCAATGCTTACTATAGAAATGAACAAATTGGTCTTGCAATTTTAAATTATAATAAAGCACTAAAACTTGATGATGGGTTTGAAGATGCAAGATTCAATCTTGCTATTGCTAAGCTTAAAACTATTGATAAATTTGAAGAAGTGCCTAAATTTTTCTTAGATGACATCAACGACAGCATAGCAAGAACTTTTAATGAAAAGCAATGGACTATTATAAATATTTCATTCAGTTTTGTATTACTTGGACTATTTATATTTTTTAGAACTCGAAAAGCATCAAACTCTAAGAAGCAAGCGTTAATCTTAATATTTATCACAATTTTCTTTTTTGCTTTCACTTCATTTTACGGCTATAAACAATTAAAGTATGAATCAAGTTATACCAATGGCGTAATTACAGCCACTTCGACATACATTAAATCATCGCCAGACGAAAATAGTAAGGATTTAATTATCCTGCACGAGGGGACTTCGTTTGAACTATTAGATAAAGTTGGCGACTGGGTAGAATTAAAACTAAGCGATGGAAACAAGGGCTGGGCAAGTATTCATGATATACAAAGATTTTAATGCCATCAATCCCAGAAATAAATTTAGAAGATTACTACTACGAACTCCCTGAAAATAGAATCGCTGAATATCCCTTAGACGAAAGAGATAATTCTAAATTATTAGTTATAAACAGAAATAATGATAATGTGAGCGAAAGAGTATTTTCAGATTTACCCGACATAATAAATGAAAATTTCCATATTGTATTTAACAACACAAAAGTAATTCCAGCAAGATTTTACCTTCAACGTCCAAATGATAAAATCGTCGAGATATTCTGTTTAAACCCAGAATACCCTTCACCAGACCCTCAAATATCATTAGTTTCAAAGAGCTCTGTTACTTGGAATTGCCTTATTAGAGGCAAAAGAATAAAAGTAGGAGAGACTCTTATAAATCCTTTTCCTAATATAACTTCAATTCAAGCCAAAATCCTTAGTAAAGCAGAAACTTTTAGTATAACTTTTGAATGGACTGAAAACTTATCATTTTATGAAGTTTTAACTGAACTAGGAAGCATCCCATTACCACCTTATATAAAGAGAGAAATAGAAGAAAGTGATAAAGAACGTTACCAGACTATTTTTGCAAAATATGATGGTTCAGTTGCTGCTCCAACTGCGGCTCTTCATTTTACTAATGAAACTATAGAAAAACTAAAATCGAAAGAAATTAATTCATCTGAATTAATCTTACATGTTGGTGCTGGCACTTTTAAACCTCTTACATCTAACAAGATAGAAGAACATACAATGCATCAAGAGTTTTTCTCAATTTCCAAATCAACTATTGTTGAGTTAAAAAATGCTATTGAGAATAATAAAAAAATTCTTGCAGTAGGAACAACCTCTGTTAGAACTCTTGAATCAATTTTCATTTTTGCTGAAAAATTAATAAATGAGTATAATGACAAATGCTTTATAAATCAATGGGAAGTTTATGAGCAAAATGAAGAAAGTAAGTTAAAGTTAATTAATGAAATCATAAAATATATGGATAAAAATCATTTAGACACCCTTTCAGGTGAAACACAACTAATTATTATACCAGGTTATAAATTTAGGTTTGTTGATGCTATGATTACAAATTTCCACCAGCCAAAAAGCACATTAATTCTTCTAGTGGCAGCATTTATGGGAAAAGAATTATGGCAAAAATCATATCACTTTGCTTTAGAAAATAACTTTAGATTTCTTAGTTATGGCGATTCTTCAATAATATTATAATCTGATAAACGTCATAACACCTCAATGAAGAAGAGAACATTAGCCATAATATTTTTAATTATTTTTAAACTAATATTTATTGGGCTTCATCATCACGAATATCAATCTTTTACCGACCCACACTATAATTTAACTGAAAAAAGCGTTACTTGTGATATTTGCAATGCTATTCATTTTGACTGTCTATTTATTGAAAATATTGATATTATCTTACAAACAAATTTTATTAAAGTTGAAAATACAACTTTATACTTCAATAATTATTTTCAAACTAATTTTGAATTAAGAATCCCTCGAGCGCCTCCCGTAATGAATTAAACCTAATTTCTAATTAAAAAAATTATTATTAATAACTTTACGGAGAATTTTTATGCAAAAGAAATTTTTATTTGCGCTGATTTCTGTATTTTCACTTCTATTATTTTCCTGCGATAAAGAAGATGCAGACGATTTCAATCACGAGCATTTTGAGCCAACAAAATGGGTGTTTGAGTTAAACGGCGAAACATATTTAGAAATTGACAATGGCTCAATTACTAATAATTTCAATTCAGAGATTGTGTTAAATAATATAGATTCTTTAACTAAATTTAAAATTATATTTTATGATGAATCGGGTCTAAAAATTGACTTGCACGAAGACAATAGTATAGCGTGGAAAGTTGAAGATGAAACTATTGCTAAACTTAGCAAACTTGATGAGAAAGGTCAAGAATTTTGTATTAGCGCTATTCAAAAAGGCACTACTAAAATTACGTTTTATATTAATCATGACGACCATTCAGACATTACATCACCTCAAATTAATGTTGTAGTTAACTAGCTTATGTATTTAAAAACAATCGGTTTATTTGTCTTTTTTATCAATTATGTTAGCTTTGGATTCACTTTCAAAGCTAGCGTAATTGATGATTTGTCTGGTTATAAGATTGCTGACGCTAAAGTAATAATTAACCAAAATGACACTCTGTTTACAGATAAAAACGGAGAGTTAATTTATAATTCAATAAATAATATACTCCATATTGATATATATAAAATTCAATATAGAGACTTACATTTAGATTTAGATTTATCTAAAATTAACTTTCAAGTTCTTATTTCACTTCATCCAATAGAGTTTCACACTCACGAAGTTATTGTAAATTCAGACAAAATGAAAAACTCAAACAATAGAAATTTTACATATAGTGAAAACTCAAAATCAACAAATTCTAATATGAGTTTTTCAGTTGGTGAGACTTTAAACTCAATAAAAGGAGTTGAACTAAGAACAATGGGAGCGGCACCTACTCGACCTATTTTTAGAGGTCTCGGCAATGATCGGCTTAGAATTAATATCGATGGAATTGAAAACAAGGATTTGTCCGCTTCTTCGCCTGACCATAACATCTCCTTAGACCCACTTTCAATCAAAGAATCTGAAATTATTAGAGGTCCAGAAGCATTAAAATACTCTTCGTCGTCTTCAGCAGGTGTTATCAATTTAATAAATAATGAAATTCCTATTCAAAAAATAGACAATCAGAATTTTGAATTAAAAAATTATTATAACACAAATAATAATGGAAAAATGACATATTTAGAGCATCAAGCTAATCTATTTGATTTTTTAAACACTAAAATAAAATTTTCAAAAATATTAAGCGATAACCTCAACACACCTCAAAAAGTTTTACAAAATAGCAATATTAATTCAACCAATTATGAAATTGGATTAGGAAAAATATTTGAAAAATCTCAAATTGGATTAAGCTATAATTATTACGAAAATGATTATGGAATTCCACCAGGTGGCAAGGGATTACATCCAAAAGGTGTTGATATAAAAATGTACAAAAGAGATATAAAATTCATTTACAATAGTAAATTTGATGATAATAAGTTTATAAAAGAATTAAATATAAAATATCTATTTAATTATTTACAACATAAAGAGTTTGAATCTTCTGGTTATTTAGGAGCTTTGTATATTACAAATAATAATATTTTGAAACTTGATTTAAACATAAAAAATATAGTTTATGCTAATAAAAGTAGAATCGGACTTTTTAGTTCTTACAATTACTTCGATGCTGGTGCAGCTGTTAGAACACCTGAAGTTAAAGATTATGCAATGGGAATTTATTTTATTCAATCTTATATCTTTGACAAAATTAACTTTGATTTTGCTTATAGAATGGAAGAAAAAAAATATTTACCAAAAAAAGATATTAGTGTGAACCCAAATGCAATACTATTTGAGCGAAATTTTTTAATTAACTCATTCTCTTCTTCTTTATTATATAATTTTAATGCTACTTCAAATGCTGGTGTAATAATTTCGTATGACGAAAGAATCCCTACATTGGAAGAGCTATATTCAATGGGTCCGCATTTAGCATCATATTCATACGACATAGGAAATCAAAAGATAAATAAAGAAAATTCAATAAATTTAGAACTTATTTTCCAAAAAAAATTTAATTATGAACAAATTACTTTTGAAAGCAATATAAATGTATTTAATTATTATTTTTTGAATTATATTACTCCAAGAAACACTGGAAAAATTGACTTATTAAAAACTCGGCTTCCGATTTACGAAAATCAACATATATCCGCTAATTTAAGTGGATTTGAAAATGAATTAATAATCCAACATAATAAATTATTATTAAAAAATGTCACGCAATTTACTTACGGATTAAATATTAACGACAATATTCCGTTACCTATGATTCCACCATTAAAGAATATTTTAACTTTAACTTATAAATCTAATAATTTTGATTTTAGTTTAATAAGTGAAACTACGCTCGCACAAAACAGAATAGACGAGTTCGAACTTCCAACCGCCGGCTATTCTATTATAAATTTAAAATCAAATTATTATTTTTATTTCTTCGGAATACAAAATCAATTAGTTTTTAACATTAAAAATATATTTGACTCAGTTTATCGAAATCATTTATCTCGAATAAAAAGCATAATGCCCGAAAGTGGAATTAATTTCTCAATTGGCTTAAATAATTACTTTTAATTATCGTCATAAAGTTTTTAAAAATATTAAGAAAAATTATGTTTAAATTAATTCTATTTTCTTTTATAGCATCGCTCTCCCTTTTCTCACAACGTATATTTAACGAGGAAATCATTGGTTGTGGTAAATACAATACTTACAAATCTTTGAAAAATTTAGAATATCTTGAAGCAAAAAATTATCCAAAAAGAAATTATGATATTCAAGAGATTACTCTAAATGCCGATTGGCGGAACCCACTAAGTTCAGAAGGTGTATCCTTAGAAAGTAGGACTTGGACTGCAAATGAAACTATTAAAATTAAAATAGATTCTGCAAATACTAATGAAATCAAATTTGATTTGAAAAATATACGAGTAGATAGTTTGAAAATTAATGGCTTATCATCTAATAGCTATAGCATTAGCAACGTTTTAACAATAGAGTTTGCTAAAAACTTAGAAGTTGGCGAAGAGTTAGAAATTGAAATTGACTATACATATATTGGAACTGATAACATTGGTTTTGTTCTTGTAGATACCTCAAAAGCACCTGAACGACTTGCTTATACAATGTCCCAACCCAATGATGCAAAAAATTGGATAATTTGCAATGATAATCCCTATGACAAGCAAATGTTTAAACTTAATCTCAGAGTTCCAAGAGGTTTTGTAGGTGCATCAAACGGTATTGAGAAAGAAAAAGTTGAAAATCAAAATTTTACAGAATATAAATGGGAACATCCTTATCCAATTCCTTCATACTTAATGGTGATCAATGCTTCAAAATTCAAAAGATTTGACTTAAAAGCGCCAAGAGTTGAAAATCCTCTCGATTCAATCCTACTCGATAATTACATCTGGGCTAAAGATTATACTAAAAGCGATGAAGACGACTCCCCATATTTTGCAGATAAAACACTTGATATATTGCCTGAAATGTTAGTATATTTACAAAGTTTATTTGGTAAATATCCTTTTGAAAAATTTGGTACCGTAACGGTTGAAAATTTCTGGGCTGCTGGAATGGAACATCAATCAATTCAAACAATTAGACGTTCCTTATTGAACGGAGATGACCCTGTCTTAATTCATGAACTTTCTCATATGTGGCTAGGTGATATGGTAACTCCAACATCGTGGCGAGATATTTGGATGAGCGAAGGTGGTGCTCAATGGTCAGAAGCACTCTGGGAGGGCTATGTAGCAAAAGACGAAGGTGCTTATCAATATAAAATGGTAGATATTAAAAGATTCTTTTTTAATTTAAGTGGTCCTTTTACTATTGAACCAATATATCTATACGACATTGAAAGCACAGTGTTTGGCGGTAATCGTTGGTTTATTATTTATCAAAAAGCATCTTGGATTTATCATCAACTAATGAACTTTATAGGAAAAGAGGAATTTTATAAAATACTAAATGAATATTTTGAAGAATATGCTTATCAATCAATAGATGGCGAGCAATTCATCTCATTTTTTGAAGCAAGAGCAACTAATCCTTCAATGCCAATTAGGAAGTTTTTCGACCAATTCCTTTATGCTGCTGGACATCCTTTAATTGATTTTAAATACGAAATTAAACAAAATGAAAATAATTATAAAATTGATATTAGTTTAGAGCAAATCCAAAATAAAATTACAAAAAAACACCCTAAATGTCTCGATTTATATGAGTTTCCATTTATAATTAACTTCTATAAAGATAACCAAATTGCTTATAAAGACACGATAACAATGAACGAAATAAAATATGAGAACACATATAACTTAGATTTTCAACCTGATAGTCTAAATATAGATGAAAATTTCTCATTTTTTCAATTATCAAACATTATTAGTAGCATTAGTACAAAAGCAATTGAAAAGAGCTTTACAATTTCACCTATGCCGGTTGATGTAAGTCAAGACTTCCATTTAAGCGTTAATATTAACAAAGGCAGTAATTATAAAATTAAACTTATTGATATTAACGGACGAGAAATTGAAGAACTATATTCAAATTTCATAAACGCAGGTAATTTCACATTAAATTCAAAAATTAAATCATCTTTATCAACAGGAATTTATTTTATTAAAGTGGAAGGATCAGAAATTTTTGTAAAAAAAATTATTGTGAAATAAGCTGATTTCATAAGTAGTTCAAAATAAAATAGATATTATTCTAATTTATAAACTATTATATATTAATTACAAATAATAATAGTTACAATATGTAACTAATAAAAAATATTATTGTTATTAGTTTAAATTTATAAATATAGGATAATCTATGAAAAAACTTTACAAAATTAATATCTTAATCGCATTATGTTTTGTATCAAGTGTTGTATACCTCTTTGCTTATGGTAGCGGAATTTCAGGACAAACAGAAGCAGGTTGCACCTGCCATAGTTCAAGCTCATCTTCAAACACAAAAATAAGCTTATCTGCAAGTAATGGGTTTGTTGTTGACCCCGGCTCAACTAATGGATTTACAATTAATGTAGAGACTTTAAGTGGTAAAATAAAATCAGGTGTTAATATTGCCGTTAAATCAGCTTCTTCTGGTGGAACAAACGCTGGGACTCTCTCAAGTGGAAATGATATGAAATCTTCCTCAGGAGAGTTAGTCCACGCAAATAGTGGCAAAGATTTTTCAAGTGGAAAAACCTCATTTAGTTTTGATTGGAAAGCACCTTCAACTCCTGGTGAGTATTATATCAAAGCTGCTGCTAATGCAGTTAATGATAATGGAGGAAATGGAGGTGATGAATGGAATAAAATTTCTTCAACTAAAGTTACAGTTAAGGGCTTAGAACTAACTTCTCTCAAAGGAGGTCAAGAGTTCTGTGCTGGAACAACTGCAAACATAACTTGGAATGGTTTTGGAATCGATAATGTTAAAATTGAATATTCAGTGAATGGTGGAACTTCTTATGATAATGTAATTATTCAGTCTACTCCAGGTTCTGCAAAATCATATACTTGGAATATTCCATCTGATTTAAAAAGTTCAACTATTAGAGTTAGAATTTCAGATGTAGCAAATTCAAATATCAAAGATCAATCTGGTTCTAATATTAAAGTTTCTGGTCCTGCAAGTATAACAACACATCCAACTAACCAAAATGCTTGCACAGGTGAGAATATTTCATTTTCTGTTGTTGCTTCTGGTGTGAATCTTACATACCAATGGTATAAAGGAACAGAAAAATTAAGTGGTAAAACCACTGCTTCATTGTCAATTAGCAATGCGAAATTAGCTGATGAAGGTGATTACAAGTGCGAAGTAAGTAGCGAATGTGGTAATCCTGTTACTTCTAATGTTGCATCTTTAGCTTTAACTCAAGCACCAGACATTTCAGAAAAATCTGCTGACCCAACTATTTGTGAAGGCGAAAATACAACTCTTTCAGTTGTTGCAACAGGCAAAGACATTACATATCAATGGTATAAAGAAAATGATATAATTCCAAACGCAACAAACGCAACTTTCCAAATATCAAAAGCAAAATCAAGCGATGCAGGTAGATATAAAGTGAAAGTTAGCTCTCCTACTTGCGGTGATAAAACTTCTGCTTACATTAACGTTAATATCCTTAAACCAGCAGCGATTGTATCCAATATTAAAGAAACTTCTATTTGTGAAAATTCAACACTAAGTTTATCAATTCAAGCCACTGGTTCGTCATTGCAATATGAATGGTACTTTAATAATGAAAAAATTCTAAATAAATTATCACCCGATTTAGTAATTGAAAATTTCTCAGAAGCAAATGTAGGAACTTACAAATGTAAAGCTTATAACTCATGTAACTCAGTTTTTTCATCAGAAGTTTTAATAAGTTTAAGCAAAAAACCAGTAATTGCATCTCAATCTGATGACAAAGAAGCTATTGTTGGTTCTAATGTTACATTAAACATTGAAGCAGTTGGTGATAGTTTAGAATATCAATGGTATAAAAACCAATCTATTTTAGCTAATCAAATTAATAATGAATTAGTTTTGAGCAATGTGTTACTATTAGATTCCGGTAAATACCATTGTAAAGTATCAAATTCTTGCGGTGAAGTTGATTCAAAAGAAATTATCCTTTCAATTAAAAAACCTGGAAGTGGCGGAGTATTAGCACTTTCTCAATCTTCAATTGAATTCGGCGATGTTGAAACAAATTCAACTAAAGATTTAACAATACCTGATTTTTTCAAAAATATAGGCAATGATTCATTAGTAATTAGCAATATTAAATTGGCGTTAGAAAATTCTGCTTTTGAAATTAAGAGTAAAACTAAGCTTATTTTACAAAATAATTCTTCGGATGTATTATTATTGAAATTTGCACCAAATGAGCCAAAAAATTATTTTGATACTTTATTAGTTGAGCAAGAGAACAAAGAAACTATCAAAGTACCCGTTTCAGGTGTTGGTATAAAAACAAACGTAAAAGCACAAATAACTTCTTCCCCTGCTGAATTGCTTTTTGGAAGTATTAATATTGGAAAATCAAAAACTATAGAGTTAAAACTTATTAATAATTCAGAAAATATTAGTGCTACAATTTCAAACATAAGCTTACAATCTGACGACTTTAATTATGTAATTAATCCTAAAAACCCTATTAGTCAAGGATTTGATAAAGAGTTTTTGCTTGATATACTTTTTGAACCCAAAACAGAGTTAGAAGCAAATGCTGTAATTAATTTTACTTTTCTAAACGCTGACCCTGTTTCTGTTAATTTGAAAGGCAGTGGAATCATTACTTCTGTTGAAAGATATTTCGAGTCAATCGAAATATTCCCTAATCCAAGTAGTGACAATGTTAAAATAAGGTTTATTTCAAAAGAATCACAAGAATACAATATTTCAATTGTTGATGCTAATGGGAACAATATCTATGAATTTGGAAATAGATTAATAAATAAAGGTCAAAACATATTAGAATGGAATATCTCAAAATTAAATAATTCACAAACTTCGAGCGGAGCATATTTCCTTTTATTATCTAATAAAAATTCAAAAATAATTGAAAAAATAATTATTCAATAATTATACCCCTTATCTTCAATTATTTAATAGAGTTGCATTATAATATGTAACTCTATTTTTTTGTAATTTAGTTTATAAGTTAAATATAGTTAATTTTGTAAAATAATTATTTCTGATTGGAAAAGTAATGTCGTTTATGTATCTATCTGGTCTTGAACCATTAATAATAAGAGAAAACACAAATTTTGTAAATATTGGTGAGAGAACAAATGTAATGGGTTCAAGTGCCTTTCGCAAGTTGATTGTTGAAGATAAATACGAAGATGCCCTCGCTATCGCCAAACAACAAGTCGAAAATGGCGCTCAAATCATTGATATTAATATGGATGAGGGAATGCTTGACGGCAAAAAAGCAATGGTTAAATTTATGAACTTAATTGCTTCTGAGCCAGATATTTCAAAAGTTCCTATTATGATTGACTCTTCTAAATGGGAGGTTTTAGAAGCAGGACTTCAATGTATGCAGGGCAAGGGTATTGTTAATTCAATATCGCTCAAAGAAGGGGAGGAAGCATTTATTTATCAAGCAACGAAAGTTAAAGAATACGGTGCCGCTGTTGTTGTAATGGCATTTGATGAGACTGGACAAGCAGATTCAACTCAAAGAAAAATTGAAATTTGTCAAAGAGCATATAATATTCTTGTTGAAAAAGTTAAATTCAATCCTTATGATATTATTTTTGACCCAAATATTTTAACAGTTGCAACTGGAATTGAAGAACATAACAACTATGCCGTGAGCTTTATTGAAGCTTGTGAATGGATAAAAAAGAATTTACCTCACGCTAAAGTTTCGGGTGGTGTTTCTAACTTATCATTTTCATTTAGAGGAAATGAACCAATTAGAAAAGCAATGCACAGTATATTCTTGTATCATGCAATTAAAGCTGGTCTTGATATGGGGATTGTGAATGCTGGACAACTTGATGTTTACGAAGAAATTCCAAAAGATTTACTTAAACTTATAGAAGACGTCCTCTTTAATCGTTCAAGTGAAGCAACTGAAAAATTAGTTGATTTCGCTGAATCTTACAAAGTTGAAATAACTAAAGAAGAAAAAATTGACGAGTGGCGAAGTTACTCAGTAGAAAAACGTCTCGAACACGCTCTTGTAAAAGGTATTGTTGATTATATTATTGAAGATACAGAAGAAGCAAGGCAACTATACCCAGAGCCAATTAATGTGATTGAAGGTCCTTTAATGGACGGAATGAGCGTTGTAGGGGACTTGTTTGGTTCAGGTAAAATGTTTTTACCACAAGTTGTGAAATCTGCTCGTGTTATGAAGAAATCCGTTGCGTATCTAATTCCTTTTATTGAAGAATCTAAAAAGGGTAAACCAGCTAAATCAAACGGGAAAGTCCTTCTTGCAACCGTAAAAGGAGATGTCCATGATATTGGAAAAAATATCGTTGGTGTAGTTTTACAATGCAATAACTTTGATATAATTGACTTAGGAGTGATGGTTTCAAGTAATAAAATTCTCGAAACTGCAAAAACCGAGAACGTTGATATTATTGGTCTAAGCGGTCTAATTACTCCTTCCTTAGACGAAATGGTTCACGTAGCAAAAGAAATGGAGCGCTTAGAGTTTCATATTCCTTTATTAATTGGAGGTGCCACAACTTCTAAAATCCATACTGCTGTTAAAATTGCTGGGAATTACCACAAAGAAGTAATTCACGTTTTAGACGCTAGTAAGTCCGTTCCTGTTGTGCAAAAACTACTTTCTGACAAAAGAGATGAACTTTACAATGAAACTAAAAATGAATATGAAAAAATTAGAGAAGCGCATCTTAAAAAGTTAAATGCTAAAGACTTACTTTCCGTTGAAGCAGCAAGACAAAATAAGTTAAATTTTGAACATAAAATTTACGAACCAAAACAAAAAGGGCTTATAACTTTTAACAATTTTAGCATAGCAAAACTTAGAGAATATATGGATTGGACACAATTCTTCTTAACTTGGGAGATGAGAGGTCGTTACCCAAATATTTTCGACGACCCAAGATATGGTGAAGAAGCAAAAAAAATCTTCAACGATGCTAATAAAATGATGGATTGGCTCGACAAAGGAAACAAAATCCAAGCAAATGGTGTCGCTGGGATATTTCCTGCAAATTCTATCGGCGATTCAATCCAAGTGTATGATTTAGAAGGGAATGAGAGTTATAAATTCCATAATTTAAGACAACAAACAAAGAGAAAAGGTGAATTACCTAATTTATGCGTAGCTGATTATATTGCTCATAAAAGTTTTGGCACCGACTATATTGGTGGCTTTGCTGTTACTGCTGGTTTAGGAGCAGGAGAGGTCGTTCAATACTTCAAAGACCAACACGATGACTATAATTCAATTATGGTAAAAATCGTAACCGATAGACTTGCCGAAGCCTTCGCTGAATATTTACATGAAGTTGTTAGAAAAGAAATTTGGGCTTATGCCCCAGATGAAAATCTAACTTTAAGAGAAATGATTTCAGAGCAATATCAAGGAATTAGACCAGCACATGGCTATCCTTCTCTCCCAGACCATACAGAAAAAAGAACTTTATTTGAGATGCTAAAAGCAAAAGAAACCATTGGTTGCGAATTAACTGAATCTTGTATGATGATTCCACCCGCTTCAGTTTCTGGCTTATACTTTGCTCACCCTGAATCTCGCTACTTCACTATTGGTAATATTAACAAAGACCAAGTTGAAGATTATGCTGCGAGAAAAGGAATGAGTATCGAAGAAGCAGAAAGATGGTTAGGTCCAAATCTTGCGTATTAAAACTTATATCTAAACGAAACTCCGAACCCAAATCCTTGATAGAAATCTCCTTTAGGATTTCTATCAAGGAAATTATTTAAACTACTATTTTTTAAATTTTGAAATTGATATAAAATTGAAAACGACAAAGAAAAGTCATTTAAAACTCTAAATTCATTTCCAACCCCAAACCCATAGTTTAAAATAGAATGGCTTTTTATTCTATTTTCCTCCTTTGGGGAGCCATTAACTACTGGAATTTGAACTACATAATTCTGATTAATATTCCAATAAGATGATCCAATAAAAGAATAAAATCTATTATTAGAATTCTTGATTATATTATATTGAACTTCCCCACCAATATTAAAGTAAGTATCATATACCTTAGGAGGTTTATTACCCAAATAAAAATAAAAACTATTTAATTCTAAATTAAACTTACTATTTAATTCCCTATTGTAATTAATTCCAGCACCGGACAAAGAACTAAAACTCAAGCCAAGTTCATTTTCTGACTTGGCTTGAAGGTTTAAAATACTTAATAAATAAATGAAAATTAATATCATCTTCTTGGTGGTTGTTGCATCATACTTCCTGGTGGTGCTGGTATCCTTTTTGATCTAACATCTTTAATTTTCACACCGGGAGGTAATCCTTCTAACGCTCCACCGGCTGCTCCTTCTGGAACTTTATCAATTTTTACCATTTCAATTTCCATTTTCATTGTTGAATATGCTGGGAATTGAGGCGGTGCGCCTTGCTCTCCAAAAGTTTGTTGATATGGTATAACCGCTACAACTCTTGCACCTGGATTTAACAATTCCATTACTTCTCTCATACCCGGGAAGAAATCTTTTAGCATAAATTGTTTTGGTTTTCTTTCTGATAAAGAATTATCAAACTTAATTCCGTCCATAAAATACCCATTAGCTAAAAATGAAACGAAATCCTTTTCAGTTGGAAACGGACCTACGCCTTGTTTTAAAATATCATAGATAATTCCATTTTTCGTAACTTTTGCATTTGGATGTTCTTTCTTAAAGTTTGCAATATACTCATCATTCATATTTTTATATGTTTCACCACGTGTTTTAAATTCATCCATTTGTTTATCTTTCTGTTTTTGGTCGCGAGTCTGCATATATTGTTGAAATTCCATTTTCAACCTATTTAATTGCGACTCACTAACTAAGTCTTCAGATTTATCAATGGCATCTAATGCACCTAACACAAAATACAAAGGATTCAAACTAAACAATGAATCTTTCGCAGCTTCAGTAATATAAGTATGACCCAAAGCGTAACTATATTTATCAAATTCAGCACTTGGAGAACTCGAGTTTGTTACCTTTTCAATAGTTTTGCTGAGCTTACTTGGGTCAGCTGGCGCACCGTCTTTGCCTTCACTTTTGCACGAAGCTAAAGCAATTATTAGAATCAATGGAGTAATAAATTTCATAAAATCTCTTTTTGTGTATATATATTTTCAAAATTAGCAAATTACTTTCATTCTACGAATGAGTTTAATTAATGTTTGGTATCGTAATAACAAAAAAAATTATAAAACGATACAATTTTAAGAAAAAGACTTGATGACTAACTTTATTTGAGAAATTTAAAAAAAGAGACTAATTTCATATTAGTCTCCAAATAAGTTAAAAATATAATTTCAAAAATTCATTTGTAATTTTTAATATTTGTTGATTACATTGAAATAAAATTCAATTAATTTTTATTTGATTTAATATAATTTTTCAATTCACTTTTTAAATATAATCCCGTCAAGCTCTTCTTACTTTTAACAATATCTTCAGGAGTTCCCTCTGCAACAATAAGCCCACCTTTCTTGCCACCTTCAGGACCTAAATCTACCACCCAGTCAGCACACTTAATTACATCTAAATTATGCTCAATAATAATAACAGTATTACCTTTGTCTACAAGTTTATTAAGTAATTTCATCAAAATATTAATATCATGAAAATGTAAGCCAGTAGTTGGTTCGTCAAGCATATAAATTGTTTTACCTGTCGATTTTTTAGCTAGTTCAGTTGCTAATTTAACCCTTTGTGCCTCTCCTCCTGACAAAGTAGGTGCTTGCTGTCCTAAAGTAATATAAGTCAAGCCAACATCATTTAATGCTTTAACTTTAGTTTTAATCTTAGGTATATCAATAAAAAATTCTAATGCTTCTTCCACAGTCATATCTAAAACTTCGGATATGCTTTTCCCTTTATACTTTATTTCCAGTGTTTCACGATTATATCGTTTTCCATCGCACTCATCACATTTCACATAAACATCAGGCAAGAAGTTCATTTCAATTTTTTTCATACCAGCACCTTCACACTCAGCACATCTCCCATCTTTTACATTGAAAGAAAATCTACCAGCCGAGTACCCCCGAATTTTAGATTCAGGCAACATTGTGAAGAAATCCCTAATATGCGTGAATAATCCAGTGTAAGTAGCAGGATTTGAACGAGGGGTTCGTCCTATAGGGGCTTGGTCTATTTCAATCACTTTATCAATATTTTCCAAGCCAGTTATGTCCTTATACGCCAAAGCACTTCTATTGGTATTATTATATCTATTCATTAAGATTGGAATAAGAGTATCATTTACCAAAGTAGATTTCCCTGAACCAGACATACCAGTTACGCAAATTAACTTACCTAATGGCAATTTCAAGTTTACATCTTTTAAATTATTTCCTGTTGCATTGAGAAGCTCTATAAATTGACCATTACCTTCTCTACGTTTTTCTGGTGAAACAATATCCAATTCATTTAAAAGATATTGAGCTGTTATAGAATCCTTATATTTTTTATTCTTCTTAATATTTTTTGGCTCTGTTGCAAGAATTAACTCACCTCCGTGAACACCAGCGCCAGGTCCAATATCAATTAGATAGTCTGATTGCTCTATCATTGCTTTGTCATGCTCTACAACAATAAGCGTGTTTCCTAAATCTGTAAGATGCTTTAAAGAATTAATTAACCGATTATTGTCATGTTGATGAAGTCCTATTGACGGCTCATCTAATACATACATTATGCCTACTAACTTAGAACCAATCTGCGAAGCGAGCCGTATTCGTTGTGCCTCTCCACCTGACAAAGTTTTTGAAGTTCTATCTAAACTTAAGTAAGCAAGTCCAACATTTTCCAAAAACTCTAAACGTGAAATTATTTCTTTAATAATTAACCCAGAAATTTTCTTTTCACTTTCACTTAACTTTGGAGTTAATACCTTAAAAAATTGTATGCAATCATCAATATCTAATTTAGCAATTTCTGATATATTTCGTCCATCTATTCTAACGAACATACTTTCTTCATTTAAACGACCACCATTACATTTAGGGCAGGGTACATTTCGCATCAAATTCTCGTATCTTTTCTTTTGATTTGAAGTTATTGCAACTTCATATTGTCCCATATAAAGAGGAATAATCCCTCTTAATTTTTGTTTAATTTTAGTCTTCCTACCTGAACTAAGCGTATATTCAAAATCAAACTCATAATTTTCCGAACCGTTTAAAATAATATCTACAATTTCAGTTTCCAAATCTTTAACTGGTGTATCTAAACTAACTCCAACACCTTCCAAAAATGAAGTAAGCTGAACATACATCCAATTTCCTCTTTTAATTTCAAGCCCCTGAATAGCACCTTCGTTGATAGATAAATTTTTATTTGGGATAATTAATTCTGGATCAAAGTTATATAATTCACCCATACCACTACAATTTTGGCAAGCCCCATAAGGAGAATTAAAAGAGAACTTATTTGGAGCAAGCTCTTTATATGCTCTTCCAGTAATAGGGCAACTAAAATTAATATTATAAAGTCGGTCGTCCCATTCATTAGTTTTCGGATTCTCAAAATGAATAATAGCATTACCATCACCCATCTTTAAAGCCAAATCTAATGACTGGCTTATCCTAACCAAATCATCTTCTTTGACCACAATCCTATCAATAATAACATCAATATCATGAATTTGGTATCTCGCCAATTTTATTTCTAATGCTAAATCTAATATTTCACCATCAACCCTAACCTTCGTAAAACCTTGTTTCTGCAAATCTAAAAACAATTCTTTATAATGACCTTTCCTACCATGAACCACAGGGGAGAGTATCATAACTCGCTTTTTATCAAACTCGTTTAATATCTCATTTAGTATTTGTTCGTGGGATTTTGCAACAACAGGAATGTTTGCATCAATTGAATACTGAACTCCAATTTTAGCAAAAAGCAATCTTAGATAATCATAAATCTCCGTAACTGTTCCGACAGTTGAGCGAGGATGTTTTGATAAAGTCTTCTGTTCAATAGAAATAGCAGGGGAGAGCCCCTCAATTCTATCTACATCTGGCTTTTTCAGTACATTCAAAAATTGCTTTGCATACGCCGATAAAGTTTCAATGTATCGCCTTTGTCCCTCTGCAAATAAAGTATCAAAAGCCAAAGAGGACTTCCCAGACCCAGACATTCCAGTGATTACCGTCATTTTATCACGCGGTATTGTTACTGAAATATTCTTCAAGTTATTTTCTTTAGCGCCTGTTACAACAATTTCTTCAATTTCTTTATAATTATCTTCAATTTGTTTCATCATTCCATTCTATTATTTCATTTATAATATTTTGTGGTATCCAATGCCCTTCGCTATGTTCTATGTATTTATAATTCTTTAACTTATAAGCAGAAATAATATCTTGACTATTCCTTACCTCTTCAATCGGAATTACAATATCTTTTGCACCATGACATGCAAAAATTGATAATTCTTTATTATTCAACCCATTTATATCAGCAATATTCTTATCGAAATAAGAACTTATAGCAAAAACCTTGTGAATATAAGCTAATTCCGATGCAACAGCATAGCTCATTATCCCACCTTGTGAAAATCCAAAAAGAGTAATATTCTCTTTAATAAAAGCAATTCCTAATTTATCCAAGTCGTTTTCAATAAAATTAACTAACTTATTTTTTGAGTTTATTGCCTCTTCCGTATTAATAATTTTGTCATCAATAGTCCATTTAATATTATACCAACAGCTCTGATTATAACCCATTTCAATAGGTGCTTCCAAAGATATGCAATGACAATTCGGAAACAAATCGCTTAAACTTATCAAATCAAACCTATTCGCACCATAACCATGAAGAAAAATCACCAATGGCAACTTTTCACTTTTATTTGGACTTACTAACTCAAATTCAAGCATTAATCAAACTTTTCAACTAAATGACCAAATTTTCCTTCACCATATTCAAGAAAAGAACGCTTAGCATCGCCCATTGTATTCATAACAAAAGGACCTGCCGCAGCCACAACTTCTCCATTATCTTTTCCTGACATTACCAAAAATTTAGATTTCTGATTTACTAAAATCTCAACCTGTGCTACTTCACCAAGTATTGCCGTTTGATTAGTTGAAACTCTCGCTCCATTGATGCTTATTTCACCCTCAATCATATAGATATAAGTATCAAGAGCAGAATTAAAATCAAAATTAGAACTATTATTTAACTCCACAAGCAATAAATCAATGTAATATTTAGATTCAGCTACACCTTTTATATCTTTATATTTTCCAGAAATAACAGAAATACTCTTATTTTCATCTTGAAATCTTGGAATTTCACTCTTTTCCCATGCAAAGTATTGTGGCTTACCCATTTTATCTTTAGCCGGCAAATTCACCCAAAGTTGAATTAATTCTAATATTCCACCATTTGCTGCAAGCTCTTTCGATGGTCTTTCACTATGAACCAATCCAGAAGCAGACTCCGTCCATTGAACCCCACCTTCGTGAATAACACTACTATTTCCCAGTGAATCACGATGATGCAATGAACCTTGCAAAATTATAGAAACAGGTGTGAAGCCCCTATGCGGGTGAGGAGGAACTCCTAAGTCCTCTTGTCTCTCTCCACCCTTATGAAAGTTTTTTGCATGATGCAATAATATAAACGGATTAAGAAATCTAATCTCATTATTAGGAAAAGCTTGCTTCACATCAAACCCTTCTACATCTGCTCGAACAGAATTTACTACTTTAATCATGTTCCCTCCAAAGTTGTTAATTTAAAAGAAATATAAATTGCTATAAAAGTCAAAGCGATACATAAGTATCCAACCCATTGATAATTTTTAATTGCTCCATTATCAGCAGTTACAACGATTGCACCTGAGATTAATGAAGCAAGTCCAGCTCCAATTTGCTGAAAACTTGATGACAAACTCATAAACCCACCTCTGTTTTCTGGTAATACTACCGATGTCATCATTGAATTTGATGGAATCATTCTTCCACTTATAAAAACAAAAAATAACCCATTTACGATAACAGCGTAATATACAGGCATAGGAGGTAAATTAGTAAGAACAAAAAGTGGTATAATCGACCCAATAGCCATAATTAAGAAAATTTTCTTCCGACCGAACTTATCTGCCATTCTCCCAACCAAAGGACCAGTAAACATAGTTAAGCCACCTCCGACAAAATAAATAATAGGAATTTGCGCTTGTGTAAATCCAACATTCCTAATCATATATGGAGTAATAAAAGGAATAACCATAAACTGACCTAAAACTAATAAAAGCATAAAAACTAAAGCTATTTGTTGATTTCTTCTCAAAAGTAAAACCTTTATTAGTTCAATAGGCGATTTTTTCTTCTGCCCCAAATGAGAATTATAATTTGGAATAAATTTAATCACCATAAATAAAACAATAAAAGCCACCCCAGCCATTGCATAAAAAGGGAAATTCCAAGTATATATATTTGCTAAGTATAAGCCAGTTGGAACTCCAATCACAGAAGCAAATGAGAAAGCAGAAGTTAATACTCCCATCGCCTCTGACCGCTTTTCAACAGGAAAAGCATCTCCAATTATTGCATAAATCAAACCATTAATAAGCCCACCAAACATACCAGTTATAATACGAGCAAACATCAATAAATGATATGAATCAGCTAATCCACAAAGCAATGTTCCTAATGTAAATCCAGTATAGACAAAAACTAACGCCTTCTTTCTATCAAATCTATCAATAAAAAATGCACTTGTAAAACTTGCTGTTCCAGCAGAGAGAGTATAAGCAGAGACTAAAAAACTAAATTGTCGAGTTGAAATATGGAATAACTCCATTAACTCATTGCCTAATGGCATTATGATCATAAAGTCCATTATATGAATGAACATTAACGATGCTAAAATAACAAGTACAAGGAACAAAAAATTATCCTAAAATTTAATAATTGTATAAAGACGACTATTTCCTAAAAAAACTTTAAAATGTGCAAAAATAAAAAAAGGAGCAAATTTGCTCCTTTTCTATTATTATTCATCACATTCACCTGATATACAAGGTATTGGTATATTGGGGTCTAAACAATCTGTGTATGCAGATATAGGTGAGCAACTATTTACTGTATATGTTATTGGGTATGGTGATACACCGACTACCAACTTCCCTGTGTTTAAATGCTTTCCAACACCAGCATCATATTCTCTATAACAACATTTGGTACCACAATTCAAATATTGATATACATCAACTAAATTATGCACTACTCCATTGATAACTCTTGAATACACATAATTTGAAGAGTTCATTCCATCAGCACAACATACTTCAGAAGATTGATCAACTTTAATAATTGATCTAATTTTTGCTTGGCATGATTTTTCAAAATATACTCTTACTTTGCAAGTGTATCCTGTAATTAAAGGCACAGCTTTTTTAACAGCTTCAATTTCTAATATCTTCATCATTGTGGAGTCCGATAAAAAATTTGACTCATTATTTAAAGAATTCCAGTCTATTTTAACTTCATAATCTAAACCAGAAGACCTATAATAAATATTAACATCTCCATAATTTCCATATCGATCATAGCCATAAACAGCATTAGCAGAATTCCAAGTGCCTGAACCAGCAGGACAATTTTGTGACCATATTGTTGGAATACTAAAAAGAAAAACAACTAAAAAATAAATTAATTTCATTTTCTACCTCAATTTTTAATAAATTTTAAGTTCTTGATTTTATTGGTATTAATAATTTGTATAAAGTAATGTCCTTTACTCAAGTTTGATATATCCATAGTTTCAGAATAAATTCCTTCTAAAACAACTTCACCCAACAAATTCATTATTTTATAACTATCTTTTCGACCAATTCCATTTATTGTTATTTTATTATTGCTTGGATTAGGGTATAATGATAGTTCATCCTGTTTGTCTTCAACATCACTAATTAAAAAATTATTTTCATTAATTATGAAGATGGCATTTGAATAGAAAAAATACATATCTCCTTTTGAATTAATTTTCATATTTGAAAAGCCTAATGTGCTTTTTGGAATAGCATCATACCCGTTTCCAAAAAGAGTGCCTACTCTAAAATTAAATACTTCTTTATCATACAATTCATCTCCAAGTACAATAAATTTTCCATTCTCAAGCAGAAAATCACTATCTATTTTAACTATTTTTCCATTCTCATTGATAATATAAAATCCTTTTGAACCAGTAAAAAGTATCCTTTTATCTGAAAGCTCTTTTACTCCATAAACAGGTTCATATCTCTCAAAATTAGATTTTGGGTTCAATTGTAAACCATCTTCTTTTGTAAAGACTTTCCAACTATCGGCATTAGGGTTGTAACTTGAAAGACTCTCACAGCAACTAAAAGGATACATTTTTCCATTTTCTTCATAATATAAAGTCCTTGCCATAGTCGAAATGAATATTTCATTTTTTGAAGTTTCATAAATTTGTGATATTTTTTTGTTTATGTTATTCGCAGAACTAACATTATAATCTTGATAATTAGGTAATCCACTTGATAACTCTATAAGTTCTGTTGTAACTAAGTTTCCTGTTGAGTCAAAAATCCATAAATCTTCTTGATTATACTTTGTGTAATCTTCCTCACTTTCATCCCAATACCTTTGGGATGCAATGTTCCCATTTTCTAAGACCAAAAGATTTGATGAATTAACTATTAAATTATCAAACATTCCATTATGTATTTTGGTTAAATTAGAACCATCAAATTTATATAAACCACCTTCAAAGTTTGCTTTTGTTGTATTATAGCATACAAACCACATATTGTCATTTTTATCAAAAACTAATTGGGTGAATATAGTACCTTCACTAAATTCGTTAAATTGAATTTTATTCCAAACATTGTTTGAATACATATAAACAGCATCACTTATATAAAATAATTCACCTTTTGAATTTGATGTAAATTTCCCCAAAGAATTTAAGTATATATTGTACTTAATGTTATCTTCAATATAAATCATTTCAATTTCTTTAAATTCGCCTGATGCACTATATTGGAACATACCTGCTAAATCTTTTTTTAAAGTTTTATCATAGGTTTTTCTTGTTAGTATATATAGATTATCATTAACAAGTTCCATACTTACTAACGATTGATGTTTATCTAAATTATCATTTCTTATAAATTCATAAGAATGTAAATTTAAACTTAAAATAATAGTTACTAAAATTAATAATTTCATCTCTCCTCCTTATTCGCAGTCAACTTCACATGGAAGGAGCTGATTTGTTAAACAATCTAATGTTGTAGAAACATCACAACCAAATGAAGTAAAGGTTTTACTTGTTATTTTCCATCGATTATTCCAACCACCATGTGTATTAACTTCTTCACATTCTAATGTGTAAGTAGTTTTGCAACAAGCGATCCCACAATCTTGTTTCTCTTTAACTTGATAATATTTAGTACCTTGATAATTGAACCAATCTGGCTCTCCACCAATCCAATCTTGATTATAACAATAGACAGAATTAGTTTGGTCTACTTTTATATAACACGATAATATTTTATAACATGGTTTATAATCATAAAAGTTGAATGTTTTTGTTTCTGGATACTCACATTCTTCAAAAAAATCATATATAATTGCTTGGATATACAATTCTTTCCAATTACTTTTGTTAAACCTATAAAATTTATTATTTTCATCAAAGGTTGCCCAGTCAATATGTATATCGTAAGTATTTGCACCAGTTTGTTTGTATTTATAATCTACTTCTGGACTTATTAACCATTCACCAGGATATGGTTCATAACTAATATGAGCAGTTGTAAAATTTGTTAAATCAGGGCAATCAACTTGAGCTTTTGTATTAATGCTGTAAAACATTAAACATGTAATAAGAATTGCACAATATTTCATAAAATCACCTTAGAATATTTTAAAATATGCCAATTACCTTTCCATATTATAATTAAAAATGAAAAAAATTATCGAAAAGTTAGATAATTTTTAATCAAAATTAATTAAAATATTAACTGACGAAAGCAAATTAAATCATTTTTTTTTTTTTTTGCAAATATTATTTTAAAAAAACAAAAAAACTTATTAACAATTTAAAATAATTCCAGTAAAATACAAACTTCAAATTAAGCAAAAATAAAAAAAGGAGCAAATTTGCTCCTTTCCTTTGTAGTTTTAATTTACTTAATTTCTATAACCTTCCCAACAAATATTTAGATTTCGAGCTGCTTGTGCGTCGTCTAATCTTCTTAATATTGTCGTATGAGGAGCATTCTGTACTAATTCCGGATTTGTTTCAGCTTCT
Source organism: uncultured Hyphomicrobiales bacterium (assembly GCA_964465945.1). Taxonomy (GTDB): domain Bacteria; phylum Bacteroidota; class Ignavibacteria; order Kapaibacteriales; family UBA2268; genus JAJRPT01. The sequence continues at coordinate 264,744 of CAYXMM010000003.1, forward strand.
TTTGCTATTGCAATCATAGCATCAGAAAAAGCATCTAAATTTTGTTTGTTCTCAGTTTCAGTCGGCTCAATTAGCATAGATTCAGGAACTGTAAGCGGAAAATAAACCGTTGGTGCATGGAAGCCATAATCTAAAAGTCGCTTTCCAATATCTTTTGTTAAAACACCTAATTTCTTTTGTCTATTACCACTTAGAATAAACTCGTGCATACAATATTCATCAAAAGGAAAATCATAATAATCTTTGATATTAGCAAAAATATAATTAGCATTAATAATCGCATTTTCCGAAATTCTGCGTAATCCATTTGCTCCGTGCATTCTAATATAAGTATATGCTCTAACCAAAACACCAAAGTTTCCAAAGAAACTATGCAACTTGCCAATAGTCTTAGGAACATCAAAATTTAATTTATACTCATCACCATTTTTCTCAATCTGAGGTACAGGTAAATAAGGAATTAACTTGTCAGAAACACAAACAGGACCAGCACCTGGACCACCACCACCATGAGGAGTAGAAAATGTTTTATGCAAATTAATATGCACACAATCAAAATCCATATCGCCTGGTCTTGCTAATGAAAGTAAAGCATTAAAGTTAGCACCATCCATATAAAGCAAGCCACCACACCCACGAATTACTTTTGTAATCTCTTCAATTCTACGCTCAAAAATACCTAAAGTCGAAGGATTTGTAATCATAAACCCAGCTACATGAGGACCAACTTTCGACTTCAAATGTTCAATATCCAAGCCACCATCTTCATTCGTTTTAATAGTATCTACTTTATAGCCAGCTATAGCAGCGGAAGCAGGGTTTGTCCCGTGAGAAGAGTCAGGTACTAAGATTGTATCTCTTGCAGTATCATTTCTATCTTCATGATATGCTTTTATCATATAAATACCAGTAAGTTCACCTTGTGAGCCAGCCGCAGGCTGCAACGAAACACCAGGTAAGCCAGTAATTTCTTTTAATTGTTCGCCCAATTCAAACATAACTTGCAAAGCACCTTGAGCATATCGCCCATCAAGCATAGGGTGCATACCCGCATACCCAGCCATACCAGCAACTTTTTCATTAATTTTAGGATTGTATTTCATCGTGCAAGAGCCCAATGGATACATTCCTTTTTCAATATTAAAGTTTTTTTGCGATAAATTTAAAAAATGGCGAGCAACTTCAATTTCGCTCACTTCTGGCAATCGAGCATCATCTTTTCTTAAAAATTTAGACGGGATTGAGCCATCTTTTGCTGTTGGAACATCTAATTTTGGAAGAGTATAACCTTTTCTTCCTACAACAGATTTCTCAAAAATTAACTTAGACATAAACTTCCTTAAATAAAATTCAAATCTTTTTCTAAAGCACTTTTAGCTGCTTCTTGTTCAGCGGCTTTCTTTGTTTTACCTTTTCCACTGGCTAAAACACTATTATTGACGATTACAGAGACTAAAAACTCTTTATTATGGTCGGGACCACTTTCAGAAATAACCTCATATTTTGGTTGATATTGTGTAGATTCCTGACATTTTTCAAGCAATAAACTCTTATAATTAGTGCTGATTTTATTATCAAAATTAGACATTATAGGCAATAACTTACTTCTTACAAACTCCCTTGCCTTATCGAATCCTTTATCTAAATAAATTGCAGCAATCAATGCTTCAACTAAATCAGACACAATAGATTCATATCCAATATGAAGGTTTTTTTCAGCATGGCTACCATAAATTAAAAACTCATTTATCTTTAAAATAGTACCACACTCAGCCAAAGTAGAGTTCTTCACATACACACTTCGCAATTTTGTCAAATCACCTTCTCGCATATCAAGATAATTATGAAAAAGATATTCAGCAATAATTGACCCAAGCAAAGCATCACCTAAAAACTCTAAACGCTGATTATCCTTGCTTGTCGAGATAGTTTCATCTGCTATCACAGACCTATGCGAAAACGCCTGCTCAAAAAAGCCCCAATTTTCAACCTTGTAATCTACAATTTCTTCAATATTTTTCTTCTGCTCTTCTGTAAAAAATCCAATTTCAGGAGTTAATTCCTTGAGATTGGATTTCTTTAAGAAAATATTTTTAATTGCAGAAATGATGATTTAAACCTTAATAAGATTTAAAACAAATTGTCGCATTATGCCCACCAAAACCAAATGTGTTACTTAATGCAACATTAATTTTTTGTTCAATAGACTTATTTGGAATATAATTCAAATCACATTCTGGGTCAGGGGTGTTGTAATTAATAGTTGGAGGTAAAAATCCTTCTTTAATTGCAAGAGCCGTAGCAACTGCTTCCACAGCACCAGCAGCACCTAACAAATGCCCTGTCATAGACTTTGTAGAACTTACAAACATATTGTATGCGTGTTTTCCAAATAAAGTTTTTATTGCTGCACTTTCTGACTTATCATTGAATGGGGTGGAAGTACCATGTGCATTAATATAGCCAACATCTTCTAATGAAACACCCGCATCTTTCATCGCAAGTTTCATAGAACGAACAGCACCTTCACCACCTTCCGCAGGAGCAGTAATATGATAAGCGTCGTCAGTTAAGCCAAAACCAGCAACTTCAGCATAAATTTTAGCACCACGAGCTTTTGCGTGTTCTTCAGTTTCTAATATCAATATCCCAGAACCCTCTCCAATAACGAAGCCATCTCTTGTTTTATCAAATGGTCTTGAAGCAGTCATATACTCTTCATTGTTTTGAGAAAGCGCTTTCATTGCATTGAAGCCACCAACCCCCATCGGACAAACTACTGCCTCAGAACCACCAACAACCATTAAATCTGCATCACCTCTTTGTAATAACATTAAAGCATCGGCGATTGAATGTGATGATGTAGCACAAGCTGATACAGTTGCATAATTTGGTCCTTTTAAACCATACTTAATTGCAACGTGACCAGCAGCAATATCAGAAATTAACATAGGAACAAAGAAAGGAGATATTCTATCGGGCTTTCCACCTCTTGAATAGAGGTTTTCTTGTTGTTGATGATAGGTCCACATACCACCAATACCAGAACCTATGATGACACCTGCTCTTTCTTTATCTATATTATCTAAATCAAGACCAGCATCAGTAATTGCCTGATTAGCTGCTTCAATTGCATATTGAGTAAATAAGTCCATCCTTTGAATTTCTTTTTTATTCAGAACTTCTTCAGATGGATTAAAATCTTTAACTTCACAAGCAAATCTTGTTTTATATTCAGTAGAATCAAATTTCTGGATAAGACCAGCACCACTCTTACCACTTTTTAAACCTTGTCTAAATTCAGCAAGATTATTACCAATGGGAGTTACTGCACCTAACCCAGTAATCACTACTTTTGGAAAATTATATTTAGGCATAATACCTTTAAATGGTTATTACTATTAGCTTAATTTTTCATTTAAGTAACTTAACACTGCACCAACTGTTTGGATTTTCTCAGCGTCGTCGTCTTCAATTGATAAGTTAAATTCTTTTTCAAATTCCATGATTAATTCAACTGTATCTAATGAATCCGCTCCTAAATCTTTAGTAAAAGATGCTTCTTCAGTGATTTGAGACTCTTCTACACCTAATTTGTTTGCGATTATCTCTGTTACTCTTGTTTTGATATCAGACATACTATCCTCAAAAAATAATAATTAAAAAAAATATTTACATTGCCAAGCCACCGTCAACATGCAATACTTGACCGGTAACATAATTTGAATCATCTGAAGCGAAAAATGCAACTACTTTTGCTATCTCTTCACCCTTTGCTCCTCTTTTTAGAGGAATATTATCTAAAAATGCTTTTAATTGCTCTTCATTCAACTTCTCTGTCATATCAGTTATCACATAACCTGGTGCAATAAGATTTACTAAAATATTTCGACTTGCTAATTCCTTTGCAAGTGATTTAGTAAAACCAACTAACCCGGCCTTTGATGCCGAATAATTTGACTGACCTGCGTTTCCTGTTGTTCCAACGATAGAACCTATGTTAATTATTTTTCCATATCGTTGGCTCATCATAATTCTTGAACATGCTTTCGCAGTATTAAATGCACTTTTTAAATTTATATCTAATACAGAATCCCAATCACTTTCGCTCATTCGCATTAGTAAATTATCCTTAGTTACACCGGCATTATTTACTAATACATCAACTCGACCTGCTAACTTGTGGATTTCTGTAATGACGTTTTGTACATCATCATAATTTGAAACATCACATTGAAAATAATTAACATTTGCTAATTTCTCAGTTGGAATCGAACGGCTTAATGAATAAACTTTCGCTCCATTAATTGCAAAATGCTCACAGATAGAAGAGCCAATGCCCTTACTTCCACCTGTTACAACCACTACTTTATTTTCAAAACTCAATGACTTATTCCAAATTAAAAATTTAATAAATGTAAAATTAAGAAAAATTTTGAAAATCTACATATTTATCAATTCCAAAGATTTCCACATCGTTCAGAGTTCTTTTTACCAAACCTTGTAAAACATTTCCTGCTCCAATTTCAATATACGTATCAACCCCATCTTGTTTCAAATTATTTAATATTTGAGTCCATTTTACTGGGGATATAATTTGCTCAATAAGCAGACTTTGTATCCTTTTACCATCGTTTTCAGCAACAGCTGATACGTTTGAATAAATTGGAACAATAGCATCACTAAATTGCATATTCTTAATTTTCTCTTCTAACTCAACTTTTGCTTCATTTAATAGGGGAGAGTGGAAAGCGCCAGAAACTTGAAGTTCTTTAACTAACTTTGCCCCTCTTGTTTTAAATTCACCAGAAATTGAACGTAAATAATCTTGAGAGCCAGAAATCACTACTTGTCCTGTTGAATTAAAATTAGCAGGAACAACAACATTTCCAACTTCAGGTCTATTAAATTCTTCGCAAGTTTTAATCACATCTTCATCACTCATACCAACAACTGCAAACATTGTCCCAGGTATTTTATTACCTACTTCAAACATTAATTTCCCGCGTAATGCAACGAGTTCTAAAGCATCTTTAAAATTCAACACTCCAGAAGCATAAAGCCCAGCAAATTCACCAACAGAATGACCAGCAGTTGCTGAAAATTCTTTTTTACTTTTAATTAAATCAAATATTATAGAAGAATGCAAAAACAAAGCAATCTGAGTATATCGAGTTTCTTTTAAAGTATCAACAGGACCTTCAAACATAATATTAGAAATATTGAACCCAAGAATATCATTTGCTAAACTCAATTGACTTTTAGCAAACCCATTATTCTCATAGAAATCGTTCATCATCCCAACATATTGAGAACCCTGCCCTGAAAATAAAAATACATTTTTCATAATCTAAATAAAATTAATTTATAAACTCCACTTCAACCAAATAGCACCCCAAGTAAACCCAGCCCCAAAAGATGAAAGAATCAAATTATCACCTTTATGCAATTTTCCTGCTTGATACCATTCAGAAAGACAAATAGGAATAGTCCCCGCAGTAGTATTACCATATTTATGAATATTAACCATTACCTTATCCATCGAAACGCCCATTCTTTCAGCAGTTGCAGAAATAATTCTCAAATTTGCTTGATGAGGCACAAGCCAAGCAATATCTTCCGATTTCAAATTATTCTTATCCATAATTTCTCTGGAAACATCAGCCATACCAATTACTGCCGATTTGAATACAGGCTGCCCTTCTTGGTGAATATAGTGCCATTTATTTTTCACAGTTTCTTCAGTAGCAGGTTGATAACTTCCACCTGCCTTCTGGATTAAATGCTTCCCGCCAACTCCATCAATTCTTAAAATTTGGTCTTTATAACCCAAATCTTCATCTTCAATTTCTTCAATTAATGTAACCCCAGCACCGTCACCAAACAAAATACAATGACTTCTGTCATTCATATCCATAATTGAAGTCATTTTATCAGCACCGCAAAGTAGCAATTTTTTTGAAATACCAGATTTTACTAAATTCACAGCCGTAGCAAGAGCAAAAATGTAACCACTACAAGCCGCAGAAATATCATATCCCCAAGCATTAGTCAAACCCAATTTATGTTGAACAACTGCCGCAGTAGAAGGGAACATGTGGTCTGGAGTAACAGTTGCTACAATCACACAATCAATCTCATTTTTATCAATACCTCTTTTCTCAATACACTCTAATGCAGCTTTAACAATCATATCAGATGTAGCACCATCTTTCTCAAATCTTCTTTCCGAAATCCCAGTCCTTGATTTTATCCATTCATCATTTGTATCTAAATATTGACTAAAATACGAGTTAGGAATAATATTATCAGGTAAATAATGCGCAATAGAAGTAATAGAAACAGCCATAATTAATCTTTTAATTCGTTTTCAATTTTTTTATTTAAGTCTTTTGATATTATTTCAATTGACCTTGTTATCATACTTTTTACGGCCTTTCCAGTTGAAGAGCCGTGACCAATTATGATAACACCATTAACACCAAGAAGTGGAACTCCACCATACTCTTGGTAATCCAAACTTTTAAAAATATCCTTGATTGTTGGAACTAACAAACCAACCTTAACCTTATTCATCAAAGACTTATCAGCATATTTTTTAAAAGTCTGTTTAAAAAATCCTAAGATACTTTCTGCAAATTTTAAAACAACATTTCCAGTGAAACCATCACAGACAATAACATCTGCCTTGCCCATAAAAATATCTCTACCTTCAATATTCCCGACAAAGTTCATTTTACTTCCTTTAAGTAACTTATACGCTTCAACTGCTTGTTCATTACCTTTAGACTCTTCTTCACCAATATTTAAAAGCCCAACTTTTGGAGAGTTTACCCCAAACATTTCTTTAAAATATAAATTCCCCATTATGCCAAATTCAAATAAAAACTTTGCTTTTGCATCTACATTTGCCCCTGCATCTAAAACTAAAACAGGTGTATCATTTAAAGAAGGGAAAAAAGTTCCAATAGTTGGTCTTGAAACGCCTTTTATTCGCCCAAGAATTAGAGTTGAAGCAGAAAGCATAGCGCCAGTGTTACCCGCTGAAAGAAAAGCATCAATTTCATTTTGCTTTTGCATATTTATACCCACAATAATTGAAGAATTTTTCTTGCCTTTAACACAAGTTGTAGGGTCATCATTCATTGTAATCACTTCATCAGCATTTACAATCTTATAATTAACCCCACTAAAATTAAAAGAAGGAAGATGCTTATTAATAACATCTTCCTTACCTATTAAATAAAATTCTACGTTAGAAATATCAGAGGAGACTTTTGCGTAGTCTTCTATGCCTTGCAATTCACTGATTGGAGCATTATCTGACCCCATCATATCAATAGCAATCCTGAATTTCCTATTTGTGTTCAATTATCACCTTAGATTGACTAAAAAATTAATCGAATCTTCTACCATTATAGAAGAAAACTTTTTTATTCCCTTCTTTAACCATTGATGCAGTGTGAGGTAATTTTACTTCGCCTGTTTCAGGGCAATCATTCATCGCAGGAACTTCTGCTTTGTAATGTGTTCTTCTTTTATCTCTTCTTGTCTTAGATATTTTTCGCTTTGGATGCGCCATTTTAAAAATCCTTAATTAAAATTTAATTTTTTTAATTCATTCCAAGGTGATTCTTTAGAATCAACATTCTTCTCTTCTGTGTATTTCGGATATAAATTTTCAAACTCTATACCTTGATACTCAGGTGAAATCTTCTTTAAAGGTATTTCCAAAATTAACTCTTCAATAATTAACTTTGTTAAATCCACTTTATTTCCTACAAGTTTATATAGATCTTTATCAATATCATCATCTAATAACTCAATTTCTTTTAAAGAAAACTTAAACACCAAGTCTAAATTTTTACTTAACTCTTGAGTAAATTCTTTCCCTGACCTATCGCATATCAAATCTATACTTGCAGAAACCTTTGCCTTTATCTCAAATTTATGAGAGAAAATAACAACTTCACCACTTAAAACTATATTCTTAAACTTAAATTCATTTCCGGTTGTATATTCTTCTTCTGATACTATTTCAAACGGATGTTTACCCTCTTCGAGACCTATTATCCTTAAATCAAACATAGTTTTTTTCAATTTGTCAAATAACAAACTACAAATATAAGGAATAAATATTATATCCAATATATGTTTATAATTTTTTATAAATTTTAAGTAGATTAGTCTTACCTTTTTAAAATAATTAAATCTTTAAAATCACAATTAATTTAAAATAATTTGTAACTTTTATTGTTTTTAATGTGTCTTTTTGTAAATTTAAATTTCTATAAAAGTAAAAAGGTATTTTTAATGTTTAATAAACTGACAATATTAATTTTTCTTCTTAGTGTAAATTTCGCACTTTCCTCAGTGTTGAGAAACTATAAAGTTACTCTAACACAACCAAATGGCTACCAATTTGAATGTTTACTTTCTGGTGACGAAAGCTATAACTTCTACCACACAAACGATGGCTACGTCATCAAACAAAATAGTGATGGGTATTATTACTTCGCTAAATTAAGCAACAAAGATGTTATAACAAGTCAATATGTTATTAATGATATTAACCTATCAAACAGCAATTCATTAGGGCTTGATAAATGGATTAAACCCGAAATTAAATCTCATTCTGATTTAAACCAAAATAATCACAAAGAAGTTAAAAAATCTAAACTACTAACTACAAGTACTGGTAAAATTAATAATTTATTTATTTTTATCAAGTTCAAAGACCAAGTTCAAAAAAACTTAGACTACAATTTTTATAATAATATATTAAACAAAGATAGTGCTACATCTTTTAAAGACTATTATCTTCAAGTTTCAAGAAACCAATTAGAAGTTCAAACTTACTTCACACCTGCTGGAGAAAACAACGTAATAATGTTCTATGAAGATAGTAAAAACTTGAACTATTATAGACCATACAACAAAACTACAAACCCTGATGGTTATCAAAGTGATATGCAAGAAAGATATAGAGAATTAGACTTACTTACATATATTTTAGCTCAAGCTGGCTCAGATGAAACGCTAAGTCAAATTGATTTTGACTCAGATGATGATGGAAAAATTGACAATATAGTATTTATGGTGCAAGGTGGACCCGATGGCTGGTCTTCTTTATTATGGCCTCATAGAAGTATATATACAGGTGAAGCAACTTTATTTGGTAAAAAACCTTATGATTACAATCTAATGCTTACTGATATGATGAATACTAATAGTTATGGACTTGGAACACTTTGCCACGAATTTTTCCACTCCTTAGGCGCACCAGACTTATACCATTACAACCAAGACGGCTTTAACTCTACCGGAAGTTGGGATTTAATGGAAATGACTACTAATCCACCTCAATATATGAGCTCTCTTTTACAATCTCAATATACAAATTGGGGAGTAAAAGCATTAGAAATCGCAGAAGAAGGTGAATTTAAAATTTACCCTAATGGTTCAAGTGATAGCACTTTATACATTCTTTACACTAATAATTCTGAAACTGACATCTTAACAATCGAATATAGAAAAAGACAAGGTAGATACGAAACTTCTCTTCCTGGCTCAGGGCTAATTGTTTCAAGAGTTGATAATAATTTATGGAAAGAAGGTAATGGTAACGGTCAATTAGGCGTAGGAAATGAAATCTATATTTACAGACCAGATGGCTCTGGAAATATAGGTGGTAGAATTAGTAACGCAAACTTATCTGATAAAGTTGGAAGAACTGAAATTGGTGATTTAACTAACCCAAGTATTCTATTAAATAATGGTAAATTAGGTGGTGTTGAAATTTATAACATAAAAGAGCATGACACCTATATGACTTTCAGCGTTTCTTACTACCCACGTACAAGTATTACAGAACCTAAAAATGAAGAAACAATTAGCGAACAAAAAGCGTCAATCACGTGGAAATCTCATCCACTTGCAAAATCTTATGACATTCAAGTTAGCAAAGACTCTACCTTTAAAACAATTGATTTTGAACAAAGCGTAGTAACTAACAAATATACAACTACATCTAATTTAGATGAATCTACAAGATACTTCACAAGAGTTAGAATTAACTATTCAGATGGCAATAGTGATTGGTCTAATATCACAGCATTCTACTCAGCGGCAGGTGGTCCACCACTTTACGAACCAAAAAATAATAGTGAGAACAATCCTTTATACGCTTCTTTTAATTGGGGAGTAGTTGAAAATTTATCCTACTATAAAATAACCATTGCTACTGATGCAAATATGACGAATACCGTGCATACTAGATCTCTTCTAACAACAAACTCATATACATTATCAACTTTCAAACTTGACCCACTAACTAAGTATTTCTGGGCTATTGAAGCTAAAACAAAAAATAATATTACCAGAAATTCTAAAGTTTTTAGTTTCACAACAGGTGAAGATAAACTCTCAGTAACTAATCAATCAAACTCACAAGATGTTTGTGATGGCTCAGATTATACTTTATTTGCAAATTCTTGGTATAACGTTAAATCTTATCAATGGTATTTTAATGATGCAATAATAAATGGTGCAACTGATTCAACTTATATAATTCCTGATTTTAAAGCAGAAAATGAAGGAACTTACAAATGTGTCCTTTCTTCTAATGATAACCAAACCGCTAACTCGAATGATATTGAATTAAATTTACTTATTGATCCTAACTTAGATTCTGGTCTTGACACATTGAAATTCAAAGAAAACGAAACTGCAACATTTACAATTAATATTGAAGAAGAATATATCAATATTGACGATGCCCTTAGTTTCCAATGGCTATTAAATGATGAAATTATTTCAGATGACGATACATTTGAAGGAACTCAATCTTTAGAGCTTGTTATAAATAATCCAAGTTTAAGCTTAATTGGTAAAAAACTTAACCTAAGAGTCATCACTGCTTGTGGCGATACAATTTATTCAAAAGATAAAGAACTTGCCCTTGGAGTAATTGATGAAAATGGTTTCAAACATTTTTCAATCGCACCTAACCCTGTTGATAACAAAATGACTATATCTATTAACTTAGATAATTATAAAAATGTTAAAATTAGTTTATACGGTATAAATGGAAACTTCATTGCAAACTTAGCCAATGAAACAATGAAACAAAAAACATTAGAAATCCCATTAAGCAATTTTAATATTTCAACAGGAACTTACCTAATTATGTATGAGTATGATCAAAATTACTATACTCAGAAAATTATCAAAAAGTAAGATTTCTGAGAAAATAGTTATACTTAAAACAAAAAGACCTCGAATTTTCGAGGTCTTTTTGTTTATAACATTATATTATTTCAAATTCTATTTACTTGCCACTATAGAATATACCAAAGGAATTTTATTGCCAAATTTTTCTATAATAAACTTATTTTTTTCAACTTCTTTCATTCCATCAAAAATATTATATGGTGAGTAATCAAACTCTTGTAAATCGTCAATTCTTAAACCCGCTCTTCTTAATGCACCAAATACTTCCGATACACTATGATTCCAAGTGCAGTGTTCGTAAATTTCCTCATTAACATCAGCATAAGAACCCGCTTTCTTCTCGTATATCATTTCATCTTTAAAATAATTATACTGAACATATTCTAAATTATCATCATACATCCAAATAAATGGGTGGAACTCAACAAAAATCAACTTCCCATTTTCTTTCAGCAAACCACTAATTACCTTTGCCCATTTATCTAAATCTGGTAGCCAGCCAATCACCCCATAAGAAGTAAAAACTATATCAAACTCCTCATTTACATTTTCCAAAACATCATAAACATTACTACAAACAAATTCAGCATTTGTCTTGCATAAATTATTTAATTCCTTTGCCTTATCTATTGCAACATCAGACAAATCAACACCTACTACATTTGCCCCAAGTCGAGCAAGAGAAATAGAATCCTGCCCAAAATGACATTGCAAATGAATTACATTATTTCCTTTAATATCACCTAATAAATTTAACTCAATATCATTTAATGATGATTTCCCATTTATAAAACTCTCAACATCATAAAATTTAGAATTATAATGATGAATACAACACTTATTCCAACTCTCACGATTAATCTTAAAATAATCCATAATTTTAACTATTCTTTATCACATCTCTTGCAATCACAATATGCTGTATTTCAGAAGTACCTTCATAAATTTCAGTTACCTTTGCATCTCGCATCATACGCTCGACTTGGTATTCACGAACGTAGCCATATCCTCCGTGGATTTGGACTGCCTCACGAGCAACCTCATTCGCTATAGTTGAAGCAAAAAGTTTCGCCTCACTTGATTCACGATTACAATCAATACCATTATCTTTCAACCACGCCGCCTTATGAACCAAAGCCCTTGCAGCTGAAATCTTCATAGACATCTGCGCTATCTTCATTTGAATTGCTTGGTGTTCACAAATCGGCACACCCATTGTCTTTCTTGCTTTTGAATACTTGACAGCCAAGTCGAATGCTCCCTGAGCAATGCCTAAAGACTGAGCTGCTATTCCAATTCTGCCACCAGTCAAACCCTTCATAGCAATATAAAATCCATCACCAACATTCCCAATCAACGCATCATCACCCAGAGTTACATTAGTCAATCCAACACTGCAAGTATCACTCGCTCTAAGTCCCATCTTATCTTCTTTCAAGCCAGGAACAAGTCCAGGAGCATCTTTCGGAATAACAAAACAAGCAATTCCTTTATGCTTCAATTCCGGATTAGTTTGAGCAAAAACAATAAATACATCGGCATTTTGTGCAGAAGTTATCCAATTTTTAGTCCCGTTAATCACCCAATTATTACCCACTTTTTCAGCTAATGTATGCTGCTGACGTGCATCAGACCCCGCCTCTGGTTCACTCAAACAATATGAACCAATATATTCGCCAGTTGTAAGTTTTGACAAATACTTCTCTTTTTGCTCCTCTGTTCCAAATGTCTCTAATATCCAATTTACTAAAGAATTCTGAACGGACATTACAACAGCTGATGCCGCATCAACCCTTGCAATTTCTTCTAATGCAATAACATAAGATAATGTATCCATCTCCGCACCATTCCATTTAGAATTTGCCGTCATTCCCAAAAATCCTAATTCCCCCATTTGTTTCAACTCATCATAAGGAAATTTTGCATTAATATCTCGTTCAATTACACCTTTTGATAAAGTCTCATTTGCAAACTGCCTTGCCATTCTTTGCAAATCTAATTGCACATCGTCCAAATTTAACGAATACATTTACCACCATTCTTTATTTTAATAATAACAAAATTAAGTTTTTTTCGTTATATAGCATAGAACAAAGTTAAGTTTATTAAAATAACGAAGGTATATTAAATGAAATTTATTTCAACTATACTATTTTTGACTGCGATAATTGCATTTTCACAACCAAAATTAGAAATTATTGGGGGAGATACTTTTGACTGGGGAACAGTTAAAGTGTTTGAGTCCCCTTTAAAAACTATTATTACTATTAAAAACACTGGCAATCAACCCTTAAGGGTTTTCGAAGTAAAACCAAGCTGCGGTTGCACTACTGCACCTCTTGACAAAGATATTCTAAAACCAGGCGAAACCGCTAAAATTGATATAAAACTTGACTTAAAAGGCAATATTGGTCAAATTTCAAAAGATGTAAATATTATGACAAATGACCCTATCAGGAAAAATGTCCGACTTGTTTTAAAAGCAAATTCTGTTACTTCTCTTGACAAAGAACCGAAATTCTTTGCTTTTAATACTGTGAAGCCAGGCGAAAAATCTGAAGCAAAAATTACAATTAGAAACTACTCAGACCATGATATTATAATTAAAAAAATCGTAAAAAGCCATGATGACTTAACTTTTTCAATCAAGGTTGAAGATGTCATTAAAGCTAAATCAAGTAAAGAAGTTTGGGCATACTATACTCCAAAAACTGCAGGAACTCATAGTCTTTCTTGTACCTTACTCACAAATGATTTAGATGTTCCTCGTTTAAGTATTTCAGCTTGGTGTAGAGCAGAAGAGTAATTATTTGATTTATTAATTTTTATGGCTTAATTTTGCTCTTTTAAATTGAACTCTTGAAAGGAAATTATGAATTTTAAAACTAGAAAACTTGTTGCCCCTCCTGATTTAAACCCAAACGAGACACTTTTCGGCGGACAAATGCTAAAATGGATTGACGAAGAAACTGCAATCTATGCAATGTGTCAATTCGATGATAATTTCGTTGTTACTAAGTATATGTCTGAAATTAATTTCGTAAATCCTGCTTTCAAAGGTGATATTATTGAAATTGGAGCTGAAGTTACTGCCGTCGGACATACCTCAATTACTCTTAGATGTGAAGCAAGAGTAAAAGACACCAAAGTCGTAATTGTCTCTATCGAAAAAATTGTTATGGTTCATGTAGACCAAAATGGAAGACCTAAAAAACATAACAAAACGCTCGAAGAATTACAAAACTCTAATAAGCATTAAATAAATCTAATATTTACATTATATAACTCATTATTGGCATAGTCATTGATAGAATAAGTTGTATTCTCTATAAAATGAAGAACTTATAATGACTAGTAAAAATAACGATAATATTGAATTGTATCTCGATCCAAATCGATATGCTGAACCTGGAAAAATTGAATTAGGTGATATAATTAAATTCTCAGGTTACCAGACTTTTGATTTGTCAGATTCATATATCGAAATTAATCCTAAAGATAAAGGGCTAGTTACAAAGAAAAACCTAACTAATCCTATCTTTTATTCTAGTTGGATTCAAAATAAGTCCGTTTTAGACATCGGTTCAAATTCCGCTTTCTTTTGCTATCACTCACTTTTTAAAGGCGCTAATAACGCTACTGCCGTAGAAATAGACCCAATTTATGCAGGAATGATTCGTGCAGCAAAAAACCATATTGGAATTAAAAACTTATCTGTTGCAGAAAAAAACGTAATGGATATTAGCACTCCTGCCGACTTAGTCCTTGCATTTGCTTTAATCCATTGGATTTACTCTTGCACTTCTGATTATGGTTCGCTCGACTTATCAATACAAAAACTTGCTTCTTTAACTAACGAACTCCTTGTAATTGAATGGATTGAGCCAGACGACGATGCCATTAAATTCTTCAAACATACAGAATGGAATAAAAGTATAATTAAGGAAGAATATTCAAAAAAGAATTTTGAAAACGCTCTGAGTAATCATTTTGATTCTTGGGAGTATATTGGAGACATAAAATCAACAAGAAAACTTTATTTCGCATACAAAAAACCGACCACCAAAAATGAAATAAATGATTCTTATTTAGGATTGCCTCTTCAAGATATTTTCATTTCTCTCAATGAATTAGATGAAAAATACGTAATTCTTAGAAATAAAGAAATACTATTAAATAATTCTGATACTTTTAATGATTTAACTATAGATATTTTATTTGATTCAGGAAACGCTAATATTATATTGCAGTTATTCAACAATTCAAATATTAGCAAAGTTAACGGCTTCAATACAATCCAGTTTGAAATAGGGGAGTATAATAATCAAAAAATCTTTTTGAATTTACGAATAATTTTAAATAATGATGAATTTATTAATGAACAGACTAAAAATGTATTTTTAAACAATGTTACAAAAACTAATGGTGTTAGTCATTTAAACCCAGAATTTGAAACATTATATTTAGTTTACTATACGCTCTATTATTTAGGAGCAATGGATAACACTTATAACGAAGTGATAAGAGAACTTTCGTTGCAAGCTGGAATAAAAATTTCAAGTAAAAACATTAATAATTTTATCTATTTAAGCTCTCTTTTAAATGAAAAAGGAATAACAAAAATTAATGAAAATAGCAATATAGCTAATTATTCATTCCCTTATGTTAATCCACTTCAAACCACATTGCAAAGTAGATATTTATGCTGGATAAACGGAGTTTTCTACATTAGCAGAATTTACAAATACTTAGAAAATGATACTTTAATTATTCAAAAACAAGCAAATAAAGATATTGTAAGTAATGAATTTAATATATTAAATAGTTTAAATTCGAATTATTTCCCTAAAGTCTTTGATTTCCAAGAACAAAATAATTCCGCATCGTTCAAAATGGAATTTATTGAAGGAAAAAGCTTATCAGAAGTAAAAACGCTTACAAATCTCCTTTCAAATCAAGAAATTAAAAACTTTATCATTGATTTATTAAATATTCTTGTTGAACTTAAATCTAAAAACATTATACATCGTGATATTAGTCCAAGTAATATATTAATAAAAAACAAAAGACCTGTTTTAATTGACTTCGGTTGGGCAGTAAGTAAAGATATTGTCGGAATAGACGCACCCGGCTTAGGTGGTGTCTATAAACCCAAAGATGGCTCTTTTTCTGATATCTACTCTGTAGGTAAAGTAATAACTTTAATTACTAATGGCTTAGTAGAATATAGCGAAATTGTTGAACTAATGACTGATGAAAATTCAATTACTCGAATAAATGATATTAATAAATTAATTAAAAATGTTGAAAATATTAAAGTTGAGAACCCATTAGAAATAGCAATAAATCTAATAGAAAAAGGAAAAAAATTAATTGAACAAGACAATATTCCGTTTGCTTATAACATTCTTCTCGAAGCAAAATCATTAGTCCCAAATAAAGAAGCAGCTGAAATTGGTATTTTCTTTCTAATTGCTTATTGTGAATACTTATTAGGAAATTACGAACAAGCAAGCGAAAATATCACAACAGAAATGATTCTCAATCCTGAAAATTTAGCTGCTTTTGAATTAGACGATAAAATTAACCAAGAAATTAGCAAACTCGAAAACACTGATATAGAAGTTTTTGACAATGATTTTTGGGAGTTTGAAGTTTCAATCATTATTCCTGTGTTCAATCGTATTGGAATTACTGAAAATAGCATCATATCAATTTATGAAAACACAAAAATTAAATTTGAATTAATCGTTATTGATAACGGCTCTGATAAGGAAACAAAAAAAAGATTAGAATTATTAGCAAACAAATATAATTTTAAACTTATTAGAAACGAAACTAATCTGGGATTTGCTTTTGCCAATAATCAAGGCATTAAATCAAGAAATGGGAAAAATGTATTCCTATTAAATAACGACACAATCGTTACTCCTAATTGGCTTGAATCTTCACTTGATTTAATGACTGAAACGAATTGCGGCATTGTCGGCTCTTGTTTACTATATCCTGATTCTGAAATTATCCAGCACAAAGGAGTAATTATCGGAACAGAAGACGGCAAAACTATTGCCCCATATCATTGTAACCAATACTTTAAAATCTCAGAAGCGGAAAACATCTCCCGAAAATTTTCTGCTGTAACAGGTGCTGCTTTTTTAATCTCTCAGAACTTATTAGATGCCATTGGTGGATTAGACGAAGGGTATATCAACGGCTTAGAAGATATAGATTATTGCTTTAAAGCAAGTTCGATTGGTGCAGAAATCTGGTATAATGCCAATTCGATTATTTATCACTATGAATCTCTCACTAAAGATAGACACAAATATGATATTCAAAATTGGCAGAGGTTAAACCAAAAATGGCTCGGTAAAATAAATTTTGATGAAACTCAAACTGAGACAAATCAAAATGTTAAGTTAATCAATAATAAGAAAGATGAACTAAACAATGATATAATTAATTACTCAAATCAATATGTTGAAAATCTAAATAATATAGATATAAAAGAGCAAGTTACAAACCCGTATGATGAAATTGAGTTTTCATTTATAATCCCTGTTCATAATAATTTACAATACACTAAAAAATGTATAGATAGTATATATAAAACATCTGCATTCTATTCCTTTGAAGTAATAATTATTGACAACGCTTCAACTGACGAAACAGCAGGTTACTTACATTCACTTGGCAATTTAGTCAAAGTTATTTCTAATTCTGAAAACAAATCTTACTCTAAAGCAAATAATCAAGGTGCTGAGCTAGCTAAAGGAAAATATTTAATCTTCCTAAATAATGATGTTGAAATTCAACCTGGAAGTTTAGAAGCAATTAAGTCAGGATATATTGAAGATGATACTATTGCCATTCAAGGTGCTAAACTTATTTATCCTAATGGATTAATTCAACATGCTGGTATTGTATGGGGAGCAGTTTCAGAAGATTTAAACTTACATTACCACATTTATCTTGCAGCTAACCCTACGCTTGAATGGGTAAACAAAAAACGTGAGTTTCAAATGCTAACAGGCGCTTTCTTAACTATCAAGAAAGATGTTTTTGAGCAAATTAATGGCTTCGATGAAAACTATTTCTTCGGTCATGAAGACTTAGACTTATGTCTGAAAGCAAAGGAAAATAACTATAAAGTTGTTTATAACCCAGAAATTGTGGGTATTCACCACGAATCAATAACAAAAAAGTCCGAAGGAATAAATAAATTTGAAAGATTTATCAAAGAACCAGATTCTTATGATGCTAAAAATCATAAATATTTCCTTTCAAAATGGGAAAATAAAATACTTTTAGATGCTCATCTTTACTATCTCGAAGATGGAATTTACGGACTTTCTGGCGAACCTAAAAAATTAGACTTGTTCCAAAGTAAATTAAGAGAACTATTCGAATTACTTAAAAACACAAGCGAAGAACTATATCAAAGAAAAGCTAAAAAAGTAAGTGAAATATTATTCAACAACCCAAGCTATGACTTCGTTGCCAATGTTAATTTACTTTTAACTACAAGTTACGAACGAATATCAAAAGCAATTGACTTTGTCGCAAATGGCGAATTTGAAAACGAAAATCGTACTTTCAAAATCCTAATGACAATGTATGGCTGGAACGATAGTGGAGGAGGCACAATCTTCCCAAGAGACGTTGCTATTCAACTCGTCAAAGAAGGTTATGAAGTTCTTGTAATTTACGCAGGTGTTAACGATGTTAATTCTGACGAAAAATACTTGATTAAAGAATGGGAAGACCACGGAGTAAAACTTTTCGGTATTTATAACCGCGAAATTAAATTTATAAATCCGTTAAAACCAGAATTTGAAATGAACGACCCAGAAGTATCAAGTATTTTTGAAGCTAAATTAAAAGAATTTAATCCAGACATCGTGCATTTCAATAATTTCGTTGGATTATCCTTTAATATTGCCAGAATTGCGAAAAATCTTGGCTATAAAACCTTATACACACCATTTAATTACCATCTCATCGACCCAAAACTCTATATGATTAACTCTAATTTAGAAAAATGGAACGATATAGACTTAATTAAAAATAGTGAAGAACTAAAAGCAAACCCACAACTTAAAGATAACTATCTAAACAGAATTGAAGCAGCGAAGCAAGTCGTTAATCAATATGTCGATATGACGCTTGCTGTCTCTACACGAGTTAAAAACCTTTTAATAGAATTCGGTTGCCGAGAAGAAAGAATCACAATCATAAATCAAGTCCCAAAATCTGCTAATGAACTTGATTTCACAAAAGATGCTGAAAATATCCATTCACCAATAAAAATTGGATATATTGGTGGAGTAATGGCACATAAGGGGGTACATAACCTCGTCCTTGCTACTTCTATGTTGCCAGACGCAAACGCTGAACTCAATATTTACGGATTTGTAGATTCTGCTTACAAAAATTTACTCCAAAGTTTAGAGTCAAAAGTTCCAATTAACTTAAAAGGTGAATATCAATTCTCGGATTTAAAGAAAATCTCCCAAAATATTGATATTGCTGTTCTCCCGTCAATTTGGGAGGACTGCGCTCCTTTTGCAATTCTCGAATCATTAGCAATGGGTTTACCAGTCATAGCCCCAAATATAGGTGGATTTAGCGACTTCATAGAAGATAATTTCAATGGCAAAATTTATAAATATAACGATGTCAAAGAACTAGCACTAATTTTAAATGATTTGACTTCTAACCCAAGTAAAATTATAGAATTAAGAAAAAATGCAAAACTCTCGTTTAAGTTTCAAGACCATATCAACCACTTAAAGCATATATATTCCAGAACTTATGAAAATACACTTTTGCCACTTGAAATTGAATATTTATTCAAACAAAAATTAAATATTCCTCTTAACAAAAAAGTTGAACCAGAAGTTAAGAATAACATCCCAAACCAAGTAATGAATAGAACTAAACAAGATAGTTCTAAAGTTGGTGGATTTTCTAACAACAATGCGATTGGCAAACTTCCTAATCCTCTCCCAAGCCCTTTAAATCTAAACCTTGGTTGCGGAAAAGATATACAATCAAATTTTGTGAATATAGACTTATTTAGCGACAACCCATCAGTTGTAAATATGGATATACGTCAGCTTGAAATAGCCGATAATTCTGCTGACTTTATACTTGCATCAGATGTTTTGGAACATTTCTCACATCGTGAAACTCAACCCATTCTTAAAGAATGGAATAGAGTCTTGAAAGAAGATGCAGAAATTGAAATACGTTGTCCAAATCTTAAATTACAACTTCAAGCATATATGCGAGGCGACTGGGATGCCGATATTGCTTCATATATGATATTCGGCGGACAAACAAACCCCGGTGACTACCATTGTATCGGTTTTGATAAAAATTCTATTACAAAGCATCTAACCAATGCTGGCTTTGAAATAGTATCATATCAAGAACATGATTTCCCTCAAAATCAAGGTTATATTAACTTGAATATGACAATTAAAGCTCGAAAAAAAAGAAGCACAACATTAAAACTTCACCAAGAAAATAAAATAAACAATACTTCGACAAACAAAATTGTCAAAGAAAAACAAGAAATAAAACTCGCTAACTATAATCCGCAATTAAATATAGTGTGGGAGGGTTCGCAATTTATTTATCATTCTCTTGCCCTAATAAATAGAGAAATATCATTAAGGTTAATCAAGTCAGGTCAAGCTAATTTAACAATTATACCTTATGAGGATAACACTTTCGACCCAAACATAGACCCTAAATTTGAATTGCTTAACAAATACCATCTTGATAACAAAGTAGATTCAAAAAACACGGACGACAAACCTTATGTTTGGATTAGACACCAGTGGCCCCCTAAAAATGAAATTCCAGAAGGAGCAAAATGGATTATTATGCAACCATGGGAATACACTGCTTTACGTCAAGATGTGTACGATGTCCTCAAAAATGCCGACGAAATATGGACACCATCAATTTTCTCTCGTGAAGCTATGATAAATTCAGGGCTTGATTTCGACAAAGTCCAAATTATTCCAAATGGAATAGACCCTAATATTTTTAAACCTTTTGGCGAGAAGTTAGAACTTAACTCTATTGCCAAAATAAAATTTCTTTTCGTTGGTGGGACATTGCCAAGAAAAGGTATAGATATATTGCTCAAAGCTTTCGTGAAAACTTTCACAAAGAATGACCCAGTCACATTAGTAATCAAGGATATTGGAGGAAAATCATTCTATATTGGGCAAACCGCTCAGGAGCAAATTAACACACTACAACAAAATCCAAATGCTCCTGAGATTATCTATATCGACGATGACTTAACCGAAAACGAAATGGCAGCTCTTTATCGAAGTTGCGATGTTTTTGTTAGTCCATATCGAGGCGAGGGCTTCTGCTTACCTGCTCTTGAAGCAATGGCTTGTGGGTTACCAGTCATTGTTACAGAGAATGGAGCAACCGACGATTTTGTTGATGAGTTTTCTGGCTGGAAAATAAAATCGCACATAGAACCACTTGATACAGGTGATATTGCTTATGTGAAACAACCATATTACCTTGAACCCGACGAAGAAGACTTACACAATATATTCTTAAATATCTACCAAAACCCAAGTTATATCAAACATCTTGGGCGAATCGGTTCATTTAAAGCAAGGAAATTATGGACTTGGGAGAGAGCGACAGACATAATACTAACAAGATTAGATTACCTTTACGGCACTTCAATGTCAAAAGAAAATCGAAAACAAATGAATACAATAAATGACGACTACTTCAAATTAGGTGAAGCAGAGTATTTAATTAATCAAACAGAATTTGCACAAGCAATAGAATTATTAAACGAAATCACAAATGAAAATCTAATTGACTACGCAAACTTAGTCAAAGCCCTAATTGCAATTCAAGAAGGTGAAATTGATTATGGAAAAGAGCTAATTCAAGAAACTAATAATCACAATTACTACGTCGACATTGCCTATTTAAAAACACTAATTTTAATAAGTGAAAACCACCACATAGAAGCCCTGGAAACTATTAATCCAATTGTAGAAAATTGGATAGAGAACAAATGGAAAACAAACTTCGCCTTAAGTTTAGATAGTTTAATCCAAATCATCGGCGATTGCATCTACATCTTAGATGATTACACATCAGCTGAAAAAATCTACGACTCCTCAATCCAAAATAACTATAACAACTTAAGTGCACATATTGGTAAAGCAAAGAGTATGTTCAACTTAGACAAAAAAGCAGAAGCAATCGATTATTTAGCAAGCTTAAAAACCGAATTTGACGAAATCGAACTAATCGACGAACTAATCGAAGAAATGCAGAAATTTTAGATACACAAAAAGTTAATTGGATCTAGTCGAAATGAATTTGACTTTAGTAAAAAGTAAATCGTAATTCTGAGCGACTTGAATTGAGTGTAATTGCTAAATCCTCTTAATTACCTTCTGTTGAAGTACTAATGCTCTTATCTATTTTAAAGCTTTTCAACCCTTCTTTATAGAAAAAAATCATTCCAACTATGAATTGAGTTAAAGTTGATGTTGCCCATGAAAGAATTGAATAGGCAAGCGCAATCTCAGGATTTATTCCATAAAGTTTTACCATTGCTTGAGGAACAAAAAGTTGATAGACTCCTGCTCCATTCGGTGTTGGCGAGATTGTAACGGCAATTCCAGTAACAATCACAAGCATAGTTGCATCTACTAATCCTAAATGCAATTGATTTTGAAAATCAAAAGCAAAAAATAGTATATACAAAGGAAGAGAATATAAAAACCAAATTAAAAAAGACTCAAAAGATAATTTAAAATACATAGACGGCTCTTTAACTATAGCTAATCCTTTTTGAAATCTTTCAACAATACCAATCAATTTATTATATAATTTTTCTGATATTGGCTTTACTGTTACCCTCAACATAAAATTCGAAAAAGGCGGATAAAAGTTCAAAAGAGCAATTAATACAATTAATACTGTAATAAAAATTAACTGATTTGGATTTATACTATCAGGAAGAATTTTCACTATTGTATGACTCAGCAAAGCAAATGTAACTCCAAAAATAATTACAAGTGTTACTACATCTAAAACCCTTTCTAAGATAATCGTTGCAAAAGTAGAGGAGTAGGACACTTTTTCTTTTTTTGCAATTACATAAGGTCGGACAAATTCCCCACCTCTCGGAATTATTGTATTCACAGCATATCCAATCATAACTGCTGAAAACAAATTCCATATAGATTCAACTTTAGCAAAAGGTTTAAGCATTGTTTTCCAACGATACGCCCTCACCCAATGCGAAAATAAAATAATTGGAATTGGGAGTAGAACATAGAAATAATTTGCCGAAAGCAAATATTCTTTCAACTTCACAAAATCTATATCTTCAAAAACGTAATAAAACGAACCAATTATAAATACTATAATTAGTAACCATTTAAGTATTGATTTAATTTTATTTGCCAATTAAATTGCCTTAGTTTTTTCTTCTAACCACTTCTTTATCTCAATTGATAAAAATGGTGAAATTTTTGTAAATACTTCTTTATTATAATCATTCAACCATTTAACTTGTTTCTCTGTTAATAACTCTTTTTCAACTAATTTTAATTCAATATGATACAAAGTTAAATTGTCGAACCTATAAAACTCATCAAATTCAGAGCTACCTGCTTCTGCAACAGCAACTAAATTCTCAATCCTTATTCCCCATTTACCTGGTCTATATAACCCTGGTTCATCAGAACAAATCATTCCAATTTCTAATTGAGTAGAGTTTTCTTCTGTTCTAATATTTTGAGGACCTTCGTGTACATTTAGAAAACACCCAACCCCATGGCCTGTCCCGTGTTTATAATTCTCGAACCTATCCCAAAGAGCTTTCCTTGCTAAAACATCAAGTTGAGAACCACGAGTTCCACGCGGGAAAACTGACATATTCAAATCAATCATACCTTTAAGCACATTTGTATAATCAGTTTTTTCTGCTTTAGTTGGAGTTCCCAGATGAAAAACCCTTGTTATATCAGTAGTTCCATCTAAATATTGACCACCAGAATCAAGCAAAAATAATGCTGAATCATCAATTTTTTTATTTGTTTCCTCACTTGCTCCATAATGAATTATTGCTCCATTTGAAGCAAATCCTGCAATAGTATTAAAACTTTCACCAAAAAACATATCTTGTTCCGCTCTATAAGAACGCAATTTCGACATAACTTTTAGTTCATCAAGTTCCTCACCTTTTGCAAATGCATTTTCAAACCAATACTGAAAATTAGCGATAGCCACACCATCTCGAGTCATTGCATTTTTAATATTAGCTATTTCAATAGGGTTTTTTTGAGATTTAAACTTTGTTGGGACACTTAACCCAAAAATTAACTTATTGCTATTCTTGTCAATATTTTCGTAAATTTTAAAATTAGTTCTCTGCTTGTCGTAAAATATCTTTGATTTCACTATTGCTGAAACATCTTTTATAAAATCATCATAATTCTTAAATTCAAGTCCAATAGATGATAAATTATCTTTAACTTGACTTGGAACTTTCTCAGGATAAATATATAATACAACTTTATTTAAAGTAATTATTGAATAAGCAAGACAAACGGGATTAAATTTAACATCATTTCCTCTAATATTAAACGTCCAACAAATATCATCAAGAGCAGATAAAATAATAGTATCGGCATTATTATTTTTTAATTCTATTCTAATACGCTCAATTTTTGATGAAGCACTTTCTCCTGAAAACTTAGTTAGTTGTTCAAAAATAGTATTCTTAGGTAATCCAGGTCTATCTTTCCATACTTCCTTAATTAAATCAAAATGAGAATTTATTTTAATCTCATAGTCAAATAATTTGCCTTTCAAAGATTCTGCTAAGCTTGTCTGAAACACACTCCCGTCAAATCCAACAGTGTTACCTTTAGAAAGGTTTTGACATAACCAATCTGGAAAATCAAGCACACCAGCATTACCAAGTCGATGAAGCTCAACTTCAGAGCCACTTAACTGGCTTTCAGCTTGTAAAAAGTAACGACCATCAGTCCATAATCCTGATTTTGACATAGTTACAACAAAAGTTCCTGCTGACCCATTAAACCCAGACATATACACTCTTGACGACCAATGTTCTGGCACATATTCACTGATATGTGGGTCAGTGGAAGGAATAACATAAGCATCGAGATCCCTGGCTTTCATTTCCGCACGTAATTTCGCAATTTTTCCGTTCGTATCCATAATATTTTCTAAATTCATTCAAAATAGTTAGCAAAATAAGAATATTTTTTAAATTAAATAAATTTAACGAGAAAATTATAAATTAGTTTTGTTGGTTTAATAGAATAATTACAATTTAATGAAATTGATTTTAAAAATTGATACTTCCTTGTTCTAATAGAGGTGATATTCTTTGATTCGCTAACTTTATATATTCTTTTGAAATTTCATAACCAATAAATTTTCTATCTGATTTAAAAGCAGATAAGCCAGTTGTTCCACTACCCATAAATGGGTCTAAAATGACATCATTTTTGAAAGAGTATAATTGAATTAATCTATATGGTAATTCTTCTGGAAATGGAGCGGGGTGACCAATTCTTTTTGCACTTTCTGCATTCATTGTCCATATTGATTTTGTATATTCAATAAACTGCTCTTTTGTAATTGTGTTTTCTTTTTCCCCTTTTTCTCTCTTGTAGTCACCTTTGGAAAATACTAAAATATATTCATGAACATCACGTAAAATTGGATTGGAGGCACTTTGCCAACTTCCCCAAGCCGTTGATGGACTTGCGCTCGCGGCTTTGTTCCATATTATTTCGCCTCTCATATTAAAACCAATTTCATACATAATTTGACTTATATAATCAGACAATGGGATATATGGCTTACGACCTAAGTTCGCTACATTTATACATGCTCGACCACCATTTACTAAAACTCGATAAGTTTCTTTAAATGAATTTTTTAATAAAATTAAGTATTCATCTAATGATAAGTCTTCGTCATATTCTTTCGATACATTGTAAGGAGGGGAGGTTATCATTAAATGAACAGAATTATCTGGAATTTCTTTCATAAATTCTGCTGAACCACAAATAATTGTGTTTTCTAGATCAGTTGGAAAATGGTTCTCTTCAATATCTTCTGTTTGAGAATAATTTAATTCTGAATACAATTTTGAATTATAAAATTTAGAACTATCATGGTTAATTCTTCCTTGTGTGCCGAAAGAACTAGTTTCTGTTGAAATTCGATTTTTCATAATTCGTTACTTATTAACTCTAAATGCTTAATTTCATCACTTGTATTCCATAATTGCATAACATTTCTAAATTCATTCAAAATAGTAAGCAAAATAAGAATTTTTTTTTTAAAAAATAGTTTTTGAATTTATCAACAGACATAAATAAATATTCACATTTTTTCGTTAATTTTGTCTAAGTTTTATAAAATAGCAAACAAAATGAACTTACATTTATTTAATAATAACAATTTCATTAAAAATGAACATATTTATTATGCAACAAAAAAATAAGTTCAACTAATTTATTTTACGAATTATTAGAAATTTATACCCCAGAGGAAATCGCAAGCAAACTTTTTATTCACAAAGGAACATTAAAAAGGTGGTTAGAACAAAAAAAAGTACCAGAAAATTATTTTAATGATCTAAATCATCTTTTAAATAAGAAGTACGAATATAAAAATGAGTATAGAGAAAAAGATCAGTTTTATACAACTAATAAAATTTCTAATTACTGCTATAATAAAACATTAGAGATATTAAATTCTTTAGAGATTAATAAAAGTCATTATAAATTTATTGAACCAAGTGCAGGTTGTTGTAATTTTTATAAAATATTACCTAAAAGTAGAAGAATTGGAATTGATATTGACCCAAAAGGAAAATATAAGAATGAAATAATTTCTAAAAATTACTTAGATTTTTATCCAAATAAAGATGATAAATATATCGTAATTGGAAATCTACCTTTCGGCTTACGAGGAAATTTAGCTTTAAGATTTATAAATCATTCATACCAATTTGCAGATATAGTTGCATTCATTTTACCACCATTATTTAATAGCACAGGAAAAGGTGTACCAATGACAAGAGTAAAGGGTTTTAAACTAGCACATAGTGAAAAATTACCCTTAAACTCTTTTGAATACCCTAATGGAGAACCAGTAAATATTGCAACTATATTCCAAATATGGACAAAAATTAATACTGACAAAATTACTTTAGAGCATATAAAGTCTTGTAAATCAATAGTAAGAGTCTATTCACTTTCAGATGGTGGTACTCCTAGTAGCACAAGAAATAAAAAAATGTTAGATAAATGTGATGTTTATTTACCTTCCACTTGTTTTAGTGGAATGCGAGCATATAATTCATTTGAAGAATTGCCAAATAAAAGAGGGTATGGGGTAGTTTTTTATAAAAATAAAGATGTATTATTAGAAGCATTTTTTGAAAAAATTAACTGGAATAATGTTGCTTTTTTATCTACTAATAGTGCGATAAATCTTAGAACAGACTTAATTGAAAATGAAATAGTTAAATTAGGATTTTACAATAAGTAAAATAGACGATATAGCGACCATTATTGAAAGATATCCTAATGGAAGCTCAAAATGAGTGGCTTGACCCAAATAGTAAGTATAAAGAATATAGAAGTTTACAAATAGATAAGAGAGGTAGTTTCGGTGAAAGATTTTTTAGCAAAGTATTTCAAGATATATTTGTGAAAAGAATAAAATTCGAATATGCTGATGGCGACCAGGGCGATTGGGATTTAAAAATAAATGGAGTAAAGTTTGAAGTTAAAACATCTTCAATTGATGTTAATAAAAAATTTCAAAATGAAGGTATTAAAATCGATGGAGATTATATTGGAATTCTGTTTTTAGGAGTAACACCAAATGATTTATACTTCAAATTCGTATTAAAAGCCGATATAGATTTTAGCAAATTACATGATAGAAAAAGAAGAGGCACTGGTTCTGGTTTCAAATGGGACTTTAAAATTAATGATATGATTAAACCCGATTCATTAGAAATTATTAAAAAAGAGTTTATAAATACTTTCGTTGGCAAAGTGCAAGAATTAGGAAAATTAAAATAATAAAATAGCTCTAAGTTTAAATTCAAGTTAATTATTATTTCACTTTTAATATATAATTTAAAACACAATCAAACCCACTTTACAATAACTTAATTATCTCTTCCACGGCAAAGTCGATACTTATTTTATTATTTAATATCTGTTTTTTTAATTCTTCACTCCTACTTTTTACTTCTTGATCAGTTAATACTGCAGTAATTATTGCTTCATTAAAACTCTTCTCAATCCAATAAATTTCTTGCTCTTGACGTATCTTTTTAATTTGTTCTATGTACGTTTCGCTTGATGAATATTTATAAATCATAGCCCAAATTTTATCAATCCCCACATTATTTAATGCTGAACTTAAAACAACTTTTTCAGCAAATTTATTGCTTTGTCCAAGTATTCTTGCAGCTTGTTTGTATTCAACTTTTGTTCGTCGAGCAATCTTTAATTTATCGCCATCAGCTTTATTTATAATGATTAAATCTGCAAGTTCTACTGCGCCCTTTTTTATCCCCTGTAACTCATCTCCACCTGCAGGAAGGATTAATAAAAGGAAAATGTCAACCATAGTTTTTACCTCCGTTTCACTCTGACCTATTCCAACTGTTTCAACTAAAATCACATCATATCCTGCTGCTTCACATAATGTTATTACATCTCTTGTCTTATTAGCCGTCCCCCCGAGATAACCACCTGATGCTGTTGGTCTAATAAACGCCCTTTCCTCTTTTATCAAATCTTCCATTCGCGTTTTATCACCTAATATTGAACCCTTGCTTATAGTCGAAGACGGGTCAACTGCTAATACAGCAACTTTAAGCCCTTGACTAATTAAATGCATACCAAGTGAATTTATAAATGTTGATTTTCCAGCGCCAGGCATTCCCGAAATTCCGACTCTGATAGTTTGCTTCTTAATTTTAGATTTAGATAAACTAATAAGTTCCGAAGCAATAATCTTATGCTTCATTGCTTTTGATTCAACAATAGTAATAGCCCTCGAAAGCGAAGATATATCACCTTTTACTAAATATTTAATTAATTCCTTAGAATTGACATTCATCTCAAACAGAATACTTTTATTAATTTTGTAATAAATTAATATCAAATATAAATATTAAATCAGAATAATAAACTAATGTCTAAATCTTTCAATATTGCTTTAATTTCCATCGGTGATGAGTTATGCATCGGTCAAACTTTGAATACTAATGCGCATTGGATATCAAATGAGTTAGTAAAACTTGGTGCTAATGTCTATTCTCACATTACAATTAGAGACAATGAGCAAGAAATTTGCAACTCGATAGACTACCTAAAAAATAAATCTGACTTAATTATATGCACCGGTGGATTAGGTCCGACCCATGATGATATTACAAAAAATGTTTTAACAAAGTATTT
Source organism: uncultured Hyphomicrobiales bacterium (assembly GCA_964465945.1). Taxonomy (GTDB): domain Bacteria; phylum Bacteroidota; class Ignavibacteria; order Kapaibacteriales; family UBA2268; genus JAJRPT01. The sequence goes on from CAYXMM010000003.1 coordinate 294,524, forward strand.
CAATGATGAACTAACTTTACATCAAGAAACTTTAGAATATCTGAAATCATACTTTGCTCAGAGACAACGTCTTTTTTTAGAAATGCACAATAACCAAGCATTACAGCCAAGTAAATCAAAAATATTTCAAAATAGAATAGGAACAGCACAAGGAATGCTATTTTATGGCGATAACTTTGAATTACTGTCAATGCCCGGAGTTCCTCGTGAAATGAAATTTATTATGGAGTATTCATTTTTAGATTACATAAAATCGAAAATTGTTAAAAATAAAAATAATATTTTAGTTTACAGAACCCTAAGAACAATAGGTATCACAGAATCTGCACTAGCTGAATTGATAGGTGATGTAAGCTTTTTAGGTAATAATACCCTTGCTTTTTTGCCTTCTTATTCAGGTGTGAAATTAAGATTAGGAACTGAAAGCAATAATTATGAAGATGCTAATAAAACGCTTGACAAATTAGAAGAATACTTAAATCTAAGATGTGGCAAATATATTTACTCTAATAAAGATGAAGAACTCGAAAACTTCTTAGCAAATATTCTCATAGAGAAAAAAGTAACAATTTCCGGTGCAGAATCTTGCACAGGAGGCCTCTTCGGTGCAAAGATGACAAGTTTAACTGGTAGTTCAAAATACTTTCTCGGTTCTGCTGTAACATACTCAAATCAAGCTAAACAAGATCTTTTAGGAGTATCGACCGAAACACTAAAGAAATTTGGTGCAGTAAGCCAAGAATGTGCAAAAGAAATGGCATTGGGTTCAATCTTAAAATACAATAGCGATTATGCTATTTCAATCACTGGCATTGCAGGACCCGATGGTGGTACAGAGGAAAAACCAGTTGGGCTTGTATGGATTGGAATAGCAAGCAAAGATAGTGTAGAAGCTCACAAGTTCATTTTTGGTAAAGATAGGGAAACAAATAGAGAGTTAGCAGTTTATTCAGCAATAAATTTATTAATTAAAGCGATTAAAGAACAGAAATGAAAATTCTCGGTATAGAAAGCTCTTGTGATGATACATCTATTGCTATCTTAGATGATGAAAAAGTTTTAGTAAATCTTATTTCTTCACAACACTTTCATTCAAAATATGGTGGAATTGTCCCTGAGTTAGCATCAAGGGCACATCTTGAAGTAATTTACCCACTTCTAATTGACGCATTAAACCAAAGTAGCCTAACCATTGAAGAAATAGATGCAATCGCAGTAACCACAAATCCCGGACTTGTTGGCTCTTTAATTGTGGGCTCAAACTTTGCGAAAGGACTTTCTATCAAATACAATATTCCAATTGTCCCAGTTAATCATATTGAAGGACACATCTATAGTGGGAATTTACAAGATGATATTCTGCAATTTCCATTAATTTCTCTTGTAGTATCAGGTGGACATACTGCCATTTTTAAAGTAAATAGCTTTTCTGATTATGAACTGGTTGGCTCTACCATTGACGATGCAGCAGGAGAGGCATTTGATAAAATTGCAAAGCTTATGGGAAAAACATACCCAGGAGGACCCATTATTGATAAATTAGCCAAAATTGGCAATCCGAAAAAATATGACTTCCCTCGTTCTATGAAAATGAAAGATAATTTCAACTTTTCTTTTTCTGGGCTAAAGACATCAGTTCGTTATTTCATTGAAAAGAATTTCCCAAACGGACTATCCGAAGAGGATTTACCAGATATTGCGGCTTCAGCTCAACAAGCAATTATTGATATTTTAGTTTATAAAACTATAAATGCTGTTAAAAAAAATAATATCAAAAACATTGTTATCGGTGGGGGAGTATCTGCAAACACACTTCTCAGAGCAGAATTTAAAAAGTATGAAAACCAAGGATATAAAATTGTAATACCCGATATGGAATATTGCTTAGATAACGCTGCAATGATTGCCAATATTGCAAGAAATAAATTAATCAATGGTAACAGAGACGATTTCTTTAACTACGAATTTGTTGTTAATTCCAATGCAATAAGAGCATAAAAACATTAATTTTTATCCTAAATTTAATAATTTCAAGCCCAATCAATAAAAAATACATTATCCAAAGAATTAAGATTTTGTAAAATTTTGAACGTCTTATCCGGCTTATGGTTTACAATTAAATTTAATCCATTTTGATGAGTTTTGTTTAACATATCAACATCATTAATACTATCACCTGCACAAATGAGTGGCTTTTCATTACCCATAATTAAATCAATAACTTGACCCTTGCCTTCTTTAATTGGAAAAGGGGTTTCCAATTCCTCACTTAATAAACCATTTATAATTTTATTTCTAACTCCAAAAACTTTATCAGTTTCAAATTCAGGGAACCATTTTTCTACTACCGCTTCTGCAACATATTGACTACTTGCAGTAACCAAATAAAGCTCGTAATCTCTAATTTTTAATTCAAAAAGTAAATCTTTTATAGCACTATTACGCTTAGGAATATTTTTTGTGTATGTTAAATATCTATATGGTGATTCTAAATCTAATAATTTAACTACTATTTGTTTTAAATCCTCAACATTATTTCCTGCCTTAGCTTCATTTATTTTTCGATAAGCAACCCTCTCACCCTCATTTTTTAGCATTATAAGATATTCTTCCCAACTCATCGAAAGAGGCATATTTTCGTTTAATAGTGCTAACACAACAAGTTCGCCAATATCGCCAACTAAAATTGTATTATCCATATCAAAGAATGCCTTCTTTGGAATATTCAAGTTTTTATGACTTTCTTCTAACTCGTCTAAACGTAATTTTAATAAATCATTTACCATACTTTACCTAAAAAAAAATCTATACCTTTTTTTGATATAGACTTATATTTTCTAATTAATTATAAATTCTTTAAACTTTCTCGTAATTTCTCAAGATTATCGCTCATATCCGATAATTTCTTCTTCTCAATAGCAACAACTTGCTCAGGAGCATTATTCACAAACTTTTCATTACTTAATTTGTTTTTTATGCCACTAATTTGACCTTCAAGCCGAGTGATTTCTACGCTAATTCTCTTTGTTTCTGCCTCTTTATCGACTTTAATATTTAATTCAATAGTAATTTCTATTCCTCTCAAAACACCTGACAAATAGTTTTCTGGCTTAGTATCAAGTTTGCTTGATATATCAATTTTAGAAGATTTAGATAACGTTTCTAAAATACTAATCGAATCATTAATAATTTTGACATAATTTTTGTCAGTTGTTTCTAAAAAGACATTCAATTTTTGATTTGCGTCAGCAGATTGTGAAGTCGCTTTTAATTTTCTTATTTCTTCAGTTAATTCTTGAATTAAATTAAAATTATCTTCTAATTTAGAATTAATTGCTCCTTTATCACTAATTGGACTATCTTGAATACTTATAGATTCTATTTCCTCACCATTTAATAAATGCCAAATCTCCTCAGTAATAAATGGCATCACAGGATGTAGAAGTTTTAAAATGTCATTGAAAATCACAATTGCAAAATTTGTAATTTTCTTTTTATAAACTTCATCACCATTATTAAATTGAATTTTTAGAATTTCTACATACCAATCGCAGAAATCCTTCCAAATAAATTCATATAATACTTTTGAATACTCTGTAACCTTGTAATCATTAATATAATTATCAATATCCTTAATTGCAGAATTTAATTTTGATATAATCCATTTATCCGCTAATGAATACTCCTCTACATTTAAAATATACTTATTTGAAGAATTTGCTTCATTATATTTCATCTGTAAAAATCTACCAGCATTCCAGATTTTATTTGTAAAATTCCTACCAATATCCATTGACGGAATGTCTTGAGCATCTACATCTACATCCATTTTCACATCTTGACCGAGTGGGGCAAGATAAAGCATAGTAAAACGGACTGCATCAGCACCATACTTATCAATTATATTTAATGGGTCTGGCGAATTTCCTAATGATTTTGACAGCTTTCGTCCTTTGCCATCACGAATCATTGAAGTAAAATATACATTTTTAAAAGGAATAATTGACTTAAATTTCTTTGTTGCCATTATCATTCTTGCAACCCAGAAAAATATAATATCTGGTCCAGTAACTAATAAATCACTTGGTAAATACTTATATAAATCTTTATGGCTATTGATTTCCCTTTCTGAGTCCCAACCTAATGTAGTAAGAGGCCAAAGCCATGAAGAAAACCAAGTATCTAACACGTCTTCGTCTTGGGTTAATTTAATATTTTCAGTAATACCAAGTTTTTTTCTTGCTTCCTCTTCATTTCTTGCTGCTGTAAATAACCCATCTTCAGTGTAATAAACAGGTATCCTATGCCCCCACCAAAGTTGTCTCGATATACACCAATCTCTAACATTATTCATCCAATGCATATAAGTTTTAACCCAATGATTAGGATAGAACTGAATACCATCTACTTCCATCGCTTCGATAGCAATCTCTGCAAGTGGTTTCATTTTTACAAACCACTGGTCAGACAAAAATGGCTCAATCGCCTCACCACCCCGCTGAGAAAAGCCTACGTTATGAGTATAATCTTCTACTTTTTCAACTAGTCCAAGTTCTTCTAACTTTGCAAATATAACTTTTCTTGCTTTGAACCTTTCCAAACCATTATACTCACCAGTATTTTCATTAAGTGTGCCGTCTGGGTTAATTGTGTTTATCACTTCTAAGTTATGTCTATTCCCAATTTCAAAGTCATTAACATCGTGAGCAGGAGTTACTTTTAAGCACCCAGTTCCAAATTCTATATCAACATAATCATCTGCAATAATAGGCACTTTTCTACCAACAAGAGGAACAATTACATAAGTTCCAATTAAAGATTTATATCGCTCATCGTTTGGATTAACCGCAACTGCGACATCGCCATAAATTGTTTCTGGTCTTACTGTTGAAACTTTTAAATACTCATTTGAATTTTCAAAATAATATCTTAATGTGTAAAATTTCTCATTAACTTCTTTAAATTCAACTTCTTCATCAGATAAAGCAGTCATTGATAGGGGAGACCAATTTATTATTCTTTTACCCTTATAAATTAGACCTTCATCGAACAATGCAATAAACACGTCTCTCACAGCATTCGATGCTTTCTCGTCCATTGTGAAAAGCATTTTATCCCAATTTGCCGAGACACCTAATCTTTGAAGTTGCTCGAATATAATCCCACCATACTTATCTTTCCATTCCATAACCTTTTCAATGAACTTATCACGACCTAAATCATATTTCGTGATATTCTCTGATTCTTTCAGAAACTTTTCCACTCTTGATTGTGTAGCAATGCCGGCGTGATCCATTCCTGGAAACCATTGAGCGTCATAGCCCTGCATTCTTTTTTTTCTAATATATAAATCTTGTAATGTATGATTTAAAACGTGTCCGAAGTGTAAAATACCAGTTACATTCGGAGGAGGCATAAAAATGGAATATGGCTTTTTGTTACTATCTTGCTTTTGATATAACTTCTTTTCCTGCCAATATTTATACCATTTTCCTTCGTAATCTTTCGGTGTTAATTTATTAGGATATTCTCTCATTTTCTAAATTATTTTTTATATAAATGACAAAATTAATTAAATTCAATGAATTATTGGAAAATTAAGATAAAAATCATTAAAATGTTATTTGAAATTTTGTCCCTTGTGGCTTGTTTGGGCTTACTTCAATATGAAAATTGTGCAAATCTAAAATCCGTTTTGTAAGAGGCATTCCAATTCCAAATCCTTTTTTATTTATCACATTTGAAGCTCGGAAGAATGGGTTATATATAAATTTAAGCTGTTCATCTGGAATGCCCACTCCATTATCTTTAATTACAACTACTAACTTCTTGTTTATTCTATTAATTTCAATATCTATTTCGGGATTCTCTGAAAACTTAATACAATTATCAAATATATTAGAAATTGCAATTTTAATTAATTCCATATTACCTAAAACGTAGCAATCATCAGTATTTTCTTTGTAATTATATTTTACGTTCTCACTAAATACCGATATAATTTCTATAATTAAATCACTTAAATTGACTTTATCATTTAAGCTAATTTCTTCTTTAAAACTTGTGTTTGCAAGTTTAAATAAATCATTTGTAATTGTCTCTAACTTATGAGCTTCCGCTAATATTGTTTTAATTGATTGAACGTATTCTTCCTTTTCCCTTTCCTTTTTCAATATCCATTCACTTTCACCTAATATTGTTGTCAATGGGTTTTTAAACTCATGAGAAGCATGAGAAATAAAATTATGCTGTAAATCAATAGAAGTCTTAATTCTCTCAACCAAATTATTAAAGGCAATTGAGATTTGATATATAACATCTTTATTTTTTGATAATTTAATTGTCCTTAACTCATTTGTTTTGATACTATTTACTTCTTTAACAAAATTGTAAAAAGGTGTTAAAATTATATTTGAAAAAATAAATCCAATAATTAAAATTAAAAATATAGTAATTAGGTTTTCATATATCATTAAAGTGAGCATATCATTAAGTTTATCTTCACCATCCTGATTATAAAAATTTGAATATAAAATATAATCATTATTATTTTTATGGTAAATTTTAATAAAATAATATTGATATCCAGTTTTATCTAAAAAATATGAATTATTCTCTAAACTAAACTGAATATCATTATAATCTAAATTGAATTGCTTACTTATGTCTTTTAATCTATTTTCTGAATAATTTGTAAAATTATAGATTTCATTTTTATTTGATATTTTTTGAAGATCCTTAGTAATCTCGCTGTAAGAATTGTGATTTATTATTATTTCTATTCCTACTTCCTTGTCTAATAAAGATTTAACATAGTCTTCGTGATAATTTACTGAAGTATAATAATAAATTATTGCATTAATAAAAATAGCAATGGCTGCCGCTGTAATTGAGAAAAAAATTGAAATTTTATATTTTAGTTTCATTTAAAAATTAACTTTTTCTTTATTAGAATATTCACCCAATCCATCTATTGCATATATTTCTAATGATTTCAAATCATCTTTGAGTTTAATTCGGAACACTTGTATAGTATAATTCTCGCCGTACTGAGTTGAACCGTTTAAATCTTGATAATCAATATTTTCTTTATCGAACTGCAATTTCCCAATTATGTTATTATTCCCATTCCCTAATTTTCCATAAGTTTTTGTTGTGATATACAAATATCCATCACTAACACTTTTCTTTGTAATTTCTGGTGAAGCAGGTGGTATAACTCTAATATCTTGTTTGCTATCTATAAGCTTATCATCAACATAACGGTTAAGTTTGAAAATTTTATTTGTATCTGAAAATTGAGGAACAAACTCAAGTGCAGAATTGCCAGAAGAGCTTGCCACTATCTTATCTTTATAGTATAATTTTGCACTACATTTATTATTCTTAGGCAAATTTGTTTTGATTGTATAAGTATAATTGGGATACATCAAATTTTTATAATCTGGGTAGGGGATAAGCAATGGCTTAACAATAAACTCTGTGCTTGCAACTCGGTTATCTGCATTCCTAACAATTTCAATCCCTACTTTATAACTACTATCTGCAGATGTCATACCACTTAAATAAATAGATTTTGAATCAATATTCTCAATTTTAATATCATATTTATTTGCTCCTACAATTCGTGGAAGACCTCTTAAGTCCTTTGTCAAATCAATCCCAAACACTCTAACAACGCTCGTCCAACGACTCAAAGCCATTGCTGTAACAGGGTTCTCTGGGAAAAAATTTATATCATTTAAATCTTGAAATGTGTTATTAGCACCAATGTTTGAGTTAAAGTTACTATTTATATCCGAATTGTTGTTACTTTGCGTTGTGCTACTCGAATTATTAGTTAAGTTAATAGCTAAATCGTTATCTATATAATAAGTATTAATCGCAAACCTTGTGCTACTCATCGTTGGCTCTTTGATGCCCAACGAATATATCTCTGCTTCGACAATAACCTCAAAGTTTTTATTTACACTTTTAATACTTTGAGGAAACCATTCAAACCTAACCAACCCTTCATTATTTTCAATTATTTCAAAAGAGCTCTGAATAGCTCGGTTTTTTGAACTATAAATTTCATTTGTTACATTATTATTATTAAGCTTAAAATTATAGTTTATCGAGTCAATTTTTCCTACAGGATAGATAATATTAACTGTGTCAGCAGAAACTATTTCGCTAACACCATTTTTAACTTTCAACCTAACATTAAGCATACTTTTTTCAGATTTAATATAAACTGAATTTTGAGCTGAAACAATATAATCCTCTTTTGGCTTTTCGCCATCTGGAAGCAAAAGCAAAACAGCCATAAGATATAACACGAAGTATATCTCATTAAATCCTTTATATTTTTTCTCTTTTATAGTCATTTTAAAGTAAAATGGCTCGAATATAAATTCAAGCCAATTTAAAAAATATTATGCAAATTAATTAAATATCAAACTATTACCAATTTTTTTCTACTTTATTATTACTTTTCTCTAATTTTCTAATTTTCATTTGAGTTTGTTTCTCCTGTTTAGATAGTGCTTGTAACATTCTTTCAGCATCTTCCTTAGAGATTTTCAAAGGTTTTTGCTCACCAGACTTACCTTTTTGGTCTTTACTCTGTTGGTCTTTTTGGTCACCATTTTGAGCTTTATCTTGGTTCTGTTTATCATTACCTTGCTGGTCTTTATTCTGTTTATCCTGCCCTTGTTTATCTTTATTTTGTTGATTTTTATTCTGATTTTGTTGGTCTTTATTATCTTGACCATTTTTGTCTTTATTCTGTTCTTTATTATCTTTATTATTTTGGTTCTGTTGATTATTCTGATTCTGTTGATTTTGCTGACTCGCTAACATTCTTCTTGCATATTCAAGATTATAAATAGTTTCTTTATCGCCTGGGTTTTCTTTTAAGGAATTTTTATAAGAATCAACTGCTTCTTGAAATTTCTGCTGGCTTAAATACGAATTACCTAAATTATGAAATGCTTTTGCACGAGTAGCTTTATCAATATTTGAATTATTAGCAATTTGCTCATAACTGCTCATAGCACCTTCATAATTCTGCATTTTATAATTTGTATTAGCAAGATTATATTTGGCAGGTAATGATTTCCCGTTTATCTCTAAAGACTTTTTATATAATAATTCGGCATCATTATACTTTTGTGAATTATATAGTTCATTTGCTTTTCTAATTTTAGAGTTTTCATCTTGCGAATAACCAATATTAACTAAAACTAACATTAATAAATATATCATTTTGCTTCTCCAAAAGTGAAAATTCTTTTAATAAACTGATTTTCTCTGCTTGAAACTAAAAACTCAATCACTAATAAAAATAAACTTATTCCTAATAAAAGCTGAAATCTATCTTCATAATCAGTGAAAATTTTAGATTCAAATTGCTCTTTTTCAAGATGTTGCATATTATCAATAATTTCTTTCATATCTACTCCAGCATTGCTCGCTCTAATAAACTCTCCATTTCCTGCCGCTGCTAATTGCGAAAGCATTGAGGCATCAAGTTTTGTTACTACAATATTCCCAGATCCATCTTTAATAAAATCAACTCTTTGTCCATTTCTATAAATAGGAATAGGACCTCCTTCTTCCGTCCCCATACCTATTGTGCTAATTGTAATTCCTTTTTCGCTCGCTTCTTTTGCCATTGACAAAGCATCATCTTCATGATTTTCACCATCAGTAATAATAATAAGAGCTTTTCCTGTCTTAGTTTCTTTTGAAAACGATTCCATCGAAAGCTCTATTGCACTTCCTATTGCTGTACCTTGCATTGGAATTAAATCTGTTGAGACTGTCGAAAGTAATAACTTTGCAGCTGAATAATCTGTTGTTAAAGGTAATTGCAAAAATGAATCACCCGCAAATAAAACAATTCCTATTTTGTCATTGTATAACTTATCAATTAAATTATTAATAGCATGCTTTGCACTTTCTAATCTACTTGGCTTGATATCTTCCGAAAGCATTGAGTTTGATACGTCAATGGCAATCATTATCTCAATTCCTTCTCGTTTTACTTTTTCTAATTTACTTCCAACTTGTGGATTCATTATTCCAAATATTAAACTTGAAATTCCAAGTAAAATTAATGTAAATTTTAAGTGAGTTTTGTATTTAGAAACACCATCAACTATTTGTAAAAATAATAATTTTGATGAGAAACTACCTAATTTTTTCTTTCTAATAATTCCAGTTAAAACATAGATAACTATTAAAGTTGGGACAAGAATGAAAAGTAAATAAAATGACTCATTCTCAAATCTAAATAATTCCATAATCTCGTTTATAAGTAAATTTAACCCGCTTAATTATTACGAAAAATCAAAATAAAGGTTATATTAATTCATCATAACAACTTTTGTAGCATCTTTTTGCTCAAGTGGGAGGGAGAAGGCAAAAGTAGAACCTTTACCTAACGAACTTCGCACCCAAACACGTCCATTGTGCGCTTCAACTAATTTTTTAACAATCCATAAGCCCAAGCCAGTAGAACTCTCTCCACCAGTTGGTTTAGCACTTAATTGAGCGCCACGCTTAAAAGCTGAATTTAAGTCCTCTTCTGATAATCCCAAACCATTGTCGCTAACTTCAATTACAACAGTAGCGTCAATTTGCTGAGCTTTCAATCTTATTGAGCCACCTTTCTGAGTAAATTTAATTGCATTAGAAACTAAATTTGATAATACTTCATCTATTTTGCCATCATCTAACTTAATATCAGGTAATCCGTCGGGCACGTCATAAAGGAAAGATATACTTTTCTCATTTGATTTCACTTTAAATCTATTGTAAACGTTTTTACAAATACCATTTAAGTTGGCAACTCTGAAATCCATATTCAATTTACCACCTTCAAGAGCAAGCACTCTTGAAACTTCTTGTGAGAGTTGAACAATTACTTTTGTTGTGCTTAAAATATCATCAATTATACTTTGTTGGTCAGTAGCTGATAGGTCATAAGAGCGTAACAATTCGACTAAACTTTTTATAATTCCAGCCGGATTTTTAATATCATGAATAAGCATTGCAAATAACTCATCTTTCTGAGCTTGGAGTTGCTCCAATTCACTTTTAGAATCCATTAGTTTATTGACACTCTCTTCTAACTCTCTATTTCTCATTCGCATATCTTCTGTCCTACGTTGCAATCCATCTAATTGAGAACGCAGGGCAGAAAGCTCAGCTTTTAAGTTATTATTTTCTAATTCCAAACGATGAAATCTTCTTTTACTTTCGTCATTTAAGTCATCTTTAGTTTTTGGTTTAACAAAAACATAAAGTAAAGCAAAAATTAAAGATGCAACTAAAAAACCACCTATAATTGAGAGCCAATTTATTCCAGTTGCAATTGCTGATTTATCGCCTTTCTTTTTAAACTCTTCAATTTTCTTGTTTTGTTCATTAATGATTGTGTTTAAACCATTAATATCTTTTATTAATCTCGCTTCAAAATTATCTACTCTAAAAACAAGTTGAATTTCTTTAGTAGTCCAATTTTTTTTTAAATCGAAAGCTGAAAGTTTAAAAGAATAATTACCTTCTGGAAGTTTTTTATATTGAATTATCGGTTCACTTATTGATTTAACAGCAGATTGCTCACCACTTAGCAATTCTGTTCTAAAAAGAAAAGGAGTTTGCTCATTTTTATTATTTTTACATAAATATGAAATAGTAATGGAGTCTTGTTCAGAAAGAATGACGGTTTTCTCATTAAAATCGATTTTTTTACCATTAATTAATACCTGTGAAAACTCAACAGAATAGCCACTCTCTTGGCTTGTTAAGAAGCCGAGATTAAAAGTTAATAGTAATAATATATAAAAAAATCTTCTCATTTATTCATTTTCAAACGCATTTTTTCTTTTTATCGACGCAACGTTTCTTTTCTTTATCTTCTTTTTAATTATTAAATCTGACATTATCATTTTTACATCAAAAAAATTCTTGTAAGGATAATGTGGAATTTTATATTCATTACAATATGCTGCTAAGTTCTTCTTAGCAAAAACAATATCACTATACTCCGCAGGACAAAAGTCTGAATAGCCATCACCAATATAAACAATCAAATCATCATCATCTGAATTATTAAGTACAATGTTCCTTTTGCAAGATGCGCTTAAACAATGGCAGTCTTCTTGTGCTTCTGGAAAAAAGGGGAGAACCCTCATGCCTTCCACCACTAAATGATTTGAGAATTTTTTAATCTCTCTAATTCCATACTTTTTCAGAACTTCATCAATATAAATGCTAAACCCATCACTTACTATACAAGTTTCAAATCCTGATTGCTTGGTCCAATCATAAAAATCTAAAAAATAATAATCAATTTCGCTTCTGCTCGCTATTGATTTTATATCATTAAAAGAGTTAGTCGTATTCAAACTCTCACAAAGTTTATGCCAATATTCTCTGATACTAATTTCTTTATTTACAAGTTGTTGGTGATAAAGTTCATAGTTGCCTAACTCAATAAAAACCTTATTACCTAAATCATCTAAGCAGATTGTTCCATCAAAATCAACAAAAAACCTAATCTTCATCAAATATCAATTCAAAGGTAAATTCTGAAAATCTTCATCAATATCAAAGTCTTTTTCAACTCTATCAAATAAAAACTCAAAAACACCATCTTTAATGGCAGTATCTACTAATTCAAAAATTTTATCGACTTTAATCTCACTTATAATTATTGCATCTTCATAAAAGAAACCTTGATTTGACATTAAAACATCAAAATATCTTTTACTCATAAATTCTTTCTCAACAACTTCGCCATTATCAAAAAATATCCTAACTATCTTAAAATCTTCTTTGTATAAGCTATAATCATAATATTCATCTTCGTCAAGATAATCAAAAGTTACAGTATAGTCAATTATATTCCCATCTTCGTCTAATAAGTCCAACTCAATATCGAATTCCTCTTCCTCTTCATCGTCATACATATTATCTTCGAACATTCTTGCTACTTTTCTTTGTTCTTCAGTGTATTTCTTGATTGAAAATGTCTCTTCATTATTGAAATCTAAAGCACCATCGTCATCTCCTGAGATGAATTCAACTTCATCTTGGGGAAAGCTTTTTAAAAACTCTTCAATTTTTTCCCTATGTTTTGATTCTGCACTAATAAACAAAAAGGACATTTTACACCTTAATTAAATATAGATTACAAAAATAAGAATAAAATCAAATAAAATATAAGCAAATATAATAAAATAGATTGAATATTAAAATATATTAATAAAAATAAAAAAAATGCTGTTAAAATTTAACAGCAAATTATTAAATCATTTCAATAAAATTAAATATTCTTCTTTAAAGCTAAAATTGACGAGCTAGTTGGATTAAGTTTGATTTTATTTTCTAATTTTCCTAATAAATCAATGTCTAAAATAATCTCATCGGAATCTTCTAACCAGATTGGATTGAAATCTTCGCCCCTTTCTTTTGCTTCTCTTGTCCATGTTCCATTTAATTCTAAATAACAACCAGTTCCAACAGTTCCCGAGCCAATAACATCACCAGGGTGAATTTCTACACCATAAGAAACTCTTTCAATTATCTCTGCAAATGTAAAAGTCATATCCTTAGTATTCCCTAATGAAACCTCTTTCCCATTATGGAACGCTTTCATTGTTAGGTCATATTGATTGCCAAATGGAGTTGCAATTTTTCTTGAATCCAACTCATCAGGAGTAATCATAAATGGACCTATTGTAGTAGCAAAATCTTTACCTTTCGCTGGTCCAAGATTCAGCTTCATTTCGTCCATTTGTAAAAATCTTGCAGATAAGTCATTCATTATTGTATAGCCAGCTATATATTTATCAGCATTTTGCGAAGAGATATTCTTACCCTTTTTGCCGATTACAACTGCCCACTCAAGCTCAAAATCTAACTTTTCTAAGTGATCCTTTTCTACAACAACTTCACCTTCACCAAAAACAGCATTATGATTTGTGAAATAAAAAATTGGGAATTGGTCAAACTCGGGTATCATATCCAAGCCACGATTTTTTCTTGCAGATGCTACGTGCTGACGAAAAGCATATCCATCTCTACAAGAGCTTGGCTTAGGGACTGGGGCTAAAACTTTAACAGGTTTAACTTCTTCAAATCCATTAATTAAATTATTTTGAACTTCTTGAGCTAATTCCATACCTTTTTCTTCAAGTTCAAGGAAGTCCGACATTTTAGAAGGCAATGAGATATTTAATTTTATAGATTCGTTTGATAAATCAGCATATTGAGAATTAAACAATAAGCAAAGTCGCTCTTCATTATTATTATTTAAAATTGATGCAAATTTCATTTCGACTTTCCTTTTCTTATTTAGAGTAAATTACTTTAGCTGCCTTTTCAGATTGCTCTATCGTTCCAGTATTAATTCTTATTGCATTAGGAAGCCCAAACATGTGTAACTGTCTTGTAACTATTCCATTATCTAATAATTTATTATGTAAAGCTTTTGGTTTAACTTCGTTTTCAAAAATCATCATCACAAAGTTAGCAGAAGGTTCTGTGCGAGCAATTCCAGCATTATCAATTGCTTCAAGTAAAATATCCATTGATTTATTATTTACTTCAAGCATTTTGCCTACAAATTCATCATCGTCCAAAGCAGCCATAGCCGCTGCTTGTGCTAATGAATTTGGTTCAAAAGGCAATTTCACTCTACTTAAATAGTTTATTAAATATTCCGGTGCATAAGCAAAGCCAACTCTAATTCCTGCTAAGCCATAAGCTTTTGATAATGTTCTAAGAACAATTAAATTTTCTTCTTCAAACTCAAACCCATCTAAATAACCTGGCATTTCTTGTGCATAAAGCCAGTATGCTTCATCTAATATGACTAAAATATCTTTTGGAACTTTTGCTAAAAACTTCACGAAATCAGATTTAGTAAACATAGTAGCAGTAGGGTTATTCGGATTTGCCAAATAAATTACTTTAGTTCTTAAAGTGATTTTATTTAAAATCCCAGATAAATCAAAAGAATAATCACTACGCATAGGAACTAATTGAGTAACCATTCCTTGCTTATTTGCATTCACATAAGTTCCGATAAAAGTTGCATTTGCTGTTAAAAGCTCATCACCTTTTTTGAAAAAAGTGTTAAATATGTATTGAATTAATGAATCTGAACCGTGCCCAGTTAATATATTTTTTGGATCTTTACCGAATTTATCGGCAATTTTTTGAGTTAATTCAGATGCGTTTGGATCTGGATAAATGTTAATTTCTGACAAATGCCTCTTTATTGCTTCGACAGCTTTCGGCGAAGGACCTAATGGATTTTCATTTGAAGCTAAATTAATTAGTTTTTTAAATTCCTCACGTGTAATCGGTCTATCAAGTTTATTTCCAGATTTATAAGGAACTAATTTCTCAATGTATTCAGGAACACTTATCATAACATTTTTCCAAAAATTCAAAAAAATAAGCACAAAATTACGAAAAAAAATTGAATTATGGCAATAAAAGATAAACTAATCTTAAAATAAAAGGCGCTTTGTTGAAATTGTGGAAAACTTAATTTTTTAAAAAAAAATGCCGAACTTTTGTTCGGCACTTTCTAATAATCAATAAAAAATTTAAAGTTATTTTGTTCTTACGAACTCAATTCTTCTATTTTTAGCTCTATTTTCTGGAGAGTCATTTGGAACTAATGGATTATCAGGTCCCATACCTTTTGTAGTAATTCTATCAGCATCAATACCATTATTAACTAACCAAGTTTTAACAGTTTCAGCTCTTTTTAAAGATAAATCAATATTATATTGTCTGTCTCCAGTATCATCAGTATAACCAACAATATCAACAGTCCAATCTTCGTTATTTTCTAATGTTTTTAAAGCTCTGTATAAAATCATTTCTGAATTATCAGTTAATTCGCTTGAATTTGTTTTGAAAGTAACACCTTCTAAAATTAATTTATCACCAACGTTAGATTCAAACTCTTCAGCGTTTGAATAAGCACTTCCGTTAAGGTTAAATACATCACCAACATTATAAGAAACAGTGATATACCCAGTCCAGAAAGCATCATTCACATCGTCTAACCAAGGGTTAATATTATCATTCATACTGAAATTTGGACCAGCAGCAATGTCAATTGCCCAATTCTTATTTAATGTATAGCTAATCCCAGCACCGAAATTATACATAAAATCAGTTCCAGTGATATTGTTACCAGCAAATTTAGGTTTAGTAGTTCCTTGCATAGTCAAAGCATTTGGGTCATAAGTAGAGTTATAATTTACAAACCCAATTCCACCATAACCATAAGGAGAAACATTCCAGCCCAAGAAACTTAAGAAATAAAATCTTGCTCTTAAATCACCCAAAATCATATCAGACTTAAACCAAGAAGGAACTCCTTTATCATGATTTTCTTTTGCATATCCAAGACCAACTTCTAAAGCAACATAAGGACCTAGTAGGTTAGTATAAACAGCGTTTGCTTTTATATCAAAACCTAAACTTCTTTCTTTATTAGAAGTCTCATTAATTCCATAAACTGGACCTGCACCAACTCCGATAAACATAGTTTTATCATTGGCTTTTGCGCTCAAGCACAATAAAAATATTACAGCGAATATTTTATACATCTTTTCTCAAATTGAAAATTAAACATTCGCAAAATTATGAAAATTAATTCATATACACTAAGTAGTTTTTCGGAGAAGTCATTATTAGCAGAAAAATTTATAACAATGTGTTACAACCCATTGTTAGATATAATAACACATATCAAAGGGTATAAAAGGGAATAAAAAAGCCACAAAGTTAAATACTTGTGGTTTAATATGTTTATAGAAATTATATATTTTTAACAAGTACACCCGGAGGGATTCGAACCCACAACCCTCAGAGCCGAAATCTGATGCGCTATCCAGTTACGCTACGGGTGCAAAAACTCAAAATTAACTAATTTTTTGCAAACAGAAAATTTATCCTTAATTTTGTTAATATGTTAAATGCAATTCCAATTAAATTTAGCAAAGATATTTGTTTGAATTTTATTTCAGATGAAAGAATTGCTATTTTAGATAAAATTGCTGAATATATTGTCAATTCTTACTCGCCGAAACTTGTTTTTATTTGTACTCATAATAGCCGTCGTTCGCAGATGGCACAAGTCCTTGCTCAAATATTTGCCGATGATTTTGAATTAAAAAATATTCAATTATATTCTGGAGGAACTCAAATTACTGAGTTTAATGCTAATGCAATTAATGCTCTTGAAAGAATGGGTATTGATTTTACTAAATATGGCAATTCAAACCCAGTTTATAGTATTGCTATTAAAGACGTTGAGTATAAATTTTACTCAAAAAAGTATGATGATACACATAATCCTAATGAAAAGTTTTGTGCAGTGATGACTTGCTCGGAAGCAGATGGAAATTGCCCATTTATTCCGGGCGCAGAATCCCGAATTGGATTAAAATATGATGACCCAAAAGATTATGATGGGACTGAGCTTGAACAAAATAAATATGATGAAATATGTTATAAAATTGCTTATGAAATGTATTATATAATGTTAAAGACAAAGAAATTATGCAAATAAGGTTATCATTCTTAGATAGATACTTAACGCTTTGGATATTTTTAGCGATGTTTGTTGGGTTGCTTATAGGGGTTTTTATTCCTGATTTTGGAATTTTTATCAATTCATTGAGCATAGGAAATACTAATATTCCGATTGCTATTGGGTTGATTATAATGATGTATCCACCACTTGCAAAAGTAAATTATAATTTATTTGAAAATGTTTTTTCTGATAAACGAGTGCTTATAATATCAATGATTTTGAACTGGGTCCTTGGTCCAATTTTGATGTTCACTCTTGCTTTGATTTTTTTATCTGACAATATAGAATATTTTTCGGGTATTGTGTTAATTGGCTTGGCAAGGTGTATTGCAATGGTGTTGGTATGGAATGACTTAGCAAAAGGGAATAGAGAGTTAGGGGCGGCTCTTGTGGCTTTAAATTCAATTTTTCAAGTGTTTACTTATTCATTTTATGCTTGGCTATTTATAACTATTTTACCCGAGTATTTCGGGTATCAAGGTATGATTGTTAATATTGAGTTTTGGCAAGTGTTTGAAAGTGTCCTTACTTATCTTGGAATACCTTTTCTATTGGGTTATTTAAGTAGTAAATTTCTTCCTAAAATTAAGTCGAAAGAGTGGTATAACCGAAAATTTATTCCGAAAGTATCACCTTTTACGCTTTATGCCTTACTTTTTACAATTATTATTATGTTTAGTTTGAAAGGCGAAATGATTTTTAATTTACCTTTTGAATTAATTAAAGTTGCAATTCCTTTGGTGCTATATTTTGTAATTATGTTTTTTATGAGTTACTTCTTTTCTAAAAAAATAGGAATTAAACATAATGAAAATGTGGCAATATCATTTACTGCAACTGGAAATAATTTTGAATTAGCGATTGCGGTTTCTATTGCTGTGTTTGGGCTGAATAGTGGGCAGGCATTCGTAGGAGTAATTGGTCCTTTGATTGAAGTGCCAGTTTTAATTTTACTTGTAAATATTAGCAATAAATATTTTAAAAAGTTGTAATTTTGAAAATATACCTAAAGGATTATCATTATGATTAAACTATTTTTGCTTAGCATTACTTTTGTTATTTATTCTTATTCTCAAGAACTACCAATTTTGGTGAATGAAGAGTTTAGCTCCTCTGAAAATGCTTTTTTGAAAGAAGTTACAGCTGATACATACAATGCTAAAATTCTGAATGGTATCTATAAAATTAATTTTAGTAGTGATAAGTATTGGTTTAACTTTATGACCTCAAAATATATTAAGCCGAGTGATAATTTTGTTATTGAAACAAAACTGAAATATGTTAATGGTAAAAATGGTTATGGTTTTGGGCTTGTTTTTGGAAATATTAACTATGACAATTCAAATTACTTTTTAGTAACAGGTAATGGTTTTTATAAAATCATGTCTACTAAGAAAGGTGTGAATAATGAGTATGATGGTTGGGTTGAATCAAGTTTAGTTAAAGTTGATAATTATAATGTACTTAGAGTTGAAAAAACTGATGATTTATATAAGTTTTTTATTAATGGAACTTTAGTAGAAACGCTTGACAACATTGAAATTTACGGATTCAATCAAGGTATTTCAGTGCAGAATATGATAAATGTAGATGTGGAATATTTTAAAATTTGGGCTAATGAAACTCCAATCAACCTCGCAAAAACTGATAAAATGCGAGTTTTAAAAGAACCATTAAGTGATAATGTTAATACTGAAGGTATGGAAAAATCACCTGTAATAAGTCCTGATGGTAATGTTCTATTTTTTAATAGAGAAATTACATCTTCAAGTGATTCTAAAAATGATGATATATTTTATACAGAGAAAGATGAAAGCGGAAATTGGATGCAAGCGAAAAGTATTGGCTCACCTTTAAACAATGATGGTCATAATGGTATTGTATCAATTACAACTGATAATAATACTATGATTATTATGAATACATATAATGAAGATGGTACGCAAAAGGGGAGTGGGCTATCAATTACTAACAAAGTTAATGATAAATGGGAAGTTCCTAAAGATATTGCAATTAAAGATTTTTATAATAAAGCGAAATATAATGAATATATGATTTCTGCTGACGGACAAATACTTGTCGTTGCTTTAGAAAGAGACGACACTTATGGTCAAAAAGATGTTTATGTTTGTTTTAAGGAAGATGATACAACTTTCTCATCTCCAAAAAACTTAGGAAGTGTTGTTAATACTATTGGTAATGAGGTTGGTCCGTTCCTTGCTCCAGATTTAAAAACATTATATTATTCAACCGATGGCTTGCCTGGGTATGGATCTAATGATATGTATATGACAAGAAGGTTAGATGATACATGGACGAATTGGTCGGAGCCAGTTAATCTTGGTCCAAGCATTAATTCAAAAGAGTGGGATGCGTATTTGACTCTTGATGCAAGTGGGGAGTTTGCTTATATGAATACTTCTACACCAGATAGAGATTTGGAAATAATTAAAATTGGTTTGCCCCTTTCTTTGCGACCGGAAGCTCTATGCCTTGTAAAAGGTAGAGTTTATGATAGCAAAACTAATGAAACGCTCGACGGAATTGTTAATTACAAAGATATAAAAACCAATGAGAATTTAGGAACTGCGAACTCCGATGATATAACCGGAATTTACCAAATTATTTTAACAAGAGGTAGAAAGTATTCTTTTAATGCAAGTAAAGACGGCTACTATCCTATAAGTCAAAATATTGACTTAACAAATATTAATGAATATAAAGAAATTATTGTTGATTTGCCTCTTACTTTGATTGAAAAAAATGCTGAAATTCTATTAAATAATCTTTTTTTCGATTATGATAAAGCAACTCTTCAAACTGACTCTTATCCTGAATTAGACCAATTAATTCAATTTCTAAGTTCAAATTCAGATAAGAAAATTGAAATTATCGGACACACCGACGACAAAGGGTCTAATCAATATAATAAACAACTCTCGAATGATAGAGCTAATGCTGTTATGCAATACTTGATTTTAAAAGGAATAAACTCTAATCGACTTTCTGCTATTGGTAAGGGCGAAACGCAACCTTTAAAACCTAATACTTCAGATGAAAATAGAGAAAAAAATAGACGAGTAGAGGTTAAAATTAAATAATTAACTTGGGGAAGAACTACTTTTGCTCTTCCTCTGATTTATCTATTCGCGTAATTTCTTTATTTAGTCGTGCATTGATTGTTAAATATAAATTAAAAACACGATAAACTTTTTCTACTTTTTCAAGTTTAATGTCATAAGTATCTTCTTGTGAAATATAGTTATCATCGCATTGATTGATTATTTGAAGGTAATTATTTAACGTTTCTGTCATTTTTTTAATGACTTCGATTTGATTATTATTATTCATATTTCCTTTAATTTTTATTATTTCTAAATTTTCTATTTTATTTTCCTTATAATTTATTGAATTGTTTGTATTATAATATTTTACTTTTTTAACACGAATAGCCCATCTGAATCTGTTTGATAAATCAATTAATTGAGAAGCGCTTTTATCTGAAAATTCTACTAATTTTTCGATAGTTCTACTTGTTCCAAGTTTTACAAACTCAACAAAGTAATTATAATTTTCGATAGACTCGTGTTCTAATCTTGGCGGTATTATAATATTATTCATAGTTAATTTTACTTAAAAATTTATTTTAAGCAAAATTAAGGAGCGGAATAGCACTTAAAAAATGAATAATTTAAAAAATATGTGGAAATTATTTACGCATAAAGTTATTGTAGATTTTGAAGTAAAATAAATATCGTTGAAATATATGCTAATTTAATATTATTTCGTCTATATAGTAAAATTTTATTAAATTTGTGAAAAATCAACAAAACGCTTATAGTGGTAAATGAAATTTTATTTAAGCCGATAAAATCATTATATTTTTTCAAATGTTACACAATTTGAGTGAAAAATTAAGAGTAAAAATAAAAGAAAATTTTGAATCAGGCGAGCTACTGATAAAAACAGAAAATTATAATTCTTGCATTTATTGTTTTTATTATAGTATTTATCAAAGCATCTTATATGTAATTTATACAAATTATTCAGCGTATGGCTTTCAATCATTGGAAGAAGCAAAGTTAATGAAAAGCCATATAAAGAATTATAATAAAATACAATTAAATTCTAAAGCGAATAACCAAGATAAGCAGAAATTTAAAAAATGTTTTGGTGAGTTGAAACGTTTAAGGATAAAGGCAGATTATAGTTCTGAGTTTCTAATAAGTGAGATTGAATATAAAATTGCATCAGAAAATGCAATGTATATTTTGGAGTTTTTTAAAACTAAAAGTTGATAAAAAAAAATGAAAATACAAGACGACATAATACAAGAAATTAAAAATATTGAGAAAATGTTTCCCGGTATTTTCTTTGAATACTTTGAAGAAAATAGTGCAAATCTCCATTATATTTTTGTTTCAGATAAAAACATATTTGAAAATGAAGAGTTTGCAAAATTAGAAGCAAAAGTAATTACTAGACTTGAAACTGATGAGGATTCGATTGTTTCTTTTCTTGACAAAACGATGAAAAATGAAATTTATAGTTTTAATGAATTTGTTGAAATTTATTCGTCGGCAATTCCATTTTACATTCCTTCAATTGATTTTATTGAAAAATATAATCAAAAAATTGACACTAATAAAGCAAAAGTCAATAAAAAAGTCAATAAAAAAGTCAATAAAAAAGTCAATAAAAAAGTCAATAAGAAAAAGATTAGTATTGAGTAATTATATTTAAGATTTTGAAAAGATTTACCAAATAAAAAGCTAATCCAAATGTTAGTATCAATTACTATTTTCATACATTTGTTTTCTAGTTTCTTTAACTAGATTAATTATTTCATCTTCTGTAATCTCTATTTCTTTATTTTTTAGAATAAATTCATTAGCCACTTAGAAATATTTATCTTATTCAGATATTGTATAAACTCTCCAAACTCTAACTCGCTCAAGTTGGATACTTATTTTTTAATATTCTATTTTGCTTGTTGCTTCCATTATAAATCTGTTTGCGTTTTTGTAGAATTTTTATAGTTTTTTCACTTCACTCAAAATGACAAAAAAAACAAGGGCTGGGAAGCCCTTGTTGAAAATATTAAACAGTACCATTAGCCGTTTCTAACTTTATCTAAGAATATTATTTATTTTTAACAAAGGGCTTATAGAAAGCATGAATTAGAAATAAAAAAATAAATGGTGTTACTGATACCATCAATATTGCAAGCATATTCGCTTTAAAGTAAAATATAGAAATCAGATAAGTTACCATTAAAGAAATCACAATTGAATATTTTACTTTCCCTTTTATCCTATTATTTTCCTTCAATAAACAATAAACAATAGACACTATAATTATGTCTCCAACTGCCATAAATATTACACCTTCTAATGCACCGTATATGCTAAAGTATAAATTCATTAATAAAAAAAAGCCAGATATTTCTTTTGAATTTAACATTTTGATATCCTTATGGAGTTAATCCAGCATATAACGAGCCAGCAACAGCTCCCCCTGCGGCTGCGGCTATTCTTTTTCTTCTATTTTTTGAAGATAGACTACCATTTTCTACAGCTTCCACAGTTACAGATCCCCACATAGCACCATGCCATGCTCCTCTAGGAGAATTACCTTCTAATTTAAATTCTAATTGGATTGTTTCCTGTGTATAATAA
>CAYXMM010000004.1:0-298992 GCA_964465945.1 uncultured Hyphomicrobiales bacterium
AAACGATTTATGAATAATTATTATAGTAGGGACAGAGCTTGCTCTGTCCTTTATATCATCATTTTTGGATTATTTTATATTTCAAAACGATTTATGAATAATTATTATAGTAGGGGCAGAGCTTGCTCTGTCCTTTATATCATCATTTTTAGATTATTTTATATTTCAAAACGATTTATGAATAATTATTATAGTAGGGGCAGAGCTTGCTCTGTCCTTTATATCATCATTTTTAGATTATTTTATATTTCAAACCTATTTATAAATAAAATTATTATAGTAGGGGCAGAGCTTGCTCTGTCCTTTAAAACACCTTTACTATGGAAATAATAGTAATATTTTGGATAAAAAAAATTAAAAAAACCTTCGGGGAGGAAAGGGTTTGCCTTTAAGAAATCGCTAATTT
Organism: uncultured Hyphomicrobiales bacterium; assembly: GCA_964465945.1. Classification (GTDB taxonomy): domain Bacteria; phylum Bacteroidota; class Ignavibacteria; order Kapaibacteriales; family UBA2268; genus JAJRPT01. Next base: position 407 of record CAYXMM010000004.1, read on the forward strand.
TTGGTAAGACAAATCATTAATATCAACAATGCTTTTTGTATGCTCTAATATTATACTTACAACATTCCCATTTTTATCAAGTTCAACAAGAATACTATCATTAATGTCTTTTCTTTCAAAAATTATATTATTATTGAAATTTATCAATAATGTATCTGTATCTTGAAAATATTTTATTTACATTATAATTTCTTTCTTAGTCTTTAATAAAAACAATCTTTATGAATACAAGACATATTTAGCACCCTAAATTCACACCTAAACAAAAACCCTGACATAATCAGGGATTTTCAAGTTTAGTTAGTGGAGATGGCGGGAGTGCATACCAGAATCCGACATCTCATTAAAAATCAATTAAAACCATTTATATTCAATCACTTACCGTATTGTCACTTTTTACATATTTTAAGATTTTACGGTAAATATCCTTACGAGTTTAGGACATATTTAGGACACCTTTTCTACCGTTTTTTCTTCGCAATATTATTTCAGTTAACCTCTTCGCTCCTAAAACTTCGAGGTAATGTTTTTCTTGTACACGTTTTGTGTGTCCTAATATTTCAGCTACGATATTCAAATCTAAATCTTCATCTTGAATCAGTTGGTTTTCTCTCATTTTTCTGATTGCATGAAAGTTTCCAGCATTGTCAATTTTTAATTCCTTCAAAGCGTCCCTAATCCATTTTTCTAATTTAGCATAAGAATTCCATTTGAACAACTTATTCTTATTGATTTCTTTGAACTGTTTTAATTCCTCGAGAATCGGGATAATCTCTGGAAAGGCATTAATCGGAAAAGGTCTATCTCTATTTCCTTTGCCATGGATAAGAATCTTTTCTTCATCAATATCTGACCAATTGACTTGAATAGCTTCGTTGACTCTGACTGCTGTTACAGCGAGAAATCTTATGAATAGAGCAAACTCTTTTTTGTTTTGCTTATCAAAATATTCAAGTAGTTTATTGACTTCATCAATGCTAAATATTACGTACTCTGGTTTTACAGGTTTCGGAATGATATTCTTCTTTACCGGATTACGAACAAGATAACCTTCTTCAATACCATAATTAAATATTTGGCGTAAAGCTTGGAGAAGCTTTTGTTTTGTGTTCTGATGAAGTTTACTCTTTTGGATATTGTCGTGAATATGATTTTTGATATTCTCAAAATCATCGAGAAGGAAATCTTTCTTCAGGAAATGAGCACAAGATTGTTTGAACTTTCTTTGAGTTGTTATTGAAACATTAGGGAAGTGAACCTTACTGAATTCTTTGATTAATTGAAATGCACTTCTTTTTTCTTCCTGCTTTTGTTCTTCAACTGGTCTCAAATATTCCAAAACCCTTTTTTCAAGAATAGCTAAAGCTGTTTCCTTATTATTCAGGTGCCATTTCAAGTTAGTAGTAAGACGATTACCATTCAATTCGGTATATACGATCCCCTTTCGGTTAATGCAGAAACCGATATTATACAAGGGATGATCCCATCTTTGCTTTCTTGAACGAGGGCGTGCCATATCCTAGTTAAACCTTTAAAATATCACAATTATTGCTCATTATGTTCCCCGGTATTATCCAAAGATACTTTCCAAAAGCCACCTTTTGCCGGACCAACACGCTCTAAAATATTTTCTTTCTGTAATTTCTGGATATTTCTTTCGATGGAACGCTCGGTCACACCTACAATCACAGCTATTTCAGGTATAGTAATTTGTGTATTCGATTTGATGAGTTCAATTATTTTCCCCGACGTTTTTCCCCGACGTTTTTCCCCGACGTTTTTCCCCGACGTTTTCTCCGAAACGTCTTGGATTTTTATTCTAAATTCTACCAATAAACCACCAAATTCATATCTTATCTCCGGTACTGGTAATCCTGCTATGCGGCATTCATCGGTTATCTTTTTAATACCACGTCCCCAAGACTCAATTAAACCTGCTCTGAAAAAAGCATTTGCAATGTCTGGATTAAAAGGATTTGAGGGATGTTCTCTTTGCAATTGTTCAATTGTCCAATTTTCAGGCAATTTGCCATCATTCCAAAAAACTATCCTGTTTTCATAGACTTTTATTTGAATAGGTATTCCACTACTGTAATCTTTATGAACAATAGCATTAAGGAGAGCTTCACGTAGAGCAGCTTTTGGATAAGGATAAATCTCTACTCTATTGATTCCTTCGTAACTGATATTTGCCCTTAAATACTTGGTAAGAAGCAAATCCAAGGTTTTGTCCGCTTGTTCAAATAGATTTCCGGTTACAACATCCTGATAAATCAATTCAGTTTCAGTTTTAAAAAAACCAATTTTAATAAAAGCTCCTGTAACAAATCTTTCAGGATCATTATGAAACAGCATAACTGCCGCTCGTTTAATATATTCTCCCTCTTTTAAATTCAGATTTTCAATAAGGATTTCATTGCTTTCAGAAATTGCTTCATCGCTGATTCTGCCACTTTTTGAAGCCATTCGTTTAAATTTGTCAAAGGTTTGTGCCTCCAAATCACTAAATACAACATTTGGAACCGGAATACTATCCCAACGCTTACCATGTTTTCTCAAAAGAAACTTGTCAAGTGTAGCACCTTTCAATTCTTGATTAGTGCTTCCGCTTCGATAAAAGTATTGTCCTTTGTAATTAACAGGAAACGGATATTGCTCAACTCTTATTTCTAAGGATTCTTTATCTTTTTCAAATTTTAAATTTACTTCAACGAAAATTCCTAATATGTCACGAACTTTATTTGGAATGTCTTCCATAAGTTTCTTAGCGTTTTCAATACCAATAACCTTCCCTTTGTCATTCTTACCAATTACAAGGACACCTCCCTGAGCATTTGCAAAACCGCAAATCCATTTAAGGTATTCATCTCTCCAAGATTCTTTCCATTCTATATTTTGATGTTCGTGCATATCAATTTCCATTTTTAATTTGTTTTCGGAACCAATTCAATTTTCAAATCCATTTCGAGTGCTTTGGCAACTTTATTCAGAAAAGTTAGTGATGGAATTGTCTTTTTTAGTTCCATTCTGGCTATTACTGACTGTGTTGTTCCTACTCTATCTGCAAGTTCCTGCTGGGAATAACCGTATTTTTGACGAATTTGGTACAACTGCAGAACAATCCTATTTGCCAAGTCCAAATCTGAATAAGACTCCGTAACTGCTTTATCATTAAGCTGATAGAGCTTGATTTGGCTAATTAATTTTTCTATCTTTTTCATCTCATTTGTCCCATTATGTACATGACGTCTAAATTTTAATAGCAAAATTGCTATAATTCGCCTTCCGTTAAATTATAGCAATATCAGGATACTTAGACGAATGCTCATCAAAAATATTCCTTACATTTCGAGTAAAAACTGACCATATTTCTATGGCATTTTAATATAAAACTCTCCATTTAACATTTTTTAATGTTCTCTATTTTTTAATTAGCTCCTTTATTTAAAGATAAATGTAGCATTTTGACCCTGACATTGAGTTAAAACACTGTTTACCCATTTTATTTGATTAAGTGTTCATTGATTTGAAAATATCGTTTACCGATTGTATCTATAGGAGGGATATTATATGATTCTGGCTTAAGTAAGCCCTTTGATTTAGCATCTTCAAAATAATCTTTTAATTTTGAAAATTGTTCGTTACTTTCAAAGTGCTTTTCGTATTCAGTATTTATTTTATCAATTTTATCAATAATTGTTTCCATATAATCTCCTATAAGAAAAATTTTCTATTATGAAGAAAAACTTTAAAGCCATTCTTAGCAATAAACTCATTTAATAAATCATTGTAACTTCTTATTAAATCTCGTAATTCTTGATTGTCTGAATAATCATCAATATCAAGTTTCAATTCATTTTGCAATGTTTTAGCACTTATCATCCTTCCATGAGAATGCCAATGCTTGTTACCACCTAAATCTTTTGCAATTTTCTTTGCTCTTTCTTTCTTTTCATCTAACGTAACTGATTGACCCAATAATTGAGTGTCAGTTCTATGATTATCCCAATCCTTAAATTTATACTCAACCAGCCATTTTTCTAATAAAGCTATTGTTAAATTCTTTGCTTGTTCAAAACTCCTTAACATTGCTAAATCTTGGTTTTGCAAAATAATTAATTCTGCACCTGATAATGTACCGATTCTTGCTTTTTCTAAAAGCTCTTCTACTTTATCTAAGTACCCCAATGCAGGTACGTAAGATGTCCCATTAAAAACTTGTGGGTCTATTGGACCTAATGAAGATGAATAATCCATAAATATTTTATCTCCGGACATACAAAAAATTGTACCTGCTGACATTGCATAATCGGGAACGACAAAATAAACTTCTTTATAATGAAAACGAATTATTTCAACCATTTTTTCAACAGTTTCAGCACTTCCACCAGGTGTGTTTAGAAAAACTGTCAGTCTTTCTTGGATTGATTTTTCTGTTTTTAGATTTTCAATAAAATCCCTAAAAAATTTCTCATATGAAGGGTGGATCTCACCAAAATAGAAAATAACATCAGACTCAAAATACTCTTCGAGCTTTTTTAAGTGAACATTAAGAGCTTCCTGTATTGTTCTTTCTAAAATTTGCATTTATCTATTTTCCAAAATAACAAATTTACCATTTTTTCTCCAATCAATTTATATAAAAATCAACATTTCCCAAAACTTATACTTTATTTCAACTTATTTTTTTAAATCATACTTTTTTACAAAATTCGAGACAGTAAACCTGTTTACTCCTAAAATTCGTGCAATACCGGAAAAAGAAATTTTTTTCTCCAATAACTCTCCAATGTGTTTTTCCTGTCCTGTCAATTTCATCTTTGAGGATTTCCTACCCTTAGGTCTACCGAGAATTACTCCTTCAGCTCTTTTACGTGCCAACGCTTCTTTGGTGCGTTGAGAGATAAGATTCCTTTCTATTTCAGCAGACAAACCAAAAGCAAAAGCTAATACCTTGGAGCTAATATCATTTCCTAAACGATAATTGTCTTTAATAGTCCAGACCTGTATTTCTCTATTCATACATTCATTCAATACCCCCATTATCATTAGCAAACTTCTACCTAAGCGAGAAAGCTCGGAACAAATTAGTACATCACCTTTCTTCAATTTTTTCAGTAATGTTCCTAATTTTCTATCTTCAACATTTTTTTTCCCTGAAATAGTTTCCTCTATCCATTGGAATACTACAAATTCATTCTGTAAACAAAAGCGATTAATTTCAAAACGTTGGTTCTCGACTGTTTGTTTATCTGTGCTAACCCTGATGTAACCGTAAATCATGATTTACCTTTTCTATAATTTTAAAAATTCTTAAATCCATATAATTTTTTTATGCCATTTTTAGCGAAAGAAAACCAGCGTTTATATTAAGCAACATGAAAGCTTATCATCATTTGTGTTAAGTGATAGCTGGGTTGTATTATCTCCAATTGAGGCTCAAATAAAACAAAAAATCGAAACAATTGGAACACCTCTAAAAAATTGGGATATTCTAATAAACTATGGAATAAAAACAGGTTATAATGAAGCTTTTATTATTGACGGAAAGAAAAAGGCAGAACTAATTGAACAGGATCCTAAATCTGCTGAAATTATTAGACCGATTTTAAGAGGCAAAGACATCAGAAAGTATTTTATTGAATTTGAAAATATGTGGCTAATAAACACTCATAACGGATATAAAACAAAATCAGGTAATTTAGTTCAAAGAATAAATATTGAATCATATCCAGCTGTAAAAAAACATTTAGATAAATATTGGAAAAATCTTTCAACAAGAAAATGCTCTTACGCCTACTGAAAAAGTATATCAATGGTTTGAATCAAGGAAGATACCAAAAGAAGTAGTTGACCGGAATAGAATAACGATTGAAAAGGTTTTTCTTTCCCAACTTGAGAAAGAAGATACTTGTATTTGTTTTAACTATTTTTTGGGTGATATGCTTGTCAATATCAAGTATAGAAACCCGCAGAAAGTGTTTCAACAGGTTAAAAGCGGTTCAAAAGTGTTCTATAAGCTCAACGACCTTGAGAATCAGACAGAAGCAATAATCACAGAAGGAGAAGTTGACGCACTTAGCTTTGAAGTTGCTGGTCTGATAAATGCAGTATCTGTACCTGATGGTGGAATTAATCCGGAAGTAAGGCAGATTCAAACAAAGCTTGACTATCTCGATAATTGCTCGGAATATTTCAAAAATATGCATAGGATTTACCTTGCAACTGATTCAGATGCACCGGGTATTCGGTTAAGGGAAGAACTTGCAAGAAGACTTGGTAAAACAAGATGTTGGATTGTCAGGTATCCTAAAGACTGTAAAGATGCTAATGAGGTTCTGGTCAAATACGGGAAGGCAAAACTTAAAGAATGCATTGAGAAATCTGAACTTTATCCAATAGAAGGTATCCACTATGCCAATGATAGAAGAGATGAACTCAAAGACTTGTACGATAATGGCTTCCCTAACGGAGCAAAGACAGGTTATTCTAATCTTGACGAATTGATTACTTTCTTTGGTTCACAACTGACAATTGTTACCGGAATACCTTCCCATGGAAAATCAAATTTCATGGATCAGTTGATGTTAAAACTTGCTATAAACCATAACTGGTCCTGGGGAATTTTTTCTCCGGAGAATGCTACAATTGAGATTCATTTGTTAAGATTATGCGAAATCCTTGTAGGAAAACCGTTCCTGAAGGATTACAACGGAAGAATGAGCTTTGATGAAATGGAAGGAGCTAGGGACTTTATAAACGAACATACTTTCTTTATTCTTCCAGACAATGAAGAATACAGACTTGAAAGAATACTCGAAGCCGCAAGTGGTCTTGTTTTGAAGCACGGTATAAAAGGATTGATTCTCGATCCTTGGAACACACTTGAACACCAATATGGGAACGATTCGGAAACGATTTATACCGGAAAAGTTCTTAATCAGCTTAAATATTTTGCTCGAATCCATGATATTCACTTGATTCTGGTGGCACACCCACGGAAGATGGCTCGAAAGAAGGATAGCAAACTGTTTGAAGTGCCAACACTCTATGATATTTCAGGTTCGGCAAATTGGTTTAACATTGCAGACAATGGAATGGTAGTTTACCGGCAGTTTTCAGAGGATTTTACCGAAAGCTACCCGATAGTTTATATTCAGAAGGTAAAGCACAAATTCATTGGTAAGACAGGTTTCGCTAAATTTGACTTTGATGTTTCTTGTCAAAGGTATATCGAAAAGGCTGGGAAACAAGGTAGGAACGAACTTGAAAATCATGTTGAATTATGTACAGCTGGTTATCCAAGTTCTTGGATGACTGAGTGGGAGAACCGGAACGATGAAGATGTAGGTTTTTGATACTTGATATTAAATTTTTATTTGACTGGCAGACTTAGAATCTGTCAGTCTTAGTATGGAAGAATCATTATAAAAATATAGGAAAAATTATGAGAAATGAAGATATTATTGAAATGCTCGAAGAGAAGGATTTACCAGAACATTTTCAGATTGTTGCCGAAACCTGCGGAATTGAAACGGCAAGATTATTGATTAAAGAACTTGGTGGGATTACAGTCAGTATTCCAATGGTTAATTCTTTGCGATCTTTGATTGAAAGATATATTGCCGACAATGCAAAGGAAATACCGATAAAAAAAATTGCCAGGGAGTTGGGAATGAATGAGAGAGCTGTAGCAAATATTTTAAGAAAAATAAAAATAAATTTCAATTTTTAAAAATACTTCTTGCATGGTAACAATATTATTCTTATTTTTGAGAGTGAATGTTCACTAACTTTTTAAAAGAATAGAAATGAAATTAAAACCAAGGCAATTGCAAATTATCGAAGCGGCTGGTGAATTACTGACTGAATCGGGTATAAATGGTCTTACTATTAAGAACATAGCTGTGAAGATGGGATTTGCTGAATCCGCTGTATATCGGCATTTCAAAAGCATGGAAGAAATAATTCTTACTATGTTTAAATATTTAGGTGATGACATGGAAGAGCGCATGATAATATCCTTAAAGAATATAGATGACCCGAGCAAAGAACTCAAAGCTGTATTTAATAATCACTTTGATTTTTTTATAAAAAAGCCACATTTTTTAGTTGCCCTTTTTTCTGATGGTTTGCTTGAAGCAAGTGCATCTATTAATGACGCCATATTGCAGATAATGAAAATTGGAAAGAAACATATTTTGCAGATTATCAAAGAAGGTCAGAAACAGCAACTTTTCAAACCCGAATTATCGGCTGAAGTATTAGTTCATATAATAATGGGAAGTCTGAGATTGCAAATATTGCAGTGGCGATTATCAGGCTTTGCTTTTGATTTGAAAATAAAGGGAAATGAGTTGATAGATAGCATAATAACATTAATTCAAACAAAAAATAATAATAACTATGAAAAATAAAATAATAATATTATCATCAATATTAATCACAATTTTTGGTTTGATTACTATATTCCTAAGCGGCTCGATAATTTTCGATTTGTTCGGAATAAGACAGATGGAAGGTAATTACGTTTTCTCAGTGGTAGCAATTAATTTCCTCAGTGGTTTTTTATATTTATTATCGGCTTACGGATTAATTATAAAATGGAAATGGACAACTCTCTTATTGTCACTAACATTTGTGATCCTGATCGTTAGCAGTGTATTCCTGTTTTTCCACATTAATGCCGGTGGACTATACGAAAGGAAAACTATTTCTGCAATTCTGTTTCGAATTGCTCTAACAGGTCTATTTGCAGGAATATCATGGTATTTCTTGTCAAAAAATAGACAAAAATCTTCTGAATCAAATAAAAGATCTTTTAAACTGAAAAGTATCCTATTCATCGTTTTAATATTATTTTCATTATCCTCCGTTCAATCACAAACTTTTTCTTTAAATCAATGTATTGATACAGCTCTTAAATATAACCGCAACATCAAATTAATACAACAAGATGTTTTTTTAGCTAAGGATAAAAACAAGGAGACAATAAGCAATCTGTTGCCAAAGATACACGCAGTAGCCGACTACAAATATTACACTAATCTACCCTATCAGCTAATGCCTGCCAAAGCTTTCGGTGGTCCGGAAGGAACGTATAAAGAAGTACAATTTGGATTACCCCAGAATTTAAATTTAAATCTTCAATTTAATCTTCCACTCTTCAATGCAACAATTCTAAATTCAATACATACTACTGATTTAATGGTTCAATTATCCGAAATTCAAAGAACAAAAACTAAAGAAGATGTTGTCCTTGAAGTTTCCAATGCTTACTACAATGCTCAAATTTTATCAAACCAATTAGCTTTTATAGATAGTAATATTATAAATAGTAAAAAGCTTTTGGAGATAACCAATTTGTTGCACGATCAACAAATGATAAAAAGAACAGATGTAGACAAAGTTGAATTGCAGTTGGCTCAGTTACAATCACAAAGAAATAACACTTTCTCCCAATATCTTCAAGTACTAAATGCCCTAAAATTTCAAATGGGAAAACCTTTAGATGATAGTATCTCAATTTTGACGGTTGAGAATTTAATTGTTGTGAACGATTACCCAATCTCTACTACTTCTGATGAAAAATTAATCGAAAAAAAATTAGAATTGAACAATTCTGAAATGAAGGGATTAAAATACGCATTGCTACCTTCATTGGGAATATATGGATTATACGGAACTACAGGCTTTGGCAATACAGGAAGTAATAGTTTTTTTAATTTTTACGAAATAGGATTTGTTGGTATTCAATTGAACATTCCATTATTCAATGGCTTAAGCACTCATCGAAAAATCGAGCAAAAAGCTATTGACATTGAAAAGAATACTATGATGAAGGACTTGCTAACTGAAAAAATCAGCTTAGAAACAAAGAATGCAAAAATGCAATATGAAGTAATGAAAAAGAATATTGAAACAAGCTTCAAACAAATATCTTTAGCTAAATCAATTTTTGACAATACTGTAATTCAGAGCAAGCAAGGCGTTGCTTCAGTAACCGATATATTATTAGCAGATAATTCTTTGCGGGAATCCCAGCAGAATTACATTGTTGCTATGGCTAACCTTCGAAAATCAGAATTAGAATTAAAACGAATAAGCGGCAATCTTTTAAATTATTAAAAAAAAAAACATGAAAAAAGCAATTTATCTCATCGTTTCAATCGTAATCATCGGATTGATTATTGTAATGCTTGTTTTCAACAAGAAAAAAGCTGAAGAAAAAGTTTATCATTTCGATAAACAGCAGAAAATACTAATAACAAGCGAACCAGTGTTGAAGAAAACACTTACTGGAGAGATGATTTTTACAGGGACATTTGAGCCATTGAAGGAAGGTAAAGTCATGGCTGAATCTCAAGGTAAATTAATCAAGCTGAATGCTGAGCTTGGTGATTATTTCAAAAAAGGTGAAATGGTTGCCCAGCTGGATGTTGAGCTCATGAAACTTCAGTTAGAAGCGGTTAATATTCAGATTGACGGATACGAAAAAGATGTGAATCGTTATACGATTTTAACTCAGGCTGATGCAGTGCAGGGGATTCAGTTGGAGAAAAGTCAATTGGCTCTCAAAGGAGCAGAAGTACAACGCAAAACAATTTTGGAGCAAATTAAAAAGTCAACAATTACTTCCCCTATCAGTGGCATAGTTACTCAAAAGTTCAATGAATTAGGTGCTGTTGTTTCGCCTTTATCTCCAATTGTTCAAATTACAGACATTAGCTCTGTTCTGCTAACAATAAATGTTCCGGAATCTGACTTGAAATACTTTAAATTGAAGCAACGAGTTGGAGTTAGTGCTGACGTAAATCTCGAACAAGCATTATTTGGAACAATTACAATGATAGGCAGTAAAGGCGATATGGCACATAACTTTCCTGTGCAAATCAGAGTAAGCAACCCTGGACAACTTATTAAGTCCGGAATGTTCGGTACGGTAAAAATACTTACAGGAAATGAACAGAATTTTTTAGTTATCCCACTTAAAGCTCTTTTTGGAAGTTCAAAAGAACAGCAAGTATATGTTATAAAAGACGGAAAGTCCTTATTAAGAAACATTTCCATAGCTTTTAGGAGTGGTCAATTTGCTGCTGTTTCATCCGGATTGGAAGATGGTGAGATCGTAGCAACAAGTGGGTTTATCAATCTTAAAAATGGTTCCCCTGTTAAATATGTTTCCCAAACAGGCAATTAATTGTTTAACTCACTATTTATTTAAAAAGTAAAACCATGACAATAACTGAATTATCTATAAAAAGACCATCGCTAATCATAGTATTTTTTGGAGTATTAATATTAGCAGGTTTGTTTGCCTATCAAAATATAGGTTACGAATTAATGCCTGATTTCAGCCAGCCGGTTATAACGATTCGAACAATGTACCCTGGTGCTTCGCCCGAAGAAGTCGAAAACTCTGTTACTAAGATAATCGAAGATGCTGTTTCTAATATTGATAGGATTGATTATATCTCTTCAAAATCAATAAGTAATGCGTCCATAGTGATTGTGAATTTGAAATATGGAGTTGATATTGATTTAGCAATGCAAGATGCTCAAAGGCGAATTGATAATAGAAAAAAAGATTTGCCGGACGGTATTCAATCACCTATCATGAGCAAACTTTCAGTAAGCGAATTACCAATAATGCAGATAAGTGCAAATTCGAGCCTTAAAGATGCTGAATTTTATCAAAAACTGACTGATGATTTACTTCCCCAATTACAGACTCTCAAAGGTGTTGCCGAAATAACCTTATTGGGAACGGAAAAAAGAGAAATACAGATTAAAGTCAACAAAGAAAAATTAAAATATTACAAAATATCACTTTTGCAGATAAGTGAAATTATAAATCGGGCAAGTATGGAAGTCCCTGCAGGAAAAGTTCAGACAGCTGAAGAGCAAACCACAGTCAAACTAGCAGGGAAATTTAGTTCTTTAGCGGCTATCGAAAATCTGATTGTTGCAACTCATCCAAACGGCAGTGTTGTTTATTTGAAGGACGTAGCAGTCATTCTTGATGGTCTGAAAGATACAGAATCAATAAGTCGTTACAATAGCAGGCAAGGCATTGGAATATTATTAAAAAAGCAACCTGATGCAAATGCTGTCGAAGTGTCTTCGCTTGTAAAAGAAAAACTGAAAACTATGGAAAACAATAATAAATCTATCGGATTGAATTTTATTATTGCAGATAATAGTACCGATATTACAATTTCTGCAGTGAATTCTGTTGTTGAAGACTTGATCTTAGCCATAGTATTAGTTTCAATTATTATGCTAATGTTTTTACATAATTTCCGCAATTCACTGATTATTCTAGTCGCTATCCCTGCATCTCTAATTTCCGCTTTTGTCGCTATGTGGCTATTAAATTATACACTTAATTTAATGACACTTTTAGCAATGACTCTTATTATTGGAATTTTGGTTGATGATTCAATTGTAATTCTCGAAAACATTCAGAGACATCTTGATAAAGGAAAAGATAAACGAACAGCGGCTATCGAAGGTCGTGCAGAAATAGGTTTTGCCGCTGTTTCAATTACTTTGGTTGATGTTGTAGTCTTTCTGCCGATAGTATTTGTTCAGGTTTTTGTTGCAGATATGTTGAAGCAATTCTCTGTAGTGGTTGTGGTTTCTACCCTGATGAGTTTATTAGTTAGTTTTACATTAACACCCTGGCTGGCTTCTCGCATTGGGAAAAAAGAAGTACTACATCAAGATAATTTATTTCATAGGTTCCTTATTGGCTTTGAACGCTTACTTACAAATTTAACTGACTGGTATGGCAATTCATTAAAATGGGTTTTGAATCATAAATTAATTTTTACAGGTATTATCATACTGCTCTTTGTTGGAACAGGAGCAATGATGAAATTGGGCATAATGGGCAAAGAACTAATAGCAACAGGCGACCAGGGAAAATTTAAACTTAATCTGGAATTTGATAAAAGTACCACTATAAAAGAAAATAACATAGTATCTAAGCAGGTTGAGGATTTTTTACTTGCTCAGAATGAAATTTATTCTGTTTTCAGTAATGTTGGCGGTCCTACAACTGGAATGATGAGTCTCGGTATTGGTGAAGAGAATAAAACAGAACTGACTGTTTTGCTTAAATCACCCAAACAAAGAAATGGAATTTCAACAGAGAAATTTATGGTCGGTATTAGAAAATCACTTCAAGGAAAATTTTCAGGAGTTAATTTCAAGATGTCAACTATTGGTCTGGTTGCAAAATCTGCACCAATTCAGTTAACACTTAGTGGTACTGATTTTTCTCAAGTATTAAAAGATGCTCAGCGTATTAAGGACAATCTGGAATCTATTCCCGGGGCAAATAATGTAGAAATCTCTGTTGAAACAGGAAATCCTGAGTTGAAGGTTGAGCTCGACAGAGACAAAATGTCACGATACGGATTGAACACTGCTATTGTGGGAGCCACTCTAAGAAATGCATTTGCAGGAAATGATAAAAGTACTTTAACAGAAGATGGTACTGAATATATCGTTCGTACATGGTTAGATGATTTTGACAGAAAAAACATTAATGATGTAAAAGAATTGTTCATAATTAATCCTATGGGTCAATCAATTCGGTTGGATCAATTTGCAGACGTTACACAAAGTAATTCGCCATCTGTTTTAGAACGAAAAGACCGATTAAAAGCAGTAACTATTACTTCAGATGCTTTGGGTATCGGATCAGGCACAATAGCAGATAATTTGATTACATACATAAAATCTAATCCATTATCAAAAGGAGTCAATATTTCCTGGGGAAGTGATATCAAAAGACAGAACGAAAGTTTCGGAGCTTTAGGTATAGCTTTGATTGCTTCGTTTATTTTGGTTTATTTGATAATGGTGGCTTTGTATGATAACTTTATTTATCCATTTGTTGTTTTATTCTCAATTCCAGTAGCAACAATAGGTGCCTTCCTTGCTTTAAATCTAAGTATCTCGAATTTGAGCTTGTTTACCATTCTTGGTTTGATTATGCTTCTTGGGTTGGTTGCAAAAAATGCAATCCTTATTGTGGACTTTACGAATCAATTGAAAGCCGAAGGCATGCGTTTCAGCGAGGCTTTGATAATTGCAGGCAAAACAAGACTACGCCCGATATTAATGACTACTACAGCCATGGTAATTGGTATGCTACCAATTGCAATAGCCTCAGGAACAGCATCTGAGTGGAAAAATGGCTTAGCATGGGCAATCATTGGGGGATTAACCAGTTCGATGTTGTTAACAGTGTTTTTAGTGCCGGTTGTTTATTATGCAGTAGATTCTGTAAAAGAACGTTTTAGCAATAATTCCGGTAAAGTGTCTGATTAAATAAAAAAGTATTTTTAAAATCGCTTAATAAATATTTGATATCGCCTTTATAATTTCTTCCAAATCCACTTGAGTCAATGTAATATAAGGACGAGCCGGAATCTGAATAACAGGTTTCAGCTCTTTCTTTTTTGTAAGAGCAAGAGCTTTCCAATTGTCTTTTCCGGTTTCAAAATACTTAGCCCAAAAGAATTTTCGCATTTTTAAAGATATGGGAATTGTTGGTTTTAATGTGCCTCCAAACTGATGTATAGCGGCATAAGGAGAATTTGCAGATATTACAATTGATGATTTACCTTGAGGTCTGACTTCAATTGTTGACATCAGACCTTTACTTCGGTTTAAAGTAGGTTCTAATTCCCAACTAAGTCTTTTATATTTTTCTTTAGTAGATGTAGCAAGAGCCTTCCATTTTTGAGACCCGCCGGAAAAAATAGAAATATCAGATTCATTTCCATCCCATCGTCCCCTTTCATCAAAATTCGCTGAAATAGCTCTATCAATAAGTGCAGATATTAATTCAAGAACCGGCGTTAAATCATCGTATTGCTTTTGAAATTCGATGAACTTGCTATTTAGGGTTGTAATAATATCATTACTAATCATTGATGATCCCAAGTTGTTTTTCGGTATTTACAACCCATTTTTGGACATCTTCAGGTAAGTCTTCAAATTTCTGAATCGAAGCTATTTCAGAGGCTAACTTAACCAATACCGAAGCATTTACATCATTGAATAGTGGTATGCGTCCCCAAACCATACCAAGCCTTCTACTTAAATTAGCTGGCATATTAATAATTTTCTTTTCACTAAATTCCACTGTTGACAGTTCCTCATTTTCCTTTTGAACAATACATTTAGAACGATTCATTATAACAAGATATTTTCTATTTTCGACATAAATTGCGTCATAACCCTTCAAAATTGCATAATTACCAATGTCATTAAGAAAGTAAGCATCTCTTCTTATTTTATCAAATTCTTTAAAAACATCACTTGATATATTCTCATACCTTAATTCTAACTCGCCTCTTTCCTTATCGCTGATATTTGAATCTTTGTCCATCAATTTCTTCCAAATAATCTTGTCTTCATAAGGTTGGTAACCATGTTTTTTATAAGCAAGTATCATCATTTCATCTTCACGTTTGTCAAAGTCTTTTTCTAAGTCTTTCAGACTTATAAAACTTGCATTCTTGGGATATAATATTTTCATTACTTCTTTCTGATTTGTGAAAGGTCTTGTTTCGTTTATATCATCAATTGCAACATAAGTCCCACTTCCAAAAATACCTCTACCTGAAAAATAATCTCCATATTTAAATTGCTTATAGAAATCTAAACTCTTTATTCCACTCAATCCACGATAACAGACATAATAATCTAATGAATTCATTTCATCAATTTCTGCTTTTTCCAAAACTTTTGGTTTAGCTGTAAAACCAAGAATATCTGCAATTTGATGATGTCCTAAATCTTCCTTGGTTTCCTTTTTATAGTTTTCACTGATCAGTTTTAAAAGTTCTTCATCTTCAAAAGCTTTATCAAAGAATGAAGGTTTTGTATTTAACATTTTATCGAGTTGTGTTCGTAACTCTTTTACATATTTTGAAGTATCTGCTTTCCAAGTAAATGCAGGATGCAAAGAAAAGTCTTTTGTCCTTCTAAGCTGTCGTAAATATGTAGAACCGTCTTCTGCATTTGTTCCATCCTTAATCGGAGTAACAGAACATTTACAGCCAAATCCTGAAGGTGGATAGATTAAATCCCAAATTGGATCATCGTGCCTAAACATCTTATTGTGTAGTAAGCTATGATTGTGCCGTTTCGTAGGTCTTTCAATCTGGGTGTATTTCCAATAAGGATAAATATGAGCTATAAGTTTCTGTTGACGAAATTTTCCGTTTGCATAAGCCATTTGCATATTAGTATCATAAATGACTTTAAGCCTGGATGGAGTTGCTCCAGTCCAACCTGCAGCTTTAACTCGATTTATCAATTTTGATTGAAAATCCTTTAGAGTCCAACCTTCTGTTTTTGCTCTTTCAACATAGTCATAAATAAGTTGAAGAATATCGGCATTCATAACCTTAGCAACTGTAAATGCTTTATTGTGTGCTTCAGAATCAAGTTCATCCCAATCAGTTGAAACTTTCAAGTTCTTTCCTCTTTGTTTAAGCCATTCCAAGGCTCTTTCTGGTGGAAGTTTAAAAGCAGTTTCAAACGGATCTTCGAAACTGAAACTTGTAAGTTTCGGAATCTTTCCGTTCTTTTTGAAATATTCAACTATGTAACTATTTCTTTCCACTGATTAGACCGCTTCCTGTTGCTAATAGAATACCTTTAGCGAGAAAATCCTCAAGTTCGGAAGTTTCCAAATCCGGAAACATTTCAACGATTTTGTCTTGTATCTCATTATAATTTTCTCCTTTGTCAATCATATCGAGAACCGGCTTTAATACTGCCTGAGTTAATTCATCGAATTGAGAAATATCATAAGCGGATTTTTGAAATTCTACTTTACTACCATTTTCGCTGAATGGAGAAATTGGTGACGAAGTTGATGCAATCTCAATTTCATCATCTTTGAATCCGTAATTTCTTTTGAAATATTCTTTAGTGAATTTGATTTGATTAGTAGATGCAAGAGCTTGGTCACGTTGTGCCAAAGTCATATCCACGTCTTGCTCTTCAAACAAAACAAATCGGGGCATTTCGGAGACTGAATCAAAATTATACTCAATAATCCATTCAATAAGCTTGTTTAGCCAGTATTCAACAAGCTGTTTATCAGAATCAACCACATCTTTTCTGACTTGCAGATGTGTTTGGGACATGGCATAAGAACCTGTGTCCCCTTGTTCAGTTGTCAGAGTTTGAGAAAGTATGGCTTTTGAAATTTCAGCATTGCAAAAGTGAAGCAAACTCTTGTAAATATCTGCTGAACTTGTTTTAGCCGATTCAAGAATATCGATATTTACTTCTTCCTCTGTTACTGCGATTCCGTCCTGTTGCAGTTTCTCCAATACATTAAATAACTCAAGAGCTTCTTCCTGACCTTTCCCAAGGCCTATCTTGCCATGAAGAAATGGCATACCATACTTCTGTGTATAGATTGACCAAAGCTTCATGCCACCCTTTTTGAAAATCACCGGATAATAGCATTTTGCAAGAATAGCTTCGCCGTAAGGATTGTCATAACTTGCATTATTTTGTACTATCAGAAACTTTTTATTAGGCAGTAAAAGTCCATTAGCATTGTACTTGTCTTTAAATCTCAACATATTATTTCCATCAAATTCAAACCACCATGAAGGCTTTCCTTTGATGTCTTTTGGTACAATAAATCCGTTTAAGTCTTCTGTCTCTCCCCAATATATTTCCAGAGGCTTGTAACCGTAAAATGGAGCGTCGAGCATATCACTGATTATCTGTCTTAAATCAAGTGTCTTAAAAATTTGCTCAATGAATTCTGCTTCTGTGCTTTTCTGACCTCCACGGTTTATCTCCCAATCCATGCTTAGAACACCAGATTTTCTTGATTGAACACAACTTGACACATGAGCATCATACAAGAAATTCCTGTATGTTTCGAGTGTTTCCTTGTTCTTTTCAAGAATAACATCCGGATTAGGTAATAATTCATTCATAGCACTGAAAAGAAAAGCTTGTCTAGTAGCAATCACTCCGAGTGGATAAGGTCTTTTCTCATTATTCCCACTCTTAATTGGTGTTGAATCAGAAAACAAATTTTTTATATTCTTAATAAATCCCATAATTCAAACCTTAATAGCTTGTAAAATAGTTATCTTGTTTCTTGTTTAATTTGGTCAAGTAACTGAAATTTTTGTCGGAAGAACTTCTTTTTCTCAAGAAATCGAGAGCCTGAGTAATGCTGTCAACAATATCATCATGATTACCATAAGGGAATTCCGAACATTCATTTATAATATCAGCTAAGAATTGAGCATTTTTAGGAACAAATACTTTTCCTGCTTCGAGTAGTGGTGTAATCAAATGTGCTCTTGTTACCTTATCTTTTATTGCCGCAATTGCTTTTATTGGTATTTTTGTTTCCCTTTGCAAAACCTGAATTAGACTTTGACCGCTTGCGGCATCTTCAATCAGAACAACATTTGGTTTGTGCTTGTGGTACTGTAAAATTACCTGCCTTTGAAGGTCAGGAAATAAAACTTTAGCTCTCCAAAAGTCAATTAGATAATACCCTTTTTCTGAAAGCAACCAAGTAGTACAAACTGAAAAATCATTTTGTTCTTTTTCCTTAAAAGCTGTGTCCCATGATTGAATAAGAATTGTTCCAGCAGGAATTTCCGAATATTCTTTCCACCATTCAGTTTTAAAGATTTGATATTCTGTTGCAATTGGTTGTTGTTGATATAAAGCAGAAAACCAATATGAACCGATTTGATTTTTTATGTTTTGAAGTTTTTCTTCCGGATACCTGAATTTCCAAAGTGCTTCCCCTTCTTTTCTTCCAAGAAAATCATTTTCTTTGGCTAAAGCAGGAAAGCTTAGAACTTCCCATTTATCATCAGAATCAGTATCATTGACAAGTCTTCCAGCGAGGTCGTCAAAATGCCATCTGGTCATAATAACAATTATTGCTCCATCAGGTTCAAGCCTTGTATATGCTGTTGCCCTGAACCAGTCATAAGTTTTATCTCTGTATGTTTTACTGTTTGCCTGTTCGTCATTTTTAACAGGATCATCAATTATTAAAACATTTGCTCCTTTGCCTGTAATAGCTCCTCCAACACCTGTTGCATTCAATCCTCCTTCATGTGCAGAAACATCCCAACGGTAAGCAGAATTTGATAATCTGTTTAACTTTATTCCAAATAAATCTTCTCCATGTTCTTCCAATAACTCTTTAGTTTTTCTTCCCCAAGATGCGGCAAAACCGGCTTCATAAGAAACCAGAATTATTCTTCTTTCAGGATATGTTCCAAGATACCAAGCTGGAAAATATCTCGAAATGAGTTCAGATTTTCCATGTCTTGGGGGCATATTAACAATTAACCTTTTCGTTCTTCCTCCGGCAACGTCAAGAAGTTTTTTATTCAATATGTTAATGTGAGGAGCTATCTGATACCTCCCTTTCGACAGATACATCGCCATTGTTGCCGGGCTTGCCGTTTTGAGCATCTCCCACGGCAGAGAGGAATTTAAGAAGAGCTTCTGTTGATTCTTCGTCATTGGCTACTAACTCTCCAAATTTATCTTTCTGTGGTTGTAAAAGTATTGTGTTTTCATTCCTACCGATTTCAGTTGGCACTCCGCGGGCTATTCTTTCGATGTTGACAAGATTTCCATAAGTCCTGCTTACCTGAATTATCAAATCTATAAGCTCAACAGTAGTAAGCTTATTCAAATCCTCAATTGCAGGCATTTTATTGTCTTTGTCTTTTTTAAGCCTTTCGGAAAAAGCGGTAACAGGCAGAAATACAATTCTTTGAAAAGTTTCTGCCTGTTGAGCCTGTCTTTCATTCATTTTCTGAATGCTTTCCTGTTGCTTTACTCTGTTTTTTCTATCTTCGTCATCATCGAATGCTCTTACTCTAACTTGCCAGTTATTTTTTCTTGACCAGACAGCAAATTGAGTTTTACTCCTTTTCCCAAGTCTGTCAAGAAGAGCACTGAAACTTCGATTTTGACGAAGATCACGATAGACACAGAAAGCTTTGAAGGCTTTATCTGTTTCTCCCGGAAGTCTTTCCCAAGGAAGATTTTCCCGCAGTTCTGACATTATTCAGTACTCAATTCCTTTTTACATAATTCAAGTAATTTCAAAGCTGGTTCTTTACCCAATACTTTTTCGATGATTTCTGCTTCTTCATTGGCAAATATCAAACTAACCCTGTAGAGTTTTGTTTGCTGTCTTGCCATTTCACGTTCTTCTTCATTCTTAGCTATTTGAATCAAAGCCTGTCTTTCTTTGATTGTTTCTACAGCTTTGGTAGAAGCCGCAGTTATCATCTCTCCACCGTGAGTAGTTCCGTCAACTTGTCTTGAAGTAGTGTTGGTAATCTGATTATCTTCGTCTGATAGCTCGGAAGGTTCCCAAGACTGAGAATAGTCATCATTGGAAAGTGCTTCTGGAACCGGAATGTCTTCCAATAACCTGTTTACTTCTTCATCAGTAAGCATAAGAGAATCCTGTGCCCAGTCCAAAGCTCCGAGTTCCTGTAAATCTCTTAATACCTGAACCGATAATTCCATATCTTCGCTTCCTCTTGCCCTATTGTGTCTAAGAGTAGCAATTCGCATTTGTTCAGGTGTCATATCAACATATACAACCGGAATTTCCTTATAACCGAGAACAGTTGCCGCTCTCCATCTATGCTCTCCATCAACAATCATTTTAGTTGTTTTTTGAACGATAATAGGTTGAGTGAAGCCATCCTCTTCCATGGATTTTACCAAAAGCTCAAAGTCGTGTTCACTTTGTCTGTTTGGATTATAATTATTTGGTTTGATAGAATCTATCGAAACATATTCGATAGCAAGTTCTTGCAAGGAAACATTCTTTTTTTCAATTTCCTTTTTACCTTTTTTTATGATTTTTTCAGTAACAGCCTTTTGAGTGGCTTCGGGTGTTGTGTTGTAATTTTCCATTTTTAAATCCTTATAATTTTTGAATAGTTAAACCTTGTTGGCTATAATAATCTATTAAACAGGCAAGTCTTCTTTTATTCAATTCAGTACCAAAGAATGTTTTGCCTAATGAATATGCCGTTCTTCCTGTTAATCCTCTTCCGGTACACAAGTCAATAACTGAATTAACATTTGGTTCAAACTGCATTGCAAATCGGGGTGTGTAATCATCATCAATACCTGTGAAATCAAAATCAATAATTGAAGGAGTTTCAAAGGTATATCGAATCAAAAAGCATGGGTTTTTCTGATAGTATTTTATTTTCCAAACATTAGTAACTATACCGTTTAAGGAAACAATCAAATCTTTTACAAAGTCGAGATTCTGACTTCCCATTTCGATATAATTGAGTTTTGGAGAATAAGTTTTGAGTAAATTCAATAGCTTTTCAATGAAAGCATCAAATTCCTTCTTTTCAGAAAATCCTGCCTTGGTATAAAAAGAATTGATGTTCCCGGTATTCCATGGGGGATCAACATAAGACATATCAAATTGTGGAAGACCAAAGAAGTCTAATTGGGCTAAATTTGTCAAATCCTTGACCGCTATGACATTTTTTCCAGCTTGCCATACTTCGCCATCATTAATAGGAAATCTTTCCCATGAATCACCATAGAGCCATTTTCCATCTTCAAATGTTTTCATAGAAATCACTCATATTTTTTCAAATCATTTGTTCGGTTAATTAAAATTGTTGCTGGTATGGGAGATCCCATAGTCCAGTACTTGTAACCGTCATGATAGAAATATATGAATGATTTTTTGAAGAAGAATTCTTTGACTCCATTGTTCCGGATAAATTGAACAGCTTGATTGAAATCTTCAATCTCTGTACAATTTTTCTTTAGACAGTATTCATGAGGTGCTTTCTCAGAATAAGTCTTTGCAACAATCCATTTCTGGCAAGCAATAAATTCTATAAAATTGTTTAAATCCATACATATCAAGACGTTACAGATTAAAATACATTGCAATAAATTTTTCCACATCACCACGTGGGCTTTCCTCCCCAAGTTCCCGCTCCATCCCTGAAAAATTCAGGTTCCACATAAGGCAAAACATCAACTTTTACTTTCATTGAGAAAGGTTCTCCCATATACATGATTTTCGATAAGTTTCTCCAGGAAGAAAGCATCTGGCATTTTGGACATTTAGTAACTTCTGGAAACTCTTCAGTTGAATGTCTCGAATGACTGCGAATAACATAATTAACAACCTTTTGAGCTCTTCCGGCAATCCAATCGGGAGCTTCTTCAATACATGTTCGATAAAAACATTCTTTCCAAGATTCTCCAAGTCTTCTAATTGGTTCGACAGACCTTCTTCCGAACATTCCGGCAGTTCTTACTCCCGGTAGTCTTTCACATACTTTATCGAACCATTGAGGCCATGCTTTTGAGGCAACCATTAAACCGTCAATAGCGGCAGGAGCTAAAGTTGGTGGAGCAATTCTTAATTTGTTTCGAGGAACTCCTAATCTGTGCATAACATCATAAGCTTTGTTATAGTCCCACTTATTATCCTGGACAGCTTTCCAAACATCTCCGTCAGACCAATCGTAAATAGGTCTTGCGTAAAAAGTTCCATAACGTTTTTACCTTTGGTTAAATATCCCTTGCTTGACATCAAACCCATTTTTCTGAGCATGGATTCATCAGTACGAAGCCCTAAGACAGCAATTAAATCCTTACCTTTGGCAGGTGGAAATTTTTCTTCGCTAATAAGTCCTTGAATATTCTGCTCATGAATTTTGATTGCAATATCAGGTGGTGTACGAACCCATTTATCAGGAGTTAGTAAAGTATCGAAAACCCAGAAATAAGGGTTATGCCTGTTAAAGATATTAACCACAGGTTGATTGGCGTAGAACCAGTAAAATTTGACTTCAGGTCTTTGAGCCACTCGTTCTGCATACTCAAAAGTGCCGGGGTACATAATTTCCTCGTCTCGCATAACAACTTCTACAGGAAGTCTGCCTGTCATTGTAGCGGCAATTATGCAAACTTCAAGACATATTCCTGAGTCTTTACCAGCTGAAAAAGAAACTACAACTCTGTGTCCTTCCTGATAAAGCTTAATCATTCTATCAAGAGCGGCATCAAAGACATTGTCAATGCAATAGTGTCTTGGCATTTTTTTGTCCTGTTATAATTTGAAAATAAAATTTGTCGGGTTTAATTGAACCAAGAAACTTGGTTTCTAAGAAATGATAATTTTTCGCAAGTGTATTTGGGAAATGTTTTGTTACTAATTCACTTAACCAAGTCATCCCGAATATCTTTACATTTCTAAAATCTTGGAATAAATTTTTTAGCTCTTTTCTCTTGAAGAACTTAGCCGGAGAATTGATTTTAAATTGATTCAGAATGTACGATTCCCTTTTTTGATACTTTGTTCCGTAAGCCATAATCAAGAATTTTCCGTTAGGCTTCAAAACCCTTTTAATTTCACGAACAGTCTTGCGGTGATTAAGGGAGTATGAGAAACTTCCAAAAAGAGAAATGATACATTCAAAGCTTTCATCATCAAAGGGCATATTTGACATTGTTCCTCTGATAAACTCATGATTTGGAAACTTTTCGGTACTAATCTCAATCATTCTTTCTGATATATCCAAACCGACATATTTATCAGTTTTAATTCCGATATGATTAAGTAAAACTCCTGTACCGCTTCCAATATCAAGAATCTTCCCATCAGTAAAGCCATTTTCAGCTAAGTATTTGTAAACAAATTCATCTTCAATCTTATGAATCGGTTCTTTATAGCTCCTATCATATACCTTGCTTAATCTGTTATAGATTTGCTTTGGCGTTACATCATTCATTCTTATCAGTTCCCAAATTGTATTGATAAAGTGTTAAAACAGCTACAATCCTGTATCAAAATTTGCTGTTTTCACAATTCTAACATTGCAAAACAAACCAAATCCCATGTAATGGTAAATGCACTCAATACATGCAAATCGGTACGTACTCAATACATGTAAATATGCAAGTATCGAATACATGCACTCAATACCTGTACTCAGTGCATTTATCAATGCAGAAGCTTTGAATAAGTTTGCGTTTGTAGGAATTGAAATAAGGAAAAAACAATGCAACAGGAAATATGGAAAGAAGTATTCAAAGCAGGTGTTCATACCGATGCTAACGGAAACGAGCGTGATTGGACTCATGAAGATTTGGATAGCATTATTGAAAAATACAATAATCAACTTCCTGATGATAAGCATGAAGCTCCTGTAGTTATCGGACATCCGGTTAACAATTCACCTGCCTATGCTTGGGTTGAAGAGCTAAAAAGGGACGGAGAAACTCTTCTTGCAAAGTTCACCCAGATAGACCCGCAGTTTGAGGATTTAATCAAGGAAGGCAGATTCAAGAAAGTCTCAATTGCTCTGTATCCAGATATGATGTTAAGGCATGTAGGATTTCTTGGTGCAATTCCACCGGCTGTTAAAGGTTTGAAAGATTCTCAATTCAGCGAGGATAAGAAATTCATTTCTTTCGACTTGGATAAAAACGCAGAGAAAATCTTATCCGATTCTTATGCGAACGCATCACAAACGCATAGCGAATCTTATGCTATTAAAGGAAAGGAAAGTAAAAGAAATATATATAATTCTTCTCCCTCAAAATTTGAAAATTTTGAAGAAGGATTTA
Source organism: uncultured Hyphomicrobiales bacterium (assembly GCA_964465945.1). GTDB lineage: Bacteria > Bacteroidota > Ignavibacteria > Kapaibacteriales > UBA2268 > JAJRPT01. Next base: position 25,091 of record CAYXMM010000004.1, read on the forward strand.
AAAATTCTGTCATCAATCAAAAATCAATAAATTTTCAAGGAGGCAATATGCCAGAGAACTACACAAGGCTATTTCAGGAACTTCTGGGGTGGCTCGGACAGACTTTCAATGAAGAAATCGCAAATCAAACAGCCGCAGAGTTGGAGAAAATGAAAACTAAATATTTGAACAGTTCTGGAAATCAGGACAATCCAAAACAGGGTACTGAAGCGAATGATTCAGTTCAGGGTGTTGATGTTTCACAGTCCAAAGAATTCCAAGAACTTCAAAAGAAACTTGAACTTCTCGAAAGGGATAACAACGAAATGAAGTTCAACGAATACTTCAAGTCTCAATCAGGTCGCTTGGTTCCGGCTCAGAAACAAATCGTTAAACTTGCTTTTGAAGCGATTAGGAATAATGGTTCTGGTTTTCAGTTTTCAGAAAACGGCAAGACCGTTAGCCTTAACGGTGAAGACTTAGTCAAGAGATTGATTGAATCATTTCCATTACAGGTTGAGTTCAACGAGATCGCCAGAAAAGATTCTTTTTCAGACTCAACAGAACTCGAAGAACAGAACAAGTTTATTGATGAATACAACAAAAATAAATAAGGAATAAAATCATGGGAATAAATCTCGGAATATCGAATTTAACTGAAATTAATCCTTACAATGACATCTTTGCAGGTCTGCATCCAACAATGGAAGTAACTGAAAATGTTATTGTTGCAGGTCAGAATCTGAAAAGAGGAGCTTGCCTTGGATTAATAACAGCAGAAGCAAATCCTGACAAAGGAAAGTATAAACTTTGGGATGAGGATTCAACAGACGGTTCAGAAGCTTTTGTAGGAATTTTGGGTTGTGATGTTGACGCAACCAGTGCAGACGGCAAAGGATTTATCTATGTTCACGGTGAATTCTTGAAAGATGGTCTTACCGCAGGGCATACAATCCTTGCCGGAGTTTACAATAACGGTGCAATAATAATCAAGGAGGAAAAGGCATGAGTGCATTAATTGATATGTTTGAATCAAGAAGTCTTACTAATGCTATTAACAGGACAAAGGTTATTGAACCTTTTGTTTTGAATACATTTTTCAAGAATACTCAATATCATGCCGCAGACAAGATTGATATTGAAATCATTACCGGTGCTGATAAGCTGGCTCAGTTTGTAAACCAACACGAAGGAGCTTTGCCGATAAAGAAATTATCAAAAGTTGTAAAGACTCTTTCTCTTCCAAGAACATTTGAGAAGAAGTTATTCACTGCATTGGAACTTGCCAACTACAAGTCAATCGGGAACATCTATGTAACAAGTCCCGAAGAAAGAACAAGGCTTGCTAATCAAATGATTCTTCAAGAACTCGAAGAGTTGAAAAACAGAATCATAAGACGAAGAGAGCAAATGGCTTGCGAAGGTATTTCCACAGGTAAGATAATTGTTAGCCAGGATAATGTGGATTTTTCTGTTGACTATGAGTTTCAAAATAATATCCACCTGATTTCTCTTGCATCGAATGTTAAATGGAGTGAAGCAACAGCAAAACCTTTAACCAATTTAAGAAACTGGAAAAGGGATATTATGAAGCGTTGCGGTATCAATGCTGATATACTGATTCTTGGAAGTGAATCCGCAGATGCTTTCATTGCAAATGATTCTGTAAAGAAAGAACTCGATACAAATAATAACAGGGTTGGTGTACTCGATTTAACACAGTCAGCCACACGTTCGGGAATGTTTATCGGCAGGATTATGGGCGTTGATATTTACGAATATAATCAGCAATACACAAAGCAGGACGAAACAACGGTTGATATGATTAATCCAAAGAAAGCAATCTTGGTAGCAAGTCAATCTCCCGGATTCAGAGTTCATTTCGGTCCCATCTACAGAATTGAAAACGGAAATCTGAAAATCTACCAGAATGAATTATTGGTAGAAACCAACACAAACGAAGATAAAACAGCTTTGGATTGGAAAGTGGAACAAAAGAGCTTGCCGACAATTCACGAGCCAAACGCCATCATTTCAGCAACGGTGGTATAATGTATTGCGGTATTCAGGATATAAAGGAAGATTTGACTGAAAAGGTTGTTGCTCAACTAAGCAATGACGAAAATCCTAATCTTGTGAACGAAGAAATAGTTAGCAAATACATTTCAGAATCATCGCAATTGATTGAAGGATTTTTAAGGTCAAGATATGAGCTTCCTTTAAGGAATGAACACACTATACTGAAAAAGGTTTGTATTGATGTTGTTAAATACGAGCTTTACAAACGCAGGGGAAAAGTTTTCGATAACATTCAGAACTTGTACAAAGACGGAATTGCAACATTGGAGAAGATTCAGAAAGGGATGATTACCCTTGATGAAGGAACTGCAGAAACAAGACCGGGATTCTTTTTAGTTTCAAACAGAGAACCAGTTTTTGATAAAAACAAATTGGATAACTACTGATGATAATGACAGAAGTTGAAACAGCCATTGTAGAAAAGCTCAAAACTGATATTACAGATTTGGCAGTTGAGCCTTTCCCGGACAATGTAAAGGATTATGAACTAATTCATCCCAAGGGTGCAGTACTTGTTTCCTATGAAGGCTCGAATTATACGAATCCGAGACTTGAGCAACAAGCAAGAATGATTGAGTTTGATGTTATTGTCATAGTCAGAAATCTAAGGTCTCACTTGGGAGCTTACGAAACTCTTGAGAGAGTCAGGCAGTCGATAACAAACGACTTGTATATTGAGAACATGAAGTTATATCCTTTATCAGAAAAATTCTTGTTTGTTGAAGATGACAAATGGCATTTTGAAATCAGATTTATGCTTCCGGCGGTTTATTTTATTGGAGAATAAGAATTGGATTTGGGTAACAATATGGTAAATAATGCAGTACAGTTCGGGCTTTTAATTGTTGGGCTTGTAACATTCTATTTCATGTTGAAAAGGGATAACAGAAAAGCAAATGAAGAAGTTTTCTCCAAGAAATTGGCAGATGTGGAAAAGTTCAATGACCTCGAAAAGAGAGTGAAACTCTTGGAACAAAGAGTTGATATCTATGACGATGTTATCAGAAAGGAACTTGAGGATATAAAAAAAATACTAAATGATTTGCACGAGAAATTCCATAATCATTTGACAAATAATCATAAATAAAAGGGTTAAAACAATGAATGATAAAATCAAAACAGCTATTGACTTTATTTCAAGGCATGCAGTATGGTTTATTATAGGATTTCTTGCTTTCTTTTTTATGAAACCGGGAATAGCAGAAATTCAAACATTCCTGTTTATAGCTTTCTTTGAAGCTGTGGCTATTGGTTTAAGTAGTCTTGCCTTGTATGCTTATACTCGGATTAATTTCACCAAAGCTTTGCTTAAAGGAGATGATGACAAATTTTCAGACTTTGAAAGACAAGGAATGTATGATGTTATCGGAAAGGTTTTTCTAAGCGTACATGTTTTAGTAGGTCTGATTGTTTTGGGTGTTTACATAGCTCAATTTTCAAATTAAGGATTAAAAGAATGAAGATGTTATTGACAATAGTATTTCTTTGCTTTTATCCATTGATAAACAGCCTGGCTTTTCAAAAGAGTCTCGAAAGGAAAAATAACATCGACCTTTATTCAAGCTCAATTATTACTGCATCAAAAAGATATACATTGCCGATTGAACTTATTAAAGCAGTAATCACAACTGAATCCAACTGGTATTCTAAAGCAAAAGGAAAAGCTAATTGCATTGGATTGATGCAGATAAGGAACGGCTCAAAAGACTACCATAGAAATATTATGAATGGAACAGGTATCTTAAAGCATTACTTGAACAAATGTAAAAATGATACAGCAAAAGCACTAACAGCCTATAACATGGGATATACAGGCATGTTAAGGTACTATAAGAAACATGGTCATGCTTCAAATTATGCAAAGCGTATCTTGAAATTTTTCAATCTTTTAAAGTACTCGAGGAAAAAACTATGAGAAGGCTTATAATATTAGTGCTATTTCTTCTTTGGGTTGCCACTATTGAGAGTTTACCAAAGACAAAGTATTTAATACCTTGTAAGGCAAAACTTATACATGCTTCAAGAGATTCGGCAGTAGCTCAAGTTGGAGTAAGAGAAAAGACCGGAAGAAATGACGGTTATAAAGTGGAACAATATTTGAAATCAGTTGGTAGGTTCAAAGGCGAAGCTTATTGTGCGGCAGGTCAATATTGGTGCTTTTACTCTTCTTGTTTGGCTTTGAATTATCCTTTGACTGATATTCCGATTTTCAGAAGCGGTTCAACTGTTACTATGTTCAATATAGCTATTCGAGTTGGTTACAAAATGACACCTACTCCATTTGATAATGATCTGATATTTTGGAGAAAGCCAAATGAATGGAAAGGTCATGTTGAAAGAATAATCGAAGTCATGAAAGCAGGTTGGGTGAAGACAGTGGGATTCAATACAAGCTCTGGAACTGAAGGTTCTCAGGATGATGGCGGAGGCGTTTATTTCAGAAAAAGAAATGTTAATCACTTTTTAGGTAGAATGGTATTAAGAGGATTCATAGGATTTAAGCCGATATGATGGAAAACTATAAATATATCTTTGCTTTGGTCTTGCTAATCATTGTATTGTTATTGAGCTTTCTTTTAGGTAGAAGCTCGAAAAACTGCAATGATACTGTTCAAACTATTATCAAAAGAGATACAGTTTTAATAGTCAAACAAGCAGAACCGATTGTCATTGAAAAGGCTAAAACAAAGATAGTCTATACAAGGGATACCATTATCCAAACTCAACCTTTCATTGCAGTGGTTGATACGATTATCAAAAAGGATACTGTTTACGCAAAGTTTGAATTTCCTGCTAATAACTTTGATTTATGGATTAAGAAGAAACCCGACAGCACATTGATTCAGACAATTACAATAACAAAGGAAATCACTAAAGACAGACCTTGGTGGGAAGCTTCTGCCTATACTCTTGGTGGAGCAGTTATAGGATTTGTTTTAGGCAAAACCATTAAATGAGGATTGAGTAATGCGATGTGGATACAAAAAGCAGAAATTGTTGAGGATGAAATCAAGTATAACAAGCTTGGTAAAATCAAAGCTAATGAGATTGAACCGGGCATTGCAGACAAATATTATACTCATGAACAAACATCTGCAAGTGATGTATGGACAGTTATACATAGCTTACAAAAAAAGCCTTCTGTTTCGACTGTTGATAGTTCAGGAGCGGTTGTTTACGGATATATCGAACATTTATCGGATAACGAATTGAGAATAACTTTTAAATATCCCTTTGCTGGAATAGCATATTGTAACTAAAGGAAATAAATTATGCCAATACCCTTTTTAAATGACATAGACTTATCAGGTGTTCTGAAAATACTGAACAGTACAGGATATTTAGACCTTGATAAAAACGAGATAAGAAATGCAGTAGTTCAGAATCTTGCTTCTGAACCTGCTTCCCCTTTAGCTGGTCAGATAATTCATAACACAGCTAAAACAGATTCGGCTAAAGGAAACGGTAAACTTGGTTATAGGACTGCTTCCTCTTGGGTTTATCCTGATATGGAAAAGTCTGTTTATGATACTAACAATGATGGACGTGTCAATCTTGCCGATGATTCGGATACTCTTGATGGACAGCATGGTTCTTACTACCTTAACAGAGCAAACCATACCGGAACAAGTACATCAGCTTCTATCTCCGATTTTACCGAAGCTTCACAAGACGCTGTCGGTAATGCTTTGATTGACACGAATTCAATTGATTTTACTTATGATGATACTAATAATCAAATTAAGGCTGATTTAAAGCTTAACGGTACTGATTTAAGAATTCAGGCAACGGGAGTTGACCTTAATCCAACCGGTGTTTCGGCAGGTACTTATACCAAATTGACAATTGATACCAAAGGAAGAGTAACTGCCGCTACAGTTCTTCTTTCAAGTGATTTGCCTTCACATAATCACACTTCAACTGATATTACTGATTTCCATACTGCTGTCAGGACAAACAGACTTGACCAAATGGCTGTTCCTACAGCTTCATTGAATCTTAATTCTCAGAAGATTACTAATCTTGCAGACCCGACAAACCCGCAAGATGCGGCAACTAAGAACTATGTTGACAGTGCGGTTGCTGGATTTGACTGGAAAAATAGTGTGAAAGCATGTACTACTGCTAATATAACTTTATCAGGAACACAAACTATAGATGGTATAGCTGTTATTGCCGGGGATAGAGTTCTCGTCAAAGACCAGACAACTCAAAGCCAAAACGGTATTTATATTGTATCTGCTTCAGCATGGTCAAGGTCTACAGATACTGATGCGTGGAATGAAATTGTTTCTGCGGCAGTTTTCATCGAGCAAGGATCTGTTAATGGTGATACTGCTTGGGTATGTACATCAGACCAAGGAGGAACTCTAGGAACTACTTCAGTCGTTTTTTCTCAATTCACTGGAGCCGCTTTAATCATTGCCGGTAACGGTTTATCCAAAACAGGAAATCAAATTGATGTCAATGTTGACAACCAATCAATTGAAATATCCGCCGATACTTTACAGGCAAAACTTGATTCGACTGGTGGAATTACAAAATCTGCAAGCGGTCTTAAAATCAATGTTGATAACACGACATTACAGATTAATGGTAGTAATCAAATTGAATTAAAGGGAGCTTTCAAGAATAAAAAAGTTCTTGGAACAATTACCGGAGACAGTACTACAACTACTTTTACCATAACTCATAATCTTGCAAACAAGGATATTTTTATTGATGTATATGAAAACACTACAGGATATACGGCTTATCCCCTTATTGAAAGATTCGATACAAACACTGCGAAATTTAGTTTCAAGGTTGCTCCGGCTACCGGAAAAGTTTATAACGTGGTTATCATCGGTTAGGAGAAATAAAATGTCTGCAACGCCTGTACTCGATGATTTGGATATGAATTTTTCAGAAATTATTAAGGGCAGATTGGAGAATGTTTCTTCATTGCCAACCGGACTCGATATAACAAATAAAGGTTATACCGTTTATTTTAAAAGTAAAGTTTGGATATGGGATGGATTCATCTGGAATACATGGGACAGTCTTCCCTGGACTTTTGAAGATAACGATGCTCTTGACCATTTGAATCCAAGCAATGAAACAACTGCTTTTAATGCTACCAGCCATTTTCTTAATTCAACGGCATGGAATATAAATTTGGCAGAAGGTTATGATGATAATATACCGAGAACTATTGGAACTATGCATTTTATTGGTTCGGATAGTACTATCTCTGATTGGCTTCAAATAAGAGGAAGAAAGTTTGTTTATACTGCAAAGGACGGTTCTTGGTTTAATATCAAGAATAATTCTCAGAACATTATTCCGGCGAATCACAAGAAAATTGACACAAGAACCGATACGGATTTAACTGAAATAGTGAAAGCAGAATTCTCTTATAGCAATACAAGTGATGTATGGTTATTAGTAAGTTATGAGAAAAGACAAAATAATTGGTTCAAAAGATATTCGATTCCTGCAACTCCAATACTTGCTCAAACTCAATTTACAGGAAATGTACCATTCCTTCCCAACGAAGGAATGCCTTATGACGGTTTCTATGAAGTTCATGCATTTATGGAAGTAAAAGAATATGAAATTGATAGAGTTACTTTAGCTACTTGTGGAGCATCTCAGATGTTAGAGCTAATGACTCCCGGAGATATGTGGACTGTAGTTGATAAAAGTGGCGTCATTACTCAAACAGCAACACATCCAGATGTAAAGTGGTTTAACTTTTCATTGCAAGGTTCTGTAATTCTGTATGCCCAGTCTGCTCAATGCGGTTCAAGAGATGTTAATTACAGGGTTACTTTGCCTAATGGAGTTTTCAGGCAAGTATTAGGTGGCTATATTCATGTCAAATACCTTGGTACAACAGAAGGTAATAATTGTATATCATAGAAAGGATTAAAGAAATGGAATATTTAATATCAGATAAAACTTTGAATAAAATTGTCAGTTTAATGGAAGAGAAACCCTTTAAAACAGTAATTAATCTTCTAAATGAGATTAAGGTTGTTCCTTATTGTCAAGAGGATGGGATTGACAAAATCGAAGCACAACCTGAAACAGAGATAATTAATACAAATAATAAGGAGAGCTAAAAATGCCAACTTCAACAGATAAAAAGATAATTCTTACCGGTTCACCTTTTGCATGGGTGCATAAGATTGATGCCGGAGCTATAACAGAGTTATGGAAATTTAACAACCTGCAATCTTCAACCTATAAGATTCTTAAACCGGGTTCAAGTGCTCAGAGTTCTGATAATATTGATATTAATAGAGCCGATGGAGCTATATGGAGATTCCCAAAAACGAATCTTATTCTTTCCGGAGTTGATGAAACTGATATAACTCCTGCTGGTTCTTCAAGTGATGCAACCAACAAGGGAGATATAACACTCGTAACCAATGAAGCCGCAATTGAATCAAATTCTCCGACTGCTTTCATCAAATCTGTAAAGGATAATTTGGATTCTATTTTCCTAATAACCATTGGAACAGGTTATTCTCACAAGGCAAGAACTGATTTAACTCTGCGAAAGCCTGACGGATTCATTCACATGATCGGAAAAATCAATAATGATTTGGAACAACAGTTAAACAATAACCCGACAAGTTTAACAATGACTTTTGTTTCTTACAAAAATTCTACAATTGAAGAAACTGATTTGACTGCAACAAGCTTGTTTACAGCTATCACTTGGAAACTCGGTGGAACGGGTAAAGATGTTGATGGTATCAAACCACCGGATATTATTTCCGGAGACGCTCAAAATCTACTCTTGGGCGAGGTAGTTGTTGTAACAAACATAACTTATAGTTAAGAATGAAGTATGAGATTTTGGCAGAAATATTCTTATACCGAATATTTATTCGGAGAACAGTCCGTTATCTTTGCAGTATCGGACAGCTATTCTGAATTGTTTCAAAATGTCGGTATTCAGACTGATATTTTCCTGCTCGAATCTGTTAAGAAAGACCTTAATACCGAAGAAGGCAGTTATGCAATTGACGAACTGCCTTTTTCAATTAATCAACTTGCTTGTCAAAGTGAGGACGATGAAAAAGCCATGTTCTTTGTTCTTGATTCAACCAATATCAAAGTAAACCGTTACTGTGCCTTATTCTTCGGTGAAGAATCTAACTTGTCTGATATGTTATTCATTGGTAAAATTGGGAGCAAAGTTTCAGGAACAGATAAGCTTTGGCAAGGTGATGATTTTGAATTTAACGTAAATCCGAAAAGAGAATATAAGTTTTCTGCATATAGCTTTGATGTCTCAATTCTTGACCAAGTAAAGTTGACAGGTAAGATTGAAAACCTTGAAGGAACGCCAATAAATAATGTCTATACGAGATTTGAAAATGAGAATTGGACTTCGATTAAGAACATCTTTCAATATAGGCTTTCTTATTCCATAGATTTCATTTCTAATAATCGAGTTTACAATTGTCCTTTGGGAAACCTTTACAGAGTTCTTGACGAGTATCTGAAAAAAGCCAAGGATATTATTTCCGAACTTTCCAATACTTCAATTTCTTTTAATCTTGTCGAAGGAACTTTGGGACTGCAAACTTGCCCGGTTTCTTATACTTTGAAAAAAGAATTCAATGAAGAAGTCAAGGAAATCAAGGCAGAACAAAACATAAGAATTGAATTAAAACTTTCCTATTCAGATAGTGGCACAAATTGGAGTGCTCCATTCATTCACAGAAAAATGATTGATCCTGCACTTGGAAGTTCGCAACAATTTGATTGGCAAAAGAATCAAGTTTCAAGTGAAACTACCTATTCATTCAAGAATCTCGAAACAATTTCAGACCTTTTATTTGAAGTTGCAAGAAGTTTTGCTTGTTTTCTGTTTATCAATTATACCTCTGGAAATACTATAAATCTTGAATTCAAATCAAGAAAAGGACTTGTTGAAGATGAATATACTTATATCATCGGAGCTCAGGATGCAAGTTTTGACACAAGTTCGATAATAACGAAAGATTCAAATGAGTTTTATGGTCTTGCAAATAATTTTGCAGTTGATGAATTTGATGATGTTTCAAATAAACCGAATACAAATGAAGCTGAACCATCTCAGAAATTTCAGGATGCAGACAAACAAAGGAAATACGACAAGGAAAAGAAAGGTATAGAATCTGAAAGACTTTTACTAACTACCTCAGTTTCAAGAGCTGTCATTTGTGCTGTCAATGATTATGGTGGTCACGCCTATTATATCATTCCTTTGAATGTATCGAGAAACATTAGTAATTGGAATACACTTGCTTTACAAACTATTGCGAATGCACCCGGTAATGGAAGCAGTAGTTCCTTGGAACATCTCAATACCGGCTTATATGTAATAACCAAACCTATGGAAACCACTCAAATTCAGAGAATGGGTTTAGTTGATATTTGGAGACCTGCCGCAAGGATTTATACAAAGGTAAATGGAACAGATATTGATTTTGATTCGCTTGCAAAATACGTGAATTATATTCTCTCTCGAGACAAGCATTATTACGAAACCGAATATAACCTGACAGTTCCTTTCTGGAATGGTTTTTCTAAAAACCAAGACGGGTCAAATCCTTCATGGAAGAATATTAAACTTGGTTCTAAGATTAAGCTTGCCGAAACAGTTAAAAGATATGATAACGGAACTTGGATTGAAGAAGAAGTTCAAAGGGATTATGTGGTTGTTGGTATCGAAATTAATCTACAAAAACCCGATACTAAACTAAAATTACATAGTCTTGAACGCTTTGCTTTCGGTTGGTGGGAAGGCGATGAAGGGCTTTTACCTTTATTCATGTTATCTTCCGAAAGGGAAAGCTTTGTTGCCGATGATTCAACGATAGTCCAGAGCTATGATATTGAAGACAATGAAACAATTTTATCCGGAGATGCAGTAATGTTATTGAACTCAGGTAAAATTGCCAAATCAAAAAGTTTAAGCAATTATCAAAACAAAACAATTGGAATTGCTAAAGAAAGCGGAAATGGCGGTGAAACTATTTTAGTGCAGATTTCAGGTAGGGTTTCGAGTGATGATTATAGTTTTACAAATTTCATCGGTCAAGTATTCGCAAGAACAAATAATGAAGGATTGAATATTACCGAAACAATTCTCGATTCTCCAAACTATACAGAAGACATGATTATCTGTCTCGGTAAAATTGATTCTGATAAGAGTTTTATTCTTGACATTGTTGAATTTCCTTTTGAATCAGGTGTTCTGGAGCAAGCATGAAAGAAATAGCATTAAGACATAGTGTTTCAAAATTATCTAACTGGACTTTTGAAGAGAATGCTTCTGACCAAATGACTTTTGAAACGGTTAAATGTACTGATCCTGTTCTAAATACCACAGAAGAATCAGGTGTTCTTCTTAACGGAAGGAAGTTCAATAACATTCTTTACAAGCATAAGGACATTGAAGTTGTTATCAGTTCCGATGAAATTGACAGCGATACATTGGCATTCCTGCAAGCCTTTTGGTCGGCAAGGTTCAAATACATTTCATTGAAGAAAAGTTCAACATGGGGCAGCTATGTGCAAATTATGACTGAATCAGGCAAGTTTCCTTTGTCTTACATTGATGATATTCGAGATTTACCGGAAGTTTCATTTAACCTAAGCTATGCGAATCCGATATGAGCGATTTAGTTTTTAATGGTTTTAAAGATAGCGTAAAGCTAATGCCAATTACAAGGGCATTGTTTTATATTTATAATGAGCAGAAGTATATTATCATTGACCAGATTGAAGCAGAATCCTCATACCATATCAGTCCCATATTGCGAAAAAATCATTTTGGAAAGCAAAAGACTCTTGGTTACAATTACGATGTTAATCTATATGTGCCACATAATTTATATGGATCGAACAATCTTTTGGATGAACTCGAAACTCTTAATTCAAAAGAACTTGTAAATTTATACTTGGTAATCGGTGCCGGTGGAAGTTACGTACCACCATTGCCAATGCCATCTATAAATTTTAACTCAAAGCAGGAAATATTTTTTTTGGGTGTTAAAGTTCAAATTGAAATCGAATCAGTTGAATACAGACCCAGATGTATAGTAAAAACAAGCGGTTTTATGAAAAATCTAAATAATCCATTTTATCAAGGGTAATACTATGAATGAAGAAACAAACTTTGAGCCGATTGAGCCTAAGGCATTTTTCTTTGGAGACAAAACATACAAATATGACTTTAATATTCTTACAGTTGAACAAGCTGAACTTGCACGGGAGGCAGGAGAATTCAAATACAACCAGCTACAGAACGAACCGGAAAATTTCAGGCAAGTTGTAAAGTCACGAGGAGCAGAATGGCTGTCAATTGTTTTAAGCTATCTTCTGAGGGAAGTGAAAAATGACATCCAACAGCCATTCAACAAAGACAAGGCTGAATCTGAAGTTGAGAATTTTGTAAAAACACTTCCGGTATCTAATTGGAATGATTTAAGGGAGTGCGTAACCGATTTTTTTACAGGTATCGGCAAGAAACCGCTCGCATTGGTGATATTGCAAGGAGAAAAGAAGAAGAGCGGAATAGAAATGTTATTGCCGATTTTACAGAAGAGTATGCAAGGGAGCTTAGATCAAAGCGGTTCATAGAAGAACAGGAGAAAATAGAAAACTGTTATCGTGATGGAGAACTTCGGCTAAGAATATCCAAAGCCCAAATAGATATTTGGTATTTACCTGCCTTGGCTACTAATGATATTACGAAGTATCAGAAAGTGAGGATGTCTCTGTTTGCAGATGCTTTGAAAGCATTGGAGATATTGATTAATTCTATACCCAGCCGTTAAGAAAGCGGCTATTTTTTTGAGGTGATCATGGCAAAGAACTTTCAAGTAGTTTTAGATTTTCTGGTTAATCTGAAATCAGATAAATCACAAGTTGAGAAACTTGCAAAGGAAGTAGAAAATATTCTTGGTAAAGTCAGTCCAAGCATTGATTTCAATAGCAATGAAGTCAAGAATGGAATTAAGCAATTAGTCGAATTCCTGATGGATGCCAAAGAAGGGGCAAAAGAGCTTGAGAAAGTTCTTTCTGCCTTGGATATTGATTTGGATACCGAAGAATCCAAGAAAGCCCTAAATGAAATTGAATTCGCTTTGAAAGAAATTAATAAAACCGATTTATCCGAACTTGAAAGGACTTTCAATGAATTGGAGAATGGAAAACTCGACGAAAACATTTTGAATCTTGACAAAGCACTGAAGGACATGGATGGAACTAAATTCGACAAGGAAGTAGAAAAAATAGCATTATCCTTTATAAAAGCCAAGCAGGAAACAGAAGAACTCATAGCAACGCAAAAGGTAGCACAGCAGGCATTGAAATTAGCCGGCAAGGAAGGTTCTGAAGCCTATAAGAAAATTGAAAAGGAGATTGCAGAAGCGGAATTGCAATTGAAAAAAATGGGTGTTACGACTGAAAAGACTGCATCCCTTGGTGATAAATTTGCTAAGTTCGGTATGATAACAATGGGTATTGAACAGGTTACATCTACACTCAATCAGTTTCAAGAACCATTTATCGAGTTGGATAAGCAAGTAAGAAACATAGGCACGCTTGGAGTCAAGAATTTTCAGGAATTTGCTAATGCCGCTACAGAATTGTCTAAAAAAGTACCGGATTCGGCTGGTGCTATAGCCCAAGGTGTTTATGACGCAATCTCCGCAGGTACTATAAAAGTTAAAGATGGTGTTGCTGATGTTTCCGAAGGAATGATATTTGTGGAAACATCATCCAAGTTGGCTACTGCAGGTCTGACCTCAACACAGGATTCTATTAACGGCTTGACTTCGGTTATGAATGCTTATGGTATAGAGGCTGGTAAAGCCGGGCAGGTAGCAGATATTTTCTTTGGTGCCGTGAATGTAGGAAAGACTACGATTCCTGAGCTAAATGCTTCTTTGTCTAATGTTATTCCAACTGCTTCAGCTTTTGGAGTTGAATTCAATCAAGTGGCTGCAGCAATTGCAACAATGACAAAGCAAGGTACACCAACTGCACAAGCGACAACTCAAATAAGAGCGGCATTGACAGAACTTGCAAAGCCGGGTTCTACATTAGCTCCAATAATGCAGAAAGCAGGTGTTTCTCTTGAATCATTACGCAAGGATGGTTTGCAGGAGTCCTTAAAGAAAATCGGAACTGCTATTGATGGTGCTGGCAAATCTGCAACACAAATTTTTTCATCAGTTGAAGCTGCTGGAGCAGTAATGCTCTTATCTGGAAAGAATGCTCAAATGGCTTCTGATGATTATAATGCAGTAGCTAATTCAATTGGTTCAACAGATTCAGCATTTGCAGTTGCTTCTGAAGGTATTGGAAATAAATCCAAAATGATGATGAACTCAATTCAGGCAGGATTCAATAATGTAATGGGTTCATTGGGAACAGTTGGTCAAACTGCATTATCTACTGCCACACAAGTTGCCCCGCTAATAACTTCATTTGCAGGTTTATCCAATCTCATCCCTGAAGGTGCAATTGGTAAAGTTGGCGAGCTTGGAAAAAGCTTATTAACCAAATTAGTTCCAGGTTTGGCAGGAGCTACTGCTGGTCAGGGTGTATTAAATGCAGTTATGATGGTTAATCCGTATGTTCTTGCAATAGCAGGTATAGCCGCACTTGTAACCGGCTTGCATTTCCTAAGCGATGCATTGCATGAAACAGCCATCGAAAAACTTGATGATGCAATAGCGGATAACGAACTTTTAAAGTCAAAAATAGAAGTAAACAGACAACAAAGAGAACTTACTCAATCAAATATTGACCTTTTAGGATCTTTCCGAAAACAGGGAGAATCTGCAATGCAGAACGAAGCCCTCTTGCTGAAACTTGCAAGTGCATATCCCGGAGTAATTGATTTAAGTAAAAGCTATGCACAGAATTTATCAGCATTGGAACAAGCCTCAAAGAAAAATGTTGATTCCTTGAGTAAGCTAAATAATGAAATGCTGGATTTAGCAAATCAATCTATCAAACTTGATATAAAACTGGCTAATCTTGAGGTAGATACAGCAAAGGAAGAAATTGAAAATCAGCTTACAGATGCTTTTGGAAATTGGGCAACAAGTGTTGATGAATGGGTGTTGGGAACATCCGCACCAAGACAGTTTGCCGAATCAATAATCCAAAAATATACTAAAGGCATTTATGGTGCAAAAGATGATGCCTCGCTTCAGAAAGCAAACCTTGATTTTCAAATGGCTGTTTTCAATGATAAGAATTTCGAGAATCTTGACAATAAGCAAAAACAGCAAATAATTAAAACAATTCAGCAAATGACTTCTGCCAAGAAGAAAGCAATTGAGGAACAGAACAGAAGCCTCGAGAAAGACCTTGCAGATTTCAAAACCGCTGGATTCAAAGAAAACGAAATTGTTGATTTGTTGTCCAAGAAATATGGAAAATCGAAAGACGAAATCTCAGCAATAATTAAAAAGCAAGAAGAGAGCAAGAAAGAAACTGAAAAGCAAGTCAGTGCGGTTGATAAGCTTGCAGAAGCTTGGAGTACGGCAACTGCCGAAGTGGAAAAGAATATAAAAAGTCAGCTTGGTGCCGCTAATGAAATCTTTAAAAAACTTCAGGATAAAAGCATCACAAAGGAACAAAGAACTGAACTTCAGGAACAGTATAGCGAGGCAATCGTTAATCTCAGACAACAGGCAAAAGAAAAGAAGAATTTGGATAAGATTGACGAACTCAATCAAATCAGGGCTGGACTGAAGACTAAAGAGGGTAAATCAGCCTTTGAGCTTGCAAGGCAGGAAGCAGAATTAAAAAATAAAAGCCTTGAAATAGAACAAAAAAATTATGAGTATGTTCTCAAGGGAGGAATCCTGAATGAAGAAAGAAAAAAAGATGATTACGATGAGCTTCTGATTAATCAGAAACAACTCGAGACAGTTAGGAGCCAGAGAATTGCTTGGATTGAAGCTTTGAAAGCAAAGAAACTAATAAAGGAAATCACACCAGAAGGTGAAATTATTTTTCAACCAAAGGTAAAAGAAGCGGATAAAACCGAAATCAAGTCAATAATTCAAGACTTTAACTTCAAAATACAGGAAGAACAATCCAAAACACTTGAGCTGAAAGTGAAGCTAAAAGCCGATGATGTTGCTTTGAAAGATAAGTTAAAAGAACTCGAACAAAGAAAAATTGAATGGGAAATTTCTATCGGAATTAAAAAGGAAACAACTCTTGAAACCTTTGTCAACGAATACAAAAACAAGCTTTCATCAACAAGAACTGAAATCGAAAGCAGTAATGCCAAGATTGTAAGTTTATCCAAGCAAATGGTGGACGAGCTTGCCGGGGTTAGTAGTGAGAATGCAGAACAGGAAAAGGAGAGAATCAGAATTCGTTATGATTTAAGAATCAAGGAAACAAAAGAAAAGAATTTTGAACTTCAGCAGACAGAGTTTGAGACACTTCAAAAAATCAAGGATATTGAGGATAAAATCTATAAGTCAAGGGTGGATTCAATAAAGAAATATGAAGAGGAAAAACTAAAGGAGATTGAAGAAAAATATTCAAAAGAAGAAGAACAGCTCAAGAAATTCAATGAGGTTTGGTTTTCCGGTATGCAGAAGCGAAATGATTCTGATAAGAACGATGCTATCCAAAAGATTTCTGATGATGAAAAAAAGAAATTGGCAGAGTTGGAAAAATGGCAGGAAATGGGAACAATAAGTAAGGAAGAATATGAGAACAAGAAAACAAAAATAGAAGACGATGCCCGGAAGGAACGAGAGAAAAAGGAAGATGAATTTAGAAAGAAGCAATTAAGGATTGATGCCCAGAAACAAGGAGTGGAAGCCGAACAGCAAAGGAAAAAGGATTCTGATATTCTTAAAATTCAAAAGCAAGGAATTGAAAAGCAACTTCGATTACTTGAAGAAAAGGCAAAGAAATTTGATGCTCAGGGTAAACCTATCTTTGATTCAAAGGAAGACCAGGAAGCCTATAAGAACCTTAGTAAGCAACTTGATGATACTGATAAAATGATAAAAGAAAAGGGAGACATTCTTGGAACAACCACAAAGGATTTACAGGCAACAGTTACGGAAAGTCTGAATAATCTTTTTGCAGGAGATCCGGATGCCGCCGCGGATTCGTGGCGTAAATTCTTTGGTAAACTTGCTGGTATGCTCCAAGCAAAGGCTTCAGCATTTATTCTGGATTTGATCCTTTCTCCTGGAACAATGGAATATCTTTCAGCATTACCATTTCCTGCCAATATAATTGCAGTTCCGGTAATCAGCGCAGTTGTCTATTCCGGTGTAAAAGCTATAACTGATCCTATCATTTCAGCTATTTTAAGTTTTTCTACAGGTGGTAGAGTTGACCAACCGACTATGGCTCTTATTGGCGATGCTTCACGGTTAGGTGGAAGAAATCGGGAATGGATTTTCAATGATTCACAACTCCAAGCCACAGTCCAAATGGCAAGTGTCGGCTCAAATGCTATGCTTATCGCCAAACTCGACAGAGTAGAAAAGCTATTAGCTTCACAGGAATTGAAAACAACTCTAAGAGGAAGCGATATTGATATAGCTTTGAGAAGAACTGTTGTACATAATCTTTCAAGGCAAAAGTAGAAAGTTTATTTATTTAGCCAATATAAGTCTTGTTCATCAAATTTATTGCCAACAAAAAAACCTTTATCAGGAAAGTCTTTTGAATTTCTACTATAACCAATCCAAACTGGACCACAATTAAGAATTTTAAAAAATTCTATTACAAATTCTTCGAGATTTAATGTTGATGATTCATTCCATGTATATAAAATTGATTTTACATTCTCAAACTGAACTTTATATATTTCGTTATTATAGCTAAGGAACTGATTTTCAAGTTCTTCCTTTTGTTCGTATGACAAATATCCGCCAGGAGCTTGAAGTGACAGAAAATCAACAACAAGTTGTATAATAGAAAGGTTACTTTCCTGTAATCTCTGCTTGAAATATTGTATTGAACTTGAATCAGAATCAGAATAAAAGTGTTCAGATTTATATTTTAAACCTATGAAATCAGAGAAGAATTTAATGTGTTGAAGTTCATTATCCAAAACTGGTATAATTCTAAATAAATGAGTTTGGGTTTCTTTTTCTATAGCCAGACCAGAATAAATTCTTTTATATCCATTGATTTGTAGCTTGAAATGTAACAATTCATGAGTTAGACTTGCTTCTGGATATTTTGTCTGACAATAAAAAACAATAGCTTCTTTTCCTGCAATATCACAACCCCACTTATTTTTGTCACTTTTTTCAAATTTAAGAGTAAAATGCTTTTTTACTAAACTTAACAATGTTGGGTCAACTTCCTTTTGTATTTTCGATAAATTCATTTTAGAACTCGCATTTTTTGATTAAATCCATTATCCTAATAATAATATCGTTATGATTAATAATACAATATCTTGATAAGTGAGGTAATCCAATTAGTATTCTTCTCGAATTTTCAATTACCCCTGAACTTATTCTTATTTGCCAATTATTATGTCCAGCAGGAAATTCCAATTCTTCAAACATGAGATATTTCCTTTTGATAAAGTAATATGGAGAGAATGATGAATTGCCAAATATAATCAGGAATTTTGGGTCAATTATGTTTAATAATATTTCATGGACTTTCCAACACATAGGGGCAAGCTCTTGAAAATTTGATGTTTCTTGTCCATGACTTCTTTTAAATATTAAATTCGAACTAAATACTTTACGAGGATTATAACCAAGCGAATTCAACAAACCTACGAGATTTTTTTGTAAAGGGTGTTGACCGATTCCGTATGTTCTTTTTTCAGAACTCCAATCTTCATCTAAGTAGGAATTATTTCTTGAATTTCTAAATTTTTGCAATGTTTCAAAAATGGTTTTTCCTTGAATTCCACCCGGATTGAGACCTAATGTATAAACATCTCCTTTTATCAATGTTTCTTCAGAACTATAAAAAACAGAACCAGATTCATACAAAATCGGATTTAAAATCTGTTTTATTTGTTTAAGTAAATCTTCATTCAAAATAATATCGTTTAATGTTAAAAAAAACCACTACAAAAATACAATTTTTGATGTTGTATTTAGTAGAATTATAATTTTGAAATAAAATTCGAGTGATGAAATTTGAATGCCCAAATTTACGAATTTAGGACATATTTAGGACACTAAAAACAAACCCGCACTGAAAAGATAGATTCAATGCGGGTTTACGTTTTATATTCGTGGAGATGGCGGGGGTCGAACCCGCGTCCTAAAATTCTCAAGATGCAATTACTACATGCTTAGTTAATTTTTTAATTTTTATTTTAAATTTAGCCAATTAACAGGCGATCCAAAATTATCGATGTAATTTTCGAGATTAAGACCATCGCTTCTTAACCCCTAGTCTCCCTTTTGCGTCGCTAATATAAGAAATGAGAGACGGCTTCCTTTATACTAACGAGCCGTTAAATTAAATTAAGCAGCTAAAGCGTAATTATCGTTTGCGATTATTATCGAGACCGTGTGTATTTTAGTGCCGAAACGGTTCGTAGCACTGCATGCAACTGTCAAATATCCTATTTCAGTCGAATCCATATCATCCCCATATTTCCAAAGAACGTAGGATAATAAACGAATATCTTATTTATTTATTTTTAAAAATTCTATCCTATCCAAACAATTCCTCACAAAATCTGGCTTGTTAGAATATCCCTCAATCCTAAATCTAATCTTACTCTGCTTATCAAGAATATAAGTAATTGGTAACCCAGTAACCCCATACTTTTGTGGAATTATTGAAGTTTCATCAATAAGTATAGTATATTTCGGCTTATATTCATCAAGAAAACCCGCTATAAGTTGGTCTCTATCCTTAGGATTTTCCCAAGCATTTATTGAATACAAGGCAACATCATCAGAAATACTTGCTTCAATTTCTTCAAGTGCTGGAATCATCTCTTGACAAGGGACGCACCAAGTAGCAAAGAACGTAACTATCTTATATTGATTAGTATCACTTTCAATATCTTTATATAATTCTTTAGTAGTTTTGAAAAGCCCTGATAAAGTCTTATAATCTATTTCTTCATTAACTAAGTATTTTAATCTTTTAGTTTTCGCAATTTGGAAAAGTGAATCTATTTTAGCGGAATCTAAAACAGATTTACAAATATTTATAATTGTATCATTATATTTAGAATTTAGGATTGCACTTTCTGATATTTCAATCACTTTTTTTGTATCTGCGTTTAATTTATAAAGTTGGATTAAAGAAGAGTATAGCGTGCTCTCAGCGTTATCATTTAGAATGTCCATTGCTTTAGTGAGATAGAATTTAGCTGAATCTAATTCCATATTTTCAAGGTAAAACTCACCTAAATTTTGTCTAAAACTACCAGACAACAAAAGATTAAAGGTCTTTTGTTCTGAATCTGAAAAATATCTTGGCTTAGAAACCGCTGAATTAATATTGATAAGAGAATCAATTAAGTATATTGATTTATTATAATTATTAATAATTTCACTTTTCAATTTATATCCAGATAATCCATCTTTTGTATTACTTAATTGCGAAAGTTCTAAGCCAATTTTTGAATAAACACTTGGGTAAATAAACTTTGATTTGCTTAATTCAGATTGAAGCTTAGAATAATTTCCAGATTGAAGATAAGCATTAACCAAAGCCAACATAATTTGTTCTTTTTTTGGAGAATCATCATAATTATCAATATAAAAATTACATATCTCAACGAAACTCTGTAAATCCTTTGCTTCCGATAATTTATTTATCAGCAACTCTTCGTATAACTCAGAATTAGGGTGATCTTTTGCAAAATTAACTTCTAAATCTTTAGCCTTATCAGATGAACCCAAAGTCTTTAAAGCTCTTGCTAATGCTCTTACATTATTCTCATTTTCTAAATTAATTTTTTTATTAATAATAAATTTCAATTCCTCTTTATAAGCATCTTCTTTTAAAAGTCCTTGGTCGAATTTTACTTGTGTTAGGGCTATTTCTGCAACAAAATTATCTGGAAAATGTTCAAGTTCTTTTTTTATAAAGTTTTCGGCAAGTTTCAAATCCGGTAATCTATCAATGTTTGGAGGTAAATTACCTAAATAGGAAGTCGCTTTTTTAAGGAATGAGCCATATTGTGGCTTATCATATTTATTAATTATAAAGTCCCAAAATTGAAATTTATTATTATCGTCATTAGTTCCGTCTGTAAATTTAAACAATGCGAAAGTATATATCGAATCAGGTCGGAAAGTAAAAAAGATTTTTCCATTCTCACTTTTTCCTTCAATATCTATCGCAAACGGATAGTTGTGATTGTTGTCAAAACAATATAAAGTTAAATAGGGGATATGGTTAGAGTTATTACTTGATAACACAACATTAGGAACATATTCAATCGTTACTAATTGATTGATATTAATTAATTCTGGAGTAATTTTTACCTGTCCAGCATTTAGAATTTGTAACAGAAATATCAACATAATCATTATTATTTCCTTTTTTTAATCAATTTACGAAATTAATAATAAAGAGTTTAGATTATATTTTAATTTTTTACTTGCATTATATCAATTTATTTAATAATTTGCTTTTGAATTTACTCATATTATTTTGATTTTAATCAAAATAGGAAAACCAAATGAGAATAATATACTTACTTTTATTGCTTATTAACTTTAGTTTGCAATCGCAACCTGAAGAAGAGGAACATAATCCAGAAGATTTCTATTCTGTTTCAAATCTGTACTTGAATATTTTAAAATTAGATGAAGGTGAATTAATTTTTTACGGGGATTATGGAGGCATTCTTAGAACTTACGATAACGGTGAAACTTGGAAGCAAGCTTATTCTGGCACCAAAGATTATATCCCTAAGTTAAAATACTTTAATGGAAAAGTCTATGGAGTTACAAGCAGCGGTAAATTTATGACCTCAGAAGATAAAGGCGAATTTTGGCAATATCAAAAATTATCCGATGGGTTCACGGATATTGCAATTAACAAAGGAGTTATCTATTTATCTACTTTATCAGATACAGTAATCATTTCGGCAGATGATGGTAATACCTGGAACTACCATAAACTAAATATTGATTCATTATTAAATATCTCAGTTTTTAATGATAAAATAATTTTAAATACAAAAACTAATAAAATATATTATACAAATAATATAAATGAAAAATTAACTGATATTTCTAACCCTTTCAATTACACATCTATTAATACTAAGAATAATTTATATTATGTTTATTCAAATTCACAAATTGCTGAGCTCACCACTGAACTCACATGGAATATATTTGATGTAAGTATTGGTAGAAGTTTTAAATTTATTCCAGAAGAGGATAGCATAGTTATTTTCTCTGCAAATGAATCAAATAGAAGTTTACTCGGATTAGAAACGTACACGCTTGATAAAAATACAAAACAATTAAGTTTTATTAGTAAATTTAGAAATGAGTTGTTAATTACAAATTATCCTATGTATACTACTGAATTTGAGCCAAATGATATAGTTAAGTTAAATGATGAGTATATATTAAGTACATATTATAAGACAATATTAAAAACTGAAAATTTAGAAGATTATGATATTATTTTAAATTCTCATGTTTATCCAAGTAACTTTAGAAATATATTTGATGAAAATTTCATAGTCGCAAATAAGCCGGGAACCGCTGAATTTATTAGGTCAAGTAATGGAGGCAGGACATTTAATATAGATAAGCATATTGAGAGTGATACTATAGATAATAGAGAATTAGTTCCAGAACTTAAAAGTATGTGTTTTGTTGACAAAGATAATGCTTTATTATTGTTAAAAACAATTGGAAATTATCATGATGGAACAAGTAACACTTTTTCTAAAAGTTTTATAGAAATTAAAAATGGTCAATATCAAAATTTACAATTAAAACTTGGTTCAATTGAAAATTCAGACATTTTAGCAAATGTAAAAAATAAGTATATTATTATAGAAAATGAAAAAATATTAAAAACAGTTGAAAATGAAAAAGGTAAAATTGAAGACTCACTTTATATTAATCATCTTTTTACATATAGTGATAATAAAATAGATACTTTGGAGGAGTTAAAGGAAGGGTTGTTATTTCCCAATATAGTAGAATGGAATAATAAAATTTATTTTTGTGGAAATATGTGTATTGCAGAACCAGGACAAATAAAATATCAAATTTACAGTATTGATGAAGATTTCAAAAATCTAAGTTTAGTAAGCACTTTTGATTTTATTGCAGATCAAGTATTTTTCGAGGATAATGGTAATATAACTGCTTTTACAAATGAATACATTTATATATTTGATTCAAATTTTAAGTTTATTAGGAAAATTCAAACAAGATTTCATTATTTAAATGCAGAACTTAAATTTAAGGGGATTAAAAACACATATTTTATTGGTACAATACTTTCAGATGATAAATATGGTAATCCTTTTAGTGTACGCACAAATTATAGATTTTACATTAATGACAATTATGAAGTTGTCGAAGTTGAAAACAAAGAGAACATAATAAATTTTAGAAATAGTATGTTTAATAATGTTTACTATTATTATTTGAAAAGCTTTGGAGCATTAACTACCTTAAATATACCAATAGAACAGGATAAAAAGGAATATTATCTATCTGTTACCAATAAGCAAGAGTCACCGCAATTATGGGCATATCCACCTTATCCGAACCCAGTCAAAGATAAATTTAAAATGAAATTCTTTGCTAACAATATGACTCATATTGCAAATTTAAAAGTTGAAATTATTGAAATTGGAACAGGGAAGAGATATAAAATTAATGATTATAAGTTATTAAATATATCTGATTTTTCCGGCGAAATAGAAATAGATATTACCAACAGGTTCAAAAGTGGCGGCTATATTATCAATTTAAACATTAACGGCACAAATGTAAACGAATCATTAATTATCGAATAGACAAAAAGCCCCAAATGGGGCTTTTATTTTAATCTCGCTTATCTCTACGTTTCATAATTTGCTTCCCAAGTTCTTGTCTGAACCTTTTCTCAAATATCAAATATTTAGCAAATTGCTCATCATTTAAAAGAGTTTTCATATCATTATCTCTATTAGTTGCCATAGACAAAATATTATCTCTTTCTTTTATAAAATTCGCAGTTAAAGATTTAATCTCATCTTTTTTACCACTTTTAACAGCACTAGCTAGTTGGTCTTCTGCTTTATCAAATGCCGACATTTGCTCTTCAATTTTATTTTCCCATGAACTATATTTCGACAAAACCTTATCAGAAGTACTTTCGTCAAGTTTTAAAACTTCAAGCAATTTAACTTTTTTAAGCATAGAAATTCTTTCTTTAGCATGCTTCGGTTGTGCAAGTAGGGTAGTGCTTAAAAACAATATAATTGCACTATACATCAATATTTTCATCATTCAAATCCTTTAATAATTCAATAAATTCATCTTCAATTAATTCGTTAATTAAGTGGTCATAATTTGCAACAAAGAACACTTGTTTAGGATAATAATTGTCAAAATTAACTCCTTCAAAAGCAAAATCACTCAAAACATTATTTGTTAAAATTAGGTCATTAGGTACATTATTAGTGCTAATCAACTCTGGAATAATAACTTCCTCATCTAAATCCAATAGGGTAGAGTCCGCTTCAGAAAAAATTGTAAATTTTTCTTGTGATTCAATTTTATTGCTTTCAAATCTATCGGAAATAAACAGGAAATAAACAATCGCTAAGAGTCCCAAACTTGGATAAACGTACTTTGGCAAATATCCTATAAGTGGATTACTTTTCTTCTTTTTAGCAAGTTTTTCCTGAACTTTAACACTTAAATTTCTCGACTCTTGCTTAATACTTGCTTTTAAGTCATATTCTTCAAATTGAGAAAAAATACTTCTAACACTTTCAACTTCAGCTAATATTTCAGGATAATCCTTCGCCGATTCTTCAAATTGCAACTTAGTATACTCATCTAACTCACCGAAGAGATAATCCGGCAATAGCTTTTCTAATTCTTCTAACGATAATTTATTTTTCACTTAAACTCACTCCTAATTTTTTAACTGCTTGAAAATAGTTAGCTTTAAGCCCACCAACTGAAGTCCCTAATATTTTAGAAATTTCCTCATAAGGTAACTCCTCAAAATATCTTAAAGCAAATGTTTCACGTTGTTTCTCAGGTAAATCATTTAACTTATTCTGAAATAACTGCTTAAACTCATCATTTTCTAATTTATCTTGAGCATTCAAATCATAATTTGGCACATCATAAAACTCTTCTAAAGAATTAGAATAAGTAAATATATTCTTAATCTTCTTCTTTAATAGAAAGTTTTTACAATGATTTACAGTAATTCTATAAAGCCAAGTAGAAATCGTTGAATTTCGATTAAACTTATTCAAATTAGATAATGCTTTCATAAACACTTCTTGTGAAATATCCTCTGCATCTTGTTTATTTTGCAAGTATCTAAACGCAACATTATAAACCAAACTTTGATAAGTCCTAACGAATTTATTAGCCGAAACATTGCTTTTATTAGCAATATATTCATCAATCATTTCTATTTCGTCGGAGTATGTCAAATTGAATATTTTCATTTTGTTTAATTTGTTATTCTAAAATTAGACAAAAAATTTCTCATTTGGTTTAATGTGTAGTTAATTATTTTTTTAACTTGCTTTATAAATCTATTTTTGTTAAGTTGCAAATAATTAAATGTCAATTACAATAATATTAATGAAAGATTTCAATAATATTTTATCAACTAAACACTCTAAGTATATATATATATATATATATATATATATACTTAGAGATACATTTTAAAAAATCACATAAACTATATAATTTAGTAAAGCAAAAATTTAGGAATAAGTATAACCTAATAAGCTATCAGTTTCATTCTAATTATTTCTCTTTTTTAAAACTATTAATTAATCAAAAGGTCTTCAAATGAAAAAAATTTATTTTTTAGCAATCATTTTCTTCATAATTTTCGGTAGCAACAACAATTTGCACTCATCGTGTCCAACTGGATACAATTCTGGCTCAGTAACAATGACAATAGGATCCTGTAACTATGAAGTTCATTATTGCTATAGATGTGGGCTTTCATATCCCGGTGACATTTATATTACCGAAGCAATTTTATTAACCCCTAATTGCATTCCATTACCCTTAGAACAAGTTTTAGATCAAATATATACGCACATTAACAATCCACAATATTTTTTCAATGTTCTTTGCCCTAATTCAGAGGTAGTGCCTTGTGATGAAATTCCAAATGGAGGTCCATCAATTGAATTGCATTGGACTTATTGTTGGCAAGTAAAGTTTATTCAATATTTTGGAGTTACAACTTATCAATATATTCCTTGTGAAAACTCTGCTACTTGTAATGAATATGCAAGATTTTGTTATGATGTTGCAACAAATTCTTATATTAAGACTTTTAGCGACATAACTATTTCAGGGTATCCTGATTGTATTGATACAGAAGTTTGGGAAATTACTTTTCCAACTCAGCTAAATCAAGTGTCGGAGTGTTTTATCTATAGAAATACACCTTGTGATTTTTAATAAATAAAATTTGGAGATTTTAAAATGAAAAACACAATACTTTTATTTGTAATATTGACTTGCTACAACACACTCTTTTCGCAGGAATGGACCAGATTAAATGGTCCATTCGGAAAAGCTGGGTTTGAAAATATCGTGGTGCAAGGCGATTCAGTCTTTATTTCGCGATATGGCGAAATATTGCTCACTGACAATAATGGCAATAGTTGGGTCAATATTAATTATAATATTGATAAAAAATTTGGATTGCCATTAAAGTTGCGAGTAATCAGTGATACCTTGTTTATGTGTACTGCATCTAATACATTAGATAAGACACAGGGTAATATTTTCTATATGAAATTAGGTGAGAAGCAATGGAAAAGTATATTTGAATTTGAAAGTCAAGGTTCATATTTTGATTTTGTAAAAAATAATGACACTTATTATGTTATTTCAACCAAATATGGAGTTCGCAAGAATACTCAATTAGATGGCAAATGGCAAGAAACTGGTAAACATAAGTCCAGACAAGTAACTTACCCGGAGATGATAGTTTTTAATGACACTTTAATCTTAGGAACTAAAATACAAAAAGATCAATTTGGAAATATTATAGATGAGGGTATTTTAATAAGTACTGATAATGGAGAGAATTGGGAAATAAAAAACAATGGGTTAACTAATACATCAGTTTATTGCTTGGTTAAGACAAATAACCAAATTTATTGTGGAACTGAAAATGGTCTGTTTGTATCAAATAATTTTGGTGATGAATGGCAAGAAATTGATGGTTTTCAAGGAAAAAAAATAAGTAAAATTGCATCATACAAAGATAAACTCATAATTATTGCCTCAGATGGAGTATATAGTTTATTTAATAATGATATTCAGAAAATTGAATATTTTAATAAGAGCAATATGGCTTTAAACTTAACGGTAAATGGCGATGAAATAACATTCGCAAGCTATGGTAAAATAGCAAAAACTTTAGATTTAATTAGTTTTGATGAATTTATATTTGAAAGTAGTATTTCAATTACAGGAATGGAATATTCAGATTCTACTCTTTATCTTGCAACATATAAAAACGGGCTATATAAGCATGACTTAAGAACTCAAAAGTTTGAAATTCTAAATGATAGTTTATATTTTAATCAAGCATCTTTTCAGTTCTCTCCTTATGTGAAGGATAGTTTAATATTAGTCACAGCTTATCTAGGATCTGGAATGGTTATATCAAAAGACTCAGGCAAACATTTTGAATATCTAAATTTAGAATTAACCTCTGCGATGGACAAATTTTTCTCACTAAATAGTTTAGAAGATAAGATTTTAATTGGGGCAACCAGTGATAAGTTTTATTCAAGTGATAATGGGAACAGCTGGAAAAAAATTATTTTAGAAGACAGCATAGTGTTTGCAAAGTTTAGAGCTGCAGAGCAAATAGTACCATATAAAGATGATTATATTTATTGTTACGACCAGAGTTTAATAAAATATAATATTAAAACAAAAGAATGTAAGTTTTTATTGGATACTGCAACCTTTGACAAAATGCATTATCTTATAACATGTTTCAAAAAATACGATGATTTCTGTTTGTTCTTTTCCAAAAGTGGAGGTTTAAATATTTCTTATGACGAAGAGAATTGGAAGAGGTTGGATTTACCAATAAGTGGAGAAGTTACTTCTATAAGTAGATATAAAAAGAATATTTTCATAAAGACAAATGAAACAATTTATTTGTTAGATACTGATTTTAAAACAATTAAAGACATTAGTTATAACTTACCAAATACGAAATATGGTAATATAAAGTTAATTTATGACAAACTATATTATTATGTTTCTGGTATATACACAATTTCATTATCAGACTTAGGTATAAACTACACATCAATAAAAGAAAATAAAGAAGAATGTAAAAACTTAAAAGAAATTGAATTTTATGATTTACTTGGAAATAAATTGCTTCCAAGCCAAATATTTAATAAAAGGATATTAGTAAAATATCAATGTCTTGAAACAGGAGAATATATTAATAAGTTAGAATTTAGAGAAAAGTAAGAAAAATTATAAGGGTAAACGCCCTTTTATTTTTTGTATTATCAAATTATAAATTTTATTTATAATTAGTTAGTTTTGTGAATTATTAATTATAAAAAATTTTATGTTGCCAATCGACCCAAAAGAAATAGGAAATCAAGCAAGCTTCAAATATTTAGTTGATTCAATAACGCCACGTCCAATTGCCTTTGTATCTACAATTTCAAAAGATGGAATTAATAACTTATCTCCATTCTCATTTTTTAATTGCTTCGGTTCAAATCCACCAATCTTGGCTTTCTCACCATCAAGAAGGGGAAGAGATAATACATTGAAAGATACTTACTTTAACTTAAAAGAAACAAGGGAGTGCGTAGTCCATATTGTTAACTATAATATGGTAGAGCAAGTTAGTTATGCTTCTTCTGAGTTCGATTCACATATTGACGAGTTTATTAAATCAGGTTTTACCCCCATTGAATCCAAATTAGTTAAACCTAAAAGAGTAAAAGAATCACCAGTCCATTTCGAATGCAAAGTATATGATATTTTAGAAATAGGAGGGAAGGCAGGTTCTGGAAATTTAGTAATATGCGAAGTCATTTACATTCATATTAATGATGCAATTCTGAATGATAAGGGTAATATCGACCCATATAAGTTAGATGCTGTTGGTAGAAATGGGGCAAATTGGTATACACGCGCTAACGGTAATGCAATATTTGAATTACCAAAGCCGACTGGCATTGGCATTGGATACGAAAATTTACCCGACTACATCATAAAATCAGAAAAATTCAGTGCAAATGATTTAGGTGTTTTAATTGGATATCCGAACATTCCAAGTGTTGATGATACAATAACTTATTTTAAAGATTTAATAGAAATTGGATTTGACATTGTAAGTTTTGAAATTTTAGAAAGGAATGGTGAATTTAATAAAATGGCTCAAATGCTTTTAAATAAAGATTTAGACTATACCTATTATGAAAGAACTGCGAAAGTATCACTAAGTCAAAGAGACGCTGAATTTGCTTGGAACATTTTAATTTACTCTCAAAGGAATATAAAATGAGTAAGATTTTAATTAAAAACGGCAAAGTTGTTAACGAAGGAGTTATCAAAGAGTTAGATATTTTAGTTAATAATAATTTAATCAATAAAATAGGTGAGAGTTTAAGCGATAGTCAAGCAAAAATAATAGATGCAAAGGGTAAATATATAATTCCTGGAATCATTGACGACCAAGTTCATTTTAGAGAGCCAGGATTAACTCACAAAGCAAATATTTACACAGAGTCTAAAGCCGCAGTTGCTGGTGGAGTAACTTCTTTTATGGAAATGCCTAATACCAAACCACCTGCTTTAACTCTTGATTTACTTGAAGACAAATACAATATTGCAAGTAGAGACTCACTCGCTAATTACTCATTTTTTATGGGAACGAGTAATGATAATGCAGATATTGTATTAAGCATCAATCCAACAGAAGTATGCGGAATAAAAATATTTATGGGTAGTTCAACTGGTAATATGTTAGTTGATAATCCACAAACTTTAGAGAAAATCTTCTGTAACTCAGACGTTCCTGTTGCAATTCACTCAGAAGACGAAGCAACTATCAGTAAGAATATGTCAATTTTTACTGAAAAGTATGGTGAAAACATTCCATTTTCAGCACATCCTGAAATTCGGTCGAGAGAATCCTGTGAGATTTGCAGCATTAGAGCCATAGATATTGCAAAAAGTTGCAACGGAAGATTACACATATTACACATCTCAACAGAAAATGAGTTGAAATACTTTACAAACACTATCCCGTTGAAAAACAAAAGAATTACTTCAGAAGTTTGTGTTCATCACTTATACTTTGATAGCGATGATTACTCCAAATATGGTTCATTAATTAAATGCAACCCTGCAATAAAACTAAAATCAGACAAAGATGCTTTATTTGAAGCATTGCTTGATGACAGATTAGATATAATAGCAACTGATCATGCACCTCACACTTGGCAGGAAAAACAAAGCCCATATTTATCAGCACCTTCTGGCGTTCCTTTAGTACAACACACCCTAAATATAATGCTTGATTTTTATCATCAAGGTAAAATTTCATTAGAAAAAATAGTTGATAAAATGTGTCATAAACCAGCAGAGCTATTTCAAGTAAAACAAAGAGGTTACATAAAAGAAGGTTATTTTGCGGATATTGCAATTGTTGATGTTAACAAAGTTTGGGAAGTAAATAAATTTAATATATATTATAAATGTGCTTGGTCACCTTTTGAAGGCAAATCATTAAAAGGATATGTTACAGATACTATTGTTTCAGGACATCATGCCTATTCAAATGGAAAGTTTGATGAAAGCAAAAAAGGAATGAGGTTAAATTTTGAACGAGAGAATTAAATTTTCAATAAAACAATCCGATAAGTCTGATATTAGTGAAATAATGCTTCTAACAGCAAGAATAAACAATCACTTACTAAAAAACAATATGACTCAATGGAATAACGGCTACCCTAATGAAGAAGTATTTTTGAGTGACATAAACATAAATTCTCAATATAAAATGTTAAATGAGAACAATAAATTAATTGGATTTGGGTCTATAAATAAAATTCAACATCTAACATTTGCAGAAGCGAATTGGAATGACAAAAGCGATAATTTTAAATTGATATATAGACTTGGTGTTGACCCTGATTATCAAAATCAAGGACTTGCTGGCAAAATAATGGATTTTTTAGAGAATATAGCATTAAACGACAAAGCATCATCAATTAGATTAGGCGCTTTAAGTTCATATCAAAAAGTTGTTGAGTTTTATAAAAGAAGAAATTATCAAATTAGCGATGAAAAGTATTTCCCAATTAGTAAAATGAAATACTATTTAATGGAAAAAAGTTTAATTAATTTAGGTTAAAATTATGTTAAAAACTGAATTAAGCGAAGTCGAAGAACAAGAAAAGATTATGAAGCAAATGATTCGTAAAGAAATGATTCGTAAAATTGAAGCTAAAATTCGTGCTCGTGATTCAAGAACTTTAAGTCGACTGCAAAATATGCTAACTGAAGATGACAGAGAACAAACTATATAAATAATTATATAACAAGTTCATATATGATTAGTATTATTAATACTTAAATTATCACTTAGTAATATTTTATTTATATATAATATGAATATAATATATATTATGTAAACTAAATAATATATTTATACTCACCTTTTGAATAATCAATGTCTTTGTAATAATTTTGCTTTTTTAAAATTGATTGGAAAAAAAATGAAAAAAATAAATTTAGAACAAATAGTGCAAGCAAGCTTATTATTATTTATGGTAGCAATTGGTGTATTGCTTAGATTTTCAAATGAAATACCAAACTTTACTCCAATGTTTGCAATAGCATTGTTTAGCGGTTTTATGTTTAAAAATCGTATTTTAGCATTTGGAACTCCCCTATTAATTCAATTAATTAGTGACTACTTCATTGGGTTTCATCAAGATATTTTTGCAGTATATTTAAGTTTTAGTTTAATAAGTTTAATTGGATATTTAAACAAGGAAAAATATAGTTTTAAAAATTCTATTGTATACTCAATTGCATCAAGTATTTTGTTTTTCATTTTAACAAATTTTTCCGTTTGGATAACATCTGGATTTTATTCTTATTCTTTTAGCGGTTTAATTGAAGCATACACAATGGCAATACCATTTTACAGAAATACACTTATCAGTGCAGTGCTTTACTCTACTATTATTTTCGGTGCTTATAGCTTGTTTTTAAACTCAAAAAAAGAAAATGCTTTAATTTAATCACAAAAATATCTCTTAATTTAAACACGAAGCATTACTAAATTTAGTAATGCTTTCTTTTTATCTCTGTGTCTAAATATAATATTTGAACTGATATAAAAAATATGATATTATGTATTTTTATTAATTTTTTTCAATAATTTTAAGATAATTTTATCTTATTTCAATTTAATATTTGGAAATAATAAAATAGTATAATATTTTTGTAATTGAGTTCTTACAAATATTTTTTTTGCCTAAGGAGCGGAAGGTACCCAATTTTTTTATCTTTTTTATTTAAGGAATTTTATATGAATATCTATGTAGGGAACCTTTCCTATTCACTTGGAGAAGACGATATTGAGAGAGTATTCTCAAATTACGGAACTGTTAGCACAGTTAAATTGATTAAAGATAGAGCTACAGGAAGAAAAAAAGGCTTTGGTTTTGTTGAAATGGAAGAAGAAGAAGATGGAAACAAAGCAATTGAAGCTTTAAACGGTAGCGAATTAGAAGGAAGAAAAATGGTTGTTAACGTTGCAAGAGAAAAAGTAGCTAACTAATTCTTTTCAACTCAATCATTTTATATTTTGAAAACGAAAATCAATATTGTTAAATATTAAGAACGAATTGCTTTCCTTATTCTTTAGGCGGATATTTAACATTATTTTTATTGTTTTTTTATTAAACCACCTATATTTATAGGTGGTTTTTTTTATAGTTTTTAACATATTAACAACTTATACTCTCATTTTTCGTAAATTGCATTTAGAAAGTTAAACATATTTTATTTTACAATGAAAAAGTACATTTTTATATTAATAATCATTACAACGGGTACTTATATTAAAGCACAAGATAATAAAATTGAATACAGAAAAGATGTCCTAAGTAATGGACTTCGTGTGATTTATAACGTCGATAGAACTGCTCCTATTGTCTCAACCGTTCTACATTATGAAGTTGGTTCTAAAGATGAAAAAGTTGGTCAAACCGGTTACGCCCACTTTTTCGAACATTTAATGTTTGAATCTGCTGGCAATATAAAACGTGGGGACATTCCTAAATTAATCAACGAATCAGGCGGTTGGTTAAATGCACATACTTCATTCGATGAAACTGTATATAAATTTAAAATATCCGCAAATGAAATCAACCTTCCACTTTGGATTGAAGCCCAAAGAATGAGAAATTTAAGTATTGAAGATGTCGGAGTTTCTACTCAAAAAGGTGTAGTTCTCGAAGAGAAAAATCAAAGAGTTGACAATCAACCTTACGGAATAATGCTTGAAACAATGCTTAAAAGTTTATACTCTGACGGAGCTTACTCATGGGCTACTATTGGTTCTGCCGATGACATTAAAAATGCTAAAATTTCAGATTTTCAAAGTTTTTATAATAATTTTTATCAACCTTCAAATGCAATTCTCGTAGTTTCTGGGAATTTCATCTTCCAAGATTTACAAGCCGATATTGAAAAATACTTCGGTTGGATACCCAAAAAAGATAGTATAATAAGAAACCCCATAAAAATTTCACCATTATCAAAAGAAATTAGAAAAGAAATAATTGACGACAAAGCACCTCACAAAGCAGTCTTTATTGGCTTTAGAGGTCCCAAATTAGGTTCAGATGATTATTACGCTATGAATTTATTAAGCAATGTTTTATCCGCTGGCGAAAGCTCTCGTTTATATAAAAAATTAGTTGATAAAGAAGAAATAGCAGTTCAAACAGCAATGATGCCACTAAATTTAGAACTCGATGGCGCTATCTTATTCTATGGCGTTGCATATCCAAAATCAGATTTAAGTGATATAGAAAAATCAATTTATAAAGAAATTGAGAAAATTGCTTCTGAAGGTATTTCAACAAGAGAACTTGAAAAAGTAAAAAACATTAACGAAATGGAAATATTGCAATCTCGTAAAAGTACAATTCAAAAAGCTATGTTATTAGCACGTTTCGAAGCATATTATGATAACCCAGGTTTAATAAACTCTGAAATTGATAATTATAATAAAGTTTCTATTGAAGATATAAAAAATGTTGCTAAAAAATATTTAACAACTAAAAATAGAGTTGTTTTAAATTTTTATCCAAAAGAGAAATAAGGAATTTGAAATGAAATTGATGTTTTTTATATTATTTGTGTTTAGTATTAGTTTAAAATCAGAGGAAAAATTGGATAGTATTTTTAATAATCCACCAGTTAAATTAAACAAGTTTGAATTTAAGTTCCCAGAATATAAATTAGATTATTTGAAAAATAGTATTAAACTATACTTAGTACCAGATAATTCTCAAATGATTACAAATCTTAGAGTATTAATTGGGAATGAAGAAACATTTCAAAATGCAAAACCTGGCTCTCTTGACTTACTTACAGGTATGCTACTAAAAGGAACTCAAACAAAAAAAGCAGAAGAAATTGCAGAATCTATTGACTTCTACGGGGCTAATGTCTCTTTTTCAAATTCAGATGATTATATCTCATTAAATGTCAATGTTTTAAACAAACATCTTGACAAAATTCTTAAAATCTTAGATGATGTCTTGTTTAATGTTAAATTTAATAACGATGAACTTAAAAAACTTAAAAAACAATATATTGCTGGTATAGAAGCTGATAAATCAAATCCCAGTTCATTAGCAAGTAAACTATCAAAAAAAGTTATTTATGGAAATAATTATTACTATTCAAATTTTCCAAATGAAAAAGAAATTAATGCAGTAGAAATTGAAGATTTAGAAAAACTTAAAAATGAATTATTTATAGCAAATAATATTTATTTAGGAATTTATGGTAGTTATTCAAACAATGACTTAAAAAGTATTTATACCCTATTTGATAAGTTCAAAAAATCAACTAAAAATGAATTTACAAGCAATTATAAACAAAACTACAAACCAGGTGTTTACTTCATTGAAAGAGAAGGTTCAGTCCAATCAAGCGTGAGAATTATATCCCCTGCTCCTAAGTTTTCAGATAAAGAATTTGAAAAAATACAATTCACTTCTAACATAATTGGATCTGGATTTATCGGTCGATTATTTAAAGAACTTAGAGAAAAACATTCTTACACTTATTCACCATCAGCAAGCGTTTCAAATAACTTAAATAGCAATTATTTTAGTGCAAATGCAGACGTAAAAGCCGAAGTTACCGATTCTGCAATATCTGTAATGCTTGAAATTTTTAATGATATAAGAACAAATTCAGTTAGTAGTGAAGAATTAGAAGCAGCGAAAAATTTCAAAATAGGCAATTACTACATGGCTTTTGAAAGTTCCGACTATACTATTAGTCTCCTGCAAAATTCAGAATTTAAAGGTAAAAGAGCAAAACAATTAGAAAGTTTTGACAGCAGAGTTCTTGCAATTAGTGAAAATGACATTCAAAGAATGGCTAATGAGTTTTTAGCATCAAGCAATTTATCAATTATAGTTGTTGGTCCTAAATCCGTAAAAGATAAACTATCTAAATTTGGAAATGTTATTGAATACGACAAGAATATCTCCCCCGTTAATGATTTCAAAAAAGTTAGTATGGATTATGAAGATATTTTTGAAGACTTTTTAGAATCTATTGGTGGTGATGACATTTTTGATGATGTAAAATCTCTAAAACAAAATGGAAATATCAAACTTAATTTTAATGGTCAAGATATTGAAGGAGAATATCAAGAGATTATGAGTGATTATAACAAAAAGTACTCAATGCAAGACATTAAAGTTAATAAGCAAGAATCTGTTTTGAAAAATGGCAAAAGCTTAGTTAGAATAAATAATAAAGTAAATGAAGAAGAACTTAACGAATTCGATAATTTTAACTTTACTTATTATAATTTTACAAAAATTAATAATAAATTATTTGAAATCAAAGTATTAGGTGAAAGAAATAACAGAATCTTTGTTGAAATCAAAGGAAAAAAAGAAAATAGAATTTATCAGTTTGACTCTAAAACATTTAGATTATTAGAATATTCAACAACTCAAGATAGTCCAATGGGAATTATATCATTTTCAACAATTTATGATAATTACACCAAAATTGGAAATTACTTCTACCCTACTACTATAAAAGTTAATTCAAGTATGTTTACAAGTGAGCTAAACGTCAAGTATGAAGTGAATCCAAAAGTTCAAGAAAATCAATTTGAGTTTTAATAAAACAAATTATCAGGAGATAAAATTAAATTGGGGTCAAGAGTTTGTTTTATATTTCTCATTAGTTCAATGTCATTAGGAAACATCTCATAAAGATACTCTTTTTTAATTTTACCAATTCCATGTTCTGCAGAGACCGTTCCACCCATTGAGACGGTCTTTTTTATTAATCGCATATAAAATTCTTTAGCTAATTTCATCTCTTCTTGATTTTTATAAAAGATATTAGCGTGTAAATGCGAGTTACCAATATGCCCAAAAACTAAATAATCTAATTCGAGCTTTTCTAATTCATTATATAAATAATCATAATATGCTTCAAATAAATGACTTTCAACAGCAGTATCAGTCCCAATTTTAAAAGTATTGTTACCCGTTAAATGCTCATAAACCTCTTCTGGCAACTTATGTCGAAATCTTGCAAATTCATTATGTTGTTTATCTTCCGTTGCAATCCAAGTAGCATCAGGAAACGATGAAGTGTTTTTAATTAAATTATACCACTCTTCGAGTGATTTATCCATCAACTCATCATTAACTTCTTGTTCTACCCAAATCGCCGAATTAAAATCATCTTTTAACTGAGAATAATGCTTTTTCAGAACATTTAAAGAGTTTTTATCAAAATATTCAATTAATCGTGGTGAAATCAATGAATTATTACTATCTCTTGTAAATCCCAAAAAGTCAAATAACTCTTTTTTATTTTTAAAAAATACAATCAACCCAATTAAATGTTTAGGAATCTCTAATAATCTTAATTTTATATCATATATTATCCCGAGAGTACCTTCCGAACCAATAAACAAGTCAATCAAATCCATATTTGGTTTAATATAATAGCCAGCAGCATGTTTTATAGTTGGCATTTTTATATCTTTTATTTGGATTGAATAATTTAAAAACTCAATTTTATCTTTAACGATAAATTGACCTCTTTTAAGATGAAAATCTTCCCCATTTGGTAAAATAACTTTTATTTCCTCTACCCAATTTCTTGTTGCACCATATTGAAAAGTTCTACTTCCAGATGCATTTGTGCCAACATTGCCACCAATTGAACTACTTGTTTCTGTTGGATTTGGAGGGAAAAACAAACCTACTTCTTTTAAAATGTCATTTAATTCAAAATACTTAAGACCAGGTTCAACCCAAATTGTTTTTTCATCAATATTTAAAGTATGCTTATTAAGTTTTTCAGTAGAAATTATATAACCACTATTTGGAATTGCTCCACCTGTTAAACCAGTTCTTGCCCCCTGAATTGATAAATTTGCTTTAGATATATTAGCATTTTTAACTATTTCAATAATATCATCTTTATTCTCTACAATAAATAACTTTTCTGCATCCCCTTGATAATTTGATGCATCTTTCAAATAATCTAAAAATGTTGACTTATCTTCTTTAATAACCATTATAAATTGTAATAGGTTATAATATAATCGTAAATTTCATTCCACGAAGCAGATGAAAAATCAGCATCTGTTTTTTTACTATTTACTGATGATGTGTATTCTGTTGCAGAGCCAGTAAAACGAATTGCATTCATTCCAAGTTGCTTCGCCCCTAAAACATCCGTATGTTCTATATCACCGATATGAGTCGATTGCTTTACATCACCATTTAATTGCTTTATAGCAAACATAAAAGCAGTTTCGTTCGGTTTTGAATACCCAGTTTCATTTGAAAAACTAAAAGCACTAAAATACTTATCTATTCCATCTTCTAACATTAATTGTTTTAAAATTGAACCAGGTGAAAAGCCAGTGTCTGAAATAATTGCTAATTTAAAGTTTTTACTTAGTTCTTTTAAAACATCTTCAACGTCAGGTATTAGTTTTGGCTTATGAACTAAAACTGAATCTTCAAAAGCTGTAGTAACAATGCTAATTGACTTTTCATTAAATGGTGAATTTGTATATTTCCAAAAAAACTCAACACACTCTCGAGCTGATGGAGTAATATGTTTCTCTTTCCAAGATTTCTCAAAAAAATCCCAAGTTGCTTTCATTGCCCTATCAAATTCATTTGAAAGAATCATTGTACCTGTTTTATCTAATTCATCAATTAGTACTCTTTGTCTATATTTATTTCGTTCTAACCCATTATATGAATCATAAATAGTATTCCATAGGTCAATGCAAATTATATTCTTTTTCATATTAGTTGTATATCTTCTTTAAAATTCTTTCGCCAGGAGTTTGAACTCCACCTCCTATTGGCAAACCACCACCTGTTCCACCTTGATTTTCATTATTCAAAGTAATTTCTTTTACAATGCCATAACCTTTACTAAACCAATAAATTGTTTTAGTTTCTATTTCTTGCTGTATTGGAATTATTCCGAAAGTTATAGTTAAATCTGATGTAAAAGTATACTCTACTTCAATAACTTCTAGGTCTTTCCCAGCAATTTTTTCAATTCGTTTAGTTGGAATTCTTTTCGCATTTCCTTTTGAACTAATTTTAATATTCACATTCTGTCCATTAAAAGGCAACGAAAAACTCATATCTTTAAATTCATAAACAGTCCAAGACAAATTCTGCAAATCTAAAATAGGCACCCATTCAATTTCACTTCCAATCTGGTCTGCAATCATTTGTGGTAATTGCGCCTCAGATGCTCCATCAGCATAAATTATAGAGCCACTGGTTCTATAATACTTTTTACTTAATTGAAAATTAGACCTATCAAATATATTATACTCAGAACTCGGATATGACTTATAAGAAACATTATCAACAACAAAAACTGAATCTTCGGTTGGAGCACCAGTTCGTTTGTTAGTTTCATCATACTCCCAGTTATCAAAAAGATAATACCTTGCAGATGAAGGCATATAATCACTTGCTAACTCTGCCCCTCCTCCACCAGTTGGATTGTTTGCTACTTTAAAGTCATAAACACTTGTAACTGATGAACCATTATAAGTTATTTTAACTCTACCCGTAGTTGCCCCTTGCGGAACAATAGCAAGAATAGTCGTTTCATTTGACTGTAGTATTGTCGATTCAACCCCATTGAATTGAACTTTTAATTGATTTTTATCAGTTGTAAATCCATTTCCAGAAATAGAAATCACATCACCAATAAACCCAACATTAGGAATAAAGTCTATAATTTCAAACTTATTTATAGTAAGATTATCATTTGATAAAGCGTCTTGTGATTTATAGATTAACCTTAATTTCCCAGTATTTGCCCCATTTGGAATGTAAGCAAATAAAGTATCATCAATTATTTGCTCAATAGGAAATTCTAACTTATTAACCTCAAGGATTAAATTCTTTTTATCTTGTGGTAAATTGTCAATAACTAATTTAACTCTATCACCCTCTAACACTTTTAAAGGGAAAAATTCAATGATAGTAAAATCCGTAACTTTTTCATCTTCAGAACATGAAAAAACAAAAAATGACAAACAAATTATTAATAAAATAAAATAAGTCTTCATAATCATTTCTTTAGGTTTAAAAATACAAATTTAATTAAATTTAATGGAAATTAAAATTATAATTAAAACTTATAAATTACAATCCAAAATTTCTAGTTATTTGAAAACCAAAAGTAAGATTCTTTAAACTAAATGGGTTCGGAGAGCCACCAAAAACTTGACTTTGATTAATAAAACTGCTATTTGTCAATAATAATTTAAAAAAATGTCCACCCGTTTCAAATTCAACACCTGCTGAATAAGTATCATAAAATTGCTTCACTCCATCTCCTCTCCAACCTTGCAAAGTATTTACCCCTTCCAAAATTATTGAAGTCATATCATCATTAAAATAATATTGCAAATACGAACCTAAAAGAATTGAATGAGTTTCACATTCACAATGTGATATTGTGTTATTCAAGAATGAAGGACTTAAACCAATCGCAAGTCTATCAAATAATTTAGTATTTGCAACCAAAGTTAAAAATGGTTGGAATTCCTTTCCAGAATTAGTTATTTTAACTTGTGACTTGCCAATGTAAGAAACCCCAGCATTTACTGAAAGCATAATTGGAATATCATTAATATCAGAATGCAATAACTTATATTTTGCTTGAAAATCAACCGTTGCTTGATGA
The DNA here is from genome assembly GCA_964465945.1 of uncultured Hyphomicrobiales bacterium. Classification (GTDB taxonomy): domain Bacteria; phylum Bacteroidota; class Ignavibacteria; order Kapaibacteriales; family UBA2268; genus JAJRPT01. Next base: position 65,863 of record CAYXMM010000004.1, read on the forward strand.
TTAGTCCGTCCTAAAGTTAACATTAACTTGTCAGTAACCCCATAAGCAAGAAGCATCCTCATAAAAGCTCCATTATCTAAACCAAAAAAAGTAGAATATCCCCCTGAAACAGGTCCTGAAAACCTATGTGAAATCCCATATACTAAGTCTCCTTTAGGAATTACTTCTGAAGTTGGTAAGTTAAAAGTTTGAGTTGATTTAAAGATTGTTTGTTTATTTTCTAAAATTGGTTCACTTCGTTTCCATTTTGATTGCGAATATGATTGGATACTTAAAATAAAAACAAATATAATAATAAATAATATTTTCATAAACTTAACTCACCTTTGTCAAATAAAATTTTAACTCTAATTTCATATTCTCATCAATTTTTTGAAACATTAAAGATGGAACTTCAATATTATAATCACTCAAAGGTACAATAAACTTACACTTCACTTCATACCCATTACTTGCATTATTCAAATCACCCTTTACAGATAACTTAACCTTTTTACCATGAATACTCATCTCCCCTTTTACAACAACATCAAAACCATTTGAAGATTTTTTTGACTCAATAATTTCACCTTTAAAACTTGCTAATGGATACTTATTTGTATGAAGGTAATTTTCCTTCATATGCCTGTCTCTTAATCCAATTCCAGTTTCTAAAGTATTCAATTGGACTTCAAAATATAATTCACTATCTTTACTAAAATCACTTGGGTCTCCAATCAAATACCCATCAATATTATCAGTTACTCCCTCAAAATCTTCTATTGGAGCATCAGAAATAAATTTCACTGAATTTTTTCTATTTTTATCAACATTATATTCTGCTGAAAATAAATTAATATGAACTAAACATAAAATAATTATAAGAAACAAAGATTTATTCATTTTTAGCTCCTTGTTCAATCCATAACTTAATTTTATTTATGTTGATTTGGTTCAAACTACCCGATAACGGCATTTTGTCTTGGTCAATGTTTTCACCAGTTAATTTTCTATATAAATAACTTGAATCAGGTGAAAACTCTTTAACTAAAAACTCATTTGTTCTTTCTGTGCTGAAAGCATTAACTATGTTTCCATAAGTATTTTCTGATAAATCTAAACCAGCATAATAATCCTTTGACAGAGTATTATGGCAACTTATACAATTTGCATTAAAAATATCTTGAATCTCTGAAAATTTAATTTTTTCATCTACTTGTTCGTCTATACAATCATATTTTATATTCTCCTTACAAGAACTTAAAATAAATAAAGAAAATAAGAATAATAGGAATTTTTGGCTCATGTTTGCTTATTTTTGTTAATATATTACAAAAATAATAACACTTGCTTAGAGAAATAGTTACAAAAGTATATGAATTTATTAGAGAAAATCAATAATCTACCGCAGAAACCAGGAGTATATCTTTATAAAAATGATAAAGATAAAATTATTTACGTTGGTAAAGCAATAAAACTTAAAAATAGAGTAAAATCATACTTCCAAGAAAAAAGACATAGAGATGCTAAAACAAAAGCACTAGTTCAAAACATAGTTGACTTAGAAACAATAGTTACTGATACTGAAGCCGAAGCATTAATTTTAGAAGATACACTTATCAAAGAACATAAACCAAAATATAACATTCTTTTAAAAGACGACAAAACTTATCCTTATGTTAAAATTACAAATGAACTTTATCCAAGAATTTATATAACTCGAAACAAAGAAAAAGATGGATCTAAATATATAGGACCAATTACCGAAGTTCATCAACTAAAAAATTTAATGAAAACAATCACAAGTTTATTTAAAATAAGAACTTGTCAGTTAGATATAACATTAAAATCCATTCAAGAAAAGAAACACAAAGTCTGTTTAGATTTCCATATCAGAAAATGCGAAGGACCTTGTGAAGGACTAATTTCACCAGAAGATTATATGGAAAATGTAAAGAATGCTCAGAAAATTATTATGGGTAAAACTAAAGAAGTCGAGCATTTATTCACCGAACAAATGAAAGAAGAATCTGAAAAACTCAATTTTGAAAAAGCTGCTCGGGTACGTAATAATTTATTGATTTTAAGAGACTTCACTTCAAAACAAAAAATAGTAAGTCAGCAATCAATAGATAGAGATATTTTTGCTATTTCCCGAATTGATGAAGACGCCTGCGCTATAATTTTAAAAGTTAGAGAAGGAAAATTATTAGGAAAAAGAAGCTTTATCGTTAAGAAAGTTCTTAATGTAAGTGATAGTGAGATAATACAACGCTCAATTGAAAAATGGTATATTGAAACCGAATTTGTTCCAGATGAAATATTCCTTCCAAATGAACCAACTGACTTTGAATATATAACAGATTGGCTCACAGAGTTAAGGGGCAAATCAGTTAAAATTTTTATCCCTAAAATTGGTGAAAAACGGGAATTAATTGAAATGGCAGAAGCAAACGCAAAATATATACTTAAAGATTATCATGTTGCACTATACAACAGAGAACAAATAATACCCCGCCCCGTTCTATCTTTACAAAGAGATTTAAGATTAGATAAACCACCAAGAATATTAGAGTGTTTTGATAATTCACATCTTCAAGGTACAGATTTAGTTTCTTCAATGGTTAAATTTGTTGATGGGAAACCATACAAATCTGGATACAGAAAATTCAAAAACAAAACCGTTTTAACAAACAATGACTTTGCTACTATGAAAGAAGTCGTTTTACGTAGGTATTCAAATCTTTTAGAAGAAATTGAAGCAAACAAACAAAGCAACGAACCCGACCCAAATATAAAACTTCCGGACATAATAATAATTGATGGAGGAAAAGGACAATTAAGCGCTGCAATCGAATCCTTGAAAGAACTGAATATATTTGATAAAGTTATAGTTATTGGATTAGCAAAACGATTAGAAGAAATCTTTTTCCCTCATAATTCAGAATCATTAATTCTCCCAAAAACCTCATCAAGTTTAAGACTATTACAACAAATACGAGATGAAGCTCATAGATTTGCTATAACTTACCATAGAAAATTAAGAGAAAAAAGAACTCTACACTCTGAATTAAACGAAATTAAGGGCTTAGGAAGTCATTCAATAAAAAAACTAATTGAAAAATTCGGTTCAGTCAAGAATGTGTTTAAAGCAAGTGATGATGACTTAAAAAAGATATTAAACATTAATCAATTTGATAATCTGAAAAAGTATATTTTAGAAAATGATAAATAATTTAATATTATTTTATAATTTTGGATTTTAAAAATTAAATTTATTAGAAAATGAAAGTATCAGTCTTAGGTTTAGGTTACGTTGGGTTTCCCCTTTATTGTGCATTATCAAAAAATACTAAACATGAATTAGTAGGTTTTGAACTAAGCAAAAGTAAAATTGATTTAATAAATCAAGGTATATCCCCTGTTGATGACGAACAAGCTGAAAAAGATATAAAAAAATTAAAAAATATAAAAGTATCAAATAATGATGCTATTTTAGATAGTTCTGACATCTACATTGTTTGTGTTCCTACTCCTGTAATTGGTGGTTATACTCCCGACTTAGAACCAGTTAAAAGTGCTGTTAGAATTATTTCAAAATATTTAAAAAAGGGTCAAATAATAATAATTGAATCCACTATCAACCCTGGTGTTTGTGATGAAATTGTAATTCCTCTTGCAGAAGAACTTACTTCATTAAAAGCAGGAGTTGATTTCGACGTTGCACATTGCCCCGAAAGAATTAACCCAGGCGATCCTGTTTGGAACGTCTATAATATACCAAGGAATATTGGTTCTACAAGACCAGAAGCAACTAAAAAAGCAGCAGATTTATATCGCGAAGCCATTTCAGGTGAAATAAACGAAATGCCTAACCTTAAAACAACAGAAGCAACTAAAATCATTGAAAATACATTCCGTGATATTAATATTGCATTTGTTAACGAACTAGCTAAATCATTTGATGTACTCGGAATAAATTTAGATGTTGTAATTAAAGCCGCTTCTAATAAACCTTTTGCTTTTATGGCTCATTACCCAAGTTGTGGTGTTGGTGGACATTGCATTCCTGTTGATCCATATTACTTAATCGAAAGAGCTAAACTTTCAGGTTTTGACCACAAATTCTTAAAGTTAGCAAGAGAAATTAACAACTCTATGCCTGAATACACAATCGACTTACTTTCTGATAAACTAAACGAAATTGAGAAATCAATAAAAGGAACTTCCATTGGCTTAATTGGATTAAGTTACAAAGCTGATGTTGGTGATTTAAGAGAAAGCCCATCACTTGAAATTAAAGAATTACTTTTGAAAAAGGGTGCTAAACTTGAAATCTGGGACCCATATTTCTTAAATATGAGCACTTGCCAAACTTTAGAAGAACTGCTTCAAAAATCAGATGCAATAGTAATAGCAACAAATCATAAAGTATTGAAAAATCTTAAACTAAATGATTTACTTGATAATAATGTAAAAGTAGTAATTGATGGAAAAAATTGCTTATCTCAAGACATATATTCAAGCAACAAATTGATTTATAAAGGAATAGGCAGGTAAGTTATTACCAAGTAGTTCCAAACCTCAATTTTATCTCACCTAACACTTGATTGTCTTTGATAATAAAGGGGTTATTTGGTTTTGAGAATTGTAATATTGAATAATATGACAATGGGATTTCTATAGCAACTTGGTTATTTTCTATATTTGATATATTTCCACCAACAGACCATTTTACAATGTTAAACAACTTACCTTGAAGCTTCACAACCGATTGGTCCGGGTTATTTATATCAATATCCACATTAGCACTAACTCCATATTCAATAAGAGCTTCATTAATGTTTTTCGTTGCTAAATTCGATAAAATAGAATTACCAATATTAACTGCCTCACCTTGTAAATTACTATTACTTGCTTGGTCGCTTCCTAAAGCATCATCTTTTAACATATTCAATGCAAGTAATGAGAAAGCATTTTGTTCCATTTCTTTTTTATCTTCAGTTGCTTTAAGATTATTATAAATATAAGAGAAATCAAGAATTGGTTGGTTTTTTGTTCCTTTTAAATCAATCAATACCTCAAATGGATTTCCCTTTGGTGTATAATTCGTGTATCGAGACACTATATTCAATGTTGGATTTGATATTTCACCAGTTGGGAATGACACCTCACCAGAAGTGCTAAACCTTTTACCTAAAAATGTTAAGTAAGAATTATTTCTTAAAAATATACTTCCAACTAATTTAGCATCCTCTTTCCTTGCTTTTTTGAAAACAACAACATCTTCTTTGTACTTAGTTCCAAGAAAAACCTTCATATCTGTTAAAGCATTCAATTCAATATACATTTCTAAGTCTTCAATAAACCTAATATTTAAGTCCATTGCAAGTATATCTAAAAAGTTCTCATTAATTTCAGTTTTATCACTCTCTAAACTATCTTTACTTTCATCTATCGTTACTTTTATTACATTATCAACCACTTTATATCTTAATTTTGACTCAATTATCTGACTTGCAACTTCATTAGGCATTGATAATTTAGAACTAAGTATATCTATGTCCCCGCTCAATTTTGGATAGTCAAAGTTACCACTGAAAATAAGCGGTTTCTTACCATTTGCTATTATCATATCTCCAAATAAATCAGGTGATACAAGCCTTGTTTCCTCTCGCATAACTTTAAATTTACTTGACTTAATCTCAAACTCAAAATCATCAAAACTGAATCCTTTCATTTTCAAATAACCTTGTATATCAGCGACACCATTTTTTAAGTCTTGGGGCTTATTCTTAACTTTTGTGTTTCTTAAAGTAAATAAATCATTTTTAATATCAATTATCGACTCAATATCATACATCATATTTGTCGGTTCAACTATAAACGACCCATTTTCAACTTTCATTTCACCTGAATAATTAATGCCTTTGTTTAAGCTTCCTTTAATATTAATTTTTGAATTAACATCTCCTTTTACGTTATATATTACAGGTAAAAATGGCTCTGCTAATCCAGCATCTAAATTATTCAAATCTATTTCAATATCAAAATCTTTATTCTCATCAAATTTAATATCAAAATCTTCTAAATTTACTATTAAAGGAATTTGATTTGATTTAATATTAAATAATTTATTATTCTCCCCAATTTTGAAGTTTCCAAATAAATTATTTCTTGAAAAATTAAAATTAGCATCTATTTTACCAATATTTACATTACTATACTTAATTGTTTTACCATTTAAACTTAAATTTGCTTCTGGATTTGATAAATTCCTGCTAATATTTAACTTAATTGAATCTAAACTACCTTCAAGTGTGTTTAAATACTCATTATGCACAAATTGTTTAAGTTTAGAGAAATCTAAATTATTAAATGTAAAATCAAAATTGTTAATAAATTTACTGTTAAAATTATAATCAATATTAACATCAAACATTTCTTGCTTATCAGAAGTAATTCTAAAATCATTTGTTTTTAAAATACTATCAATCAAAAAAATATTTATTGGTTTATCATTGAAATACCTATTATAACTTCCAAAAGTAAAATCCAACTTCGAAATACTAACAACATAGTTATTTGGATTAGGAGTTTTAATTGTTAAAACATTTGATAGCTGCAATGAATCCATAATTCTACTATCTATTTTTGAAGTAATAACATTATTATTTATATCAAACAGATAATCTAATTTATTGATTTTTAAATCATTATATTTTAATAATTCGGTATTTAATCCAACGTTAAGTTTTTCAAGAGGATTTTCTAAACTCAAATTTCTTTTATAATCCAATAATATGTTTATTTGGTCTGAACTAACTTGAAAATCATTTTCTCTTATTTTAAAGTTCTTCATATTAATTTTATCTATCGTAACTTGAAACACCGATTCTATTGATTTTAAACTCAAATTAAATTTTGTATTAAAATTCAAATCTAACGGAATAAACTCTCTAAATTTCTTAATCGAATTAATATCAAATTCAATTTTAGCATCCATTTTAGGATATTTATCTAATAGCTTCACTACTTCATTTGAATCATGATGATTAAAATGATTTGAAACTATTTCTATACTATGGTATAAATATTCAAATTCATTATTAAGCACATCAATCATTTCAAAAATACTAAAATCACCATCTACAATGATACTTACATCGTCTGATTCGATTTTAATATTTTTTCTAACCGAATTATCCACAAGTAAATTAAAATCAAAATTTTTAATCAAACTGTTATTTATTATTAAATCCTGAATTTTAATCTTAGAACTTAGTTTAATTTTTTCAATATCCAATCCTTCTCCATTCACCTTAACATTTGAAGTTAATTGACTTGGCAAACTTGTGTTTAAAAATGTTAAATCTAAATTATTAGTATTTATCTCTAAATCATAAATAGCTTTTTCCAAATTTGAAATATCTAAATATCCTGTTACTTTAGCTAATGAATTACTTGTGTTATATGTAAAGTCTTTAATATCAAACTTTCCGTTATCCACTTTAGCTTTGAAATTTACCGAATCCATATTCTTATTTTCAAAAGTGGAATTTTTTAATTGAATTTCAACAAGTCCATTTAACTTTGAAATATCAAAATTCTGTGCTTCTAAATCTATTTTCCCATTCAAATTTGTTACATAGGTCCCTGGTAAAAGAGTATGCAAGTTAAAGTTTCCAAATTCTGATTTAGTCATATATTTTTCATTAGGTAAATTTAAAGATGCCTCACCCTTCACATTTCCTACCTTTGAAACTAAATCAAACTTTGCAAAATAATCTCTTAAATTTCCATTCCCTTCAAAATTATTGACAAAAACCAACCCAATCTCTGGAACTGCATCTAAATCATAAACTAAGACTTTTCTAACTTCTGATATATCAATATTTGAATTTGCCACGTTCGCATTATAACTAAGTTTATCCGGATCTGTATAATCTTTAACTATACAACTTCCTTTTAAATTTATACCTTTTCCTTTAATATGTATATCATTAACAATTGCTGAACTTAAATTGCCATTAGCAACAAAATCTACTTCATAGTCTCGAGGAAATTTTACAATAGAATCAGCAAAGAAATAAAGGTTTTTAGTATTAAAATTTGGCGATGATATTTTAGTATTGGATTTCATTGTAAATAAATCCTCATAGTTAAAGTTTATTGGAGAAAATCCATTAGCTTCAGCCTCAACTTTAATTTTCGAATTATTTACAACAAGATTCATATTCTCAACTATTGACTTATCTTTCAAAAAAGAAATTTTATCAGCATTCAAACTATTAACAACCAAACCAGTATTGACTTCATTAAATGATAATTTTTGAAGGTAATAATAATGTATTTTCTTATCAATATCAAGTTCCGCATCTGCTTTAAAATTAATCTTATTAAGCCACAAATTGCTATAATTCAATTGATTATCAATTATCTTATTATCCTTAGTTGAGTCAAGAAACCTGAATGTACAATTAATTAATTCAATATTTTTCAGATTTAAAAATGGAGTTTTTGATGAACTCGTGTCTTCACTACTACTTTCAACAATATATTCATAATTCCAAGTGCTATCCTTTAACCTTAACAACTTAAATTTTGAATTATAAATCTGCAGTTTCTTAACATAAACATTATTTAAAAAAAGTTGTCTTAGCCCAAATTCTAATTTTATTTTTGGAATATAAGCAAGTGTATCCCCTTTTGTATAAACAAGAATATCATCAATTTGAATATTATCGTAACTTTTGAAATTTATTTTTCCTACTTGCAAATCAGCAATAAAAAGGTCATCAAGAAAATATACTAATTTTGACGCTAATTGTTTTTGAAGAAATTCAAATTTTGGAAGTAAAACTAAAAACGAACCAATTGATAAAAAAAGCAAAAGCAATAACAAGAAGAGATATTTAAAAATTCTCTTCTTCCAAGATTTTTTTATAACTTTTTTATCTACATTTTTATTTTCTATGTTGATTTTTCCTTAAATTAGCATAAATATATCAGTTAAAATAACATTTATTAATGAATCAAGACCAATGCAAGCTAATTGAATTTGAAAATGTGTCAAAATCGTATAATAGACGATTGATTTTTGATTCTGTTTCTTTTATAATTAATAATAGCAATATCTTTGCCATAAAAGGTGATAACGGCAAAGGAAAATCAACTATTTTGAAATTAATTTTAGGCTTAGAAAGCTATCAAAAAGGAAATATTAAATATTTTGATATTTCAGCAAATAAGTCCATTAAAAGTCAAGAGTTTAATAATACAATTTCTTTTGTTAGTCCATACCTTCAACTATATAATGACTTAACTTTACTTGAAATAGTAAACTTTTATTTAAAACTAAGAGGGAATGATTTTAACAAGGATAACTTTGAATATTATTCTAATTTCTTTGAAATATATAAATTCAGAAATGAATATTTAAAAAACTACTCATCAGGTATGTATCAAAGAGTGAGAATACTTCTAAGTTTACTAATAGATACAAACGTATATATTTATGATGAGCCAACAAGTAATTTAGACAAAAAAGGTATAGATTGCTTTTATAATATTGTCGATGACTTTAAGAAAAACAATAAAACTTTAATAATTGCTTCTAATGAAGAAAGGGAAATTGAATTATGCGATTCTTACTTTTCATTATAATATCTCTTAGTTTAGCATCTTGCTTGCAAGAAGATAAAGCTTTTGCACAAAAAAAGAACAACAATACTTATGTAGTTAATGAAATATCCAATTACAAGCTACCCGAAAAATTAACTTTATTTGGGGAGAAAATTCCGTTAGAAGATGATGAAGTACGAGAAAGAGCAGAAAGAGAATTATATTTACTCTTACAACAACCAGGGCAAATAATGTTATACTTTAAAAGGTCCGGCAAATACTTTCCAATGTTTGATAATTATTTAAAAGAATATGGAATGCCTTCTGATATTAAGTACTTATCAGTAGCTGAAAGCGCCTTGTATATGTCAAATTCGAGTGCTGGCGCTTCTGGACTTTGGCAATTTATTTCTGCAACTGGAAAACGATATGGCTTAACAATTAATGAAGAAATTGATGAAAGAAGACATCCTGAAAAAAGCACAGAAGCGTCATTTAATTATTTAAAAGACTTATATGCAAGATTTAATTCTTGGATATATGCAGCAGCAGCATATAATATGGGTGAAGGTGGATTACAAGAAAATATTAATTTTCAACTATCTAATAACTACTTCGACTTATTTTTAAATTCAGAAACTTCAAGATATATTTTCAGAATTGCGTTAATTAAAGAAATAATGGAAAATAGAGAAAAATATGGCTTTAATATTGACCCATCTGAAAATTGGAAGGAAGTTGAATTTGAAATTGTAAAAGAAACACAACCAATAGAAAACTTATCTGAATGGGCAAAATCTTACGGAACTAACTACAAAGAAGTTAAACTACTTAACTTATGGATACTTGGACGAAAATTACCACGTCCACCCAAAGGCAAACATTACGAAATTAAAATTCCAGCAAAATGAGTTTTAAACCAATATTTTACAAAGATTTTTTAATAGAATTTAGAAATAGATACAGCTTATCAACTTTGCTTCTTTTTGTTTTTGTAACTGTTGCTCTATTTTATTATAATTTACACAGTATTGAATTAAAACCATTAATTATGAGTACTTTATACTGGGTTGTAATTTATTTTGCAGCACTAACTGGGTTAAGTAGAGGTTTCTTAATCGAAGAAGACAAAGGAACTATCTTATTTTTACAGCTGTTTGCAAAACCACTAAGCGTATTCACTGCTAAAGTCTTATTTAATATTGTAATTATTAACATTGTCAATATCTTAGCTTCCATTTTGTTTTCTTTATTAATTACAAACTTTATCATCACAAATATATTGCATTATTTCTTAAATACGATTATCGTGAGTAGTTCAATTGCAATAATAATAACTTTACTTAGTGCAATTATTTCAAAAGTAAATAACAAATCTTCACTATTAGCAGTTTTATCATTTCCTACTTTATTGCCTATTATACTTTTGGGAAGTTCAGATTTGTCAAAAGTAATCTTAGAAACTCAGCAAATAGATTATGAAAGTTTTATATTCTTAGTTTCATATTGTGGAATAATGACCACATTGTCATTCTTACTATTTGAATTTATTTGGAAAGACTAATTATTTATTATACTTTCTTGTGTATTTTCAGAATCCGTAATATAATTTGCAATTTCATCAAGTTCTCTAAGTTTAGGTAAATCTTTTAAGTCATATAATCCAAACAACTTTAAGAACTCTTCAGTAGTTCCATATAGCAAAGCTTTACCTAAATTCTCACTTCTCCCAGTAATTTTAATTAACCCCCTATCTAACAGAGAATTAACAACTTCATTTGAGTTCACTCCCCTAATCTCTTCAACAGATGATTTAGAAATTGGCTGTTTGTATGCAATTATTGCAAGAGTCTCTATTGCTGCTTGTGTTAGTTTCTTTTTAGATTTGTAATTATAAAATTTCGTTACAATTTCTCCGTAAGTATTTTCAGTAGCAAATTGATAACCCCCAGCAACTTTAATAATTTTATATGGTCTTCGAGTTGAAATTAATTCATTATTAACTTCTTTAATTAAATCATCAATTAACCCAGTGCTATAATGAAAATGCTCAAATACAATTGATTCAAACTCTTTAAAACTAATTGACTTAGAATCACTTTGATTTATTGAATCATATTCATCTTTATTAAAAAGAATTGAAAATAGCATTTCAGGTGTAAGAGGTTCGCTTGCAGAAAAAATTAATGCCTCAATCGTGGCTAACTGCTCGTCTCTATTTAGAGTTAAAAAATACGGTTGAATTGCTTTCATTAGTTTAATATACTTATTTTACTGATTATTATATCGTCGTAACTCTCATTTTGTGAAATAGAAATCTCTCTTAATCTCACTAAATCTAAAATTGCCAAAAAACAAACTACAATTTTTTGTTTGGGTGCATCTTTCAAATATTTTATAAATGAAATGTTCATTTTTATATTTATTTCTTTAAGTAAGTATGTGCTTTCTTCCTCAACAGAAAAATTAAACATTTCAACGTTGTGAGTTATATTATTTATATTTTTTCTTTTAAGGATTTTATTTAAAGCATTTATCAAATCGAATAGCCCAACATTAATTCCATCATTACTTTGCTTTGCTAAATTTTCTTCAAATTCAAAATTTTCTCTTCTTAAAAAGAATTTATTTTCATCTTCAAAGTTCTTTAGCTCGTGTGCACCTTCTTTAATTTGTTTATACTCAATCAATTTTTGAACTAATTCAGTCCTTGGATCATCAATAGTTTCTCCATTACTATCTTGAAGTCTTGGTAATAACATCTGAGATTTTATTTGCATAAGAGTAGATGCCATTACTATAAACTCCCCTGCTAAATCCAAATCCATAAGTTTAATTATTCTAATATATTCTAAAAATTCCTCGGTAATTTTAGATATTGGAATATCATAAATATTCAATTCATCTCTTTTAATGAAATAAAGAAGCAAGTCGAATGGACCTTCAAAAACTGGTAGTTTGATTTTATACATATTATTAATACAAAAATAAAGATTATTAAGAAGATTGCGAAAGGTAAATTATTAACAAATTTATTTTTTTAATTTTGAAACTATGAATTTAGAAATAATAGATTTTATAGTAATTATAATATCGCTAACTTTAACTTTTTCAGTAGCGATTAGCGTAAAAATTAAAAATAACAATGATGAATCCTATATACTCGCCGGTCGAAAACTCACTACTCCATTATTTATAGCAACTCTTGTTGCAACTTGGTATGGCTCAATTCTTGGTGTCGGAGAATTTGTAAACCAATATGGTGTTTTAGCATGGATTTGTATGGGACTACCCTATTATATCACTGCACTTTTCTTTGCACTTTTCTTTGCCGATAAAATTCGAGTGTCAAACTCAATTTCTATTCCTGCAAGATTTTATGAAATTTACGGAGAAAAAGCAGGAATAATTTCATCCTTAATTATTTTATTAATCACTCTACCAAGCGCTTATGTGCTTATGATAGGACTTATAGTTAAAGATATATTCAATTTAAGCTTAATTACATCTATCATAATATCTACAATAATCTCATATATTTACATTTACAAAGCTGGTTTTAAATCCGATGTCTATTCAAACGTAGTACAATTTATTTTAATGTATATTGGATTTATTATTTTCTTTATTTTCTTAGTTACTAATTTTGGTTCTCCTTTTGATTTATTAAGTAAACTTGATAACAAGTATGTTTATCCAATTAATAATAAAAATATTTATTATGTTTTAGTCTGGTTTATTATTTCGTTACAAACATTCGTAGACCCAAGTTTTTTTCAAAGATGTGCGGCTGCTAAAACAAAAAATGTTGCAAAAAAAGGCATACTTTACTCTATTCTATTTTGGATATTATTTGATTTTCTCACCTTATTCACAGGATTATACTCTATTTTATACTTCAAAATTAACAATCCTGTTAATACTTACTTAATTATGGGAGACTCAGTTCTACCTACAATTTTTAAAGGTATTTTTTTATCATCAATAATAGCAACTGTGATGTCAACTCTTAATTCTTATGGATTTATAAGTGGTATTACTATAGGTTATGACATTCTTAAACGATTAAATATTAATTCAAATTTCATAAGAAATAATTATAATAAAATTGGACTTTTGCTATCAGGTGCTTTATCAATAATTATTGCTATCTATGTTCCATCAATTATTGAAATATTCTTTAAAACTTCCTCTCTCGTTGTCCCAAGTATTCTAATTCCCTTATTTTTATCATACAATTCGAATTATAAAATAAAAGAAAATAAAATTTATTATATGCTTATTCTACCTTTTTGTGGTTCATTGACAACAACTTTCCTAAATGATGGAAGTTTATTTACTTTTTTTCAGCCAATGTTTGTTGGATTGATTATATCAGTAATACTAACTCCAATTTGCTTTAAAAAGATTAGTCAATAACTTCCCAGTGTAACTCTTTTCTTAGTTCTAAAATCCAATTTTGAACCAATTCTCGTTGTTTATAGTTTTTAGCTATAATTTCAATGCTTTCATAATCTTCCTCAAAATTCATTTTATGTTGAGGGTAAAACTTTTTAAAATAAAATATTTGGAATGCTGGTTTATTTGGGTCGCTACCATAAGCAATCGGGTCTGAAATATCTCCTTCCTTCATATCTTTAATTTGCGATTGTATTTGAGTAGGTAAATCTTGTAAAGTTACCTTACCAATTACACCACCAAATCCTTTTGTGTTTTCATCTTCTGAGTATTCTTTAGCACATTCTTCAAAAGTCTTTTTCTTTTCAGAAACATCATTCTTTATACTCTTTAGTAAATCAACAATTTGCTCTTGATTATTATTACTTCTATTAAATTTAATTAAAATATGACGAGTTTTCACTTGGTCAGGTTTCTTTTCTAAAGTTTGAATTATATGGTAACCAAAAGGTGTTTCTATTGGGAGTGAAGTTTCGCCAGTTGTTAACGCAAAAGCAGCTTTTTCAAAATCAGGAAAAAGCAAACCTTTTTTCACCCAACCAAGTGATCCACCATCATTCTTAGTTGTTTCATCATCAGAATTATCTTTTGCAAGTTCTTCAAAACTTACTCCTTTCAAAATAGAATCCCTTATTGACTTTGCTAAACTTAAAGCTTTATCTTTAGAGGAGTTGTCAATTTTAACATTTATAATGATATGCGAAACTTCATATTGATCTGGGAGATACTTTAATGAATCTTTAAATTTCTCATAAAAGTCTTTAACTTCATTATTTGTAACACTTAAATCACCAAACTTAGTATAATTTAGTTTCTGTGTGAGGATTTGATTTTTAATTTGGTCTCTAAAATCTAATTTGATTCTACTTAATGTCTTTCCAAATAATTGTTCTACCCTTGCAACTGATCCATATTGAGACTTCCACATAGTTAATAGTTGATCCCATCTTTGGTCAATTTCTTGGTCTGAAACCTGTACCGAATCTTTCTCTGCTTTTTGAATTAATAACTTTTCATCAATCAAAGCATTGAGTATTTCTTTTCTTTTATCTTTATCATAAAAATCAATAGAATTATCTTGTTGAATCATCCTTGCGAGTTGAGCATCAATTTCCGAAGATAAAATAATTTCATTACCAACTACAGCAACAATCCTATCTAATGATTGTTTATTCTCTAATTTCAATTCTTGTGAGAATACTGAAATTGTAAAAACAAAAATAAAGAATATGCTACTTGTAAATTTCATTTATAACTTTATTATTAATAATAACTTGATGTTTTTGTCTAACTTTATATAGCCATTCATTTTTTAAATTATTCTGAGTTATTTCTAACACTTTTGGTGAAATAAATGGAAATGCCTCTTCAAAAGTCATCACTCTCGGTGAAGATTTTTTAACACACTTAACAAGAGAAAAACCTCTATCTAATTCAATCGGTCCATAAACTTTGTTTAATTCAATTTTTTCTGGATCAATTTTCTTTGCTAAAGCATCATTACCAGCGTCTAAAATTCCTCTATAACCTTTTTTCTCTCTAAAACCTTCACGCTGAGTTTCAAGTGATGCCAATGTTTCAAAGTCTTCCCCATTCGTTAATTTATCAAGCATTATCTGAATATTTTTTTCAGAAAATTGGAATATCTCATATAATTCATATTCCCAATTTGTCTTATAATTGCTTTTTGTACTATCATAATAAGTTTTAGCAATACTTGAATCTAATTTATTCTTTTTCCAAACCTCTATATCCTCTGCTTTAAAAAGTAAAGTGCCATTTTTAAACTCTTCAGACAACGCTGCAAATTCTAGGTAATCTTTTTCTAAATTTTTAGTTGCTAAGTTAAACATTTCTTCTTCAATCATCTTTTTAGTAGCCAATCCAATACCTTCATCACTTAACACAAACCCTTTTAACTCTCTTTTAGTATTAGATTCATCTATAAAGTTGCTAATTGTATAAAACTTATTATTAAATGAAAATAATTTCTTGTTATAAAAATCCTTAGGAACACTATCAGCCCATCTATCACCCAAATTTGTTTTAGTAGTATCGAGATACTTTTGAAAATCATCTCTTATATTATCAAAAAGCACATAACCAAATGCAGTAGCAAGAGAATCAGTGAAAGTTGCTAAATCATTTTTATAATATACTTTTTTATAAAGTTCTTTTGCCTTCTTTACTTCTTCATTTGGGTCAATATTTTTCTCTCCATACTTTTTTATTAGATGTAAACCATATCTAGAAACAACAATATCAGAGACCTCATTAACTTTTAAAGGTATGAAAGCATCTTCAAATTGTTTATCTAATGGTGAGCCATTATTTTCAAATCCTGTTGCTCGGCTATACCAATAAGAAAACACACCACCTGAATCTTTTGTGGATACATCTTCTGAAAATTCTTTAGCTAATTTTTCAAATTCTACACCTTTTTTCAATTCAGATTTAATCATTTTCATTTTATCATAAGCTTTTAATGTATCCTCTGGAGTAGTTCCATTAAGCTGAACTAAAATGTGACCACCTTTATAGTATTTTCTTTGCTTAATATCAATTAATTTAACTATAAAATAACCATAGCTTGTTTCAATTACACTCGGATAAACTTCACCAGGTTTAAGAGATAAAAGTGGAATTTCTAAATGCTTTTGTAATTGACCTCCTGTAACCCAACTCTCTACCTCTCCACCATTTTTTGACGATTTCAAGTCTTTTGAATATAAGCCAGCAATTTCTCCAAAATCTTCACCTTTCTTAATTCTCGCTATTGCTTCAAAAGCTTTTAACTTCGAATTACCTTCAATAGAATCACTATTATATGGAATAATAATATAAGCAAAACGGAATTCTTTCATTCTATTTGCCAAAATTTCATTAACATGAGGAGTTTCAAATACTTTATCTAAATAAAATGATTTAGCAATTAAATCTCTATTCATTTTTATTTCATTCAGAACTGAAGTATCATTTAAAAAACCCTTATCTATTGCGTCCAATACTTTTAATTTATAATCAGTATATAAATTTAGAAAATTATTAAACTCTTTTTTATTCAAAGAAAGTAATCCTTTGTCGCTATTATTCAAATTCTTCTCATAAGCGTGTTTAAGCTCACCCAAAGTTACTTTATCTTTTCCAATTTCAATTACAACACTTTTATCATTGAAACTAAATAAAGAATTTACATAAAATAACACAATTAAAGCTATAAAAAACTTCATTATAAATCTCCACTTTGTTTTATTAAATTTTCACCAATTTTCCAAATATTACCAGCCCCCATAGTTATAAGAATATCGCCTTCTTTAAGCTTACTTTTCACAACATCTTCAATCATTGAATTATCTGAAACATAATGTACATTCTTATGTCCAAACTGAATAGCAGAATCAGCAATTAACTTACCTGTTACACCTTCTATTGGCAATTCTCGTGCTGGATAGACATCAGTTATTATAATCTCATCAGCTTCATCAAATGATTTTGCGAATTCAAGGTATTGGTCTCTTGTTCTTGTATAAGTATGTGGTTGAAAAAGACAGACAATTCTATTATCAAAACTATCTCTAGCACCTTTTAAGCACGCTTTCACTTCTGAAGGATGATGTGCATAATCATCTATAATCCTTACTCCGTGATAATATCCTTTATCTTCAAATCTTCTAAACACACCTGAGAACTTTTCTAATGCTGTTTGAATAGTATTAAAATCAATTCCCATCATTCTTGCAACTGAAGTGCTAGCTAAAGCATTTTTCAAATTATACTCGCCAGGTATACGAATTTTAATACTTCCAAGTTTCTTTCCGAACTCATATACTTCGCAACTTGCCTCTCTGTTATGATAAACAGGGGTTTCGCCTCTAAAATCACAATTTCTATTAAAACCAAAAGTTACAAACTTTTTATTTAATTTCGGAAGTATATTTTTTACTCCATTATCATCAAGACCTAATGATACAAAGCCATAAAAAGGAACTTTATTAGCAAACTCAGAAAATGTAGATTCAATATCTTCTACATCACGGTATACATCTAAATGTTCAGATTCTATATTATTTATAACAGAAATTGTTGGTGTTAATTGAAGAAATGATCTATCAAACTCATCTGCTTCAAGCACAGTCCATTCTCCACTTCCCAATCTTGCATTTGTTCCACCTAAATCGCTTAGTCTTCCTCCAACAATCACAGTCGGGTCAATACCAGCTTCAATTAAAATTAATGATAACATTGAAGTAGTAGTTGTTTTTCCGTGAGTCCCAGCCACACCAATACTATAATTTAGTCTTGAAACTTCCGCTAACATTTCAGCTCTTCTAATCAATGGAATTTTATGTTCTCTGGCATAAGTAGTTTCAGGATTATCAACAATATTGACTGCACTTGAATATACTACCACCTCTGCATCTTTAATATTTTCTGCAGAGTGACCTATATATATTACTGCACCTTTTGAAATTAAATAATCAGTATTTTGGGAACTTGACATATCAGAACCAGAAACCTCAAATCCTTGCTTTAATAATATTTCAGCAATCCCTGACATTCCAATACCGCCAATTCCAACAAAATGTATTTTTTTAGTTGATTTAAACATAATTATCTTGAAAATATATTTTTTTTATCACATTTTGAACTTACATTAGGAACATTTACAAAACGAGTTCCGAGTTCATATACAAATTTTTTAAGTTTTTCTTCTGAAATTGTTTTTTTATTAAATTTTTCATTATTTGAGAATTTCTCAAAATTAATATTAGTTATTTCTCTTAAATAATAATCTAATCTATTGAACCCACACTGCAATTTTTTCACCATATTATATGAAATCCAACCATTTATTAATGGCGATGGTTCACATTTTATCATGTGAAATTTTTCAAATCTATCTTTAAAATCAAGAAGCAAAGTATCACTCGAATTAAGAGATAAATCACATCTTTTCTCAATTTCTTTGATAAAATCATTGCTAAATGAAGTCATATACCCTTCAAATGAATTATCAAATTCATTTATTTTATTTTCTAAAACTTTATTATCAAACTCATAAAAAGTTCTAATTGCATCTGAAATTAACCTATGTTTTATAGGGTCTTTTTTTAAGCATAAACAAATTTCTTTCTGTCTTGATGCTTTTAATAAGTTAGTAAATCTTTTAGAATCAGGGTAATTCTCCTGCAAACTTTCCTCTATAGATGCATCAATTTTACTAACAAAGTTTTTAACTTTTATACGTCTCTTAGACATTTTAGTTATTAATTTCTCCCAAACATCACTTTTGTTAGAAATTGAGACTTCATAAGAAAGAACAAACGAAGAAACAGAATCAATTGCTAAAGCAAGAAAATTATTATTACATTCTTCATGATTACAATGACAAGAGAAATTCTGTCCTACAAGATACACAATCTCATGTTCTTTTTGTTGAACAATATCACTTATATAATCTTCCCAATTTGGAAGATTCTCTAAGAACAAACGAATAGTTTTATTAATTTTTTGTGGAGAAGAATTAAAGAAAGGAACTAATTTTCTTGTTGAAAAACCATCAAAATATTTTGAAACAAGATCAACATCAGAAGGTCTATCAATTAATTCTTTGTTTGACACCCAAGTTTTTGAGCATAAATTACATTTTAAACGTGGCACACCAGTCTTAGTTTTACCAAATTTTATAATTTGATTACCATCACAATATAAACATTTATCAAACTTTTTCATTAATTCTAAAACGAATAACTCCTAATTTGCTTTTAAATTTTCTGTTTTTAATAAGGTATCAAGAACGTTTTGTATACGCTTATAAACATCAACCAACTTTCCTGTCCCATCTATTTTAAATGCAACCTTTTTGTTTTTATAGTAATCAATTAATGGCTTAGTTTCATTTTCATAAATATTTAGTCGTCTCAGAACTGTCTCTTCTTTATCATCATCTCTCTGATATAAATCATCAGGGTTAATATTATCAGCTTCCGTTGGTGGATTGTAAATAATATGGAATGACTTTCCAGTTTTTCTACAAACTCGTCTTCCTGATAACCGCTTAACTAATTCATCTTTGGGTACATCTAATACCAAAACCCCATCTAATCGATCCCCTCTTTCGCTTAACATTTTGTCTAATATTACTGCCTGCCCAATAGTTCTCGGAAAACCATCGAGTAAATATCCATTTTCCAAATCAGAATAATCGAGCTCTTTTTTAATCATTTCAATAATAACATCATCAGGTACTAAATTGCCATCATGAATATATCTTTCAGCTATTGCTCCTAATTCAGTTTTTTGTCTAATATGAGACCTTAACATATCACCAGTTGATATTTGAATAACTCCATAGTCCCTCATTAAACGCTGTGCTTGCGTTCCTTTACCAGCACCTGGAGGACCTAAGAAAATTAAGTTCATAGATTTCCATTAATTTTTATTAATTTTGACTTTATCAAAACTACAAAATTAAATATTAAAATACAAAATAACTAATATATAGGAAAAAATATGATAAGAAATATTATTCTTTTAGTTCTATGTTTACCAATTTCATTTCTACAAGCTCAAAATGATACAACTTATTGGTCAAAAGGTGGAGATTTTAGTATCCAACTCAATCAATCATATTTTGAAAATTGGGCAGCAGGTGGTGAAAAATCATGGGCGATGGGAAGTATTCTCAATGGGTTTGCAAAATATAACGACGGAACTCACTCTTGGGATAACACTTTGTTTGTTGGGCTTGGTTATATCAACACAAATTCCAAAGGAACTAGAAAAACCGACGATAAGATTGAATTAAACTCTAAATATGGTAGAAAAGCATTTAATAATGTTTCTTATGCTGCTCAATTAAACTTCAAAACTCAAATGTTTGAAGGTTATAATTACCAGAATACAGGAGATATCAGAATTTCTGATTTTATGGCACCCGCCTATTTAAACTTATCTGCTGGTTTGGACTATAAGCCAAGCGATAACTTTTCTATATATTACTCGCCAGTTTCAGGCAGGGTGATTTTTGTTTTAGATGACTCTCTTTCAAGTGTAGGAAGCTTTGGGGTGAATCCTAACCAAAAAATTAGACCCGAGTTAGGTTCTTATTTTGTACTAAGAACTAAATATGAAGTAGTACAAAACGTAACTTATCAAACAAAGTTAGATTTATTCTGGAACTACACTCCAAAAGAAGAAAAAGAACTTATGAATATCGACGTTATGTGGGATAACTCAATTTTTATGAAAGTAAATTCATGGTTAAGTGTAATTTTTACAGCAAATATAATCTATGACCATGATATATATAAAATAGATTCAAAAAATAAAAAACAATGGTTACAACTTAAACAAACATTAGGAATTGGAGTAACTTTCAAATATTAAAAAACACACTTTTTGACAGAATAGCAATAAAAAATAAATAAGACTAAAATAATCTTAATTTTGAATTATGAAATTGATAATTCTATTATTTTGTTGTTTTAGTCTTGTTTTGTCTAATCAAACCGACACAACAATTTATCATTTAGAAAGTTTAAATATAAATAGTCAAAATAGCAATTTTGATTTAGAACGACTTCTACCAGTTGAAAATGCAGCTATTTATGCTGGTAAAAAAACAGAAGTTATTAATATGTCAAAAGTGCTTGGTAACATTGCTAACAACAACTCACGCCAAATCTTTGCAAAAATATCAGGTTTAAATATATGGGAAGGTGAAGGTGGTGGCTTGCAATTATCAATCGGTGGTAGAGGACTCTCTCCTCAACGAGTTTCTAATTTTAACACAAGACAAAATGGTTATGATATTTCAGCAGATGCTTTAGGCTATCCGGAGAGCTACTATACTCCACCGATGGAATCAATTGATAGAATTGAGATTGTGAGAGGTGCGGCATCTCTACAATATGGTACTCAATTCGGCGGATTCTTAAACTTCAAACTACAACAACCTGAGCATAATCAAAAACTTGCAATTCAAAGTCGACAGACTGGTGGCTCTTTTGGATTGCTAAATACTTTTAATTCAGTTAAAACAAGTTTCAAAAACTTGTCTATTTATTCATACTTTCATTTTAAAAGAGGTGATGGTTGGAGAGATTACTCTAATTTTAGTCAAACTGGTGCGCATTTAAATATGAAATACTTTGTAAATGATAAGTTTTCTATAAATTTTGAATATACAAAAATGTATTATTTATCAAGACAGCCAGGTGGTTTAACTGATTTAGAATTTCAAAAAAATCCTATAAACTCATACAGAAAACGTAATTGGTTTGAAGTTGATTGGAATTTATTTTCA
Source organism: uncultured Hyphomicrobiales bacterium (assembly GCA_964465945.1). Classification (GTDB taxonomy): domain Bacteria; phylum Bacteroidota; class Ignavibacteria; order Kapaibacteriales; family UBA2268; genus JAJRPT01. The sequence goes on from CAYXMM010000004.1 coordinate 88,232, forward strand.
AATACAATTGATTTTAAAATTAATAACAACTTAAAATTAAACATTAGAAATTTTGGATTAATTGCATCAAGGAACTCGTTAGGTATATTAGAACGACCTGATAGAATGGATATTGGAGGCAATAGAGATTTAATTAAAGGCGAATACAATAACTTTGGAAATGAAACAAGATTGCTATATAATTATAATTTTTTTAACTTACCTCAAGTTTTAATTGCTGGTGTTCGACTATATAAAGGCTTAACCTATCAATATCAAGGTTTAGGAAGCGATAAAGACGATGCAAATTTTAATATGCTCAATAACAATATGAACTATCAATTCCCTGGATATAACATATCATACTTTTTTGAACATTTAATAAATATTACAAACAAACTATCAATCACACCTGGATTTAGAATTGAAAAAATAGTTACGAATGCAAATGGATATTATACTAAAAACGAAAAAGATTTAGCAGGAAATATCATTTCTTCGCAGATAATTAATGAAGACAAGAATAAATCAAGAAACTTCGCTCTCTTTGGTTTAGGTATATCTTATAACTTAAATAATGATAATGAGGTATATACTAATTTCTCACAAAATTATAGAGCAATAAATTTCTCCGATATTAGAGTTTCAAATCCAAATTTTAGAATAGACCCTAATTTAAAAGATGACAATGGCTGGACTTATGATTTTGGTTTAAGAGGAAAATTTGAAGACATAATAAACTATGATTTTACTTTATTTTATGTTCAATATAATGGTAAAATTGGCGAAATATTTAAAACAGATTCAACTACTTTTGTACCATTTCGAGAAAGAACAAATATTTCCGATGCAAGAACTTACGGATTAGAATCAGTTGTCGAAATTAATTTGCTAAAAATATTAAGAATTGAAGCAAATTCAGGACTTTTTTACTTTATAAATTTCTCTTACATTGATGCAAAATATATCAATTCTAAAAGCAATAATGTAGAAAATAAAAATGTGGAACTTTCCCCAAATGTTATATTAAAAACTGGACTTAATTACAAAAACAATAACTATCAAGCTAATATTCAAGCGTCATATATGAGTGAACAATATACGGAAGCAACAAACACTCGTGTTTCTTCAAACGCTATTTATGGTATTATTCCGTCATATTTAGTCTTGGATTTCAGTTTAAAACATATTGGAAGTTTTTTTACTATTGAAGGAGGAATAAATAACTTGCTTAATCAAATGTATTTTACAAGAAGAGCTGTAGGTTATCCAGGTCCTGGTATTATTCCATCTGATGGGATTAATTTTTATTTGAATATAAATTTTTTAATTAACTAATTTCAAGGATTGTAAATGAAATATTTAGTATTTCTTTTAATATTAACTTTCTCTGCTAAATCAGAGGAAATAAGAGTTTCTACAGAAGGTGGAACAAAAATGGTATTTTTTAACTTATCAGATAAAAATCAAGTTAGTGCAGATGCAATCAATTGGCATCTTTCTTTCAAGTCTGGCTCAATTGCTGGAACTATTAGAGCAAATACAATGGTTAAAGTGTATGAAGGGATTAAATTAAACATCGACAATTTTAAATCTGCAATTTTAGAAAATTCATTAGCTGATACAAGCGAGTTTAGACTGGTTTATAATAGCGATATTGATTGGAAAATTGGTGCTTTTAATCAAGGTGGGTTGCCAGAAGAAGATTTTAATTATGGTTGGGGTGAATATGTACAAGGTGACGGAATTTATGGTAGAAAGTTATATGTATTAGAGATTACTATTAATAACAAAAAAGAATATTTTCAATTTACTATAAACTCTGTTATTAGTAGTATTTATAGTATATCTTGGTCTAATCTAGATGGAACAAATGATAAAACTTTATCAATAAATAAAAAAGAGTTTTCAGATAAACATTCAATATATTTAAATTTAGTTTCAGGTGAGTTATTAAATATTGAACCAACAAAACCTAATTGGAATTTACTTTTCGCAGAATACATCACTCCTATTCCAAATGGCGGCACATTTTTATATTATCCAGTTGCTGGTATTTTACAAAATCCAAACACTTGGGTTGCCCAATTAGAAGGTGATATTGCTTCCGCCCCAACTTCGGCTACTTATAGTACAGATATGAGTTCAATTGGATATGATTGGAAAACTTATACAGATAAATATGTTATAGAAGATAGAACTTATTTTGCTCAAAACTTCAAATTAGATGAAAACGGCTCTCCAATTGGTGACGGAAATGTTTACAGAATAAGATTTTTAAATTATGAAGGTGGTAAAAATAAAGCATCTACTTTTGATATTAGTTCATTAACTACAAGTGTTGGTTCAGAAGGCAGTCAATTCGGAGTATATCCCAATATGATTTCAAGTGGTGAAAGATTTAATATTGTTTCAAGTTCAATTAGTGGAGATTGCAATATTCAAATATTATCAGTAAATGGACAGATAGTTTATGAAAATCAAATGTTTATTGGCAATGAGTTAAGCAGTTTTAGTGTAGATAAACAACTATCACCTGGCTTATATTTTGTAAAATTAAATAATAATAAAACTAATTTTCTACAAAAGTTAATCGTTAAATAATGTATTTTTTATTATTTTTATTATCATTTACTGATGCTTATTCAAAAGAAATAAGTATAATAAATTCAGAAACTGGACTACCTATTAGTTCAGTTTCTGTTTATTTTAATTCAACAAATAACTCAAAACTTAATGAAAAATATATTCTTTCAAATCAAGAAGGAAAAATAATAATTCCAGATGAGTTTAATTATAATATCACAATGAAACACATCTCATTTGATAATATGACAATTGAATTAAAAAAAGATAATTTTCCATCTATTATAAAGTTAACTCCTAAAACGTTTTATATAGAAGAAATTGTTACTACCGGACAAATAAGACCAACAACACAACAGAAATCGACATTTGAAATTAAAGTAATTGATGAGGCAAGTATCGATGCACGTGCTACTCCGACTTTACGAGGTGTACTCATCAATGAAACTAATTTAGGCGTTGGAAAAGATGGCGTTTTAGGTTCCAACTTATCAATTAACGGAATTGGTGGTGAAAATGTTAAAATTATGGTTGATGGTATTCCTTTGATAGGTAGAGAAAATGGAAGTATAAATTTAGACCAAGTAAATGTAAAAAATGCTGAAAGAATTGAAATTATTCAAGGTCCAATGTCAGCAATATATGGTTCTGATGCTCTAGGCGGAGTGATTAATATTATAAGTAAGTCTCCAAAAGATAAGTTGGATATAAGTTTCGATTCTTACAATGAATCAGTTGGGGCATATAATATTAATTTAATTTCAAATTATAAAAACGATAATAATAGTTTCTCGCTAAACTTAAGTAGAAACTTATTTCAAGGGTTTAGTCCAACTAATACTTTTAGAGCTCAATTATGGGATCCAAGAATACAATACTTTGGTGATTTGAAATATGTAAGGAGTATTGGGGAATTAAAGTTAAGTTACGCATTTAATTATATGAATGATTTTATACTTAATAGAAGTGAGCCAATTGATGCGCCTTATAATGAATTAGGTTTTGATGATGAATATAAAACTAATAGATATATGAATTCTTTAAACTTAATAGGTAAAGTTGCAGATAATAGATTTATAAATATTATTGCAAATTATTCTTATTATGATAGAAAGACAGATAGATATTTAAAAGATTTGGTAACATTGAAACGAACTTTAACTAAGGATAATCAAGACCAAAAGTTTAGTAATTTTTATAGTTTTATGTCTCGTGGAACATATAGCCATGACGAGTTTATGGAGAAATATTCATACCAATTAGGGTATGAAGTTAGGTATGACAATGGTGCAGGCGATAAAATAAATACTACAAATTCAGCAATTACTGATGTGGCAATGTTTTTTACTTCTGAATATAAACCAATAGAAAGTTTAGTTATAAATCCTATGTTTAGAGTGATTTATAATAGCAAATATAACGCACCTGTTATTCCTGTATTAAATATTAAATATGATGTTTTTACAAATTCAAGTATTAGAGCATCATTTTCAAAAGGATTCCGTTCTCCTTCTATTAAAGAATTAAACTTAGAGTTCATCGACCAAAATCATTATATAATTGGAAATAAGGATTTAAACGCAGAAAATTCTTATACATTAAATTTTAGTTTAGATTATAATTTTACATCATTAAAACACGTTGTTAAAGCAACTGCAAAATATTTTTTTAATGATATTTCTAATCAAATTTCATTAGTTAATATTGGATTTGATAAGCTTTTACAGCAACAAGTTTATTCTTATGCAAATATTAATAGATTTAAGTCAGAGGGCTTTCAACTTAATTTGTCATACTTTAGAAATAAAATTTCAAATAATTTATCATTAGCGTATATAGGTAATTGGACTTCTTTATTAGATGAATATAATTTTACTCCTGAGTTTTCTTATAATGTAGATTATTTGATTGAAGATATTGACTTAAGAATTGCTCTTTTTTATAAATATACTGGTAAAGTTGTAAGATTTGGTTATATAGGAGAAAATATTGATAAGAATGGGGTTAAACCAGAAGATTTAACTAAATTAGTTGTTGACTCCTATCAAAATTTAGATTTAAACCTTAGTAAGTATTTGTTTGACAAAAAACTAAAAATTTCTTTTGGAATTAAAAATCTTTTTGATGTAACAAACGTCCTCTCAACAGGTACTGTTGGAGGTTCAATTCATGACTCAAACTCTGGTTCTTTACCTATGAATTGGGGTCGAACTTTTTTTGTTGATTTAAATTACCACTATAATTAAATTATAATTTAATTGAATCTTTAATTCGTTTGAATATTAAATCGATATCATTGTAAATTTTCAGATTAAGTACTTCTTCAATTTGACCTTTTGGCTCATCATAACAATTATCTTTCTTATTGTTTTTGATTTGTAATTTTATTTCTATTGATTCCATTCTATTTTCTTCCTATTTATTTTATTAAAGATAAGGAATATGAGATTAGCTCTCATATTTCTTAAAATTTTTTTTAACTCGCTCTTCTTTCGCTTATTTGTTTTCTGAAAACTTTTAGTTGAGTTAATACTTCTAAGGCGATTTCACTTTCTTCTACTATTCTGTCCTCAAATCGTTTTTTAAGTTTGTCATTGTTGCGAATAGTTGAGAGAGCGGTTTTTAATTTGATAATTGATGCTTTTGATCTGTTAAGCCGGTTTTCTAATGCTTCAATTTTCAGAGTATCGAGTTCTTCTCTTTTACTTCCGACTGCTCTATTATTTAGATATTCTAACATAATTCCTCCATGAATTTTTGTAATGTTTTATCAATCTAAACTAATTGTCGGCTGTTATGCAGGAAAGTTTATAGGTGATTTTACTGAATTTTGAGTTATTTTGTAATGTAAATTCAAGTTTGTTAAATTTAGATATTAATACTACTTTTATTGAAATCTTTTATTATTATCCCATTCAAATCTACTTTTTCAAAATTTGTAGTTTATATATATATATATATATATATAATGAACTTGTCGTAATGTTGAGCGCAGCGAAACATCCAGTAAAATGTGTATCTTATGTTTACATAAGATACAATTTAAAAAAACGATAAAATCTTCGATTTTAAATAAAAAATCTGGATTCTTCGCTTCGCTCAGAATGACGAAGCTACTATTTTGAACGTAACGACATATCTTGTTAATTAAATCCTTCCATACAATACTTTTTGAAAATTTGTACTTTTCATATATACATAGACACATTTAATGCTAAAACATAACGGGAAAAATGTGAAATAATTTAATTTAGTTTTTAACATTTTTTTAATTTATTTATATATATAGACTTATATTTTGATTTTTAAAAATTAATTTTTAGATTATGAATTTATTTTAATTGTTATATTAATCTAATTTATCGAAGTGGTGGTAATTTTCTATATGACTATTCTTTTTCTAATATATTTGTAATTTCCAATTCTAACTTCTCCAATGTAATCTCCTTTTGGAACTGGTTTACCTTCATCATCACGTCCATTCCATGTTCTTGAATAATTACCTTGCGTAAGTTCGCCTTTGAAAATCGTTGCAATTACTTTTGCATTCATTGAGTAAATAACAATTTCTACGTCAGAACCTACATTTAGAGTATAGGTAATTGTTGGGCTGAAATCTTCAACTAATCCAAAAAATTTACCTATATCTTCTAAATTCATTTTAAATGCGTTTCTTGGAATTGTTTGAACAAAAGGAACATATTGGGCATCTTGAATCATCTGTTGTCTTTGAACTAATTCAATAGGATTAGCTTCAAACATTTCATTTGGAATACTTTCTAAGTTTCTTTTGGCTATCATCCAAGGTGAATCTCGCATTAGTCGATTTACTTCTATTTGGAAATTGATTTGTTCTAATGATTGTTTAAGTATTAACTCTTTTGGTAATTTACTTCTCATTGCCCTTTTAAAGGCACTGTCTTGTTCAGCGGTATATTTCGTTTCATTTGTATTGCTATGGGGTAATTCATTCTCATTGTTTTGTTGAGAATAAATTAATAATGTAGTAGTAAATATTAGTAAAATAATTTTCATTAAGTAAATTGTTTTAATACATTTAAAGCATTTGTTATTAAGTTTTTATCAATCAAATTTGAATTGTCAAAATCAAGTTCATTATATAGATACTGAGCGTCTTTATACTCTTTATTAGACAATAAACTTGCTGCTAATACAAACTTTCTGAGACCCTCTAAATTTACATCAGTTGATGAAAATTCTAATATCTTTTTAACGTCCGAAAAGTGATTTTGTTTTAAATAAATCTGTCCTATTCGTATTTTTACGTGGTCATTTTGGTATTCAGATAGAAATTCAGAGTCTATTAATTCGATGTAAAAATTAATTGCTTTTTCAATTTCATTTAATGAAAATAGTGTATCTGCATAGTTAAGTTTATTGTAATCATCATTCAAATCGACATTTTCTAATAGAATTTTGTTTCTAATTTTCTTTTCTTCTGAAGTATTTATGTAACCATAATGAGTAATTTCAATATCGCTTTCAATTATTTCATAACCACATTTTAAGATGCTTTCGCTGATTTGTTCATGGATTATTCCTTCAAATCTAAATTCTGGTTTGTTTCTAAAAATTCTGGTGTATTGATGAGTGGAAAATTTGTCTAATTTATTGTCAATGTAATTCTTTATGTTTATTTTTATTCCACCAATTTTTTCATTTAAATCGTTATATTTTAAATTAGTTAATTCAATAGTTTCATCAGCATCAATAATTAATACCCAATTGGTATTAGCATATTTTAAGCAATGATTTCTTGCTTCAGCGAAGTTATTATTCCATTTGTGGTAATATATTTTAACGTTAAATTGTTTAGCTATATTAATTGTTTTATCAACAGAACCAGTGTCTACTATGACTATTTCATCGACAATATTTGATAAATTTCGAAGACATTGTCCAATATATTTTTCTTCATTTTTAACTATTAAGCAAGCAGTAATCATTGTTTATGACCTTATTGTAAATAGTAATAATAAGGTTATAATTCCGCTTCCAATTAATACAATTGGTTCAAGTATGTAATCTACAAAATTTTTATTTGGGTCAGGGGGAATTGCTTTTAATTCTGAGTAGTTGGAATCTTCGATTAATAATAAGTCAGTTCGTAAAATTGTATCGAAATAAATGTTTGAAAAATATTTATTTTCAAAGAATGACTTTACGTTAATTGTTCTTTTAATTTTATCACTTACTTCCGTTGAATTGTATTTAACTCCATAATTTAAAAGTTCAAGATTTAAAGAATCTCCGCCTTGAATATTCATTAAGTTAAGCGAATCAAAAGTTCTTATTAAGTTTGATTTCAAAATTATTGGGTTGTAAGGACTTTTTATTGATAGTTCAAATTCAGTTTTACTATTTTTTAAAAGGAATTTTGAAATTTCTATGCTTTGAGATTTGCATAATGAATCAAGAATTTTGTAATTACTTGATGGTTCAGATATTGAAAAATTTATCAAATATATGAAGAAATAAATCATTGTTTAAATTTTATTAATGTTTCATATAAGTCAAATTCTTCTAAATATCTTGAAGGTTTTACAGTAATTAACCTTTTTCTTGTTTTAGTTTTAATTTTAATCACTCTCATTTTTTCTTTAAATTGAAAAAGTCTTTCTCTTCCAAACCTAACAAATTCAATATCATCAATTAAAATTTTAAATTCTCCGAATCTATTTTTAAAAATAATATGTTTATCATCTATTATTATTGTTTTATTTTTGAAGACATTATATAAAAAAGATAATCCGGAAATTGTAATTAAAAATATTAAAAATAAAACTACTTCATCTTCAATAAAATCTTTAATTAGGTCATTCCCAATTGTCAATCTCATACCTGTCCATAAAACAAGTATAACAAGACATACAGTCATAAATTTCCAGTAAAATTCTAAATATGGTTTGTATATTTTAATTTCGTTATTCACTTAATTCAACTACTTTATTGTTTAAAAATTTATAAGTTTTATTTGATTTTTCACATTTGAATTCACTATTTTCATCAAAGTTCATTCTAACACCGGCTTCGCTAACCCAACCTACAATTCTCGCAGGCACACCGACCATCATAGCATAATCAGGAACATTTTTTGTAATAACAGAACCAGCTGCAATAAAGCAATGTTTACCAAGATTATTACCGCAAACTATTGTAGCGTTTGCACCTATTGATGCACCTTCTTTGACAAGTGTTTTTGAATAAAATTCTGTCCCTCTTTGTGGGTATTTGCATCTTGGATTTAATACATTTGTAAATACCATCGATGGTCCGCAAAATACATAATCCTCTAATTCAACACCTTCATAAATTGAGACATTATTTTGAATTTTGCAATTATTTCCAATTTTAACGTTGTTACCAACATTTACATTTTGTCCGAAACTGCAATCTTCACCAATTTCTGTACCTTTTTGTATATGTGAGAAATGCCATATTTTTGTATTCTTGCCTATTTTACAACCTTCATCAACGTAAGATGACTCGTGAACAAAATATTCCATATTACTTTAATATTACTGATTAATTCAATTACAAAATTAATAAATAATAGTTAAATTGCATTTTAAAATTAACTAAAATGGAAAATTATGACAAAAATATTAATTACTGGAGCTTTGGGTCAAATTGGGACAGCATTAACGAGTGCTTTAAATTCAAAATATGGTGAAGAAAATGTTGTTATTTCGGATATAAGAGATGAATATGAATCAAGTAATAAATATATTAAATTAAATATATTAGACAAATTAGAGTTAGAAAAAGCGATTGTTGAGAATAAAATAAGTGTAATATATCATTTAGCGGCGTTGCTTTCTGCAACGGGTGAGAAGAATCCGATTTTTTGTTGGGAAGTGAATATGAATGGAACTATGAATGTGCTTGACTTATCAGTTAAGCATAAATTAAACAGAGTATTTGTTCCTTCATCAATAGCGGTATGGGGAGAAGGAATAAACAAAGAATATACAGGTCAGGACTCAATCTTAAAACCTACTACAATGTATGGTGTTACAAAAGTTGCTGGCGAACTTTTAGCTAACTATTATTTTGAAAAATATGGGTTGGACGTAAGGGGAATTAGATATCCAGGGATAATATCATCAGAAACTTTACCTGGTGGTGGAACGACAGACTATGCCGTAGAGATATTTTATGAAGCAATTAAAAATAACAATTATAATTGCTTTCTTTCTGAAAATACTAAATTACCAATGATGTATATGGAAGATTGTGTGAATGCAACTTTAAGTTTAATGGACGCTCCTGTCGAAAATCTCAATCATCATGCTGATTTTAATGTTGCAGCAATTAGTTTTACACCGAAAGAGTTAAGCGAAGAAATCAAAAAACATATTCCATCTTTTACAATAACATATAACCCAGATTATAGACAAAAAATTGCTGATTCTTGGCCTCAAGTGATTGATGACTCATCTGCAAGAAGTGAATGGGGCTGGAAACATAAATATGACTTAGAAATGATGACGAAAACAATGATTGAAAACTTAAAAATTAAGTTGGTTTAAAATGAGTTTAGCAAAATCAGATAAATTTATAGATTCAAGAGTTACTACGTTACGTCTAAAAGAAATGAAGGATGCAGGAGTAAAAATCTCCTGTTTAACTGCTTATGACTATACTATTGCTAAGATAATTGATAGAGCTGGAATTGATGTAATTTTAGTAGGCGATTCATTGGGTAATGTATTTCAAGGAAATGAAACAACTATTTCTGTAACTATCGAAGATATAATTTATCATACTAAAGCTGTTATTAAAGCAAGCGAGAGGTCTTTAATAGTTGCAGATATGCCGTTTATGTCATATCAAGTTTCTGTGAATGATGCTTTTAGAAATGCGGGTAAAATAATGAAAGAAACTAATTGTGAAGCAGTTAAATTAGAAGGTGCTGGATTAAATAATTTAGAGGCAATTTCACGAATGACAGAGGCGGGAATACCTGTAATGGGTCATTTAGGGCTAACACCACAAAAAATTAATAATTTTGGTTCTTACAGAACAAGAGGAACTGACCCTGAAGAAGCAAAAGCAATTAAAGAAGATGCTTTAAAGATTCAAGATGCTGGTGCTTTTGCTATTGTGTTAGAAAAAATACCAAAAGAACTTGGAAAAGAAATAACAGATTCTTTAGCAATTCCTACTATTGGGATTGGTGCTGGACCTCATTGTGATGGGCAGATATTAGTAAATACTGATATGCTTGGCTTAACAGTTGATTTTAATCCTCGTTTCGTTCGCAAATATGCTAATTTAAATGAAATTATCAGCAATTCCGTTTCTAATTATATTACTGATATTAAAAACAAAGATTTCCCAAATGAAAGTGAATCTTATTAAAATATTATTGGTTTTTATTTTACTTACAATTTCTGTTGGGTTTATTGCTTGTAATAGTTCGACTGACCCAAACTATAAAGATTTGGACTTCCCTACTGAAGGGGAAGTTAGCTATAGATATGATGTTGAGCCGTTTTTACGAGTAAGATGTGCTTATGCTGGATGCCATTCAACTACTCATAAAGCAGGAGGAATGGATTTAACAAATTGGTTCTCATTAATGTCAACTCCTGGTTTTATAAATACTGATAAAGTTGAATCAAGTTTATTTCTTCAAGTTGTTAATGGAGATAATCCACATTTAATTAATTTAATGTTAATTAAAGTTAGGCAAAACCAAATTGATGGAGTCAAAAGATGGTTAGAGCAAGGTGCATTGAATAACTAACTCATTTTTTTTATTCTTTCAATTTCGTCTCTTATTTCGGCTGCTCTTTCAAACTCTAAGTCTTTTGCAGATTTTTTCATTTCTTCGTAAAGTTGATTAATCATATTTTCACGTTCTTCTAATGTTAAGTATTTTGAAATATTTTCAGACACTTTTCTTTCTTTGTGCATTGAAATATCTTGCATTGTTAATCGATTTGCTTGAACATCTGCAACTGAAGTAGAACTTATTATTTCTTCATAAGTTTTATAAACAGTTTTTGGATTTATATTATGTTCTAAGTTGTATTCAGTTTGAATTTTTCTTCTTCTCTCAGTCTCATCTATCAAAACTTTCATAGATTTAGTAATTTTGTCAGCGTACAAAATAACAAGCCCTTTGTCATTTCTTGCAGTTCTACCAGCAGTTTGCAATAATGATTTTTCACTACGTAAGAATCCTTCTTTATCGGCATCTAAGATTGCGACAAGTGATACTTCTGGTAAGTCCAATCCCTCTCTGAGTAAATTTACTCCTACTATAACATCAAAGTTTCCTAATCTTAAATTTCTAATTATCTCTACTCTGTCTAAAGTTTCAACATCTGAGTGAATATATGCAACTGAAATGCCTAAATCTTTTAGATAATCAGTTAAATCTTCAGACATTCTTTTTGTTAGAGTTGTAACTAATACTCTTTCTTTAAGTTTAACTCTTAAATTAATTTCGTGAACTAAGTCATCAATTTGGTTTGAAACAGGTCGGACACTGATTTCAGGGTCGAGCAATCCTGTTGGTCGAATAATTTGTTCAACTACTACACCTTGGGCTTGTTCGAGTTCCCAATCGCCAGGGGTAGCACTAACATAGATAACTTGATTAATTTTATTTAAAAATTCTTCAAATTTTAGTGGTCTATTTTCAAGTGCTGATGGTAATCTAAATCCGTGTTCGACTAAATTAGTTTTTCTAATTCTATCACCTTCATACATTGCTCTTATTTGAGGAATTGTAATATGACTTTCATCAACTACAAGTATAAAATCATCGGGATAGTAATTTATAATTGTGTTTGGAGTTTCGCCTGGTTCCCTTCCAGACAAGTGCATAGAATAATTTTCAATTCCAGAACAATAGCCAACTTCTTTCATCATTTCTAAGTCAAAAAGAGTTCTTTGTTCTAAGCGTTGTGCTTCAACATATTTACCAACTGACCTAAAATATTCACATCTTTCAATCATCTCATCTTTAATTTTGTGCATTGCATTTATAAGTTGATTTTCAGATGTAACGAATAATTTTGCTGGGTATATTGTAGTTGCCGTTTCATTAGCGATAACTTCACCTGTTCCTGGGTCAATAAATTTAATAGCATCTATTTCATCACCGAATAATTCAATTCTAATTCCTCTTTTCACTTCTGATGCTGGAACTAAATCTACAACGTCTCCCCTAACTCTGAATGATCCTCTACCTAATTCTTTATCGTTTCTATCAAAATATAAATCTGAAAGTTTGTATAATAGTTCTTTTCTTGTAATTTTTTTCCCAACATAAATAGAGAACAAAGAATCTTTGAAGTCCTCTTTTGCGCCAATAGAATAAATAGAAGAAACGGAAGCAACTACAATAGCATCTCTATTTTCGTCAACCAAAGCAGAAGTTGCTCTTAATCTCAATCTATCAATTTCATCATTAATAGACATATCTTTTTCTATATATGTGTCTGTTTTAGGAATATATGCTTCAGGTTGGTAATAATCGTAATATGATATGAAATATTCTACTTTATTTTCTGGAAAGAATGACTTAAACTCGCCATAAAGTTGTGCTGCAAGCGTTTTATTTGGTGAAAGAACAATAACAGGTCTTTGGACTTGCTGTATAACATTTGAAATTGTAAAAGTTTTACCAGACCCAGTAATTCCTAAAAGAACTTGGTGTTTATCTCCTCTATTAATTCCTTCTACTAATTCTTGAATTGCACGAGGTTGATCGCCTGATGGTTTATAATTTGAATGTAGGTTAAAATTATTCATTTTCAAAGTTAATTTATTTCAATAAAGTAAAGACGTAAGTTTTAATTAATAATTTAAAAATATTTTATTTTTTTAGATTTCAATTTTCCTTAGTTTAGAAAACTAAATGAAAAAATTTAAAAATATATATAATTTCATAATTGGTGGAGTTCTACTTTCGCTTTCCTTTCCACCTTTTCCATTTTTTCCATTAGCTTTTATTTCATTTATATTTATTTTGAATGGAATAGAAAATGAACTGAAAATTGAAAAACAAAGATTTTTTATTAAATTTTATTTGACGTTTTTTATTTATCACATCTGTTCTAATTGGTGGATTTCAAGTTTTCAAGAGAATACTGACCCATTTTTAATGATGGCTGGGTTTTCTTTGGATATTTTTCATCCTATATTTTTTATGATACCAATGTATGCTTATTTAAAAATTAGAAAGGTTTTTAGTAAAAAAATATCTATACTAATATTTCCGATTCTATGGGTTGGTTGGGAATATTTTCATTCTATAGGTGAATTATCATATCCTTGGTTAGCGGTTGGAAACACTCAAATTAATAATATATATTTAGTTCAAATTGCTGATGTTTGTGGAGTATGGGGAGTGAGTTTTGTTGTTTTGTTAGTTAATTCTCTATTATATTTAGGAATTGAAGATTATACTATTAATAAAAAATTAGTAAATAAATACTTGATTTCTTTAATTTCTGTTATAATCATTTTAAATATTTATGGCTTTTTTAAGTTTAATGAATATGATGAAAGTCAATTTAAAAATTATGATAAGTTAACAATTTCTGTTATTCAACCGAATATTGACCCTTGGTTAAAATGGGCTTCTGGTCCGATTGACCAAATATCTCAAAATATGAATATTCAAGATTCGTTGAGTTATATCAAAAAATCAGATTTAACAATATGGCCCGAAACTTCTATTCTAAGAATTAATGAGAATTTTAATAAGTATAAAAATTTATCATTTATAGAAAATTGGAGTAAATTGAATGGTATTTCAATTTTATCAGGATATATATTTGATTATGTATATGCAAAAAATGAAGAAAGACAATCATCAGCAAGGTTTAATGAGGTGGATTCTGTTTGGGAGGAAAGTTTTAATTCTGCAATAATGATAAATCCTGACGGGCAATTTAAAGATGTATATTATAAAGGGAAATTAACTCCATTTGCTGAGCGTATTCCCAATTTAGAATATTTTAGTTATTTGACTAAATTTTTAACTTGGAATGTTGGTGAAAGTTCTTGGGGATTAGGAAAGGATAAAATTAATTTAAAAATTATGAAGAATGGTAAAATAACTGAGGTTGCTCCTATTATTTGTATTGAGTCAATTTATCCGAACTTTTGCCGAGAATTTACCTTAAATGGAGCAAATATCTTATCAATTATAACAAATGATGCTTGGTATAATGGGACGCCAGGACCAATTCAACATTTTAATATTGCAAGAATGAGGGCAATTGAAAATAGAAGATTTATTGCAAGGTCTGCTAATTCAGGTATTTCTGGTTTTATTGCTCCTAATGGTGAAGTAATATCTAAAACCGAAAATATGGTAAAATGTGGTTTAACGAGTGAAATTCCTATATTAAAAGTTAAGTCATTATATGTAGAAAATGGCGATATTTTAGGTCAGCTGTTAATGTATTTAAGTTTAATGATAACAATTTATTGTATAATTAATAAAAGGTTTATAAGATGAGAAGTGTATTAATCACATTGGTATTAGTGGCTCTAATTCCAATAAATATATTTTGTCAGACTCCGGAATATGAGAAAAAAATTGAGGAGTTTTTGATTGTAAGCGGAACTATGGAGACAGTTGAATCTTCAATATCATTTATAATTGATGATTACAAAAATGCAATCGCTGACGTTCCTGAAAGTTTTTGGGAAGATATAGTAAAAAACAAAAAAGATGACTTTAAAAAGAATTTTGTTAAAAACTTAGTACCAGTATATTATAAGTATCTTAAAATTGAAGAAATAGATTATGTAATTAAATTTTACAAGTCAGAAATTGGTAAAAAATATGCTGGGTTGACTAATACATTAATGGAAGAAGGAGCAAAGGCAGGGGAATCTTGGGGGCAATATATTTCAGAACAAATTAGTTCGGAATTAGAAAAATCTGGATATTGAAAAAGAGGGCTTTGACCCTCTTTTTTGTTAAAATTTAGGATTGAAAATAATCGAAAATCGTGGCATTGAATATAAGTTCATTGTTTCTGCTTGTCTGATATCATCTTTTGCAACAAACACAGTTGTAATTACCTTATTAAACTCAGTATTAACTCTAAATTCTCCCATAACGGAAAGTAATCCATATTCTGAATTCCAAATATTTCCAATAACTCCTAATCCAAATGTAATGCCCATTTTTTGATTTATTTTTTTGTTAATATTATTTATAAAATAATTTACTCCACCTGTAAAAATAAAATTTATTTTATTGTTGGGGTTTGGAATGTAGTTTGCTGTTAATTCAAACATTTGATGAATATTAGGTGGAATATTAGAGTTTGGGTCTAAACGTTTTGCGTCTTCTTGCACTTTTTTATTTGCTGCATAAACATAATTAAACCTAAAAAGCAGGTTATCAAATAAACCATAAGATAGCTCTCCCCCATACCCTAAAAATCCTTCATAAGAAACGCTACGAGTTCCTTCTTTTAAAAATTGTGATTCAACAATAGTTGTAGTTCCAAACATTCCACCAATACCAAGCAACTTATCATAAGTGCTTTTTGGTTTTTCTACAACTTCGGATTCTTCATCAGTTTCATAATATACGTCATCTTGTGAATAAGAGACATAGGAACTGATAAGAAATAAGATTAAAAAGGTGCATAATTTAAAAAGTTTATTTGCATTTTCAGAAGAATATTTTATAATTTCATTGATTTTCATTTCTTTAATCTCCGCAATTTTTTCAGCAACAAATTTTACAAAAGATGGTTCGTTTCTTTTTCCTCTCATTGGAACCGGTGCCATATAAGGCGAATCTGTTTCTATCATAAATCTATCATTTGGGATATATTTTATAACTTCGACCATATCTACTTTCTTAAACGTAATATTCCCTGTAAAAGATACATTAAAACCTAAATCTAATGATTTTTTTAATGTTTCTAAATCAGAAGAAAAACAATGTAGCACACCTTTTAAATTACCATCTTGATTAGATTTAATTATATCTAAAACATCGTCATCTGCTTCTCTATTGTGAACTATTATTGGTAAATTTTTAATTTTTGCAATTTTAATTTGAGCATCAAACATTTCTTTTTGCTTTTTTTTTGGTGCAAAATCATAAAAATAATCAATTCCAATTTCACCAATGGCAACAACTTTTTTGTTTTCTGATAATTTATCTACTAGATCAAGTTCTAATTTACCAATATCTTTAACATTATGTGGATGTACACCAATACCGCAATATAGTTGAGAGTACTTATTGACAAGTTGAAGTAAATTATCGAAATCTTTAGGTTCTATTGCAGGAATTATAATTTTTTCTACACCATTGTCGATTGCTCTTCTAATTACATTATCAATATCGTCTTTGAAAATGTCAGTGTTTATATGTGCGTGTGTGTCAATCATTTTGTTCGTCTATTTCAGTGTCATCACCAATTTCGGAACCAAAAAGAGCTTCAACAAATTTATCTGGCTCGAAAACTTGTAAGTCGTGCATTTGTTCACCAACTCCAATATATCGAACAGGAATATTAAGTTCATTTGCAATGGCGATTACAACGCCTCCTTTGGCTGTTCCATCTAATTTTGTTAAAATTATACCTGTTAAAGGAGCAACTTTTTGAAATTCTTTTGCTTGTTGGATTGCATTTTGTCCGGTTGTGGCATCAAGTATTAAATAAACCTCGTCGGGTCCATTTTCTTTATTTTTCTTAATAATTCTTGACAATTTTTCTAATTCAGCCATTAGGTTAGATTTATTATGTAATCTTCCAGCTGTATCAATTAAAACAACATCTTTGTTCTCGTTTTTTGCAATTTTTAATGTGTCAAAAACAACAGCACCTGGATCTTTACCTAATTCAGATTGGACAATTTGAACACCTGCTCTTTCAGCCCAAATATTTAATTGTTCATTTGCTGCGGCTCTAAATGTATCTGCCGCTCCAACAATTACTGATTTACCTGATTCTTTATAATTAAAAGCTAGTTTTCCTATTGTTGTAGTTTTACCTACTCCATTAACGCCAATTACAAAAATAATATGTGGTTTGTTGATTTCATCAATATTGTAATTTTTGTCAATTTCAATTTTTGTTGAATTGTTTAAAATTTTAAATATTTCAGATTTGAGAATACCATAAATTTCAATTGAATTTTCAATTTTATTTTCTTTTACTTGTTCTTTAAGTTTAGTAATTAAAATTGAAGTTGTTTCAAAACCAATATCAGATGTAAGTAGAACTTCTTCAATCTCTTCTAAAAGTTTGTCATCAATTTTACGATTACCAAGCAAATTCAGAATAGAGTTTGAAAATGATTTTTTAGTTTTTTCGAGACCTGTTTTAAGTCGGTCAAATTTTAAAAACTCACTAGTTTTTTTGACTGACTCTGTTGTAATTTCAACTGTTTTTTCAACAGTTTCGGAAATTTTCTTTTTAAATTTATCAAAGAATCCCATTACTTACCATTTATTTTATTAATCATTTGAACGAGATATAAGGAAAACGATGAAACAATGGCGATTACACCAAGAATATATACATAATTTATATATTCATAAGCTTGAAAGATAGCGAAAAGAAATACTAAACTAATTACATTTACGGCAATTTTTCCTAACCAATTTGAAGGAATTACATAGTTTAGCTTGTTTTTAGCATACATTGCTCCAATGAGAATTAACACGTCTCTAAGAATTACTAAGATTATAAACCAAAGTTCAATTCTATTTTGTAATACTAAAATCACACCTGGAAACCCAATTATAAATTTATCGGCAACTGGGTCTAAAATCTTTCCCCATTCTGAAATTTGATTGAGACGTCTAGCTAAAAACCCATCTAACCAGTCTGTAAATAATCCAATTGCTATTAATGTTAAAGTCCAAAATAAATTATATTCCCAAATAGCATAGGCTAAAGGGAAAGTAATTAAAATCCTTGAAATACTAACATAGTTTGAAATTGTTGAAAACATAATATAGTTTATTTATTTTTTGGCTCTTGGAGCTTTCCAATTGTTTCTTTTAAAACTTTTAAGTTTAATAACAACACTTCCTAAATATACATTCATTTTTGCTAATATAGGAATTGATGCATCATCATTTGAGAACCAACCTTCAAATTTGCCACTTAAACCATAAATTCCGTCCCATTTAGCAATTCCATTAAAATATACAGTTTCGACATCATAATCAAAAGCATCTATTTTAATATTTTCTATTTTATTTTTGAAACTGAGTATTGTAGAAGCATTATTAACGTTTATCATCGTTGGAACACTAATAGTTTTACCCATACTTACTAAAGCTCTTGCAATGAAAAATAAAGATGTTCCATCGCTATATTTTTTATTTGTAGCAATGTTGGTATCTAAAATTTTATTTTTATTTTCCCATTGTTGTACATAAGCATTATTTGCATCATAGTTAAAATCAATTTGTTGGAAAGAACCGTCAACTTTTGAACTTGCAATAAATTTATATGATTTAAGTAATGATGTATCCATCCAACTACTGAATTTATCATTTAATTTAACGAAAGGAATACCTGATGATGTTTTCATATAGGAATTAGCTCGATAAATTGGTTTTCCATTAAGTATTTCTTTTCCTAATGATTCAACAGTGATTGTGCCTAATGTAACACCCAAATAACTTACTTCATATTCTAATAATTCACCTTCTTGAAATACTTCATATTTTTTAGAGTAAGACGTGTATAAAAATACAAATGCGATTAATAAAAAAACTTTTTTCATAAAAAAATGGCTTTGAAACATCAAAGCCCTCTCCCTTTTAATATTTATTTAAAACTAACTAATTTTTTGGCTTCTGGAAATAATTTGATAGCTTCTAATAATTGTCTATCATATTTTATATAAACTTGTCTTTGTTCGTGTCTTGTCCATTTGATGTTAGCCATATCAGCCATTATCATTGTGAGCAAATAATCTTTATCTTTTTCGAAATCTTTTTCATTCCATTCAATCTTATTGTCTTCAACTAATTTTTTAAATTCATTCCAATCATTTTTATTTAAGCTAAAGTTATGGTAGAAATTTAAAAATTCTGAATATTTATTTTGCATTAACTCTTTGTTTTTAATTAAGTAGTGGTCTGCAAAGATAGTGGAAATTCTTGTCATTCTGATTTTAACGGTCATATCTTGTAATTTACTTGTGTCACCTTTGACAATGTGGTCTGGAGTTATACCTCCACCTGCAAAAACTTTTCTTCCTTTTCTTGTTTTATAAATTAAAGAATCTATATTTTCACCAGAATCTTTTTTCACTTTCTTTAACTCGGCGATGGCATCTTCTAAAGTAGCACCATCTTTTAAGTTTAATCTTCCTTCTAAGCTTCTATATGCATCGCCATCTTCAAAAGGTCTTTGAATTGAGCGACCAGAAGCGGTGTAATAGTAGGAAATAGTAATTCTAAAAGCAGAACCATCGGCATCATAATCATATTGCCTTTGAACTAATCCTTTTCCAAAGGAAGTTTCGCCAACAACTAATCCTCTGTCTAAATCTTGCATTGAACCAGAAACGATTTCGCTTGCTGAAGCAGAATTTTGGTTAATTAAAACAATTAGAGGTAACTTTCTTAGTCCGCCTGTATATCTTGCTATTAGGTTTTCATTAAATTCACTTCTTCGTCCTCTTGTGTAAACAATTGTATCTCCCGCATCTAAAAATTCTTGTGCTATTCTATAAGCTTGTGATAAGAAGCCACCTGGATTATATCTCAAATCTAGGATTAAGTTTTTCATACCTTTTGCTTTTAGCTCTTGCATTGCAGTCATCATTTCTTCGTGAGTTGTTGCTGAAAATCGGCTTAGTTTAATATATCCGATATCAGTTCCATCAATCATAAAACGAGAATCTAATGACCAGTCAGGAATTTGGTCTCTAATTATTTCAAATTTAATTAAAGAATCAACTCCATTTCTGTAAATTTCAACGATAACTTTAGTATCTTTTGGACCTTTTAATTTTCTTGGAACATCATTTCTTGGGAGTCCAACTGCATTTTGTCCATCAATTTTAACTATCTTATCAAGAGCTAAGATACCTAATTTTTCACTTGGACCACCTGCTAATGGAGTAATAACCGTGATAGTATCTTGAATAATATCAAATTGAATACCTATTCCAAAAAAATGACCTTGAAAGTCTTCATCAACTTCTTTTTTATCTTCTGGAGAAATGTAAACAGAGTGGACATCTAATTCGCTTAGCATTCCTTTAATTGCGCCTTCAGTTAGTTTATCAGCATCTAAATCTTTAACATAATTTGTAAAAGCTGTATTAAAAACATATTGATATTTTTTAAAGTTTGCCATTACATTATCGCCTGAAAGTGTTGGCTGCACAAAAAGTCCAATTATAATTCCTAACGATAATAGGAATGTTACAATTAAAATTTTCTTCATTAATTCTCCGTTTATATTCATTTTTTAGCCAAAAGAAGTTGTTCGTATTGACTTTTAAGTTTTAAAAATATTTTTATTTGTTATTAACTTATTACTCTACAACATTAGTTTATACGATAAGTTAAAAATAAATCCATTAAAATCACTATTTGAAAACTTATATTTTTCAATATCTGTGTAAATTCTGTAAGATGTTGAAAACCCTAAATAGTTCTTTTTATAAATCTTAAAATCTAAGTCTAATTTTGGTTCTAAGTAAAAATAAAAATCACCATTTACATCTCTACTTATTCCGAAACTTGAAGTAGCAGTATTCATTCTTCCGAACCCTAAATTAATATTAGGTATAAAATGAATATTGTTTTTTAATTTAATAAAGTATCCCCCACTGCCGTATATACTAAAGTATCTAATGTATTCAGAGGAAATTTCATTTGTCTTAAATGTACTGAATAATGTTGCGTTTAGACCAAAGCCAACGACAATTTTATTTTTATTTACATTAGTGAAATCAATTTCACCTTCAAAGCCATAGTTTTCGCTGATTTTTAATCCATTAACTCCGGCTCTTAGCATTGTAATTGAACTATTATTAGAATATTTGTTGTTTTCATATCTATCGCTACTACCCCCAGGTAGTAGTTGGGAGAATACAATATTAGAAAATATACATATTAAAAGTAAAGATTTCATAATTACAATTTAAACAACAATAAGCTACCTGCCATTACAATCATTCCAGAAATAAATCCATAAATAGATTTATGACCTGAGTCGTATTCTCTCGCTGTTGGAATTAATTCATCAATGGAAATGAATACCATAATACCCCCTACCGCAGCAAAAAGAATTCCGAATGTTGTGTCATTAAAAAATTCTCTTAAAAGTAAAAATCCAACTAATGCACCAAGTGGCTCTGCTAAACCAGAAAGGAAAGAGAACCAAAATGCTTTTTTCTTATTCCCAGTTGCATAAAAAATTGGAATTGAAACTGCTATTCCTTCTGGAATATTATGAATTGCAATAGCAATGGCAATGGGAATTCCAATTGAAGGGTCAGTTAATGCTGCTGTAAAAGTAGCTAAACCTTCCGGGAAGTTATGAATTGCAATTGCTAAGGCAGTTAATAATCCCATTCGCATTAATTTTTTTGTACTTTTTTCTTCTTCAGACATTTCTTCAACTGTGTGTGCTTCGTGTGGGTTTTCGGCACTTGGAATTAAAGCATCAATAAGTAAAATTACAAATATCCCTCCAAAAAATGAGGCAATAGCATAAACTTCACCATTAGTATGACCATAAACATTTATAAGAGCAACGCGTGATTTATGCAAAATTTCTACAAAAGAAACATATACCATAACTCCTGCTGAAAAACCAAGTGAAAAAGAAAGGAATGTTTTATTCGTAGCTTTGGCAAAAAAAGCAAAAGCACTTCCTATACCTGTAGAAAGTCCAGCAAAAATCGTTAGTAAAAATGCAAGTAAAATGCCGTCTTGGTTCATATAAATGTAAAAATCAAGAAATCAATCATTTATGTTTTGATTGATTTCTTGATTAAGTTATTAAAATTTTATTTAGAATTAAATAATGGCGACTCACTTACGTTTCCGTATCCTCTCACTTCTAAGACTTTATGATCTGGGTGATTAGTTTCAAATTTAATATTTGACCTAAAGTATCCTGATTGTTGTGGAGTTACCTTAATATTGACATCAATTTTTTTACCAGGTTGTATAGTAGTTTCTTTGCCATTAACAGACTTTCCGTTTGAATCAGTTAATCCAGTAATCATATAATTTGGCTCAGCATCTGTTATTTTAATTTTTACTGGCATTTTATCATAGTTGAATATTGAAACACTTGCAGTAGATTCTTTGCCTATTTGAAGTTCTTTAAAACTTATGCTGGAATATGGTTCAATTTTCAACATTTCAACAACATCAGCTGCAATAACTAAGTTTTTATTAGGAACTTTAGGGTCATTTGAAGCAATTCTGATTGATTTAGAAACATTTCCTCCATGGCTGATTTTTAATGTAATGTCAAGAGTCGCAGTTTCACCTGGTTTTAATCTATCTTTGTCTAAAGGTGCAGTTGTACAACCACAAGATGGCTTAACATTCTGAATAATTAATTCTTGATTACCTGAGTTTTTAATTTTTACAGATGCTTTTAAAGGACCTTCAGATAATTTAACTTTTCCCCAATTATATGTATCTCCGCCAATAATTTCAATTTTTGGTTGTGCAAATACAAAAGTTGCAATTAAGAAAATAGACAATGTAGTTAGTTTTTTAATAAACATAATTTCTCCGATTTTTTATTTAACTTACTTTTTCGTAAAATTGTTTTAAATAATTTACTAAAATATGATTTTTTTTAACAAAAATATTTTTCTTTTAAAGTATCTACTAATTTTTTTAGTATTTGTTTCAATAAAAGTTGAAGCTCAAGTAAAAATTTATCCAAAAGAAACTGCATCTGATACAATTGACTTTGGAATGAGGTATTTTGAGAATGAAGAAATTTTAAGAAGCGTTGTAGTAGAAAATAATACTAACGATACTCTTTATATGGGAAATGTTGCACCTACTTTTGCGACAGTTGAAGCTGTTGGATATGGTGATACGCATTTGGCTTTTGATAAAGCCGATAATATTGAAAAGATATTTTTACCATTTACAAAACAAGAGGTTAATCTTAAATTTTATAATGATGTCAACTTAATCCAGGATAAAGGAAATATGGCGTCATACTTATTTATTGGTTTGGTAAAAAAAATTGATGATCCAAATAGTTTAATTTTTCAGGATACATTTTTCCTTTTTGGAAGAGCAAGTGACAAACTATTTACTTTATATGATAATTATATTGAATTTGATTCTACTTTTGTGGGTTCAAACCAAGTTATTGAGAAAAGTTTATTTTTTAGAAATAATTCAAAAGTTAATTTTGTAAGATTAGCAAGTTATGAGTATGATTTATTCACATCTCAAACAAATGGAGAAGAGTTTATATTTGATGAGCCGAACTTTCCGATATTATTAGCAAGTCGAACAAATCCTAAGCAAGCACCTGAATTAATAAAAATTAGATATAGTCCAAAAGATATTGGATTTGACTCTTGTAGGTTTATTTTTAATGCTGATTTGAATGATATAATAAAAGATTCTATTGCAAGAGATACAAGTATAATCACTGGATATGGAGTGAAACTTGATTATGAAATCACAAATTCAAATTTTAGTTTTAGTAATGAGAGTGAATTGGAAATTGATTTAGGAGATGTAAAAACTAATAAATTTTTAGACTTGAATTTTGAATTGTTAAATAATTCAAATGTAATTATAAATATTGATAGTTTAATTATAATTGATTCAAATGTTGTTATTACTTCTTTAAAAGAAATTTATTCTATAAATACGAGTGAGAAAGACTTTTTTCAACTAAAATTTTTAACAAAACAAAAAGGATTGTTTAATTATAAGTTACTTTTGAAAACTGATTTTGGAAGAAGAAAAATTAGTGGGTTTGAAGAAATTAAGCATAAATATTTAAAAGTTAGCATCAAAGGAAAAGGTATTGAGCCAAGTTTGGTTATTCCATTTGATACATTGAATCTTGGTAATATAAGTTCGTTTGGTCAATGCAATGATTCTATTTTATATACATTTAGTTTGAAAAATAGTGGAAATGATATGTTGGAAATTTTGGATTATTATATCGAAGACCCAATTAATTTTAATTTTTATATTGATAAACAAATTGTAAATGTAAATGATAATGTTGAATTTAAAGTTACTTTTAATCCTTTTAATAAAAATGATTTTCGTAAATATGAGACAAGAGTTGTGCTAATTACAAATATGTCTTCCCCTCGGGATAGTTTAGTTTTTTATATAAATGCAAATTTTATTAAATCTTCTTCAACAGAATTAAAAATTCCAAATTTTCACTTTAAACCTGGGAGTCAGATTAATATTCCTGTATTAGTTAATTTTGGAAATTTGACTTTAAGTAATAGATTTTCAACTACTTTGACTTTTGATAATGAATTATTAAAATTTAATAAGTTAATAAATGAAAATACTGCTTCTGTTAATTCTGACAACACAAATTATGTGATTGAAAATGACAAGGGAATAATCTTAAATATTCAAATGCCAAGCAATCAATATTTTACCAATTCAGATACTTTATGTATTCTAAATTTTGATACTTTTATTGCAAGGGAAAGGTCCACTATTTTTGTAATGGAGGATCCTACTTTTGGTGATAATGATTGTGATAATATGTTACCTATAAGCTATATTTCTGGAAAGATTAGCGCTGATTCTATTCCTAATATTGATAATATTTTTTATAATTTTGAAGATAAAATTAAAGTAAGCACTTTCCCTAATCCTGTCAGAAGTGTAATCAACATTAATTTAAGTAAAGAGCATAAATCATTCAATGAAATAGATTTGACTACTTTGCATATTATAAAAATTTTTAATATGCTTGGAAATATCGTTTATTCTACGAACTTTAAAGGTAATAATTTTAGTTTAGATGTAAATGATTTTAATTTTGGAACTTATTATATATCAGTTGACGAATTGCATTTTACTCAATTTGTAAAGACTAATTAATGGGATATAACTGAAAATTTTATTATTCATAATATTTTGTATTAGTAGTGGATTTTCTCAATCATTTGATTGGGAATTATCAAATAGGCAACCTTTTGAAATTCCTAATACTTATTTATTCGTAGGAACTGGGTATTTTAGTTTATTAAGTAATGATAATTTATCTGTTCCAGTTGATAATGCTCAAACATTATTTGGTAAATTTAATGGAAGTGCTTTTAATATAAATATAGGTGTAGAATATTGGCTTGATGAAAAAATGAGTATCTCACCAATAGTTCACTTTTCTAAATCTAAAATTGATTTTAATCAAGTTACGAATTATCCTATTTATAATGGAGAAATGTTAAAATTAGATAATTTATATTACTTAAATAATTCGTTCTTGGGGATTGGGATAAATTTCAAGTATGTGTTTTGGAATAAGTTAGGAATTAATATTAAACTTGAACAAAACTTTGCAATGAAAAGTAGTAATTCATATAAATTATTTGTCATAAGTCCTGAATGGTATACTTTTAAAGATGGGACAAAATCTTCAGAGCTATTTAATAAAACTAATGATAATGCGATTGGGTATTTAGGTGTAGGATTTAAACTAACGTATGATTATTCTATTCACTACCCATTTTATTTAACGCCATTTGTTGAATATAGTTATGGTTTGAGTTCTATTCAAAATAATCAAACTTTTAATATATCTAAATTAAGTTTTGGCATTCTTGTTAATTATGGAATTAACAATTTGAAACTATTTTGACACAATTTAAGTATTCTATCTATGAAAGCACTATATATAATATTAATATTAGTTTATACTTCTCAATCACAGCCATTACGAACGATTGAGAACAACGCATTCGGGTTTGGTGAAAAACTTGAATACGAAATCGGCTATAAGTTTTTAAAAGCTGGGACTGGGTATTTTGAAGTGGCAAGCCAGCCGGTAGCATACAAAGGAAATCAGTGTTATGATGTAAATTTTGTAGTAAAGTCATTATCTTCGTTAGAGTGGATTTATAAAGTAAGGGATTCTTATAGAACTTTAATTGATGTAAATGGTATTTTTCCTTGGCGGTATGCTCAACGAATTAGAGAAGGTAATTACAAAAGAGATATTGTTACTGAATTTGACCAAAATAGAAACAAAGCAATCACAAAGAAAGGGAACTATAAAACTCCTCCATTTGTCCATGATATTGTGAGTGCTTTCTTTTATATTAGAACACTTGACTTAAAAAAGTATAACAAAGGTGATATTATTCCATTAAAAAACTTTTATAAGGATTCAACTTATAATTTAGATGTTAAAGTTTTAGGAAGAGAAACAATTGAGGTAAAAGCTGGGAAATTTAAAACAATTATTGTAGAACCATTAGTGAAAGAAGGTGGATTGTTTAAAAGTGAAGGCAGAATTATTATTTGGATGTCAGATGATGATAGGAAAATTCCAGTGAAAGTTGGTACTGAAATATTGATTGGTTTCGTAGGAGCTGAGTTAACTAAATATAGTGGGTTAAGAGGGAAATTAGATGCTAAAATTGAGTAGTTTTATATTTATATTTTTATTTGGTATGCCATTATTTTGCTTGAATAAGAATGACATATTTGATAGTATTAAGGATAAATATAAAAATGTTGAATCTATTTATATTGAGTTTTATATGAATAATCAACTAAAAAGTATTGGAAAAGTTACTGCTAAAAAAGGTAATAAGTATAAAATAGATTTTCAAAATAGGTTAATTTTTTGCAATGGTAAAACTTTATGGAACTACTCAAAAACTGATAACAAAGTCTTAATTTCTAATTTTAAAGAATTACAAAATATAAGCTTAGAGAAGTTGTTTTTTAGTGAAATGAAAGAGTCTATTCCAATAGAGTTAAGTAAAGTAAATACAAATGATGAGAATAAAGTATGGGAATTAGAATTAAAAAATACTAAAACTAATATGCTATACAATTTATATCTTAATGCAGATTATGATATTGTTTCAATTAAAATTTTAGACTATAAACAAGAATGGTTTTTAAAGCAAATTGAAATTAATAAGTCTAATAAGGAAAACTTTGATTTTAATTTAACAGACAAAATGGAAGTAATTGATTTAAGATAAGTTTGTTTTTAACCCCATACTACAAATTGATACAGAGGATTTAGTTTGTTCCTCATACCAGAAGTTATAATATAAATTTTTAGAGAAAATTGGATTTGTTAAATCCATCATTGCATAAAATGGAAGTATTCCACATACTCTTTTTAATTCATGGTCTGTTCTTACATAATCAAAAAATGTATTTTTGTTTTTAGAATTAATAGAATCTATTAGACCAATGTCATAATTCATAATTTCTAATTTCTTTTCTTCTGAATCATAATCATCACCAAATTTTAATCCATTATGAGACAAGTCTCCGCTTGCTAAAAATAGTATTTTTTTACCATATTTTTGAATAGTTTCTTTTATTGAATTTATTATAGTTGTATAATACATACTATTTGTTGGGTAACCACTATTTAAGTAATCGAATGGAGTTCCGATTAAAATAGGGACTATTTTAATTTTATTTTTAAATAAGTGCTGTAGAAAAATAATATGCAATTCCAATGAATGTTCGTTTAAATGAGCTAGGTCGTTGTAATGTATTTTATTATCTGAATTTGCTTCTAATAATTTTAAAAACTCAGCGTCTGTTTCAATGATCCCTAATGGTGTTTTATAGCTTTTTTTAGTAAACATAAAATCATTTGTTGATTGATAGTGTGCTGTTCCAAATAATATAATGAGTTCAGTATTATTTACATCAATACCATTAAAAGCCTTAGCGTAAGTTAGGTGGGTATTGTTTCCTGTTCTGTAGTCTAAATGTGGTGCAAAAATCACATTAAATTTTTCTTCAGATTTTTTTGAAGAGTTTAAGATTAATTCAATATATTTTTTTAATTCGTCAACATTTTCAGGATACGTTGTTCCAGCACAAACAGCGTCTTTAATATCACTTTCAAGATAATCATCAATTTCTTTCTTTTTTTGAATATATAAAGAAGTAACTAAAAATAACGAGTTTGCTAAACTATTTATGAAAGATAGTAATAAAGGTATTTTTGCATCTTCATAATTTAAAATTTTAGCGATGTCTTCTACAGATTTAACTCCATCAATTAATTTAAGTATAGTAATTTCTTCATTTGTAAAAGCAATTCTTTCTTGAATTAGCCCGATTTCATCATATACAATGATTAGATTATTTCCGTTGTATTCAACAACATTGTATAATAAATCGTCTCTTAATTTTGGAATTGGTAAGTCGATCATAAATCACCTAACTTAGGTCTGAGAATAATTTCTTCTGGAACCATTCTGTCAGACAAGGATAATTCAAGAATTTCTTTAACAGCAAATCCAATATCTTCTGGAAACATCATTCTGCCTACTCTTTCGTTTTTTGTACTACTATCCCACATATCAGATTCGGTTGCACCTGGATAAACGTCAATTATATCAACGCCTTTACCTCTCACCTCTTGTCGTAATGTTTTAGAAACGACATCTAATGCACTTTTTGATGCTGCGTAAAAAGCATTGTTTTGGAAAATTTTTTTCGACAATACTGAGTTTATGTTAATTATCTTTCCAAATTTATTGTTAATCATTCCAGGTAGAAATGCCTGTATCATATTGATTGTACCAAAGAAATTAATATTAAATAGCTTATTCACTTCATTTATTTCTGATTCTAAGAATGGTTTAAAATAAGCAGTACCTGCATTGTTAATTAAAACATCAATTTGCAAATTATCATTTATTAATTTGTTTTTTAACGAGGTTACGTCTTCGATTTGACTAATATCAGCTTTATAATAATTAATATTTTTTTTATTATTTAAAATATTGATGTTATTACGAGAACATATAATTAATTTACTTACATTAGTGGCTAATTCTTTAGCAGTTGCTAAACCTATTCCCTTTGTTCCACCTGTGATTAAAACGTTTAGTTCGTTCATCTTTTTCATAATTTAATCCTTACAATTAAATATTTTTAGGTTTAAAATTTTGAATGTAACTTGGTTGCAAATTAGTAACATCGGTGAAAATTGAATTTTTATATTTGTAATCACTTATCTCACTTAAATACTCAATTTTGTTTAATTCAATTTCTGAATTAATTACTGAATAATCCCCTACTTTAAAATCATTTCCTATTTCATTAAAGTTGAAGTTTGAAATGTCAATTAATTGGCAACTATTATTTTCAGTCATATCTTCATTAAAACGGTGATAGTAATAATATGTTGAATGTGATTTTAAAAATATTGATATTTTTCTATTTTTATTTCTTAACTGGAAGGCATAACACTCTGTTGAGAGTGATGTTATAAGTTTTGGTTTATTATTAAAACAAATGGCTTTTGCAAAAGCAACCCCAACCCTAAGACCAGTAAAGCTACCAGGGCCTACATTAACTGAAATTGCCGATAAGTCTAAAACTTTTAAATTATTTAAATTTAAAATTTGATTAGCACTTTTTGCTAAAAGTTTGTCATGAATATTTTTTGTGTATAAATTCAATTTTGAAATATATTCATTGTTGTTAGTTAATGAAATTCCTAAATATGTAGATGAAGTATCAATATTTAATATCAAGTTATTCAATCTCGATTCCTTCAATAACTTTATTCAACTTCCATAAAATTTCTATGACTTCTTCTTTTCGCTTTATTGGAATTTTTATAGAAAGTTTTTGTTTGTTTTGTAATAATTGAGAACTTCCAATAGTTTGAATGAAATCTAAAAATAATGGAAATATATGGTTATAGAAACTGTCGTTATCTGAGTTTGGTAGTTCAATAATAAAATGATTTTCTTTTATTATAATTTTTTCTATTCCTGTTTTGATTGCTTGAATGCGAACTTTTATTACATAAAGTAAGTTTTTCAATTCTTGAGGTAATTTTCCAAATTTGTCAACTAATTCTTGTTCAAGTTCATTAAGTTCTTTATTTGATTCAAATTTATATAAATTTTTATAAATTTCAAATCTTTGAGTATCTGAGCTTATGTAGTCTTCTGGAATTAAGCAATCATCACTTATTTCAATAGCAACGTTTTTGTTAGATATATTTTCTATTAAATTGTTATCGTCTTTCTTAAATAATTCTTTGAACTCTTCATTTTTCAATTCATTGACGGCTTCGTCTAAGACTTTTTGATAAAGTTCAAACCCTATATCATAAATTGCTCCACTTTGTTCTGCTCCTAATAGATTTCCTGCACCTCTTATTTCCATATCTCTAAGTGCAATTTGAAAGCCGGAGCCAAGGTCTGTAAATTCTTCTATTGCTTGCAAACGTTTTACAGATGTTTGATTTAATTTGTAATTTTTTGGTATCATAAGATAACAAAATGCTTGTTGATTTGACCTTCCAACTCGACCTCGAAGTTGATATAGTTCGGCAAGTCCGAAGTTTTGTGCTTTATTAATAATCATTGTATTTGCATTAGGAATATCAAGACCAGATTCAACAATCTTTGTAGTGCATAATACATCTAATTCACCGGAGATAAACTTCTGCATTACATTTTCTAACTCTTTTGATTGCATTTGTCCGTGTGCTAATCCAAATTTTATTTTTGGATTTGTTTTTTTCAAGTCGAGCATAATAAGTTCTAAATCTTGAATTTTATCATTTACGAAAAAGACTTGTCCACCTCTTTTAACTTCATTTGAAATAAACTCATTTACTCTATCTTCTTCCCATTCAACAATTTCGGTATATACAGGAAGACGATTTTTAGGAGGAGTTTCCATCACAGATAAGTCTCTCGCTCCTAAAAGAGAAAAATTTAAAGTTCTTGGAATTGGAGTTGCGGTTAGAGTTAATGTGTCAATTGATACTCTCATTTCCCTTAATTTTTCTTTCGCACTGACACCAAATCGTTGTTCTTCATCGACAACTAAAAGTCCTAAGTTTTTAAATTCTATATCTTTACTTAATATTCTGTGTGTACCAATTAATATATCGACCTTACCTAACTTTAAATTTTTAACTATGTCATTTTGCTTCTTTTTAGGAACGAATCTTGATAATACTTCTGTTTTTACTGGATATCTACTTAACCTGTCATTAAATGACATAATGTGTTGATGGGCTAATATAGTAGTAGGTACTAAAATAGCAACTTGTTTACCACTTTGAACTGCCTTGAAAGCAGCACGAATAGCAATTTCAGTTTTTCCAAAACCAACATCTCCACAAAGTAACCTGTCCATTGGCATAGGCGATTCCATATCTTTTTTTATGTCTTCCGTAGCATTTAGTTGGTCTATAGTATCATCATAAATAAATGATGCCTCAAATTCTTTCTGCCAAACCGAGTCTTTGTCAAACATAAAACCAGGTTGCATTTTTCTTTTGGCATATAGACTAATTAGTTCTCGAGCAATTTCTTTAATTCGTTTTTTATGTCGTATTTTTCTTCTTTCCCATTCGGAAGAACCAAGTTTACTTACTTTCGGAACTAACCCTTCTTGTGCTGAATATCTTTGAATTTTGTTTATGTAATTCATATTAACATAAAGCAAGTCTCCACCTTCGAACTCTAATTGAATACAATCTTGAGTGCTATCCCCTATATTAATTGTTCTAAATCCTTGAAATCTGGCTATGCCTTTATCCTCGTGAACAATATAATCTCCATTTTTTAATGAAGTTAACTCTTGTAGTAAAGTCCTTGAATTACTTTTAGCATTTTTTGAAGTTTTTTTATTTCTGTTAAAGATTTCATGTTCAGCCAATACTGATATATTATTTAATATAAATCCACTGGATAGAAAATTTGGTATCCAAGTTATATTATCTAATATTGGATCAATTTTATTTTCGTCAATATTAAAATCTAATTCTAAACTTGAGTGTAAAATATTGTAAAGCCGTTCTAAATGTTTTTTAGATTCAAAAGTAAGATAATAAGTAAAGTCGATTTTTTTATCTAAAATATCTTTTGTTAATTCTTTTGCTGAAGCATTGTAATTCCTTTGTATTTTAGATTTAAAATCATAACTTGCTTTATCTAACCCATTAAATATTATATAATTATTATTATTACTTAATTCTTTTAGGTTATTGTTATAAAATTCAATATCATCAATAATTAGTCTAAAATTATTCGAAATTAGGTTATAAAAATTTACTTTGGGATTATCGTTAATCTTTGTGTATGATGAGATTGAAGCTTGGTTAAGAGATTTAATACTTCTCTGAGAAGTTACATCAAATTCTCGAATAGATTCTATTTCTTCGCCCCATAATTCAATCCTAATTGGATGGTCGAAAGTAATTGGAAAGATATCGATTATTCCACCTCTTACAGCGAATTCACCAACTTGACTAACGTAATCAACTCGTTCAAAAGACAATTCCATTAACTCTGAAATTAGGTTATTAAAGTTATATTTTAACCCTATTTCTAAATTTAACTTTTTAACTTCATAGTCATTTGGGTTTTGAACATTAAGTTCAAGAATATCTTTATTAATTAATAGAATTAAAGGTTCATTATTGATTATCTTTTTTGTTAAGTCATTTAATATATGATTGATACTATTTGATAAAGATGATTCACTCTTTTTAATATCAAACATTGAGAAAATAGGAATGTTTGTATTCAATGTTTCAAAGTCATTTTGAAACTCAACTGCTTTTTCACTATTTTCGACAATAATAATTATCTTATTATAATAATTATTAACTAAGTAATTAATAAAAAAGGACTTTAATGAGCCATTTATATTCTTAATATTTATGTTCTTGTTGGCATTTAAGTTAGTAATAATTCCAAAATCATCTATAACTTGATAGATTTCATCGCTTAAACTTTTAATATTTTTTTGAATTTTCAATTTTAAATTTCTATTATTGTTACTCCTGAGCCACCTTCCACAAGTGTTCCTTCTCTAAAACTTTTAACTAAATGATGATATTGTATAAACTCACGGATAGCAGTTCTTAAAGCTCCAGTTCCTTTTCCATGAATCACACTAATTTCTGGTATATTGCTTGTAATTGATTCTGATAGAGTTTTATCTAATAATTTTACTGCTTCTTCGGCTCTCATTCCTCTAATATCTAATTTCGAGACTTCGCCAAATTTGAATTCGTTGTCTTTATACTCTGGTTTTTCTTTAGGTGTATCTTCAGTTTTAACTAATTTTTTAAGCTTAGTTTTTATTTTAATTCCATTAAAATCAACAACGACATTCTTGTCAATTATTTCAATTATCTGTCCCGCATTGTTGCTATCCTCAACATAAACAAAGTCCCCAACATTTAAAGTTTGATTTTTTGAAATTGACTTTTGTATTTGAGGTTTTGCTTCTTGAACAATCTTATCCTTTTCAATAATAAACTCTTTTTTAATCTCAGAAACTGGTTTTTTCTGTTCTTGAATTTCTTGAATTTTATTTTCAATTAGCTTCTGTGCATTTTCTACTATGCTTGCTGCTTCTTCTTTTGATTTCTGTAATATACTTTCTCTTTTTTCTTGAACTTTACTTAGTTGCTCGTTTAATTTGTTTTCTTTTTCAACTAATAATCTCTTCATTTTCATAGTTTCAATGTTGTTTTGTTCAAATTCAGAACGAATTTTATAAAGCTCTCTTATACTTTTTTCAATATCTAATTGATTCCCAAATAAGTATTTCTCAGATTTTTTTAGAATTTCACTATTGAAACCTAGTGATTTTGCTAAATTAAAAGCAAAAGAATTTCCTGGTAAGCCATCTAAAAATTTGTAAGTTGGTTTAAGATTATTTTCATCAAATTCAAGGGAAGCATTTTTAACAACTTCCTTATTTAAAGCATAGTTTTTTAACGAAGATTGGTGCGTTGTAACAATAAAATTAATTTTATAATCTATAAGTGTATCCATTATTCCAGAAGCGAGGGCAGAACCTTCTTGTGGGTCAGTTCCTGAGCAGATTTCATCTATTAAAACAATACTTTTATCATCAGCAATGTCAATAATATCTTTAATAATTGATAATTGAGATGAAAAAGTAGATAAATCATTTTCAATAGATTGGTGATCACCGATTGAACAATATACATCTCTTGGATTCATTCTGACATTACCAATAGGAAAAATTCCGCTACAAACCATTAATACATTTAAACCTATGGTTTTTAGTGCGACAGTTTTTCCACCTGCATTTGGTCCTGAGATAATAAATGCCCTTGATTGATTATCAATTTTCAGTGATAAAGGAACTACTTTGTTACTTCCAATTTTATTTACTAATAAAGGGTGTTTGATGTTTTCAAATTCAATTATATTATCAGTTACTATTGTTGGTTTTTGAGCATTTACACTAAGTGCATATTTAGATTTTGCTATGATATAATCTAATTTTAATAGTATATCAGTTGTATATAACAACTTATCAGCATCTATGGCTATTTGTTGCGTTAGAATTTCTAATAATCTATAAATTTCGCGTTTTTCTGCGTTTCTCAGAAGTGATATTTTATTATTTAATTCAACAATTTCTTGTGGTTCAAAGAACACTGTATTCCCTGTTGCAGAAACGCCATGAATTATCCCATTATAAGCTCTTTTTGATGAAGCTTTTAATGGGATTACAAATCTATCTTCTCTTATAGTAAAAAAGTCGTCTTGTGCTACTTCGACTTCAAGAGATTTTTTTAGAATTTTTTGAATTCTATCACGTAAGTAATTAGATTTTTCATTAATTTCAACTCTAATTTTCTTTAATTCTACAGAAGCATTATCTTTAATTTCTCCATTTGTTTCAACAATTTCATTAATGAATTTTTCTAAGCTTTTATTATAAAATATATTAGAAGTTAGTTCAATTAAATTAGGATAAACTTGATTTATATTTTTAAAATAATTAGAAACTCTTCTAAAAGAAGAAATCAAATCAAGAATATCTAAAATTTCGTCAGTATTTAAAACAGCATTTATTATCTTTGATTTATTCAGAATGTTAGAATAATCTTCAAAACCATCAAGTGAAATTGAATCTTCATTAGAGATTAAATCGCACATTTCTGAAACGAAGTTTATTTCAAGTTTTAGTAAATCTTCGTTCTGGAAGGGTTTAGTTTCTAAAATCTCTTGCTTTGTAGTTTCAGAATATGCAAATTTTGAAATTATATTTAGTAATTGTTTATATTCAAGCTCTTCAAGAGACTTTTCATAAATGTCAGACATTAAGACAATATCTCCTTCACTATTGTTTGAATAATTCTACCATCAGCTTTCCCAGATAATTCTTTCATCACTGCTCCCATTAGTTTGCCCATTTCAGATGGTGAATTTATTCCTAATTCTGATTTAATTTTCAAAACTACCTCTTTTATTTCTACTTCTGATAGCTGCTTAGGTAAAAAAGAAAGTATAAGTTCCAGTTCAACTTTTTCTTTATCTGCAAGTTCGTTTCTACCTGCTTTCTCGTACATATCAATAGAATCTCTTCTCATTTTGACTTGCTGATTTAAAAGTTTAACTGACTCTACTTCATCGAGTTCTTTTCCTGAACCGGAAGTTTTAAACTCAATTATTGCTTTTTTAATAGAACGCAATGCATCAAGTTTGTCTTTTTCTTGATTTTTCATTGCATTTTTTAATTCTTCATTTATTAATAATTCTAAGTTCATAAACACCCTTATAAAACATTATTGACGAAAAAAAGTAATTTTAATTACGAAATTACAATATTTTTATAAATTTGAAGTTAAAATATAAATTCTTAAATTTGATTTTGATTTAGAACATATAGGTTTAAAATATGAATGCGTTAGCTCCTGAAATAAAAATTCAATGGGCAATATCAACTCTTGGAAAACTTATTATTTACACTTTAGCTACTTTTTCTTTAGAATATTTTTTTATTGATAAATATATAAGTAATTGGCTTATTTTTGATTATGGGCTTACTTTAATAGTCTTTTTATTTTTTTTAACTTTAGTTTTTATTGCACCTCCATTAAGGTATAAGTATTGGAAATTTGAAGTCAAAGAAGATGAAATTTATTTAGAAAGAGGAATTTTTACACGAATTCATACTACTGCTCCTTTTAGTAGGGTTCAACATATTGATGTAGTTCAATCTATTTTAGATAGGTCATTTGGGTTAGGGAAATTAGTTATTTATACAGCAGGAACTAAAGGTGCTGACTTATTAATTCCTGGTTTACCAATTCAATACGCTGAATACTTAAGAGATTATCTTAAAAGTTATACTCAGGAAGATGTAGTATGACGAGTGAACAGAATATTCAAACACATGGAAGTAGATTATCTCCATTAAGTATTATTCATCATTTTTCAAAGCAATTACCTGGTATCGCTATAACAATTTACTTTGTTGTAAATGGAAGTGGAGAAAATCTGATAACCTTAATAATAGGTTTAATTTTTGGGTTGTTTGTTATACCAAGTAATTTACTTAATTATTATTATTTCAAATATTTAGTTACATCAAAAGAGTTAATTATTCATTCTGGTGTTTTGAGTAAAAAGCAACGTGTGATACCAATTAATAAAATTCAGAACATCAATATCACTCAAAATTTCGTACAACGTATCCTTGGAATTTCAAAAGTCCAAATAGAAACTGCAGGGGATGTAAGTAGCGAAGGTGTATTAGAATCCCTTAAAACTTTTAAAGCATTAGAAATAAAGTCTATTATAAAAGAGTTTCAAGATGTACATCAGGTTGAAGACTATATTAAAACTGATGAAGACGCTTTAGTGCAAAATGAAGAAAAACTACATAGTTACAATGTTAAAGATGAAAGTATTATTGAAACAGAAAGAGAACTTATTAGTATGAATATAAAGGAATTAATGACCTTTGGTATTCTAAGATTTAGACCAATTTTATTTGTATTAGTTGCTTGGATATTCGGAGTGGGTCAGCAATTCTCACCTAATTTTATAAATAATTATGTTGATAATATTATATTGAATGCAGAAGATTATTATAATTCTATTAATATTATTGAGGTTATTTTTTACTCTTTTATTTTATTTATAATTTTACTTTTAGTCTCTTGGGCTATGGATATTTTACTTACAATTAGCCAATGGTGGAATTTCAAACTTACAATATATAAAGACAAACTTTTTATTTCTAATGGATTATTTACAAGGAAACAAGGAACAATACCACTTAAAAAACTTCAAATGTTAGTTATTTTTTCAAATTATTTTAGATCTAAATTTGGATATTGGGGGCTAATGCTTGAAACTGCTGGGTTTGGAACTATGGAAAATCGTCGACCAGAAACAGCTATTCCGTTTGCAAAGTTTGATAGAATAAAAGATTTAATTTCAGAGTTTATCAATATTAATTATCCATTTAATTTTAAATCAGTATCTAAAAAAACTATACGTAGAGCATTTAATAGGTATTTATTTGTAATAATAGTACTTTCATTTGTTTTAT
The DNA here is from genome assembly GCA_964465945.1 of uncultured Hyphomicrobiales bacterium. Lineage (GTDB taxonomy): Bacteria > Bacteroidota > Ignavibacteria > Kapaibacteriales > UBA2268 > JAJRPT01. The sequence goes on from CAYXMM010000004.1 coordinate 126,354, forward strand.
TTCTATTTGATTTTCCATATTATTATAATTTGATTCTACTTCCTATTTTATATTATGTGGCTATATTAAAGTGGCAAACAAGAGGATGGGAACTTCAAAAAGATATAATCGTAATTAAGCAGGGATTGTTTTTTAAGAAGATAAAGATAATTCCATTTAATAAAATTCAAACTTTGAATATTAAGCGGTCTTTTTTCCAAAGAAGATTAAGACTATCGAGTTTTCATATAGATACAGCCGCCTCTTCAGGTATAAACGATGCTTCTATAATAGACATTGATGAGAAAGATGCTGAATTTTTAATGGAATTGTTGTCAAAAACAATTATAAAAAATAAAAAAATTAGAAATATTTCATAATTTTGCTTAATTTAGATAGTATAAAATATGATAAGGGATAAATGAATAATATTACGCAAAATGTTTTGCAGATAATTTCAAAACATAAGTCAACAATTTTAATGGTAATTTACAAAGACTTTCAGAAAGATGTATTGAGAGTGCAAAAGGGTATTTTAAAAAATATGAATTCGTCAACATTACAAATTTCATCTGATTACGTGGCTGAAGGGGCTGTAAATTTAAAATTTTTTGAAGGGACTAAAAAAAGAATTTTTGCTGTTTACAATAAAAACGGTAGCGAGTTACTAACTTTAAAACAAATTAAACCATTAAGCGTTAAATTAAGAAATCCAGAATTACAAAAAGCAATTATTAAAAAAGTCAAACCTTATTTGGGAAAAGTTGTTTCGATAGTAAGTAAGAAGAATGAAAATATAGATGTTTTAACTGGTGAATTTGCAGACATGGGGATTATTGATATTACATTAAAACCGGCGCCTTTCTTTAATTCAATTCAAAAATTGAATTATGGCTCGATTTTACATATTTTTGATGAAAATGGCATTGATTTGATAGATATTGATATTGTGGAGAATTAAAATATGGCTTGGTTTTCAAGATCAGAAAAGAATATAAAAGAAAATGAAACGAAAGAAATTCCAGAAGGATTATGGACAAAATCTCCTTCTGGTGAAGTTATCTTTCAATCTCAACTTGAAGAAAATATGTATACTGACCCACATAGTACACATCATTTCAGAATTGGAAGCAAAGAGTATATTAAGATTTTGTTTGACAAAAATACTTTTGTTGAAACTTATGATAACGTAAAGTCTGGCGACCCATTAAATTTTGTTGATACAAAAAAATACAAAGATAGATTAAAAAGTGCATATTCTTCTACTGATTTATCTGATGCCCTTACTACTGGAATAGGAAAAATTGGGAGTTTTGAAGTATCTTTTGCTTGTATGAATTTCGGTTTTATTGGCGGAAGTATGGGTTCTGTTGTTGGAGAAAAGTTTGTAAGAGCAGTAAATGATGCTATAAATAAAAATATTCCATTTATTTGTATTTCTGCATCAGGTGGGGCGAGAATGCAAGAAGCCGCACTCTCTTTAATGCAAATGGCTAAGACAAGTGTTGCGCTTTCAAAATTATCAGCAAAAGGATTGCCTTTTATTTCAATTTTAACTCACCCTACAACTGGTGGAGTTAGTGCCTCCTATGCAATGCTTGGTGATATTATTATCGCTGAGCCAGGCGCTTTAATTGGATTTGCAGGTCCAAGAGTAATTGAGGACACTATTAAAAAGAAATTACCAAAGGATTTTCAAACTGCTGAGTTTTTATTAGAACATGGATTTGTTGATAAAATTGTTCACAGAAAAGAATTAAAATACACTTTGATTCGTTTCATAGAATGGTTCTCAACTAAACAATGACAAGTTTATTGTATATATTGCTGTGTTACTTTACTTTAGCACACAATAATACAAATATTGAAAATACTAAAAAGATAACTTCAATATTACAAATTAATTACGGAGTTATCTTTCCTAACAAAAATCAAGAGTTCTTTGACATATATGAGAAAGATTTAGGTGGATTAGCTAAAAGTTTTAAGTATAGCTCAATTATTGGAATTACAAATAAGTTTATTTTAAAAAATGATTTTAGAATAGGTGCATCCTTAAACTATTATAAGTTTAAACTTTATGATGAATTTGAACAATTAATTGTTCCTAACCAACTTTTAAAGCGGAATATTGTTGAAAATTTGACTTGGGAAGATTATCCAATTTTGTTTATATTTGAATATAATCCTAATATCAAAAAGCAATTCAATTCGTATATAGGATGTGGTATTGGATTAGTTTTAAGTAAAGTTTATTGGAATGAAAGTATTGAAACTTATAGTTGGGATGTTAGGAAAGGTGGAATTGTTTATGATGAGTTAAAGTTCTACCCTGCGTTGAGGTTTTATTTTGGAACTGAACTTGGATTTGATAAAGAAAAAAATGATAGTTTTTTAGGTGGAATTTTAATCGAACCAAGAATAAATTATACTTTTAGACAGATTGATTTTTTTTCACCTATTAGTAATCAAATTCCAGATGCATATTATGGGATAAATAGAAAATTTTGGTTTAATAACTTTATATTTGAACTGGATTTAGGATTAACATTTAATTTTTATTTTAAGAAATAAGGAGTGATGATATGGAAACGAATGTAACATTCAGACATTTTGAGGGTAACCACCCTAATTTGCGAGAATTGGCTCTCGAATCATTGAAGAAATTCGAGAAATTTCATGATAATATAATAAATGGAGAAGTGAAATTTGTAAATGATCAGCAAAAATTTGTTGAGATTATTTTACAATTAAAAGAAAAAACTCTTGTAATTAAAGAAGAAAATGAAGAGTTAAAAAAAGCATTGCACGAAGCAACTGATAGAATGGTTAGACAAATTAACAAGCATAAAGAAAAAATACAGCAATAAATTCTATGATTAATCAATTTGATAATTTAGAAATTATAAAAAGAGAGAATATACTTGTTTCTCTTTTAATGAAATCACCCATCAAACCAGTTTCTCTTCTTGGAGAAACTGGTTTTGATAATAGATTGATTAGTAAACATATACATAGACCGCAACTTGCTTTAACCGGATATGTTGAATTGTTTAATTTTAAATCAGTTCAACTATTTGGAAATACAGAAATATATTACCTTAAAAGTTTGTCTCTCGAAGATAGAGTTAAAGCATTTGAAAATATAAGCAAATTTAGAATTCCTTGTATTATAGTAACCAATAATCACACGTTATCCCCAGAAATATTAGAGTGTTGTAAAAAATATAATATAGCAGTTTTACAAACAAAATATGAATCAACAAAGGCATCAGCTATTCTTTCAGACTTTTTAGATGACCAATTCATCGAACAATCTATGGTTCATGCTTCGTTTGTTGATGTTTATGGTGTTGGACTTTTATTTGTAGGGAGAAGTGGAATTGGTAAATCTGAAATTGCTTTAGATTTAATCGAAAGAGGACATAGACTTGTAGCTGATGATATTGTGATGATAAATAAAAAGGGTGAATCAACTTTAATGGGAACAGGCACAAGCTTTGTTCAACATTTTATGGAGATTCGCGGACTTGGAATAATTGATATTAGACAAATGTTTGGTGTTAGGTCAATTAGGTTTCAAAAAAGGGTTGAAATTATAGTTGAATTGGAAGAGTGGAATGAGGATACAGAATATTCGAGGACTGGCTTAGAACAACACCCTACTGATATTATGGGTATAGAAATTAATACTGTCAAACTTCCCATTATACCTGGTAAAAATGTTACTGTGATAGCTGAGGTCGTAGCGCTAAATTATTTATTGAAAACTTATGGATATGATACAGCAGAAGTGTTTTCAAATAAACTGACTGAAAAAATTAAATCAAAAAATAAAGATTATGAAAACCGTATAATTAATTACTTTCAGGGAGATATTGAGTAATATTAGCTAAAAACTCATTGCTTTCAATAATAGCATTATTTACTTTTAAATACTCTATTAACTTCTTATATCCATTGCCACACTCTAATACTTTATTATTTCCAATTAAGATTAATATTTTTTTTGCTCTTGTTATAGCAACGTTTAATTTTCTGTTTATTAGTGTTCCCTCTATTTTAATGTTTGACGATATTTGTTCAATCAAATATTCATAATTAGTAGCAAAACTTATTATGATGACTTCTTTCTCACTTCCTTGAAACCTCTCGATTGTATCTACAATTATCTCATCTGAAAAGTATATTTCATTTGAATTTTTTATATTTCTACATTGCAGTTTGAATGGGCTCATAATGCCTATTTCACTTTTGCTTAAATTTTTAGAAAGTAAAAATTCTACAATCTTATTTATTATGTTAACTTCATTATCATCAGATTTTAGCTGACTTCCATTATTATTAATAAAATATAATTTGCTTTGAAAAATAAAATTATATTCATTCTCCATTTTCACCAGTTTGTTATTGTAAAATAGACTATTTGCTATATCCATGATTTTTTCATCCATTCGAGCTTGTTCATAAAGTAACCCATAGTTATTAGAATTTGCTTGAATGTTTAATTTCAATAATCTTGAAAATAATGAATCTCCAAAATCATAAAGTCCAATTTCGTTTAATTGTTTGGAATCGATTAATCTTTTTTCTATGTCTAAGGAACATACGGCAGGTAATTGTTTTTCATCACCAATTAAGATAAATTTCTTGAATTTTTGTAAAATTGTGATTAAATCTAATTCTAAAATTTGTGATGCTTCATCAACTATGGCAATATCAAAATCGTATAAGTCGAAAATCTCTGGGTTTGAAATTAAACTACTGATAGTTGAAAGATATAATGAGCAATTATCTAATTTGTTAATTACTTCATTAAATGTAAATTTATCCGTGATATTTGATAGTAAGTTATTTGAATTATTAACTTTAGTTCCTATTCTAACATATTCGGTAATTCCATTTTCATTTAAAACACTTTCTATGTGATCCACTGCCCTATTTGTAAATGCAAAAACTAATATTTTCTTTTCTTTTGATAAGTAATGAGAGACTAAGTTATTTAATATTCTCGAAGTTTTACCACTTCCAGGAGGACCTTGAATAAGGAAGTATTTATCGGCGTTAATGGCGTTTTTAATGATGGTGTTTTGATTTTCACTTAATATATTATTATAGTAATTTTCAGTAATTTGATATTCTGGAATTTTAGTACCTAATAAGTATTCTTTATTTTCACTTTCAAATAAATTTAATAATAAAGGGTAAACTTTTTTCACTAAGTTATCAGATTCTTCAGGGACGATTTTCCATTTCATTTTCTTAGTGAAAAAATCTTCTATTGTTAGTTTATTTCTAAGTGATAAAACGATATAATCTCTTGTAATTTCTTTGATGTACGCTTTATGAACTAACCCATCGTTTTGATGATTTTGAATCATATTAACATAATCCCCTACTCTAAAAGAATGAGATTCGTTAGTTAATATTTGAAACTTTAAATACATATTCTGAAAATCAGATTCTTCTTTTATTAAGACTAAATTAGAAATTAAATTAACTTGTTTTTTATTATCTATGTTGCTTGTTTTAAGTTGAATTTGTAAATTTGAGAGAAAAGTGATTGCTTCTTGAAAGTAATTTTTCTCTAATTCATTAAGTTTTTTATATGTTTTATTGAAATTTATTACTTTATTTCCCATATAACTTGGAATTGCTCCAATCAAGTTTGGAGATAACTTTTCAAGAAGTGAATAATTTTTCTTAGTTAAAGCTAAATCAATTCCTACAATATAATTTCTTATTTGTATGATTTCTTTTCTCAATTCTAAACTATCTTTCACCAGTCGAAACGGAAATTCTTTGTCATCAGAATAAAGTATGTGAGATTTTCCTTTATTTAACTTGATAAATTCTTCTAATAGAATTTGATACGTGATTACTTGTATTAAATGATTTATCCAAACTCCTTTTGATTCATTATTTTTATCAAAAACTTGGTAATCTAAATTCGGTGATTTACTTGACTTTAATTCTATTATTTCATAAATAGTTTCATCTTCTTTTTTGCTCCATAATAATGCGTCTAATCGTCCTTGTATTCCGAAATTACTTGAAATAAAACTGGGTTCTAAAAGCACTTTGTTATATTCTAAGTCAGTAATGAATAAACTTAGGTTTTCGTAATGTGTCTTTAATTTTCTTTTTAAGTTTTTCCAAGAAAACTTTTTATATATGACTATTCCATTTAATATTCTTGATTTAAACCCCTCTTCAATAATTTCATCAAAATCACATTCTTTATTTTCCAATAATTTATCAAAAGCTAAATTGACTAAACTTCCAAAGAATAATGAATCATTGACAATCATTTTTTCAAATTTATTTAATAAATAAATTTTTGGGTTAGAATTAGTTGATTGAAAGCAATTAGCTATGTCTGTTACATCAACTTTATAATCCGGTTCTAAAATTATATAAGATGAGAGAGTTGATGAATATTGTTTTAACTTTTTACTATATTTGAAGTTTAGTAATTTTACTTTTGAATTTTTAGATATAAATGCAAAATCATCTTGAAAATGAGCATCAAATTTAATTTCAACCTCATTTCCTTCATAAGTTTCAACAATTAAAATTAAATTACTTTTATCTTTATTTTTAACTATAGCTTCAAAAGAATTTTTTACTTCTAAACTTTGACTGTCATTAGAATTACTATTATTTTCAAAGTATAGAAAAAACTCTTTAAATAGTGTAGTTAATTCATCAAAATTATCCTCATTATAGTTAATTATTTTTTGAATTAAATCAAACTTATAAGTGGAATTATTTGAATAAATTATATTAAAGATATACTTACTTTTAAGCTCAATATCTTTGTAAATACCATACTTCAACCTTATTTGTTTATTATTTAAAAGGTTATCGTCAAGTTTAAATAAACAATTCAGAGTTTCAAAAAAAAGATAAACGATGTCTTTAGAATTAATTTGGTTTAAAGACATCGTTTTTAAAAAGTCATTAACTATGGTATCTCTATCTGATAGTATATGCTACCCCGAAATTGAATATATTAAATCTTGAGAAGCTATATCCTGCATAGATTGCAAAATCTCCAATTTCTTTGTTCAAGCCAAATGAAAACTTAAGATTTTCGCTGTTAATATCTAATGAAGTTTGTTGTGGTTGTGTGTCACCAGGGTAACCTGCGGTAGCATCTGCTTTTCCTATACCAACTCTGTTTCCATCATCATCATAAATATATGGAAGTAATCCTAATTGTGCTTGAGTCTCTACAGATAGGAAGTAATTGAATTTATTAGTCATTGCAATAGTTTCATAAGAAAAACCAGCATAAAACTCAAACCAATTTTTAATCATTTTGCTTGTTCTTATATTGAAATTTAAGAAATTAGCGTTTGATTCAAATTCTGATTGAGTAATCCCAACTTTATTAGTTAAACTACTTCCTTGGAATGCAATCTGAGCTGCTAATTGCCAATTATCTCTTTCATAATTATCATAAAAGTATTGAGAAAAATTATGTGATATACCAACTCCCCAGAATGAGAATTTACCAAATTCTTCGCCGTAGTCAAGTGCAGGGATATATCTTAAAGTCATTTCAGTTCCATAAAAAGAACCTATTGTGAATTGAGGTACTCCTACCAACAAATTATTAATATTTCCACCTTGAGAAAGCGAATAATAAGTAGGAAAGGAATTTAACAATCCAACGATTTGGTTACGAATGTCATCAGGAACTTTGTATAACCCTCCTAATCCTTGATTAATTGTATCAAATCGAGCATTAGCAAGGCGTTCTAATCCACCTTGAGGAATTACTATTGCGTCGTTTCTTTTTTTTCCTAAAAGAGTTGAAGCCTTTGTTGGGATTTGGATTCTGTCACTATGTCCATTTGGTTTGTTTATACCATCATAAAGTAATGTTTTAAAAATATAAGAAACTAATTTAGCAGTGTCTCTAATTGAGTATTTTATTTGATTACCTTCAAATCCAATATTCATATAACTTATAAGTGAGTCATTGTTATATTTTTCTTGTGGAATTTCGGGTGTAAATGTTTTCATATCATTAGGGACAGAACCATACATACCATTAAGTTCCACTCTTACATAAAATTTATTCTCTTTGTATGGAATGTAAGCACTTTGGTAGAACCTATCATTTGACACAGAGTTAATTACACGAACGCTTGGTTCGACAATATCTGTTCCATTCAAATCAAAAATATCTTTTGTGAAAGATCTTGCTAATTCGATTGCTATTGGATTAGGAACTATCTTCTCTTGTGAATAAGATGTTATAGCAAAGAAGAAAATTATTGTGATTATTATTTTTTTCATTATTCCTCTATTTTTTTATTAAATTTGTTAGACAAATAAAAGTAAATTGGGACTGCAATTAGTAATCCAAATAATATATAAACAAGTTTAAAAACAATCGCTAATAAGAAAAATAGTATTTTAATTGCTATAAATCCAGAAATTAAGGCAATTATTGCGTATAATATTTTTTTCATAAAAATCTTTTCCTATTAAAATAAACATAATTATAAGTTATGTTATTAGTTTAGTGTTTATGCACCTTTCAGGGCTTTCAGTTACAAATTGAGTTACAAATTAGTAAAAAAAGCCACTTTTTTAATACTTTTTTTGTATTTGTTTTGTGCTTATTTTATATATCGACTATTAAATTATAATTTTATTTTGAATGGAAACATTTTTTTACTCACCACTTTATAAAATTTAATATTATTGCTGCGAATGTATAAAAATAACCTTATAATTTAGTTTTACAAGGTTTTTAAGTTGTTTTAGTATTTTCCTATATTCTAACTTGCTAAGTGTCTTAGAAGTCAATTATAGTGCTTTTTATGCAACAAAATAACCTTATAATTAATTGGTTTTATCTAATTTGAATATGATTGTTGGTGGTTCTACTTTGCTTTTTTCTGTTTCAATAGATTGGTTAGTTAATCTTAAATATTCCTCACTATTAGCAATTAGTTTATAAAGTGTAATTTGCAAAGTTGCATTTTCAGAATTATACCATTTATTTCTTAACTCAATCTTTTTCATTATCCTATTTTTTTCAAGTTGCTCTTTTACGACTTGTAAATCTTGAAGTTTATAGTTGTAAAATGTTTTCATAGAACAAGGTAAATATGAAACAAGTTCCTCAATGAATAAGATTTCATTGTTTTTTATTGCTTCTATTGATTGAGAAACAAGTTCCTCTTTTTTAAAAGCCATTTTTTTTAATCTCCTATTGTTGTAATTTAGTTAATTAAGCACATATTTAAGCACTACAAAGAGTTTTTCTCTTTTTTGATTAGATATATACCTAAGCATTGAAATTGCTTTCAGAGTGCTTAAATTGTGTCTTGTAATTCAAAATTTATCCTATCATTGAGTTTGTCTTTGAGTTCTAAATTCATTTTGTCAGTTAGATTAAAACCGCTTGCTAACTTTTGCCTCTCTTTAAGGAATTTTCTTATTTTGCTTGCCTCTGATGGTACAATTTCATTATTAGATTGCTTTCTATTAAAATCATTCAAAAGTGCCTCTGTATCTTTTGTATTGATTAATAAGAGGGCTTTCTTATAATCTCCAAATGTTTTATAGTTTGTTGGTATTTCCAAATCAAGCACCTTTATTATGTTTTCAAATTTGTTTTTGTAATTAGTTATTAATTTGATTTTCAATTCATTGTTTTGTAAGTCGCTCACCTTAGGAACAAATTTCAAACTTTTTTTTATTTGTTTAAAATATTTATCTTCAATTCTCAATAGATTAAGACCTTGAAAATCATTTTTGAGTTGCTCCCCTTTCGCTCTAATCTCTTTCACCTTATCATAAGCAATATACTTATTCATTTGTGTTTCAAACACTTTCCCAGTGGGTTTTTGTTTTGAATAATACACACCGCTTTTATATCTTGATAAGTATATTAAATTATCAATATAGAAACAAGGTTCTTGCTCCATTACAAAGCAAGAACCGATTTCTAATTGGTAGATATTAAAATTACTCAAATCAATTCCAATTTCAGACCCTAAGAGGTTTATCAATTCAATACTTTTATTGTAAGTTATGTTTTCATAATTGTTTCCAACACCAAATTTATTAATAGACCCTAAAATTGTTGTTTTATCTTGATATTCTCTTATGGTAAAATTCTTATGATAGACTTCATTATATACCTCACCAGTTTTATAATTTGTTTTTTTAAAAGAATTTCCTATTTTTGTAATTGATTTTTCATTTTCATTTTTTGTTAAAAATACTTTGTCAATCATTCTTAGTATTTTCCAAATTTGGAAATTAAAACTCATTAATATTAATAATGGGGCTTTCACTTTTTTTGTCTTGCATATAGTCAAAAATTGCTTCATTCTCAAAAAGACCTTTCACCTCTGAAATGAAAGGTTTTTTATTATCTAAAACAAACACTTCTAAAATATCATTTTTTAAATTGAAAATTAATAAATCATTTGTTCCTTGTATATCACCTATTGAGTAAGTTGGATAGTCAATATTGAAATATTCTAATTTAGAAAGATAGTTTTGAGAATTTTTTAAATAAGTCTTAGCATTCATTTTGATTGCTCTTTCTGGTGGAAACACCTCTAAATGACTTATAGACCGCACACCGCTTTTATTTTCAGGCGCAATTCTGTTATCAATATCATTCGCAGCAATAAGTAAAAATATTGACTTAGTGCCTTGTTTTCGCTCAAATTTCATATAATTATCAATCATTTAAGCCACCTCTTTATTGTTTTGAGTGTATTCCTTAGCAAGTTGCTTATTATTTCCGATTGAGTTGGTTAAAAGCCACTTATCAAGTTCTAACCTATCAAAATAAACCTGCTTTCCATTTGGTTTATAGTGTGGAATTGCTTTTCTACAAGTTAATTGATACATATATGTTTTTGATATACCTATGTATTGGCTTGCCTCTGTAAGTGTGAGGGCTTGTTTATTTGAGATATTAGACTTAATAAGCATATCTAACTTATTATTTATCTCTTGTAATTCTGTTGTCATTTTGACACCTCTTTAATAATGGTTAAATAAAAACTAACTTTGTGTTAAGTAAGTAACACAAAAATAAGGCATTAATCTATAAATATCAATTAGTTAGTGGGTAGGTAGTGGGTAGTTGTTATATCATTTGTATTTAATCCTTTCTTTAAGTTCTCTAACATCAAAATATTTCTCAAATATATCAATAGTTTGTTTATATGTAAAATTATAATCAATTTTTTTTAGTAAAGTTGTTAAATTACTTGTTATATTAACTTTATTATAATCTCCAATATTTGCATATTTTGATTTTTTTCTTACTTCATATAAAATATTGCTATTATTTTTTAAATATTTTTCTGTAAAAAACTTTTCATTAATCAATAGTTTAAATAGACAAAATACTTCATTTCTATCAAGAGTTGTTTTAACCTCTGTATATTCCTCACCAGTTAAAAAATTTATAAAATCTTGTTTATTTATAAGTCTATCACTCAAATCATTTGCAAGTTTTTCTGCAATATCTTTACTTAAAAATTTCATTGGTTTGTCATTCTTTAATATAAATTTTTCTTTGTCAAGGAAATATCTAGGAAATTCATAAATCATTCTAAAAACACGATATTCATAAAGGCCAAGAGTATTTTCAGGTTTATAATGTATAGGATTATTAATAATAAAGTCTTTTTCAAACTCTATTTCTTTTTCTTTTGTAAGAATATTTTGTGTTCTTAAAACACTATAACTATAAATACCACCACCAAATAATTGATTGAATTGTTTATCCATTTCATTATATTGCAGTGAGGTTTTTTCAATTGGTATTTTGTCATTTGTATAATATCGTGGTTCTGAAAACACAATTATAGTTTTATTTGAATAATAGTTAAAACTTAGTCTTTTATTAATATTGTCTTTTGTAACATTTAACACTTTTGAAAATATATAAAACATTAAATAAGAGCCACCAGTAAAATTATTAACAATAAAATAATCTTTTAGATATTCATAACTTATATTTTTACATTGATTTAAAAATGATATTTGTAAATATTTGTCATTTAGTCTGTTTAATTCTTTATTGATAAATTCTTTTAAGAATTCAAAACCCTTATCTAAATAATCACAATTTTCATTGTTTATCAATTTATCTAATTCAGCCTTAAATCCAAAACCTTGTTTATTTATAGATTTAGCATATTCAATATTGATTAGTTCTAAACTTAAATCAATTTTTTGGTGGAGTAATAACTCAAATTCTCTTATAGATTGCAAATATTCATAATCTTGCTTATTCATTCTTACATCTCCAAATTAGGAATTGAGTTAATTGCTTTCACTTTATTTTCATTAACAAGATTAGAGTAAATTTCAGTCATTGAAACGCTTGAATGACCTAAGAGTTTTGAAGTAGTGTATATATCGACACCATTTGAAAGTAAGATTGTTGCGAAAGTATGCCTCGAACAATGGAAAGTTATATGCTTTTCAATACCAGCATTATTACAAATTGCTTTTAACTGATATTCAATAGTTCGCCTCTGCTTAGGTAACTCAAAAATAAAGTCATTTTCCTTGTCTCTTTCATTTAGAATATTCATTGCAGTTTCATTAATTGGTATTGTTTCAAATTTACCAGTTTTCACAATCTTTTTGTAAATTTCTTTGCCTCTTATATCATTCCATTGTAATTTTTTAACATCAATCATTCTAAGACCAGTGAAACAAGAGAATAGAAAAGCATTTTTTGTATTGTGAAATTTATCCACCATTGAAAATTCTCTTATTTCCTCAATGGTGAGGTATTCTCTTTTTGTGCTTTCTTTTTTAAATTTCTTAATATGATTGAAAGGGTTTTCTGTAATATATTCTTTTTCTATGCACCATTTAAAAAATGTTTTAAAGTAAGTTATATAATGGTTAATAGTAGTGTTTTTAACTTTTCTTTTAGAAATTTCCTCAATAAAATCATTTGCTTGATTTTTAGATATGTTTCTTATATTTGCACCAGCACCGACAAACTCAATGAAAATTTCAAATATATATTTTGCAGTTAAATAAGAATTTGAATTATTATATTTTTCTAAGTATAAATATAAAATTTCTTTAAGATTATTATCTCTTTTGATTGTATTGATTGAAACACCATTCAAAACTTGCTTTTCTCTTTCCTCCCTTATTGCCTCTGCAAGTGCAAGGACTTCATAATCTAATTTTTTATTTCCAATTAATTTTAAAGGTTTTCCTTTCGCTTTTAGTGTTTCATTGGTTCTAACACCATTAACATAATAATCAAGCCACAAAGAAAAGCCACCACTTGCTAATTTTCTCTTTCTAAGAATAACACCCATAAAATTTACCTTATTTTAGTTACAAAATTAAGTAAAATTAAAACGAGTTACAAAACGAGTTACAAAATATATTAAAAAAACATTAAAATAACAGCAAAAGAAAATAAAGCAAAATTGTTAAGTCATTGAATTATATATATGTTTATTAATAGTTATTTTACTATTTTTTGATATGTTACATAATTATAAGTTAAGTTACAAATACAATAAATATTCTATTGTAAAATAGTAATCTTTTTATAAATCTTTTTACCTTTTGACTCAATAACAATAAAGTAAGTTCCAGATTCATATTGAGAAATATTAATGCTTTCTTCGTATTTATTAGAATTAAAAAGTAGCTTCCCATTTGTATTGAAAATTGAAATTTTAACTTGATTATTTAATTCAAGATTCTTCAATTTAATATTAATATGACTTGCTGTAGGATTTGGATAAACTATAATATCGCCTTCACTTAAATCAACTGATGTAGAATTTCTTGTTTTAAAAGAAAATACATCACTATATAATCCTTGTTTATCGTTCCTAATTGCTGCTACTCTCCATTTATAGTTTCTGTTCTGGTCTAATTTTACGTTCAAACTATTAGTTGAAACGATTGTGTCAATTTTAGCATTATTAAACACATTGATAAAGTTTAATTGAAATCTATATTTCTCTGCATTTGTAATTGGTATCCAAGATATATTAGTTTCAGTTGCAATTTCAGTCTGAGTATTTTTAGGAAGAATTGGAGAAGTGATACCCAAGAAAGTAGTAATATCAATTACTTCTGAATATTCACTCAATCCGCCTGCGTTTACGCTTGCAATTCTTGCATAGTATTTTTTATAGTCTTGCTCTAAATTCTTTAATTTTAAACTATTTTCTTTTGAATAAAACTCTGCTTCAATATTTTTGAAATCTAAATCTTTTGAAAGTTCCACTTTGTAAATATTAGAGTTTTCGACTTTATTCCAATTTATTGTGAGTGTATCAAGAGCATCAACATAACTTTTCGTAGTAAGTGTTGGTTTGGACAATGTTTCAGGTAAAGAATTTATAATAGAGCTAAATACTCCTTGAGAATAAGTCCCAACTGCAACAAAGCCATCAGTATATCGTGAATAAATTGAAGTTACCCATGCAGCGCCAATAGTTTCTAATGCTTCTATCTGCCAAGGTGTATTTTCTCCTAACAAAATACTTGTTACAAACAAACCATCACTTGTTCCAGCAAGATAAAGGATTTTCTCACCAACAGGTAAGATTTCTACCCACTGCACTGCTGGACCTCCTCCTGAGCCATCTGCAAACTCTTCTAAAGTTCCAGAAATATCCACCCAATCTGTTCCTCCATTTGTTGAATGAAATATGGAACGCACATTATAGTTAGAATATACACAAATAATATTATCAGCATTTTTTGGATTAATTGCGATACAATTAACATTCGCACCTTTAGGCATTTTATTTCCAGTAATCTCAATTGGAGTTGGATTACCCACATTTGCGTTATTGATTCTATATACTCTTCCGTTGCTTGTGCCATAATATACAATATTAGCAGGGTTTTTAGATACAGATACAGAAGAGATGACTTCACCTGCATAAGGACTTTCCCAATTATATTCTTTTACGAAAGTGTTTGATAATGAATCCCAACCTTGTGTAATTGAATCTTTTTCACCAGAAAGTTTAATTTTAGTAAGTTCAGATTGTCTCCATAAAATTCCTCCACCAGAAAGATATAAATAATCATTATTATTAGGGTCTAAGGCGAAAGGAGTGTTCCATTGAAAATCTCGCCCACCAATTGGGTCTATTCTTCTTGTTTTTACAATATTTCCAGCATTATCTAATTCACTTTTCCATATTCTAATTTTCGGTTGAGGTGTTGAATTTTGAGATGTGATAATAAATGAGTTATCGTTAGCAATTTCGCTGTTAAAGCCATCGCCTTTCAACACGTCAGTCCAAATATGCTTAGAATCGTTTATATTTGTATATAATGAACCATTATCTTGCATTCCACCAAGAATATTATAGTTTCCGTCAATTCCTTTTGCTATACCAACATCATAGAATTGTGTAGTGTAAAAACCATTATTTAAAGAAATCCATTCGACATTATTAGCAAAAACATTTAAAGTTTTATGTATACCGCCATCGGTTCCTGAGAACATTATATTTGGGTTACTTTTTGAAAACAGAAACTCATGAACATCGGAGTGATGATTAGGATATCTATACTCATAAACACATGATTCATTTGGACAAGTTCCACCAATTAAAGTTAAATTATTTGACGTGGTAAATCCATCTGTAGACCTCCAAACATTTACATCTCCTAAAAATATAGTATTTGGATTGTTTGGATGGACTTTAATCACCATATTATAGCCACCTTGTGAGTTTGTTTGTTGTCTAATAATTTGTGGCTTTGGTAAATTCTCAGATAAATCTGTCCATTCACCACCACTCGAAGATCCATCTGCACTTAAATATGTGTATTTAAAAAGTGAGTGATAGAGTTTATCCATTTGATGATTGAAAGTCTGTTTCCCTTCATTTTGGGTTAATGCAAAAAAGTATATTTCATTTTCGTTACTTGGATTAATTCCTAAAACAATTCTACTATAATTTTGAGAATATCTATCATCGTTTATTCTTACCCAATCTTTTCCATTTTCAGATCTATATATACCATGAAGAGGAGCATTGTATTGCCCACTATTAGTATATTTGCTTAAGGTTGCATAAAAGATTCCTTGCGAAGTAACAGCGATTTCAGAATAAGCGGAGCTATTATTACCGAAGTTAGAACCTAATACTTTTGCCCAAGTTTCACCTGCATCGCTAGAACGTTGAATACCACCTAATGCTGTTGAAGCAATGATAACATCTTCACTAATGTCTGCTTTTGGGTCGACAACTAATCTAAAAATAAAATCAAAAGGGTTATCCCAACCACCCCTATTATTACTTTTCACTGTTCCATTACAAACTGCCCAAGTTTCGCCATTATCAGTAGATTTATAAATACCATAGCCATATCTGAATTTAGAATCAATTCTTTCGCCAGTCCCATAATACCAATTATTTTCTTTTCCAGGACGAGTATCTTGAACAAGAGATGTTACAGAATGATTATCTGCACCATTTGTAACTTTTCTCCAAGTATCACCACCATTTGTTGAAAGCCATAATCCACCGGCTGCACCTGCTGCTAATAATCTATTTTCATCTCTAATATCATAAGCCATTGCTCTAACTCTTCCACCAATTTGGTATGGACCTCTAACATTCCAGTTATAACTTGAAAGCAATCCATTTTTATTTTTAAATCGATTATTATAAAAATGTTCTTTAACGAATTGTTTTGATCTAATAACACTTTCAATAGGAACTTCTTTAGTATTAGGATCTTGTGTCAGCCGATGAAAGTATTTATCCCTTTCTTTTGGAGAAACTTCACCATCATAATAATATTTCGACAATGAAGCATTGCTTTCTTTTTTAAAAGTTTCAACATTTACAATACTTAAAAATAAAGTTGTTGCTAACGATATTGTAATAATAAATGATTTTAACAATTTACTACTCCTTAGTTTATGGAAACTACTTGTGAGTTGTCAATACACTCAACTAATAACTCATTAATTTCTTTATCAAAAATAGGATGAATCATATTTGGTTCAATTTCATTTGCTGGTTGTAAAACAAACATTCTTTCGTGCATTCGTGGATGAGGAAGGATTAGTTCGTCTTTTTCTAAAACTAAATCTTCGTAAAGAAGCACATCTATGTCTATTTCTCTTTCCTTCCATTTTCCTCTGTCAATTCTACCTAACTCAATTTCTAAATTTTTAAGAATAAAGATTAAATTATTTGCAGAATGACTTGTAAATCCAGAAACGCACATATTTAGAAAATCTGGTTGATTAAACACACCAACTGGTGAAGTTTCATAAATATCTGATAATTTTATATTTTCCAATATTTTATAATTATTCAAATATTTAATTACATCTAATAAATTTTTCTTTCTATCCCCTAAATTAGACCCTAAAGACAATAAAACTTTATTCTTCACTTCTATCCATACTTTGTTCTATTTCAACATATTTTACAATTCTTCTCATAGGAACATTCATTTTTCTAATTCTAATAGTAGTTTTTTGTATTGCTTCAAACTTGTCTAATAAAGCATTTAGAACTTCATTTGCTAATGTTTCTATTAAGTTATATCCTTCATTTGTTACAATCTCAGAAACAACAAAGACAACTTCTTCATAATTTACTGCAAAGTTAATATCATCATTTATAACAGCTTTTGTTGTGTCATAATATAAATCAATGTCAACTTGAAACTTGCCGCCGAGCTTTTTTTCTTCGTTTTTTACGCCGTGATATGCGTAAAACTCTAAGTTAGTAATGCATAATTTTGCTAATTTTTCCATTTTTATTTTTCTTTATCTTTAATTTCTAAATATTTTTTTATCAAATTTAAGTCATTTGTTGGATTTTCACAAGAATAATTTTTACAAACATAAATAGTTAGTTTATTATCAATCTGATACATCATTTTAGTATAGTTTGCAATATTATTAATTTTATCATTATCATCCTCTTTCCAAATAGTTGTAATATTTGGATTAAACTCATTGTTTATTAGTTTATTGACTTTTTGAATATTTCTTTCAGATTTTTCTCCAACAATAACGATTTCGTAATCATTTCCATACGGAAATTGAGCGGCTATTAAAAATTGTGAAAATGAGGTTGGTGATTTTTTAACAAGAGTGTAAAAGGAATCAAGCATTTTATTGGCTATATTTTGATATGTTTCGTTTGCAGTGATTTTATTTAATACTAATAAATTCATTAGCATAATTGAGTTACCAGAAGGATTTGCCCCATCGTAAAATTCAATTTTCCTTACTAAAACATCATTATTATCTGAATGTGTAAAATAAAAGGCATTTTTGGTTTCCGAGTAGAATAATTGAATTGTTGAATTTGTTAAGTCAATAGCTTTTACCAAATATTCATTTCTATAAGTAAGTTGATATAAGTCAAGTAATGATTTTATATAAAAAGCGTAATCGTCTAAAAAACCCTCTTGATTAAAGGATTTATTATTAACTAAATGTGATATTTTATTATTATTCATACACTTATTATTGATGTAATTTTCACATTTTATTGCAATTTTTAAGAAAGATAAGTCGTTTGTAGCTTTTGCATAATCACATAATGAACTAATAACTAAACTATTCCAATCGACCATAACCTTTTTATCTTTGAATGGATGGATTCGCTTTTCTCTTTCTTTAAATAGTTTTAAATTTGATTGGTTTAATATTTTTAGAATATCTTCTTTATTTTTTGCAACTTCTTTGGCGATATTTGTTAAACTATCTTTTAGATAAATTATATTACCACCGGCTCCATGTCCGGCGACTTCTTCTTTATAGTTTCCATTTGAGTAAATATTATATATTTTGCAATAAAGTTCAGCATCATTTCCTAAAATCTTTTCAATTTCTTCTTTAGTCCATACATAAAATTTACCTTCAATACCTTCTGAATCGGCATCCTCAGCAGAGTAAAACACACCATCATCAGAGAGTAATTCTCTGGTAATATAATCAATAATATCCCTTGCTATATCTTTATATTTCTCATTTTTAGTAATACTATACAACTCAGAATATGCAGAAATTAAATTTGCTTGATCATATAGCATTTTTTCAAAATGAGGAACTAACCATTGCTTATCAGTCGAATATCTGTGGAACCCTTTACCAATATGGTCATTTATTCCTCCTAAGCTCATTTTCGTTAGAGTATTTTCTACCATTTCAAGAGCAAATCTATCATTGTTATCTTTTGCATATCTAATTAAGAATTTTAGCTGATGAGGTGATGGAAATTTGGGGCTGTTGCCAAAACCACCATACTTTTTATCATATAAATTTTCAAATTCATCAAAAGCGTCATCAAATATCTTTTTATTAAATGAACCTTGAGTTGTTGGGCTAGAAGCATTTTTTAAAGCATTTATTATATTTTCAGAGTTTTCATTGATTGATTCTCTATCATTTTTCCATACACTGTCAATTTTTGGAATTAATTCAATCATTCCTAACCTACCAAACATTGATTTTGGAGGGAAATATGTACCAGCAAAAAAAGGTTTTTTATCAGGCGTCATAATGATTGTTAGGGGCCAACCACCACTACCAGTTAGCATTTGGCAAACAGTCATATAAATATTATCAATATCAGGTCTCGCTTCTCTATCTACTTTTATATTAATAAAACTTTCGTTCATTAACTTAGCAATTTCTTCATTTTCAAAGGATTCGTTTTCCATAACATGACACCAATGACAAGTGGAATAACCAATGGAAAGGAAAATAGGTTTGTCAAGTTTTTTTGCTAATTCAAATGCTTCTTCTGACCAAGGGAACCAATCAACTGGATTGTGAGCATGTTGAAGTAAATATGGGCTAGTTTCTTTAATTAGCCGATTTGACTTTATACTTTCGGTTTTATTCTTATTCATTTTAATTTCTTGTGAGTAAATTATTTTTGTAAATGCAATTAATATGCAAATTATTATTAATTTTAATTGAATTTTATTTAAAGTATTAATCATTTACTTTTATTAATTTAAAAAAAAAAAAAAGCATTCTCTAATAAAACTAAATTTGTTTTAAAGAGAATGCAATTTAATATATTAATTTTTAATATTAATTATTAATTAAGATTTGCATCTAATGTAATTGGAATGCTTAATGCTTTACTTATAGGACAATTATCTTTTGCTATTGTAGCTATTTTAAGAAATTCATCTTTGCTGATGTTTGGAATGGTAGCATTAAGAATAAGATGGGAACTAACTAACTCAATTTTTTCTGGGTTCATTGTTATTTCAGCTGTTACATCAATAGAATCTGGGGTATAACCATTTTGCCCTAAAAACAAGCTAAATGCCATAGCGAAACAACCAGCATGAGAAGCAGCAATTAACTCATCGGGGTTGGTTCCTTGTGCGTCTTCAAACCTTGTTTTAAATGAGTATAATGAATTGTTTAAAACTTTACTTTTTGTTGTTAATTTACCACTACCTTCTTTGATTGAGCCATTCCATACAGCTTTTGCAATATGTTTTTTCATTAGAAATTCCTTTCAAAAGTTATTAAATAAATACCAATAGATAGAGTTAGTATCTAATGTATATATAGTTGTATAGACGATTTTTCTACATTTTTAGTTTAAAAAAGTAGAAAAGAGTTTAATCTTGAATTTCTCTTAATAATGCTTGTTTTTCTATTTCAAGTTGACGAATTTTTCTTTGAATAGAATCTAATTCTTCAGGCATTGAGTCCATCTGCAACCTTAATTTACTTGCGGCTTCATCGATTAAGTCTATTGCTTTATCAGGAAGAAATCTATCACTTATATATCTATCTGAAAGTTCAGCGGCAGTTACAATAGCGGAATCTAAAATTTTAACACCGTGATGCACTTCATAACGTTCTTTCAAACCTCTTAGTATTGATATAGTATCCTCAACGCTTGGCTCAGACACATAGACTTGTTGAAATCTTCTTTCAAGTGCAGCATCTTTTTCAATATGTTTTTGGTATTCATCAAGA
The DNA here is from genome assembly GCA_964465945.1 of uncultured Hyphomicrobiales bacterium. Classification (GTDB taxonomy): domain Bacteria; phylum Bacteroidota; class Ignavibacteria; order Kapaibacteriales; family UBA2268; genus JAJRPT01. The sequence continues at coordinate 147,331 of CAYXMM010000004.1, forward strand.
GTTGTTGCTCCTATGCAGTGCAGGTTTCCTCTTGCGAGTTCAGGTTTTAATATATTTGCGGCATCCATTGAGCCAGTCGTTGCACCAGCACCAATTAACTGATGTATTTCGTCAATAAACAAAATTATCCTACCGTCACTTTCGACTACTTCTTTTATAATTTCTTTAAGCCGTTCTTCAAATTGACCACGGTAGCTTGTACCAGCAACTAAAGTTGCTACATCTAAGCTCACAACTTGTTTATCTTTTAGCATTTCAGGAACGTCACCTGAGACAATCCTTTGTGCTATTCCTTCTACGATTGCTGTTTTTCCAACACCTGGTTCTCCAACAAGCATTGGATTATTTTTAGTTCGACGAGATAATACTTGTAAAACTCTTCTAATTTCTTCTTCTCGACCTATTACTGGGTCGATTTTGCCTTTTTTTGCTTCATCAGTTAAATTTCTGCCAAATTTACTAAGAACTTGATATTTATCTTCAGCGTTTTGGCTATCAACTTTTTTGTTTCCTCTAATATTTTCAATAGACTTAAGAACAACATCTTTTTTCAGCCCATATTTTTCTAATATGTTAGAGGTTGAGTTTTTTAGTTCAAGTAAAGCTAATAGCAAGTGTTCGACCGAAATAAAAGAATCTTTCATTTCATTTGAAATTCTTAAAGCAATATCATAAATTTTTGATAAATTTGGAGATGCATAATAATTATCTACGTTTCCTACTTTTGGCAAATTAGATAATTCTTCATTAATTTTAATTTTGATTATTTTTAAATCAACATTTGATTTTTGTAAAATATCATAAATTAAGCCATTAGAATCTTGCACTAATGCTGCTAATAAGTGAATTGGCTCAATAGATTGATTATTGTAGCTTGCAGCTATATCTTTTGCATTTTGAAATATTTCTTGTGCTTTTATAGTTAGTTTATTTAGATTCATATATCACCTACAAACAATAAAATATTATAATTCGCTATTTAAACCATTTAAAACAATAATTTCTTTTGCAACTGTCTTTCCTTCATCTGTGATTTCAAGACGATATTGCACTTTGTCCCCAACTTCTAATTCATTGAAATCAAAATCAATTAGTGAAGTATAGTGAAAAAAAGCATTATCTGGTTCGTTTTTAATAAAACCGTATCCATCTTTGATAGTTAAAATTCTACTAATAAACACATCTTTTTCTAAATTTGCAGACCTGTAATAATCTTCATCTTCGTCTTCTTCATAATAACTTTTTTGTTTAACAACCGATGTTTTTTTAACTTGTTTTTCTGTAACATTTGGTACAAATAAATTATTAATTAATCCTTCGTTTTTCTTACCTTTATTTATTAAGTCGTGCATTTGAACTGGATAAGAAACTTCTTCTAACAGGTATTGAGAAGTTTTAGTGTAATATTGTTTTCCATCTTCTCCGGTATATTCAAAATCCCAACTTAGGACCATAACTGATGTACCAAGAGTATTAAGTTTTCTTATTAGTGGGACATATTCCCCATCACCTGCAATTAGCACAAGCAAATCAAACTTTTTATATAATGCCATTTCATAAGCTTCGAGAGCCAACCATATCTCAATACCTTTATCTTGTTTTGATGTACCAAAAGTTTTTAAAGGCAAGTAATGAGTAGTAACTCCTTCATTCATTAATATTTCATCGAATAATCGGTCGTAATATAATGCGCCATCTTTGTCTTTGGCTTCTTTTGCGGTAAGTCGTCCTCTAAAATAATGAGCATCAACAATTTGGCTTAATCTGTAATTTGAATTATTTTGTTCGGCAAAGTATTTTCTAATAAATTCGTGTATTCCTTTTATAGATAATCTGCTTTTCCTATTATGTATATAATAATAGTAGTTACTTACGTGATGGAGATAATTTCCATCGTAAAAAACTCCAATTCGAGTTAAGTTATTATTATTCATATTTAATCCAGTAAATTATTTAATAATATATATTTTGAAAATTCGTAATCAAATTTGTCAGTAATTTTTATGTTTAGCGGGTCGCCTTCTATAACTTTTATATCTTCATAATATTCTTCAAAAATTGAAGCATCATCGCTATACTTGTTATCAAAAATATCAACTTTCTTCAGTATTTTTTTATATGCACTTTTTTTAATTAATTGAGGTGTTTGTATCCTAAATATTTCATCACGATTTAATGTCTTCTTAATTTTATTATTTTTAACGATTTTTATTGTATCTGTACTTTTTAAACCAGGAACTAAAATACAATTATTATCAGCACTTGCATATAAAGATTTTATAAGTTTTTTTGAAACATTGCATCTAACAGCATCATGGACGAATAAATAATCGATTTCGTATAAATCTGTTTCTTTGATGCAATTTTTTATAGATTCTGCTCTTGTTTTTCCTGAATTTACAAAAATTATTTCTTTAGTGATATTGTTTGTTTGAGATTTTTCAGTAACGTAAGATTCCCATTCTTTATCTAAAGCTATGAAAATAAAGTCAATAAAGTCTAAATCGTTAAATCTTAATAACGTCCTGATAATTATTGGAATACCTTCAAGATTAATGTATTGTTTAGGAACTTTTGACCCAAACCTTGTTCCAGTTCCACCAGATGGAATAATAAGTGCATTTTTCATTTGTTATATTTATATTTTTCTGAAACAGAAAATGGTCTTACAAGACGAAAATCACCAAGTCCAGATTTATCTAAAAATACAAATTCAATATTATTTGGATATGACCAAACTTCGTAAATCTCTCTTGTGTTATAACTATTGTTTGAAGTTGAAATATTCGCTGGTGGTCCATAAACAATATAAACTTGTCCTTTGTCAGTTAAGTAACCATCAGAATAAGATTTGAAATTTTTATTTGTATATTCGACTCTTTTATAATAGTCAATTAATGCTTCATTTGTTTCTGTATTAGGGGTTGGGTCTAAATTTGTCCAAAAATCAATAAAGGATTGTATTTTATTTTCGACACTTAAACTTTCTATTTTATTGAAAAAATCTGAGTTTGCAATATATCTCATTTGTTTAATTGATTGGTCTATATTATCAATTAAAAAACTATAAAAAGAAGGGGTAAAATTCACTTCTTTTTCTGATATTGCAAGGACATCTGATTCATTTAATGAGTCCCCATTGATTTTTCTGGATAATACTACTTTTAACTTATATTTTCCAAATAATTTTTGAGTTATATTGGTATATAGAAAATCTTGTTGAGAGCTACTTTGAATAAATATTTCTTTTGATTTTCCTCTTATTGCACTTTCATTATTTTCTTTAACTAATTCATAATTCAGTGCTAAAGTGTCCTTGTTTTGTTTACTATAAACTTCAAAGAAAATAAAGAAGCCGTTTTTTATTTTGGAAAGGTTATTGTCAATATATGGTGTAATTTTAAATTTTCGGTTTTGTTCTTCTATTGAGCTTAAAATCATTAAACCACTTAAAGTATTCGGATAATCGTCATAATTAAGAATATTAATTTTAGAACTTCTTTTGTAAATTTGATTAGATAAATTATCGTTTATTATACATTCAATAATGTAATTACCACTTTTTAAGTTGAAATATTTTTGAATTGCTTTAAAGTCTCCATTCCCACCTTGAGATTGAAAGTAATCATCTAAAACAATGCCTTGCTTATCAGAAATTGATGTTACTAAATTATCATTCTCATCTAAAACTTTTATATTCAAATGAAATGATGAGTAATATTGTCCGTTTGAATTTTCAAATTTAAGTAATGAATATGGAATCATTATATATATATCAGCTCTACCTTCACTTTCGATGTTTCTACTTTTGAATGTTATAACATCAAAAAAGAACTCTTGCGAGTTTGTTATCATTGTCAAAAAGATAATTAGTATAAATAATTTCATAATAATCTTACATTTTTTCTAAGAAAGTAGAATGCTCCAAATGAAACAAAAACTGCAGACAATACCGAAGAATACAAAATTCCTTTAAACCCATAGTATGAAGAAAGCAAATAAGCCATTGGTATAAATACCACAAACATTTGGAATATAGTAATCATTGACGCAATTAATGGTTTTTTTAGTATATTTAATGTAGTGGAACTAATCATAATTACACCTTTAAAGCAAATTGCCATTGGAGATATGCCTAAAATTATTGTCATATATTCAACAATATGGATGTCATCTTTAACAAAAATAGCAATTTCGTGTTTAAATATCAAAAATAGTAAATAAACAATTATTCCCCAAATAAAGCAGAAGATGTAAGATATTTTAAGGGCGGAAATTATTCTTGACTTGTTGTTTGCCCCCCAATTTTGACCTATGAAGGGTCCTAAAACACTTCCAAGAGCAATAAAAACAGAAACAGTTAGCATTTCAATTCTTCCAGTTGCGCCAATTGCTCCTACTGCAACTTGCCCATATTTCGCAACTAAACTAATTACAATTGCCATTCCTAAAGGAACTAAAATGTTAGTTAAAGCACTTGGTAAGCCAATATACATTACTTCTTTAATTGATTCTTTAAAAGTTTGGAATTTAGGTAATGAAAAATCGAGCAGTTTATATTTTTTATTCAACAAATATAATGTAATGACAAATGAAAGAAATCTACCTATAAGAGTAGCAAGGGCAGCACCTTTGATTCCCATAAATGGAATAAATGAATATCCAAAAATAAAGATTGGGTCTAAAATTAGATTAGTAATAGCAGACACAACCATTATCATACTTGATTCTCTGGTATTTCCTAAAGCTCTAAAAACTGAGTTTCCAATAATTGATATTGCAATGAAAACAACGCCAAAATACCATATAAACATAAAGTCTTTAATATATGGAAGAGTTTTCTCCTCTGCTCCCATTAAGATAAATATATCTTCAAAGAATATGAAACTAATTAATACAAAAGCCAAAGCAATTAAAAAGGAAAAAAACATACTATCTTTTGTAATTCTTTTTACTTTATCTAGATCATTCGCTCCATAAGCTCTTGATACAATTGAACTCACACCTATTCCAATTCCCATTGAAATGCCTATTACAATGAAAACTATAGGAAAAGTGAATGTAATTGCTGCTAATTCTAAAGTTCCTAATTTTGCAACAAACAATGTATCAATAAAATTAAATGCAAATGATGCACTAACCCCGAAAATCATTGTTAAAGAGTTACTAAATAAGATTTTTTTGACATTACCTTCAAGGTATGAATTACTTTTTTTCATAATTTATTTTATAAAATTTTATATTTGAATATACTATAAAAGCAACCAAAATAGTTAAAAAAATATAATTTGAATTAATAATTGATATATTATTATCAAAATATAAATATACATTAGAAATAATAATATGTATAATTAATAAATATAAAGAATTAATAAGAGAATTATATTTAGAAATATATTTTTTATCATCAAATCTATTGATTACTTTTTTACTTATTGAAAGTAAAATTGAAGCATAAGACGAAATATAAATACTGTATATTATATTTGAGAGTAAGTCGATATTTTTATTTGGGTAAAAAAAAGAAATTAAAAACTCTACGAAGATTGATATAGAGTAAAAAATGATTGAAAAAACAAACTCGCTTTTTAAGATATAGATAAGTCGTAAAGAGTTCATTGATTTTTAAACAAAGTAATATCTTTTGGGAGCTCAACAATGAATTTTGTTCCTGTTCCAATTTCGCTTGTCAAGCCAATTTCTCCGTGAAGTCCTTCTACACATCTTTTTACAATAGAAAGCCCAAGTCCTGTTCCTGGAATAGTTCCAACGTTTGTTGCTCTGTGAAAACTTTCAAAAAGCTTGCTTATGTCTTCTTTTGGAATTCCTATTCCAAAATCAGTAACTTTAAACACCATATTTCTTTTATTCTCGTTTATATCTACTACAACTTTATCGGCATTTGGAGAATACTTTGCAGCGTTAGAAATTAAATTTTGAAATATATGTTTTAAACTTTTTTCATCTGATTGAATCTGATGAGACTCAAGTTCATAATTTAAAATAAATTTATGTTTATCTTTATCCACAACACGACATTCATCAATAATATCGTTAATAAAATCAATTATATTCAGTTCTTTTATTGTTAAAGATTCTTTAACTGTTTCTGTTTTGCCAATTGTTAAAACATCTTCTAATAATTGAGTCATTGTTGACACTGAGTTTCGAATTTTATCCAAAAATCTATTAAACTGGACTTTTTCGGTGCCTTGGTAATATTGCTCTACTAAGTATGTAGAAGTTAGAATTACAGTTAAAGGAGTTCTATACTCATGTGAAATCATAGAAATAAATCTAGTTTTTAAAGAGTTTAATTCTTTCTCTTTTTCAAGAGCATTGTCGACTTCTTCTTTTGCTAGTTGTAATTCTGCTTCAGTTTTTTTTCTAACAGCAATTTCGACTTTTAAGTCGTTCATTATTTCTTGAAGTTGACTTGTTCGTTCTTTAACTTTTTGCTCTAACTCTTGATTAATTTGAAGCATTCGCTTTTCAGCGATTTTAATATCAGATACGTCTAATATTTGTAAAACAACTGCTTTATTTCCTTGAAAATCATCGGTATATGAGCAACTTGCATAAATATTTCTAATATCACCATATCGATTGATTAAATCAAATTCAAATCGGGTGCTATCTATCTTTCTATCTAATATATCATTAAACTTACTATTTACTGAGTCAAAATGATCAGGTGAAACAAGTTCTTTTAATGAAAAATTTAATATTTCATTTTCATTATATTGAGAAATATTAAAAACCTCATCATTAGCGTATATTATGTCTGCATCTTTATCGAATATAATAGTACCATCTAATGAATTTTCAACAACAGATTTATGTAATGCTTCACTTTCATTGATTGAAAGTTGTAGCATTTGGTTTTCCATTGTTAAAGATGAAACTTTTTCTTCTAATTCTTTAATTTTTGTTGATATGTTCTCAACATCACTCATATTCTAAAAAACTTTAAAACGATGTGTTAAAATAATTTTTCAAATTAAATAATAATTTCATAATAATCAATAAATTAATTAAAATTAATTTATTTACGCAACTTTTTATTAGCATCGTTAGCAGATAATATGTTTCTAGTGAAATCATAATTTTTTGATTTGCTAACAAAGTGCTTGATAATTTCAATTATATCGCTATTTTCTTCGCTTTGGAGCGAAATATCATTCGTCTTAATAAATTTATATTTATAATCTTTTGGATTTGCAACGAATAGATAATTTATTTTATTATTTAAAGTATATTCTAAAGCACCAATTACTTCGCCTGGAAGTAAAGTTCCAATCGAATAGGACTCAGATAAAATTATAACTTCTGTTTTATTTTTATCTTTATATGGAGGAATAAAACCTAAATTGAAAGGATTTGGTAAATAGCCAATTGTCCTATCTACCCCATTTTCAACTCGATTTTTAAATCCCTTTTCTTTAAAATCATATTCATAATCTTGAATTGTTCCAGCTGGAATTTCAACTACTAATAAAATATCACCTTTTTCATTAAATCTTTTAACATCACCTATCCCTTTCTTATTACAAGAAACAAATGTTAATAATGTTAAAATTATTATATATTTATAAACCATCGTAATATTCAGGTATTTCAATTAATTTTCTTACATTTTTGAATCCATTTTTCTTTCTTTCAATAGCCACTAAAGCAGAAGCATAAATAGATTTCCAATTTAAACCATAATGCTCTAATAACTCTTCTGGTTCGCCGGATCCACCAAAAGTGTCTTTTATTCCAACAAATTCAATCGGAACAGGGAAGTTTTTTGCGCAAACCTCTGCTACTGCTCCTGAAAGACCTCCAATTACTTGATGTTCTTCGGCAGTAACTATACAGCCACACTCTATTGCTGCTTTTGTAATTGTTTCTTCATCCATCGGCTTCACAAAAGCATTATTAATAACTCTTGCATTTATATTATGATTTTCATATAAATGCTCTGCTGCTTCTAATGCTCTCCAAACCATTAATCCATTAGCTACAATAGCAACGTCGTTTCCTTCGCGGAATACTTGTGCTTTTCCATATTCAAATGGAGTTTCTTCTTTAGTAAACATTGGGACGTCAGGTCTTCCAAATCTAATGTATGCTGGACCATACATTCTTCCTACAAGTTTTATTGCTTTTCTTGTTTCTTCGTAATCACATGGAACAACTAAGGTCATATTAGGAAGTGTTCTTAATAGTGCAACTTCTTCTAATGATTGATGTGTTGCTCCATCTGGACCTACAGTTATACCAGAGTGTCCTCCACCAATCTTAACATTTGCGTTATTATAACAAACAGAAATTCTTAATTGGTCAGCATTTCTAAATGCGGCAAAAGCTGAATAAGTTGAAAAAACTGCTGTTTTCCCAGAAAGAGCGAAACCAACAGCGATAGTTGTTGCGTTTTGTTCGGCTATACCTATAGAAAAAAATCTATCTGGAAAATGTTTTTGAAAATCTGCAGTTTTAACTGAACCACTTACATCAGCACCAAATACAACAACATTTTCGTCTTCTTGACCTAACTCTACTAATCCTTGTGCAAAACCATTTCTTGTTGGTTTATTTCCATAAACTTCAAATTTCATTATATTTGTTCCATATTTAATTCACTTAAAGCAATCTCAGCTTGCTCCTTATTTGGAGGATTACCATGCCAATTATATTTATCTTCCATAAATGAGACACCTTTTCCCATATAAGTTTTAACAATTATACAAGTTGGTTTATTTATTTTATTTTTATGATTATTTTTAAAAAAAGTAAGAGCTGATTTAATTTCATCAAAATTATGCCCATCAATTTCTATTGTTTCAAAATTAAAAGCATTAAACTTCTCTTTTATTGGATAAATACTCATTATATCTTTAACACGCCCATCAATTTGGCAATCATTATTATCAATAATCCAGCATAGATTGTCAAGTTTGTGAGAACCTGCGGCCATAGCCGCTTCCCAACAAGCACCTTCTTGAAGTTCGCCATCACCTGTAATACAAAACACTTCTGCGTTATTTTTATCAATATACTTATCAGACATTGCCATTCCTACAGCGATTGATACACCTTGACCCAATGAACCACTTGAAGTTTCAATTCCTGGCAACTCAACATCTAATCCGGGGTGACCTTGTAATCTAGTTCCTAATTTTCTTAAAGTTGATAATTCAGCACAAGAAAAATAGCCTGCACGAGCTAAAACTGAATAAAGCACAGGAGCCATGTGCCCAGCACTCAATACGAACCTATCTCTATTTTGTAATTTTGAATTTTTGCTATCATAATTCATTAATCCGCCAAAGTAAAGAACTGTCATAAAGTCAGTAATTCCTAAAGGACCTCCACTATGACCTGATTTTGCTAAAAATAGCATTTGAATTATATCTTTCCTAATTGTATTAGCTATTCTTTTAAACTCAGAATTATTTGATATAGTGTTTGGAAATACTTCTTGATTGAATTCTATATTCATCTTTAAGTTTTGTTTTAATTTTTAATTTACAAAATTAACAAAATATTTAAGTTTTCTTGTTCCTATGAATTTATATTGTTTATAACTTTTAAATGAAAATTGAGTTTGATGTTAAGATAAGATTGATTATGAGTTATTAACCAAAACTATAAAATATATAAATTTTATCCAATCATTTCTTAAATTTGCTTTTAATTTAGCATTAATTAATAATTTCTTTAATGAAAATCAGCATTGTAATACCTACGACTAATAGAAAAGAAGAATTAAAAAAATCTATTGATGCATATTTATCTCAAACTTATCAAAATTTTGAAATTTTGGTAATGGATAATGCATCAACAGATGGAACTGGCGAAATGATAAAGTCTCAATATAGAAATGATGACAGAATAAAATATTATTACTTTAAAGAAAACTTATTTTTTACAGCATTTAATATAGGTATATGGAATTCAACTGGTGATATTATTTGGGTATGTGATGATGATTCTAATCCAAGAGATAATGATGCATTTGAAAGAATTGTTGAAATTTTTAAAAATCACCAGAATATTCATATCATTGGAACTGAGGATATTGAAGTTTTATCAAATAATAGAATTTGGCAATGGCATCCATTTGAAGTAGACAAAACAAACGTTCCTGAAGATGGTTATAAAACAAATACTTTCCATGGCACAGGTGCCGCAGTTAGAAAATTAGTTTTTGAAAAAATTGGAGCTTTCTGGGGATTTGGTTTTGAAGAAAATGACTTTTGTACTCGGGCTATTGTAGCAGGGTTCAATATTAGGTACTTTCCAAATATTGTAACGCTTCATTTTAATTCGACCAAAGTGAGGATACGCGAAGATAGATGGATACAAATGTCTACTCAATTTGTTAAGTATAATTTTAAGTATTATCCATATTATAAAGCAATCTTTCGTGTCTTTTTGACTTTATTTTTTGAATTATTAAAAGCAATATATTTTAGATTTAGTCTATTAGTAATATTAACGGCTATATATTCTTGGAAGTATCATAGTTTATATATGAGATTTAAAGATTTTCATCCTATCCCAAAAAACAAAGTAAATGATGTGACTTTGGGAGTTTCACCTAATACAAATTTAATCAAATACTTAAAATTTAAGTTGACTAAAAAATGAAAATACTCCAAATTATACCACAATTTGTATTACCTGCAAGTGATGGAGGAAAAATTGGTATATATAATATTAGTAAAGAATTTGCTAAAGCAAATGAAGTTACTTTTATAATATTCTCTAACAATATGCCTGATGATATTTTAATTAATGAGATGAATAAATACGGAAAGGCATTTTTTATAATAAAAGATATTAGTAATTCGTATAAAAACATACTAATTTCGATTTTCAAAAATGAGCCAGTTTATTTAAGTAAATTTTATGATAAAAGTGTTTTAACGCAATTAGATAAAATTATAAATGAAATTGAGTTTGATGTAATACATGCTGACCACACTTCAATGGCTCAAATTGCTTATTATATATCAAAGAAAACAGAAAAACCTTGGGGACTAAGATTACATAACTTAGAACATATAATTTGGAGCAGGTATTCAGATAATCTAAGCAAGTTAAGTGTCAAAAAATATATTTCAAAATATCAAGCTAAATTATTGAAAAAAAAAGAATTTGATTATATTGCTAAATCTTATATTAATTTCCCAATTACTCAAAATGATTTTAATATAATAAAACAAAATGTTAAAAATTCTAATTCAGTTGTTGTTAGTGTCGGCGTAGATTCTGAATTAAACAAACCTATTAATGTTGAAAAAATTGATAATACTTTATGTATTGCAACCACATATAGTTGGGTTCATAATGTAAATGGTCTTATTTGGTTTATTGAAAAGGTTATACCTATAGTTAAAACAGAAATACCTGACATAAAGTTTCAATTATTTGGGAAAAACATTCCTAATATTTTTGAGAAATATAAAAATCTTGGAGTAAAACCAATTGGTTTTGTTGAAGACTTAAACTATTATTTAAGTCAATCCGAATTATATATTGCTCCTCTTTTTGTTGGCTCAGGAATCAGAATAAAAATATTAGAAGCAATGGCTCATGGTTTACCTGTAATTGCAACAAAAGTATCAGCAGAAGGAATTAAAATAGATGAAGAGAATGGGCTTTATATTACAGATTCTCCATTAGAGCAAGCAGAGATTATAATTAATTTATTAAAAGATAAAGAGCTACTTCAAAAAAAAGGAAAATTAGCAAGAGAATTTATTGTCTCTCATTATAATTGGAGTGAGAATGTCTCAAAAATATTAAATGAATATACAAAGTTAATAAAAAAAGTATCTTAATTGTAAATCTATTCATTTATAAATATGCTTTCACTCCATTGCCCAAATCCCAAATTATTAATTCCTCTTACTTTATATTCTCCACTTAAAAGTTCGTTTTCAATAAAGTTTAGTTCACCATCATATAATATAGTCCATTCTGTCTTAGAGTTATCAGATTTATAAACTAATTGGTATGTAAGAGATTTGCTCTCTTTATCCCATTTTATTACATTATCCTCAAAAATAAAATTCATAACTCTGTCTGGTGTAAAAGTTTGTTTTGAAATAACTTTTGGAATAACAAATCCTATTTTCGTTAATTTAAAGTCCTTCTTACTCCAAAAAATTACACACCAATTATATAGTGTCTTAAAGTTAATTGTGTCTTGTTCAAATCTCTTGTTTATTCTGTTAGTTAAGTTTTCTGCTTGTTCTTGGAGAATCAAAGCATTCCCATAACTTTCTTTTAATATTTGAAGTTGACTAACTAAATTTTGAATTACAATTTTAGACATTTCATTATTATTAAATATTGGCAATGGCTCAATATTTTTTAACAATTCTGCTGCAAATTCAATTTTCTCTGTTCTTTTTGCAGGTATTTGTTCATTTAATTTTAAGAAGATTTTTTGATTAGAGTCGGTAATTAATGGATTAATTATCTCTCTTAAAGATGTAAACCTCTGAAAGAACTCTTTTTCTAAATCTTTTATTTTAATAAATTTTAAGTTTTTTTCTTCGTTTATATGATATTGTTCATCTAATAAACTTTTGTATTCATCAAAAGCTAAATTAGCCCAATCCAATATTTCAGGTGTTATACAAAGTTCAGAAGCATAATTATTTATATTATTCTTTAATATCCACAAACGAGAAAGTCTTGTGTTTCTAAGATCCATTGTAAAGCTATTACTCTCAATTAATATACTCATAATTTATCCATCTTATTATTTTTATTATGCAAATTAAAAATAATTTATTAAAAATGTAATATTTTTCTATAAAATAGTTAATTTATTTTATAAAATAGAAAATTTATTGATAAAGTAAATAATTTATTCTATAAAATAGGTAAATTAATTGACAAAATAGTTTTTTATTTTAGTAAAATTACAAGTTGTTTCTTTTTTTAATAAATTTTAAAAGTGCTATATCGAATGGTTCATTAGTTAAAACTAAATTGTAATCAATTTTTTTATTATAGCAAATCGATTTTAGGTTTTCAATATAATTACTTACTAACTTCTTATATTCTAATTTAATATGATGAGGTGAAGTAATAAGTTCTTCATCAGTTTCTAAGTCTTTAAAGCTAACATTCTGCCCAAAATCAAATTCTATTTCTTTTGGGTCTAAAACTTGAAACAAAATTATTTCGTGATTATAGTGTCGAAAATTGTTCAAAAGATTTTCAATTGATTGTAATTCATCAAAGAAATCAGAAATTATTACAATTAAAGACCTTCTTTTAATTTTCATCACAATACTGTTTAAAGATTCAGAAGTGCTAGTTTTATTACTTGGGATATTATTTTCAAGTTGTTTAATTAGCTCTCCAATATAAGACCCAGTGGATTTTGGTGGCATAAATTTTTCAATAACTTCATTGAAAATGACTAAACCAACGGCATCTCTTTGCAAATTTAACATAAAAGCCAGCGAAGCCGCAAGAAAAATAGAGTAATTATACTTAGAAGGATTATCATCAGAAAAATATGACATAGATTTTGAGGAATCAACAATTAGTGTGCTTCTAAGATTTGTTTCTTCTTCAAACTGTTTGATATAAAACTTATTTGTTCTTGCATACACTCCCCAGTCTAATTTTCTTATTTCATCACCAGGTCTATATTGCTTGTGTTCTGAAAATTCAGCACTAAACCCATGATAAGGTGATTTATGTATACCTGTAATAAAGCCCTCAACTACAAGTTTTGCTTTCAATTCGAGATTTGATAGAGATTTGGCATTATCAGGACTAAATATGTTCTTTTGCATTATTATTATATCGTTTTTCAAATATTTATGTTTCAAAATTAAAAATTTTTAAGAAAAATACTTCTAAACTATTTTTTTATGATATTTTTAAATTATTTATTCTTATTTTGCATTTTATATTCATTAAAAAGGAAAATTTATGGAGTGGGCTTACTGGGCCGGATTTATTCTACTCGTAATGTTTTTGCTATATTTAGATCTTGGAGTTCTTAATAAAAACCCTCACGAAGTTAAAACAAAAGAAGCATTAGGTTGGACTTTATTTTGGGTTTTCATTTCATTATTATTTAATGTATTTGTTTATTATGCTTATGAACATCAATTAATACACACTTTTACAGGTGCTGAAGAGCTAAGTGGTTATGAAGCCGCCTTGAAGTATTTTACTGGTTATTTAATTGAAAAGTCGCTTTCACTTGACAATATCTTTGTAATTGCAATGATATTTAGTTACTTCCAAGTTCCTTTAAAATACCAGCATGAGGTCTTATTCTGGGGAATCTTAGGGGCTATTGTATTTAGAGGTATAATGATTGTTGTTGGTGCAGCACTAATTAATCAATTTGATTGGATTACTTATGTTTTTGGTGCATTATTGATTGTATCTGCTGTAAAAATGGCAAAAGAAGGTGAAAATCAGGAATACATTCCAGATACAAACCCATTTTTAAAATTAGCTAAAAAATTATATCCAGTTTCTCATGAAATGAATGGAACTTTCTTTCATACAATAAATGGTGTAAAGCATATTACATCACTATTTGTAGTATTAATTGTTATTGAAACTACTGACATTATGTTTGCAGTAGATTCAATTCCAGCGATATTTGCTGTTACAACTGATTCATTTATTGTTTTTACTTCTAATATTTTTGCAATACTTGGCTTAAGATCATTGTATTTTGTTCTTGCTGCAATGATGAATAAGTTTAAATATATCAAATATAGTCTAGTGTTCATTCTGGGATTCGTAGGTATTAAAATGCTACTAATTCACCATTATAAGTTTGACACTTGGGTCTCATTATCAGTAATTATTGGATTACTTACTATTGGTATTTTAGCTTCTATAAACAATAATAAAAAAACTGAAAGTAATTCGTAAATAAATGAAAGTTTTAGCATTAGAGAATAATTTTTTGGCTATTGATGAAGAGTTTTCAAATTATGAAAACTCTCAGATAGTTATTCTTCAAGCTCCTTACGAACATACTGTAAGTTATGGCGGTGGCACTAAATTTGGTCCGGAGGCAATAATTAAAGCAAGCCATTTTGTCGAGTTCTATGACGATGAATTTGATAGAGAGTTGTGTTTTGAAAAAGGAATTTGTACCCTTGATGAAATTAATTACAATGATAATGTTGATTTAGAAGCTTTAAGTTTACTTCAAAACGAAGTATCAAGTCATCTTAATAATAATAAATTCGTTGTTACATTAGGAGGTGAACATACAATTTCGTCTGCTACCATCAAATCCCACTTTGAGAAATTTCCCGATATGTCTGTTTTACAATTTGATGCACATTCAGATTTAAGAGAAGAATACCAAGATTCAATATATTCTCACGCTTGCATAATGGCAAGAGTTAAAGATTTCTTCCCTGCAAATCGTATTTTTCAAATAGGGATACGCGCTTTATGTAAAGAGGAAGCAATTTTAATAAAACAAAAAAATGTAAATACTCGATTTGCATCTTCAATAAAAAGAAATGTCTATGGCGAAAATTGGGTAAAAGACTTAGTAAGCAAAATGTCATCAAATGTTTATGTTACTTTTGATGTTGATTATTTCGACCCCGCAATTATGCCCTCTACTGGTACTCCTGAGCCAGATGGTTTCTTATATAATGATGCTTTAGAAGTGTTTAGAGAAATAAAAAGACAAGGAAAAAACATAATTGGCTTTGATGTTGTAGAACTTGCACCAGTTGAAAACATATCACACCCAGACATACTTACAGCAAGATTAATATATAAGATGCTAAATTTTGCTTTTTAACTTTTAATTTTTAATTTCGTATAAATTTATAATTACAAACTGGTGGTATAAATGAAATTATCAATCATTTTATTATTAATATTATTATCTTTAAAATCTTATTCGCAAGAAATAGAAGCAAAAGTATTTGTTGATTTGCAACAGATTGAGCAACAAAATAGAGTAAATGTTCAAACAATGGCAAGTGATTTAGAAAGGTATATAAACAATACAAAATTTACTAACTTGCAGTGGGATGGACCGAAAATTCCAGTTGATATAACTATTATTCTTTCTGGTGGGTTTAATAATAACTATGAAGGTAGATTAATTTTAACTTCACAAACCAGACTAAATGGTAATGACGAAATAAGAACTACTGTTCTTAAGCTAATGGATGCACAATGGAATTTTCAATATGCAAGGGGTGCATTTTTTAGTTATAATCCTCTTCGTTATGACCCCTTTATTACACTTATTGATTTTTATATGAATCTTGTTATTGGTGCCGATTTAGATTCTTATGGAGAGTTAGGAGGAACTAATTTATTCAATAGTGCAAGACAAATTTGTTTACTTGGGGCAAACAATAACGGGCAAGGATATCAAACTATATCACAACCAGGGGAATTAACAAGATATAATATTGTTTCAGATTTAGTTGATTTAAGATATGAAGATTTACGAAAGTTAGTTTTTGCTTTCTTTTATGATGGTTTAGATTTAATGGTTACTAATAAAGAAAAAGGGCTTTCAAATTTAATATCAATTATTGGAGAAATGGCTGATTTTAAAAAGAATAAGATGACTGGACCTTCTGCTTATTTGCAAATCTTTTTTGATGCTAAAGCTAAAGAAATTGCACAAACACTAACTGGTAATGACAATGAACAAGTTTTCAAAGATTTGATGTATCTTGACCCAAGTAATTCATCATTGTACCAACAAGCAATGGATCAATAATATCGTTAAATCAAGTTTGTAAATATTAAAAAAAAGAGACTGAATTTCAGTCTCTTTTTTAATTTATTTAACTTATGGATAGTGTTATTTTAAATTACTTAGTTCTTTATTAATATCGGCAATTCTTTCTTCATTACTTTTCTTAGTTTCAAGTTTTTCATTAAGTTTTGCTTCTTGTTCTGATATTAATATGTTCAAATTAATTTTCTCTTCTTCATTAGCATTATCAAGTTTTTGTTTCAAATCATTTAGAGCAATTTCATCACTTCCAATCGCCTCGCTTAATCTCACCAACTTATTATTAAGATTATCTATAATTGAATGGAGTTTTTTCGATTTTTCGTCTTTTTTATTGCCTAAATACTCATTACGTTTCTTATCAAATTTTTCAAATCCTAATCTAATTTTTGCTAATAAATCATTACGTTGTCCACGTTTCAATTTAAGAATTTTAGTTTCATCTTGAACAGTCAATAGACCTTCTCTTATATCTCTAAAGTCATTCGAGTATTCTACATTCATTAAAGCTTCATTTACTTTGATTTCTAATTTAGCAAAATTAGTGTTCGATTCATTTTCAAATTCTTCTCTATTTTCATCTTGTTGATCATTTAAACCGTTAAACACTTCTCTAATTTTTCCAAAAAGTTCGTCTCTTTGAGATTTTGATAATGTTAACTCTTTTAGTTCTTTTTGAATGTTAATTAGAGTTTGTCTTGCAGTCGTAAAATTACTTGGGTTTGCAGCGAATTCAATTGCTTGATTTACAGCAGGTAAAATTTTATCGTAATTTTCTGTCGATTCTTTTGAGAAACTTTCCCTTTGTTGGTCTTGTCGGTCATTTAGTTTATTAAAAGTCTCTCTGATACTTTGAAAGAGTTCATCTCTATTATTTTTCTTTAATTTTAACTCTTTAATTTCATTTTGAATTTCAATTAATTTTTTACGAGATTCATTGAATTTTTCACTCTTTTCAACAAAATTTAAGATATGTTCTACTTTCGGCTTAACCATTAAGAAATTATTTGAACATTCCATTTCATAAGATTCTCTTTCATCTGTCTCTTTTTTATTTACTGAATCGTAAACTTCTTGAATTGATTTGAAAAATCTATCTTTATCACTTTGTCTTAATTTAACTTTCTTTAATTCAGTTTGAATATTAGCTAGTATTTTTCTTGCTTCTTTAAAAACTGATAACTCAGAAACTTTTTTAATTTCTTCGTCAAATTTAGCTTCAAATACTTTTAAATTTTCATCAAAAATTTTATTTAACTCTTCTTTAACTTCATCTTGTTTTTCAGCTAATTTCTCATAAATTTCTTGAAGATGATTAATTAATTTATCTTTTTCAGCAATCGGAATTAAAAATAAAGAAATTACTTGCTCCTTTAAAGAAACAATGTTTTTTCTTAATGTTCTAAAATCTGTTTCAGCATTTATCGCTCCGTTAATAGCCAATATTTGAGTTTCTAAATTAGAAAATTCAACTCTTTGGTTGGCTAATGCTTCAGCATTAACTGGTGGCTCAAATTTGGGAGAATTATCAGTTATACTTTCTGATTTTTCAAGATTATTTACTTCAGTGGCTATTTCATCACTAGCACTTACTTGTTCTGTAACTGACATAGTATTTTCTGTGCTTTGTTCTACTATTGTTGTGTCTTGTATGTTTTGTTCTTCCATCATAAATCCAATAAAGGGTTTGTAAAATTATTTATTTTCGATATTATTTTCGATTTTTTCTTCTTTGTTTAACTTAATTGATTTGATTGCTTCCATTGCCATTTTACTGATTGGTGGCAATTCCTCTCCATTTATTAAAGCTTTAAGTTCTTCCCCATCAATAGTTTCTCTTTCTATTAATATTTTTGAAGTTCTATGTAATAATTCTATGTTTTCTCTTAGTACTAACTCTGCTTTGTCATAAGCATCAGAGATAAGCTTTCTCACTTCTTCATCAATTAGCTCAGAAGTTCTCTCGCTATGATCCTTTGCTTGTGAAATTTCTTTGCCTAAAAATACATCTTCTGAATTTGAGTTTAAGTTTACGGGACCTAAAATATCGCTCATTCCCCAATCGCATACCATTTTCCTCGCCATTCTTGTAGCTTGTTGAATGTCTCCTGAAGCTCCACTTGAGCGAATGTTAAATATTATTTTCTCAGCAGCTCGTCCACCCATTGTCATAGCCAATTTAGATTCTAAATAATTATAACTCCAAGAATGAGTATCTTCAACGGGTAAAGAAGTTGTAACTCCTAATGCGCGACCTCTTGGGATAATTGTAACTTTATGAACGGGGTCTGAATTTGGTAACAACATTCCAACTAAAGCGTGTCCCATTTCATGATAAGCAGTTACTTCTTTTTCTTTTTCGGATATAACCATACTTTTGCGTTCAATACCCATCATCACTTTATCTTTAGCATTTTCAAAATCATACATTGTAACTTTGTCTGAGTCTCTTCTTGCAGCTAAAAGAGCGGCTTCATTTACAATATTTGCAATATCAGCACCTGAAAAACCAGGTGTTCCTTTGGCTAAAATTGTTAAATCAACATCATCGCCCATAGGAATTTTTGATGTATGAACTTTAAAAATACCTTCTCTACCTTTAACATCTGGTCTATCAACAACGATTTGTCTATCAAATCTACCTGGTCTTAATAAAGCAGGGTCTAACACATCAGGTCGGTTGGTGGCAGCTATTATAATAACGCCACTATTTTGCTCAAACCCGTCCATTTCAACAAGTAATTGGTTTAATGTTTGCTCTCTTTCATCGTGTCCTCCACCTAAACCAGCACCTCTTTGTCTTCCAACAGCGTCAATTTCGTCTATAAAGCAAATACAAGGTGAGTTCTTTTTTGCTTGTTCAAATAAATCTCTAACTCTTGAAGCTCCAACACCTACAAACATTTCTACAAAGTCTGCTCCTGACATTGAGAAAAACGGGACTTGCGCTTCACCTGCAACTGCTCTTGCTAATAAAGTTTTTCCAGTACCTGGAGGTCCTAAAAGTAAAACACCTTTTGGAATTTTCCCACCTAATTTTTGGAATTTAGATGGTTCTTTTAGAAACTCAATTACTTCAACTAATTCATATTTTGCTTCATCAGCTCCTGCTACATCATTAAAAGTTACTTTGTTTGCCCCTTCAGTCATTAGTTTAACTCTTGCCTTTCCAAAACTAAAAAGTCCTCTTTGTCCGCCTCCTCCAGCTCCACCTTGCATTCTTCTAAATATGAAAATTAGAAAAACAAATAGTAAAATCAAAGGTAAAATAGATAATATAGTACCCCAGAAATAATTATCTCCTTCTTCATATTGAAAATCAATACCTTTTTCAGACCATACTTTTTCTGTTTCAGAATCAATAACAGCTAATTTAACTTTGAACTGTTTAATTTCTTTTGGTGCGCTATTTATGCTAAGAGTTTGAGAATGTTTTAAAAAACCTTGAAACTCAAAGTCGTTAATTTGCGATTTATAAATAACGGCAGATTTTATTAAATCTTTGTCTAATAATTCTTTGTATTGTAAATATGAAATTTTATTTTCAACTTTATTTCCTTCTTGCAATATAAAAACTAAGCTAAAAACACCTAAAACAATAAAGCCCCATAATAATAGATTTTTCATAACATTATTGCCTTCACCATTATTTTTCTGGTTAAAAGGGTTCATTTTCTGTTTATTATTGTCATTATTTTGCTGACCTGACATCTATTCTCCAAAATTATATTTTTCAAATTCTAATAACGATTAACTAAATAATAAATTTTTAAATAATTAAAATATATTAAATTTTAAAATATTTATATGAAATAAAACACGTTTATACTATTAAGTAAAGATATAAATAAAGTTACAAAAATTTAATTTCTTTATACTTTATTCCATTTTCCTTTACTTTTGGCAATATCAATGGTTAATTGACCATATTCTGTCATTAAACCTTTCTCAATCATTTTTTCTGCACGCTCAATATTTGGTTTACTCCAGTTACTCTTCTTAATATTTCTTTTAGAAAATGTTAAGTAGTAACTTTCAAAATCACGCTTTTTGCACAAACTATCTATCCACCCAAAACAAAGTGCTTCTTCAGTTGCGTCATTCAAGTTAATACTTTCTACTTTGCTTTGCTTATGGTATAAAATTAACCAAACAGATTTTTTTGTTTGACTATTTTCAATAAGCCATTTTCTCCAATCATCTCGCGTTCGAGCATATATTGCTTCTTTACCATCTTTTAATTCAATCATTTTTATATATTTTTTAAGTATTTTAATTATAACTTAAAATAAGTTTTAATAAACATTAAAATACCCTCAAACTCTATGTTTTGAGGGTATTTATATCTAATTCAATTTAATAGAATTATTCAGCTGATGCTTCTTCTTTTGGAGCATTTGCTGCGGCTTGTTCAGCTTTAATTTTATCTTCTTTTCTTTTCTTACGTAAAGTTGCTCTTCTGTCATAACGAGCTTTAGCAACTTGCTTGTGTTTATCAACTTCTGTATTGATTTCTTCTTCAGTTTTGCCTTTAAATTGCAATGCTCTTCTTAATAAAATACCTTCATAAGATAGTAAGTGTTGTACTCTGCTTGTTGGTTGCGCACCACAATTTAACCAGTGAATTGCTCTATCAGCTTCAAACTTCACATTACTTGGTTTAACATTAGGGTCATAAAAACCAACTCTTTCAATATATCCACCATCTCTTTTAACTCTTACATCAACTGCAACGATGTCATAAACTGGGTTGTGGATTCTACCCTTTCTTCTTAATCTTAATTTTACCATTGTAAAATACCTTAAATAATAAAAAAATTTATTTTTAAATTAAAATCCCATACCTTTTGGGAGACCTAAACCACGCATAAAACGAGATTTTTTACCTGCATTTAGTCCTTTCATCATTTTCTTCATATCTTCAAATTGCTTTAATAATTTGTTAACATCTTGAATTTGAGTTCCTGAACCAAGTGCAATTCTTCTTCTACGTGACCCATTAATAATTTGAGGATTTTCTCTTTCTGCTTTTGTCATTGAAGTAATAATTGCTTCAACTTTTGAAAACGCTCTATCGTCCAAATTAATACCTTTCAGCTGCTTATCCATACCAGGTATCATTCCTATAAGCTCTTTAAGAGAACCCATTTTCTTGATTGTATTAAGTTGTTCTAAGAAATCATCGAAAGTAAATTGATTTTTTCTAATTTTTTCTTCTAATTTTTGAGCTTCTGCTTTGTCAATTTGAGCTTCTGCTTTTTCAACAAGAGTAAGAATATCACCCATACCTAAAATTCTTGAGGCAATACGTTCTGGGTGAAATGGTTCAAGATTTTCTGGTTTCTCACCAGTTCCAACAAATTTAATTGGTTTACCGATAACAGAAAGCACCGATAAAGCAGCGCCACCTCTTGTATCTCCATCTAATTTTGTTAAAACAACACCAGTTAATTCTAATTTTTCGTGAAATGCTTTTGCAGTTGTAACAGCATCTTGTCCAATCATTGCATCACAGACAAAAAGTGTTTCAGTTGGCTTAACAGCATCGCTAATATTCTTAGCTTCTTCCATCATTTTTTCGTCAACTGTTGTTCTTCCAGCTGTATCGATGATTACAATATCTCGCCCAAACTTTTTTGCATAGGATATCGCATTTTGAGCAATGCTAATTGGGTTTTTGTTATCTTCTTCAGCAAATACAGGGACACCGACTAATTTTGCAACTTGTTTTAATTGTTCGATGGCGGCAGGACGATAAACGTCAGCAGCAACTACGATTGGTTGTCGACCTTTTTTTCTTAAATTCCGGGCTAACTTTCCACAGAAAGTTGTTTTCCCTGAACCTTGAAGCCCAGCTACCATAATAACAGTTGGAGGATTAGGAGAGAAAACTAAATCAGATTTTTTACTACCCATTAATTCTATTAACTCGTCATTAACAACTTTAACAATAACTTGATGGGGTTGTAACTTTCCTTTTACTTCAGTTCCAACAGCTTTAACTTTAACATCTTCAATAAATTTCTTAACAACATTAAGGTTTACATCGGCTTCAAGCAATGCTTTTCTTATTTCTTGAAGAGCTTCCTCAATGTTTTCATCTGTAATTTTATTTTGCCCTTTGAATTTCTTAAGGGCTAATTCTAATTTCTCTTGTAAACTTTCAAACATATTTTTTTGATTTGCATTTTAAAAGACAACAAAATTAAATATATAATTGTAATTAAACAAATTATTTTTTATTAAGTATATAAATACTATAAATTTATAATAAAAAAAGTGCGTCTATATGATAAAAATATTATTTTCATATAGATGCAACTATTTTATTTTAAAAGAAATTAAATCAATTATTTAGTAATTTCAAGAAAAAGGCATATTCTAAGGCAGTTTCTTTATATCTTTGATATCTACCTGATGCACCTCCATGACCTGCTTCCATTTGCATATATAAAAGTAATAAATTATTTTTATTTGTTCGGTATTCTCTTAATTTAGCGACCCATTTAAGTGGCTCCCAATATTGCACTTGACTATCATGATAGCCGGTTGTGATAAGTAAGTTTGTATATGGTAATGCTCTAACATTATCGTAGGGTGAATATGACAGCATATAATTATAGTATTCTTCTATGTTTGGGTTCCCCCATTCATCATATTCACTTGTTGTTAGAGGAATTGTTTCGTCAAGCATTGTAGTCATAACATCAACAAATGGGACTGCTGAAAGCATACCTTTAAACAATGTTGGTTCTTCATTTAAAACTGCACCCATAAGCAACCCACCGGCACTTCCACCAATAGCAAAAATCTTTTCAGAATTTGTATATTTCTTATTTATCAAATATTTAGCACAATCAATAAAATCATAAAATGTATTTTTTTTATTTAATAACTTTCCATTTTCATACCATTGTCTCCCCATTTCTTCACCACCACGTATGTGGGCTAATGCATAAATAAAACCTCTATTTAACAAACTTAATCTATCAAAATTAAATGAAGGGTCAATAGTTATTCCATAACTTCCATAACCATATAGTATTAATGGGTTATCACCATTAAGTTTTAATCCCTTTTTATATACTAAAGAAATTGGAACTTGTACGCCATCTTGAGCTATTGCATAAATCCTATCAACTTGATAATCATTCTTATCAAACCCACCTAAAATTTCTTTCTCTTTAAGAAGTTTAATTTTTTTTGTTTTAATATTGTATTCTAAGGTTGACATTGGTGTTGACATAGATGAGTAAGAATATCTAATATTCTCTGAATTAAAAGTAGGATTTATTCCTATTCCAGTAGAATATGCCTTGTCAGTAAAATGAATATATTCATCTTCGCCTGAATTGTAAATTATTCTTAATTTTACTAAGCCCTCGTTTCGCTCCTCAATAACAATAAAATCATTAAATAATTCAAAATCTTCAATTAAAGTATTCTCTCTGTGAGCTAAAAACTCGACCCAATTTTCTTTTTCTGTTTTATTTACGCTGCATTTCATAATACGAAAATTTTGAGCATTCCAATTAGTTTTAATGTAAAACTCATCTCCTCTATGACTTACGCTGTACTCAATCCCTCTCTCCCTTTTATTAATAATTTTAGGCGAGGAATTTGGTTCATCTGTTTTGATATACATCACTTCGCTAGTTAATGTAGATTCGGAATTAATCCATATAAACTTATCACTTTTTGAACGACCTATATATAAGTCAAAGGTCTCATCTTTTTCTTCGTAAATAAGTTCATCATTACTAACTTCAGTCCCTAAGATGTGTTTCATTACTTTGTATGTTCTCAAAGTTAGCGGGTCTTTTACTACATAATATAATGTTTTATTGTCATTAGCCCATATAGCGCCACCTGCTGTATTTTCAATTACTTCTGGAAATTCAATTCCTGTTTCTAAATTTATAAATTTAACCTTGTACTGACGTCTTGAAACGTCGTCAAAACCATAAGCCAAAAGTTTATTATTTGGTGAAACTTGTAATCCACCCAAAGCAAAATATTTCTTACTTTCTGCAAGTGTATTTTGGTCAATCAAAACTTCTTCTTTGTTTTCCAAAGTTCCCTTTTTTCTAAATGAAATCTGATACTCCTTGCCTTCCTCAAATCTACTATAGTACCAGTATCCATTATAAAAGTAAGGGACAGTTTCTTCTCTTTCTTTAATTCTACCAGTAATTTCAGTAAATAATTCCTCTTGTAATGATTTTGAATCCTTCATTATTTCATTCGTGTAATTATTTTCCTCATCTATATACTTTAATACTGGTTCTGAATCTCTTTCATTCATCCAATAGTAGTTGTCAATTCGAGTATTATTAAATTCTTTATGAATATGCTCCTTTTTTGGTGCAATAGGTTCTTTAATTTGTGCCATTATTTGAATATTGTTTATTAATAAAACGAAGATAAAGTAAATCATTTTTATCCTTTATTTAAAAAACAAAATTATGTAAAAAATAATAATTGAGTTCATATTATTTAATCTAAAATATTTTTTGTAATTTATATTTTTAAAATTGAAAGAAATAAAATGAAGTTATTATTTTCTATTATTTTTTTATTGTTGATTTCATCTTGTCGTGATAAGTATGACAACTATTCTTATACTAACGAGTATATTCCATTGCAAATTGGAAATGAGTGGCAGTTTACAATCAAGCAGTATGGATTAAATGTAGAGTTTGCGACTCTCAAAGTTACTGACAAAGTTAAAATTAATAATAAATTTTATTTCAAAATACTATTTGATGAAACAAACGTTGATGCAATTCCTAAGGAAATCTTAATTAGACAAGGAGAGGAGAATAGATATTATGAATATAAGGATGGGAAAGAGTATTTATATAGAAGTTTTAAAGATGGACTGATTAAGAATGCAACATCTGACGGAGATAAATTAGTTTGCTATACAAGAAATGAAGACTTTTTGTCAGACATTGGCACATTTTACAAAATAAAATCAATTAATGTAGGTGAAGTTGAAACAGATGGTGGCTTCACAGAAGTTTACGCTGAAGGATATGGCTTAATCGAAAGAAGTTGGTTTGGTGGAAGCTGGAAGTTAAAATATTTAAAAGTAGGCAATTTGGTATTGGGAGTGAAACGCTAGTTGTCTTTGCTTTATCCACTTTATGATTATTGAAATTTATTATAGTTTTAAATTTATAATTTTTCATAATTTATGAAACTTTAAAATTTTACAAAATAGTATAAATCTAAAATAAAATATTATCAATGAAAAAAAAAGTAACAATTTTTTGGTTTAGAAGAGATTTACGATTAGAAGATAACGTAGGACTTTTCCATTCTCTTCAATCTAATTTTCCAGTTCTACCAATTTTTATTTTTGACACAAATATTTTGAAACAATTAAATACTAAAAAAGATAGACGAGTTCATTATATTCATCAAGCATTAACGAAAATTAACAAACAATTACAAAAAAATGGTGCAAGTTTAAATACTTTTTTTGGCAATCCAGATGAAATTTTCAAAAATTTATATAATAAATTTGATATACAAACCATTTATTGCAACCATGATTACGAGCCTGAATCTATTAAACGTGATAATGATATAAACAATTTTTTTAATTCAAAAAAAATACCATTTAAGACTTTTAAAGATCAAGTGATTTTTGAAAAAAATGAAATAGTTAAAAAAGATGGAAATCATTATACTATTTATACATCTTATAAAAAAAAATGGTTGGAAAAATTAACTCATATTGATTACCAAATTTTTAAGTATAAATTAACAAATTTCGTCAAGCAAAAACCTGTCAATATACATACTCTAAATGAAATAGGTTTTGAAAATACTGATATGAAGTATAAAAAGCATAAATTAGATGCTAAAATTATAGACAATTATGAAAAATATCATGATTACCCTGCTAAGCAAATTACTTCAAATTTGGGAATTGCATTACGTTTTGGCACTATTAGCATTCGACATTGTGTTGCTTTTGCATTGCAACATAGCTTATGCTGGCTCTCCGAATTGATTTGGCGAGAATTTTTTATGCAAATTTTATATCATTATCCTTATGTTATTAATCAAGCATTTAAATCTAAATATGATTTCATTGAATGGAGAAATAACGAAATAGAATTTGAGCTTTGGTGTAATGGAAAAACTGGTTTTCCTCTGGTTGATGCAGGAATGCGCCAATTGAATGAAACTGGTTTTATGCACAATCGTGTAAGAATGGTTGCAGCTAGTTTTTTGTGCAAAGAACTACTTATTGACTGGAAATGGGGTGAGGCATATTTTGCACAAAAACTAAATGACTTTGAATTGTCGTCAAACAATGGTAATTGGCAATGGGTAGCAGGAACAGGGTGTGATTCAGTGCCATACTTCAGAATTTTCAATCCATCAATCCAAATAGACCGATTTGACAAAGATTTAGAATATATTCGAAAATGGTTGCCAGAATTTGAAACTGAAAAATATATAAAACCTATTGTAAATCATAATGAAGCTAGAGAAAGGGCTTTAAAAGTATATAATAAAATTGCAAAAGGAAAATAATTTTAACTTATATTCAAATGATTAAATATGTGTATGTCTGCTTATATACTCCCCCCTACCGCCTCCACTTTGGGATTTCAATTTTTGGGTTTTCTATGTAGATGAAATTGTTTAGTTCTATTATTTTAAATGTTTGGAGAGATCGTAACCCTTTTTTTGGATTTGTATTTACTCCGTCTTCCAGGTTGTAACTCCAGCCATGCATTGGGCATGTTATAATGCAGTTGTCAATAACAGCATTATAAATCTCAGGTGCATGTTGATGTGGACAATGATTTTGAACGCAATAAAGTTTATCTTCTATTTTAAATATTGCTACTTCAAAGACTTCGTCAATATCATCATACTGAATTTTTATTCCTTTTTTATTGTGTAGCTCTCTGCTTTCGCAGATTTTTAAATATTCTTTCCCATCTATAACTTCAATTGGAAATTTAATCATTAATTTTAAATCTCTCTTTAATTTGAAATCCTTTTTTCGCTGGTTCTATTTTAGCTGCTTCTGTAAAAGCATCATGTTCAAAGAATATAGTCCAATTATCTTCATAAGCAAGTGGTAAATATTTCTCTTTTTCTTGCAACACTGTTAGAGGAAAATTGTCATAACCCATAAAATATGGAGCTAAAATATGTGCTGATGTAGGACATAAATCGGTGATATAGAGTAGTTTATTGTTTTCATCATAAATTTTAATCATTTGCATAGACTTTGTGTGTCCATCTATTGGTATTAAATCTATACCTTTAAATAAGGTAGTATCACCTTCAATTAAGTTTAATTTTTTATTATTAAAAATAGGGATATAATTATCAGGAATAAACGATGCTCTATCTTTAAATGTTGGATTTAGTGCCCATTTATATTGCTCCTCTTGAACATAGTATTCAGCATTTTGAAAAGTAGGTATAACTTCTCCATTTTCAATTTTTGTTGCCCCACCAACATGGTCAAAATGCAAATGAGTTAAAATAACATCGGTAATATCATCTGCCTTTATATTATAAGCACTGAGAGCAAGTTCTACGCTTGATTTTGATTTATCAATATTATAAATATCGGCAAATTTGTCATCAATTTTATTTCCAATCCCAGTGTCTATCAGTATTTTTTTTTCATCACTTTCTAAATATAATAATCGGGTAGTCATTTCAATTCTATTTCTATCATCAGCTTGAATGTAAGTCTTTTCCCACATTGGTTTTGGAATTACTCCGAACATTGCACCTCCATCAAGGGAAAAACTTGTCATTTCAATAGATTTTATTTTATAGTTTCCAATTTTCATTTTTTCTTTAGTTTTTTATTAATTTTAAGTTAGTTTATTATAATTTGCAATCTTTTTCTGACAAATTTAACAAAATTGTTATAAACTTGTCTTGACATTTTTTTATTAACAATAAAAGGCATTATAAATTGTTTTTATACATAATAGTTATCATTAGTAGTATTTTCGCACAGAACAGCTCAGATAAAGAGTATAATATTAATCAAGAAGTTGTTATAACAGGTCAAAGAACTCCATATAATTCAAATAACAGTTTAATTTCATTAGAGATAATTGATTCAAAGGAAATTGAAAATTTAGGAATACAAAGTGTATCAGATATTTTGGAAATATCAAGCGGAATTGATGTAAGGAACA
This sequence comes from uncultured Hyphomicrobiales bacterium, assembly GCA_964465945.1. Taxonomy (GTDB): domain Bacteria; phylum Bacteroidota; class Ignavibacteria; order Kapaibacteriales; family UBA2268; genus JAJRPT01. The sequence continues at coordinate 176,305 of CAYXMM010000004.1, forward strand.
GAGGAAAAAGTGGAATGCAATCTGATATTTCACTTAGGGGCGGTTCTTTTAATCAAACACTTATTTTAGTTGATGGAATTCCAGTTAATGACCCACAAACAGGTCATCACAATATGAACTTGACTATTACACCCGATATGATTGAAAGGATTGAAATAATTAAGTCTGGCTCATCGAAAAGTTTAGGGATTAATGCTTTCACTGGTGCAATAAACATAATTACAAAGAATATTAAAAGTAACAACATTATGTTAAATTTAGAAGGTGGAGATTTTAGATATAAAAATGCGGAAATAACATTAAGCAATAAATTTAATAAATTTTCAAATTTGATTTCATTATCAACCAATTCTTCAAATGGTTTTAGACCAAATACAGACCATAATTATTTAAACATTGCTTCTAAAAGTAATTATAATTTCAACTCTTTTAATAAGATTGCTCTAAATTTATCTTATTCCGATAGACAATTTGGTGCATTTAATTTTTACACACCAAGTTATCCTAATCAATACGGGCAAACAAAAACTTTAAATGCAAGTTTAATCGGAGAATTTGGCGATACTGTTCGTTTTTCACCGAGTGCATTTTATAGAACAAACTACGATAGATTTGAGTTGTTTAGAGACTTTAAAAATGCGGCAAGTTGGTATTCAGACCATAACTACCACCTATCAACAATTATTGGTACTAATGGTAATTTAAGTTTTTCAAGCATAATTGGTAAAAGTTCAATAGGTTATGAAATAAGAAATGAAAATATACTCAGCACAGTTTTAGGCGAAAAATTAAGCAATAATATATCAAACCCAATCGATACAACTAAATTTACAAAAGGGAAGAATAGATTAAACTCTACTATTTTTGTTAAAAATCAATATGAAAGCGATAATTTTTTATTGAATATTGGTTCATCATTTTTTCATAATACAGATTACGGAACTTATGTTAATCCTGGAATTGATTTAGGTTATAGAAATGAAAATTATAAGATTTATACAAATTATAACAGAAGTATTAGAATCCCTACTTTTACTGAATTATATTATAGTGGTCCTACAAATATTGGTAACCCTGACTTAAAAGCCGAAATTTCTGATAATTTTGAAGTTGGTAGTACTTATAATAAAAATAAAATCCAATTTAATTTAAGTTTGTTTATGAGAAATGGAAGAAATCTCATTGATTGGAACAGGGAAAATGATTCATTGATTTGGAAAACAAATAACCTAACAAATATAATTTTCTATGGGATTGAATCTGCATTGTCTATAAATGATATATTTGAAAGTGCTAATTTTACTCTGTCAAATATTAAATTGAGTGGAATATTTTTAAAGTCGGATAAAGAGAAGTCTAATGTTGATTCTTATTATGTTTTAGACCACTTGAATTATAAATTAAATTTACTTTTAAACTTTAAAGTGCTAAATAGTATAAATGTACTATATGATATAAGTTTGCAAAAAAGAAATGGGGATTTCCAACAATTTACAAGTGGCGGATTTGTGTTATCTGAGTATAAGCAGATATTATTAAGTAATTTGAAAATAAATTATAATCTTAAAAGTTTTAATTTATACTTGAACATTACTAACTTGTTTAATGAAAAATACTATGATATAGCAAATGTTCCTCTTGCTGGGAGATGGGCAAGTTTAGGTGTTAAGTATAATCTGAATTATTAACATCAATATCAAATATTTTTTATTTTTTTTACAATAAAAATAAGAGTAAATACTCTTAACTAAAGTTAAAAGGAACAATTTTAATTTAGTTTATTGAAAGTAAATTAATGAAAACTGATAAAAATCAAGAACAAGCAGAAGTACAAAATAAAAAACCAAATAAATATAATTTAATCAAAAAATTTGGACTTTGGGGCTTCATATTTTTCTTAGCAAAGGGTTTAGTTTGGTTAGGTTTATTTTTAGGAATTGGAAGTATTTTCGCGTAAAATTTTTAATATGCTTTTAAATTAGTAGTGGTTGATAATATATCAATTAAGTATTTTATTTTCTTTTTTTAGCAGAATTTTAAAATTCAATAAATATTTAAGTAAAATCATTTAATAGTTTCATATTTTTTTCATATTTTTGAACTTATTCTCAAAATTTGAATGATTAATGAAATATATATTGATTTTATTTTTAAGTTTACAAATAATTTGTGCAAAAGAGCCAATCTATTATGGAGTTTATGGCACATATAACTTTAATTCTTACTCCGCAGATTTCACACAAATAAGTAATTATAATACATGTTGTCCTGGCTTTCGCGAAGGTGAGGGAACAGGGTTCTCTTTTGGATTAAGTAGTAGATACCCTATTTCGAAAACGAATTATATTGGAGTGAGATTAGGAATAAACGATTTTTCAGGTGAATTAGCAAGAGCAGAGCGAACTACAATTAATCTTCCTACTATCGGTAAAAGTGTTGGAGAGTTTACACATTATATTGATGCAACAGTAAAAGCTATTACTTTCGAACCGTATTATAGTTATATTTTATTTTCAAAATTATTTATAAATGTTGGTGTTCAAGTATCAAGTGTAATATCTGGCAGTCATAATTCAGTGGAGAAAATAACTAAGCCAACAAATACCGGAACTTTTTGGGACGAAACAAAAAACGAATCAACTAATTCAAGAAGTAGAAATAAAACAAATGGAGATATACCTAATTTATCTGCGTTTGATATGGGTTTAACTCTTGGATTAAGTTATGAACTTAAAATGAATAAAGATAATACTATTCGTTTAATGCCTGAATTGTCATACAGATATGGAATTACAAGTTTTGTATCAGATAATGAATGGAAAATGAGTAATTTTAATATTGGATTAAATTTATTTTACGTACCTGTTAGATATGATGAAATTTTAAATGAGGTAAATCATATTGACACAATTCAACAAATTAAAGACTTTATTAAAACAAATTATATTTCATTAGGTTCAGGAAATTCAAAAACAGAACAGAAAATTGAAGGACAAAATAAAATAATTACAAAATCATACTTTAGAACTGATACATTATTTATTGTTGGAAAAGAAGCGATAATTGATCATCCTAAGGAAACAGAATCTGCTGTCTTTGAAGACGTTGCTGTTAATGTTGAATTAGTTGCTATGGAAAATAGCAAACAAAAAGAATTAGAACAGGTAAAGCTTAAAATTGAACTTACGAAAGAAGTTTACCCTCTCTTACCAATTATATTTTTTGAAGAAAAAAGCAGTGAAATTCCAAAGAGGTATGAAAAAGTATCAAATTCTGAGGAGTTTAATTTAGAAAAAGTTGAGCCAAACCCTATTAATTATAACAGAAATACTTTAAATATTATAGGTCAACGTATGATTGAAAATTCTTCTTTAAATATTGAGGTTATAGGATATATTGACCCAACAACTGAAAATGATTGTAATTTAGCCATTAGTAGAGCAAATTCAATTAAACATTATTTGACAAAGACATTTAAAATACCAGAATCAAGAGTTAATGTTATAAGTAATTCTATAGATTGTGTGCCAAAAGATTTAACGAAGACCCAAACTTCTGATGGATATGAAGAAAATAGAAGAGTAGAAATTAGCTCAAATTTACCTAAGTATTTATTTTCAGGAACTACTGCTAAGTTTGAAGAGCCGGTTATGATAGACCCTGAAAATATACTAATTAAAGTAAATGCTGATAAAGTTACTTCGAATGAGGAATTTGATGAGACATTGAGTTTTTATCCTAAAAACCCAAATTATCAATATAAAATGCTTGATAATTGGAACTTAACTATTTCACAAGGTAAGTCTATTTTATTTAATCGTAATGGGTTATCGCAATACACAGAGTTGCCATTTGAGTTTACAAGAAAAAATGCAACTGAATTAAAAGATAATATTGATTTATCGGTTGAATTAGAAGGTGTTGCATCAAATGGAATGAGTAATAGCGATATCAAAAAGTATAGTGTAATAAAAGATACCTTAGAAACAGAAGTTTATAAACTTACACTCACAGTTTTTAAAGTTTCACAAGCTACATTAGACAATAGAATAAAAGAAGAAATTAAGATGTTTGTGAAAAATATTGATATGACCTCAAAAATTGAAATTATTGGATATAGTGATGATTTAGGAAACGCAGATGCTAATAAGTCTCTTTCAGCAATTCGAGCAGAGGAAGTAAAAAAATATATACAATCAATTGTTCCTAATGCTACTTTTTCAAAAGTTGAAGGAGTTGGTTCAGAAAGATTTCCCCCTGGTGTAAAATCATATTCCACACCGGAAGAAAGATTTATTAGCAGAACAGTTGAAATAACATTAAGAAAACAATCAAAATAAACATATTTAATTGTATTAAGTTTTTTATTTATTAATTTTGTAGATTGGTAAAATCGTTTTCGGAGAAATTTTTGGCAAAGAAGAAAGAGAAAATTGAATATTCAGACGACACTAAATTGGCTATACTTACAGCTCAGTTGTGTCAAGATAAGCTAGCAACTGATGTCTTTATCTTAGATTTAAAAAATATTGAAACAGCCCCAAGTGATTACTTTGTGATTTGTAGCTGTGAATCCCAACCACAAGTTGAATCAATTAGCGATTTAATATATAGAACAAGTAAGAATTATAAACTATTTAATCCAAATATAGAAGGATTGGATAGTTTAGAATGGGTTATTTTAGACTTTTTTGATGTAGTAGTTCATATAATGTTAAAACCTGTCCGTGAACTTTATAAATTAGAAAAGCTTTGGGGTGATGCTGAATTTTATACTGTTAATGATAATGCGGATTTGGTTAGTGTCAAATATGAAGATGTTCAAGGGATTTTTAATTAATGGAAAAAGAATACTTAGTTAATATTTTTAAAGAATCATTAAATAAATTTGGAATTAATGATTCATCAATTTTAAATTTTGAAGTTCCTAATAATCCTATTTTCGGGGATATTTCTTGTAATGTAGCTATGCAATTAGCAAAACCTTTAAAGAGAAATCCACGCGAAATTGCGCAAGAAATTATCAATAATCTTGAATATAATAGTGAAGTAATTAATGAAGTGAGCATTGCTGGTGCGGGCTTCATAAATATAAGGTTTTCACCTGTGTTTTATTCTGTTCTATTTGAAAAAATTAGACAAGTTGGGAGTGATTTTGGCAGACAAGAAGTGGGAAATGGGGTAAAAGTTAATGTTGAATATGTTAGTGCTAATCCAACTGGCTTGTTACACATAGGTCATGGTAGAAATGCTGTTGTTGGTGATACTGTAGCAAATTTGTTTGAGTGGATGGGTTATGATGTAACTCGTGAATACTATTTCAACAATGCAGGTAATCAAATGAATAATTTGGGTAAATCAATTTATGCACGATACATGCAAATAGAAAATCCTGAATTTCCTCTTCCTGAAAATGCTTACCACGGTGAATATATTAAGGATATTGCAAATAAGCTTTATGTAAATAACTCTAAAAAATATTTAAACTTAGAAGATAACTCTCCCCTATTTGCTGAATTAAGAAAAGCAGGTGAAGAATGGTGTTTTTCTAAAATAAAATCTACTCTTTTAAGTTTAAAAATTAAGCACGAAGTCTTTTATAACGAAGATTCACTCTACTCAGAAGGTAAAATTGATAAACTTTTAGCTACTTTAAAAGATAAGAACTTGTCTTATGAAAAAGATGGTGCTATATGGCTCAAATTATCTGAAATGGGTCTAGAATCTGATAGAGTGATTGTGAAATCAACTGGTGAACCAACTTATCGACTCCCAGATATTGCTTATCATATTGAGAAATTTAAGCGTGGATTTGATTTAATTGTTGATGTGTTCGGTGCAGACCATATTGCTACAATTCCAGATGTAATGCAGACTATTGAGCATCTTGGTTATGATAAGAGTAAAATTAGTGTTTTAATTCATCAGTTTGTAACGCTAACTGAGAATGGACAACAAGTCAAAATGTCTAAAAGAACAGGCAAAAGTTATACTTTAGATGATTTACTTGAGGAAGTAGGCGAAGATGTAGTTAGGTTCTTCTTTATTATGCGTAGCATTTCTACTCATCTTGAATTTGACTTGGGCTTAGCAAAAGAACAAAGTGAGAAAAATCCTGTGTTTTACCTTCAATATGCTCACGCTCGAGCTTGCTCTATTTTTGAAAAAGCAAAAGGGCAGGAAATTTCATTAAATTCTAGTTATAATTATAAATTATTAAATAATGAATCAGAAATAAATTTAATCAAGCAATTAATCAAGTTTCCTGAAGTTATTGCGCTTTCTTGTGATAAACGTGAAGCACATATTTTAGCAGAATATTTGAAAGAAGTTTCTTCTAATTTTCATAAGTTTTTCCACGAGTGTAGGATTTTAGACTCAGAAGAAAAAATTAGAGATGCGAGATTGCAACTTGTTAATACAACAAGGATTGTCCTTAAAAATGGATTAACAATCTTGGGTATAAACGCTCCTGAAAGAATGTAAAAGATTATAATTCAAATTAGTTTTTAAAAGAGAGTTCTATACTCTCTTTTTTTATTCTTCGTAAATAACTTTATCATCAACTTTGTCCCTATATCTTTTTACAATAAAAAGAGACATTAATGTCGTAACAAGCAAAATTGAGATAAAATGAGTTCCATTATTTCCTTCAAAGTTAAATATATAATTAGCGATAGGTTGAATTAAATAAAGTAATCCAAAAATTAAAAAATAATTGACCACGATAGTTATCGGATGGTCTTTCTTTTTCCATATTTTAAATAACTTTTCTTTCATATTATATTCACCTCTCTTTCTAATTCAATATTGAAACATAATTTGATTTTGTTTATAATTTCTTGTGATAAAGCAAAAATATCTTTACTTGTTGCTTCTCCATAATTTATCAACACTAATGAGTGTTTAGGTGAAACCCCTGCATCACCAACTCTATATCCTTTAAAGCCAACATTTTCGATAAGATATGCTGCTGATATCTTGACATTTTCTTCATCATAACTATAATATTTTATTTCTGGGAATCTCACTTTTAATTCATTAAGTTGTGTAGTGCTAATTATTGGGTTTTTGAAGAATGAACCACAATTACCTATTTCCTTAGGGTCGTGTAGTTTGCTTTTTCTTGTTTCAACTACAAAATCAAAAACTGCCTTTAAACTAACTTCATTTTTAACAAAGTGTTCTTTTAGCTCCATATATGATAAATTATAATTCGGCGTTTTAGATAATTTATACCAAACTTCTGTAATGATAACTTTGCCTAATAATTCATTCTTAAATATCGAATCTCTATAGGCAAATTGGCATTCTTCTTTGTTTAAGAGATAAAATTCTCCGCTTTTGAAGTCAAATACTTCGCACTTAATAAAGCAATCGTCTTGTTCTACACCATAAGCGCCAATATTTTGCACTGGGGCTGTCCCTATATTTCCGGGGATTAAAGCAAGATTTTCTAAGCCATAAAGTTCATTATCAATAGTGTATTTAATAAAATTATGCCAATTCTCCCCTGCTTGAACTTTTAAAATGCTATAATCTTCAAAATCTTCTTTTTCCAAACCATTTGTATTCAAATATATTACTAAACCATCGTAAAAGTCAGGCAATAGAAGATTAGACCCACCACTAAGGACAAGTTTTTTTTCGTTTAAAAAGTGATTGTCTTTAATTAGTAATTTCAAATCTGCTTTAGAATTAATTTCAACAAAATGCTTAGCAATTGAGGAAATTCTAAAAGTATTGTAATCTTTTAAATTAAAATTTTCTGTAAATTTCATAATGCAAATTAAGAATAATTGACACAATATACTCATTATTTTCATTTAGATTTATATGTTTTTTTATAAGTAAAATACATCAAAATACATTTTTTTGCATCTTAAAACTAAATTTCATAATTTGGAAAAATTGTAATTACAATTCTTTTAACACTTATGCATTCATTCATAAAATATTTTTCAATAATTCTTCATAAGTATATATATATATATATACTTATGAGGAATTTGAAAACTACAAATACTTTAATTCTGTAAAGCAAAGGTTTAGGTGCATTTTTAAATTCCTTCAAGTTTTCTGTTTTCTTTAAGCATTTTATTAATGCATTTAAAAAAAATCAAAATGAAAAATTTATTTAATATTTTACTATTATGCATAACTATAATAGTATTTTCAAACGTTGAAACTAAATCGCAATGTTCAAATTGCGTAGCGCCAGCCACACAAGAATCTATTACAATGCAATTATCAGGGACTTCTTGTAGCTTTACTATTAACTACTGTTTACTTTGCTCCCCTTCTGGCAACACAATAGCAACACTTTGCAGTATAGTATTTCCAAACCCTGCATATTGCTATGGCATTCCGTTACCTGCTTCATTTTTTGAAGATATTAGAAAAGCCATTGCAAAGGATGGAGCATTAAAGTGCGCTATTGCAAATGGTATACCAATTGGACCTTGTCCAAATAGAAGTATCATTGAAACTTATTTACCTACTTGTGCTCGTTGGGTTTTCAATGAGACAACAAACGGAGTTTCAATGGTACCTTGCTTACAACTTGCAGCTCAATGTTTTCAGGAGTGGGAAATTTGCTTTGACGACCCTGATTATGTTATAACTAAAATCGGACAACCTTATAAAGAATCAGGTGTTTGTGAGAGAGAAATAATTATCTTGCCACCAAACCAACCAAATGAGAACGATTGTTTCGAGATATGTTTTTAATTTAAAGGTAGAAAATGTAAGTTTTCTACCTATCTTTTATATGGAAATATTATGAAAATGATTTTACTATTATTATTTGTTAAACTTACATTTAATCTTTATTCAGAAGATAGATATGCCGAAAAAGATTTTTACAATGTAAGTAACTTACAAATGAACATTTTAAAAGTTGATAATGAAGTTATATTTTATGGCTCTAATGGTGGTGTTTTAAGGAGTTATGATAATCAAACTAAATGGGTTCAGAATTATTCTGGAACCAAAAGTAACATTTTCCAAATGATTTACAGTGACGGTAGACTAATTGGTGTAACAGAAGATGGAAACATAATGACTTCTGATGATAAAGGAAATTGGTGGAAATTCCAAAAATTAGCAAACACTTTGTATAGCATTACTAAAATTAACGATATTTTAGTTGCGTCAAGCGAATCGAACACTTTATTTTATAGTTATGATAATGGAAATAATTGGATAGAAAAAAATGTTAACGATGTTGTAGGAATACCTTTTATTTCAAATGTTAATAACAACTTGATTATTAATACTTCTAACTTTAAAATTTATATTTCAAAGGATATAGGTGAATCATGGGAAGAATTAGATACACCTATGACGTATAATAATATTTATAACAAAGAGAATACTTATGCTATAAGCAATAACAATAGTATAGCAATTCTCACTAAAGACTTTAAATGGAAAATTGTTTATTTAGCCACTAATTCAAGATACCTAACTTACATTGTCAACAAAGACACACTAATTACTTTTACAGAAAACATTGACTATGTAACAGAATATGAGCCAAAAGTAAAAGTTACAAAATATAATTGGAAAACTAATGAAAATGATGTTGTTTCAATATTCAAAGATAATAGGTTAGGTTTTGGTTTTCCTAATTACTTATCTATATCACCAAAGTATGTTAGTAAAATTGGGGATACTTATTATTTTACAGGCAATTACAAAACTATTTTAAGATCCAATGATTTAATAAACTGGGAGGTTGTTTCTTATGCTTCTACTAGACCTATTATTTCAGAATTTGGAAAAGACACACTTAAATTGGGAAACCCTAATTCTGATTTGTCAGAGTTGTATACGACAAACAAATGTGCTACGTTCCAGATTACCGATAACTTTTTATTAGAGTATGATAATAAAAAGTATCTTATACACTTTAAAAACAAATATAAATTCAATGAAAATGAAACACTTTATTTGTTAAATGATCAATTGAGGTCTTTGAAAAATGACACTACTTATAAGCCAAAAAAGATATTTATTAAGTCTTCTAATGGTGGAAAAACAATAAAAATATTGGATGTTGAGATGCCTCCCAAAAAAGGTATAGGATATGGTTTAGGGTACAATCAAAATAAGTGTTATGTAGACTTTAATTATAAATTATATAGAACGACTGTTGACACCATTACTCATTCAATAGATTCGACTATAAAGCATAATATTTTTACTTTTGATGTTATAACAGAAAAATTTGACTCTTTATTCACTTTCGATTCAATGAATGAAGAGTTTAAGATATTTTTTGATGAAAATAGAATTTGGATATATAGAGGAAATGTCATTTACTTTTCTACTGACAAAGGGAAAAACTTTAGGGAATTTCAAATTTCTTTTCCATTTCAACCAAAGTTTATTGGAGGAAATCAAATTATGAACATTAATAAAAGTAAAAGTGGAGACTACTATATACTTACTGGTGAAAATATATTAAAGTTAGATACAAGTGATTTTTCATATAAAAAGTTCAATTTTGAATTTGATGCGATTGGTCTCGAGCAATATAGTGAAACTCAAGGTAATGGATATTTTGACGAGCAATACTTTAATTTTTTTACTATAGATAAAGAAAAAAACGAAATTAAAGAAGCATTTGTTGCCAAATTAGACTTTTCAGATTCTGTAAAAATAAGTTCAATCTGGAAAATTAATGAAACAAAGTTTTATGCAAGAAACTCGAATGACGATGTTGCAATAATGTATGGTAACACTGGAAGTTTTATAAATTTATACCTACCAATTGAAAAGGAAAGGTTAGACTTTTATACCTCAGCCGATAACTCATTAAATAAAAATTATCTCTACACTTATCCTGCATTTCCACAACCATCAAATAGTGTAATTAAAATTAAGATAGATTGGGATGTTGCTCTTCCACTTGTCATAGAGAATGTAAATATTTACAATATTCATGGAGTAAAGGTTAATGTAGAAGGGTTAGAATTAGTAAAAGAGACAAGCAACTCTGGATATATAATTTTAAATTGTATTAATCTTCAGACGGGGGTATACTTTGTGAAAATCAATTATGGATATGAAACAAGAACAATTAAGTTAATTGTAGACTAAGTGTCTAATTGACATGTAATATAAACACAAAAAAAAAAGGAAGTCAAATTGACTTCCTTTCAATAGTATATTTATTAAAATTATTTTTTAAATAATTCTAATGCTTCTTGAATTGTTCCTCTGACGTGGTTTGCAGAATTATTAAAATCTGCTTTTTCCTCAGTATTCAAATCTAATTCAATAATTTTTTCAATTCCATTTTTACCAATAACGATAGGAACTCCAAGACAAACATCTTTTTGTCCATATTCGCCATCTAATAGTACCGTACAAGGTAAAACTCTTTTTTGATCTTTTACGATTGCTTCGCACATTTCCACTGCTGCAGTTCCAGGAGCATAATATGCGGAGCCAGTTTTTAAATAAGCAACGATTTCGCCACCACCTTTTTTTGCTCTTTCTACAATTTCATCAAGTCGCTCTTTTGCAATAAACTCTGTTACAGGTATGCCAGCAATAGTTGTATATCTTGGCAATGGAACCATTGTATCGCCATGTCCGCCTAATAATTGAGCTTGAATATCTTTCATTGAATATCCAGTTTCCATTGAAATAAATGCCCTGTATCTGGCTGTATCTAATATACCAGCCATACCCATAACTTTATGTCTTGGAAGTCCAGTAACTTTAAGAGCAACATAAGTCATTACATCTAATGGATTTGAAACAACAATAAAATAAGCATTTGGTGAATATTTAACAGCATTTGTAGCGCAATAGCTAACTATTTGATTATTTTTAACTAATAAATCATCTCTTGTCATACCAGGTTTTCTAGCTAAACCTGCAGTAATGACAACAATATCTGACCCGGCGGTCTCTGCATAATCAACCGTTCCATGAATTCTTGAGTTAGAACCTAAGATCGGCATAGTCTCATACATATCTAATGCCTTACCTTTTGCAATTCCTTCATCAATATCTAATAAAAAAATATCATTTGCTAATTCTTTATTAGCTAGCATTTGAGCAACTGTAGCTCCTACGTTTCCTGCACCTATTACAGTGATTTTCATTTAATTCTCCTAAGAATTAATAAAATAAAATTAATTTCTATTTTCAATAATGTTTAAAATTTCTTCAGATTTCTTTTTTGCGTTAGCCATTATTTCATCTGCTTCAGCTATAATATTATTTTTCCAAGCCATATCTTTAATATTAACCATATTGATTAACACATTCTTCCAAGAACCCCAAATTCCAAATTCAACTGCTCTTACTCCAACCTCTACATCAGACTTACTGTTAATATTCCCATATCTTGCTGCTATTTCTAAAGAGTCCCAAACTTTGTTTGAAACTCTCATAACTGAAAGTGGCGACATAATTGCTTTTTTCAGCCCATCTTGCATTGCCATATTTCGAATTTCAATTTCTTCGTCTGAGTTTTTTGGCAGTCTCATTGCATTAACATAATCATTAAAAGCGTTAGTGTCTTCATCAACTTTCGGTATTAATTCTTGAACAGTGCTAACTAATGTTGGAATTGCCTTTTTCATTTCTTCTTGAACATTTTCAAATTTCCTAACTCCATAAGTTAATTGAGTTACCATTGCGCCAAGCCCAACACCCATTGCCGAAACAGCGGCAGAAACAGAGCCACCACCAGGTGCTGCACTTCTTGCTGCTACTTCTTCTATAAATGCTCTTAGGGTTAAAGAGGCAAGCGGTTCATTCTTTTCTTCTGCAATTAAATACTCAATAATTCTTTCGTTTGGGTTAAAATGAGATATTGAATTTAAGCCTAATCTATCAATGGCTAATTTAATTTTTTGAGTTTCATCAATAATAAAAAGACCTTCTTTTTCAATATAATATTCAGCAGCAGATAAAATTGGTTCGAGAGGAACTAAGCCAACAATTTCACTTCCTGCTAATGCAATTTTTAATTCATCAGCGCATCTTTTTGCTTCTTCAAAAGCGATATGCAATGGTGTAACTTTATAGTTAGTTAGATTCATACTAATTTGAGCCATACCATATTCATCAACATACCAACCTAATGCTTTAACTTCTTTTAATTTTCCACTTTCACCTTCTCCTCTGCCTGCTTCTCTTAAGTCTAACGCTATCCTATGTGCTTGATTATATGGTGCTAAAACATTTACATTATATGCAATTAAGAAGAATCTAGCTCCTGTTGCTGTAACACCCCATTTAGGGTCAAACTTTCCATTCCAAAAATCTGGCTCCCATCCCTCTTGCTTTACTTTATGTTCCATTGCTTCATACTCGCCATGCCGTATGTCTGGCAATCTTTTTCTATAGTCTCTTTCGCTTGCTTCTTCATATAAATAAAAAGCAATACCTAGCTCATCAGCTGCTCTTTTAGCAAATGTTTTTGAAATTGAAACGCATTCTTCCATTGTTACATTTTTGACAGGAACAAATGGACAAACATCCATAGCGCCCATTCGTGGATGTTCGCCTGTATGATTCCGCATATCAATTAATTCTTTCGCTACTCTTGTAGCATTTAATGCACCTTCAATAATGCTATTTTCATCACCAACAAAAGTATAAACTGTTCTATTAGTTGAATATCCAGGGTCAACATCTAACAAACTGCAACCATAAGTATCTTTAATAGCTTTAGCTATAGCGTCTATAACCTCTTGGTTTCTCCCTTCTGAAAAATTCGGGACACATTCAATTATCTTTTTCATATAAGTTTCAGTTTTTATCTTTCAAAATTAACAAAATATTACTCATCTTACTAACTTTATACGTTAATTTGAATAAGATTTATTTAATAAATTTCTTTACTTTATCAAGTCCCGCACCCTCTCTTACAACTTCATAATCATCTGTTGTCATATCAATAATTGTAGATTCACCAGTAAAATTATATTCTTCACTCGTAACAATTAAATCAACTAAGTTTTTATATGCTTCAATAATCTCATCAGTTGTTGGATGTTCTATTCCTTCAATTTTAGCGGAAATTGCAATAATAGGTTTTCCAAGCTGCTCTAAAAGCGCATCTGTCAAATAATTATCAGGAACACGAATCCCTGAAGTACTTCTTTTAGGGTTTTGAGCAAATTTTGGAACCAATTTACTCGCAGGTAGGATAAAAGTAAATGGACCAGGAATTAAGCCCTTAATTGTTTTATATGCATCATTTGATACTTTTGCAAATTCTGAAATTTTACTTAAATCCTCACATAAAAAAGTAAGCGATTGTGAATCTGGTAACTTTCTAAGCCGTCTAATTTTTGTAATTGCTTCCTTATGCTCTAATTTGCATCCTAATGCGTATCCAGTATCTACTGGATATAAGATTACTGCCCCATCATCTATCATCTTTGCTACTTTTGAAATTTTCCTTTTTTCTGGAGTCTCATGATGAATATTCAAAATTTCTGCTGGCATAATAAATCCTCCTAATCTATATTTTTATAATAAAATAACGACATTTCATTTAATTCTAATGCTACTAAGTAACCTAAATCTTCTTTGTTTTTATAAACACAACCGCCATCTAAAAGTAATCTATCCGTCTTTAAACTCTTTTTTATATCTTTTAATGTACTTGGAGTATGACCTACAATAATTCTTCTATTATTAATTTTACTTGAATCAACTTTGTTATTTCTTATCCAAGCCATTGAATCCAAATCTAATAATGGGTTATCAATTTCAAAATTTAAACCTCCGTGAACTAAAATAAAATCTTTAAATTCAATATAATTCTTAAAACCACTAACAAAGTCTAAATATTTGTCTTTTATATATTTAGGGTGAGATACTTTAAAACTTTCTAAAGTTTCTTTTCCTCCATACTTTATCCAATGCTTAAAATCAACCTCCGACTTAATAGATTTCAAAAGCATAATCTCATGGTTTCCCATTAAACACGATACATTGAAGCCATTTTTTTGAAGTCGCAAAATTAATTTTAATACTTTCTTAGATTTTAATCCCCTATCAATCAAATCACCTAAAAAAATTAATTCATCATCTTTTGTGATTTTAATTTCATCAAAAAGTAAGGTTTTGAGAGTTTTATAACAGCCGTGAATGTCTCCAATAGCAAACACTCTACCCATATTTTTCTCTGAATTTATTTATTAATTTTTTGGTTGTTGATTTAATTGATTTTCTTAATTCATCAATAGAATCTTCGGTTGTTATTTCTTCTTGAGTTAAAACTACTTCCAAATCAAATTTATTAACTTTACATAATTGCAATTTGATTTTAGCTCCTGTTGAAACGCGTTGAAAAGTCCCAGTTATAAAATACTGAACTTCAAATTCAGAAAGGGCTTTCAATTCAAAAGGTCTTGGTTTATTATAATTTTCAATCCCAAAAATGTTAAACATTGTATAAAGTGAATCTCTTGATTCAATATCATAAGCAATGAATCGGTTTTGTTTATATGTTTCTTCCCATATAGATTCAACTATATCATAGGAAGTTACTTGTTTTTTTGTGAATAAGCTCCATTTAGTGAACTTACTATCTTCAATAAACTCTAAACCGCCAACTACAAGTGTTGGCAATGGAAATACTTTATACTCTTCATAAGCGTTGCTGAACATAGATGAATCTTTTAAAGTCTTTGCAATAGCCCTCTGCATAGCATTTGATAATGCGATATCGTATATGTTTACTTTCTTTAATGTATCTTTTAAGTTTAAATAAGCAAACCCATTATCAATAAATACTTTTGATGAGTCAGTAATATTTATAGCTTGAAGTGTAACTCCGAGAATATTTTGTAATTGATTTATTCTAAAGTTAAACACCCAATTAATTTTATGCTTATCTAAAAAGCTTTTCATAGGATTCTTAAGGTTTGATTTTTGAAGAGAATCTATAATTTCTGCTTTAGCTTTCATAGGAAAGTAATTAAACTTCTTAGTTAATTTATCAATTAATATCATAGCGGCATCAACTTTCCAAAGTGGTAAACTGTCAATGTGATTTCCATATTCAACCTTTCCAATCATTACAGTGTTTTGAAAAGTTGAAGAAGATTTTTTTGAATTACTATCGCTTGGATAAGGATTAGAATTTAAGATGAAAGTTGTAAACAGGATAAGTAAAATAATTTTCATAAGTTTCTTAATTTATTAATAATTGTTTGAATTACTTTAAAATTGCTCTAATGTACTGCTTTTAATTACGAAAATAGCGTTGTAAAGTTTGTAATATTCATTAATTCAATATTTTTTTCTTTTTATCAATAGTTTTTAAAAGATTTTATAAATGAAATAATTAATTTTAAAAAACGTCGATTAAAAAAACTATTTTATTGAATCAAAATACTATTTTATTGAATCAAAATACTATTTTGTTGAATAAAATTTATATTTTATTGAAGTTTGCACTTTACTATTATTATTTGTTTTAAATTGAAAAATAAACAAAAACTAAAATAGAGAAAGTTTATGGAAAAGACAATACTAATTGTTGATAATGATGTTTTTTCGTCGAAAATATTATCTAAGCTTTTATCAAATTTATATAGAGTTATAGTGTTAAGTAATGCTGATGATGCTCTAAATGAAATTCAAAAGGGTTTAACTCCTGACGTTGTAATGTCTACAAGAATTTTAAAAGGAACTGATGGTATAGATTTTTTAAATAAAATTTCTACTCTTTTCCCCAATTCGTTTAGAGTATTAATCACAAGCGAAAAGGATCCAAAAGCGCTATTTGAAATGGTGAATCAAAGTCATGTAAATTTGTTTTTAACTAAACCATTTAATAATTTACAAGTATTACAAATGTTAAAGTTAGGTATTAATGCAACTAACGACACGAAAATAGTTAATCAAGAGAATAATAGTGAAGAAGAATTTAAATATATTTTAAAAACGATTTCTAATTTAATAATCTCCTCTGAAACATTCTTTTTCCGACCCCATACTTATGATTTAATTGAAATTTGCAAAAGTGCATCAGATTTATTCAAGTTTAATGAAGAGCAGAAAAAAAATTTATTTTATGCTACATTACTTCACAATCATTACTTAGTGGGGAGTCCAGATTTATTTAAAGTTTCACAGCCAGATGATCTACCGGATAGTATTAAATCTCATTTTTTTAATCATTTTACTAAATCATATAAAAATATAGCGCAATATCAACCATTAGAAAAGTATATCAATTTTGCATCTATGATGTTTGAGCATATTGATGGAAGTGGAAATCCAAATAAAATAACGGGTTTTAATATACCAAAAGAAATTCAGTTTCTTATTTTGCTTAATTTGTATCATAACCTTGTTTATAGATTAAATAAAAATGAACTTGAAAAATTAAAATTTGAGGGTAGAGTTGTTCAAACAAAGGCAATTACTTTTCAGAAGCATCAACAAGCAACAACATACTTATTTCAAAAGTTAAAATGGTTCGACCATGATATGTTTTATAAATTTCAAGAACTAATTAAGAAAAGAGATATTAATGGATTGAAATTTAACAATCATGATTTAATATTAGAAATGAATGAAAATGTTAATGTTGTTTCATTTTTGCGAGAGGATGATAAACTTCGATATTTAAGAGATATGAATTTCAATAACAAATCAAAAGTTATTATTAAAAATGAAAATGGAGATATTCAATCAAATTTTGTTGAGGAAAAGATTAGTATAAGGAACTTAAAAGTAGGCGATATAACCACAATGCCAATTAATGATTACAAAGATAAGTTAATTGTTCCAGCATTTTTTGAACATACAGAAGAGAGTATTGAGTCATTAACTCAGCAGTTAAAAGACAGATTTGTAAGCGAGGTAATTTATAGAAAAACAGAATAAACGAAAATTCATTAACTTTGTGTTTTTAAATTTAACGGAATGTGAATGTTTGAAATATTTGATGTTTTCTCTAAATTACCTATTGAGTTTTTAGAGTGGAGTTATACAATTCTTAGAATAATTCCTTGGTATTCAATTTTGATATTCGCTCTTTTTATAACATTCTTAGAAAATATTTTTCCTCCATCACCAAGCGATGTTTTACTACTTTTTATGGGTACATTAATAGCAGATTCATCGCATTTGACATTTTTAAATTTATCAATAGCATCTACTGCTGGCTCAACGCTTGGATTTGTAACAATGTATTACTTAGGTTATAAATTTGAAAACAAAATAGTAGAATCAAACAAACTTAAATTTATATCAAAAGAAAATCTTGCAAAACCAACAATTTGGTTCAACAAATATGGATATTTTATAATTGTTGCGAATAGATTTTTGTCTGGTACAAGGGCAATTATATCATTCTTCGCTGGTGTTTCTAAGTTAGATATTAAAAAGACCACAATATTATCAGCAATCTCGGCTTATGTTTGGAATTCAATACTTATTTACTTAGGAATAGTATTTGCAAGCAATTTAGATATTGTGAAAGAATACATAAATCTCTATGGTAAAATTGTCTTCCCACTACTTATAATAATAATATTAGTACTTTTAATTAAATTTATTATTAACAGAAAGAAATCAAATTAAAATATTTTGAATTTCATTTGCAAATTGAATTAATTTTTCTTCATCAAAATTGTTAGTTGAAATTTGCAACCCTATAGGTAAACCTTCTGCATTTGTACCCACTGGTATTGATATCGCTGGTATTCCTGCTAAATTAGCAGATGCTACATAGAAATCACTCATATACATTGCAACTGGGTTATTAATTTTAGAGTTAAACTTAAACGCAGGAGTTGGTGTTGTTGGTGTTAAAACACAATCTACTTTTTCAAAAATTGACTTGTAATTATTATAAATTATTCTTCTTGCTTTGAGAGCATTCAAATAAAACGCATCGTGATGACCTTCGGAAAGAACATAAGTTCCAAGCATAATTCTTCGTTTGACTTCTGCACCGAAACCTTTGCTTCTCGTTTCTTTAACCATATCACTTGAATTATCTGCTCTATACCCATAACGAACCCCATCAAACCTTGATAAATTTGAAGAAGCTTCGGCTGTTGCTATAATATAATATGTTGGTATCCAAATTTTTGAATATGCGAATGATACAGGAATAAGTTGATGACCTTGTTTCTCTAATTCCTTTAAAGCTGCATTATACTTTTCCTTAACATCATCGTCAGAATGCTGCAACATTTCTTCATCAATTACGCCAATTTTAAAATTCTTCTTATTCGATAAATTAATATTTATCAAGCTTTTGGTGCTTTCTTCTTGGACACAAGTAGAATCATTTTCATCTTCACCTGAAATAATATCTAAGCCAAGTGCTAAATCTTCTAAATTAGATGAAAAGATACCGATTTGGTCGAGCGAAGAACCAAATGCAGTTAAGCCAAATCTAGAAACTCTCCCATAAGTAGGTTTTATTCCATAAGTTCCTGTAAATGAGGCAGGTTGTCTTACAGAACCTCCTGTTTCTGAACCCAATGCGATATGGCAAAGCCCTGCGGCAACAGCTGCTGCAGAACCACCAGAAGAACCACCGGGAACATATTCTTTATTTATTGGGTTTAAAACATTGCCGAAATATGAAGTTTCGTTTGAAGAACCCATCGCAAACTCATCTAAATTTGCTTTACCAATTATTATTGCTCCTGCGTCTTTTAATTTTTTAACAGCAGTTGCGTCATAAATTGATATATAATTTTCAAGCATTTTAGATGCGCAAGTCATCTTTAAATTTTTTACATTAATGTTATCTTTTACAGCGACTATTAAACCTTCTGCAATTCTTTGATTTCCATTTTTGAAATTTTCATCAGATTTTACTGCAAGTATTCTTGCTTCTTCAAAATTCAAAGATATGAAAGCGTTTAAATCTAAATTATTTTCGATATTTTGTATTACTTTATTAACTAAATCAACTGTTGATGCTTTGCCATTTATAGCATCTTCCCTAAACTTTTTATAAGAAAGCATTTATTTCCCTACTAAATGATTTATTTTTATTTAAAAATAAATTAGTTGTTTTTGTCTTTTTCATTCTGAACTGAATTGTTCAATTCTTCTTTAATATTTGTAATTTCTTTAGAAAATTCATTTTGTGCATTCTTTAATTTTTGCATACCAGTATTCATCATCTTAGCAATCTCTGGAATTTTTTTAGGTCCAAAGAGCATTAAGAAAATAAAAACAATGAAGATTAATTCTGCACCGCCAATATCAAACATAATTAACTAATGTTTATTAATCTTTTAATTCTTTATTGTCAGTATTTGGTTTTTCATCGTTAGAAGAAGCTTTTTTGAACTCTCTAATTCCAGACCCTAAACCTTTCATTACTTCAGGAATTTTTTTACCTCCAAAAAGCAATAAAACAATACCACCAATTAAAATCCACTCCATTCCACCAGGTAACCCAAACATATCTAAACCTTTATAAGTTTACAAATTCATTTATTGATTTAAAAATTCTTAGCCCATCATCATATCCTAATATTCTATCAGAATACCGCTCAGGATGAGGCATCATACCAAGAACATTTCCTTTTTTATTAACAATTCCAGCAATATTATGTAACGAGCCATTAGGATTAGCTTCATCAGTTACATTACCATTTATATCACAATATTGAAAAGCAATTTGATTATTGTCTTGCAATTCTTTATACCCATCATTACCAATATAATAATTCCCTTCTCCATGGGCAATAGGAATTCTTAATATTTCGCCTTTGTTTAATTTACTTGTAAATGGTGATGAGTTGTTTTTTACTTTCAAAAATACATCTTTACAAATAAATGATAATGATTGATTTCTTAGTAAAGCACCTGGTAATAACCCAGTTTCAGTTAAAATTTGAAATCCGTTACAAATTCCAATTACTAATTTTCCTTGATTTGCAAATTTAATAACTTCACTCATTATATTTGAAAATCTTGCAATTGCGCCACATCTTATATAATCGCCAAATGAAAAACCACCAGGGATTATTATACAGTCAATATCAGAAGGAATAGTTGTGTTTTTATGCCAAATAAACTCTGATTGGCCATTTAATGATCCAGCAAAGTAAGCATCTCTATCACAATTTGAACCAGGGAAAACTAAAATTCCATATTTCATATTATATCCTTACTCAATAATTTCAATATTGTAATTTTCAATTATTGGATTTGCAATTAGCTTATCGCATGCAATTTTAACCATTTCCTCTGCTTGTCCATCATTTTGTGCTGTTACTGATAATTGAATATACTTTCCAATCCTTACATTAGAAAAATTATTAAATTCAAGAGAGTTCAAGGCATGTTCTATTGCCTTACCTTGCACATCAAGAATATTTTCTCTTAAAGTAACAAAAATCTTCGCTTTATAAACTTTCATAATTTTTTACCTAAATAATTTTCAAATATAAGCAATGTTTCAATAATAATCTTGCTCGTTTTCACTTTCATATTCATCGTAATCAAACTCTTCTAAGCTTCTTTCAAGGGTATCGCCTTTTCTAATCCATTTAACTATATGTATTATTGCACTTACGACAAGATAAAACATCATAAATGGAAATAACAAATATCCTTTTGAAATAATAATTGCTATTATTGCTAATAAAAACCCAATATTCAAAACTGGCTTTTCTTTAATATTTTTTAAACTTAGTCTTGGAATATTTCTATATTTTATAGTAGAAATCATAACAATAGAAGTTGAAATCGTAACGAAAAATATCAAGAAATTCTTATAAATTTCATTAAAGTTTGGGTCTAGTTGAAAAAATATTAGATAGCTGCAAATAGTTAAAGCAGAGCTCGGTATTGGAAATCCATTAAAATACTTTTTATCCTCAAATGAAGATAATTGCACATTAAATCTTGCTAATCTTAAAGCACCCATTATTGCTGGTAAAGATGCTATAAATATTCCAAGTTCATTAAATTGGAACAAATGGACTTTATATAATAAATATGAAGGTGCAATACCGAATGTTACAACATCGCATAATGAATCTAACTCTCCACCAAACTCTGACGAAGCCTTAATCATTCTTGCTGTTAAGCCGTCCATCATATCAAAGATTGCACCTAATAAGATGAAGAAAGCAGCTCTTTCAAATTGTGGCTCAGGCATTGAAGCATATACAATACTTGCAAATCCACAAAATAAATTTGCTGTCGTTAATAAGTTTGGTACAAATGACCTTGTTACTCTTCTTGTTGCCATAATAATTATTTAGGAAGTTTTGCTATAATAGTTTCACCAGCCACTACCCTATCTCCAACTTTAACTAAAATTTCACTATTTGGGTCAATAGCAATGTCCATTCTTGAACCAAACTTCATCATTCCTATTTTATCTCCAGCACTAAGTTTGTCGCCTACTTTCACATCACAAACAATTCTTCTAGCTAAAACACCAACAATCTGCTTAAAAAACACTTTGCCATATTTATTTTCTATTCCAATTCTTGAATGCTCGTTTAGTTCAGATGACTTTGGGTGAAACGCTACTAAATACTCACCTTCATAGTATTCGTAAAATTTAACCTCACCAGTCGCAGGTGTTCTATTAACATGAACATCTAAGGGAGATAAAAAAATACTTATCCTTTTAGAATCAGCTTTCAAATAATGCTTTTCAAACTCTTCTTCAATGTTAACAACTTTACCGTCGGCAGGTGAAATAATTATAGATTCATCTTCTAACACTTCTTTCGATATAACTCTTTCAGGGTCTCTGAAAAATATCAGTGCAAAAAGAACCAATATTGAACCAAGTGTATAAAGGATCCAACTTAGCCATCTATATACGTCAACAAACTTTGGAGTTAAAATTAAAAGTAATCCAAGAAAAATTATTATAAAGAAGTTATCTAATCCGTATTTTGTAATCATATCTATTTTTCAACAAAATATAAAACTTTTGTTTTTATTTATTAATTTAAGTTTTCAAAATTACAAATTTTAAAATTAACTTTTACAAATAGGTTGAAAAATGAAATTTTCAGTTGATGTTTCTGAATTTAAAAATGCAGTATCAAAGATATTGCCTGCTATCCCATCAAAGTCTACTTTACCAGTATTAGAGCATTTTTACGCTAAATTAGAAGGCGATATTTTAACTCTAATTTCAACTGACCAAGATTTAACAATTTTATCAACACTTAAAGTTACTGGTAGCGAAGAAGGTAAAGTTTTGCTTCCAGCAAGGAAAATAAGTGAGTTTTTAAAAGTGCCAGGAATGTTAGGCGAACTTAATATTTCTGTTGATATGGATCTATACAACGTGTCCATTACATCTACAACAGGTTCTTATCAAATGAAAGGTCTTGACGTAGATCAATATTTAAAACTTCCTGAATTAGAGGAAACTTCAAAGCCATCATGGAATGGGGATTCTTTTGATGGAGACTATAATGAAGACTTTAGTCCTGCATTTATAAATAGAGAATCTTTAGTTAGATTATGTCAGAAAACTCATTTTGCTGTATCATCTGATGAATTTAGACCTTCAATGACAGGTGTTCTATTCCAGTTTAAAGGTGAAATCTTAAACGTAGTAGCGACTGACTCTTACAGATTAGTTAAAGCTAAATATAGTCCTTTAAATGCAAACTTACCTCAAGAATTAAGTATAATTATTCCTATTAAAACAATAGATTTATTAAAAAACATTGATAATGATGTATTATTGTCATTTTTAGTTGCTAAGGATAAAGTTACACATTGCAGATTTGATATTGGGGAGACTGTTATTATTAGTAAAGTGATAACTGAGAAATTCCCACCTTATGAATCAGTAATTCCAAGCGCTAATCCTTCTCTTGCAGTTTTCGACAGAGAAGAACTAATATCTGCTATTAAAAGAGTTTCTTTCTTTTCAAACTCAGTTTCTAAACAATTAAAAATAAAATTTACGGATAATAAAACTATTATTACTGGTAATGATGAAGAATCTGGAATGTCTGGTACAGAAACATTGAATTGTAAATACGCAGGAAATGAAGTTGAAATTGGTTTTAACTTTAAATTCTTAGAAGATGCAATCAATAATATTGATAAATCAGAAGAAAATTTAGTTTATATAACATTCTCTGAGCCACTTAAACCAATTTTAGTTTTACCTGATGAAACTGGTGATGAACTTTTAAATCTTATAATGCCAGTAAAAATTAAGTAATTCACATTAAAATTATTAATCAAAGGCATATTTATCAAATTATGCCTTTTTTTTTTCGTTTTTTTTATTTATTTTACACTTTTAAAACTTACTTTTTCGTTTTCAAAATCTAAGATAATCATAAGAAAGTAGTTTTAAAATAAGGTTTTCCTTTTAAATGTTATTAGTTCATTATTAATTTTGAGAATAGCCCATGAATGAATTTTTACAATTTTTACAGCATCATTTTTCTTTACCTCTCCAAAACCCAGTAATAGTCTTTTCTATAATATTATTTATAATATTATTAAGTCCGATATTGCTAAAAAGAATTAATGTTCCAAGCATAATTGGACTAATTGTTTCAGGTATCATAATAGGACCTCATGGGTTTAACATTATTGAGAATAATTCGGCTATCAAACTATTCTCTACTATTGGTTTGTTATTTATAATGTTTATAGCTGGTTTAGAACTTGATATGATTGAGTTCAAATCAAATAAAAACAAAAGCTTATTATTCGGATTTTTCACATTTATAATACCTTTGTCATTTGGTTTTCCTATATGTCATTATTTGCTTGGTTTAGACCTTAACGCTAGTTTGTTAGTTTCAAGTATGTTTTCTACTCATACTCTTGTTACTTATCCTATAGTTAGTAGATTTGGAATATCACAAAAGCAATCAGTAGCAATATCTGTGGGTGGGACTATGCTTACTGATACTGCTGTTTTATTATTGCTTGCAGTTATAATAGGAAATCATAGGGGTGAATTATCAGCTGAATTTTGGATACAAATTGCAATTTCATTAGTGATATTTTCTGCAATAATGTTTTATGCTGTTCCAAAAATAGCAAGGTTATTTTTTCAAAAATTAGATAGTGAAAAACACGCACATTTTATTTTTGTCTTATCAGTTTTATTTTTTGCAGCATTTATAGCGGAATTATCAGGATTTGAAAGTATTATTGGTGCGTTCGTTGCAGGTCTTGCTTTAAATAAATTAATTCCTCATTCTTCAATTTTAATGAATAGAATTGAATTTATTGGAAATGCCCTTTTTATTCCATTCTTTCTTATTGCTGTTGGAATGATTGTAGATGTCTCAGTTATTTTTAGTGGCACAATGGCGCTAATTTTAGCTTTTACATTAACCTTATCAGCGATTTTAGGTAAATATTTAGCTGCCCATCTTACAAGATTTGTATTTAAGTATTCAAAGGACGAAGGAAATTTAATTTTTGGTTTAACTTCTGCTCATGCAGCTGCAACACTTGCTGTTATTATGGTTGGATTTAATGAAGGGATTATTGATATTAATGTATTAAATGGAATTATTATTTTAATATTAATAACATGTGTAGTTGCAACGATTGTAACAGAAAATGCTGCAAAGAATATTCTAAAATTAAAACCTGAAATAAACCCTCAAAGCGAAGTAGATAAAAATATATTAGGAAATAAAGTTTTAATTCCAATTTCTAATTTAAGTAACTTTGAAACGTATATGGAGTTTATATTTCTATTAACTTCTAAAAGTACAACTGACCCAATTTATGTTCTCTCTGTTGTGCCAAATAATCAAGAAGCTGAGCTTAATATAAATAAATCAAAAGTCGAACTTGAAAAGTTCTCAAAAGTGTTTAGTGCAACTGAAAATGATATTAGGTTGATTTCAACAATTGAGCATAATATTCCAAGTGGAATTTCAAGAAGTGCAAAAGAAAATAGTGTAGATATTGTTTTCGTGGGCTGGCCTAAAAGAAACGACATTGTAAATAAGTTTTTTGGTGAAGATATAGATAATATTGTTAGAATAGTGAATAAAACTCTTGTTGTTGGTAAGATTTTGAAACCAATTTCATCTTATGAAAGAATTGTTCTCTTTATTCCACCTTCATTAGAAAGCGACAATGATTTTGAGTTTATATTAAATAAAGTATTTAATCTTTCAAAAGAGTTAAGTTCAAGTATTGACGTTTATTGTAATAAAATAACATTAGAAAAACTGGAACAATTTAATAAAAAATCAAATTTTAATTTGTATTTAGATTTTAATGAGTTTAGTAATTGGCAAAAATTAAAATCATCAAAAATTGAGTTAGGAGAATTAGACCTTATAATTTTGATTAATTCAAGAGATAGTTTGCCTTCTTACGAAAATTATTTAGAGAATTTACCTACGAAATTTGACAAAATATATCCATTGAATTCTAAATTTGTATTTTACCCTAAAACTAAATCTTTTATTGAATTAAATGAAACTTATGGCGATGTTTCACCAACAATCTAACTGCAGGAGTAGTTATGGAAAGAAGAAATTTTATTAAAAATAGTATTATTACTGCTGGAGTAATTAGTACTTTTGGAATTGGAGGAAGTTTAAAAATGTCAGCAGATAATAAAAATAGGAAAAATATATTACCTATTGATGAAAGTGATACAAACAAAGATGTAGATTTTTGGAGATGGGTCAGAGAATCATATAGTGTATCTGATAATATAATTAACTTGAATAATGGTGGAGTTTCTCCTCAACCTATTGTTGTGCAAGAAACTATGAAAAAGTATAATGATTTTTCTAATGAAGCACCTTCATATTATATGTGGAGAGTTTTAGATGCAGGGAGAGAGCCGCTAAGAGAAAATCTTGCAGAACTTGCTGGATGTTCGCCAGAAGAATTAGCAATTAATAGAAATACAACTGAAGGGTTGAATACAATTATTTTTGGATTAAATCTTAAAAAAGGTGATGAAGTTGTTTTAAATAAATATGACTATCCGAATATGATGAACGCTTGGAAGCAGAGAGAAAAGCGTGATGGAATAAAGCTTGTTTGGATAGATATGCAATTTCCGATGGAAAATGAGGAAGAGATTGCTAAATTATATATAGATAAATTTACAGATAAAACTAAAGTTGTCCATATCACTCACGTAATAAATTGGGTTGGTCAAGTTATTCCTACAAAAGCGATTGCTCGTGAAGCGCATAAAAGAGGCATTGAAGTAATTGTAGATGGTGCTCATTCATTTGCTCAAATGGATTATAAAATCCCTGATTTAGAGTGCGACTACTTTGCGACAAGTTTACATAAATGGATGTGCGCTCCTTTTGGTTCTGGTTTAATGTATATACGAAAAGATAAAATTCAAAATATATGGGCTTTGCTTTCAAATGATAAGCCAGATGGAGATGATATAAGAAAGTTTGAATCATTAGGCACAAGAAGTTTCCCTTCTGAATTGGCTATTGGCTCTGCCCTGTCATTCCATAATTCAATTGGAACTAAAAGAAAACAAGAGAGATTAACTTATCTTAGAAACTATTGGATGGAACAAGTTAAGGATATTAAAGGAGTAAAGTTTTATAATTCGTTTTTACCAGAGTTTTCATGTGCACTTGCAAATATACATTTTGAGGGAAAAGATGCTTTAGAACTAGATGGTTTCCTTTGGAGTAAGTACAAAATTCATACAGTTGGTATCAAATATGAAAATGTCAACGGAGTTAGAATTACGCCAAATGTTTATACTTCAGAAATAGATTTAGATAAATTAGTTAAAGCAATTTATAAGTTTTCTAAGAGTTAATAAAATTAATTTGTTAATTAAAACTTGCAAATAAGGCGTTACTTTCGATACTTCCTACAAAGTATTCGTTAGTATTATAATATTCTTTTGAAGCAGGAACAAATATATAAACATTGTTTAATTTTGAGTTCTCTTTTAGCTTGATATAAAAATTAATTGCTTCAGTGAAGTCTTCGCAAGTATATTTTATGCTTGTAAGTCCTTTGTCAAGAATTTGGAATTTTTTATCGCTTGAAAATGCTAAAAATTGAGAGTTAGGGTCAGTATTTATAAGAGTTTCAGCGTCGAAACCAATTGCTTTAATTTTCGGAATACCTAAGTTTCCAATTTTTTTAGCTGCCGAATATGATAAATCAATAATTCTATTATGAGAATATGGTCCTCTATCATTCACTCTCACAAGAGTTGATTTTCCATTTTTTTGATTAATGACTTTTAAAATTGTTCCAAAAGGTAAACTTTTGTGAGCGGCCGAAAAATCATTCATATCAAAGGTTTCGCCATTAGCGGTTTTTCTTCCATGAAATTTCCTTGCATAATGAGAAGCTTTTCCATTTAAAATAAATAGTTTTGAATCAGAGTTTTCAACTAATTGATTATTTTCTAAAATCATCTCAAAATTGCCTTCATCTAAAGGAGGAAAATCAATTTTCTTTAAGTTTTCAATTTCAGAATTGTAACCAGACAATGAATTGTATAATTTTTCACTATTTAATTCTTTATTAGAATTTCCAGTAAAATTTATAAATAGTATTGCAATAGTTAAGAAAGTAGCAAACATTAAAGCTCAAAATTGTGAATGAATTATAATCTAAAACGAAATAAATTTCATTAAGTTACATAATTACGAATATTTATAAATTATATTATAAAAAATTATTTTTTATAATATTTCATTGCTTCTGGTAAATGCTTTTTAATATCCTCAATTCTTGTGTTATCTGATGGATGAGTAGAAAATATTTCAGGTACACTTTGTGAATTATTTTGCGACATTCTTTTCCAGAAATCCACAGCATTATTAGGATTATAACCAGCAATAGCCATAAAAATTAGTCCTAACTGGTCTGCTTCTGATTCATGAGTTCTACTAAAAGGTAACATAACTCCCACTTGTGTGCCTACACCATAAACAGTGTTCCAAAGTTGTTTAGTTTGAGCTGATTTGCTTTCAAGAGCAACATTTAAAGCAACTCCACCCATTTGTTGAACTAGTGATTGGCTCATTCTTTCGGCTCCATGTTCTGCAATAGCATGAGCAATTTCGTGTCCCATAACTACAGCCAAACCATTTTCATCTTTTGTAATAGGCAGAATACCTGTATAAACAACAACTTTTCCGCCTGGCATACACCAAGCATTTGCTTGTTTATCTTCTACAAGGTTGAATTCCCATTTATAATCTTTTAGTTGGCTTGATAATTTCTTTTCAGCCATAAATTTCTCTACGGCTGCTTTCATTTTCTGTCCAACTTTTTTTACTAAATCTGTTTGTTCTTTACTTGATGATTTTTTAGCATCTTTTAAAAATTCATCATACTGGTTAAAACTCATGGTATAAAGTTGCCCGTCAGGAATAATATTAAATTGCTTTCTTCCAGTGATTGGTACTTTAGAGCATGAGAGAATAAAAGTTAATAAAATTAAACTTGAAATAATTTTAAAATTTAATTTATTCATTTATGTTTTTTCCTTCTGTTATACTTTTTATTTTGAGCTTCTTTAAATTCTTTCATCTTTTCTTTATTTATTTTAGTTAAAATAAAAACAGGAACTGCTATAACTAAAAAAATAACAATTATTACTATACCAACTGTGTCCATAACATTTTCCAAAAAGTAAAAAAAATAATTTTAAATATACTTAAATAAAAAACAATAAACAAATTTGAGTTTTCAACTTTAATATTTTAACTCACCACTTAAAAACTTCTCAACTTCAATTACATTTTCTTTACTACCAACATATAAAGGTGTTCTTTGATGAATTTTATTCGGTTTTAGTTCTAAAATTCTATTTTTTCCATCACTTGCCTTGCCACCCGCTTGTTCTGCTAAGAAGGCTAAAGGATTAGCTTCATAAACTAAACGTAACTTTCCATTTGGATTTTTGTTATCATTAGGATACATAAATATTCCACCATAAATTAATGTTCTATGGAAGTCGGCTATTCCTGTCCCAATATATCGTAATTTATATGGCATTTCTAGGTCAGGATTATCTTGTTTAATATATCTTAAATAGCTTTTAATTTCTTCAGAATAAAGTTTATAATATCCTTCATTTAAGCTATAATATGATGATTTTTTTGGAATTTGAACATTCTCATGAAACAATATGAACTCACCAATTGTAGGGTCATAAGTAAACATATTTACTCCTTGACCTGTAGTATAGACAAACATAGTGCTACTACCATATAGGGCATAACCCGCTGCAACTTGCTTATATCCTGGCTGTAATAAGTCATTATGCAAATCTGAATTTGGGTCTGTTCTTTTATACAAGCCGAAAATTGTGCCAATTGTAACATTGACATCAATGTTTGATGAGCCATCAAGTGGGTCAAATACTAGAATATATTTACCTTTGTCAAATTCACTTGGAATTTCAATTGGTTCTTCATTTTCCTCTGATGCCATAATACATAAATGACGACCAT
Organism: uncultured Hyphomicrobiales bacterium; assembly: GCA_964465945.1. Taxonomy (GTDB): domain Bacteria; phylum Bacteroidota; class Ignavibacteria; order Kapaibacteriales; family UBA2268; genus JAJRPT01. Next base: position 206,727 of record CAYXMM010000004.1, read on the forward strand.
GATCCATAGATTTTATTATTGCTTCATTTGCATACACATCAAGTTTTTTAACTAGCTCACCATGCACATTAGTACTACCATCCATTCCAATTATGTCATTTAATCCTGCTCGTCTCACTTCACGTGAGATAATTCTAACAGCAAGTGCTAAATCATGTAATAAATATGTAAATTCACCAGTTGCGCCTGGATGTTTATTTTCTTCAGTTGAAATATAATGCTCTAAAGTAATAAATCTTGATACTTTCATTTTTGACATTGTCTTCTCCTAATTTAATAAGCTCTTTCGTTTTTACCTTCATAGTAGTTTATAAAGGATTTATTAACAACTCTTTTTCCACCAGGTGTTGGATAATTACCTGAGAAATACCAGTCCCCTTTATTATTTGGAACTGAATTTTTTAGCCCTTCAATTGTTTGATAAACAACACTAATTTTTGCATTAATTCCTTCATCAGTAATTAATTGGGCAATTTTATCAGAAACTTCACTATCTGTAAATGGGGCGTAAATTTCTTTCACATAGTTAACTACATCATCGTCAGGAATGCCAATTTGATTTTTACATTTTAAATAAACGTCTTCAATAATATGTGATAAGTTTCGCTCTTTTAATAGTTCTATTGCTGCTCTAAATGCAATAAAATCTCCTAATTTCGCCATATCAATACCATAACAATCGGGATACCTAATTTGTGGAGCAGATGATACAACTACAATGTGCTTTGGTTTTAATCTATCTAAAATTTTAATAATTGATTTTTTAAGCGTTGTGCCTCTAACAATACTATCATCTATTACTACAAGATTATCAGTTTCATTAACAGTTCCATAAGTTACATCATATACGTGCTGTACCATCTCATCTCTTTCATTATCTTCGGTAATAAATGTTCTTAGCTTAACATCTTTTATTGCAACTTTTTCAATCCTAACTCTTTTATTTAAGAGTTTTTTCAACTCATCATCATTACCCTTTGCTATCACATCTTTTATCTTTTCGATTTTCAGTTCATTATGGTAATCCTCGAGACCTTTAATTAGACCATAATAAGCAATTTCAGCGGTGTTTGGAATAAAAGAAAATACAGAATTATCTAAATCGTAATCAATTTTTTCTAAAACATTTGGTACAACATTCTTGCCTAATTCAATCCTTTCTCTATAAATATCAGCATCACTTCCCCTTGAAAAATAAATTCTTTCAAAAGAACAAGATAATTTTTCTTTTTCTTCTTTTATTCTTTCGACTTTTGTTTTCCCATTTTTCCTAACAACAAGAGCGCAACCAGCTTCCAATTCTTTAATTTCTTCTAATTGGACATTAAAAGCAGTTTGGATTGCCGGTCTTTCAGAAGTAGCAACAACAATATCTTCATCTTCATAGTAATATACTGGTCTTATAGCATTGGGATCTCTAAGTATAAAAGCATCTCCATGACCGATAATTCCAACCATTGCATATCCACCATCCCATTTTTTAGCAGCTCTTTTTAAAATTCTTTTAATACTTAATTGTTTTTCAATATATCCTGATGCTTCTTTTTTAGATACGCCTTGTTCTTTTAACTTGTAATATATATCATTAACTTCTTCATCTAAAAAATGACCGATCCTTTCTAAAATTGTTAATGTATCAGCTTTTTCTCTTGGATGTTGCCCTAAGTTTATTAATTGATTATACAGTTCATCAACATTAGTCATATTAAAATTACCAGCAGTAATTAAATTTCTATGCATCCAATTATTTTTTCTAATAAATGGGTGGCATTGATGAATAGAATTTTTTCCATAAGTTCCATATCTGAGATGACCTAAATAGATATTTCCAACAAAAGGCATATTTTCTTCGATTAGCTTATCATCTGTTTTTAAGTTTGGATTTGCTTCTCTTGCTTCGTTAATGCTTTTTTGAATTGCTTTATAAATACTTGCTATTGGTCTGTTATCAATACTTCTTTCTCGAAACAAAAACTCTTTTCCAGGTTCTGGGTCTAATTTTACAGCAACCAAGCCAGCGCCATCTTGCCCTCTATTTTGTTGTTTTTCCATAAGTAAATAGATCTTATTTACTCCCCAAAAATAAGACCCATACTTTTTTTTATAATATGCCAATGGTTTCTTTAATCTTAAAAATGCAATCCCGCATTCATGTTTTATACTATCACTCATTTAATTATTTTCCTAATTATAATAGACAAAAAAAGGGCTAGTATTTTAAATACTTTGCCCTTTTACTTTTGCCTTATTTGATTGTTTTATCCATTAATAGCATTTTCAATAATTTGACGTTGTTCTTTCTCGTGTACCTTCGATGATCCAGTTGCCGTTGAGGCTGATGCATTTCTACCTGTATATTTTAACTTAGTGTTTGGTAATATGTCATTTATTAAGTTGGAAACGAATGACCAAGCACCTTGATTTTGTGGTTCTTCTTGAACCCAATTAACGTTTTTGCAATTAATATATTGGTTTAAATATTTAGACATTAAATCTGAATCAAATGGGTGAATTTGCTCTAAACGAATAATAGCAATATCTTCACGATTTTCTTCTCTTCTTTTATGATTTAATTCATAATAAATTTTACCACTACAAATTAAAACTTTAGTAACTTTAGATTTATCAATTACCCCATCATCAATCACGTTTTGGAAGTTGTTTTCAGTGAAATCTTTTACTGAAGAAACTGCCTCTGGGTGTCTTAACATACTCTTAGGAGTAAAAATTATTAAAGGAGTTTTAAACTTCATTTTAACTTGACGTCTCAATGCATGGAAATACTGAGCTGGAGTTGTGAAATTTCCAACAATCATATTTTCATCTGCACATAATTGTAAAAATCTTTCTATTCTACCAGATGAATGCTCTGGACCTTGTCCGTCATAACTATGTGGTAATAATAAAACTAAGTTACTTGTTTGCTTCCATTTAATTTCACCACAAGAAATGAATTGGTCGATAATAGGTTGTGCCATATTATTAAAATCGCCAAATTGAGCTTCCCATAATATCAAACCTTTCTCTGAAAACACTGAATATCCATAATCAAATCCAAGAACAGCAAGTTCAGATAATGGGCTATCATAAACTTGTATTTTTTGTTGATTTTGACTTATGTTATTTAAAGGAGTATAATATGCTTGGTTAATAAAGTCTGTTAAAACAGCGTGTCTTTGACTGAATGTTCCTCTTCTTACGTCTTCTCCTGATAATCTAATTGGGTGATTTTCAACTAATAATGTTCCAAATGCAAGAGCTTCACCCATTGCCCAATCAATTTTTGCTTCACTGCTTTCAACCATTTGTTTTCTATGACTTAATACATGAGCAACTTTAGGATTAACATTAAATCCTTCTGGTGCAAAAGTGATAGCATTTGTTACTTGGTTAATTGTTTCTACGCTAACATTAGTTAAAGTTTGGTTGAAAGTATGACCAGTTTTATTTTCTGAAATCTCATTGTTAGTTTTATTGGCTTTTCTGCTGTCATAGGATTCATCTAATTTAGAGTGATAAATAGTAAGCAAATTATCAGCTTCTTCTTGGGAAATCAACCCATTTTTCACGACTTCGTCCATATACTTTTCACGAACTGGAGTCATTTGTCTAATTTTCTTATATAATAGTGGTTGGGTGTATGATGGTTCATCTCCCTCATTATGTCCATACTTTCTATATCCAATTAAGTCAATAATAACATCAGAGCCATATTTTTGTCTATATTCAAAAGCAAATTTTGCGACTTGAACTACTGCTTCAGGGTCATCACCATTAACGTGTAAAATTGGGCATTGAGACATTTTAGCAACATCAGTAGCATAAGGAGTAGATCTGCCAGATTCAGCAGTTGTTGTAAATCCAATTTGATTATTAATTATTACATGAATTGTTCCACCATTTGTATATCCAGCTAAGTCAGAACAGTTTAGAATCTCTTGGACTACACCTTGACCTGCGAAAGCAGCATCACCATGTATTAAAATCGGCAATACTTTTTCAAAATTTAAACTTGGATTCTCATCTCTTATTACCCTTGCCATTCCAAGAACAACTGGGTTTATTATTTCCAAGTGTGAAGGGTTTGGTGCTAGATGAACTGTTACTTTGTTATTTGCAGGGCTTATATGATCACCAGTGTGCCCCAAATGATACTTAACATCACCAGTGCCGTGGAAAGAATTCATATCCACATCACCTTCAAACTCATTAAATAACTTTGAAACGGGTTTGCCGATATTATTAATTAAAACATTTAAACGACCTCTGTGAGCCATTCCCATTACAACATTTTGAGAACCAGTATCTGCTGCTTGGTCTAAAATCTTATCTAATAAAACTATAACTGATTCACTCCCCTCTAATGAAAATCTCTTGTGACCAATAAACTTTTTATGTAAGAAGTTTTCTAATTGCTCTGCTTCAATTAATTTTCTTAAGATTTCTAATCTTTGAGGTTTATCAAAAGTAATTTTACCTTCATTTAATTCATACCAGCCTTTTATCCAATCTTTTTTACCTTGGTCTTGAATGTGCATATATTCAATACCTATTGTAGAGCAATATGTTTCTCTTAATCTTTCAATTATAGTTCTTAAAGGGTAACTTTGCTCTTCCCATTTTGTAGATGCTGGAAATTCCCTTTCTAAATCCCAAATTGTGAATCCATAAAAAGCTGGGTCTAATTCTGGGTAATAATAGGAGTCATTTCCAAGAGGGTTTATTGAAGCAAGTAAATGTCCTCTGTCGCGATAAGCGTTAACCATTTGAACTACGTGAGTTCCTTTTTCCACTCTTGTTCTAGTACTATCTAAGCCATATTTTCTAATTGAAACATCAGTAGACCATCTTACTGGTTCGAAAGGAATTTTTAAACTTGCAAAAATTTGGTCATAAAATCTACTTTCGCCAATGAGTAATTTGTTCATATAAGCTAAAAACTCTGCGGATTCAGCACCTTGTATTACTCTATGGTCGTAGGTGCTTGTCATAGTAACAACTTTAGAAATTGCCAACGTTGTCATTACTTCAGGTCTTACTGCTTGGAACTCTACGGGATAGTCAATTGCTCCGCTTGCAATTATTATTCCTTGATGCTTCATTAATCTTGGAACTGATGCTGATGTTCCTATCATTCCAGGGTTTGTAAGAGTTATAGTAGTTCCAACTAATTCATCTAAAGTTAATTTATTGTTTCTTGCTCTTGTGATTAGGTCATCAAATTTTTCAACAAATTCAGCGAAATGAAGTTTTTCAGCATTTTTAATATTTGGAACAAGCAATAATCTTGAACCATCTTTTCTAACTAAATCTACAGCCAAACCAACATTTAATGATTTTCTTTTAATTCTAAATGGCTTGCCGTCAACATAAGTAAAAGCATCATTTAATTGAGGAAACTTTTGCAATGATTTTACCATTGCCCATAAAATTAAATGGGTAAATGAAATTTTAGATTTTCTTTGACTTGATAAGTATTTGTTAATAACCCTTCTATTCTCATCTAATGCTTTAATTGGCATTGTTCTAATTGATGTAGCAGTTGGGACAGTTAAACTCTCTTGCATATTTTCTGCAATTTTTGTTGAAATTGTAGAAAACACTTCAAGTTCTTCTGATTCATTCAATCTATAATCATCATTATAAATATTTTGATTATTTGTTACTATTTTGTTAATTTCATTACTTTTTTGATTTGCGGGATACATTTCTTCATATCCATTAGATATGTTTCTATCTTCAATAGGAGTAATGCTAACATTATCAATTTGTTGAAAATATTGTCGCCAAGCAGGGCTAACTGAATTTGGATCTCTGAGAAATTGGAAGTATAATTCGTCTTCAAATGCGGAATTTGGATTTAGCACTATAAACACCCAGAATAATTAACAATTTTTTAACGCAAAATTAACTATAAATTTGTTATAAACAAGTTATAAAAGCAAATAATCGCTATAAGATTAAACTTCTTTCTCGAATAGATTAATAATATCTAAAACTTCTTCCTCACTTTTACTTTCTAAAATTCTATCTCTTAAAGATTCGTTATTTAAAAGTTTCGAAATTTGAGATAAAAGCCGTAAGTGATTACCTATATTAACTGGTTCAGATAGTAAAAGAAAAGCAATATTTACTGGCTTTTTATCTAAAGAGTCATAATCAACGTAATTATTTAGGGTAATTAATGCAGCAACAGTTTTTGATATTGCTGTTGTTTTAGCATGAGGTATAGCAATACCTTTCCCTACTCCGGTCGACATTATATCTTCACGAGTTATGACATCACTTAATGCTTTTTCTAAATCACTAATATTTCCTGATATTCCTGCTAAATTAACTAAATCACTTAATAATTCATCTTTATTTTCAATACTTGCGTTTAATTTAATTGATACTTTATTTAAAATATCACTAAGTTTAATCATTTTCTAACCAGTTTTTTAAAATCAATTTGTACTTATCTAATATTTCTTTAGATTCACCTTGGGAATTAGATTCTGCATAAATAATAAAAGATGCAGTCTCTTTTGAAGGCATAAATAAAATAGAATTACTATTTTCAAAAATCTTAACTCCTTCAACAAGTTCTCTTTTCATATTTTCAGAATAGTCCATCAAGTTTCTCATCAGTTGTCCTCTCTTATTCCAATTACATTCAACTTCCCCGAGTTCAATAAATCTTCTTGGAATTTGTTCATCAATAATTGATGGCTTTAGTCCAGTAGTTGCAAGCATTTCGACAATTTTCCCTACTGAATACATACCATCAGCAGCAAAAAGAAATTCAGGAAAAATAAACCCACCATAAATTCCACCAACAAATTTAATTTCGCTATCTATTGTTGCATCCATCATATCTGAGTGATTATTTTTAATACGAATAACTTCAACCCCGTATTCCCTTGCCATTAAATCAATTTCAGAACTTGCAGTGATAGAAACTGCAACTTTATAAGGGCTTATTGCTTTGTTTGTTTCTAAAAATAATTTAGTTACAATACTTAGTAGCCGTTGTGAAGAGTACCATTTGCCTCTTTGGTCAATCATTGCAATTTTTTCTGAACCAGATTCAAGTGCAAAACCTAAATTATAATTAAGATTTTTCATTATTTCGCCTGTTTCATTCTTTGCTTCACCGTTAAGAGTTGGGTCTGGGTGAAATTTTGTAGCATCCACATAATCATGCAACGATAGAGCAGAAATACCAATTTTTCCTAAAATACTTGGTAAAATAGTTGAAGCATAGCCATAACTATAATCTATAAGTAATTTAAGATTAGAGGATTGGATTTTTTCAATGTCTAAGGAACTAATATATCTTTCAATGTAAATTTCATTAGTTCTTTCTGGAAAACTTAAACTACCAACCTCGTTAGCTTGGACTCTTTTTATTTCTTCTCCATAGAAATATCTTTCAATTTTTTTAGCTTGTGAAATTGATATATCTCTTCCTTCTTCATTAAAAAAGATTATATCTGTTAACTCAGGATTTCTTGTTGAACGTCTTACGTGGAAGCCACCATCATATTTTCCTGTTCTTAATTCCTGTCTTGTTTGAGGAATTGATAATACTTGCAAGTCTTTAGTTGAAACGCCAGTACTCATTAATCCAGCTGTTATTGACCTTTTCATTATTCTTGACACAACATTAGGGTCTCTACTTGCAATTAATTTCGATTTCTTACCATAAACCATTCCTAAGCAAGCGCCTAACTTAGCTCCAAATTCAGGATTTATCTCAATATTTGAAGTTGCAGTTATCCGAGCATCTGTAAATAATTCTCTTTGCCATTTTTCCTCTTGAACTAAACTACGAGTTAATGTAGAGCCATCATGAACGTTTTTATCGGGCCATAGTTTAAGATTTGGTGTAATTGTAACATTTTCACCTATTATGCAATTATCTGCAATAAAAGTATTTTCTTGAATTGTTGTGTTATCCCCTACTATAATATTGCTACATAAGACATCGTCTGTCAATTCAGTATACTTCCCAATGATACAATCCTTCCAAATTGTAACGCCATTTAGATTAGAGTTTTCACCAATTCTTACATTCTCACCAATAACACAATTTCTTAGTTTAACACCTTTGTCAATTATTACATCTTCACCGATAACATTATTACCTTGTAAATTAACCGATCCATCAATGTTCGCACTATTATGAATATTGATTAAAGAACTTGAAAGCTTGACTTTACCTAATAAAGCGTCCTGTTGCCCAATTTGGTATTCATCTAAATTACCAACGTCCCTCCAATATCCCTCTGCTATGTAACCGTAGAGTTTCATTTTATTCTTCAACATCAAAGGAAATAAATCCTTAGAAAAATCAAATTCCTCTCTGTATGGTATCATCTGCACAACATGTGGCTCTAAAATATAAATACCAGTATTAATTGTATCTGAAAATACTTGTCCCCAAGATGGTTTTTCTAAAAATTTATTAATCTTTCCATCTTCATCAGTCATTACAATTCCATATTGTAAAGGGGTTTCGTGCCTTGTAAGTAAAATGGTGGCATCTGCACCCTTTTCTATATGATAATCAATAGCTTCTTGCAAATTAAAATCAGTTAATACATCGCCTGAAATAATAATAAATCTTTCATTCAAATTAATTTGTTCATGAGCGTTTCTAATACTTCCTGCTGTCCCATAGTCAGCAACAGCATGAACGTAGTTCATTTTAATACCGAAATTCTCTCCATTTTTAAAATAATCACTAATAACTTCGGGTTGAAAATATAAAACACTTACAATATCTTTTAAATTATACTCTTTAAGTAGGTTAACGATATGTCCCATCATAGGATAGTTAAGGATAGGAACCATCGGTTTAGGAATTTTCATTGTCAAAGGTCGCAATCTTGTTCCAAAACCACCAGCCATTATAACCGCTTTATTCATACTCATTGTAATCCTTAATAAATTTAGAATTGAGTAAATATATTTTGCAAATTAATTATTATGTATTGAAATACAATAGTATAAAATTAGTATTTATTATTTTTTATTAATTTTTATTGAGAAATTTGAAAGTTTAGTAAAGTAAGTATTTGCTTCTCTTTAAAATAAAGGAATTTCGCTCTCTTTCAATTTTATTAAAGATTTCTGAATATTTATGATTTATTAGGTTATTCCATATAGCATCAGTTCCAGTAACTTTTTTAAACATTTCAATTGATTTTGGATTAAGATTTTCAAATAATTTTGAATTCATTTCAAATAGTGTTGTCAATATTTTTATTCCAGCAGTATATGGTTTAATTTCGCTATTTTGTGAATAGTTCAAAATATACCCATCACAATATTTTTTAGTATACATACCATAAAAAGGGTAATATTTGGTCTTTGTTAAAACTACATCATCAATTATTATTTTATCTTCGTTTATTATTAAATCAGGAAAAAGTTTTTTTGCAGTAGTTTCAAATTCTTTAAAATTAAAATCTGGGCTACCTAAATATTGAAAAGGAAGAGTTGTTCCTATTCCGATTGAGATTAGACCTAGTTCACCAATCATACCAAGTGAAGTATTTCCTCTTATTGCATCAACAGTCGGGATATGTGGCGAAGTTGGAAACCATTGTAAATTCAAGTTGTCCCAAGTATCGCTTCTTTTCCAATTTTCCATTTTTATTACTTCAATATCACAACGTCTGTTATTTTTAAGTAGTCCTTCGCCATTTATATATAAACAAAGTTCCCCTATTGTCATTCCATGAATATATGAAACTGGTATAAGAGAGACAAAATTCTCTTTACCAACATCAACTAAATTTCCATCAACAACTAATCCACCTAATGGATTGGGTCTATCTAAAATAATAACTTTTTTACCATATTCAGAACAAGCGTCTAAAACATTATAAACTGTCGAGATGTATGTGTAGCTCCTCACACCTATATCTTGAATATCAATAACAACAACATCTATGTCATTTAATATTTCTTTTGATGGGCGACGAATTTTACCATATAATGAAATAACATCAATTCCATTAATCTTTTCATTTTCAATATGTTCGCCTGCTGGAACTGCAGAGTAATAGCCATGTTCTGGAACTAAAACTTTCTTTAATTCAAACAAGCTGTTGTTTGATAGGTTAATTATTGTGCTTACGCCTTTTGAATCCCTACCAGAATAGTTTGTTAATAATGCAACTTTTTTATTTTTAATTTTTTCAAATTTATTATCGATAAGAACATCAATACCTAATTTAACATTTGAAAAAGAAGATGACAGAGTAATTAATAGAATGATTAAAATTTTTGACATAATTAGAAGTTAGTTTTTAATTATTTAATCAAAAAATATGCCTTATTTTTCAAAAAATCTCTCATACCAAAGAATTAAATTCAATACTGAATAGATTTCTTGACCTGAATTTTTACCATTTTTATGCTTTTCTAATAAATTTAATAAAAATTGTTTATTTAAAATACTTAGTTTTGAAAATGAGGAATTAGAAAATTTTTCTTTTGTAAACTGATACCAAACACCTCTAAACCAATTATCAACAGGAGCTGCAAATCCTTGTTTCTTTCTGTAAATAATGTCATTAGGCAAAATACCTTCTACTGCTTTTTTCAATAAAAACTTTGGTTCATTATAATTTGGAACTTTAAACTTTTCAGGGATTGAAATAGTATATTCAATTAATCGATGATCTAAAAAAGGAACTCTTGCTTCTAAACTATGAGCCATCCCAATTTTATCAACTCTCATCAATAATATTTCTGCAAGCCGCTGATTTAACTCAACAAATAGCAATCTTTCTAAATAATTTGCATCATTTTTTAAACTAAAAACTTCATTATGCAAAGATTGTCCATAAATTGCTGGAATACTTGACAAATTATTATACTCATCAGTAAGCATATACTTCAAGTGAGTAGGCGAAAATATTGATGTTCCAGACCAAGAATATTCTTCGTTATATGTTGCTCGTCTAAGAATATCTGAAATCAGATAATTATCAGTAATATTTAGCAATGAACTTGTCAATTTATAAATAGTCTTTTTTACAATCTCTGGTTGGCTTTTATAATATTTCCAATATGAGTTGACAAATTTCAAGTCTCTCATCATCCATTTATAACCAATAAACTGCTCATCACTTCCTTCGCCTACTTGAATAACAGTTGTTCCAGAATCCTTAGTCAATTTACACAAATAATATAAAGGAATACAAACAGGGTCAGCATTTGGTTCGTCTTCATACCAAGGCAAATCACTTAAAATGTTAAAAGCGTCTTTATCATCAATTAAAATTTCATGGTGATTTGTATTAAATAATTTAGAAATTTGAGTTGCGTACTTTAATTCATTAAATTTTTCAAGTTCTTTAAACCCGACAGTAAAGGTATCTATTGGTCTATCCATTAGTTCATACATCAATGCAACATTTAGCGATGAATCAATCCCGCCAGATAAAAAAACCCCAAATGGTACATCGGACATCATTCTTATTTTAATTGCATCTCTTAGTTTATCAAGTATAGTTTTTTGAATTTCCTCTGATGAGTGATACTCAAATTTACTTTCAAAAGGAGACCAATATCTTGATAACACTGGCTCTTTACCAAATTCAAACTCTAATTTATATCCAGAAGGGACTTTATATATATTCTTAAATAATGTAGCATTTTTTGAACTCATTCCATAATTCAAATAATTTGGAATTTCATTCACATTGAGTTCTTTTGAAACCTTTGGATGCTCTAAAATTGATTTAATTTCACTTCCAAAAATTAAAGTATTTTCTTTATAATAATAATAAAGTGGTTTTACCCCTATCCTATCTCTACATAAAGTTAACTTGTTTTTAACATCGTCCCAAATTGCAATTCCCCACATTCCAATCATTTTATTAAAAATCTCAGAACCAAACTCATTATATCCATATAATATTGTTTCAGTATCAGTATTTGATTGATATTGGTAAGATGATTGTAAGTTTTTTCTTATTTCTAAATGATTATAGATTTCTCCATTGAAGACAATGTGAAGATTATTATAATGCATTGGCTGATTACCATTTGATGATAAATCAATGATAGCGAGCCGACGAAAAGCAAGACCGCATTTTTTGTTATCTGAAATCCAAAATCCATCAGAATCAGGTCCTCTGTGTAAAATAACATCACTCATACTTTTTAAAATTGGTTGAGTAACGCTATTTGAATTACTAAAATCTACTATTCCTGTAATTCCACACATTTATAAAGCACTTATGTTTTTTATATTTAATTTTATTGCAGATGAAAGGTCATTAATCTCATCATTTTTTGATTTAGTTAGCTCGTTTAATTGCTCCATAAAATCATCTAATTGGAATCTAAATGCTTCTTTGTACGATTGGTTTTGAGAGTCAATTTTCTTTAAATTATCATTTGCTAAGTTCAACAATGATATAGTTGCCAAAGTCCATTTATTGCCATTTTCAATATCTTTTTTACGTTGTATTTGAGTTGCTAAGTAAATATAACGTGCTGCAATCAAGCAATACTTTATTCCTAGAAAAGGATTTGCATTTTTGAAATGAAATTCACTTAACAAACTACCTATATTCCCTAATGAAATATTCATATTAAATTCTAAACTCTCAATCCTATTATGTAACTCACTAAAAGCAGATTTTTGACTAATAATTTGTGTTCCAAATTTCTCATTTAATCTTTTTGTTTGGAAATTATAAGAATAGAAAACTATTATAATTAGGATAGTGGCAACAAATAAAATTATTAGAGTAAATCTTAGAGTTTGTTCGAAGAAAGCACTTCCAAAGAAATCATCTTTAACTTCATATTGCATAATTCTATTTTTATCGTCATAATTTTCTTCAATTAATTTGTTGTTGAACTCAATCAAAGAATCATTCTGCTTTTGTAATTTTTCAAATTTACTATTTAACCTAAGCAATTCTACTTTATAATTAATTGAATCACCAACATAAATAGTTTCTGAAAAACTAACAGAATATAATAATAAAAATAAAAGAAGAAATCTCATTTAGTTTGCCTTGTTTAATTCAAACTTCTCAACTAATACTTTTAGCTTTGCTTCTAAAATATTAGGACTTAATGGCTTAACTAAATAATCATTTACTCCTGCTTGAATTGCTTCTATAATATCAGCTTTACTTCCCTTTGTCGTAATCATTAAGATAGGAAGAGTTTTGTTTTCAAGAGTTTCCCTAATCTCCTTTGTCAATTCAATCCCATCGAAAACAGGCATTATCCAATCTGTAATTACAAAGTCTATTGGCTCAAGTTTCAAAATATCTAGAGCTTCAGTGCCATTTTGGGCTTCTTCATAAGTAGTATCAGGGTAAAATCTCGAAATTGTATTACGAATTACCCGCCTCATAGCTATTGAGTCTTCAACTATAAGTATCTTCATAAATTAATTCCTGATAAATTAATTATTTCTTTAACTGTTTCAATATTTCCGAATGGTGCAGATATTTGCAATCCATTAATATTATTTTTTAAATCATCATACATTTCGACTGCAATTTCTATACCTTGTTTTAAGCTTTCTTCCTTTTGACCTTCCCAACGTTTCATTTTTTTTAAAATTACATCTGGAACATCAACCCCTGGAACCTCGTTATTCATAAACTCAGCGTTTCTAATTGAAGTCAGTGGCCATAAACCAGCAATTACTTTTGTATTCAAATGCTGAATTTTATCAATAAAATTCTGAAAAACATCTTTATCAAATATAGGTTGAGTAACAATATATTCAGCCCCAGCTTGAATTTTCCATTCTAATCTTTTAATCTCATTATCCAAGTCAATTGCACCAGGGTTTGCTCCCACACCAATAGTATATCCAGTTGGAGAGCCAATTGGATTTCCTGCAATATCTTGTGCATGATTTAATCTATTTATTATATTGACTAAACCTATAGAATCAACATCGAAAACTGCTGTGGCATCTGGATAGTTGCCTAACTTAGGTGGATCGCCTGTGATTGCTAATATATTTTTCAAACCTAATGCGTAATAACCCATTAAATCAGATTGCATACCAATCACGTTTCTATCTCTGCAAACAAAGTGTAATACAGTGTCTATACCTACTTTACTTTGAATTTGTAAAGCTAATGCTGCCGCAGACATACGCGAACTTGCTCTTGGTCCATCAGGAATATTTATTGCATCTATACCAAAGTAATATAAATCTTTTGACTTTTCAATTTCTGCTTCTGCAATCACTCCTCTTGGAGCTAATAATTCAACAAAAGTGATAAACTTATCATTTTGTAACTTATAACCTACTTTTGATTTTTTCAGAGTTTCTAAAACTTTAAATTCGCTTTTTAACTCTTTCGATTTTATAGTATATTTCTTACGCTTTACTTCTGGCTTAATTGCATCGAGCATAGCTCTCATTCTAGCAATATGTTGTGGCGTTGTTCCACAGCAACCACCTATAATATTTGCACCACTATGAATAAAGTGCTTAGTATATTCGCCTAAGTATTCTGGCGATGTTAAATAAATATTTCGTCCATCGAAATTTTTTGGTTTTCCTGCATTTGGTGCTAATGAAATTTTTCTGTCTGTTAATTTTCTCGCCTCTTCAAGCCATAACAACATTGCTTGAGGTCCAACCGTGCAATTAACTCCAAAAACATCAACGTTTAATTTCTCAAGCTCTCTTACAGTTACTTCAACACTTGCCCCAGTAAGGGTTGAACCATCATCATCGATAGTTAATTGTGCTATAATCGGTAAATCACAAACCTCTTTTGCCGCTTCAACTGCTATTTTTAATCTTTCACGGTGTATAAAAGTTTCAAAAATAATTAAATCAATCCCTCCATCAATTAATGGTTGAATTTGACTGATATAATGAGATTTAGCTTCACTTAAAGACATTTTACCTAATGGTTCAATTTGTACATCAATAGGACCAACCGAACCAGCTACATAAATATCGTCCCCTGCAACTTGTTTTGCAATCTTTGCACCATTATAGTTGATTTCATACAATTTGTCTGACAAATTATGTTTCTCTAACTTAAAATAATTCGCTCCGAATGTATTAGTAGAAATAACATCTGCACCAGAGTTTTTATAATCGGAATGAATTTGAGAAATTAGCTCTTGATTAGTTAAATTTAGCTCCTCAAAGCATTTATTTATAAAAACTCCTCTATTATAAATTTCAGTCCCGAGACCTCCATCAAATAATATTGGACCTTGTTCTAATCTTTGTCTAAAATCAATTTTCATTAGAAATATTAATAATTAATTTATTGTTTTTACTATAAAAATTAGATTCTATAGTTCCACCTGTTGTCCATAACTCGAATAAATTCATATTCCATTTACTTTCTAAATCTGATGACGAACCGAAATTCATCATTAAAGAATTTGAGTTACTTTTAATATCAAAAAACAAGAATGTATTGTTTAAAATATTACTATTATTATAGTTATAAAAATATTTTAAACTATTAAATCCACCTTGCATATTTTGCAAATTTAAAGAAATTATTTCTTTTTTTGTATAGTACGTCAATATATGAGGGATTTTAAATTCTTCCTGTATTGAATTTGGAAATTTTAATTGTTTAAATGATTCAATTAGTATTTTTTTAATTTCAACATTTATTTTTATATTTTCTAATAAGTTAGATAGAAGTTTATCTTTGTATTCTGGAACAGAAAAAATCAATTTCGCAGTTTGGACATTGTATTTTGTTGATAAATAGTGGGTAATAAAATTATCCACAATTAATTTGAAGTTTCGACTATTTTGAGAACTTAGATCATCTAAGAAATCCCATTTTTTAAGTTTCCCAATCAAATTGTCCTTTTTTTGTGAATATTTTCTTGTATAAAGAACTGAAACTATATCATTCAAGTATAATGATGCAATAACATTTTTATTATCATTACTAATTAATTTTAAGTCTGTTAAACTGAAATTATGTGCATCAGATATTAATTCGTTTAATCTATTGTAAATAATCGTGTTATTTGATAAACTTGATGTGAAATTATTTGGGAAATAAGTTATAGAATTTAATGTGTCTCTACTTCTATTGCTAATTTTAAAAAGTGAATCTGATTTACTAAAATGAAGGTCGTATTTTATCAAAGAGTCATTTTTATACTCAATATAAGATTTAGAATTTCCTTGATATTGATATTTAAAATCATTTTTTAGTAATAATTTATTTATATAATACGAAATCCAATTATTTTGGCTTGTTCTTGGTTTTATTGAAATTACAAATTTTCTTAATTTTTCATAATAATTTACTATTTTGGTATTTGAATCAATTGAATAAGAATAAATAAGTTTTTGATTTAAAGGGGCTTGAATTGTGTCTATACTAATTTGAAGCTTAGAATGAGAAGAATTTTGTAAATTGTTATATGTGCTATTTTTATCATTTACATCATATAATCCTATTTCAAAATAATCATAATTATTTCTTAAAGTTGAAAAAACATAATTATTATTTCGTCTTACAATATTAGGCGTCAAGTTTCCTATATCATAAATTGCTATTTGGTTTTTACCATTAATATTTGCAGAAACACAATATTCTCCGTAATTTAGAAATGTTTTAGAGATGTTAGTATATGAGAATAAGTAGCTTTTAGAGTTTTTTAATGCGTAAAATGGTTCTATACTACTACTTTGCATTATTGATATCATATCAATAAAACTAAAAATCTCATAAATATATTTTAAATCTCCATAAGTGTATTTTCTTGTTGCAATATCATTAACCTCATCAACATCTACCTTTATTTTTAAGTCTTCAACAAGTCTTAATGTCTTTGATTTGCCTAAATTTATAATACTCATTAAAAGAAACAACTTTTCTTTAACTATGTTATTTTTCTGTAATTTGTATAATTCATCTAATAATAAAATATCGTTAATTGTAAATTTCTTTAATGAATTATTTGTTAAACCCAATTCGTAAGGTAATGAGTTTTTATTTTCAGTTATATACTTGTTTATACCATCAATGAACTTTTTAAGAAATTTGTGAGATTGGCTATCTAAATAAAAAGTATTTTGATGTGCAATACTTCTTAAGTTTATATCTCTCATAAACTTGTCAAATTTTAAATAATCCATACTTAAAAATTCTGATAATTCACCTTTAGCTATTCTCCTCTGTAGTTCTAACTGAAGCAATCTATCTTTTGCTTGAATATAACCCAAACTATAAAAGTAATCCTCATAATTATCACAAACAATATACGGAATACCATACTCATTTCTATAAATATTGACTTGCCTGCTAATATCATTTGATTTTATTAAATGAACATCATCAGGATTTTTAGTGAATGTTCCTTGTATTAGCAATATTACAATAATTATTAATACAAGTGAAATTATATAGAAGTAAAATTTTGGTTTTAAAGCCATTTGTTCTCTTTATACCATTTTATTGTTTCTTCAAATGCAGTTTCTATATTCACAAAGTTATCATACTTAAGTTTCTCTCTCACTTTTGTATTATCACAAATCCAATATTGTTGAGTGAAGTCTCTCGCCTTATCTACATTAAATATTGGGGTTATACCAAATATTTTTGAAAAATATGAGTTGATAAAACCTAAAATAAAAACTAAGAAATGAGGTAACCTTAGATTCACAAATAACTTTTTATTTAGTTTCTTTTTTAATATGTCCATTATTTGAATCCAACTATAATACTTAGTATTTGATAGGAAAAACACCTCTTTAAATGCAACTGGGTTATTAATTGAAAGATTTACAACATTAATAATATCTTGAGAGTACACTAATGAAAGATATTTTTTATTAAATCCAATTAAACTACCAAGCCCAATATTTGCAATTTTAAAAATTGAGTAAATTGCTTTATCTCTTGGTCCAAACACAGCAGGCAGGCGAAAGATTGTATAATTCAACCAATCTTTTTGACTTTCAATGTACTCTTCTGCTTCTGCTTTTGAACGTCCATAATTTGTTATTGGTTTTCTAATAGACTCTTCATTTACTGCTTTTTCCAATGACTTCGATGGACCAACAGCTGTTAAACTGCTTATAAAAATGAATTGTTTAAAATTATTATTTGTTTTTAATGCGCTTATTAAATTTATTGTTGATTGTACATTTGATTTATAAAAATAATCATAATTCTTTCCAAATAAAGCACCAGCACAATGTATTATTATTTCAATTTCTTTTAATTTCTCAGATAAATCTTTAATATCGTAAAGATTTACATTAATGATTTTTGCTTGTTTATTAATATTACTGACATTACTTTCGCTTCTTGCAATTACAAACACTTGATGTCCTTCTTCGACAAACTTATCTGTTATATGACTTCCAATAAACCCAGTTGCACCTGTTATCCCAATTTTCATATTATTCTCAATTTTCATTTAATAAAGGAAAAAATAATTTTACATTAGTAAATTCACCCTTTTCAGAGTTAATTTCAAATTTAATATTTAATGCTTTTGCAATCATTTTGATAATTGTAATCCCAATTCCTATACCTTGTTGTTCGTTTGTTTTTCTGTCAAACTGTACCAAACTATCAATGTGAATGATTTGTTCTTTACTTATTCCAATACCAAAATCAGTAAATTCCAGTAAATATGAATCTTCAAGAATTTGTCCAACAATGTTAATTTTTTGACCTGGAAAAGAAAATTTAATACAATTTGAAATAATTTCATTCAAGCAATTCAATAGTAATCTTCTTGAAGAAATAAGTACAACCGGATTTATGTCAATTATGAAATCAAACTTTCTATCTGAGTTTAAAATTAATGAGTTATACGATTCATTTACTAAATCTTGAATCGAAATTACTTCTTCTATAATAGTATCAACTTTTAAATTAGTTAACTCATTAAATATTATAAACTTCTCTATTGAGTTTTTTAATCTAATTGATGATAAATAAATGATGTTATGAAATTCTTTAAGTTCAGATTCTTCGTAACTATCTGATTCTTGAAGTAATAAACTAACAGTTCCAATAATCCCATTTAAAGGAGTTAGCATTTCATGTGGAATTGTCAGGTTTAAAGCATTTTGGATTTCATCATTTTTCTTCCTAATCAAACTATCAATCTTTTCTTTTTTAATTAGTTTATTATGAACTGTTTGCGTTATTTCATTAATATCAAATGGCTTAGTAATATAATCATCTGCGCCAAGTTTTAATCCATAAACAATATCTTTCATATTAACTAAACCTGAAAGAAAGATGAATGGAACAGTTAAATAATTTGGATTTTCTTTTAATTTTGTTATGACTTGGTAACCATCAACCCTTGGCATTTCAATATCACAAATCACTATATCATATTGATTTGAGTCTGATTTTTCAATTCCCTCAAAGCCATCTTTTGCTTCATCAATGATAAAATTTTCAGACAAGAAAATTTCTCTTATCGAATCTCTGATTAATTTATCATCATCTATTATTAGTAATCTTATCATTCAAAAATTATAATTTTAAAAGCAAATTTATGAAAATGTTTTCAAAAAATTTGATTTCAATTTTTTCCTTAACGTGTAAGTCCTTAGTTTTGTAAAAAAATTTTTGGAAATGTTATGATTACTTTAAGCAATTTAAGCTTACAATTTGGAAAAAGAGTTCTATTTAAAGATGTAGATATTAAATTCACTCCTGGTAATTGTTATGGAATAATAGGAGCAAATGGAGCTGGGAAGTCTACCCTATTTAAAATTATTACTGGTGAACAAGACCCTACAACAGGACAAGTATTTATTGAACCAGGTAAACGGCTTTCTATATTAGAGCAGGATCAATTCAAATATAATGATTATCAGGTTTTAGAAGCTGTAATTATGGGAAATAAATCCTTGTGGTCATTAATGATTGAAAGGAATGAGTTATATTCTAAAACTGAATTTACTGAAGAAGAAGGGAATAGAATTGCTGAAGTAGAATCAGAGTTTGCTGAGCAAAATGGTTATGAAGCAGAATCAGAAGCTGCAACTTTGTTAAATGGTTTAGGACTTGGTGATGATTATTTAGATAAAAAAATGAGTGATTTAGAATCAGGTGAAAAAGTTAGAGTTCTATTAGCACAAGCATTGTTTGGTAATCCTGATATTTTATTACTTGATGAGCCAACAAATAATTTAGATATTGCTTCAATCGAATGGCTTGAAAACTTTCTTTATAAATTTGACAATCTTGTTTTAGTGATTTCTCACGATAGACATTTTTTAAATCAAGTTTGTACACATATAGCAGATATTGATTTTGCTCAAATTAGGACTTTCGCGGGGAATTATAGTTTTTGGTATCAAGCAGTAGAATTAGCTAGTAAACAACTAAAAGACCAGCAAAAGAAAAATGAAGATAAAGCAAAAGAACTTAAAGAATTTATCCAAAGGTTTAGTGCAAATGCTTCAAAAGCAAGGCAAGCTACTTCTAGACGTAAGTTGTTAGATAAACTATCATTGGAAGATTTACCTAAGACTTCAAGAAGATTTCCATATATTGAATTTAAGCCAGAAAGAGAATGCGGAAACATTATATTAAATATTGAAAATTTAAGCAAAACTATTGATGGTCAAGTCCTATTTAAAGACTTAAATTTAACTGTGAATGACAAAGACAAAATTGCTTTCCTATCTGAAAATGATTTGGCTATTACTACCCTTTTCGAGATACTAAATGGTAATTTAGAACCTGATACAGGAAAATTTGAATGGGGTGTTACTATAACTAAAAGTTATATAGCAAGAGAAAATGATGACGAATTTACTACTGGACACAAAATAACTGATTGGTTACGTCAATATTCCAAAGAAACCGATGAAACATTTATTAGAAGTTTTTTAGGTAGGATGTTGTTTTCTCAAGAAGAGGCAAATAAAACAACAAATGTGCTTTCAGGAGGTGAAAAGGTTAGGTGTATGCTTTCAAAAATGATGTTATCAGGTGCAAATGTATTGATTATGGATGACCCGACAAATCATTTAGATTTAGAAGCAATTACTTCATTAAATACAGCACTTGAAAGTTATTCACAAGTTATTTTGTTTTATTCTCATGACCATCAGCTTATTCAAACAACGGCTAATAGAATAGTTGAATTAACTCCAAATGGAATTATTGATAAAATGACTTTCTATGATGATTACATAAAAGATGAAGAAATTTCTAAACGAAAAGAAGAATTATATGGAGCCGTATCTATATAAATCTAAAAGGCATAACTTTAGAAACGAAGATAGAAAGCAAAAAATTATTGAAGTACTAAGTAAAAAGCAAAATAATTTAAAAGTGATTCTTGA
Organism: uncultured Hyphomicrobiales bacterium; assembly: GCA_964465945.1. Taxonomy (GTDB): domain Bacteria; phylum Bacteroidota; class Ignavibacteria; order Kapaibacteriales; family UBA2268; genus JAJRPT01. The sequence continues at coordinate 228,043 of CAYXMM010000004.1, forward strand.
AGAGGTTCATGATTCGCATAATTTGTCTGCTGTGCTGAGAACCTGTGATGCTGTTGGAATTTTAGATGTCGACGTTATTTATAGAGATGAACGACCACTAAGTTTAGGCAAAAAATCGTCTTCAAGCGCAGCAAAATGGGTTGATGTCAATTTATATAATAATTTAGATGATTCATTTAATAAACATAAATCTTTAAATAGGAAAATCTTAACTACTTCATTATCTGAAAATAGTATTTCTATTTATGATATTGATTTTACTCAAGATATTGTGATAGTTTTCGGAAATGAAAAAGATGGTGTTAGCAAAGAAGCCGTTGAAAAAAGCGATGGAAATATTATTATTCCTCAATTAGGAATGATACAAAGTTTAAATATTTCTGTAGCAGTTGCAATTACTTTATTCGAAGCGTTTAGACAAAGACAAAAGGCAGGTATGTTTGATAGAATTAACTTGCCTGAGGATATATATAATAATTACTTGAATAATTGGTTATATAAATAACTTTATAAGTTCTTATTCGTCATTAATATTCATTTTATTTAGGATTAGTATGAAAATTATAATTTTCTCATTTTTATTATTTACAATAAGTACGTTTTCTCAAAATTTACAAAACTCTATAAAGTTTTATAATAGTGGAAACTATAAATCAGCAATTACAGGTCTTAAAAAAGTAATAGAAAAAGATAAAGAAAATTCAAAAGCATATTACTACTTAGGTATGTGTTATATGATGCTTGAAGATGGCGATAAAGCAATTGAAAATCTTTCTTTAAGTATTCAAAAAGACAATAAATTTGCAGATGCTTATAACTCTCGTGGTCTTGCTTATGGATTTGTTGGTCAAACAGAAATGTCCTTAGAAGATTTTGATAGAGCTATAATTGTTGACCCAAATTTTTCAGAAGCATATCTAAATAGGGCGACTGCTCACTCGAGTTTAGGTCATATAGACCAAGCAATATCAGATTTTTCAGAAGCTTTAAAATTGGATCCTAAAAACCCTTCGATATATTATCAAAGAGGACAGTTATATTTATCACAATCTAAAAATGATGAGGCAATAAGTGATTTAAAACAATCAATTGAACTTGGACTTAAAAACAGCGATACTTATTTTGAATTAGGGAATTCTTATTATGCAAGTAAGCAATGGCAAAATGCTATAGATTCTTATACTGAATCATTGTTATTAAATCCAAAAAATGATAAATCAATTAATAATAGAGCAATGGCTTACGATAAAATCGGTGATTCAAAAAAAGCAGAAGCTGATAGAGTAAAACTTGAGAAAATGGCAGGTGTAAAATTTACACCATTTGAAAATATTAAATGGAAAACTTTTAAATCTTCGGATAATTCAATATCAATTGAACTTCCGAGTGATTGGTTTTTTTATGAATCTGAAAAATCAGTTGATAGAACTGAAATTCTAATTACACCTGTAAAATGGGATAAAGAATCTGCTACTATTATGACTTCTGCTAATTTAGTAATGAATAGAAATATGGATAAATTATTTGGAATTTCTGATCCTAGCGATTTAATTAATTTCTGGAGTTCTTCAAATTCTAAAAACTCTGATAGTTATTTTTCTTATACTGTCGGCTCTCAAAGAATCAAAATGATTGGAGACTTTAATGCGAAAATTTTTAGAACAAACAGACAAGTAGAAGCAAATACTATTGCATACGAATCTTATGAAATTGCTGCGGCTAAAGAGAATGTTTTATTTTATGGTTATCTCCAATCTCCTGACAATCAATGGAGTTATTATGAAAAAATATTTGAGAAAGCAATTAAAACTTTAAAAATTCAATAATTATTCTTATTTTTGAAACTAAGATATTTAGGAATTGAAAATGAGTGAATTTCAAAATTCAATAAATAATAGAGAAGCAATAATTAATATTGCAAAAGAAATTACAAATGATGCCAGCGTTTATGTGCATCGTGAACAATTAACATTAACTGTTCCAAAAGATAAATATGTTGAAGTTGCAACTGCTTTAAAAACTCATCCATCTTCTGATTTTAATTTGTGTGTAGATATAACTGCAATAGATTGGAATAAACCTTCAGGTCGGTTTGAAGTAGTTTGTGTCTTATACTCACTTTCAAAAAATCATAGAGTTAGATTAAAAACGACAGTAGAAGAAGATGATTGCACCTGTCCTACTTTGTCAAGCGTTTGGGAAAGTGCAAACTGGTATGAACGTGAGACTTATGATATGTATGGTATTAAGTTCACAAATCATCCAGATATGAGAAGATTTTATATGCCTGAGGACTATGTTGACCCAGAAACAAATGAGCCAATTTACCCATTAAGAAAAGATTTTCCTTTAACAGGTATACCAGGTTCCCTCCCACTTCCTCCATATCCTGAAAAATATGGCGAAGTTGAGTAAAAAAAGTTCATAAATAATTTTTTAAAAAAAGGTGGAGTTAATCCATCTTTTTTTTATATTTGTAATCTAAAATGATTGAATTATTTAGCATAGGTTTTTTAAGCATAACATTAGTTGATCTGTTGGACATTCTAATTGTTTCTGCTCTCTTCTATTGGATTTATAATAATCTAAAAGACACTATTGCTATACAAATACTTTTCGGTTTAGTAGTTCTTATTGGTCTTTCTTTTATTTCAGAAGCAATTAATTTAAAATCAATAAATTGGCTTTTAAAAACGCTTTCTGATATCTGGCTAATAGCTTTCATAATTATTTTTAGAGAAGAAATTCGGCGATTACTTTTGATAGTTACTCGTAGCCCTATTTTTCAACTCTTTGTCAAATCAAAGATTACTGAAACTTTTAGTACATTAACTGAAGCAGTCAAGGAATTATCTGATAAGCATATTGGTGCTTTAATAGTTTTAACTAGGTCCCAAAATATTGAGATGACTATTGAAAAAGGGTTTGATTTAGATGCCTTAGTTACTAAGGAGTTAATTCTTTCAATTTTCAACCCTAAATCTCCTCTTCACGATGGAGCAATTATAATTGAGAATAAAATTATTATGTCTGCTAAAAATACTTTACCATTATCTAAAAAAATTAAAACTTCAATAAAAAATTTAGGGACTCGTCATAAAGCCGCTCTTGGACTTACTGAAATGACCGATGTAGTAGTTATAATTGTTTCAGAAGAAACTGGTGCAATTTCTCTTGCAAACGAAGGTACTTTATATTATAATATAAATAAAGATATTTTTGAGGAGGTCCTCAACGCAATGTATAACAATGAAAACATTGATGAATATGTTATTGATAACAATATCCAGAAAATTTAATGCAGAATAATTTTACTTTAAAAAAATCAAAACTAATTGCAGACTTAGAACGAAAAGGAATTACTAATCAAGAGGTTTTAAAATCAATTCAAAAAATTCCAAGAGAATTGTTTATTTCAAAAAGTTTTTGGAATAAAGCTTACGATGATAATGCTTTGCCTATTGATTGTGGTCAAACTATATCTCAGCCACTAACTGTTGCATATATGACCCAGCTATTAGATATTGAACCTGAAATGAGGGTTCTTGAAATAGGCACTGGGAGTGGTTATCAAGCATATCTATTATATTTATTAAATTGTAACGTTTATACTATTGAAAGACATCAACTGCTATACGAAAAAGCAAAACAAACATTTGAACACAATAAAATTCCTATTTCTTGCCATTTAGGTGATGGATCTTTAGGACTTTTAAAACATGCACCTTATGACAGAATTATTATAACTGCTGCAACGCCCTCTATTCCTGATGAGTTGCTCAATCAACTGGACATTAATGGTAAATTGGTTGCACCAATTGGAGATACACAATCTCAGATTATGTGCCTTTATGAAAAAGTAAATAATAAACTAACAATAAAAAAATTCGGCAAATTCAAATTCGTTCCTTTGATAGGAGAAAAAGGATTCTCCGAATGATTAGTGATTTACTTATTCTGACTGCTCCAACTGCAAGTGGAAAAACAGAATTATCTATTGAATTATCTAAAAGATTTCCTATTGAAATAATTTCTTCTGATTCGAGACAGGTCTATAAGTTAATGGATATAGGAACAGCTAAAGCTTCACAGAGCGAATTGAACCAAGTCAAACATCATCTTATTGACATTATATTACCTGATGAAACATATAGTGCTGGTAAGTTTGAAAATGATGCTAAGTTCATTATTAATCAAATTATAAATGATAAGAAAATTCCTTTAATTGTTGGTGGTACAGGATTTTATGTTAAATCTTTAATATATGGTCTTGATGAAGATAACATTGAAGAAAATATTAAAGTTCAAACAAGGGAATTTCTAAAAAATATTCTTGAATCAGAAGGTCCAGATAAAATTAAAGAACTTTTAAAAGAAAAAGATATTGATGCTTATAACTTATATTCAGGTCAGAATATTAGGCGACTTACTCGTGCTTTAGAATTTTACTTAGTCAATGGGTATTCAATTACTAAAAATAACATAAATCAAAAAAAATTATATAATCCTAAATACTTTATTATTTCAACAGAAAGAGAAATTCTTTATGACAGAATAAACAAGCGAACAATCGAAATGTGGGAGAATGGGCTTGAAAGCGAAGTTCAAAACTTATTAAACTTAGGATATGGATTACACAATAATTCATTGAATTCAGTTGGATATAGGGAATGTATATATTATGTTAATGGAAATCTAAGTAAAGACATTGCAATTAGTGAAATTCAAAAGAATACAAGGCGCTTTGCTAAAAGACAAATTACTTGGCAAAATAATCAAATGAATGATTCTGAAAAATTTCTCTTTAATAGTTCAAAATTATTTGATAAATTGTGTATTGAATGTGAAAATTTCTTAAAAAATATTTCTTAATTTTAATTTTTTCTTCAATATAGGAATAAAATATGATTACATCAATAGATAAATTTGATTGTAATGAAAAAAAATGCTTAGTCAGAGTTGATTTCAATGTACCATTAAATGATAAAAATGAAATTACTGATGATATTAGAATAGTGCAGTCATTAAAAACTATTGATAAGATATTAAAAGATGGTGGGCTGCCAATTCTTATGTCTCATTTGGGTAGACCTAAAGGCGAAAGAAATGAAAAATATTCGTTAAAACCTGTTGCAGAGTACTTATCAAAGAAATATAATCTAATTTTTGTAGATGATTGTATTGGTGAAAAAGTTAAAGAATCTATTAGTAATTCTCCCAAAGGTGCAATAGTTTTATTAGAAAATTTAAGATTTTATAAAGAAGAAGAAGCAAATGACGAAGAATTTTCTCAATCTCTTGCCTCTCTTGCTGATATATATGTAAATGATGCTTTTGGAACAGCCCACAGGGCGCACGCTTCCACAGTAGGAGTAACACGTTTTTTAAAAAATAGATTTATGGGTTACTTAATAGAAAAAGAATTAGACTTTTTAGGTAAACACATTAAAAATCCAGAACCTCCTTTCACAGCTATTATTGGTGGAGCTAAAGTCTCTGGGAAAATAGATGTAATAGACAATTTAATTGGCAAATGCAATTATATCCTCATCGGTGGCGGAATGATGTTTACATTTTTTGTTGCACAAGGAATGAAAGTTGGAAAGTCGCTTGTTGAAAGAGATAAAATTGGCTTAGCAAAAGAGCTTCTTAAAAAAGCCGAAAATTCACAAACTAAGTTAGTTTTGCCAATAGATACTAAGTTAGCTTACTCATTTGAAAATGATTCGGTATCGATGACAACTTCAATCAGTGATATTAATGAAGAGTATATGGGATTAGACATCGGACCTAAAACTATTAATTTATATAAAAATTATATAAAACATTCTAAAACTATCCTATGGAATGGACCTATGGGTGTTTTTGAATTTTCTAACTTTTCAGATGGAACTTTTGAATTAGCAAAGGAAATGGCAGATGTTACATTAAAAGGGGCAATTACAATAGTTGGTGGAGGGGACTCCGCAGCTGCTGTAAGTATGTGTGGTCTTGACGATAAGCTCTCCCATGTTTCAACTGGTGGTGGAGCTTCTTTAGAGTATTTAGAAGGTAAAACTCTCCCTGGTATTTTAGCATTAGAAGTATTTGTATAAAGGTAAAAATATGTTATCAATATCAATCGTAAGTAATGGAAGATTAGAACGCACTGCTGTTTACATTAACGGAGAACAAGTAGCAGGATTGAGAGAGTTATTCATTAGTATTAACGAAGATGGTGAGTTCAACTCTGCAATTAGATATTTAGCATCAAATAATGAAGAATTTGTTAAAGATATTTTCAATGAAGAGCTGTCTTTAATTCAAATAACAGAGCCATCATTTACTGAAGATGAGCTTTTAGCACTTCAAACTATTTCTGTAGAATCAGATGGGGACTTAGATAATACCGTAGTTTATTGGAATGACGAAGCACAAGAAGGAATAATAAGTTTATTCATTCATATTAAAGCTCCTTCTAAAGAAAAGAAACAAGGGCTTAGTGGTATGTTTGGAAAAACTAATACATTAGCTGACTCAGTATGTAATGCAGAAATTACTTTCAGAGAATATGACGACTCAACTACAGTTGAAAAAGTTTTTTAAAAACATTCTTCAATCTATTTCGTTGGTATAATTTTAAAATAATTATTTAAAAAAATATGAAAAACACATTAAAAATATTAATAGCAACACTTTCACTTTTATTGATTTTTACATTCGAAAGTGAAGCATCTTTTGATTTTAATTTTAATCAACTTCAAAATTTAAACTTTGGGTCAGATTGGAAAGAATCATTAGATTTAAGAAGAGGTGGAGGATTTGGAAGAAGTTTTGGTAGAAGCTTTGGTTCAAGACGTAGTTCTTTCAGAAGTACACCTCGCTCATCTCGTTCTTCACGTCCTTCAAGTGGAAACAGAAGTTCTTTTAGAAGCACTCCAAGAACATCACCTAAAGCGCCTAGTTTTGGTGGAAATAGAATTTCATCACAACAAGCAAAACAACGTTATGGAGTGCCTACGAAAACAACTCCAATAACAAAACAAAGTGCAACAGGACAAAGTACTAATTATATTATGCATGGTTATGGTGGTTACTCATCTGGCTTAATGACTGGATATATGATGGGTTCAACTTCTTGGATGTGGATGATGCCTTTCCACCCTGCTTTTTATTATTCAAGACCAAGCTACGTCGAGAATGCAGATGGAACTGTTGGTGTTTATCCACCTACTTTCTCTTGGGGTAAATTATTTATGACAATAATAGTTATTGCAGTAATTGTCTATTTCGTTAGAGCGTATTTTAGAAATAAAAAGCAACTTACGGATTCTTCAAGTCAAGGATCTTTTAGTTAATGAACCACTATGATGTTGTAATTATAGGTGGAGGTCCAGCTGGACTTTCTACTGCTTTGCTTTTAGCGAGTTCAATTCCCCATTTTGAAGAATTTCAAAACAAGAAAATACTTGTTATTGACTCAGGTAGAAGTGATATTTTACGTGCAAAACTTTTAAATGCTGCTGGAATAATGCCTGGTATTGATGGTCAAGAAGCTTTAAATCTACTTTATAATCAGGTAAATTACTTTAATAATATTAAAATTATTGAAGGTAAAGTTAAAAGCATTGAAGAAAATAAAGTATTCTCAATTAATTATAACTCAAACAATGCTGATTATAATATTGAATCTGAATACTTAGTCTTAGCAACTGGTTTTAAAAGTTGGAACATAGATAATTTAGACATTCCCTTTGAACAATATCAACGTAGCGATAAAAACAGAATTTGTATTTCAAATAAAGATTATAAAGTAAGAAAAAATCTATATGTTTGCGGTACATTATCTGGTATTTCAAGCCAGTGGAATATAGCCACAGGAAGTGGAACACAAGTTGGTGTTCATATCCTCTCGCAATGGGCTGGAAAATGGAAAGTGGTACACGATAAAAATGGGAAATAAATTTATCGTATTAAATCAAATAAACTACTGAAAATTTGAGCTGCACCTAAATATATCCCAACTCCTAATGTTATTCTTTTGCCGTCAAGACGTGAAATAACGTAAGGTAGACCAATTATACTTAATGTTACATAAGCATATAACATTAAAATAGTATTAAAAAAAGTTAGTAATGGCGAACCTAAAAAGTATAATGTTATACCACTAATTCCTGATAATGCTATTGGAACATAAATTGATTTTATTAAAATTTCGCGTTTACTCCAATATGAAGAAACTGGTAATGCAAAGAATGCAGCAATAACAAATAAAAATGTTGCAATAAATTTATCTGGTATATTTGAGAAATTTTCCAAATTGTTTATATTATCCGGGATTATTGTATTCATAAAACTATGTGCTAATCCGAGAAATAATCCAATAATAAAAACCATTGAAGTGTCTATGCTTTTTTGACGTTTAACACTTAATTCTTTTCTTTCAGCCATTTCATCTTTTGCTTGTTTGATAAAGAAAAAACCTGAACCAACTACTAAAACTCCACCAACAACAAAAGTTAAACTTGCCCCAATATAATTGATGAAATTTAAAATAAATGGTTCAAAAGCATAAGTTAATTCTGTAGTAACAAACAATATTGCCATAACAAGAGGTAATTTTCCTTTTGGTGCAAATAAATCAACAAGCGAATTGGCAGGTGAAACGAATAAATTCATTGAAACTAACCAGATAACAATTAATACTGGAAGAATAAAATGAATAAAATCTGATTGATTAAACATCACACTTGATGCGATTGACATAAAAGTCATTCCTGCTGCAACTATACCTACAGTATATATTAAAAAATAACTTTTATTTTTACTTAAAATATAATCAGTTAAAAAGCCGGCAATAACTGGAATAATTATAAGAATAATTGCTTTGAATAGTTTTAAACTATTCGCCATACTATCTAAACCAAATTTTTGAATAATTACAGGGTGATATTCATTATATGCCATCCAAGAAATAATTACAGATATGTTTAGCATAACAAGTGCAATCAGTTCTGGGTATTTAATTTTGTTTTTCATAGTAATTATAAATTAAAATTAATTGTAATAAAAAATAATTATAAACTTATATAAAAATAAATTATTGTAAAAATTGAAGATATAAAAAATTTTAATCTAAAATACGAAATCCTGACCTTGCATTTGTTTTTGAAACTATTAAGTTAGTAAACTCTTCTACTTTGCTAATTGGTATTTCTGATTTAATATCTATAAAGTCCGTATAGTTGTCTTCATATTTAATGGCATAAGTGTCTAATAAATTTTTTATAATGCTAATATCTTCATAAGTAGTGAATATTTTAACACTTTTAGTTATATCAATTTTAACTTTCTCGCATTTTTGTAACACAAGTTCCGTTGCATCTGAATATGCTCTTACTAAACCACCTACTCCAAGTTTAACTCCACCAAAGAATCTTGTTACTACAACTAATACATCACTTATTTCATATTTTTTAATTGCAAATAATATTGGTTTACCAGCACTTCCAGAAGGTTCGCCATCATCTGAGTATCTAAAATCTAAGCCATTTTCACCAAACCTCCAAGCCCAGCAGTTGTGTCTTGAATCAAAGTATTCTTTCTTTATTTTATCATATTCATCTTTTGCATGTTCATAACTTATAACAGGAATTGCTGTTGCTATGAATTTTGATTTTTTAATTTTAATTTCTTCGCGTTCTAAATTCTTTATTGTAAAATAATAATCAGCCATTCTTTTTTAATTTCTGATAAATAATAGATTCAAATTTAATGCTAATATAGGCAAAAATCAAACCAGCAATAATATCTATAAAATAATGGTAACGAAGGTACATCGTACTGAATATTAAACTAATCCCAATTATATAGAATAAGTATCTTAACTTTGATTGAAATTTATAAGCAAAATATATATTTATTGTTGTCATCATTGTATGACCACTCGGCATACAATCTCGATTCACATCTATAGCAGGATTTAAAGAGTTTAAAGGGATTCCTCCTCCCACATTAACTAATTCACGTATGTAATCTGTAAAAAATAACCCTGGTAATTCTTTTGAAATTTGAGAAAACTCAAAAATTGTGAATCTTGGACCAATAGCCGGAATAAATAGATAAAGTAAATATGAAAACATAAATCCAAAAATAATATTTCGAGTAAGCTTATCAAAATCATTATGATTCTCTCTTCTTGACAATTCTGTTATATGTATGATTGGCATTATGAAGAACATAAAATAACAAATTTGTAGATATTCTGTTAAAATTGGATTTATAAATGGTTTTAATATAATGCCAATTTGATTTCCTAATATTAATTCGTCAATTTTTATTAGTATACTATCATAATCATTACTAAATAAAATATTAATTATTACTCTAACATTTGTATAAACTAAAAATATGAATGGAACAAGATAGACTTGTCTAAGAACTCCCCTATTCTGCTTGAATTCAAAAATCTTACTAATTAAAACTATAATTCCAATTAAAAATAAATTATAAAGAAAAGTAGTGTAAACGCTAAATTCAATAAAAAAGCAATAAATTAAAATTACATTAAGAATAATTAATGTAGAAATTATATATACCTCACTACTTGTGAATCTCTTATTTATTCTTTCTAAAATTAATTTCATTATACAAATTTATAAAATCATTTGAGCTTAGTTGTTCTGCTCTTTTTTTCAACGTCTCTTCAAGTCCTTGCAAATCCACACCAATTAACATTGGTTTAATAGAGTTTGAAAGAGTTTTTCTTCGTTGATTAAATGCCATTTTCACTAATTGCATTATTTCTTTAAAATTATTTACTTCTCTTTCAAAAGTTATTTTAATAACGCTTGATGTTACTTTTGGTTTAGGGTAAAAACAATTTGGCGAAACATCAAATAGGATTTCTGACTTTCCAAGCAATGAAATGGCAATAGACAAAATCCCGTTTTCTTTAGTATTTACTTTTCCATTAATTCTATGTGCAACTTCTTTTTGCACCATAAAAATAGCAAATTTAGGTTTTTCTTTTGATTCTAAAATCTTAAAAATTATACTACTTGTAATATAATAAGGTAAATTACCTACAACTTTTGTTGAATTTTTAAAAATATCAGAATCTACCTTTAAAATATCTTCATTAATTACTGAAAATTTCGGATTGTTTGCAATTAGTTTCTGAATTATTTCATAAGCTCTAACATCTAATTCAACACCTGTATAGAAAACATCATTTTGAATGATAAGTTCAGTTAAAGCGCCGGTTCCAGGTCCAATTTCGATAATTTCATCATCTTTTTCTATATTCAAAGCATCAACTATTTTTTTCCTGATATTCATATCAGTTAAAAAATTCTGTCCTAAGCTTTTATATGGTTTTATCTTTTCCATTTAAAAAATTAAGGAACAGATATAGTAATCTGTTCCTTATTATATTTATTAAAATAATTCTTAACAACCCAATGCATCTATATTCTTTTTCGCAGTTGAATTATTGGGATTAACTTTTAGAACATTTTTATACCATTCACAAGATTTTGCCTTGTCTGCATCGCTTTGTGAACTAACATATTTATTTTGATAAGCTATTGCTACATATAGAGGTCCATATTCAACGTCAGGTTGATTTTCAAACCACAAAGTAGCGTATTTAATTACTCCATCATAGTTTTTATTTTCATAATACATACCGCAAATTTTTGCAAATGATTGTCTTAATGGTTGGGCATTTTCAGTTGGATTAATCAATGCCTTTCCTATAACTAACTCATATTGTTGTCCGGCTTTTATCTTATCCCCTTTACCTGCATAAACATCGCCCAAATATACCATTGATTTAAAATCATTAGAATCAATTTCAATTGCTTTAGTGAAATATTCACCAGCTTTGCTTAACTTCACAACCTTAATTGAATCAGCAACATTTGGCAAGTTTGCAGAAAATAAATAAGATAATCCTAAGAAATAAGCTACTTTTTCTTTTCCGTCAGCACAAGCTTCAGTACCTAATCTTAATTCAAATTTCTTAATAGCGTTATCATAGTCTTTTTTTACATAGTAAAGTTGTCCCATTAACATCATCAAATCACAAGTATTTGTTGGATCATTTGCAATAGCTAATTCAAAAATAGTAACTGCTTTCGTTGTATCTTCTGTTAAAATAGCTGCATTTCCAAATCTCTTCAAATCTAATGTTTCAAGCGTTGTATCTTTTTGAATTTTATCATATTGCTCTACTGCTCTATGAGGATTATTATTTGAAAAATAACATCTTGCAAGAAGTAATTGTGCTTTAATTTTCACAGAATCAATATTATTAGATACCCACTCTAAATGCTGAGCCGCGCTATCACATCTATTTAATTCAATAAGTGATTGAGCAAGCATCCAGCGTGCTAATTTATTTTCAGGATTTAACTGGGCTGCTCTATTTAACTTAGGCGCAGCGTCCTCAAATCTTGAAGCCCAAAACAAAACTTTACCAGTTTGAAAAAATGCTTTTGCATTAAAGGGGTCAAGTTCTGCAACTTTATCATATTCTACAATTGCTTTTTTAAAGTATTGATTTGATAGTTCGGCATCTGCTTCTCTATTTGCTTGCCAATAATAGGATTCAGCCAAATTCGCTCTTGCCTGAATATTATTCTCATCATATTTTAATGCAATCAAATAATTATCTATTGCCAATTGATAAATTGCTTGTGAAAAATACATATCCCCAAAAGCTAAATATACTCTTGAATCTTTGTCATTTCTATCTTTTGCTCTATTAACCCAAGTTTCAGCACCCATCATATCTTTGTCACGCAACTTTGCATCTGCATATTCAAGGTAAGGAGTAATTTCTTTCTTGTCATCAATTTCATCTATAGCATCATCAAGATATTTATACCCTTCACCTTGTTTGCCTAATCTATGTAAAGTTCTACCAACTCTATACAGCATTTTATAATCGTCTCTATCTATTTCTTCTGCTTTTTTATAATAAATTAAAGCATTATCATAGTCTTCAAGGTTATAATAAATATCACCACATAATATTTGAGATTTAAAGTCCTTTTTATTTGCTTCACTGAACTCAGGAACAAGTTTTGATGCTTCAAAGAACTTACTTTGCTTATTTAACTCTTCTAATTGTTGATAAGTTGTTTGACTAAATAAATTTAGTCCTAATACAAAAAATAATATCGTTACTACTTTATACATTTTTACTTTATATTAATTAATAAATTATTTGCTTTCTGGAACTAATTGAAATCGTGCAAATTCTGGCACTATTCCCTTGTCTAAAATTACTTTTTGGTATTTATTCTCCTTTGCTAAGTAGCTTGCAAACCAAAAAGGTAAATTTCTTCTATCTTCCAATAAATAAACCCAAATACTAACTGGAAATGGATATTTTCCTTGAACTATATACCCTTGATGAACTGGTTTTGGACTAACATAAGCTCCTGTCGAGTCATAATATCCAATTTCAATCATTTTAAACCTATCATCACTTAAAACTTGTGATAAGTATCCAATTCCAACCGAACCTTTACTTTTACTTACCTGTTCTAAAACTGCTTTACTATCTTTTTCATAATTTAAAGTTGTACCTAACGGTTTATCCTCTAAAATTAACTTTTTAAAATTAGCAAAAACTGAAGAATTTGCTTCATTTACATAATACTTAACATCACCATTAACCTTGAAAAAACTCGAAAGTTTTTTCCCATTCTGGAATATATCTTTAACTTGTGTAATATTTAATGTATCAATTGGAAATTCTCTATTACAGAACAAAACTAAACCGTCTGTTGCTATTTTCATTCTTTGATGTTCTTTTACTTTAAATGACTTCATCAAAGAATCTTCATCGTGCAAGTAATCTCTTGCAATCACTGCAATTCGAACATTTCCATTTAGAAGCTCGCCCATTGCTTCTCTTGCTGTTACATTAATTTGATTTACAAGAACTTTCTTATAATCTTCACTATACATAGAAATTCCAGTATCGATTACACTATAAACATCATTATCAACAGCAATAGTAACATGTCCGGAATTCATAGTTTCAACAGCATTTGGGTCTTTCTCTTTATATTTATTATCTCCACAAGAGGATAATATTAACAAAACTAAAGTTAGTATAAAATGCTTATTTTTCATTTTCCTCCTGACTATCAAAATGATATTTTTTTAATTTCATTCTAAATATTATAAGTCGATAAACTCCAAATAAAGTTACAATAACTCCAATAGTTCTTCGAGTATTTTCTGGCATATTCAATGGAATTAAATTAAAAAATATAATAATACCAAAAATTATAATTATTCCTTTAATTATATATTGAATGATTTTGATTGTCATACTATTTTAATTTAAAGTTAATTGGTATATGTATCCAACAAGCAACTGGTTTCCCATCTTCATTTGCTGGTTCTTCTGCTTTCCCATAAGATTTAATAGCATTTACAGCTGCTTCATTCAAAATAGCATTATCACTTTTCTCAACAAAAACACTAACAAATTTACCTTTTTCATTAACCAAACACTTTAAAATTACTTGTCCTTCAATATTGTTCTTTTGTGCTTCAGTTGGATATTTAACAAACTTTTTAATTTTGTTGAGGTCAACCTTTGCACTCATTCCACTTTTAAAGTTCACTTTGCCATCACTTTTCTCTTTCTCCTGATATACGAATGAAAAAGGAACAGATACCCAACTTTTAACTTTTACACTATCTTTTTCTGCAGGAATAAATTTTCCATACTTTTTAATTGCATCAATGACAGCATCATTAAAAATAGAATTATCTGATGAACTTATTTTTATTTCTTCGGCTTCACCTATTTCATTAATTAAAATATCCGCAATCACTTTACCTTGAATTTTTTGACTATATGCTGATTCAGGGTATTTAACATTTGACATTAACTTATTCATATCAATAACTGGCATTTTGTCTAATTCAATATCATTTTCATTCGGATTAGCATTATAAAATTCTATATTGTTACCATTACTACTTTTTACAATAAATGGTATGATAATCCATGAATCAACAAAATCACCATTATTAAAAGCGGGTGTAAATTCTTTAAATTTTCTAACTTGTTCTGAAATTTTATTTGCTATATTATTATTTGAAGCTGACACAATTTCAACATTTTGAACGACCCCTAACTCACTTACATATACTTTTAACTCAACATTAATTTCAGAATTCAATTCCTTATCATCAAATTTTAATGTAGATAATAACTTATTAAAATCATAACTAATTTGTTTTTCTACTTTATCTAAATTGCTTTGTGAAAACAATGTAAAAATAGAAATAAATATAATTAATAATAGTATTTTCATAATTCACCAAATAATTTTCTTAAAATAAAAAGACCCAGTTTCAACCTGAGTCTTATATTAAATTTCAATAATCATAGAGTCAAATAATTCAAATTTTAGTTTAACTTGAAATTGATTGGAACAGATACCCAACAAGCCACAGGTTGTTTGTTTTGAATTGCAGGAATAACCTTTCCATATTTACTAATTGCATCTAAAGCTGCTTTGTCAAGCAAAGGACTGTCAGTGTATTCAACTTTCTTTTTAAGAATATCACCAGTTTTATCAACTAAGATTTTAATAATCACACGACCTTCTATTCCAGACCTTTTTGCTAAATCTGGGTAAATTACAAGGCGTTGTAATTTAGCAATATCAACAACTGGATTTTTTTCAACAGGAATAAAATCATCAGGTGAAGGTAATTCAGTTTCTCTTGCTTTTACATCTAAGTCTTTATCTGCAAAGTTAATTTTATCACTAAATCCACCTAAATCAACCGCACCATCACCACCTTCTGCTGAAGCTCTACTCATAACATCCATATTTGCAAATTCTTTCAAATCCGGAGCAATTTCTGCATCTGGAATTGGGATAGGGGTTCCAGCTCTTTGAGGGGGACCACCTTGCACTGTTACCTGTGGTGGAGGTGGAGGCGGAGCCGCCATATCCTCAGGTGGAGGTGGAGGAGTATCTATCAACTCCAACTCAACAGTTGTTTCTGCAAATGGAGCTACAAAGTTTTCTCCCTCAAAAGCACTGATTTTATCATAAATATACATTGATATAAAAATCAAAAGTAAAGCGCTATTTGTAATTATAAAAGCACGCCAAGTATACTTTCTAATAAAGTCTTTAAGTTCTCTTGCTCCATAATCAGAGATATTCGGGTTAATAATATGTTCTGACATCACTTACTCTCCAATTGTTTTCCATCTGCTGGCAATTCTTTTGCAATTTTTGCTAAATCATCTTCAGTCAATATATTCAATGAAAACATTCTATTTCTTGGAATAACATCTTTTTTTAGAGATTGAGTTATTTCCACTTCTGCTAAATTTAATTCATCTAAAATCTTAATAACTAATCCATAAGGTGCGCCTTTTGCTATCTTTAAACTTGTTATAACTTCATTTTTCATTCCAGGAATTAAATTCCTTTCAACAGCTAACTTTCTTAAATCTTTTATATCAGTAAGAACTAGCGCATCATTAGCTGGAAACCACATAATTCTACCTAATTCATCAACCATTATAGTAAATAATCTTGATTCTTTTACTTGTACATCAACATCTCTTTCGGGTGGTACAGCCATTTTCATTATTTGTGGTGTTGCCATTGTTGTTGTAAACATAAAGAATGTTAATAGTAAAAAAGTAATATCTACAAGTGGAGTCATATCAAGATGAAATCCAACTCTTTTCTTTTTCTTTCTGCTACTATGCTTTCCTCTTTTTGGTTTTTCGCCACCGCCTAAACTACCGCCACCTGCCATAATTTTCTCCTTTTAAAAATCATCTTTATACAATAGACACATTTTATTTCTAAAAAGTTACAATGTGTCAAAATAAATTATTGTTTTTTGTCTGTAACGTAGTTAAACGTTGTGTAGTTATTCTTTCTTAGTACTTCCATAGCATTATTAACCCAGTCAAATGGTAATAACTTATCTGCATCAATAGCAAATTTAGTACTTAATGCTCCTTTAGCGTAATCAGATCTATATACCTCTCTGACAATCTTTTCAAGTGTTAATAAATCTACCTTTATTAAAGCGCTTTCTTTTTGTTCTTTTGTTAAACCATCAGTGCTATTTTTTACTTTACTAAAAGTTTCTTCATTAGTCATAGTAAAATAGTAGCTTGTGTCTGTTTTCAAAGTATCAGTGAAAGCAATTTTAATCGTTGCTAAATCAACTTCTGGAAGTTTTGATGTATCAGCCGATGCCTTTGGTCGCTCAATAAAAAACTTTTGCTCATTATCCGCTTCACTTTTAAATTTAGCAGTAAACATAAAAAATGTCAATAGAAGAAAAGTTATATCAACCAAAGGGGTCATATCTATAACAAAACCAACTCTTTTTTTCTTAACCTTTGGCATTTTCTTTCCTTATTTTTTAATTCTTCCAGTGAAGATTTGAGTTACACTCAATATTGCTTCGTCAATCATATAAACGAAGTTATCCACTTTGGTAGTGAAAAAGTTATACATTAGAATTGCAACTAAAGCACCTATCAATCCACCAGCAGTGTTATAAAGTGCCTCAGAGATACCGATAGATAATTGAGTTGCAGAAACAGTTCCAGATTGAGCAAGAGCTTGAAATGCTCTAATCATACCAAGTGTAGTTCCTAATAAACCAAATAATACAGAAACTGAAGCTATTGTAGATAAAATAACTAAATTTCTTTCTAATAATGGTGTTTCTAAGTTCATAGCTTCGTCAATAGCTCTTTGAACTTCAGATATTTTCTTTTCGTTTATAAATTCTTGGTCTTTTTCAACTTCAGTGAATCTAATAATTGCAGCTCTTAATATGTTAGCAACTGAACCTCTTTGTTGATCGCATTTTGAAAGAGCATCTTCTAATTTTCCATTTGCTAAATCAGTAATCACATTTTTAATGAAAACTTCTGGATTACCTTTACCTTTTGCTTTCGCTAAAACCCAAAGTCTTTCTAAGGAAAAAGTTATTCCTATAATAATAAATGATAACAAAATAGCCACAATTGGACCACCTGTGTAAATCACAGCAAGCAAGTTCTCTGGTTTTGGCTCGTGTCTAATTGCACCATCAATAAATCCATCTGGGTTACCCATTACTACGTAATAGAAAGTAAAACTTAGTATCAAGGTCAGGATTATTACAATCCAGTTAAATGCGTTTTTCATTAGTTACTCCTAATATTTATTTAATTTGATAATTCTTTAATTGCTAAATCAAGATTTTCTGCAATAGTAAATACCATTGTTAATTTCGTTATAACGAAAATGTTCTCAATAGATTTGCTAATATTGCATAAAATAATTTTTCCATCTCTTTTTATAAAACTTGCATGTGCTGAAATTAGCACTCCTAATGCTGTTGAATTTAAATAGCTAGTTTCTTTTAAATCAATTATTAATTTGTTTTTTTGAGAATCGCTAATTTCTTTCAATGCGTCTCGTAATTGGTCTGTCTCTTCACCTCCAACAAATTGACCTTTCATACTTATGATTGTCCCACCAATTTGTTCTTGAATTTTAATTTGTGACATTTTCTTATTACTAATTTATTTTTAAACTATATACAATTTACAAAAATATATATTATTATTGAAAACTTGAAATTTTTAGTTAATATTTTTAAAACTTTTTTACAATTTTATCTAATATGTTGCTTTTCACTATTTTTCAATTCACCTTTAAGGAACCTTTCTATTCCATTAATATCACTATAATTAGTTATATTAAATTTCTTTTTAAAAGATTCATTCAGTTTCTTCCCTTGCTCAAAAGAATTTTCAAAATAAAATACTCCATTTACATTTAATATTTCTGAAAATATTGCATAAAACCTTCTAAAAAACATAAGTCCGTCCCCCTCATCTGTCAAAGCAACACGCGGCTCATACTCTTTAACATTATTATCAAGCAAATGAAATTCGTCTTTGCTAATATAAGGAGGATTTGAAACTATTACATCAAATTTGGTTTTTGGAATTTTCATTAGTATGTCAAGAATAAAAAATTCTATATTTTCAACTCCATTGATAACGGCATTAACTTTTGAAGTTTCAATAGCACCTTCGCTTATATCAATAGCAAAAACTTTTGAGTTTGGGAGATTTTTTGCCAATGATATCCCTATACAACCTGAACCACAACCAATATCCAATATATTTAATTGGTTTTTTGATTGATTTTCTTTAACAATTAAATCTACTAATTCCTCTGTTTCAGGTCGAGGTATAAGAACATTATTATTAACTTTAAATTTTAAATTATAAAATTCAACTTCTCCTAAAATATATTGAATTGGCTCGTGTGAAACAATCCTTTTAATTTTGTCTTTCACTTCATTTAATTCAAATTGATTTAATGGCAAATCGAACTTTACATATAAGTCAATCCGCTCAAAATTCATAACCTGTGAAAGAATTAAATCAATCTGCCTTTTTGAATTTTCAAATCCCTTTGAATCAAGATACTTAGCCCCCCAATCTTGTATTCTTCCAATAGTCCATACTTCGTTCGACAAATCAATTACCTTTTAATAAAATCTGAAAGTAATGATAATACTGCCATTCTAATATAAACGCCATACTTCACTTGCGTTTGAATCAGGCAATTTGGATATATAACAACCTCCATATCTAATTCAACTCCATAATTTACAGGACCAGGATGCATAATTACCAATTCTGGTTTTAACTCAAATCTTTTAATATTCATTCCAAAATTAGAATGATATTCTTCAACTGAACTAAATTGTTCATTTTTCATTCTTTCTTTTTGAACCCGCAATAACATAATTACATCAGAATTTATAATAGCATCATCAATGTGATTATAAACTTTTAAGCCATTTATTGAATTATCTTTCGGTAAAAATTCCTGTGGTGCTGAAACTGATACTTCAACTCCTAACTTTTTTAAAATATTAATATTTGACCTTGCAACTCTACTATGGGAAACATCACCTACAATACACAATTTCAACCCTTTTAAATTACCAAAGTGTTTCGTCAAAGTGTATGCGTCTAAAAGCCCTTGAGTAGGATGGTCGGTCTCACCATCACCTGCATTAACAATTATATTATTTGAATTTGCTTGAAGCTCTTCTACAATTCCATCTTCTTTATGTCTAATAACAAAAATCTTCACCCCCATTGCTTCCATTGTGCGAATTGTGTCTAAATTAGTTTCGCCTTTAGAAAGCGAGCTTGTTACATAATCAAAAGAAAGTGTGAAAGCACCTAATCTTTTAGCTGCAAGTTCAAAAGAAAGTTTTGTTCTTGTTGAATTTTCAAAGAATGCTAATGCTAACGGAACATTCTTTAAATCTTCAAACGAACTATAATTTCCAGCTTTTAAAAATTCATCTGTTTTCTCAAATATTAGTTTTATATCACTAATATTCAAGTCATTACTACGTATTAAATAAGGTTTTGATAATTTCATATTTGATCCACTAATTGTTTTGCATTTATTATTGAAGTTTCGGTTAACTTTTCACCACTAAATAGCTTAGCAATTTCGATTAAACTCCTTTCAGAGTCTAATAAATTAATTTTTGAAAAAGTTCTATTTTCTTCCTCATATTTTTCAATTAAAAAATGATTATTTGCGTTCGCTGCTATTTGAGGCAAATGTGTAATAGTTAGAATTTGTGTAGTATTTGCAATTTTATTCATATATTTTCCAACCTTTTGAGCTATTCTACCACTAATTCCTGTGTCGATTTCATCTAATAATAATGTTCCTATACCCTTTTTATCTTTACTCAAAGCTTTCATCGCAAGCATAACTCTCGACATCTCACCTCCAGAAGCAATTTCCGAAATTGGTTTTGCTAATTCTCCAGTATTTGTTGAAATATAAAATTCAACATCATTAATACCATTTTCATTTATCAAAAGTTTTTCATTCTTATCTAAAACATAGAACTCCCCATTATTAATATATGGCAAAAAATCAACCTTGATACTGAAATTAGAATTTTCTAACCCAATTTCTTTCAATTCATTATTTAATTCATTTGAAATTATTTTTGCATTATCAATTCTCAACTTGCTCAAATTTAATGCTACTTTTGAAAGTTCTATTCTTTTATCTTCAATTTCAACTTTTAACTTTTGAATTTCATCGTCAAAATTATCAATTAAAGATAATTTTTCTTCTAAATCTTTTTTTTCATTCAAACAATCATCAATAGAACCATATTTTTTAATTAACTTCTTTAAATCTAAGTGTCTATTTTTTAAATATTCAACTCTCTCATTATCAAAATCAATATTGTTTTTATAAGAATTTACAGCTTTGAATGCTTCTTCAATAGAAATTTTAGCTGATTCTAAATCATTAACAAAATCACTAAATTTATTATCAATATTATTCATATTTATCAATGATTTAATAGCATTATTTAATAATAAATAAGAATTTAATTCACCTTCATACAAATCATTAATTATGTTATTTGACAATTCAAAAAGAGTCTCAATATTCTCAACAACATTCAATTCGTTTTCTACAACTTCATCTTCATTTTCATTTGGATTAATTTTATTAATTTCATTCAATTGAAATTCCCAATAATCTCTATCTTTCTTTAATTTCTCACCATTTCTAATTATTTTATTTTTCTTTTCAATTAAATTTGAAAATTCGTAGTATTTCTCTTTATAATTATTTAGTAATTCCTCATTACCAGCTAAATTATCCAACATTTCAAGTTGAAATTCTTTGTTTAATAAATTTGAAGTTTGTAATTGCCCATGATGATCGTACAATCTCATTGCAATTAATTTTAATTCTTTCATTTGGATAGGAGAATCATTTAAAAAACTCCTACTTGTTCCATTTATATTAATTTCCCTTCTAAAAATTAATGAATCACTTGCTTCAAAATCAATTTTTTCTTTTAACTCATTCAGTAAATTTTCTTTCTCAAATCCATCGAACTCAACCTCAATTATACATTTATTTTCACCATTTCTTATTAAATCAAAAGATGCTCTATTTCCAAGAGCAATATTAATTGCTTGAAAAATTAGAGACTTCCCACTTCCAGTTTCACCTGTGAAAATGTTTAACCCCCTATTCAAGAACACTTCTGACTCTTCAATAATAGCAAAATTCTTTATGTATATTCTTTTAAGCATTATTCAATAGTTCTTGGTTTTATATCTTTGATTGCGTTATAAATAGCACCTATATGTTCAGGTGTAGTTCCACAGCAACCACCAGCAATGTTTACATAGTTTTCTAAAGCATAATTTTTAATTTGTTCTGCCATATACTCAGGAGTTTCATCATAACCACCAAACTCATTTGGTAACCCTGCATTTGGATATAATGAGGTACAAACATCTGAAATATTTGCTAAGTCCCTAATGTGTGCCCTCATCTCAGCAGAACCTAAGGCACAATTCAGACCAACGCTTAATAAATTAGGACAATGTGCAACAGAAATGTAAAATGCTTCAACAGTTTGCCCAGACAAAGTTCTTCCACTTTGATCGACAATAGTCCCAGAAATCATCACTGGTAGATCGATATTTCTGCTTGTGAACAACTCGGCAGTTGCAGCAATAGCTGCTTTCGCATTTAAAGTATCAAAAACAGTTTCAATTAAAATAATATCAACTCCACCATCGACAAGCCCATTCATTTGTTCCAAATACCCTTTTTGTAATTCAGAAAAAGTAACTTTACGAAATCCAGGGTCCTTAACATCAGGAGAAAGAGATGCCGTCTGATTTGTCGGTCCCACCGCTCCTGCAACATAACGTTTGCGACTTGGGTCTTTTGTCATCATTTCATCTGCAACGCTTCTTGCCAATTTAGCAGATGTAACATTTAACTCATAAACTAACTCTTCCATTGAATAATCAGCCATAGAAAATGGATTACTATTAAATGTATTTGTTTCTATAATATCAGCTCCTGCCTCTAAAAACTTTTGATGAATTTCTTTAATAATATGTGGTTGAGTTATTGAAAGTAAATCATTATTATTTTTTAAATCTGATTTTTCGTAATATTTAAACCTCTCACCTCTATAATCTTCTTCTTCTAAGTTATATGTTTGAATCATTGTTCCCATTGCACCATCAATACATAAAATTCGAGTTTTTAATATTTGTTGCAACTCTTTAAGTAAATCCATAAAATCCTTTCAAAAATATATCTTAAATTTGTTTTTAATAAAAAGTAAATTTAAGAAAAATGACTAACATTCTTATAAAAGAAAAAATTCTTAAAGAAATTGGTGAACTTGCTGATATAAATGAAACTAAAATATACATTGTTGGTGGCTATGTTAGGGACTATTTCTTAGACCGAGAAAGAAAAGATTTTGACATCACTGTCATTGGTGATTCAATAGAATTTGCTAAAAAAGTAAGTGATAAATTTCATTCGAAAATTGTCATTTATGAACGTTTTAAAACTGCCCTTGTTCCAATTGGTGATTTTAATGTTGAATTTGTTGGAACGCGAAAAGAAGAATATTTAAGTGATTCTCGTAAACCAATAACTACTGATGGAACTTTTGAAGATGATATAAATAGACGTGATTTTACAATCAATGCAATGGCTTGCTCTCTTAATGCTGAAAACTTCGGTGAACTAATTGACCTACACAATGGAATAGTTGACTTGAATAGTAAAATTCTTAAAACACCGCTTGATCCAATTACAACTTATTCTGACGACCCACTAAGAATGATGCGTGCAGCTCGGTTTGCATCTCAACTTGGCTTTACACTTGAAAGTAATTCATTCGATGCAATTTCAAAAATGTCTGATAGAATTAAAATTATATCACAAGAAAGAATTGCAGATGAGTTCTTAAAAATTCTTGCTTCCCCTAAGCCGAGTATTGGTTTATCCATATTATTTAATTCAAACTTACTAAAATATATTTTTCCTGAATTAAACGACTTAGAATCAAGTGATGTGGCTGAAATCGACGGAAAAAAGTTTTATCATAAAAATGTCTTTTGGCATACTTTACGTGTTGTTGATAATATTGCTCTTCACACAGATAAGTTATGGCTAAGATTTGCTGCCCTTATGCATGATATTGCTAAGCCAAGAACTAAAAAGTTTATTAAAGGAATTGGCTGGACTTTCCACGGACATGAGGAAGTTGGAGCAAGAATGCAAAAGAAAATTTTCCATAGAATGAAATTCCCTTTAGAACCTCTACCCTATGTTGAAAAGTTAGTTCGACTACATCAAAGACCAATGCACTTGATTGATGAAGAAATAACAGATTCTGCTATTAGACGTCTTGCTGCACAAGCAGGGCCTGAACTTGAGGACTTATTTACATTATGCCGAGCTGACATTACTACAAAGAACGAAGAAAAAGAAAAAAAATATAAAAACAATTACGAAGTAGTATTCCAAAAAATCTTAGAAGTTCAAGAAAAAGACCAGCTAAGAGCATTTCAATCACCAGTTCGAGGTGAAGAAATTATGGAAATATGTAATATACAACCATCTCGGCTTGTGGGACAAATTAAGAATGAAATTGAAGAAGCAATTTTAGACGGAATAATTCCTAATGACTATGAAAAAGCAAAAATTTTCTTTCTTGAAAATAAAGAATTATGGTTAAGGAAGTACTTAAAGTAGAGTTGATATAACTCTTGCCAACGTATTGTGTGCCTATTATAATTGAATACTTCCTAAAATTCAATTATTAAAAAAAATTAAAGCTTTTTAAAATCATTTTTATTAAACTCTGTCAAGATAAATCGAAACAAGTCAATATCAACTCCGCTTTAATCTATTTTCTTAATCAAAACTTCTTTAGAAAGTGTTTGGTTATTAATTTCTATGAATTTTTTATAACTTAGATTTATAAGTTGAAATTCGTTATTAAAAGTATATTGGAAGTTTTGATTATTAGTATAAGAGATTTTATCAAGATTTTCTTTTTTTACCAACTCATTTATAATCCTATCGGCTTTCAACTGGTCGATAAATTCGACAATATTTAACTTATAGTTTTGATTTTCTTTTGATAAAGTAGATTTATTTAATACTGGCAACTTAATCGATAAATATTGGTCGTCAATTTCTAATGAGTTAATTAATTCTTTGTTTAGAGTTAATTTTGCACCATAAAAGTTATGGAATAAGATAATTTCAGTAAGTAGGTATTCGCTTAGTTTTTCAGGAGTTAATAGGTTTTTTTCAACCGATTTGATTTGGGCTTTAGTTAATTCATCACCCCAGAAATCTTGCTCTAATTTTTTAAGTTTTTTGGTGAAGAAGTCTAAAACTTCGTCCCAATTCTCAATAGTTTTATAGATGCCTTCCTGAGTGGTATAATATTTAATTTCGAGACCTTCGTTAAGTTTTTCAAACTCTTTAGAGATGCCTTTCAATTCATCAGGAACTTGATAATTTGAGAATTTCCAAGAGAATAGTAAGCCATCGCTACTATTTTCAACTAATTTATGAGTTACTTGGAATTCGGTTTGATTATGAACTGATTGGCTATCTATTGATTGAAAGTTATCTACTTTAATGTTGTAAAAATTTTCTTTATTTATTGTATAATGTAATGATACTTCTACTTCTTGAGAAAAAGCAGAGAATGTAGAAATTAGAAATATTAGTATTGTTTTTGTCATATTTTTAAAATAAAAAAACCCATCTTGAAAAAGATAGGTTCTTGAAGTTTTTACTCAATTAAAGTTATTTACCTAATAAAGCAGCTTTTAAACCGATTTTATCAATAGTTTTTAAGCCCCTTGCTGTTACTTTAATAGTAATCCATTGACCTGATTCTTGGTCCCAAATCTTTTTCTTTTGTAAGTTTGGTAAAAATTTTCTCTTAGTTTTTCTGTTAGAGTGAGATACATTATTACCAGAAAGCGGTCTTTTACCAGTTACATCACATACTTTTGACATTTTTATTTTCCTATTTACTTTTTTAAGATTTCAAATATAAGGAGTATTTTTTTTAAAACCAAATATTTAATAAAAATGTTAATTACTTTTTCAATTTATTTTTAACTGGAAATCCAAGTATGAAACCGAATACAGCACCATATAATGACATATTTACTCCGCTTGATTGAATAGTGCAACCGGAATCACAACCAAAATAGTAAAAATAAATATACCCGCTTAAAGTTCCAAGTAATGTGAATAAAAGTAATTTAATGTATTTATTCATTGTTATTTTTTAAAGTTTAAATTTGTTAATTTTGCAATATAAACGAACCAAATTAAAATATATTATTTCAGGTAGAAAAATGCTCAATAAATTAGTGCTTGCTTCTTTGAATGTTACTCCGAAACCGATTGTTAGAATGTTTGCTAATACTTATATTGCTGGTGAAAACATTAATGATGCAATTAAGGTAGTTAAAAAACTTAACACTTTGAATTGTAGAGCGTCGATTGACTTATTAGGTGAGTATGTGAGTGATAAAGAGCAGACTATTAAAGAAATGGATTTGAGATATGGGGTTTTAAACGCTATTACTGACAATCAATTAGATGCTAATCAATCAATTAAATTAACTTCTCTGGGACTTGATATTGATGAAGAATTTTGTTTTGAAAATACTTTGGAGATAGTTAAGAGAGCAAAGGATAAGGGTATTTTTATAAGAATGGATATGGAAAATTCTCCATATCATGATAGAACAATTTCGCTATATAAAAAGTTACGAGCATTAGGTTATGACAATGTTGGGGTCGTAATACAAGCGTATATGAAACGTGCTTTGGAGGACTTACAAGAGTTATCAGAATTAAACGCTTCAGTTCGACTTTGCAAAGGAATTTATGTTGAATCTGAAAAAGTTGCTTTCAAGGATTTTAATGCTGTAAATGATAACTATAAGAAATTATTAAGCTATATTTTTGATAAAAATATGTATGTTGGAATTGCAACTCATGATGATGAATTAATAAATTACGCAATGAACGAAGTTAAAAAAAGAGGCTTAGGAAGTAAAGACTATGAGTTCCAGATGCTATTAGGCGTCAGAGAACAGAGAAGGGACGAAATTATAAAATTGGGTCATGGAATGAGGATATACGTTTCTTTTGGAGAAGATTGGTATGGATATTCAATGCGTAGATTTAAGGAAAATCCGAAAATTGCGGGTCATGTATTTAAAGCATTATTTACCGGTGGAAAATAATTTTTTTTTATTTGTAAAATTATTTTTAATTTTGTAATCTTATAAAATTAAGGATTTAAAAATGGCAAAAAAGGGACATAGAGTACAAGTTATATTAGAATGCACTGAAGCTAAAGCTGAAGGAAGACCAGCTTCAAGATATTCAACTACTAAAAATAAACAAAATACTCCTAATCGTATGGAATTAAAAAAATATAATCCATTCTTAAGAAGAACTACTCTACATAAAGAAATTAAATAATTTTTTATTTCTTTTAAAATTAAACAAAAAGGTAGTCAATTTGACTACCTTTTTTAATGAATTATTTAGATTTTTTTATGCTACAGTTACATCTTGGCATAAGTAAACGTCTTGAATTGCATTAAGAAGTTTAACTCCTTCTGTCATAGGTCTTTGGAAAGCTTTTCTTCCTGAGATTAAGCCCATACCACCAGCTCTTTTGTTAATTACTGCGGTTTCTACAGCATCTTGAAAGTCATTATCACCTGAGGCACCACCAGAATTAATCAATCCGGCTCTGCCCATATAGCAATTAGCTACTTGGTATCTTGTTAAGTCAATTGGATGGTCAGAACATAAATCTGTATAAATTCTTTTATCAAATTTACCATAAGAAGAATTACCCATATTTAGTGCTTGATAACCACCATTGTTTGTAGGTAGTTTCTGCTTGATGATATCTGCTTGAATTGTTACACCTAAGTGATTCGCTTGCGCAGTTAAGTCAGCAGCAGTATGGTAATCTTTGTCTTTTTTGAATTCTGGATTTCTTAAATAGCACCATAAAACAGTTGCCATTCCAAGTTCATGAGCATAAGCAAAGGCTTCAGCAACTTCAATGATTTGTCTGTTAGATTCTTCGCTTCCGAAATAAATTGTTGCGCCAATAGCAGTTGCCCCCATATTATAAGCTTGGTCAATAGTCCCAAACATTACTTGGTCAAACTGATTTGGTAGAGTTAATAATTGATTATGATTTATCTTCACAATAAATGGAATTTTATGTGCATATTTTCTTGCCACAATACCAAGAACTCCATAAGTTGATGCTACCGCATTACAACCACCTTCTATTGCCAATTTCACAATATTTTCTGCATCAAAATAAATTGGATTTTTTGCAAAGCTTGCTCCAGCAGAATGTTCGATTCCCTGGTCAACTGGTAGAATAGACATATACCCTGAGTTTGCTAATCTTCCATTTCCAAAAATTCTTTGTAAATTTGATAGAACTCTGTTATTTCTATCTGAATTTATAAAAATACTATCTACAAAATTTGCTTCTGGAATATGTAGCATATTTTTATCAATTTTAGGATTGCTAAAATTTAATAAGTAATCCGCTTTATCAGCAAGTATATTAGTGATTTGATTAATCATAATTTAACCTGTTTTTTGAAATAATGTTAAACAATTTACAAAATTAAGGAAAATGCTAATTAAAATGAATTATAAATATAAAAATAAAAAAAATGGCTGTTTATTATACAGCCATTAAATTTTAGTTCTTACTTTCAACTTCGTCGGTTATTTCTTCATTATCAGTTTTGATAATTGGCTTTTCAAGTTGTGCTTCATCAATTACCCTTTCACCTTCGCTAAAAGAAAATTTCAGTTTTTTCTTTTCTTCATCAAAATCGGCTTCGACTTTAGTTCCGTTAGTTAAATTGTTTTTTAACACTTCTTCTGCTAAATCGTCTTCAATGTATTTTTGTAATGCTCTCCTTAGAGGTCTTGCTCCGTATTTTTCATCGTACCCTTTTTCAACTAAGAAGTTTTTAGCAGCATCAGTTAATTCTAAGCTCATTTGATTTACTTCAAGCCTTTTAACTAATTGTTTCAACTGAATATCAATAATTAGACTAATATCCTCTTTAGAAAGTTTTCTAAATATTATAAAATCATCTACTCTATTAATAAATTCAGGACTAAATAAACGTTTTACAGATTCATCAATTGTGCTTTTAATATTTTCATAGTCATCTTCAGTATTTCCAAAATTAAACCCAATATTACCACCTTCTTTCATATCCTTTGTGCCAACATTAGAAGTCATAATAATAACAGTATTCTTAAAATCAACTTTTCTACCTAACCCATCAGTAAGAACCCCATCATCAAAAACTTGCAACAACATATTAAATACATCGGGGTGTGCTTTTTCAATTTCATCTAATAGAATGATAGAGTATGGTTTTCTTCTTACTTTTTCTGTTAATTGCCCACCCTCTTCATATCCAACGTAACCTGGAGGCGCTCCTACAAATCGTGATACGCTAAATTTTTCCATATATTCGGACATATCAATTCTAATCAAGGCATCCTCTGTATCGAACATTACTCGTGAAAGTGCTTTTGCTAATTCAGTTTTCCCTACTCCTGTTGGACCTAAAAACATAAAAGAACCAATTGGTCTTGAAGGGTCTTTCAAGCCAGCTCTTGCTCTTCTAATTGCTTTTGCTAAATGTTCTACTGCTTCATCTTGTCCGATTATATGTTCTTTAAGATGAGAGGGCATATTCAATAGTTTTTGAGATTCAGCTTCTGCTATTTTATTAACAGGTACGCCAGTAATCATAGAAATAACATCCGCTATATCATCTTCAGTTACAGGGAATACGCGCTCATTACTTTGAACCTCCCAATCTCTTTTAGCATCTTCAAGTTCTTGTTGTAATCGTTTTTCTTGGTCTCTTAATTTTGCTGCTTCTTCAAAGTCTTGTTTTTTTACAACTTCATTTTTATCATTTTTAATATCAGCAATTTTTTGCTCTAGCTCAATTATTTCTTTCGGAACATTTATATTAGCAAGGTGTACTTTTGCTCCTGCTTCATCAAGAACATCAATCGCTTTATCTGGGAATTGCCTGTCCGTGACATAACGTGCTGCTAATTTCACAGCCATTTTAATTGCATCATCTGTGTAAGCCACATTGTGATGTTGCTCATAAGTTTCTTTAATTTTATTTAAAATATTTAAAGTTTCATCAATACTTGGTGGTTCAACGATTACTTTTTGGAATCTCCTGTCCAATGCTCCGTCTTTTTCTATACTTTGGCGATATTCATCAAGAGTAGTTGCTCCTACACATTGAATTTCACCTCGTGCAAGTGCTGGTTTAAAGATATTTGATGCGTCAAGAGAACCTGATGCACCTCCTGCTCCAACAAGGGTATGAACTTCATCAATAAATAAGATAATATCATCGGCTTTCTCTAATTCGGTCAAAATTGCTTTCATTCGCTCTTCAAATTGACCTCTATACTTAGTGCCTGCAACAAGTGAGGCAACATCAAGTGATATTATTCTTTTATCAAATAATGCTCTTGATACATTTTTCTCAATAATTCTTATTGCTAATCCTTCAACAATAGCTGTTTTCCCAACACCTGGTTCTCCAATCAAAACTGGATTATTCTTTTTGCGTCTGGATAAGATTTGTGATACTCTTTCAATTTCTTTTTGACGTCCAATGACAGGGTCGAGTTTTCCGTCTATTGCAAGTTGAGTTAAATCTCTTCCAAAGTTATCAAGCACCGGAGTTTTCACTCTTTCTTTTGCTTTAGGTCGGCTACCTACTTGAGTTGCTCCCATTTCAGAAGATTGCTTTGAAGATTCTTTTCCTGATAATAAAAAGTCAAGTTCTTTTCTCAAAGTTTCATAATTAACTCCGAATTGAGCAAGGATTTGAGCCGCTATATTTTCTTCATCTCTTAATAGTGAGAGTAGCAAATGCTCAGTTCCGATTTGAGTTGCCTTATACAACTTTGCTTCTAAATATGTAATTTTTAGAACTTTTTCCGCTTGCTTAGTAAGTGGAATATTCCCCATAGTCAAAGTTGATGCTGATGAGCGAACGGTATCCTCAATTCCTTTTTTAAGTTTATATAAGTCGATTTCAAGGTTTTTCAGTAATTTAACAGCAATTCCTTCCCCATCTCTTATAATACCAAGTAGTAAATGTTCTGTCCCAATGTAATCATGTCCCAACCTCATCGCTTCATCACGACTAAGTTTAATTACATCATTTACTCTATTTGAAAAATTCTCTTCCATTAATTTTATGCCTTTCTTTTTTTCTAATTTATAAAGACGATTTAGCAAAGTTAATATTTATTATTCATTTTTCATAAAAAAAATAATTAACATTTGTTATAAGTAATAGACACTTTAAGGGCAAAAAAGTTACATAATTTCAATATTTTGTTAAAAAAAATCTCTATAAACCCTTATAAGATTTATAGAGATATAAATAATAATTTAAAATTTAAAATTAAATCAAAAAAATGAAGTAACCTTTTCAATCACTTTCATTCCCCTATTGTCTCTTTTTGTGTTGTGTCTATCTCTGCACAAAATAAATAGTCTGTGCCTAAGTAATATATTCGCTTACCCTCTACGGCAAAGCCACCAGCACACCCCGATTGTATTTTCTCGCCTGTTTCTGGGTCAGTATAAACTTGCACTGGTAGATGTACCATTACATCGTGTTGCCCTGTTTCAAGATTTGTACCGAATAGCCAACCTGCATCTGATAATTTATATAATTTGTTTTCAAATACTTTACTACTATAAAAGCCAGTTGTATTATAATACATTGTATTACCATTTGTTAAATAATTTGACCAGACAAAATTACCTGAGATAATATCTATTTTACAAATGAATGAATAATGACCACCTTGGGCATAGTTATAATAGTTATTATTATAAACTAAACCTCCTTCAGAAGTATCCCCATAATCACAATTATGATGTATCAATGTCTGCCATTTTATATTACCTTCAAAGTCTAATTTGGTGCAATAGGTCCCGCTCCTTATGATCACGCCATCAGCAATAACAATTGGCGTAAATGGTGCAGAGCAATCAGGAAAATTAACTTTACAACCAGAGGTTGAATCAACAGAAACTTTAAATCTTGTTTCCCACTTTTTCTTTCCTGTTTCGGCATCAATGGCAATTATAGAGCCATCGCAACAACCGAGTTTACTTCCAACATAAACGCAATTGCTTATAGGTGAGAAAGCAGGGGCTTCGATACGACCACTATATTCAAAGCCGGGAGCGTTAATTAAAGGGCTTTCAGTTTCCCACATTATTGAACCATCGGCTTTCGAAATTGCATAAACTTTTTGGTTTGGCGTTCCTGTCGCTCTATCACTTATGAAAATTGCTTTTTCACTATGGCTTTGCTTACTATATCTTAAAGGACAATTTAGTGTAGATCCAAAATCTTTTGATGTCCAGACTTTTTCGCCAGTTTCAATATTTATACAATAAACAAATTGTCTTTCTATATAGTATAATAAATTGCTTTCAATTATAAATTCATCCATTGTATAAAAGCGATTTGACTCAAGTTGGCTATAATTATTAAGTTTGCAACGCCATTTTAAAACACCAGTATTCTTATTCAGCATTTCAATTAAATCATCTCTACCTACAATAATACAATTATCAATTATTGAATACAATGTTCTATATAAGCCAGATATTGATTCAATTTTTGCTAAGTTTCTTTCAGATTTCCAAATTAAATTAAGCTTTTCTCCTGGAAAAACATTCTTAGTTGGTTCTCTTTTTTTAATCTCATCATCGCAAGAAAAATTCATTAATTGCAAACTAATAAATAAAATAAGTATTCTCATTTTAATATCCTAAATCATATAAAATGAGTCTAAGTGGATTGGACGCATCCATTCCGTTACCAATCATTCCTCCATGATAAACCCCATCACCATTCAAATCAAACACTTGTTGATATTTAGAGTTTGTAGTCCCAGTACCTGCTGCGATTTGTGAGTTTTTGTTGATGAATGAATCAGAACCTTCTTTATTTCTGTCATGTAACCAGTCGTAGTCGTCACTTAGAGCTTTATAACCATCAATCGCTGCACTCCAATCACCCGCTCTCATTCTGTTTTTCATATTTATTTTAATTATTTAATTATATTGTCTAATTTAAGTAATACTTTGTAAATAAACAAAATATCCAAATTTATTTTGAGATTTTAAAAAAAGTTATTAACAATTTTCGATATAATGCCTACTACTTTACTTTGATATTAGTTACGTTTTAAAAATTTAATAAAGAATAAATTTTCATTAATTGTTAATATTTTGAAATATATCGTTTTAAAAAATTTATTATTTAACTTTAATCTAATTTATCGAAGTGGTGATAGTCTTTGAGCGAGTTCCAATCTCCTCCCCATCGCCAGCCACGTTTTTTTAGTTCTTTAACTACGAAATGGTCAGGTGTGAAAGTGTAAGGTTTAGTTGTATCCCTATTGCCGTTATCGGGCGATTTCTTTCCATCTGAGTAAAATACTGGATTGAGTTGCGGGTTGATATCTAAGGCGCGCCCTAAGGCATGGTTTGAAAGTCGAGTTGTGCCAGCAACGAAGCGATAATTAAATGCTGAGGTGTTGTTGTCTTCCATTGATTTATCGTCATTCCAATTATATTTTACGATTGGAATCATTTTGTTGATTGGCATTTTATTATTTAACATTAAGTTAAAAATATATTTTGTGTCTTCGGCAACTGCTTTATTTACAATTATTTGACCAGTGTGTATTTTATTATCAAAAGAGTAATAATTAATATTTAGAAGTACTAGCGAATCAATAACTTCTTTTGGAGCTTTTGTTCCTTTTATTGCTTCCTCAAATGTTAAATTTGAATCTATAATTGGTTTTTGAGGTGAAAGTAACATAATTAAAAATAAAATCAGATTCATTTTTCACCTTTTAAAATTGGTCTTAAAACTGTGATACCTTTCTGCTTTTTATTTGATAATAAGTAATCTTTTAGGTTATCAGAAATTATTACTTTTTTCTTGTCAGAAGAAGCATGAATAAATTTTAAAGTATCATTTTCAATCAATGCAAAACCAAGATGACTATAATCAAGTCCTTCAATATTAGTGGCTATACAGATTACATCACCAGAACTTATTCCATTAGAATTTACTTGTTCTTTTGGAATGTAAAACAGGTCAGATTGATTAAGTCGTTTTTCAATTTGTTTGATTTTATTGATTAAATTCGGATATTCTTGAAGTTGTTTATAATTTTCAGGGTGTGACGACATAAAATTAATTTGGTTATCTAATTTAATACCACCAATTTTACTTGTTATGTCAATAAAATTTCCTCTTTCAATATTATCTAAAATCCAATCACTTGTATAATGGAGTCGGGAAATGTAACCTTTGTTAATTCCTCCTCTATATCTAGTTTTAGTCAGGTAATGAACTATTTTATTTTCAAAATTTTTTTCAGTTAATTCTTTATCATTAAGTGATTTAGAAATTGCAAGAGTATTTTCGACAAAGGTAACACAATCTAGTCCGCTTGAATTATAGACACATTCTTCGGTCATTCCTGTGTCTAATGTTCCAGCAACATAGGGTACATCAAGTTGCGATTTTGCCGCTTGAATAATTAGTTCAGCATCTGAATTAGCGCTGTCTTTTAATTCTAAAAGATTTGTAAAACTAAGGGAAATTATAATTAATATTATTGTCATATTTTATCAGATTTTATTTAATAAGTGATATATAATTTTTATCGATATAAAAATTAAACTTGTTTATTCGTTATTTGAGCTATTTTTTTCATATTCTACGTCAATTAGGGTTGCTTTGTTTGCTGCTTCTTTTGCCAACACATCACATCTTTCATTTTCAGGGTGCCCATTGTGAGCTTTTATCCAAATTACTTCAAGATTTAGCCCGTTTATTACTTCATCAAGTTGAATTATTAAATCAAGGTTTTCCGGAGTTTTTTTATCAGATTTTTTCCAACCCTTTAATTTCCAACTTTTAATCCAACCCTTTGAAATAGTATTAGTTAACAAACTTGAATCAGTGAATAATTGAATTTTTAAATCTCTTTTTTTGATTAATCTAAGAGCTTCAATCGCTGCTAAGAATTCCATTCTATTATTTGTTGTGAGCCGAAACCCTTGACTAATTTCTTTGATATAATTTCCACTTTTCAAAATTGCAGCATACCCACCTTTTCCAGGGTTACCTAAGCAAGAGCCATCTGTATAAATCTTGATAATATCTGACATTAGCTAATCCAGATTCCTCTTTTTTCAAGGGCATCTTCTACGTATTTAAAAGTTGAAAGGATATCAGGTTTCCCATTTACAACTGCTACATCATGTTCATAATGAGCAGATGGCATTCTATCGCGAGTTACGATAGTCCAGCCGTCATCAAGTTTTACAATATCTTTTTTACCCATATTAATCATTGGTTCAATAGCAATAACTAACCCATTTTTGATTACTTTTCCACGCTGAGGATGTCCATAATTTGGGACATTTGGTTCTTCGTGCATTCTCATACCAAGACCGTGACCGCATAACTCACGCACTACGCTGAAACCATGTGACTCATTATATCGTTGAATTGCATAGCTAATATCCCCTATTCGATTACCTTCAACGCATTGTTCAATACCTAAATATAGAGATTTTTTAGTAACTGATAATAGTTCTTTTGCTTTATTAGAAATTTCGCCAATGTGAAATGTATAAGCGTGGTCGCCATAAAATTTATTCTTTTTTACTCCACAATCTATTGAAACGATATCTCCATTTTTTAATGGCTTATTTGTTGGCAGACCATGAACTACTGCTTCGTTTATGGAGATTAGTAAAGTTGAAGGGCAATCATAAAGTCCCAAGAAACCTGGCTCGGCTTGGTGGTCACGAATAAATTGCTCTGCTTTTTTGTCAAGTTCGTTGGGTGTAATCCCTTCATCAATAATTTCTGCAAGCATTCCTAATGTTTTGGAAACGAGTAAGGCAGATTCCCGCATCAATTCAATTTCTTCTAAACTTTTGTATTTAATCATTTAAAAAGTCCATATTATGCATTTTAGCAAAAATAAGAAGTTTTTTTGAAATTTTCTATAATTGCTTAAATTAATATTTTGTTATAGTTCTTATTTTCACAAACTGATGTTAAAATTAAATTAAATAAGAGTTTATGGAATAGATAGAATTTATTTAGATTATTTAATTACAAATCTTGGATTATTTTGATATAAATTTCTTAAAATAAAAATGGCAAGAAAATTTGCAGTTAGGAGATAACAAAAATTATCGAAAAAATAAATTC
Source organism: uncultured Hyphomicrobiales bacterium (assembly GCA_964465945.1). Classification (GTDB taxonomy): domain Bacteria; phylum Bacteroidota; class Ignavibacteria; order Kapaibacteriales; family UBA2268; genus JAJRPT01. Next base: position 264,377 of record CAYXMM010000004.1, read on the forward strand.
CCAACACATCTTCAAAAATATAAATCATCGAAAATTTGAATGTAAATATTAAAAAAGCAAATTGCGAAAAAAAAAGTAATTGTTCTTTTTTTGATTGTTTCATAATTTTAGTAGTTTTTGTTTTCTATAATGCAAATTAAAACTTTATTTTAAAATATTTGTAAATTTATTCAATTTGAATAATTTTCTCTAATTCATTCATAATTCTTGCGTTTAATATAAAGTACAGGTTAAATATTCTATAGACTTTATTAATTTTGTTTATTCTTTGTTCGTAGTCATCTTCATTTGTTATATATTCTTTATCAAATTCGTTAATTAGTTCAATATATTGATTTAAGGTTTCAGACATTTTTTGAATTATTTGTAATTGGTTTCGCCTATTCAAAATGTCTATTGATTCTCCCTCGATTGTTTTTTCTTGCTTTGAACTTTTAGTCATTGTTAATAAAGGTAGCACTTTTTTAGATGTGCTTGCTATTCTTTCTTCCCAATTAAATCTTTTCGCAAGTTTTTGAATATCGCTTACTGGTTTGTTCGTTTGAGTTGCTAATGTTTCAAAAGACTTACTTTCACCTAAGTCAATGTAGTTTAAAAAAAGCTGATAACACGCATTTGATTCGTGTTGTAATCTTTCTGGAAAATTTATTTTGTTCATTTTATTATCCTTAAAATTAAAATATTCTCAAAATTATAAGGTTAAAAAAACATATTACAATGAACTATTTATATTTGTTTATAAAATAATTTAAAAATAAATTTTAAATAAATTTAAAGATATGAAGTAAAAAAAAACCGACTTTATGGTCGGTTTCGTGATTTATTTATATTGTCTTAAAAATTCTAATCTATCTTGAAGTTTATGGACTGGGACGAGGAGTTCCTCTTTGCCAAGAATGGCATCTTCTTGATTCATAAACACGATGTCATAGTCTTTACTCATTACAATTGCTTCTTCTGGACATACTTCTTCGCAGAAACCACAGAAAATACATCTAAGCATATTAATTTCAAATAGTTCTGGGTAGCGTTCCTTATCTCTTTGAGTTTCACCTGCTTGTACTTCGATAGCAAGTGCAGGGCAGACTCTTGAACATAACCCACAAGCAACGCATCTTTCTTGTCCGTTTTCTTCGACAAGAACAGGTCGACCACGATAAGAACCAGTTGGCTGCCATCTTTCTTCGGGGTATTGTCTTGTGAATTTTGGTTTGAATAATTGTCTCATTGTAATACCTAGACCTCTTGCAATTTCAGGCAAGTACATTCTTTCCCAGAATGTCATTCTTTCTGCTTCGGTATTTTTAGTATTATTCATTTTAATCCTTTCAAAATTTTTTTACATATCGAAAATTGCTATTCCAATAGCAGTTAAAAGAACATTTACAATAGCGATTGGAAGCATTATTTTCCAACCTAAATTCATTAATTGGTCGTATCTAAATCTTGGAACAGTCCATCGAACCCAAATAAAGAACACAATCCAGAAACCGACTTTAGTAGCAAATGCTCCAAATTGCAATAATGATAGAAGCAAAGACCCATCTGTTAATCCTATTAACGAACCATCGAATGGTAATTGCCAGCCACCGAAATACATTATTGTAATAAATGCCGAAGATGTAGCCATATTTGCATATTCGGCAAGGAAGAAAGTTCCAAATTTCATACCTGAATATTCAGTGTTAAATCCACCAACTAATTCTGGTTCTGCTTCTGGTAAATCAAATGGCGCTCTATTAGTTTCTGCAAAAGCAGCAGCTAAGAAAATGAAAAAGCCAATTGGTTGATAAAGTATATTCCAATTTTGAACTCCACCAGCTTGATTTGCAATAATATCATTGATAGATAAAGAGCCAGCAATCATTATTACACCCATAAGTGAAAGTCCCATTGAAAGCTCATAAGAAATCATTTGGGCTGCGGAACGTAAGCCACCAAGAAGTGAGTATTTACTATTTGATGACCAGCCAGCAAGTGTAATCCCATACACTCCAAGAGAAGTCATAGCAAGGATGAATAAAACACCTATATTAACATCTGGTGCTAATGCCCATTGAATATCGCGAACTTTCCCAGCAATTTCAACTGTTGTGTAGCTTGAATATGGAATCACAGCATATACTGCAATAGCGATAGCAAGTGAAATTAATGGTGCTAACCTATGAAATCCTTTGTGTGCAGCTTTTGGGACTAAGTCCTCTTTCATAAATAATTTAACAACGTCTGCGATTGGTTGCAAAAGTCCGAAAGGTCCAACACGATTTGGTCCTATTCTGTTTTGAATCCAAGCAGATATTTTTCTTTCTAAATAAACTTCCACTGAAGCAAGTACAAGTATAATATTGACAATTATAAATGCCTTGATTCCAGATTCTAATAGTATAAATTGAAATTCACTCATCTTATAATTAACTCCAATTAATGTGTATTATGAGTTGCATAAATATATTGATGCTCGTCGTTTTGTGGTTTAAATTTGTATGATTCATAATTTAAAATCACAGGGTCCGGGTTTGATGCTTTACCTAGTTCAACACCTTGATGTTTATCTAATAAAGCATAATCCATACCATTAAATTCAGTGAAGTTTTGACTTAATTCATTGAATACTTCTTTACTTTTTTTATAATCCCAATTTTTACCAAATTCATTTGCTAAATTTGACAATATTCTCCAAGATTGGCGACATGAACGAAGTTCTTGTTTAGTCCATCTGTCATTTTTCTCACCAAATGCGTCCCAACGACTTAATTTCATACCCATTGTTCGTAAGTTTTCTTTTGTTACTAAAACTGGTTCGAAATGCTGAACTCTTCCTTTTATGTTTGTGTATGTTCCTTCTGATTCTGCATAAGTTGAAGCTGGGAAAATAATTGTCGCTTTTCTTGTTAATTCTGTATCATTATATGCGTGAATTATTAGAACATCTAATTTGTCAAGTGCATTGTAAATTTCTGGATAACCGTTCAAATCTTCTTCCATTAAATAAAGGGCTTTGATTTGACCTGAGTTTATTTTCTCAACTAAATTATCTTTGGTAACAGGTCCATTATTTCTTAAGCCCAAAGTCTTTGCCCCTGTTGAGTTTGGAGTTCTATCAGCGCAACCTAAGAAATCGTCTTCCATTCCTTTATTTATATGTTCTAAATAATCAATATTTTTAGTTTTTAGAACTTCAGTTGCGAATTTTTTTAACATATAATTTGATTCATTTGATGCTTTGCCAGAACCTAAAACCATTATACTTTCTGGAATTATATGTGATAGTTTCTCCTTGAAGAATTTATTTGCTTCTTCCCAAGTAACTTTTCTGTGCAAGTTATTTACTTTTATCATAGGTTCTATCACTCTGTTTTCATTTACGAAATGATAATGATTTAACCTTGCATCATCAGTTAACCAATATTGGTTTACATACATATTTGTTCTTGGCTGAACTCTTAAAATTTTGTTATTTCTAACTCCTACAAATGTGTTTGAGCCAGAACCATCTGCAAAAGAAATAGAAGGGTTGAAACTCATCTCCCATACTCTTGACTTAAATCTGAAATCGTGTGATGTTAATGCTCCTACTGGGCATATCTCTATCACATTCATTGAGTATGGATTATCCCACACAGTTCCATCAAATAGTTGAATTGTAACATGGTCGCCACGTTGAACAAAAGTTAAAACATCTTGTTTTGCTACTTCTTGGGCGAAACGAACACAACGAGAGCAGGAAATACATCTTTCTGCATCGAATACTACGTTTGGTCCCCAGATTTGTCTTTTTGGTTTATGATTTTTCTCTTCAATAAATCTACTTGTCCCTTTTGAGCGAGTAAAAGCGTATTCTTGGAGTTTGCACTCCCCTGCTTCGTCGCAAATTGGGCAATCAAGTGGATGATTAATGAGTAAGAACTCCATAACTGCTTCTTGTGCTTCGATTGCTTTTTCGGATTTTGAACGGACTACCATTCCGTCTGAAACGGGTGTCGCACAAGCGATTTGCAATTTAGGAATGAAAGCAATTACTGGATTTCCTTTTTCGTCTTTTTCTATATTTCCTTCTCTATCTCTACGAGGTGTGCCCACTTCAACGAGGCACATTCTACAATTACCGGCAACTGAGAGTTCTGGGTGCCAGCAAAAGTGTGGAATAACTATACCATTATCAAAAGCGGCTTCGATAATTGTTTTACCTTGCGTAGTTTCTACTTCTCTACCATCAAGAATGAATTTAGGCATAAGCGTCCCTTCAGAAACATTTTTTTTATTTAAATTTTCAATTTTGTAAAATTAATAAAAAAGAATGATATTGCATAATAAAAGTGAAAAATGTTTATTACTTCTTAGATTTGGGGGGAGATTTTTATATTATAGAAAAAAAGGAGAGCGAACCCTCCTTTGAACTATTTTAAAATAATAAACTTCTCTGTCTTAATTTGCCCATTAATTTTTAAAAGACAAATATAAGTTCCACTACTTAAATTTGAGCCATTTATATCAAATTCGTATTTTCCAAGTTCAAATTCTTTATCTTTAAATATTTTTAGAACCTCATTCCCTTTGTTATCAATTAATATTAAAGTACAAACACCACTTTCTTTTAACTCTAATTTAGCTAAAGATTTACCTGATGATGGGTTTGGTATAATTGAAAGTTTGCTATTTGAAATGATAATTTCAGTAGTTTCAGAGTCCATAATTGGTTTTAATGTATAACCAGCAGTATCAAATCGTATTTTATATCTTTCAGTCATTTGATGAAGATACAAATGATTAAATGAAATTGCTGAATCAGGGTTTGCCATGTACAATGATTCTATTCTATTTAATTCCCAATTTGCTCTTGAAAAAAATGGTTGAAAATCAAATATTGATACTTCATTCAAAATAATTTTACTTGAATCTATATTCCCAACTCTTTCAAATCCTTCTGCTAAAAAATATCCAATATTAATTTTTTCTTCATTAGTGTATGAAGTATCATAAAACATCGTTGACAATTTGTTATTCACAATATTTAATTTTTGAAGAACAGAATCTCCTAATATTGCTGATTCTATATAACCTAACATAAAAGCTTTTCTGCATGGGATAGAAAGTGAAAGATTATCCACGTTGTTATTATAAAAATTAAATGCATCATCTTTAAAAGTGCTAGAACCAATTAAACTTGGTGTATTTAACCAATTTCCGATGTTTATATACTCTTTATTTACTGTTTCTCCACAATTATCCAATGGATGTCCTAATGATTTACAAGGACACTCTGTATCGAATCCACAAAGGTCATCTAATCTTTCTGAGATATTTTGAGTAGGCGCATTTATTATAACTTCTCTGCCTCTTGGATAGGTAGGTGAAAACTCATTTTGCCAATAATTTACATCGCCATCAATTATTTTTATTGGATCTCCTCCTTGTCTTTTATAATATATATGATAAGGAGTATATTTTGACATTTTATTTTTGCCACAAGACAATAAAACGTCGGCATTTATATCATGAAGATAAATGTCACTTCTTTTATAATCATCATAATAATTAACATAAGGATTGTCATAACTTAAATCCTCAACACTAATAAATTCATTTCTTCCATAAAAGCTCACCTTTTCACCTAATGGGCAGTATGGAAATATATCAAATGAAGGTGTCCCTCTTAAATACCCAGTTGATGATTCTAAATAAATTCCTTGATAATAATTATCAATTTCATTATTTCTTAGTTTTTCACTTCCTGAATTAATAGATTTAATAGCATACCCAACTTCTTCAAAATCATTATCGAAATAATTTGTAACTTTTGCTAAATCTGTTGAAATAGCTAATACATTAGTTGTAAAATTATTGCTACAAACATTTGAAGAAGTTGATTTCAATGTTAATCCAAAATACATTTCGTTAAAATTATTTTCTTTTATGAAGGCGGCAGTCGTCTGGTCTATAATTGATCCAAATTGTAAGTTTTCAAAACCATTTCCTTCAACAGTAACTTTATAAGGATGTCCAAATACGTATAAACCGACACCAACATTCTTATCAATAAATGTGGTGTTAGTATTTAAATCCTTAAATACATTGTTTTTTATATTAAACTCCCTATATCCTGGATCGAATGGTAAATTTGTGTTTGGATTTGAAAAGACTAAAAGCTGTGGAGTTGAAAAATAAGTGTCAACAAAATAATCTTCATCAGATTTATCGACAAAACTATTATTTTCAATTTTATCTATTTTTTTATCAACTACTTGAACATGAACACCTTTAAAATTTGTATATTCGATATATACATCATCTTTAGCTGCCATAATTGAACTACCAGGTCTTACATATAAATATGTGATTTCCTCTAAATCTGAATGTTGCGGGTTTGTTGCATTTGCCTTTTGTAAATCACCAGTTATAATAACAGGATTAGTAGATGTACCTTCAATTTTCAAATTCCCATAATTATAATGATAACCATGATTATTATGTTTCTCATTGTTTAACAATGATATTTCAGCACCTTCCTTAACCACCATTGTTCCACCGTCTTCAACATAAATTTCATGAAACATTGCTTTTGCTTCTTCATCAATTTCTAAATATCCATTGTTTTTAACCGTTATTGTTTTATTGAAATAAGCAATACTGTCTTTAGCATCTCTAATTTTATGAACGTAGAGTTTACCATTACTATTTACAGTTATTGGAACTTCTACATCTATGCCTGAACCATCATTCTTTCCGTCTTCATGGCTAATATGGAGTGTTCCATTTACAATAACTTCTTTCATTCCGTTTGAGCCGACTATGAATGATGAATGTCTATGAGTACTATCGCTATCAGCATCACCAGAAAGTAACCATACTTCAGCACCTGAGGCAATGGTTACATCTCTCTCCACTTTAAAATCTCCCTGTAGATTGACCTTCCTAAATTCCATATCTTTATATAAAACAGGAGTTGTTGGATTATTCCCGGAAATCACTCCACCTATTTCATCTCTGAAATACCTTAATATTAAGTAGCCTCCTTTTTTTAAATATGGGGCTTGAGTTCCGCCATATCCGTAAGCATAAACAAAATCTTCGTCATGTGCATAATCGTCTCTTCTGGAATCTGGAACAATATCCCAAATACCCATATAATATTGTGGTTCTGGCATATCTTCTGGTGTATATTTATATTCATCATTTGTAACATCCTCAATAAACGATGAACTAGTTTTGTATCCTGATAATAAGTAGAAATATCTGTCATCTTTATTATAGTTTATTGTTGGATAAAAGTCAAAGTACGCACTTTCAAAAATTGGCTTTTCATCGTATACTATTTCATTTTCAAATATATGATTCCCATGACCATCTACTCCACTTGGTTGTTTAATAAAGTTTTTTAAATCTATTACTCTGACTCCTTGTGTATAAGCACTCACATAAATTTCTCTCCTTAAAGATGAGTCTGGATCATTTGCATTCATCATATTGCCCGGAAATTTCCCTGTTGCATCATAAATTGTTTTAAAATGATGAATTGAATTTGGACTCTTTTCTGTGTTTCCATTAGCCGAAACATCAACTGAAGATATTGAATTATTACTCATTGCTGGAAATAAATTACCGCTTTCTCTATCAGTTTGTGTCTGTTCTCTTACATTATACGAAGTCAATGGACCACCATTATCCCAGCTATCATTACTTTCTTCCCCAACACCTTTGACTGAATTATGACCTCTATCAGCACCCCAAATTTTAAAATAAGTACCTATTCTTCTATCATCAAATATATCTTCATCACCATTTAAAAATGCAGTACTTCTTCTTAATCCTTTATATCCATAATTATCATCTAAATAGTAAGCACCATCTACTGTAGTTTTTAATGTTGGTTCCCATTCTTGATCAGTTGTATTGTAATTTATTGTTTGACCTGCCATTTCTGCTGCAGTAATAAAAAAGTGATTTCCCATATTGACATGAACACTTGCAAATGAATGAGTACCTTGCCAAACCCAACTACCATCATTTGAGAAATCAGGTGAATCTTGTAACTTAGGATATTCTTTATCACCATCGCTTGGGACTGCTTGCACATAATCCACTTGGCAATCAAAAGGGTCGGAATAGTCTATGTCAATTACAACATGTCCTGAATAAAATGAAGCAACATTCAATGATACTGTGTTTTCTACGTAATTGTTTGCTGGCTCCATCATATTCATTATAGGATTCCCATTCATATCTACTGCTTTCTTTTTATGTGCATGGGTTTCGTGTGGAGCACCCTCGTCGGGCCATGATGTAATTGAATTAAACTCGGTATATCTTATTGGCTTTCCGTCTTGCCTTAAACTACTTGGAATTACTGGATTTATGGCATCGCTATAATTTGGATTATCTTCTATTCCATAAAAAGGTGGAGAATCGTTATATCCTGCAATATTTCCGTCTAAAATATATGTATCTACGAAACCATCTGAGTATTCTACTGAATTCTCTTCGTAAAATGAAACTATTAAATGACTAAAGGTTAATACAGAACTTATTCTATCTAATGATAATGTATGCACTGGTTGGTAATCTCTATTATAATCGTTATCAGCAGGTAAGTATAATTTTCTTTTAAAATATTTTTCATTTGCTTTTATATAGCCAATGTAAACGTCTGAATTGGTAATAGCAGGTGAACTGCCTTTTATTTCTGTCGTACTCCTGTTATTTATATTTATTATATTAATTTCTGTTTCGCTTGTTGTATTTAACCAGTCTAACGCTTCGGATAGATCTATTATTATTGCTTTAATTTTTAAATTAGTCACTTCTATTTCTATGTTACAAACAGCGTAGACTTTATTTGAACTTGGAGATTCCCATAACACAATCTCTCTAAATGAGTGACCCGGATAGTAAATTTTACATACTTCTAATTCAGGATTTCTTGGGTCGGTGAGATTGTCAACTCTATATAAGATTCTGTTGACACAACATTATAGTAATTTCCTTCAATATCTATGTGTTCATAAAATTCTCCTTCCATCGAACCATTATAGTTTACCACCTGGATTAACTCCATATTTTTGTGCCAGATTCCGTCATCAGAAAATGTGGTAACTCCACTTCCATTCCTTGCAGGTGGTGGTTGTGAAAATGATATGTTTATATTACATATTATTAGTGATAGCAGATAAATAGTATTTTTCATTACTATTCTCCTTTAATTAGTTTGTAAATATTGATTTTTGAGTTTGTTAACTCTATGTTTACTAAATATAAATTGGGATTAATATGAGATGAGAGTGGGATTTGGTTTGTACCTTTTTGGAGTAAAATGTCCTTTTGTAAAATTGCTCTACCACCTAAATCAAATATTTTAATTGTACTTTCTTTTGGTTCTTCGTCATTTTCTATTATTAAGTTATTTCCTGAGAAATAAACTTTATTCGTAGTTTTATTATTTTCTTGTGGTGCCGATAATATTGAATGTCTTGACTGCAGGATTCTGAAATGACCTCCAGTAGAATATATTAAAGGCCTAGTTTTTAAATATACTTTGTTGTTTTTATGATTAATAAAAATATTAGTTACTTCTTCTATTACTGGACTTGTCTCATATTTACCCATATAATTCCAATTTTTACCATTGTCTGAAGTTGAAAAAATATAAAATTTCATAAAAATATATACAATGCTATCACTCGTGCCATGCCTTTTATAAACTTTAGACTTTGAATGAGTTAATGAAATAACTCTATTATCTGGATTCAAATAATTAAAAATTGATACTTCATTTATTTCGGTATAATTATAAATATAATCGTTTGAATAAAATTTATTTTCAATTCTATTAAAACAAATCTTTTCTTTAAAATCATTATCAATATTTAGATTATAGATTGAATCAATTTCTAAATTGATAAACTCTTCTGTATTTTTACTTTCAAATATTTCATTATTAAACTCTCTTAAATATGTTGTTGTTTCATATTTATTATTAATTTTGTCATTATGTTCACTGCTAATATTCCAAGGCAATTGTATAGCTTCATTTTCACCTGTTACATCAAAATTGTAAAATTTATCTCTAAATGGATGAATTTTTTTTACTTTATTTTCATCATCAAATTCTTTATAAAGATTGTATTTTAAAAAATCTTTTGCCATTAATGTCATATCATCTGGTGCATATCTTTCAATATCTAAAAACACAGATTCTTTATCTCTTGAACCAAATGTTAAAAATATTTCACGCCCGCCTGATGAAATCCCATTTGGTGAAGTACCATACCATGTTTTGCCATAATCTTTTGAAAAATAAAACAAATCTGAAGCACCTTTCCCAGCAGAAGGTCTATTAAAAATTAAAAGCTCTGGGTTGATTGGGTTTGCATATTGTGGATTATAAGGAAAATTAGTACTAACTTTTCTAATCACATTTCCATCAAAATCTTTATATGCAAATGAAGTATCACCTTTTTCAAGTATATGAAATCTGAACTCTAAACTAAGAGGGTGTGGTTCAATTTGATTAAAAGTATTTGTATCGCCATATAAAGCAATTTTTTTATTTTTCCAAGTTATTCCGCCATCAACTGATAGTAATGGTAAAAAGTATCCTATTGAATCAATAATATTTACAAACAACGTGTCACCCATAGCAAAGAAATTACCCATATTTGTAATGCTATCAATAGGTTCACCATTATCATCACGGAAAATAATTTCTTCAAAATCACTTTCTTGTGAATAAACAGAAGAAAAAGTGAGTAAAAAAAGTAGCAGGTTTAGCATAAGTTTTTCTTTTTTTTGTAGTTCTAATATTTTAATTGACATTTTACAATTATAATTATTATAAAATTATTTTGTTATGTCAAAATACCTATCTCTAAATTTTATATATCCTTCATAATGTTTTTTGCTGTAATTCTCGTATTCTTGTTCTACTTGATAGCTATATTCGTAAGTTTCGCCAATATTTTGTATATTTTTATTTTTTTTATAGTCTATTTTGCTAATTTCTTTTAAATATTCTATATATATTAACTCATTTATTACTTTATTTTTATAATCTTCAAATTCTATATTTATTAGTTGTCTATCATATATTTGTTTTAATTCTTTATTAAATTTTTCTAAATCTTTGTTAAATGGTATTTGTTCCACATAATCCACCTGGCAATCAAATGGGTCGGAATAGTCTATGTCAATTACGACATGCCCTGAATAAAATGAAGCAACATTCAATGATACTGTATTTTCTACGTAATTATTTGCTGGTTCCATCATGTCCATTATAGGATTTCCATTGCCATCAACTGCTTTCTTTTTATGTGCATGGGTTTCGTGGGGTGCGCCTTCTTCGGGCCATGATGTACTTTCGTTTTTTCTTGTGAATCTTATTGGTGTGCCGTCTTGCCTAAATGCTGTTGGAACTACAAAGTTAGATTTGTGACTATAATCTGGATGGTCTTCAATTCCATAAAAAGCTTCTGGTGAGTCGTTATAGCCAGTTATGTCGCCACTCAAAAGGTATGTATCTATAAACCCATCGATGATTGTATCTCCTGCTTCTACGTATGTCATTGGTGCAATATGACTGAACGTTAATACTGAACTAATTCTGTCTAAAGTTAATGTGTGCACCGCTTTATATCCATAAGCATAGTTACCATCGTCTGGGTAATAATCTTTATTTTTAAAATAATATTCATTTGCTTTTATATAGCCAATATATACATTTGAGTTTGTTAAAGTAGGAGTAACATTTTTTAATTTTGTTTTGTTTCTATAATTTAAATTTGCTAATTCAATTTCTGTTTTTGCTGGATTAAATGAATTTAACCAATTAATTGCTTCGGTTAAATTTAATATAATTGCTTTTGCTTGGTCACCATTAATTGTTGCTTCTACATTGCATATAGCATATACCTTATGTGTGGTCGGTGATTCCCATAAAACTATTTCTTCAACTCTTTTCCCAACATGAATTTTACAGACCTCTAATTCTGGCGAACGTGGGTTTGTTAGTCTATCAATTCTTATCATATTTTGTTCAAATATTGATATTACATTGTAATAATCATTGCCAATTTTAATGTGTTCATAAAATTCTCCTCCAATTTTATGATCAAAATTGACCGAATTTATCAATTCCATATTTTTATGCCAAATTCCTTCATCAGAAAATGTGGCGACTCCGTTTCCATCTCTTGGTGGTTGGGGTTGAGCAATTAAGATGTTAATATTTAACATCATTAGGATAATTAGATAAATAGTATGTTGATTCATAACTATTCCCCTTTAATTAGTTTATAAATATTGACTTTTGAGTCCTTAAACTCTATATTTACTAAGTATAAATTTGGATTTATTTGGGCTGTAAGTGGGATTTGGTTTGTGCCTTTTTGGAGCAGAATGTCCTTTTGTAATATTGTTCTGCCACCTAAATCAAATATTTTTATTTTACATTCTTTTGCTTCTTCTTTATTTTCGACTATTAAATTGTTTGATGAAAAATAAACTTTATTTGTTGTTTTATTGTTTCTTTCTTCGACTGATAATATTGTATGCTTTGATTGGAGTATTTTACAATGACCTCCTTTTATTGTATAAAGTGGTTCTACTTTTAAATATACTTTGTTGTTTTTATGATTTACAAATATATTGGATATTTTTTCAATCGCTGGACTTGACTCATATTTACCCATATAATTCCAATTTTTTCCATTATCTGATGTTGAAAAAATATAATTATTTATAAATTTATATCCTGTACTATCACTTGTACCTTGTCTTTTAAAAACTTGTGATTTAGAGTGTGTAAGCATTATAACTCTATTATCAGGGTTAAAGTAGTTAAATATTGATACTTCGTTTATTCCTGTATAACTATAAACATAATCTTGTGAATAAAACTTATTTTCAAATTTGCTAAAATATACCTTTTCTTTAAATCCATTATCTATATTTAGATTATAGATTGAATCAATTTCTAAATCTATAAATTCTTCTGTACTTTTACTTTCTATTGCTTCATCACTTGACCCTGATATATAAGATATTACTTCATATTTATTATTTATTTTTTGGTTATGTTCATTGCCAGCGTCCCATGTCAATTTAATTGCTTCATTTTCACTTGTTATATCAAGATTATACAGTTCCTCTCTAAATGGCGCATCATTAAAGGGTTTGGTTTTTATTACTTTATTTTCATCACCTGCCTTTTTGTATAAATTATATTTTAAAAACACCCAATTTAGCAAGGTTGTTTCATCGGTTGAATATCTTTTTATTTCTAAGAATACGGATTCTTTATCTCTTGAACCAAATTTTAAATATATTTCTCGTCCGCTTGTAGAAATTCCATCTGGCGTTGTGTAATACCATGTTTTTCCATAGTCTTTTGAAAAAAAGAACTTATCTGATGAGCCTTTACCAGAAGATGGAATGTTATAAATTAATACTTCTGGATTGATTGGATTGGAAAAATGTGCATCATAAGGAAATGTTGTTTTTACTTCCCTAATTATATTTCCATCAAAATTTTTATATATAAATGCTGTATCTTTTTCATCACATTTGTAAAATCTGAATTCTAAACTTAAAGAATGGGGTTCAATTTGATTAAATACATTTGTATCACCATATAAAGCAATTCTTTTATTTTTCCAAGTGATTCCACCATCTGTTGAAAGTATTGGTGTGAAATATCCTAATGAATCAACAACATTAATAAATAATGTATCGCCCATTGCAAATAAGTTTTCCATTCTAATTATACTATCAATAGGTTGTCCATTATCATTACGGAAGATAATTTCTTCAAATTCGCTCTCTTGCGAATAAAGAGAAGAAAAAGTGAGTAAAAAAAGTAAGAGGTTTAGCATAAGTTTTTCTTTTTTTTGTAGTTCTAATATTTTAATTGACATTTTACAATTATAATTATTATAAAATTATTTTGTTATGTCAAAATACCTATCTCTAAATTTTATATATCCTTCATAATGTTTTTTGCTGTAATTCTCGTATTCTTGTTCTACTTGATAGCTATATTCGTAAGTTTCGCCAATATTTTGTATATTTTTATTTTTTTTATAGTCTATTTTGCTAATTTCTTTTAAATATTCTATATATATTAACTCATTTATTACTTTATTTTTATAATCTTCAAATTCTATATTTATTAGTTGTCTATCATATATTTGTTTTAATTCTTTATTAAATTTTTCAAAATCTTTGTTAAATGGTATTTGCTTCACATAATCCACCTGACAATCAAAAGGGTCGGAATAGTCTATGTCAACCGTAGTTAATCCAGGTCCCCACGTAGAAGCAATATTCATTGATATTGTATTTGGTACATAATTATTTGATGGATTCATCATATCCATTATTGGGTTTCCATTCATATCAACTGCTTTCTTTTTATGGACGTGGGTTTCGTGGGGTGCGCCTTCTTCGGGCCATGTTATGCTTTCATTTTTTCTTGTGAATCTTATTGGCGTTCCATCTTGCTCAAATGCAGAAAGTTCAATAGGTAATACTGGGTCATTATCGTTGGGATAACTATAATTTGGATGGTCTTCTATTCCATAAAATGGTGGCGAGTCATTAAACCCATCTACTTCACCATCTAATTTATACACATCTACAAAAGCATCTGTGAATGTTCCACTCCCGTCATAATATTGTGATGTCCCTAAGTGACTAAATGTTAAAACTGAAGATATTCTATCAATGGATAAAGTGTGTACATTTAATAATTTTCCAGTACTTAAATTTGATTTAAAATAATCTTCGTTTTCAAGAATATAGCCAACATATACGTCTCTATTTGTTTTTGTTGGGTCGCCTTTTATTCGAGTTTCTCTTCTGTCTTCTAAGTTTCTTATTTCAATTTCATCTTCTCCTTCTGCGTCTAACCAATCTAATGCTTCAGTTAAGTTTAATATAATTGCTTTTATTTTTGGTCCATGACCATAATTGCTTTTTATCCTATCATCAACAGCACAAACAGCATAAACTCGGTTTTCAGAGCCAGTTTTACCATTATCCCATAATTCTACTTGTTTGAAAAACCTAATAAGATATTGATAAATTGGTGATGTTTCAGTACCTACATTTTCTTTTATATTTAGATAAATTTTTGCAATATTTGTAACTGGTACTCTTGGGTTAGTTAAGTCATCTATTCTAATATGCCAGTTGTCAACGTCATAACCAGAATACCAATCTCTACCTAATGGAACTACCAGGCAATATTTACTTCCTATATTGATAGTATTATTTATTTCAGTTTTCATTCTTGTAGGAAAGTTAACAGGGCATATTAACTCCATATTCTTATGCCAGATTCCGTCATCAGAAAATGTGGCAACACCACTCCCATCTCTTTGAGGTGGAGTTTGAGAATATGATATGTTTAAACTCAATATCAAGAGTATCAAATGAATAGTATGTTTTTTCATAACTATTCTCCTTTAATTAGTTTGTAAATATTGATTTTTGAGTTTGTTAACTCTATGTTTACTAAATATAAATTGGGATTAATATGAGATGAGAGTGGGATTTGGTTTGTACCTTTTTGGAGTAAAATGTCCTTTTGTAAAATTGCTCTACCACCTAAATCAAATATTTTAATTGTACTTTCTTTTGGCTCTTCGTCATTTTCAATTATTAAATTATTTCCTGAGAAATATACATTTAATTTATATTTTTTTTCTAAACTAACACTTGAAAATATATCATTTTTTGATTTATAAAGTTTAAATATATTATCATCTAAATATGAAATACTCCATATCTCATTATTTATTGGATTCAAAAATACATTTCTTGTACTTAATTCAGTTAAAAAATTGTATGAAATACCACCATTATAGGAAGAAAAAATTAATGAACGTGAAAAAAGAGTTTCAATTTTCCCATTTATTCGTTTTCTAGCAAAATGAATTATTTTACATAAAAAAGTATCTGGTTTTTCTAAATTAAATCTGAAATTTGAAAAATTATAATCTCCATATTCTTTCTCAAGATACTTAAAAAATCCATAAATATAAACTTTTTCTTCGTAATCATTATTATTTAAATTATTTAATGAATCTTGAGGCATATTTGTAATGCTATAAGAACTAATTGTATCTACTATTTCTGTTTTTGATAAATCTAAAAGTGGTTTTATATTTGACTGATATTTATCAAGAATATAATCTTCTTCTCTGAATCCATAATCTTTGCTTTCATAAGGTGCTATTTGATAAGAATAATCATAAGTTTTATCATAAAAATTATATTTAAAAATTGAAATATCCAATTTTGGTCTATTCGAATTGTAATCTATAAAAGTGAACATACCTATTTCAGAATTTCTTATGTTTAGTCTAAAGTCTATTTCGCAACTTGGTCCTAATTTTTCTGGATGAACTTTGTGCCAAGTTTTTCCTCTATCAGTAGAATAATCAAAATAATGTTGATAGTAATTATGGTCGGTGTCATGAAAATATCTTGCATATAAACCAATAAAATCTTCGTTTATGTGATTTAAAATTATTCTCCAATATCTATACTCTGGGTCAATTTTTATTTTATTTATTAAATTCCCTTTTACATCATAATAACCAATATATAAATCATTACCTTCACTAAATTTATGTATAAACATAAATAATTTTTGATGAAAAAATTGTCCAGATAAAAATTGATGATCACCAAATAATATTTTTTGGAAATTTTCAGTTACATTTTCCCAAGTTTTTCCATTATTAGATGAAAAATAAAAATTATTAATATAATCAACATAAGGTGAAGCTGTATCTAATTCAACATGAAAAAAGGCACTATCACCTTTTAATGAAAGTGTAGCGTACTGTGCATTAGACAAACCCGATGGGTCAAAATCTAAAACCTCCTCAAATTCGAGGTTTTGTGAATAAACAGAAGAAAAAGTGAGTAAAAAAAGTAAGAGGTTTAGCATAAGTTTTTCTTTTTTTTGTAGTTCTAATATTTTAATTGACATTTTACAATTATAATTATTATAAAATTGTTTTGTTGTTTTATAATTAGTAAGCGGGAATTTAAGAAAAATATTTTAGATGTGAAAGTGAGAAGTTTATTACTTTTGTGCATGTTTGAGACTCACTCTAATTAAGTCCTCTACCTTAACACTTGGGTTATTGATTTCTTTGTATGCAGAATTAACGCTTTTCTGCGATAATTGATTAGAAAAGCCGAGTGAAGTAAGCGCCGATATTGCTTCATTAATTACAGTTAGATTTGAATTACTGCTATGTGTTACTCCAATTTGAGTTATTTTGTCTTTTAGTTCAAGGATTAATTTAGCGGCACCTTTTGGACCTATTCCTGGTAATTTGGAGAGGGCGTGTTGGTTGTTTGAAACTATTATATTTTGTAAATCACTTGGAGCAACTGCTGACATAATGCCTATTGCTGTTTTTGGTCCAATTTTGTTTACTGAAATTAATAAATTGAATAGTCTTTTTTCTTCTTTTGTTTTAAAACCATACAGGAGGAAGGCGTCTTCTCTGACTATTGTAGCAATATTAAGTGATAATGAGTTTCCAATATTATCACTTTCGGCGAGAGTATTAGTTGGAATGAATACTTCATAGCCGACGCCTGAGACATCGACTATGAGTCGAGTTGCCTCTTTTTCAAGTAATTTTCCAGATAAATATGCTATCATTTTACTATATTAATTTTAGTTGAATAATCGAAATTATTGAATTTAAAACGTAACAAATAAATGCCGTTTGTGATATTATCTAAGTTAATATTTAAGTTATTTTTAATAGATTTAGAATTATTATAAACAACATTGCCTTTTATGTCTATAATCAAAATATCTGAAATTATTGAATTTTCTTTAACTTCGATATTAAATGATCCATTTGAAGGGTTTGGGTATATTTTAATTAACTTACTTAATTCATCGACTGAAGTAATTTTAAAGTCAAATTTATCAGAAAATTCATTACAATAGCCGTCTCTTACTTCGACCATTACTTCACCTTGTTCAGTTGGTTTGAAAGTAGATGAGTTTGCACCTTCAACGTGTACTCCATTAAAATACCATTGTACAAATTTATTTGTATTAGTAGTTAAAATTGAATCTTGTTGTGTAATTGTAGGTTTTTCAACAGATTTTTGATAAATAGTAATTGTATCATAGCTATAGCAACCATTTTTATTTAGTGCTTGAACGTGATAAGTGCCTGGCTCTTTAATTAGTCTACTGAGTTTTGTAGAGCCATCGTCCCAGAGGTATTCTTTTTGTCCGAAATTTGCTGAAATTGTTAATGAATCGCCAACGCAAAGGGAATCACCAGCAGAAGAGCGAACGTTTAAATCCACAACATTTTTTAAGGTAATTTCGATAAAATTAGATTTAGCGGAGCAGTTGTCTGTAACAATTCTTGATGCAGAATAAGAACCTTTATCTTTCACCCAGATAGATAGCCCTTTTTCACCAGTTGACCATTGGATTTCATTAGGGTCGTTGTAAGAGCCAGTATATTTGAGTTTTACAGAATCACCAAAGCAGAAATCGTTTTCTCCTTCAAGTTCAATATTAAGGGGTGCATAATTGCAATTAATTAGGTCAGCAGCCCAAATACCTCTTCCAAAAGTTGAGATATAAATTTTATTTTCAGATTCAATTAGGTCAATATCAGTAACGATTGTGTAAGGAAGACCCTTGCCATAACGTTCCCAATATCGTGAGTTGTAGTCTGTATAGAAAACTCCAATATCGGTTCCTACAAATATCCTATCAGGAGAGTTTTTTTGGTATTTAATTGTATTAATTGGAATATTTGGTAAATTTCCAGATAGGTTATTCCATTTTTTCAGAGTTGGGTCATATTCAAAAACTTTTACATTTTTGGAGTAATTTGAGCAAGAAACGAAAAGTTTTTGTGGATTAGTTGGATGTACTTCAATTTCTGTGATACTTCCACCAGGATTTGGAATTGTTCCCCAAGTATTTCCACCATTTGATGAGAATCTAATTGAGCCACCTTCACTACAATAAATATAATCAGAATTACTTTTGGCAATGGTTAATAACTTTAATGAAGAATTAGTTCCGAAGTTAGAAATTTTTTCCCAAGTTCCAGATTGCCCGTGTGATTTGCTTCGCCAAATATTATAATATCCAGCATAGACGTAGCCGGTTTTTTGTGGGTCGACAGCAAAAGGTGTAACCCAAGCGCCTTCTTCACCATTAGTATTGAATTGGCTCATTGCTTGTCTGAAATTTGAGCCGTTATTGACTGAATAGCCTAAATTACCATATTGGGAAGAAACATATATATAGTTAGGGTCTTTTGGGTCGAAATGGCAATCCATTCCGTCGCCACTTCTAACATTATACCAATTTTGGTTTGCTCTACGCAACATAGAGTTATTGTCTTGAGCTCCAGCAACAATCATATTTAAGTTAGAGCTATTAACGGATAGTTTATAAAATTGTGTAATATTCATATTTGAGCTAACAAATTCAATTTTATTAGTGCTTGGGATATATCGGTACAATCCGCCGTCATTACCAATATAAGCAGTGTCTCCACTTGGTGTGTATTCGATATAATGCTGGTCGACGTGATAGTCTTTAACAATTTCAAAAAATTGCTTGCCTGCATTGTTTGAACTCCAAAGCCAAATTCCACCTGTGATTATTTCATTTGAGTTTTTTGGGTTAATTGCAACGCAGAGGTCATACCAACCTTGGTCTGCTAAGGTTGTATTATCATCGGGGTATGTGCCGTGGTTTCTTCCTAAAATATTGGGATTAGTAGAATCGGACATAGCCACCCAAGTATCTCCGGAGTTGTCGGAAAGATTAAGCGAGTGGAAACTAAAAGGATGATTTTGAGAAACTAAAGTAACTACTCTATCTGGTTTTGCAGGAGAAACTGCTATTTCAGCTCTCACTGCTTGTCCATAGTTTTGCACCATATCCCATTTTTCTCCACCATCAATAGATTTAAAAATTGCTGATGTACTAGATTGGCGGTTCATTGATGAAATGTAGAGTATATCAGGATTTGTTGGGTGTAATTCAATGTCTTTGACGAAGACATTAGGACCATAGTTAGTGAAAGATAATCCCCCATCGATTGATTTATATACGCCTCTATCGGTTCCAACCCATACTATATTTTCATTTTCAGGATTTACGGCAAGACAATTTGTGAAGAATCTATCTTCAAGATTATAGAATTTTTGGGTTGCGAAAAATGATTTACCTGCATCAGTAGATTTAAGAACACCAATGCCATATATTGAACCGCTTACAGCATTTGCAGCATTTGGGTCGGAGGTTGATATATAAATTACGTTGGGATTATTTTTTGAAATTTCGATGTCGGAAATTGCTAAACTTAAATAATCTGTTGTAGGTAATATTTGCCAGTTTTTACCATTATCGTAAGAAACCCAAGCACCACCTGATGCAGTTCCAATATAGATTATTGAAGAATTGTTAGGATGAAATTTGACGACATTTACTCTTCCTAAACCTTCATCATTTACAGGGGTATTTAGTGGCCCGATAGCAGACCAATTAATTTTTGATGTTAAAAGTTGATTATTTTTTTCTTTAGCTTCTTGATATTTAATTTCACGCATAATGTCTTTCATATCAAGTTTCCCTTCGGCATTAGCTCTTTTGCCCCAGATTTCATTCCAACGATTGAAATGCTTATATTTAAGGAGTTGTTCTGTATCTTTGTGATAAATTTGTTTAAATTCATTAACAGATTTTTTGTACATTTCTGTATTGATGTCTAATTTACTTTGGTTGCCTTGTGCATTAATATTAAGACTATTAAAAAGAGAAAATACTATGATAAAAGATGCTACTTTGTGATTTAATTTCATAAGTTAAAGTCTGTGTATTTTAGATTAAGTTTAATAGACGAAAGAGTTGGAATTTTAAGTTTAAAACTGAAAATATGTTAGTAAGTTTCAAAAAAAAGAGGGGAATTCTCCCCTCTTTACAAGAGTTAATAAACCTATTATTTTATAATAAATTTAGAAGTAATTTCATTAGAATTTATTCTTAGCACAATGAAATAAGTTCCAGTCGTTGCATTATGCAAATTAATATCTAATTTATTCATTCCATTAGAGATTTTAACACTACTATTATAAACTTCAATACCTTGTAAGTCATAAATTTTTAGTGAAGCAATACCAGTCAAATCTGAATTGAAACTGAAATTAAACTCACCATCATTAGGATTTGGAGTTACGGAAATTATGTCAAAATTAGCATTTTCAACAGACATCCAAGTCACTTCAAAATTATCAGAGGTAGCAGAACAATTATTGCTATTTGTTACAGAAACAGAATATGTTCCATCAGTGGTAGGAGTGTAAGTGTCTTGCACTGCACCTGTTATTCTTTCACCATTTAAGTACCATTGGAAAATTCCAACTGAACCTGTTGCTTTAAGTTTATCAGTTTGCCTTTCGATTGATGGTTTGCTTGGAGCATCTCTGAAACTAAGAGTAACTTTTTCTGACCTATAAGTGCAATTAGTTCCTATTTTAGTATAATCTACCCAATAGTCGCCACTTTCAGTTATATCAACATTTCTTGTCGTTTCGCCATTAGACCATAAATAAGTTCCAGAACCAATAGTTAATGGAATAATTAATCTTACTTTTTCGCCTTTGCAATAAACAAATTTATCATTTGGAACTTTAATTACTACATCGACTTTCGGCGAAACTTTTACTTCAAATTCGTTTGATTGAGCGAAACAACCTTTGCTATCATAAATAGTAACGTAGTATTTGCCAGCTTGTGAAACTGTTATAGATTTAGTTTTTGCACCTGTTGACCATTCAAAGTTAGTGTAATTACCTTGTAGTGTAAGCACAACATTTTCGCCTTCGCAAAGTTCTAAATCGTCGGAAGCTGAAACAGTCGGAGCAGCTAATTGGCAATCAAGCAATTCAACTTCCCAAATACCCCTTCCATGGGTAGCGGCTCTTAGTTTACCAGTTGATTTTTGGATTTCAAGTTCAGAAATTACAGTTGTGGGAAGCCCTTTATCAAATAAGGACCAGCTATTACCATTTTTAGACATTTTATAAACTCCAGCGTCCATACCAACATAGTAATCACCAGTGATTGGTTGTTGAATTAAAGCATTACAAGATAAATTAGGTAGATTATAAGTTATATTTGATGCTTGTCCGTTGGTTATTTTTATTACTTTATTAGTTCCAGAAAAACCTCCGAGAGTTACATACACAACATCTTGTTGTAAAATATCAACAAAAATAGAATTTATAGGTGTAGATGAAGATGGACCAGTATAAATTACTTTATATTGACCATTAGTTTTATTTACTTCTAATAAAGTCTGTCCAATTGAACAATATAGTTTGTTGTTATTATGTGGAGATACTGCAATGTATCTAATCACAGAGCCGGAGGTAATATTTGTTAGTTTAGACCAGGAACTCCCAACACCTCTATTATCAGATACCCATATATTTTCATAGCCAGCATATAAATATTGGGGGTTGTTAGGGTCAAGTTCAAAAGGGGTAACCCAAAAGGCGTTTTCACCTGAGCCAAATTGACCTGGTCCAAATATAGCAGAGAATGATACACCACCATTTGAAGACATAGAAATCAATCCACCACTACCACCAACGTTGTTGGAACCATATACATATTGGTCATTTTTTGGGTCAACTGTGCAATGGAATCCATCGCCACCTAAAGCTGCATACCAGGTGCCATTGTCAAGAACGAAAGTGGAATTATCTTGAGCGCCTCCTATTAATAAATTAGGATTTTGCATTGATTGACCGAATCTATAGAACTGAGTTACTTCTAATCCATTGCTAATATCAACCCAGCTTGTTCCTCCATTTGTAGTATATCTAACTCCTCCGTCATTACAAGAATAAAATGTTCCATTATCATCATAAGTGAAATAATGTTGGTCTGCATGGACGAATGGAATCTCTTGAATTTTCTGCCAATAAGTAGCTATATTAAATTGAGACCCAGCACTTACTGATTTCCAAATATTTACACCTCCAATATATATTTCATTAGCATTTTTTGGATTTACTGCTAAAGATAAATCATACCAACCTTGCCCTAATTGAAGATCTTGACCTGTTCCGTTTGCAAATCCAAGATAGTTTATACCATCATTAATTGATTTAACAGTAGTCCAAGATCCACCTCTATTTGTACTTTTTTCTAATGAACGGAAGTAGTTGCCAGTATGAGCCATTAAACAATATACATTATCAGGGCTATTTGGAGTTACTGCAATTTCTGCTCTACTTGCACTTGTATAGCTTTTCTCGCTTATAAAGTTGCTATTTGATGTGCTATAAGTTCTAATTGTTTTTGAAGCATAAGAATCTATTCTAACACAATAGATTAATTCAGGATTACTTGGGTTAAATTCCATATCGCCATATCCTCTTGTATTATCAAGAGTAGTCCATGTATTTCCACCATCTTCGCTTGTGAATAATCCACTTGTTGTTGAAACATACAGTTTGTTTTGGTCAGAAGGATGAACTAGTATTTTGTAAATAACCATTCCATTTGCAGGAGCAATACCTTGAAGGAAATTTGTTTTACTCCAATTATTACCGCCATCTGTAGTTTTCAATATACCGATAGTAAAAAAACTGTATAATCCACCTGAACCATTACCTCCTGTGTTTTTATCACCTGTTGCAGCGTATACTACATTTGAATTTGATTTTGAAATAGCAATATCAGAAATTCCAAGTGAAGCAAATCCTGTAATGTCAAAAGATTTCCATGTTTGACCTTTATTAGTTGATTTCCATACTCCACCTCCAGCAGCACCCACCCATAAAATACTTGAATTATTTGGAGCGACACGTAAAACATTAATTCTTCCTGTTCCTCTATCAGATTCCTGATTTGACCTCGTAACAGGTCTTACAGCTGGACCTATAAAAGACCAAGTATTTTCGGCTTGAAATTCTGGAGTGTCTTTAGTTTTATTTTTTAATTTATAATAATCTTCAAATGCTTTTTCATAATCTGGTTTATATTCGCCATCAGATATTCTTGATTGCATAAAGTAATCATTTCTAAGGAATTGTTTTACACCTGGTAATTTATGTCCTGGATATTGATCATTTGCTTTATTTATGTATTCATGCATTTTGTATGAATATTCTAAATAGTTGCCTTCGTACAATGGCATACCTTTATCGACGTCGTAAACCTGTTGAATTTTTAATTCTTTCGATGCTTCTTCTAATGTTTTTAGATTGTCTTTTGAATGTGATATTGATATTAATAATGCAACAATAGCGATTAACTTTAGCATAAAAACCTTTTTTTGAAAATAAACGAATTTAAAATTAACGAAATTTTGTTAATTTGAGAAATTAATTCTGATATAGCACGCTTTTTGCTTATAATTATTGTTAAATTTTATTAAATGTGTAAAAATGGCTTCAATTAGTGCCTGTTTAATTGTTAAAAATGAATGTGAGAACTTGGATATTTGTCTTAGGTCACTTACAGGATTTGTTGATGAAATTGTAGTAGTGGATACTGGGAGTAGTGATAATACTATTGAAATTGCGAAAAAATATACAAATAAAATTTTTAATTTTGAATGGGTTGATGACTTTTCTGCTGCAAGGAACTATTCAATATCAAAAGCAAGTTCTGAATTTATACTTATTATTGATGCAGATGAGAAATTAGAGAATGGTGAGATGTTAAAAGAGTTTTTGAGTAATCAAGATAGCAGTTTTGGAGCTTGGTTAGTAAATTTAGATTCTTATACACATAAAAATGATACTGAGTTTAAATATGCCACGCAATTATTAAGATTGTTTAAAAATGATAATGATTTTAAATTTGAAGGAATAATTCATGAGCAGATACTTTATTCAATTTTGCAAAAGGGAGTGAGGGTCGGCAATTCTGATATTTATATTACTCATAGAGGGTATGATTTAGATGAATCAAAAATGAAGACAAAACAAGAAAGAAATCTTAAATTATTAGAAAAACATATTGCTCTTATCCCTAATGATGGTTATAACTTATTTAATTTAGCTAAGACTTATTTAGCAATGAAAAATAATGAAAAAGCAAAAGAGTATTTTGAGTTAGCTTTAGAAAATTGCCCTAGTGACGGAGTGGTCTATCCTTCTTGTTTAAACTATTATTCTGTTTTGCTTTATCAATTAAAAGATTTTGAAAAGGCAATTAGTTTGTTGAATAAATCAGTCGAAATTAATCCAAATCAAGCATTTGCTTATTATATTTTGGGTGATATATGTTTTGAATTAAAAAAACATTACGAAAGTAAGCAATTTTATACATTGCTTTTATATAATATTCAGCACCCAAATAATTTATCAAAAGTAATTGGTGATTATCACCTACCTTTACAACAAGTATATTATCGGCTTGGGAGAGCAGACTTGAATTTGAAAGATATGAGTAGTGCTTTAGAAAATTTTGAATCTGGATATAAAATTGAAAATAATGATAAGAATTGTTTATTTGGGCTTATTGATGTATTTCATAAATTAAATGATTTTGATAATAAATTGAAGTATTTAGAGTTAGCAATAGAAAAATATCCGAATGATGAGATCTTGAAGCAATCATTAGAGTTTCATAAAAGTAATTCTAAGTCAAAAATTGTTAGTTCTGTTTCGGCATTAAAGTCAAAACTTTCTAAGAATGTGAAGAAAGATGAAGTAGAAAAACAAATTATTGATAAACCATTAATTACTTTATCGATGATTGTGAAGAATGAAGAAGATATGCTTGAGGATTGCTTGAAATCTGTTGAAGGAATTGTCGATGAAATTGTGATTGTTGATACAGGGTCAGTCGATAAGACGAAAGAAATTGCTTTTAAATATGGAGCAAAAGTATATGATTTTGCTTGGGTTGATGATTTTGCAATCGCAAGGAATGAGGCACTTAAATACTCTACTGGGCAATGGATTTTATATTTAGATGCTGATGAAAGGATTTATAGAGATAATTTAGATGTAGTTAAGCTTAAAAATGATTTGATTATTGCTGATGAAAACTTGGGTGGAATAATTCTTACTATTGAAAGTGATCATAGAACTTCAAGTGGTTCGACTGAACATCATCGTGGTGGCTATCCAAGATTGTTTAGGAATTTAGGTTATCCGAAGGTATATTTTAAAGGTAGAGTTCATGAGCAAATAACTCCGAGTTTAATGGAAAATGGGCTTGGTATGGTAAAAAGTGATATTAAAATAATTCATAAAGGTTATGATATTCCTGAAGAGTTGATGCAAAAGAAACTTAAACGTAATTATACTCTTTTGTTAAGACATGTTCAGGAAGAGCCGTTAAATGGCTATGCTTGGTATCAATTAGGTCAGACATTGGGGCGACTCCAATTAATGAAGGAATCACAAGATGCTATTGAAATGTCAATTAAGTGTGGAAATTTGTCAGATTCGGTGTATGCTTCTGCGAGTTCTACTTTATCTCAATATTCAGGAAATCAAAGAAAATATAAAGATGCTTTATACTGGGCTGAGGAATCTTTAAGTAAGGCCCCTAAACAAATATATGGGCTTAATTTAAAGGGATATGCGCTTTTAGAATTGAACCGAAAATCTGAAGCAAAAGAAGTATTTGAACTAGCTCATAAATTATGGCTTTCAAACGACAATTCTGTTCCTCAATCTGGGTTTGATATTATGATTGATGAAAAAGTCATATTAAATGGCTTAGAGAGGGCTCAAAGTTAATTTTGAGCCACTATTTGATTCATAATATTCTTTAGATCAATTAAAAATTGATAACCAGAGGCAACTAAATATAATTGTTCATCTTTTTTATAAAGTAATGTTGGATAACCATTTATCCCCCAACTCTTTACATTATCAAATTCTAATCTTGTTAGATTATGATATGTTTCATCTTCAAATCTTTGTCGAAATTCTAATGTATCTACATTGAATATATTAACAATGTCAAGTATTACATTAATGTTTTTAATATCAAGACCATCGAAATAGAATGCTTCTTGGAGTTTGTGAATAAAATCAAGGGTTTGATTGCTTTCATCTAATGACTTGAAAACTCTAATAGCAAGAGACGGCTCAAAGGAATTAATAACATACTCTCCATTTTCTAATATATTTTTTCTAAAAAGCGGTCCAAACTGGCAACCAGTATATGCGGCGACTTTATCTACTTCAGTTTTTAAAAAAGAAAAATTATCGTTAATTGAACCAACACTATCATCTAATACCATTCCACCTGTCATTGCAATAAAATCTAATTTATCTGAATATTCTGCAGTTACTTTGCTTACAACATCACTCATTGCATAGCACCAAGTGCAGTAAGGGTCAAAAACATATATAATTGAATTTTTTTTCATTTTAATTTTTTTACTTTTTTGTTAATTTTTAATATTTAATTCATTGATTGCTTTTTTTACGTTATCAACGTGTCCATTTACTTTGACTTTATACCAAACTTCTCTTATAATTCCTTTTTTATCAATTAAAAAAGTGCTTCTTATAATTCCCATATATTTTCTGCCATACATTGATTTTTCCCCGTAAGCAAAAAATGATTTTGATATTTCGTTCTCTGGGTCAGAAATTAAATCAAAGTTTAAATTATATTTTTCTTTAAAATTTGTATGGGATTTTAATGAATCAGGTGATACACCTATCACTTTAATATTTAAAGAGTTAAACACTGAAATATTTTCATTAAATTCACATGCTTCTTTAGTACAACCGGATGTGTTATCTTTTGGGTAGAAGTATAATATAAAATCTTGACCTTTAAGGTCTGAGTTAGTTATAAAACTATTTTCAGCGATAAGCCCTTTAATTTTAGGACATTTATCCCCTGTTTTAAGCATAATTTTCCTTATGTGTTCTATCTTAGTTAAGTGTAGACGGCTAAGATTAATAAAAATTACTTATTCTTTTGAATATGGCTTTCCGAAAACTTTAATGATTGTATAAGTTGATTGGTCTGTTGATAGTTTTTCAAGTTCTTCTTTTGAGTTAATAACTTCAACATAAACGTCCATAAAATCAGCAGGACCACTTAATTTGATGTTATTTGGGAAACTAATTTTCTTAACATTTAAGTTTGAGCGAATTAATAAATTATCTTTTGAGATGTTGAATGGCAGAATCTCTGCTACTTCATTGTGATATTGCTCTCTTAACTCACTTTTAGAAAATAAATCTTCTGAAAGTTCTTTTGGGTTAATGTATTTTAAGTCTTCGTCAACTAATTTATCAGATAGTTTATTTAAAATTTCATTTTTCGTTTCATAAGAATCATAATAATTTTTGACAAACTCTTCTGTTTTTTTGAAGAAGTTCTTAGTTTGAATTGGAGCATTATTTATAGTTGTAAATCCAAGGAAATCTTTATAAAAATACTCTGCGGGTTTAGATTCGGCACGGAATTGTTCGTCATAAATCATACAACCCCATTCAATGTTTGGCTCGCTTAGAAAATGCGGTAATTCTTCTATTTCGTGGGGTTCACGTTGGTAAATGAGTCCAAATTTAAACATTTTTTGTGCTGGTGAAAGAAATACATTTTGAATTAACTTAATATCGTTTTCATAGAATAGTAAGGCTTCTTGCAATTCGGCTTTGATAACTAATATAACTTTTTTTTCTGAATTGCCTTTAGTGGCTTCAACTACGATCAAATATCCACCTGAATGACGAGCAGAAGTTTGGGCATTTGCGAGTAGGTTAGCAATTCTTTTTGAATTATCAATAAATGAAATATCATCAGAATCTATCAAATTTGTTGCAAATTGGAAGAATGAAGTCGAATGAAATGCTTCAATTGATAGATCAAATGTTTTAGTTTTCTTCTCTATACCCTTTGCTAATCTTTCAGTTATAGTATAAGTTACTGTTTCATCTAAGTTTATGATTTCATTAGATTCAACAGATAGAGCAGATTCTGTTCCAGCATCTTTTGGAATAATAGTATGAACAATGGCTCGTTTAAAATTCATATCAAAGAAATTAATCATATTTTCCTTTAAAAAACTTTGTGTGTAAAATAAGCATTAGCTTGTGCTTTGGGTAATATTATTACTTCAGATAAATTAACGTGTTCTGGTGCTTCAGCCATATATAGTAATGTATTAGCAATATCATCACTTGAAAGAGGCTTAAAACCATTATAAACTTGTTTTGCTTTTTCTTCATTACCTTTAAACCTAACAATAGAAAATTCGGTTTCAACCATACCAGGGTTTAGTGAAGATACTTTGATATTGTATTGTGCTAAATCTTCTCTCATTCCCTCGCTTATTGCTCTTACTGCAAATTTACTTGCACAATAAACATGACCTCTTGGGTAAACATTATAACCAGCAATAGAGCCAATATTTATGATATGTCCGTTGTTATGTGATTTCATATTATTAGAAATTATTTTTGAAATATAAAGGAGACCTTTCAAATTGGTGTCTATCATATTTTCCCAGTCGTCAATATCTGCATCTTCAAAATTATCTAAACCCAATGACAATCCTGCATTGTTAATAAGTAAATCTATTTTTTTAAATTTAGATAATATTTCATTGCAGTTTTCTTCGACTTGACTTTTGTCTCTTACATCAAAATTAAAAATGTCTATATCAGAATTAAATTTTTCTTTAATATATGATTTTAATTCAATTAGTCTATCATTCCTTCTACCAGTAGCGATAACTTTCCAGCCATTTGTAGCGAATTTAATTGCAGCGTTCTGACCAATTCCAGAAGTTGCGCCAGTAATAATTACAACTTTTTCCATTACTAATTATTAATTATAAAACTTCAAAAATAAGTAATTTAAGTTAAAATTGACAAAGATTATAATTTGTTTTATGTAACATTATTAAATTTAAGTTGTTAATTATGAAAATGTTTTAAACATAATTTGTTAAAAATGAAAATATTAAATTAAATCTTATTAATTTTGGAAAAATATTTATAATAATTTTAAGGATAAAAGATGAGAAAACAAATTCTCTTATTTGCAATTATGAGCTTTATGTTTGTAAGTACAAAGGTATATTCTCAAGGTCTTGGACCTAACTTAGTAAACCCAGTCGATAATGCAGATTGCTTATCAAAAGATATTAATTTTGAATGGGAATTAAAGCCAAGTGTAGTTACTTATGACTTGATGGTTACTTTGGTTTCAGGTGATTATAGTAATCCAGTTGTGAATAAAACTGGTTTAACAACAACAAGTTTTGCAGCAACTTTACCAACAAATGATGTAGTTTATTATTGGAAAGTTAGAGCTAATTACTCAGGTACATTTGGAATGAGCGATGAATTTGAATTTACAACTAAGAAAGCAGGAACAACTACGATATTTCCTACTTTAGGTCAAAGTTGTGTTAATAGTCCAATTACTTTTGAATGGGATCCAATGCAAGGTGCTACATCATATCAGATTCAAGCATCAACTAACCAATCTTTTGCTGGTGCAGAGATTAATGTTAATAATTTAACATCAAGCACATATAGCTCAACTTTATCACAAAGTTTAACTGATTATTATTGGAGAGTTAGAGCTAATTATACTTCTGGAACGATTTCTTGTACGTCGGAATGGTCTAATTCAAGTTCTTTCCAGTCTGTATTACAAAAACCAACATTAGATAGTCCAGTAAATAACTCGATAGGTGTTGATTTTTCTGTGAACTTATCATGGACTGGTCAAGCTGGTTCAAGTTCTTACACAGTGCAAGTAGCAGAGGATTCTGACTTTAATAATATTGTTTTTTCTGCTTATGATACTGACCAAAGTTCAACTATAATAACTTTACCAACTACATACAATAAATCTTATTATTGGAGAGTTTCAGCGACGGCTCAAAACTTTAGTTGTTTCTCTGAATGGTCTAATACGTTTACATTTAAAACTCGCTATCAAGATGTGGTGCTTACTTCTCCTGAAAATGATGCAAACTGTATTCCTGTAAATGGGGCAAATTTGACTTGGGAGGAAACAAGTACAATTACAAAATATAGATTACAAGTATCTGAAACAGCTGGTTTTCCATTGCCAGTTCAATATGATATTGCAAACTTAGAAAGTAATACATATACAATGGATTTACCTGCTTCATTAAAAACATTTTACTGGAGAGTGAGAGCGGAAGATGCTACGAATAATGGAAATTGGTCTCCAACAAGAGAATTCAAAAGTGGTTTATTCTCACCTAAATTGCTTTTACCAGTTAATGATTCAACAGAAACTTATATAACTACAAATTTAATATGGGAATCTCAAAATGCTATTTCAAATTATAATTTGCAAATCGCTACAGACCCAAATTTTGCACAAGAGACTATTGTTTTAGATACATTGAATTTGACAGTTCCTAAACTTGATATAACTTTGAAAAATTATGGACAAAATTATTATTGGAGAGTTTCTTCAACTTTTACTCCTTGTTTGTCTAATTGGTCTCCAACGTATAAGTTTACAACGATGACAGGAACATCAAATTTAGTTTATCCAGCAGACAATGCAACAGCAACTCAACTTGAGATATTATTCGATTGGAGCGATGTTAAATATGCTGTTAATTATGATTTAGAAGTATCTACTTCTCCAAACTTTGATGTAATCGAAAAAGGTAGAATTGCTATTGATACAAGCTTAATATTGATTTCTGGCTTAAAACCAACAACAAAATATTATTGGAGAGTTAGAGTGAATACTGGTATTAGTAAAGCCCCTTACTCAGTTGTAAGGTCATTTACTACTGGAGTTGAACCAAGTATTAGACCTTTACTAATTTCGCCTAAAAATCTTGTAGAAAAAGTTCCAGTAAGTGAAATGTTAAAATGGACTAAATCTGACAAAGCAGATCATTACGAAGTGCAAGTTTCAAAAGATGAGAACTTTACTGATATAGCAATTACTAATGCTAATGTAACTGATACTACTTTAATTGTTTCTGATTTAGAAAATTATAAAATTTATTTTTGGAGAGTTAGGTCAGTAAATAGTGCAGGAGTTTCATCATGGACAGAGCCATGGAAATTTAGAACTATTGCTCCAACAATAACTGCTACTCCAACTCTTGAGTTACCAGCAAATAATGCTACTGAAGTTAATCATAAAAAAGCTAAATTCCAATGGTTTGAAGTTGAAAACACAACAAGCGTTGATGGTGCATATCAAGTTCAAATTTCAACTACAGATAATTTTGCCGATGGTTCAGTTGTTGTTGATACAAAAGCAGTATTTGTTAATGAATATACAAGCTTTAGCTTAAATCATACAACAAAATACTATTGGAGAGTTAGAGGATTTAATGAAGTTGGCGATGGTCCTTGGTCAGAAACTTGGTCTTTTAATACTTTAGATTTTACAAGTGTTGATTCTAAATTTATTAAAAATGTGGAATTATTCCCTAATCCTTCAACAAATGATAAAGTTAGAGTGAATTTTAATCTTGTTAATAGTGGTGAAACTACAATAAAAGTAATTGACGTTAAAGGTAACTTAGTTTTAAGTTCAAACTTAAATTACTTAAATGCTGGTTATCATAATACAGAATTAAATGTAACAGGCTTATCAAGTGGAAATTACTTTGTTGTGATTGAAAATGGTGCTAATAATGTTATTAGTCCTTTGAAAATTAGCAAGTAATCGGCTAAGCGATCAAAATTAAAGGGGACTGTCAGTCCCCTTTTTTGTTTTTATATTGAAGTCAATAAATAAAATACATTATTTATAGTAATTTTAACTCGCTCTTCTTTCGCTTATTTGTTTTCTGAAAACTTTTAGTTGAGTTAATACTTCTAAGGCGATTTCACTTTCTTCTACTATTCTGTCCTCAAATCGTTTTTTAAGTTTGTCATTGTTGCGAATAGTTGAGAGAGCGGTTTTTAATTTGATAATTGATGCTTTTGATCTGTTAAGCCGGTTTTCTAATGCTTCAATTTTCAGAGTATCGAGTTCTTCTCTTTTACTTCCGACTGCTCTATTATTTAGATATTCTAACATAATTCCTCCATGAATTTTTGTAATGTTTTATCAATCTAAACTAATTGTCGGCTGTTATGCAGGAAAGTTTATAGGTGATTTTACTGAATTAAGCAATTTATAAATAAAAAGGGCAATTTCTTGCCCTTTTTATAATTTTCCCTCACTTCACCACCTGAAATTTGTATGTGTAAATTACTTCTTCACCTTTTCTTACATTTAAAATATAAGTTCCAGAAGCGAAAATATTCAAATCTAATTCCTTAGGCAATGCACCGCTTTTCAATGTAATGCCACTCAACGAATAAACATAGTATTCCAAACCCGCAATCTCCTCACTATATAGCACATTATCCCGCACTTGAAAGTTTTGAGGGACTTCTACGCTGGTTATGGGGCTGGCGATAAAGTAATAACCTGTTCTGTCGCCGGAAGTTGCATAACTATATTGTGGCGGCTCAAAAGTATATTCATTTGATAATGGTATATATGTGTATTTAAAACCATCTTCTATATTATCAAAGTGGTAGAAACCTTCTTCGTTTGTAACCACAGTATCAAAAACTCTTTCGTGATATGCTATTTCTTTTATAGTTTGGATTGGTATATTTGGCAATCCATCTGTGCCGAGATAAACATTTCCAGAAATATTATGGAATATTCGTTTATCGGTTGCTTGAAAGTTTATTGTAGTATCTTTTGAGGTTGATATTGTAAGTGTATCAGGACTATAGAGATATGGAGTATATGAATAGTATTTATTATACACTCTTAACTTATATTCTTTGTCAGGGCGAATATGAATAAATTGATAATAACCATTACTATCAGTCATTGTATATCTATTGTCAAGTTCAACTGGTATTTCTGCTTGTGGCTTTTCACCCTCCATAACATATCCACTTATAACTAATGTATCTTGTGGCTTAGGAGCGAGGTTGTCTTCTTTTAATCTTATCAAATATTTATTTCCAATACCAGCATTATTTGCAATAATGGGGTAATCACCTGCATATTTAACTAACATTGAGCTAGGTTTACCAAGTATTTCAGTTGGAAACTCATTTTCATAATACCAAGATTCACCAGCATCATAAGTATAACAGATTTTTCCAAATTGACCAACAGCAATTCCAACCGAATCATTTTTAAAGGCAATGTCTTGGAAACCCCAAGGTTTAGGAACATAATATAATTCTAAAACTCTTCTCCATTTTTGAGTTTTAAAATCGTATTTAATTATTCCATCATAAGAAGTTGATTTTCCATTTGGAGAATAAGAATAAAGTTGCAAATAATTATTTTTATTTTTTGAATAGTTTGGACTTAGAGTCTTATTAGGGATTTCCATATATTTACTGAATTTTTTCTTATTTAATTCCAAAATACCCAAGTTGTTATACAATACTATATCTCTAACATCATCAGAATTTATATATTCAGTATATCTAAAAAGTAATTTTTCATCGTGATAAAATGGCTTATCAATTCTATGTAGAGTATAGCCATTTTCTTTATTATCCCAATTATCTATAGTATCCCAACTTTTCCAACTATCTTTTGTATGAAAAAATCC